>JBNJJW010000003.1:0-341289 GCA_051750645.1 Bacillota bacterium | reverse complement strand
TCAACACCAAAACGGCTGCCGCGGGGCAGCCGTCATTGTGCTACGGGCAGGTTACTTCCAATATGTGTTAGTATAGAAGTGGCTTTTACATTGCCGTTAGGGAAACCGGACAGGATACCCCAATGTTCCGAAAAGATTGGGGATGGCTGAGATGGAGTAAGATCATTAAAGGGGTGTTGCAGGTTGAAGAAATGGACTTTCTTTATCATCTCGCTTCTTGTTCTTGGCTTCATAATCATGGGATACAACTATGTTGAAGAGAATACCAAAGCACAAAACTTACAAAACTCAATTGATAAAAAATTTAAGTATGAACTAAGCAACGTTCTCGGCAGTTTTAGCATGATGATGAATGACTATACGTATCGATCCGTCTTATCGAGTGTTTCCAATGTGGCCTCAATTTCTGAATTAACTTCTTATGAGGAACAGAATGATAACTTGGATATTAGTTTGTATAACCTATATATTTCTTTGAGAGAGGATAAGTCAAAAGATAAAGTTCTATCTAGAGCAGATGAATTAAGAGATGTATTTATGGTGCTGGTAACTGATCCTGCAAGTAAAGAAGCGACGGATAAACTAATCCAAATTACTGATGAAACATTTTTTAGAGAATGACTGGAATGGTTTTCGAAGTCGTATTTAATAGCTATCCTTGATTAAACTACTATGAAAGAACGGATTAACTTTCATTCTCTGTGGTGCCGCGCTTTGTGCGGCATGGATGGCTAACGGGTACGATAGCTCCATGACCAGCAGTTCTAAAACTTTCAATGGGGGAGCCATGACTAATATAAATTTTCTAGAAGCAAGATTAGCTAGCAGATATGCTGAAGATGGATCAAAAGAAGATAAGATCACAGTATTTGCTGACATAATCATTGATTCGATGTCCTTATATCAAAGGCTTAAAAAGTATGACCTTGTGCCTGCCTTTGGTTGGGGGAATGAGGAGCATCAACAGCTTATAACCGATTATTTTTTGTTTAGATGTCCCTTTGAATTGAAGTATCATAGGTACCCAATATTGATTTGCCCACAGTGCGGTGATTTAGAATGTGGTAATATCTCTGTAGCTATTGATAAAGAATCAGAATCAGATATTGTTGAGTGGAGTAATTTTTACTTAGAACATAATAATCAACTGCTTGATATCGGGCCTTTCCACTTTAAATGGGATAACTACAGATCAGCAATAGAAAAAGCTTTTGAAATTGGTCGATTGCACTACTATGAAAGAACGGATTAACTTTCATTTTCTGTGGTGCCGCGCTTTGTGCGGCATGGATGGCTAACGGGTACGATAGTTGAGCAAGATTTGCTTAACGTGATATTCCAACTAGCTTATAATATGAGTATACATGGAAGCGAGGAGAGAGGAACAAGTTGAACGATCTTATAAAAGCAATCGTTATGGGTATAGTAGAGGGGCTGACTGAATTTTTACCTGTATCGTCAACTGGTCATATGATTTTGACAGGCCATCTATTGAACTTTGAAGGAGAGCGGGCATCGACCTTTAAAATCGTTGTTCAATTAGGAGCTGTACTGGCTGTTTTGGTCTTGTACTGGAATCGATTCATAGGTTTTTTTAAGCTAACTCCAGAATCCGTAAAACGTCCAGGTATTAATGTAGTACATGTGATCTTGGCTATGTTGCCGTCAGTCTTGGTCGGTCTCACTCTATACAGTATCATCAAGAAGTACTTATTCGGTCCCACCCCTGTACTGTACAGCCTCATCTTCGGCGGCATTTTAATGATTGTTGCAGAGAAATTCCAGAGGCGCATTACGGCCGAATCTATGGATGATATTACATACAAGCAGGCTTTCGGCATTGGATTGTTTCAATGCTTTGCCTTATGGCCAGGCTTTTCCCGTTCGGGTTCGACGATTTCTGGAGGTATGCTGCTCGGGACGAGCCAAAAGGCAGCGGCGGAATTCACATTTATTGTTTCGGTTCCGATGATGTTTGCGGCATCAGGACTGGATTTATACAAAAGCCGTGAGTTTCTCACCAAAGAAGATATTCCTTTGTTTCTTATTGGTTCAGCAGCAGCTTTTATAGTAGCAATGATTGCAATCGTGACTTTTCTAAACATAATTAAACGGGTAAAATTATCTTGGTTCGCATATTATCGGTTTGCTTTGGCTGCGCTGTTCTTTTTCATCCTTTACTTGTAACATTGACGAATTTTACTCACACTGCCTTTATTGAACTACTATGAAAGAACGGATTAACTTTCATTCTCTGTGGTGACGCGCTTTGTGCGGCATGGATGGCTAACGGGTACGATAGTAAATGAATACCACGACGGCAGCCGAACTAATCGATCGGCTGTTTTTTTGTTGAATTAACGGAGGATTGAGAATTATTACTAAGTCTGGGTAAGATATATAAAAACACGAAAGGTGTTACAACTACATGTGGAAACTAATTGTTACATTGTTGCTGTCAGTTTACATCATTTCAGGGAAAGAATTCGCTTCAGCTCAAGAACCACTTGAGGAATTGCCTCTGAAAATGGGTTATAAATCGGTTGATGATGCGGTTGTAGAATGTGAGGAACATTGGGGTCGAGATATAAGATTACCACTTAAATTGCCCCCGATTGTTTTCACTCATCAGTTCGGTAGGTGCAACAATTCAATTGGTGAAATTAATGATGAACTTGAAATCGAGTTTATTAGCGAGTTTGATGGTGCTAACCATTATTTGATTAGGGTTCGACCAGCTAGCAATAAAATGAATTTCCCTCCGAAAAGGAATGTAGTAAAAATATACAAACTTAAAGATAACAGTACAGCTTTTTACGGAACTATTGGCAGTAAGTGTGGATCATCGGGCTGCAGAAAAAGTTTCACCTGATCATTTAGTTGAGATTGCAGACTCAGTGATAATAACGTACCCTGACCCATCCAAAGAAAACCCTTTATTACGCTAACGGGTACGATAGTTCAATGAACATCGTGAGATTGCCACTGACCTGAATGGATCGGCAGCCTTCTATAAAAGCAGGAGAGTGAAATTGCGCTGTGTGCGGTGCTTTAGGGATTAATCCGAAATCCTGTTGTAACGAACACGTATATTCAACTGAACGTATCAAGCGTTCAGCAATGAATACTGACTTTATTCTGCTAATGTGGACAGGGGGAGTAGGGTGATTAAGAATAGATACATTCAATACGGCATTTTATTAATAGCTACTCTTATATGGATATACTTTCGGTCTGATATTTTAAACCACTTTGAACGGATGGCTAGAGAAACGTTTGATCTATTACCGTATACGTTATATCCATATGTGATCTATATTATCGACGGATTCTTCTTAGGTGCTTTCGCGATTATCGGTAAAAACGTTTCAATAAATAAACCCATAATCTTGATAGTTTTTTTACCATTATTTCTTGCAAGTTCATTTACAATCGTTGGATATTTCTTCTATCTTAATTTAGGACCGATACCGTACTCAGTGTTTACACTACTTAGTTCACCAGTAGTTTTTAATTTAATTGGGGTCTCATTAGTGATTGGATTATTTTCTGGAAAGAGAAAGTGAACTTATAATGTTCAGATAACGCATGGGGCTGCCGAACACAATGGATCGGCGGCCTCCATTGCGCTAACGGGCAGGATAATTGAACAAGAAGCACGAATTATTTTAGGGATTTTCACAGAAATATAAGGGGATGAATGAAATGCAGCCAATTGTAAAAATAATGAAATCTGATTCAGAAATTATGGCTACTTTTAGCACTTTCAAACAACTACGTCCGCATCTAACAGAAGATAATTTTTTAGAAAAAATCAAACGATTGCAAGATAATTATGCTTTTAATTTAATTACCGTCATTGAAAATAATGAAGTTAAAGCAGCAGCTGGATATAGGATTACTGAATCTCTAGCCTGGGGAAATTATTTTTATGTAGATGATTTGATTACAAATGAAACAAACCGACGTAAAGGTTATGCAAAAATCTTATGGGATTGGCTAATAGATCAAGCAAAATTAAATGGATGTGAACAATTTCATCTAGATTCTGGTGTGCATAGACACGATGCTCATAGATTCTACCTCAAAAGTGGATTAGATATTACTTGTCATCATTTTCAAATGTCTCTTTAACTACGGGTACAAGAGCTTAATGACGCTGCCGCGAATCGATCGTTACCATCACTCCGAACGGGCAGTAGAGCTTGGTTACTAAAATCTCGCTTATTGTGCTGTATATAACGTGGTTCCCGATTTTCCGAAAGGGCAGTTCTTCAGTAAAAATTACAAAAACATTTTGTTTATTGAAATAAATACGAGTGAGCCGAATCGGAGGGGACTTAAAATGGACCAAATCAAGGTAAGAAAGGCATCGATCGATGATATATCTGTGTTGTCCAAATTGTTTGTTGAATTTACTGGCAGTGAGTCTAATTTAAACGCTATGAAAAAACAGGTTGAAATAATATCTGGTGATCCAAAATATTATGTTGCTGTGGCCTGTATCGGAAATAAAGTTATTGGTACTTCCATGGGAATAATTTGTTACGACTTGGTTGGCAATTGTGATCCTTTTATGTTGGTAGAGAACGTCGTTGTTTCAAAAGAATATCAAGGTCGGGGCGTAGGAAAGTTGCTGATGAAGACGCTTGAAGAATTTGGACAAAAGAATCAATGTAACTATGTTATTCTTGTATCTGGTGGTAATCGTGAATCCGCACATAATTTTTATGAGTCGATTGGTTATTCTGCGGACCAGAGAGGCTTCAAAAAACGCTTTAAGAAGCAATTGTAATAAATTTATAGTTCAACTAACGGGTACGATAGTTCCACAAGACACAACGGCAGCCGGCCACACGATCGGCTGCCGTCCTTCATTGAAGTAACTGGCAGGATTGTGCAATAAATGAAATATTGTTATTGTGTAATATACAACTCTAATTGAGGGGGATAAACATGAATCTAGTCATATTGGACACGCTATTCTCTGTTGTGAAATTGCCACCAAAAGAAGAGATACCATCTTGGGCGGGAAAAGGCGAATTCTTTTCGATTACACGTACAAACGAAGAACTTTCTATTGTATGTCCTACCTCCAATGTTCCCGATAGTATTCTAAAGGACGTGGAGCATGATTGGAAATGCATAAAAGTAGAGGGGGTATTGGATTTTGCGTTAACAGGTATATTATCTTCTTTAGCCAACCCATTGGCGGAAAACAATATAAGCATTTTTGCTATTTCTACTTTTAATACGGACTACTTGTTGATTAAAGTGGATTCCATAGAAAAAGCAAAATCAGTATTGGAGAATGCTGGTCATACATTTATCTAGTGTAAAAGATACTCAACTACCATGAAAGAACGGATTAACTTTCATGCTCTGTGGTGCAGCATAAGAGATGCATGGATGGCTAACTGGCAGGATAACGAGAACGGAGGTAGTATTAATTAGTTGTAATCCATCCACCAAACTAGGGGAGGATCTATGTCAAAAATCATTTTATTTAGGGGTAAGTCTGGAACTGGAAGATCAACATTAGCGAATGAGCTTAGTAAGAGACTGAAATTGGTTGTATTGCATAAGGATGATATTTATGACGCTTCAGCTAGTGTTGTCCAAGAGCATAGTTTAAGAAACAAATTATGTTTTGACTTTCTTTTTAGATTGTTACAGACGGTTATTGATTCAGACGCGAGCATCATTCTTGATTTCGGATTTAATGACAATAACGGTGTATTACGTTTAGAGCAATGGGTGAAGGAAAGAGGGGGAGAGTTAAAGATAATACATTGTATATGTAGTGATGAAGCAATCTGGTCGGAGCGTCTGGCTGAACGAAGTAAAAATCCCCTACCGAATCAATTGATTACTAATTTATCCGAGCTAAAAGAATATTACAAATATTTAAACCCTGAATATCTTGAAAATGAATTGGTCCTAGACACGGTTAAGGAATTAGAATTGCTGGTTTCTCAAACTGAAACATTTGTCATGAAACAAAATACTGCATTACTCTAACGGGCACGATAGTGGGGGAGCTGCCGCGAGGACAGCTCCTTTTTGATGCTCATTGAAGTAACGGGCAAGATAGTTCAATCATTTCGCGAATACTTCATGAATTGATGATTATGAAGTTCGTAAATAAGACATGATGTGAAATCGGGTAAATTTACTTAAAGTGAGTTGAAAATAAATGACTATCCATCGACTATCTAATGAAGAATTTAACCAAATCAATGAAAAATTCCGTCATGTATGGGATTATCAAGGTCCCTTTTGGTACCCATTAGATGATTGCATTAGAAATGACATAATAGCCTTTGATTTTCAATATGTTCAAACCCAGGAAAATTTGGATTTCATTAAAGACCTACTTAAAAAACATAATGTAACTATTTTAATTCAGCTTCGAGAAGATGGAATAGCCTTTAAAAATGATGATCTTGAAGATTTTAATTTCTGGAATAAAAGTGATGATTATTATTGGAATAATGATTGTTTTTGGTTCGATCAATCAATGGATTGGGTTATTTATATATCTCATGAACAGACAATAACTTTTGGTGGGGAATGGATCATCGAAACCCTTAAAAATAATTGGATAGATTGGAAAGAAAATATTAGTTGGGATACTAAGAATAAGTAATTTATTTATTAGGGAATTTCGATGTAGTGATGGCTTTAAACCTCACTCGGGAAATTAAGCTAAACGGATACGATAGCAACAGCTGCCATTGAGCTGTGGACGTGGCATTACAAGAAACACTATTATGAATTGAAATATAGGAAATCATGTCTCTACATTGCCTTACTTCAGGAATAAAAAAAATGGAAAAGGAGAACAAGCAATCATGTTAAGATGCTCTTGGTGTATGAAGAACATTAAAGAAGATAAACCTTGTTTTGGTCTGAATGTTAAATTTAAACAAGGTATAGATATTAATGAACAGGAAGGGAAGATAATCTCATTACACTTAAAGAGTAGAAATACAAGTGTACCATTTATTGTTGTGGCAAGTGGATCAGAGGCTAAACAACAAGGTACCGATGGAATTTTTGCAATTTGTAGTGAGAAGTGCGGAACCAAAATGAAAAGTACATTAGATAAAGAGATCGATTTATTTTCTGGTTACTCAACAATATTGAGTGAACTTATGTGATATTTATTTTTTTCACTTAACTCAATTTGAAAAATAGTAATTACTAACGCGGAACTATAGCATAATACTCACGAGGACGAGGCTGCCGGCATGGAACGGCAGCCTCGTTGAGCTAACTGGCAGATTACTTCAATAAATATCTTTCCGGTCTTTGGGTAGACTACTTCGCATTGGCAGAATATTATGTCCGCGAGCAGACTTTTCCAAGGGGGATGTTATGAGAGTTAAGGCACTGTTTCTTCTAATGGTAATGAGCTTGTTCACATCGATGCTGTCGGGAAGCGCTACAGCGAAAAACATAGCGCCATCCGAAGCCGTGGCAGTTCCAACTGGAGGTAAAGCTCCCCGGGGACCAGCAGACCAGTTTGCAAAAGCCATATTGCGAAACGATTTTGATCAGGCAAAAAAATATGTAGATAAGGATTTCGTACAAATTCCTGAGGTAAGGGAGAATTCCCATATCAGCGGAATACAGCTCGTTTCCTCTCCAGAGAAGGATGTGAAAATCCTACTGGCTCATTATGATGATGAAGTGCTGAAGGGAGAACGACTTGCTTTCATCTGGGAACTTGCCATAAAGGGCGACCGAATAACCAAAATCCGCGTCCTGTTCGACGGGGCCAATCCGCTCGTCGATGAGGCCCGACTGATCCGGGAATACCAAAAGAAGTTCAAAAGGCACGTACTGGTACCCACTGAATTTCCGTTCGAGATCACTCATTTCAACGGATTCGTCGATGGCGATGAATCGCTTGAACTAGTCTATAGAAACGAAGCGCTTAATGGCTACTTCCGGGTCAAAGCATCTCCGATCGTGGTAGAACTCGAGCGGTACAAAGGGAAGGACGATGTGTATTATCTGCTAAAGGACGGTACGAAAGCGTTGTATCGGCCCAAATTCGAATTGGGATATGAACTTCGATTCCAGAAGAACGGGATGCAATATACGCTTGCGATTGGAAACAAGAAAATGTTGAAAGCGAAGTATAAAGCAACAGACTTGCTCAAAATTGCGAATTCCATGGTATAAGGAATCAAGCAACAATTCTGGGTTGCTGCTTGTGCTAACGGGTACGATAGTGGAGGTACTTGCTTTGCAGCAGCTGATAGCGCAATGACAACAGGCTGCCGAATTTATCGGCAGCCTATTCAACTTGGCAGGTTTACTTAATACATTTGCATATTACTGGGTAGATTAACCAGTGAGGTGAATTTTAAGTGAAACTAAGTCATGTCATACTAGCAATAAGCTTTCTTATTGGACAAACTCAAAACCATGAGGATACACGCGCACAGCTTCTACGTGTGTATACGGATTTACCCAAAGAATCAGGGTGGTGGGTTGTTCCAAAAGGTGTTAATAAGATGACAATCCATGCCGAGGCCAAAAATACAGAAACCGTTCTATTTTGGTTAATTCCGACAGGGACGGAGACCTGGAGTGAAAGAGAACTCATTGGTTATGACAAAGATGGAAATGATGGATGGTCTGTAACTTGGGAGTTCGGTAATCAGAAACTTCATGACCACATTCATGTACAGGCTTTGGGAAGTGATAGTTCGTCACAATCTAATGAGACTATCAATATAACTACAAACGAACGGTAAAGGCATTACGCTAACTGGAAACGATAGTTGAAAACCCAGACCACGAGGCTGCCGTAGAATTAATTGGCTGACTTTGTGGTGTTAACGGGCAAGATAGTTAAATAAGAATTAATTATATTATAGTTAACTATATAGCCACAATCAGTGATATAAACAAGTATAAAATTTGGAGGTATGTATGGATTTACATCTACCGTATGGTATAACGGGAGGGTACTATCAACCTTTAAAGGAAAAGAAGCCTCCTTCAATAAATAAAAATGAGTTTTATTCAAAATGTAAAGAAATTGCATCTAAAAAACAAATAAAATGTGAAATTCTAAGTAGTATTGAGGAAGTTGCTTTCAATTTTTGTGCAGTAAAATTCTTTTGTAAACCTAATCCCGTTTATGCTTTAATTAACGAGGCACATCCTTTTTTGGCTTTTTGTCTGTCCGATGACTGGGGAGATATTCTTGGTCCTACTTTCCCCTTACATTTTATAGATAATGAAGATTTAGCTAAAGAATTTGGATCCTACTACCGAGTTATGAAGGTTAAAGATTTACAAAAACCATTTATTCTTAAAGAACATAAGGAATTAAAAAACATCCCATCTATTATAGAACAGGTAGAGTATTGGAATCCTCAGACTGTTGGGGATGTGATCTATAATCCGTGGGATTAGAATTGATCAGCATCAGGGGTTGATTTTGGTTAAAAGGTCATTTTCTTGTTGAACTAACGGGTACGATAGCTCCATGCGACAGCTTGCCGGCAAGATCGGCACCCTTCTAACGGGTAATTAGCGTAACTTATTATCGTGGTTAGCTTCTATATTGTAAGTGTGACAACGGAGGATATGAAATGAAAAATATTTATGTAGGTTGTACTTTCTTTCTAAGCGGAATCATCCTTTACTCACTTCGACTGGTTGCTGGTGTGATTTACGATGGGGCTCGATTGCAACCAATTAGTGCTGGCGGCAATTTAGTCGTTGAAAATATTGGATGGTTTTCACTTGTATTTTCAATAGTTTTAATTATTTTGGGGATTTTGCTTATTATCAGAGGTTATTTTCAAGATAACTCATGACGACTGAAGTAACGGGCAGTAGAACGTAACTGAACTCATACTAAACGTTAAAATAAATGTGGTTGTCGTAACGCCAGGATTATGAAAAATTTCAATATGGCGACAGATTCTCAAGGAGAGAGGTTTAACTAATGAAAATAAAAAAAGTATTATTTATTATGATACCAGTTGCTGCCGTAATTTTTCTTTGGTTATCAGGTTTGATTGGTTTATGGACTGGAGGGATCGCTTATATTGCGGATAACACCAAAGTATTTACTGATAGAAACGGTCATGTTGTACAAGGGGAATATAGCATTGCAATTGACCTGTCAAATTTAGAAAGTAATATCGGAAAAGAGTTATACAATGATGGTACCCATAGGATATATGTATCCTGGATTGATAAAAATTCTGGAGGATATAGCATTGGTTTTAGGTCCAGTGGACATTATTCTCTAACAGGTGCTTCATTAATTTCAGGGGGTCATCATGCTACCGTAAACGGAAATTCATTTACAACAAATATGACCGCTAAAATGGCAGCACAATATAATAGCAAAAACTACGCCAGCTCAGTATCTGGTGTGAGTGGGTTAAACTATAAAGACGGAGATGATTTTTCTTTCTATATTTTCCCGTCTGAATCTTATGAAATAAAAGAAATCTCATTAAACGAAACAGGAATAGTACATTTAACCGTTACAGAACTTTTTAAAAATATCTGGAGCAAAAAATAAGGGATTTTATTACGCTAACGGATACGATAGTTCCAATATGTAGTATGTTGGTTTTAGCTGCTAGTTGGAATTTCTGTATCCTTTTCATTTTTTTAACTTCGGAGGTTCTTAAAAATGCCTTATCCAATGGTCCATTTTGCAATTGCTTCAGAACTTTGTTTGCGTAATCCATCTCCTAGTTTTTTAATTGGGAGTATTGCTCCAGACGCTGTCCATGTAAGAGATAATGTGACACGAAAAGAAAAGGGTATCACTCATTTTGTTTGTGGAGATAGATTTCCTAGTATTGAAGTACTTAAGGAAAGATGCCTAGATTATTTAAACCTAAATGATGAGATTGACTGGAAAGATTATGTACTGGGATATTTTTCCCACATCTATGCAGATATAAGATGGACGGAAGTAGTTTATACGAATTTTGAATGTGAGTACCGAGGAGAAAAAGATGAGATAAGAAAAATCTATAATAATGAGTCAAATCAGGTGGAATTTGATTTAATAAGGAGAGAAGAATGGGCTGAAGCCGTTCTCAACAAGCTGCAAGTAGGAAGCGCCTACACTATTGAACCATTGGTAACTCAAATTGAAGTAAGCCAATACCGAGATATAAAGCTACAGTGGCTACGCAATACGGATAATGAACCCCAGATAACCCCGATTTATTTAAGAGAAGATGTGGTAAAAAATTTTGTTTCAAAGACATCAAATGAGCTAAACGACTTATATAAAGAATGGGGAGTCAAGTCTCCTCAAGTTCATAGGTAACAATCCAGCAAGAAATGCTTGAGATAACGGGTAACGATAGCAGAATAAAGACACACGGCAGTCGGCAAACGATCGGCTGCCTTTTCCACGCTAACAGGCAGAATAACGCAACGAACAGAAGTTGCCTGCGTCTAATAGCTGGTTGGAGAAATATGAAAGGAGTTGAATGAGAAAGATGACAGCATCATTTTCACATAAGCCCGAAGGATACGAATGTCCATTTTGTCGTGTTTCGGGTATCGAGCGACCTAATCAGGGAACAAAACAAAGGGATATCATCTATCAGAATGAAAAGGTAACGGCATTTATAGCAAGCAAATGGTGGCCAAACAATAAAGGACATGTTCTTGTTGTTCCTAATCAACATTTCGAGAACATCTTTGAACTCCCTGCGGATTACGCTGTTGAAATTCACCACGCGGCTCAGCTTACAGCGTTTGCAATGAAAAGTACATATGGATGTGATGGGATTTCTACGCGGCAACATAATGAGCCTGCTGGCAATCAAGACGTGTGGCATTATCATCTCCATGTTTACCCTAGATATGTGAATGATCAACTTTATCTGACAAAGGGTTCTCAGTCCGATCCAGATGAACGCTCTTTCTATGCTGATAAGTTGCGTTCTTGGATAAAAGAAAACATTTAAGGTCTAGGAGGAGCGAATGATAACCCTAGTAGGAGATGAACCTGAGATTACGTGGGCCTTACTAGAGGATTGGAAAAAAATAAGGTTAACGGATACGATAGCTTCATAATGCTTCACTACGTAGGCTGCTGATGATTCACTCTGCAGCCTGTTGTACTAACTGGCAGTTTAACACAACAAATCTTTCCGTTTATTCGTATAGATGTACAAAGAAAATAAAGTATTTTCTTAGTGCTTAGATTAAGATGGAGCTCCTTTTTAAGCATTACATGCTACGCGCGTAGATACTTTAATTAGTAATTGGAAATGGAATATAATGTGGAGGACGTAGCCCAAGTGAAGGCGCGGGAGCCTCCTTTTTTATTGAGCTCCCTCGGGCGTAGAATCGAAAGGGATGTGAAGAAATGATTGATTTAGTACCAGAGTTACTTGTAATAAATATTGAAAAAAGTCTTATTTTTTGGTGTGATACATGTTTATTTCAAATACGCTATGAACGATTAGAAGAAGGGTTTGCTTATATAGAGAAAAGAAATGCGCAATTGATGTTAGAAGAAATCGGTAGATCAAGGAATTGGATAACAGATGAGCTTACTTATCCATTTGGACGAGGCATTAATTTTCAAATTGATGTAGATTCTATTGCACTAATATATGATAATTTATATACGCAAAACTATCCGATTTTTATGGAACCAGAAGTAAAATGGTATCGTAAAACAGATGTAGAGGTTGGAGTAAAGCAATTTTTAGTACAAGACCCTGATGGCTATTTAATTCGATTTTCTGAGTATTTAGGTGAGCGTGCAATAGTGCTGTAAATCTGAAAGATTCCGCTAACGGATACGTTAGCTTAATAAACCGCCCTTTACGGGGCGGTTATATTTTTGGCTGAAAATCAACATTGAGAATTAACATAGTCTTTGTTATATATGTTCACTTCATTGTGATTTTAAATTCGTTCCATTTAAGTCGATAAGCATCTATACCACTTGTAAAGAGAAACTCTGAGGGTTGGGCAGTATCAAACTTCTTTGTCTTAGCGATAAATCTGTTTTCGCTGGTTGCTAAAAATAACGCTTTTCTTGCCCGAGTAATGCCAACATAATGAAGGTTTCTCGATTCATGAAACTCTCTCTTAATACCCTTTACTACCCAATCGTACCCTGGAATAATGAATTGATATAAATCCAGGTGAATTACAACGTCAAATTCTAGTCCTTTAGATTTATGTAAAGTCATTAGTTGTATTTGATTTTTATCTGAGGGTGAGAAGGTATTTAACAGATGTTCTTGTTCAAAAATTTGTCTAACAAGACATATCGAGTTATCGTTCTTGGATTCAGGAAACACTAAGTTAGCTATTTCTTCAAACTTATCACAGATGATGTCAAGTAAGGCTGTTTCATCATTCATATAACGTCTGACACTAGTTTTTAGTTGCATCATAAGCTGCTTTACTTTAGTTACCAAAGATTTTAGTTGAGGTGATTCTCTATCTAAATAGTTATCAATAAAATCAAAAATAGAAATGCTTCCGAGTACATAATAAAGTAAATCCCGAAACATTGTTCCCCATGAAGTTTGGTCGTTTTCAATGGGAGTTTTGAGATGAATTCTATATGGCACTTCTAATTGTTGTGAAAATAACTCTAAGGTTCTCTCTGTCTTAGCTAAAACACCTATTTCACTATTATGTGTAACACCGAAAACTTCTTTAATAATGTGCAAATCGGATGTTAACCAACTTGCAATTGAGCTTTCATTTCCGGCATCATGTACCTCAAAGACCCTTGAATCACCGGAATAAGTTACATCAAAATTCATTAGTTTTTTACTGTAAAAATCAATGGCTTCATGACAACGGTGATTGATATTCATTGGGAGTTTTAGGAACTTGGGATTCTCCATTAATCGAAAGATATAGTCGGAACTTTTTTCAGCAAAACCAAATATAGACTGATTTACATCCCCAATAGCCCAACTTATAAGACCAGTCTCCGCTAGCCGAATAAATAAAAGATACTGTTCTAAGCCGGAATCTTGGAATTCATCAATAAATACATATTTATAACGTGAGTTAAAGTAATCCCTACACGATTTCGAACTTATATAAATTAGGTAGGAAATGTGACCAATTAGTCGTAAGTCGAAGTAACCCTCTTGATAATGCTTAGAGATTAATACAAGGTCACGTTCACGGATTTCTGCAAAAGGCTCTATGTCATTACTTACTAGCTCATCAAGTGGCACATCAGCATATTTGATTACCAACTTCTCGAGAAAGTATTTGATTTCTTGAACTTTTTCGTAGTCCAAACGACTCTTGTCTACAGTAACTTTTTGTTTAGGTAATCCAAAGAAGTGTTTACCAAAGGGCAATAGTATATTAGAAATACAGAAAGAATCAATTGTACTGAACGAAGAGTTTTTTACATCATCACTCAGTTGTTCTGATTTGCGTTTTAATTCATCGCTGGCTTTATTTGTATAAGATATAGCAATAACCCCTTGATACCAACGTAAGCTCTTTAATACCTGGCTAATTTTATGAGCTAGCGTTGTTGTCTTGCCACTTCCTGGACCGGCAGCTACAACACAATGTGTATCACAATTCAAAATTTGGATTTGCTGTTGGGTAGGGTTAAACACGTCGTAACTCCTCAATAATATTTTTGCAATGAATTAGAGGTTCTGCGATTGCATACCCATTAATATCAGAAAGGCATTTGAAATGTGATTTTACAAAGTGGAACATATGGGTCGATTTTTTATCCTTCATCTTTTGTATTACGTCTTCATCAGTGTATTCTGCGGCAGGGCAATCATAGAATTGTCGTAGGCTTGTACGAACTGATTCAGATGTATAAAATAAGTCTTCCTCCAAACCGAGGTTTGCAACATAAATTCCGTTGGTTTTGAGGTCACCAAAGTATTTATGATACATTTCTTGTCTGTATTTTTCATTAGAATCAGGGAGATGAGTTAAGCCACTTTCATTATCTGTTATGAATTTCATATATGCTGGATTGACAGACGAAGGTTGCAAAGCATTCTTCAACTTTAAAACACTAATCGCTCTTTGCAAACCAGATAGTCGATAGTAGTTCCCTTGTTTTTTTGCCACAACCAATTGACAGTCGTTGTCTGTTCTTATAATCCAAGGAATCCCAAGGGCATCGAAAAGCTCAATATATCGCTTAAATCCAACCCCTTCAACAGACAGAATGCAAATGTTTAATTTGTCAAGTTCAATTTCTAAAGCTACCGCTAATGCTTTATAGAAAATAACTTCGGAAGACCCTTCCACTAAAAGCACACAATCACTAAAATACACTTCCGAAGATAGTACATTTAGCCGAAATTCAAGACTCTCTATTTTTTCTTGTATCTCATGTGAAGCTCCGCGTTTAGCTGCTTTTGTCGAGTGGTCTTCTTTATTGGTGTATAACCTGATAATAGACTCAGGTTGGAATTCAGCTGCAATGAATGGAGAATGACTTGTTATAATAACTTGAGTATTTAATTTGTTTACTAAGTAATCAGATAATCTTCTTTGTTGATGAGGATGCAAGTGAGCTTCTGGTTCCTCTATGCAAAATAATGAGACCTCATCAGGTTGACCATCACTATTTTCTAGCTCATTTAATGCTGCCCAGAGTGCAAGAAAGGCTTGGTTTTTTCTACCATCCCCACCAAGTTGAATAGCTTGGTCATTAATGTATGAAAGTAATTGAATCTTACGGAACAAATCGTTTGATTTAGGAATATCTATTCCTAATTTAATTTCCTGAGATACGTGATGTTCTGCCAACTTCATTAGTTCTTCATTTAGTAAACTCCCTCCTTTTTCCACAAATGATAGTTTGTCTAATAACCCTTGAACATCAGTTAGCAAAGATAATAAATCTGTCAATTGAGCCTCGTCATTTTGAACTTGTTCTTCTGTCCGATGACTCTTTAATTTTTCAAGTAGTCTATTTTTCTGATTCTTTAAGAAGTTATCAATTTGACGATTTGCAGATACGTACTTGAGATTTAATACTTTTAGATAAAACCTGCCCTTAATTTCCTCTAACTCATCCTCTGAGCGACCGGCTGAGAGTTCATAACGCTTCCCTTCTTTAAAACCGGTATATTTTAAATAAAGCATGTTCTGGTCACTGATACTACCAGGGAACTTTGCCTTAATACAATCCTCTGTTATATCTGCAAATTCTAAGAGAATTTCAAAAGTAGTACAACTATTCAGTGCACAAAAATCTTCTGATGCCGGTTCTAAATCATTTTCCGACAATGACTTATCTAATAACAATCTAATAGCGTCTAAGAGGTTTGTTTTGCCTACATCATTAGCACCGATAATCAACGACTTCTTATTAAAAATAAATTCAGCCTCAATAAAGTTACGGTAATTTTTAAGCTTGACACGACTTAAGAACATTTAGTCCCCTCTTTTCATATGTCTGTTCATATCCAATAATTGTATACCATTCTTGTTGAAAAAGTCACTTTTTTAATAGATTGTTGCTTACTAACCCATGTGTTACATAAAATGATACAATGTCGAGGTAATTGAAGCGACATATGAGCAATTAAAAGAAACGGGTTTGTCTGACCCCAAAACAATTAGTGGCTTGTTGTTAAGCGTCGAGAAGATAGAAATTTCAATGAATTGAGTAGTAATTGAAGCTCTAGGTACAGAGCTGGTAACGGAGCATTCGGAACGTAGTCATTTTTGAATACAAAAGCGGAAAATGGCAAGTTGTTGAACCTGGATAAGTTAATATTACATTTAACGGAAAGATGGATGTCCAAGAAACCCTCTCATTTGCTCGGAGCTAATACTCAGTGGATTTGAAAGAACTAATTAGACTTGCTAAGAGCTTCGGGACAAGCAGCAGCTTATTCGCTTCTTACAATCGGAAACCAAAGGTGCGGCAGCTCCTACCCGAGTGATTGATGAAATTCAAGAGCAAAAGCATAAAGACGGGCTGGTTTGCCCGCGTAGCAACCAAGTATTTGGAGCATTACCTGGCGTGGTTCCGCTATCTCGACAGTAAGGAATATGAGAACACAGCGTCGAATAAGAAAAACATGTTGGTGTCCTCATGCCTGTTTTCTGTGAAGGATACGAACGCCAGACTTCGACGGATGGCTTACTGTTGAGCTAACGGTAGATTAGTTACAATAATTGGGAGGAGATATTGAATGTATGTTGAATTGATAAATCTGGACAGTGAGCAGTTCTTATTGAAAAGTGCTTACTTTCCAAAATAAAATCAAAGGAGTTCAGGCTATGAATTGGCGGATTGAAGAAAGAGGAGCGTTTGAAGTTTTTGGTATTGAACGAAATTTCAGACTCGATGAAACCGAGAAAATTCCAGTTTTTTGGGACGAGTGCCGTCAAAACGGCAACTACGAAAAATTATTTGACGCTGCAGGAGGAGCGCGTTACCCAGATGGTCGTGGTCTTCCACTCGAGGATGGAAGCTTTGTGATAAATGCAGTATGTGGTTATTCCGATCTGGGCGACAATACCTACCCCTACTTGATTTGCGCATTGAAAAAGCCAGACAATAATACAACAGGGTTTAAAGTCGTGCAGATTCCGAAAGCCACCTGGGCAGTATTCAGAAGTGAAAAAACAGACCAGATAGGTGCGGAAATCCCCATTCTATTCAAACAAGCGAATAGCGAATGGCTCCCATCCTCCGATTATGACCATGCAATCGGGCCAAATATGGAAATTTACTATACTGCACCCGATGGTAAATACTTTGAGGAATTATGGATTCCGGTGAAGAAAGCATTATAGAGCAATTACAGTCGATTGTTTACTAATCTGGACAGTGAAAACTTTTCACTCATTAACTGGCTCGGAACAAACAATTACGAACAGTTCGATTTTATTTGTTTGGAGGTTTATGACCATAGATATAAAGGTGAGGATAGTGAAAGTGAATTTGATATGTTTATACAAATTAAAGCAGTTGGTTAACATTCATTGCTATCGGTGAACGATAGCTTATATAACCGCCCTTTACGGGGCGGTTATATTTTTGGCTGAAAATCAACATTGAGAATTAACATAGCCTTTTCATTAAAAGTCAGAACCTTATTTTTGATATAGTCTGTAACAGAGAGCTTTAATTAGGGGGTATTTATGAGAGTTTTTCTGACAACTCTGTTCCTGCTTTTCCTCATGTTTTTAATGGTTGGTTGTCAAATTTCTGAAACGGGTACGCAGCAAAATCCAACAGAATCATTTGAGAAAATAATTGTTGGAACTGAAATAAAAACCGTCACAAAAGAACAATTAAAGAAAGTCACGCCCAAATTGACTTATGAAGAAGTACAATTCACATTAAATTTAATAAGTTATGAAGGATTAATAACTGAAGATGACTACAAAGAAATTCAAAATTTGATTGCAGAATAATTCAACGAATTTTTTCGCTTTTGCAGGATGCCGTAAGATCGCGATCGGCAGTCCGTTCAACTAACAGGTACGATAGCATTCAATGCTGAAGGGCAGTTAGTATAGTAACTCCATCAATATCCATGTGTTTTTTAGTTATCCCTGCACTATAATCTTAGTAGGATTCTTTTATAAGGAGATATTGATATTTATGAAAGCCAAATTTCTTGAAGTGCTTGTAATTCTCGTGATGGGTTTCTTTACTGGAATATTGCTGAGTGGAAAGGGTCACCACATTGAAGAAAGTGGAGTTCAAATTTTACTAGGTTGCATCCTCTGGATTTCTATCTTTGCTTATCTAAAAATGAAAGGAAATTAGTTATTTATTGAGGTTGATATTATGGAAGTAATATGGAAATAGAGAATAGCTGAATAAACGGACATCAAATCTCTACGAAGCGTATTACCCAGCAAATATCTTTCTGGAGGTGTGAAATGGATAATAAGTACAATCCCTTTGAGGATAAAACTATTCATACAACTCAGTCAGATAACAATACTGTTGATTATTCCGACAGACAAGGCTTTAATGATGTAATAAAGCATTATGATGCTGTAAATGGATTTCAAAATCCAAAACAACTAAATCAAACTCCAAGGTCTCTAAGACAAATAATTCGATGGTCAATAATAATAAATGTTTCAACATTTTTGGGATTTCTTATTTATGACTTAGTCAAAACCATTTTCTAACCGTTATAGCCATAGATCATTAAGCTATCGAGTACGATAGTTCAGTGCCGAAAGGGCTGCCGAATGGCAGCCGTCGCTCCGGTAACTGGAGTATAACGCGAAACTGAAAAGGTAGAATTGAATGTAAATAGCTCACCCGATGGGGATGGCCGTTAGTTAATTGGGACATTAATTGATGAAATGACTTACTTTGATTATAGGTTTGGTATTAGTTTTCTTCGGGATATTATATGTTGTTTTGTATTTAGATTGAACGGGGCAACTATTTCTGTAACCCATTTAGCTGGAGTGATTAGATGCAATTCAATATGACAACTTATATAGATGCTTATGATGAAAAAGGAATGTATTTTGAGTACGAACACCCACAAAGTTTAAACGACGAGGGTGTAATCGAAACAGCCCTAGCTAACTTAGCTGCACAAGCTGATGATACATATTTTGTCGGTATCATTGACCTCAATATTAATGGTGAACTTTTTGCAGGCGGTCGGCTAGACACATCCTCATTATTATTGACTTGGGAGCATTTTATTCGCTTTAAAGAGTTGATATCAGAAGGAAATGCAAAGATTACCTACTTAGATTTGGCTGTGGATTTTTATATAGTACCAGTAGTAGGAGGATACCAATTAAAGACCTTTCAGATAGACTATGAAGTAGATGAAAATGATTATGTAATCTCTTCGACTACACGAGAAATATTGAGTCCCATTATTCCAATTGACATATTTGAAAATGAGGTTGGCCGAGCTTGTGGCGAGTTTATTCAATTCTGCGAAAATGCTAAGCTCCCCGTGAATAAATCTGATTTAGCTTCTCTTAAAAAATACCACTTAGTTTTTGGGAGCTTGTAAAGGAAGTTGTTCTTTTGGTTATTAAAGTAACAAAAATATGGCCTTACGGACGATAATTCTAATTAATCATTGAGCTAACGGGTGACGAAAGTGGAGGATCTTGCTTCGCGGCAGCTCCTTTTTCGATTGTTAAAGTAACGAACAGTTAAAATAAATGCGACATGAGATATGAAATATTCGAAAATCTGGGAGGTTAGTTAATGAATTATTCGTTAAGGACAATGCTTGTTGGAATAGCATTAATATTGGTGGGGATTTATATTCAAAATGATCCAGGTAATGATTTATACGGTAATGACTTTTTGTTTGTTATTACGGGATTCGTCTTAATAATTGCAGGGTGCTTCAAAAACGCTATTAAAAAAATAATCGAGAAGCTACCATGAAAGTAACAACGGCAGCTTGTTAACGGATACGATAGTGGGGGAGCTGCCGTGAGGCCAGCTCCTTTTTGATGCTCATTGAAGTATTGGGCAGGATAGTGTAGTTATGGCGGTGTATTGTTAAAAAATAAAAATAAAGTGCAATCTGTCTTTATCTTATAGGAACAGCATACACGATGTGCAGGAGCTCATTAATCTGTTGATGTTTTGTCAGATAACCAAGTTCATCAAACAGATGTAACAAACCAGAGAGTGAGGGATAGTATAGGTCTTCGCTTTTGATGGCTTCTTGTTGTTCTTCTGTTAACATTAAGTCGGTAATACAGATACGCCCGTGTGGCTTTAGAACCCGACGCATTTCATGGATCGCCAGCACCTTCTGCTCGTCAGTTAGATGGTGGAAGGCAAAACTTGAGACTACAAAATCAAATCTGCTTTCCAAATAGGGGATGGCAAGAAAATTCCCTAGTTTCGTCTCCATGTTCGGAAATTTCCTTTGGAGATGTTTCAGCATTTCTTTCGATTGGTCTACTCCCACCATTTCTGCGCCTTGTTCCATAAGTTTTCCAGCCAAGTTTCCTGTACCGGTTCCAATATCCAGCCCTTTCTCTCCGCTAACGGGTGAGAGCCATTTCACCGTTAACTGTAATGCTCTGTCATAATCTTTATATTCCAACGAGTCATCATCTAAAACACGCTCATCATGGAATTTCGCTAACCGATCAAAGTCCCATTTATCCTGCCAACTGTTTCGCTGCTCACGAAGTCTTTTTGAACCTTCAGCCAATTGGTATATGTCATCAAGCTTCAGTGTATTTTCTCTCTTTAAAATACTTATCATATAATCGGTGGTTTCTATAATCTGCTTGATTTCTAGCCACTTGGAAAACATCACCGACCGCTGAAGCTCCAGGTAGTATTGAAGCTCCTGCTTGTCCGCTCCCTCGATTTTCTCAAGAGCTCTTTTAATGTCATCAATCGTCATGCCTGCTTCCCTTAACGCAATAATAGTCTGCAAACGCCAGATATCCTGCTCGCTGAATTCTCGGTATTGGTTGTTCGCCTGTTTATCTGGCATGACCAATCCTTTTTCCTCATAAAAGCGAATGGCGCGGGGAGAAATGTTGAGCTTCTCTGCGACTTCTTTAATTTTCATAATTACCGCCTTTCCCATTCGACAACAAAGATTGTCGTAACGTAAAAGTATTTCAGTCTATTGAGTCAATTTCAGGATTAATTTTAAAACCTAATTAGTGGGGAAGCTTTAATTCAAATGAAAGATGTATTAACTTGACCTTCACGTAACGGAAGCGTTTATGCTAATGGTATTACAGATAGGATATAGGAGGCAATATGAAAACACTGATCAGGGACGCTACCATCTTAACAATGAATGATGAGGCTCCGTTTGTAGGGGATATATTAATTGAAGGAGAGCGAATTACCGATATTCAAGCGGAAGTAATTGCTGATGCTGACGAGGTAATAAAGGCAACGGGCATGGTGGCGATGCCAGGGCTAATTAATGCACATCAACATACGCCGATGAGTTTGCTAAGAGGTTTCTCAGATGATCTCAAGCTCATGGACTGGTTGGAGAAGAAAATGCTTCCTGCGGAAGCCAAAATGACCCCGGAAGATATCTATTGGGGTGCCAAGCTTTCCATGGCTGAAATGATCCGATCCGGCACGACGACATTTGCGGATATGTATATCCATATGAATGAAGTTGCCTTTGCTATTGAGGAAGTCGGAATGCGTGCATCTTTAACCCGTGGATTAGTTTTTCTTGCGGATGACGGAGGCAGAAGGATGAGCGAGGCCCTTGATCTGGTCAACCGTTGGAGTGGAAAGGCTGACGGGAGGATCACGACCATGTTGGGGCCACATTCGCCTTAACACATGCCCGCCTGAGCCATTTAAGGAAGTGATCGAACTAGCAGAAAAACTGAAAATACCTATACACACTCATTTGGCCGAGACGAAAGAAGAAGTGATTAAAATAAGAGAGAAATATAATCAAACACCAGCTGAGTTTTTATATAACATCGGTCTCTTTGATCGAACGCACGCCTTGTTAGCCCACAGTGTGCATTTGAACCGTCGTGATATAGGGTTCTTAAAGGGGATGCACGGAGGGGTTTCCCATAACCCTGTCAGTAACTTAAAGCTCGGATGTGGCATTGCTCCGGTCTTAGACATGATGGAGCAAGGCATAACGGTTGGATTAGGTACCGATGGAGCAGGAAGTGCGACGACTGTTGATATGTTTGAAGAAATCAAAGCAGCGACCTGGCTGCAAAAGTTAGATTACGGTGATCCGACGCGATTGCCGGCATCACAGGCCCTTCATATGGCTACCCGAGAAAGTGCCAAATTGTTAAACATCCATGATGAAGTTGGGACCCTCGAGATAGGTAAAAAGGCTGACATTATTCTAATCGATATGAGAAAGCCCCATTTGCAGCCGATTCACCATATCGAATCTCTCATTGCATACAGCGTGAATAGTGGAGATGTGGATACGACAATCGTGAATGGTAAAACCCTAATGCACGGCAGACAGTTTCTCACCATTGATGAAGAGGAATTGTTTAAACAGGTTTCCAGTCGTTCCAAGAGGATTACAGAAGGTCTATAAGTTTTAAACGTTTGTATGTTGGGAATCGATCACACACAATCTAATTCGAGTATCAATATAAGAACACATGTACCATAAAAGCCTTACGCTAAGGGGACGTTAGCATTCAATGAAGGAGAAATTTTGTACATATGTACTGATACGGCGTTAAGCTAATGGACAGTATTACGTAAAGTGTTAGTACCAAGTACTAGTACCTTGTGATATAATATTACTTGAAAATACCGTAGTCGCTTTTGGAGGTATGACATGATTAATTTAGATAGGGGGATTTATTTATGAAGGCCAAGCTATCATTAGTCACGCTACTGACCCATGATGTACAGATGTTATCACGCTTTTACAAGGAAGCACTCGGATTTGAATCTGAGAATGAAAGCGAGAACTATGTTGAATTGTTTACAAATAGTTCAATTCGATTTGCAATATGTAGCCGATCAGTTTTGGCTGACACCACCGGAGATGTTTCATACAATGAAGGAAAACGCGGTCAATCCTTTGAATTGGCTTTTGCAGTTAAGTCAAAAGAAGAACTAGAAGTGATTTATAACGAGATACTTACTAAAGGTGCAACGCCAGTTAAACCCCCAAGTCCTATGCCATGGGGACAGACAACAGCCTTTTTTTCTGATCCAGACGGAAATATACATGAATTATTTTGTGATTAATGAAGGGAAGGTTTACGAATGAAGACAGTATTGACTCATGTAAGAATTAATGTATCTGACGTTATTAAAGCTTCAAAATGGTACGAGGAAACACTGGGGTTTGAAGTTTCTGTAAGATACCCGGAAGATAAACCGTATTACATTGGTTTCGAATCAAAAGGCGGTGCTGATTTTTCAATTCAAGAAGATGAAAGTTACCCATCAAAGGGAAGAGTAAATTTCCAAGTCTCAAACCTAGAAAAACTTTGGGATACGTTAAAAGATAATGTAACTGTTGTTGAAGAGTTACATACAACACCGTATGGTGTTACTAAGTTTACGATTGCAGATCCAGATGGGAACGAACTTGGCTTTAAGTATTGAATTAAGATTAACGGATAACGATAGCTAAAAGGCGGTTTCCGCAAAGTTCCAGTTTATTTATCGCATCATCGATATCAGCAAGCTCAATAAAAAAGGCTAAATGATTTTATACTCTTAATATGTATGAAGATTATTTAATGAGGCTTCGTGAAGGCTTGTTAAAGACTATTGGAGACTAGAAAATGCAATTCAAGATTAATTGAGTTCAAAAGCAAATGAGACATTGAATGCTAAACGAGGTAGGATAGTGGAATGAAGCAGATTGCAGCGGCAGTCTGCTTTTTTCATCCAACTACCATGAAAGAACGGATTCTAGATTTGGCAGTTTAGTTGTACAACTCAAGTGATAATACAGTTTACAAATCCAACTCAATATTGTTACAATTCTTGAAAATCGTGGGGAGACATAAGTATGAAAAGAATTGGGTGCTTTCATGCACATTATTCAAATATTGAACACGTTGAAAAAGCTCTGAATATTTTTGATGTAGAATTAATTCATTTTGTAGATCCAGGTCTTGACCGAATAAAAATGGATGCTGATTTCACAAAAGAAATTATTGAAAAGAAAGTTACTGAGACACTTGATTGGATAACAAATTGCCATGTAGACGCTATCTTAATTACATGTACTTTTTTCACTTCAATATTTAATGAAGAAGTTCATTATTATCCAATCCCTATAATAAAAATTGACGAGCCATTGTTCGAAGATATCTGTAAAATGAATCAGCCCATAATAGTTACATTTACGAATCCGAACACTGTTAATGGAACGATGGATCAATTATTATCTTACTCCAGAATGAAGGGTAAAGAGATTGAAGTTGAGTCTTTCCTTTTGGAGAATACCTTTGATTTAATCATGCAAGGGAAAAAAAGTGAGTACATACAATCTGTATCAAAGGGATTGATAAATATTATTGAGGAAAACCCAAAGAAAAGCGTGGTTGCTGCCCAGCTTTCTATGGTACCAGCAGCACAGTTAACCGAAAAGCAAAGAGATATTCCCGTTGGGAACCATCTAGAGTCTCTGTCTAGTTATATGAAGGAAGTTTTAGCCCTCGTACCAAAAACTTAGTTTGTTGAACTAACGGGTACGGATTGAATAACACTCAATGTTGAGCAGGCGCTACGGATGCCTGCTCTTTTTATTAAACTCCCTCGGTAGTTATGGTAGTAAATGTAGCATATGGGAATGCCATTAATCGGACTGCAGTTTCGAAATGAAGGGTTCATGCAATGTCAAAAGAAGTTATTTCCATACGAACAAGCGTTTGATATAATCATTGTTACTTAAATCGAAATCAAAGAAGTAGGTGGCTCGTGAATAATACTATTCGAATTAGGGGTGCTAAGAAACATAATTTAAAGCGCCTAGATTTAGACATCCCTAAAGGGCGATTTGTCGTTATTACCGGAGTGAGCGGTTCGGGAAAGTCCACATTGGCCTTTGATATCCTCTATCGAGAAGGAAGACGCAGGTATGAGCGGGCAGTTGGTACAAGTTCCTTTGATGATGAGGAAGGATTCGACGAGATATCGGGGTTGGTACCGACAGTAGCAGTGGAACAGCAGATCATACGGCAGTCGAATCCCCGAAGCTTGGTAGGAACCCGTACGCAGTTATTAGGGTTGATGCAAATTGTTTTTTCTCTTGCAGGTCGTTACACATGTTACTGTGGTGGGGAGACAGATGAACGGCGTGCATGTCTCGATTGTGGTCATAGGGTTGAGCCGCTTCCAACCGGGTATTTTAACTTTAATTCACCTCTAGGGATGTGCTTGGCATGTTTCGGTACAGGGAGGATATCGACTTTAACGGAAGAACAAGCTCTTCAAGGAAGAAATAGTGTTTCGTTAATACGAAGGACACCAGGGAAGCTAAAGGATGGATTAAAGAGACTTGGGAAAGCTTATGGGTTTGATCCTAACCTTATCTATTCTAATTTGTCTCCCGAGGTCCAAAGAGCGTATCTGGAAGGGGATTTATCCGTCGGATACGAAGGACTGATGCCTTTTTTACATCGAATTGGAGCAGGAATGGAAGGCCTTGGATCCAGCATATGTCCTTCTTGCAGCGGCACCAGAATTGGTGAAGAGGCCCGGAACATCACCATTGAAGGATTGAACATTAGCACGTTAGCAGAAAAAACATTAGGTGAGCAAGCAGATTTTTGGGAAGAGCTGTCTGGTCGCATAGTAAGGGCCGATCCTAATCTCGCTCAGGTTCTGAAAAGGATAAGAACGCAAATATATGCTCTTCTCGATGTGGGCTTATCTCACCTATCTTTATACCGACAAACACCGACTTTAAGCGGTGGGGAACTGCAACGTTTATTCCTCGCATCGCATCTGGATTCGGATCTGGAAAGCCTCATCTATATCTTCGACGAGCCTTCGGTCGGTTTGCATGAGAGGGAAAAAGATCGTCTTATCAAACGACTGAAGGAGTTACAAAGCTTGGGGAATAGTGTAATTGTCGTTGAGCATGACCCTAGCGTTATTCGGTCTGCAGATTGGATCATCGAGATTGGACCTGGTGCGGGGAAAGATGGCGGGCGCATTGTTTATCAAGGAAATTTAGAAGGATATTTATCTTGTACTGAATCCCGAATCGCTGCTTTTATATCACAAGGTGACAGTCCTATTAACGCAGGAGTAGGAGAACAACGTCATCGGATACAGATAACAGAAAATACACCAAGACTAACAGTTTACCATGCAAATGTACATAATCTGAAAGATATTACAGTGTCCTTTCCCTTAGGGGGCATGGTGGGAGTTGCCGGGGCTTCGGGCAGTGGCAAAAGCTCCCTTGTTTCTTCCACGTTGGTTCCCCTGTTGGCTAACTTCTTTGATTCTATCGTAGAAGCTGATCTGGAGGATGATGAGGAAAAAGAACAGGATGCTGAGGAACTCAAGGGTACCGAGTTGAAAGGAGCCGATATGTTGACAGGGGTATCATTAGTCAAGCAGGCACCAATCGGTCGATCAAAAACCTCTACACCTGCCAGCTATATTGGCGTGTGGGACAGGATTCGCAGCCTATATTCTAGTCAAAAAGCAGCAAAGGAGATGGGATTAAGCTCGGGCGACTTCTCATTCAATTCGACTGGGGGATGCACAGAATGTGGAGGAGAAGGTATTATCAAGAAAGAAACGCGGGGTAATACATTTAGGTGGTCTTGTCACATTTGTGGTGGAACACGTTATCGTCCCGAGGTGTTGGAGATTCACATTGCTGGGAAAAGCATAGCAAAAATCTTGGAAATGTCCGTGGATGATGCGATAGACTTTTTTCAAGGGGATTCAGGTATTTCCGGACCACTTAGAATTTTACAACAGGTAGGAATGGGATACTTAAGACTCGGCCAGCCGGCTACTACGATTAGTGGCGGGGAGGCACAACGAATCAAATTGGCTAAGGAACTAGGACGGGGCCGCAGTGGGAACATGATGTATATTCTCGACGAGCCAACGACCGGACTCAGTTGTGCAGATGTGACACATCTCATGAGTTTATTAAGGAGTTTAGTTGATCGAGGAAACACCGTATTACTTATTGAACACGATTTGTCTGCATTGTCGCAATGTGATTGGTTAATTGAAATGGGACCGGGCGGTGGTCATGAGGGTGGTGAAATAATCGCAGAGGGTTCGCCGGAATTACTGGTATCCCTACCAGCTTCCGTAATCGGTAAATACTTGAGAAGGGGCGTTGGCGAATTGTAATGGATTCTCAAAATTGGATTGTCTCAACTCCTGAGGAAAAAGGGATGGATCCTATACAGCTGGGATTGATTGACCGCGAAATTTATGTAAAGTATCCTAATCTCCTAAGTTCCCTTATATTGAGAGATGGCTGCATTGTGCATGAAAGGTATTATCGGAATATCGGACCTGACGATCCGGTTCCAGTTATGTCAGCTAATAAAAGTGTTCTGTCTGCATTAATTGGGATTGCCCTAGAAAAAGGGATTTTAACCAGTCTCGACCAATTGGTGCTGGAGTTTTTTTCTGAGATACACACCAAGGATATTGATCCGCAGACTCGCCGTCTAACGTTGCGGCATCTTCTTACCATGACTTCTGGATTTTACTACCCGCGTTTAACAGGGGATGCCCAACCCATTTGGCAGCGTACAACTATGAGTCGGGATTGGATTGAGTTCAGTCTGAAGATACCCGTACGAGATGTCATGGGCCAGCACTTTAACTATAAAAATACGGATTCTCTTTTAGCGGCAGCGTGCCTATCCCGTGCAGCTGGGAAGCCTGTAGGTGAATTGGCAGAAAAATGGTTATTTCAGCCTCTCAACATGAGGGTTCCTTATTGGAAAGCAGAGGACCCCCAGGAACTCGGCATAGGAACCCTTTCTATGACAGCGAGAGATATGGCAAAATTAGGCCAGCTTTATCTACAAAGTGGCTATTGGAATGGTCTTAAGGTCGTACCAGAGGAATGGGTTAAAACATCTACATCGCGCCATATTGGACGTTATGGGTACTTATGGTGGATTGAAGAAGATGGGTTTTCTGCATCCGGAGCAGGTGGAACTCTTATACGCATAATTCCAGCGCGACGGGTTGTGACAGTGTTTCAATCTAAACATCTTAAACGATTTAAAGATCCCCGGGAACTTGTTGATCGTTACCTAATTCCTGCGACTTATTGATTTCTAATAAAGATACTTTAGGGATTAAATGCATACAGGGGTCAGTGTACTGAACTAACTGGGTACGATAGTGGAGGAGCTTGCTTCTTGGAAGCTCTTGTTGTTTATTGATGTTACGGGAAGTAATTTATAAAGATTATATTGACAGCACTACCAACTGGAGAATCATTTTTCAAATTTAATAAGGAGGCACGTTAACATGAATGAATCTCCATTAATTCGTGGGCAGCGGGTGATACTTAGAAAGCCGATTGAACAGGATATGTTCGATCGTTTAGCTTGTGGAAGAAACGAGGAAATTGTAAGAATGTACGGCGGAGATACTCGAAATTTAAAGCCTTTTACTCTTGAGGACGCAAAGGCATTCTTTGATGATATTTTATCTAGGAAGTTAAATTGGTGTATTGAATTCGAGGGGAAGTGTATTGGTACCGCTCGGCTTACTATAGATGAACATGATTGTAGAGCTCGATATGCAACGGGGATATTTGATCCTTCGCACTGGAATAAAGGATTAGGAACGGAAGTAACTCAACTTGTATTACAATACGCTTTTGAACAGTTGAAGCTTCATCGGGTGGATTTGAGAGTGTTGGAGTACAATCAACGAGCGATTGCTTGTTATGAAAAGTGTGGGTTTATCAAGGAAGGTGTTGAACGTGAAGGAGCGTTCATAGAAGATAAATTCGAGTCTGATGTAATTATGAGTATTCTGGATCGGGAGTATAGGAAGTTAAAGAGGGCTTTGAGCTAACGGATACAAGAGCTCAATGAGGCTGCCGCGGGATCAATTGTCGGAAGTCAAGAACATTGTCCCATTAAAGCTGCGCAAATAGCGGCTTTTTTTATTTATGGGATCAAGTTCTTGTCATTGGTCGATGACAAGAACTTGATCCCATTCCCGACGGGGAAATGATGTACCATTCCAAAACCATCGTGCTGCCGTAATATTCATGAGTAAGTCATGTTTAGAGAAAATAAAGCATTAGACTGACGATACGTCATTAAGCTCCCATGGAAGAACGCAATTACTTCCATAATCTGTGGTGCCGTGAGCGGACGGGTATTATAGTTCAACAATGAGGAGCAGATGCCAAGCAGCTGCTCCTTATTGTTTACTTATGCTAAATGGCAGTAAAACGGAAAGGATATTTCAGCAGGGAGGTGAATATTCTAAATTAAATTGGAAGTTGCTATACTTCATAGATTAAATCCTCCCATTTCAAGCAAAGCTAGAATTAAAAATAATTGGGAGGCTTTTTCATGAAGTTAAACGATTTGTGGGCGCTGTATGAAGCCGATAAGCGAATTCTAGGGTTTAGTCCCCATACCTTAAAAGCGTACTCTCTTCAATTGAGAATTCTCATTCGGGAAATAGGTGACATTGAAATTGAGGAAATATCTTTGAGCTTGCTTAAGGAATAATTGGCAAAAGAGGCAGAACGGTTAAAACCAAGCAGCTTAGGACACCGTATTCGATTTGTGCGATCCCTATTTCGTTTTGCATTTGAAGAAGGGCATATTGCCCGAAATCCATCTCTTAAATTAAGAGAACCAAAAACGGAAAAACGCATTTGATTGAGGAAGATATTATCCAACTTAAGATTTCTTGTCTGTCGAATCGAGAGCGTGCTCTTTTAGAATTTTTGTATTGTTCAGGTTGCCGCGTTGGTGAAGTACAGAAAATGAACATCGAAGATATAGATTGGGAACATTGCTCAGCAATTGTAAATGGAAAAGGCTCAAAACAGAGAGAGATTTATTTTACGACTGAGTGTAAGGTATGGTTTAAGAGATATCTGGGAGATAGACAGGATTCATGTAAAGCTCTATTTGTAACAGAAACATATCCGATCCGTAGGATGGCGATCCCTACAATACGATGGACAGTCAAAAAAATGTCAAGCCGAGGCAGGTTGCGGTGAATGTATACCCTCATCGATTTCGTCATACATTCGCTTGCCAACTACTGGATAATGGTGCACCTTTAGATTTCATCCAGGGGATGCTTGGCCATGAGAAGGCATCCACTACCCAAATATATGCCCAACTTCGGGGCGAACGTCGTAAAGAGTTGTATCGTCGCTATTTTTAATGATTCTTTGGACTCCTCTAAAAACTATCTGGCAGTTTATTGCAATACGATTTAAACTTCATAGTAGAGCGACCTCCTGGATGGGATTTTTGAGGCTATGCTCATGTGCAACCCCATCGTACCGAGGCGCTCGTTTTAATTCAAACTCCAAATTATTCATTATACAGGTATTCTAGAAGTCCAGCTCGGAAGGGGTTGCCGCATGGCAACCCCTGTTTAGTGATCCCAATGGATTCTTCACTCTTGGAAGCATAAGTTTGCCACGGTAAATTGGAAGCATAAGTTTGCCAAAGCGGCAAACTTATGAGTTAAGTAACACCTTGCCGTCCGGCTCCATCTCCGTTATGAAGGTTGCTCATCATGGCAGCCGTTATTCGACGGGCGAGGAATGGCTGCAATATTGGAAGCCGCTTAGCGCAGTGGCTTCAGCAGGTGCTTCGAACAGCTACGGACACCCTCATCCGGACGTCTTGTCCAGGCTTGCTCAAGCAGAGACAGGAGTATGGCGGACGGACAGGGATGGAGAGGTGCGTTTTAAGGTGACAGAGAGCGGCTTGTTTATGCAATAATAAACCGATATCTATATACGAGGTACCAGAAATTTGGTATCCTTTAATGTGGAGTTTATTTCGTTTTTTCAAAATAAAAGAGAATAAAAGCGTTTCTTTTTTTACTGTACTTTTAGTCTTATAAGCTTGTCACTAAAAAAAATAAAGTACAACTTTCATTTAACTGCAACATTTATCGCAACCATTTCGTCAGAAAGGTTGCAAGAGAGGGGGATCCTTCGTGGTGGAGCCGGGCCTTATTAGAGCCGCCCAGTCGGGAGATCGCGACGCTTTAATTACTCTATTGCGAGAGATTGAAACACATGTTTATCGGACAGCCTATTATATACTAAATAACGAACAGGATGCACTTGATGCGGCGCAGGAAGCGCTCATCCGCATCTATACGAAAATAGGCTCATACGAGGAAAAAGCGCAATTCAAAACATGGATTCAACGTATTGTAACAAACATTTGCATTGACAAGTTTCGGAGAAATAAGCCGACCGTCTCGATAGATGAGCATGACATGGTTTTCCATGAAAAGCAAAACGTGGAGGACGAGGTGATGTCCGCTTATGCTGTTCAAGACATTCGAACTGCAATCGATAAGCTGCCTGAGCATCACCGCGCGGTTGTCGTCCTTCGGTATTTACAAGATTTCTCGTATAACGAAATTGCCGATTCACTTGATTTGCCGCTCAACACAGTAAAATCCTATTTATTCAGAGCTAGGCAGCAGCTGCAAACGTTACTCCATGATTATCAGAAAGGTGGTGTCCGGGGATGAATTGTCAAGAGGTGATGGAATTAATGCAAAGACAGCTTGACGACGATCTCGATGAAAGCGAGAGAGAAGTCTTGATAAATCATACTAGACATTGTCCGGACTGCGCAGCCATGTTCGAGCGGCTTAAGCTGTTATCCGCCGAGCTTACGAGTTTGCCGAAAGTAGTTCCCAGCTACAGCTTGGTGGACGCAATCATGCCGCAATTGGAGCGGATCGAGCTGTTCGGACAGCCTGAAGCGGCAGCGGAGGCTTCCTCTTCATCCATCACCGAATCTATTGAAGTCACGCCTCGCCGTGTGAAACGGGACCGCCGCTGGCCGTCCATGCGCGTGATGGGCGGGGTTATCGCAGCCGGAATCGTCGCCGGGCTATTCCTTGTCACATATAAGCTGGATTTATCTCCTGACTTCGCAAGTTCGAATTCTGCGGCTAATGAATCCGCTAGTGCGATGGACACTGCAGCTGAAGCTCCACAAGAGCTTGCGATGAAAATCACTGTTGAAGACGGCGCAGCTGCATCCGAGGTTGGAACGGAAGCAATGGATGATAAGGCGACCGATGATGGTGATTTGAAATTGGAAAGTCGTTCCGGATCGTCCGATGAGTCGGAAACGACCACCAGCAATTCAGATAAAAGCACGGCTCAAGAAGCTCCGGCTTCTGAGCAATCTGAAGGCGGGACCAATGGGATTGCATCCGGCGATGGCTCAAACTCATCCGAAGGCTCTACGGGATCGTATGGCGATTCGCACGAATTGTATCACAAAGAACTGTCTGAAACGGAAAAACTAGCTGCTGAGCAGGGACTTCTTTCCCCAGATGGCAAGCTTAGCGCTCATGCTGAGGACTACTCGATCCAAATTTATACGATGGCTGACCAAACACTTCTGCTTGAGTCACCCCGCAAAAATGGCAAGCTGGCAAACCTCGTCTGGTCGGAGGACAGCAGTCAACTGACCTATGAGGTGCATGTTGAGAAGGGTGCAATCGAGATCTATGTAATTGACCTGGTAAGCCGCCAAGAGAAAAAGGGTGCACATTAATTTACAGGTATTCGCACACTTTCGTCCGCTTCAGCGTATAGTATTAGCAACGAGAGTGTCTGCGACGAAGCCTTAACGTCGTATGACCATCAGCAGGGCGGTACCATGGACCTGCCTGCTGATGTTTATATAGATGTTCGGCAAAGGGATGAGGCCATTTTATGGCTCATCCCTTTGTTGCCGTATATTTGCAGTTATTGACGGGGTGAAAGAATGGACGCAAAGGAAGCGTTGAAAGAATTAAAAGGCGGCAGATTCCGCCCTATTTATGTGTTGTACGGAAAAGACCGTTTTCGTCTGCAGCAGTTTATCGAAGCGCTGGCGGATGCTATGTTTACAGCAGAAGAAAGAGAGCTCGGCATCGTCAAATTCGATACGGCCGAGACTTCGATTGATGAAGCGGTTTTGGAAGCGGAGACGCTGCCATTTTTCGTGCAGCGAAAGCTCATTGTTATTAGAGATGCATCTGTTCTGGCTTCAGGAGGCAAGGAAAACGGCAAGGTAGAGCATAAACCTGAAAAGCTGCTTCAATATATGGAATATCCGTCAGAAACGTCGGTCATCGTATTTGCTGTTCATGCGGAGAAGCTCGATGAACGGCGTAAGCTAGTTAAGACCTTAAAGGATCGTAACTCACTGGTTGCTTTTCCGGAGCTTGATGCCGCTCAGCTTAAGCAGTGGATGATTAAGCGGGCAGCTGAGCAAAATCGAACGATGACGGCAGAGGCCGCGGAACTGCTGCTCGTTCGTGCGGGCGCGGGCATGCAGCAGCTGGCACAAGAGGTGGACAAGCTTTGTCTGCATGCCGGATCAGGCGGCTCAATTGATGTGGAACAGGCATCTCTGCTTACAGCTGCGACCGTTGAAGAGGATGTATTCGCATTAGTGGATGCTATAGCTGAGCTTCGCATTGACCGTGCGATCCGATTGTATAGGGAGCTACTTATTAGACGGGAGGAGCCGATAAAAATTGCGGCGCTTATCGCAAGGCAATTACGGATCATGCTGCAGATCAAAGAGCTTGAGCAGCATCATTATTCACCCCAGCAGATGGCCGGACAGCTAGGCTTGCATCCTTATGCGGTTAAGCTTGCAGCGGACAAAAGCCGTAAATTTCAGACGGCAAGATTAGGTAAACTTCTTGCCTCGCTTGCTGAGCTCGATTATCAGATGAAAACCGGAGCAATCGACAAAACGCTAGGGTTAGAGCTTTATTTATTAGCTCTCGGCATGGAGAAAGGTGCTTAGCAGGAACGCCATTCCTGACCTATTTCATAAAAACAAAAAAACGGCTTCACTACTCGATTAAGAGCGGTGAAGCCGTTTTGCATGCTGCTTAAGCTTGTGCCGAAAGGGCATTCAGCCTTTTAGCAAGACGAGATTTTTTGCGGGAAGCCGCATTTTTATGAATCAGGCCTTTAGTTGCTGCTTTGTCCAATTTTTTCGTTGCAGCGATCAAAGCTGCTTTAGCAGCCTCTACATCAGTGCCACCGATAGCTTGGTCAGCAGATTTAACGGCCGAACGAAGTGCGGATTTTTGGGAAGCATTCAAAGCACGACGCTTTTCACTTGTTTTAACGCGTTTAATCGCGGATTTAATGTTTGGCATGGAATTCACCTCCTAAACTGTTTACAGCGGTACAAATTCATTAGAAACCTAGACAACACAACTTAAAATATATTATCATGCCCCTGCCCAAAAAGCAATAGCGCCAACGCTTTATAAAGCATTCTTACTTGGAGTCCATCGTTTTTAAAAGTGTATGAAATTAACTCCTCTGCAAACAATAACAAAAGTACATATGCACGAAAGGAGAATGAGCAGTGGAGAAAGAACTTGATTTGCAGTTATACAATGTCAGAACCGACTTGGCATTAGAAGCAAAGGAAATGGCTGAGGCACCCCGGGGCGGTCCAATTCCTGGTATTCAATCCGAAACAACGGAGGATAACGGCATTACCATTACACAGCTTCATGTGCAAAATGAAGAAGGCTCTCAAGCGATCGGTAAAATGCAAGGCCATTATGTAACGATCGAGGTTCCTGACTTGCGTAATGGCGACACCGGATTGCAGGATCGTGTAGCGACCCAATTCGCTAAACATTTTGAATCGTTTTTAGAGCGGTTGTCCATAAACAAAATGGCACGTGTGCTGATCGTTGGTCTGGGCAACTGGAATGTCACACCGGACGCACTCGGTCCGCTTGTGGTGGAGAACGTGATGGTTACCCGCCATTTTTTTGAGCTTATGCCCGATCAGGTAGCTCCAGGTTACCGGGCAGTCAGTGCAGTGGCGCCAGGCGTTCTTGGCATAACGGGTATTGAATCGAGTGAGATCGTACAGGGCATCGTTGAAAAAACGCATCCTGACGTGGTTATCGCGATTGATGCTCTTGCTTCTAAGTCGGTTGAGCGCGTCAATACGACCATTCAAATCGCAGATACCGGCATTCATCCCGGCTCGGGTATCGGCAACAAACGTAAAGGGCTGACGAAAGAAATAATCGGCGTTCCCGTCATTGCGATCGGTGTTCCGACCGTTGTCTATGCTTCAACCATCGTAAACAATACGCTTGAAATGATGCAAAACCACTTTAAAAATCATAGCGGCAACACCGATCAAATTATGGGCTTAATGAATCAGATGGAAGAAAACGAAAGGCTGCAGCTGGTTAAGGAAGTGCTTAGCCCGGTCGGTCACGATCTGCTTGTCACTCCGAAGGAGATCGATGAATTCATTGAGGACATCGCCAACATTATTGCGAGTGGACTTAATGCTTCGCTGCATGAAGCGGTGGATACGAATAATGTAGCCGCTTATACGCACTGACATCATAAACTGATATTCAAACGGTCAACGGTTTGAATATCAGTTTTTCTTTCTCTTAAATATGAAGTCTATTAAATTCGAATCTTTCACATTCATCCGGTTCTATGAACTCTCTCACTCTCATAGTTTAGTAGTAACTCAGCCACAGGCACAGAGAAGCGGGAGGTAGTTAGCCGATGAAGCGAAAGATTTTGCTGCTTGATATCGCAAGAGAAAGCAAGCGAATGAGACAATTTCTAGTAACCGGGCGGACGTTTGCGCTGCTCTCCTTTAGCTCAACGTTGTTTTTTATTTTACTCGGTATTGCAGGAATGGCGCACCAGCAGTCGACGGCTTCGCCGGTTAATTCGATGAAAGGATTCGCTGCAGCTGTATCCAGCGGATTTTTTGGGGATATGCTAGAGATGGAAATGCCTTCTTTTCATAGCAGCATCGAAACGGATTCCTTTACGAGCAAACAAATAAGCGCTTTTCTTATGCGTGCATTAACGGATATTAACCCGAGTGATCCGAAGAGCTTGCTGGCGGGTGAACTGCCTGGCATGAGTGTAAACGATGCTTTTCTCATTCGCAAAGGGGTAGGCACAGATACAGCGGTCGGTCCGGAGGACAATGCTCCGATTTCTGATGACCCGACCGCCGGGCTTCATGAGGGGGAAGGGACGAATGCAGCGGGAGAAGGAACTGAACCGGATCCGCTTCCGGATAAAGAGGAGGAGCCGGCTGCCGGAAATGGCGGAAACGGTAACGTCGACGGGGATAATGGAGCGACCGAAAAGCCGACGACAGGTGACTCGAAAGTCGTCTTCATCTATCACTCTCATAATCGCGAATCCTGGTACCCGGTGCTAACGGATAAGAGCAAGGATCCAAATTCCAGCACGAAAAACATTACACTATTAGGCAAGCGGCTGGCGCAAAAGCTGGAGGAAGAAGGTATCGGCGCTCAGCATTCCAATACGGATTACCCGACAGCGATCAAAAATTACAGATGGGAATTATCGTATAAATATTCGATGAAAACAGTCAAGGAAGCGATCGCGAGCAATAAAGATTTAAAGTTCTTTTTCGATATTCACCGCGATTCGCAAAAACGTAAATATACGACGATCGATATTAATGGCACGAGCTATGCGCAATTGTATTTCATTATCGGCCACAGAAATCCGAACTGGGAAAAAAACGAAGCATTCGCAACGAAAATCCATGAAGCTTTAGATAAGAAATATCCTGGTATTTCGCGAGGCATATGGGGCAAAACGGCTGCAAGCGGCAATGCGGAGTACAATCAGTCACTCGCGTCCGACAGTGTGCTTATTGAGATCGGCGGGGTAGATAATACGCTTGAGGAATCGTATCGTACTGCGGATGCGCTCGCGGAAGTCATTTCCGAGATTTATTGGGCAGAGGAGAAGGTGTCGGCACCTAAAGGGAACGAGAGCTGACGGGAATAACCTTTTAAGAGAGAGGAACGATGAGCAGATGAAACGGAATGCGCTGAAATGGACGGTGATCGGCGGGGCGCTTGCGGTTATTATATTATACGGTATCGATATGTCTTCGGCAGGCATTGAGCGTATATACGGTCCGATGGAAGGCGTAGATGAATATGCCGAGACAGTGGAGCCTGAACCGTCCGCGGATGCTGCGACCGATTTCGTCCGTGCCCAGCAGCAAAAAATTGCGCAGCTCGAGAAGGAGCTGGCGGAAGTAAAGCGGCTTACTGCGCTTGCCGAAGGTTCGGAATTGCCTTCTGAACAGGCTGAGAGCTTATCCGAAGAAAATGAGCGGCTTCCGGGAGTTCCGCTCGAAGTTGACCAGCCGGCGGTAAATCGGATTGCCGATTCAACGTCCGGGCTTCTCCAAAGCATGTCAAGCGAGGGGATTCGATTCGTCGTATCGATATTCGACGGATTGACCAAGTGATAATGCACATTGCTGGGTGAACCCTTAACTGATATAATAGGAGGAATGATCAGTATTATTGGAAATTGTGGGGGTTAGGCATGACTGACGTACGTGACCGACAAAAGAAAATTAGAAATTTTTCCATTATCGCGCATATAGACCACGGAAAGTCTACTCTTGCTGACCGGATCTTAGAATTTACCGGCGCCTTGTCATCTCGCGAGATGCAGGAGCAGGTTCTTGACCAAATGGATTTGGAGCGGGAACGGGGTATTACGATTAAGCTGCAAGCTGTACGTTTAGCATACCGTGCAGATGATGGCGAGGAATATATACTGAATCTTATTGATACGCCTGGACACGTCGATTTCACATACGAGGTTTCACGCAGTTTGGCGGCTTGCGAAGGCGCGCTGCTCGTAGTCGATGCTGCCCAAGGCATTGAGGCGCAAACGCTCGCTAACGTGTATTTGGCACTAGATAACAATCTTGAAATCGTTCCCGTTATTAATAAGATTGATCTGCCGAGCGCCGAGCCTGAACGGGTAAAGCAGGAAATTGAAGATGTTATCGGACTTGATGCCAGTGACGCGGTGCTTGCATCGGCTAAAGCGGGTATCGGCATAAAGGAGATTTTGGAGCAGGTCGTCGCGAAAATGCCGGCACCGACGGGTGATCCTGACGAGCCGCTAAAAGCACTTATTTTCGACTCCCACTACGATCCGTACAAAGGCGTTATCGTCTACGTTCGGGTTATGGACGGCAGCATTAAAGCAGGCAAAAAAATTCGCTTCATGGCAACAGGAGCGGAATTTGAAGTTATTGAGGTCGGTGCTTTCATGCCGCGCATGTCGATCGTTAATGAGCTTGCTGTAGGCGATGTAGGTTTTATCGTAGCGGGTATCAAGAACGTGAAGGATACGCGTGTCGGAGATACGGTTACGGAAGCGAAGAGACCAGCTCCAGAGCGGCTTCCCGGTTACCGTCAAATCAATCCGATGGTTTTCTGCGGTCTGTACCCTATCGAGACTCAGGACTACAACGATTTACGCGAAGCACTCGAGAAGCTGGAGCTGAACGACGCATCGCTAAGATACGAGCCTGAATCGTCGACGGCGCTTGGCTTCGGTTTCCGCTGCGGATTCCTTGGTTTGCTGCATATGGAAATTATTCAAGAGCGTATTGAGCGTGAATTTAACATTCCTCTCATTACGACTGCACCGAGCGTTATATATAAAGTTACATTAACTAATGGTGACACGATGGAGATCGATAATCCGTCGAACTATCCGGAGGCAGGCAAGCTTGATTATGTCGAGGAGCCATTTGTTAAGGCAGCTATAATCGTTCCTAACGATTACGTTGGCGCGATTATGGAGCTTTGCCAGAATAAACGCGGTGAATTCGTTAATATGGAATATTTGGATACGAACCGTGTTACGATTACGTATCAAGTGCCATTGTCCGAAATCGTCTATGATTTCTTCGATCAGTTGAAGTCGAGCACGAAGGGCTATGCGTCGTTTGACTACGAGGTATCCGGCTATCGCAGATCCAACTTGGTCAAAATGGACATCATGCTCAACAATGAGCAGGTCGATGCTTTATCCGTTATCGTGCATCGCGACCGCGCGTACCACCGCGGCCGGATCATTTGCCAGAAGATGAAAGAGCTTATTCCCCGTCAAATGTTCGAGGTGCCTGTTCAGGCTTCGATCGGAACGAAGGTCATAGCTCGTGAGACAGTTAAAGCAATGCGCAAAAACGTTCTTGCCAAATGCTATGGCGGTGATATCAGCCGGAAGCGGAAGCTGCTTGAGAAGCAGAAGGAAGGTAAGAAACGGATGAAGCAGGTTGGTAGCGTAGAGGTGCCGCAGGAAGCGTTCATGGCGGTGCTCAAAATCGACGAGGATTAACCGTACGAGGATGAGGGAGGGCGCAGCTCTCCCTCTTTTCTATTGAAGGAGGAGATTACGATGAGTGTGCTTCAATCGCCGCGCGCTTTATATATACACATACCATTTTGCACGAACAAATGTCATTATTGCGACTTTACCTCCTATGTGCTCAAAGGACAGCCGGTCGATCAATATTTGGATGCGCTTGAACAAGAGATGCAGCGGACAATAGCTGAACTGCCGCCCGTGCAAATCGATACCGTATTTGTCGGCGGAGGTACGCCAACGGTGCTAACGCCGCCGCAAATGGTGCGGTTTCTAAAGGCGGTCCGTACTTATTTTCCGCTTGCGCCGGATGTGGAATTTACGATGGAAGCGAATCCGGGTACGACGGATATCGATAAGCTCAGCGCGATGAAAGCAGGAGGCGTTAACCGGATCAGCTTCGGGGTTCAGTCATTCGATAATGGCTTGCTGGAGCGGATCGGCCGGATTCATAGTGTGGATGATGTATATCGCAGCTTGGAAAATGCGCGCTCAGTCGGCTTTACGAATTTGTCGATTGATTTAATGTTTGGTCTGCCTGGTCAAACCGTACAGCATTTGGCTGATAGCGTTAACCGTGCGATGGAGCTGGGATTGCCGCATTACTCGATTTACAGCTTGAAGGTTGAAGAAAATACGCTGTTCCATAAGCTTTATGAACGGAATGAGCTGCCATTGCCTCCTGAGGAGGAGGAGTTCAATATGTTTATACTGCTGATGGATATGTTGAAATCGAACGGGTATGCGCATTATGAAATAAGCAACTTTGCGAAGCCGGGATTTGAAAGCCGTCACAACTCTACCTATTGGCGTAATGAGCCTTATTACGGCTTGGGCGCAGGCGCGCATGGTTATGCGAATCGGATCCGCCACGTTAACTTGAAGGGGATTACACCGTATATTGATGCTGCTTCAGAAAGACTTCCGCGCCTTGAGGAGCTCGAGGTGCCGGAGGATGAAGCGATGGAGGATCTTATGATGGTAGGGCTCCGGCTGCTCGAAGGCGTGCCGGCTTCACGGTTTTCAGCTCAATTCGGCGGTCAAACGCTGGAGAGCAAATTTGGTCCTGTCATTAATAAACTGATGGCGGATGGACTGTTGGAATCCGTTAAGACGGATGAAGATACTATCTATCGACTGACTGACAAAGGCGTATTGCTTGGAAACGAAGTTTTTGGAGCTTTTATCGGATATACCGCTTAAAAATATCTTGAGAAAAAATTCGTTGTGTTGTATATTTATTCATATTGATTTGGATCTTGTACGGGTGGAGGCGAAGGCATAAATGCAGGCATTACAGGTCGCATGCAGAAAAGCGACATCAAACGATGTCGAGACATTGTTTTATTTAATAAAGGGTTATGCCGAGAAAGGCATTATGCTGCCTCGCACCCGGGAAGCGCTTGAATATATGATCGATTCGTTCGTCGTCGCGGAAATTGGCGAAGAGGTTGTCGGCTGCGGCTCGCTGACGAGACTGGGCAAGGACTTGGTCGAAATTCGCTCGCTCGGCATGACTGAGGGCTACAAGGGTCTTGGGATCGGAAGCAAGCTTGTCGATGCGTTGATTGAACAGGCGAGAGAACAGCAAATTCCGAAAATTATGGCATTGACGTATGCGGTATCCTTTTTCGAGAAAAATGGCTTCAAGGTTGTAGAGAAGGAGATCTTCCCCGAGAAAGTGTGGAAGGATTGCGTGAACTGTCCGAAGCAGCTCGCCTGCGATGAAATAGCTGTTCTAAAAATGCTGAACTGATTTCTAATTGGTAAAGCATTTTTCGTATATTATCTATTTTCCGCATAAGAATGGGGTTAGAACCACTATTGCATTAGGTCATAAATGGACTAATGGGAGAGTGGTTTTTTTGTTGTGCGTCCAACTTCTTTTGAATGGATTCTGTACAATCAAAACCACTGCCTATGCCAGTAAAGCAGTGTTTGGCTGGAAAACATACAGTCAATGCTCAAAAATAACCCGATTGTGCTGATTTGGAGTTCAGTTGGCTGTATAAAATGCAATCAACTGCTCCATGAATTCGTATATAGTCTGTTGATTGTACAATATACAGTCAAAGTTTGATGACAACTCCTCTTATTCGTTATTTGAAACAATAAACTGCTCCGAAAAGCAGGAATATTAATATATTTGTATAATATTAATGTGTATATTAACATTCATGGTACAGGGGGGTATACACATGAAACATCTGTCATTTAGTACATTAGAACAAGCAGGCGTGTCGGCTTTCGGTGTTCAACGCATTCAAACGGCTGCTGCTCAAATGGTTTCCGACGGAATTACGCCGGCACAGGTTATTTTTGCTGCAAGAAGGGGGGCTATGATCGTCCATCAAGCCGATGGTAAGTTCGGACCCGAACCGGGTGCCGCCGACTTGACCGTCGACGCTTTGTTTCCGCTTTGCTCCATTACAAAACTGTTTACGGCGACAGCTGTTATGATGTTAGTTGAGCAAGGGAAGCTGGGGCTGAATAGACCCGTCTCCGATTATATCTCCGAGTTTACGGGAGAAGGAAAATCAAAGGTTTGCGTGCATCATTTGTTGACACATACGTCAGGACTAGACAGCGAGGCTATCCGGCAGAATGGAATCGCACCACTGAGCTGCGAGCCGGGCTCTGTCATGTCTTATTCCGGATACGGGTACGAGTTGTTGGGTGAAATTATACGGCGAGTCAGCGGTCAAGCTTATGACGAGTTCGTAACGGAAAAGCTGTTTAAACCGCTTGGAATGGAAAATACGTTTTATCGTGTTCCGGAGGAAGTTCGGAGCAGAGTCGTCAGACGTACGCCAGAGGCGCCATGCGCCGAGTGGATAGAAACCGATTACCAATTGAATTCCGTATCTCCGGGAGGCGGCGCCTACTCAACGGCCATGGATTTGGCTGTATTCGGTCAAATGTTTTTGAACGGCGGAATTTATAATGAAACACGGATCCTAAGTCCGATTGCTGTGAAAGAAATGACGCGCAATCAAATTCCCGGCGTGTCCTCGCATTACAGAGATGAAGTGTTTCCTGAAGCTTACTGGGGCTACGGGTGGGCGATTAACGGGACGAAGCGCGACGGCGGCGACCTGTTCTCGCCGGACGCGTATTCGCACTGGGGCGCTGCAGGTCCTTTTATCTGCGTCGATCCGGTTTATGAGACGGTAACGGTTCATCTTTCCGTGGAGCTCGATCACCAGAGGCCGTTTAAAAATATGTACGTCGATTACTTTAATAATACGGTTCTTGCGGCAATAAACATGTAATACATTTAAGGTTAAAAAGGAGGGATTACATATGAACGCTGGATTTTGGATACGATTAGGAGCTTCATTGTTGGACTGCTTGATTGTTGGCTTACCCTTATATTTATTATCCTTACTTATTACAGGGGGAGACGGAAGAGAGTTCTTCACAGATGTGATTTCGTTTCTCTATTCGTTGCTGCTTCCGGTATTTTGGAACGGTTATACAATTGGGAAGCGGATTTGCGGAATTCAAATTCGAAAGCTGGATGGAACGGCGCCCGGATTAGGCACGATGTTATTGCGTAATGTTGTTGGAGGCCTCGCCTATGCCTTGTCCTTGGGAATAGCGGCAATTGTCAGCGCATTTATGGTTGGATTGCGGGAGGATAAACGGGCCATCCACGATTTTATCGCGGGAACGGAAGTCGTATACAATAAGTAAGCTAACAAGCCTGCGGCGTACAAACGCCGCAGGTTTATTTCGGCTAAAAGTCCTCGCAGACATTTGATCAAGCGCTTCTTAATTGTTATGTACCTCATCATAGTTATATTTCCACTCATATAGACCATCATGCTTACATCCGCAATTTTTAATCCTGTGATAATCTTCTTCAGTCGCATCGTAGTTTAATGTCATTGTTGAACCGCATTGATTACATTCCCATACATACCACATTTCCAACTTGTTCGCTCCTTTTCATGGTCCTTTCTTATGATCTTTTCCAAATTGAATAAAATATATAATTCCCATTGGCACTATGCGTTGCTGAAATAATGGATTATATTTTGATAACAGACGAAACACAAATATCCTATATGGGGAATACAAGTTGTTGGATTTGCTGACTTTTTTCTACATCAGAATGGCAATGACGCTGAGCTAGGCTCCATTTATATTTATCCTGAACAGCATGGACAAGGGATAGGTACAAAACTTTTAAATGCGGGTATTGATTTACTAAGTGCTGTATCAAACGTATTTGTTAATGTTGAACGTCTAAATACATCGGGTAAGAACTTTTACACTGCAAAAGGTTTTAAAATAATAAATGAGTATGATGAAGATTTGGCAGGTAACAAAGTGAAAATGATTAGGATGGTACTACAACTGAAAAGCGAGTAAATGGCTTTTCTGATCCTCCGAACACGACGGCTATTACTTGAAAAAGAAACGTTGACTATCCATAGTGCGCAAGGCGAGAGTATATAGCGGTAATTTGTGATTTTATTCATAAAGTTGGTGGAAGTAACAAAACAATAGGGGAATATTTGGGTCTTTTTAGTCGGTAAAGCAGAAATAGAGGACATAGCACCACTTATTACCGTTATCCTTTTACCATTACAAATGAATCGACAGTAATGTTTTAATTTAGATAACTACTTCGATTAGATGAAAGTTCATGTATCACCAGCATGCCTGCGATGAAATAGCCGTACAAAAATGCTGAACTGACTTGACAATCGTCAAGCTGGTTTGGTATTTTTGTATTAATGATTAGCACTCGAATCGATTGAGTGCTAACGATGGGGAACAGAATTAGCGGTACATACATTTTGCGTAGGGGGAATTCGAATGCTGACTGAACGACAACGGATGATATTGCACGCGATTGTGGATGATTATATTCGCTCGGCTGAACCTGTCGGTTCACGAAGTATTTCGAAGCGCGGCGATGTCGGTTTCAGCCCGGCCACGATCCGTAATGAAATGGCGGATTTGGAGGAGCTTGGTTTTCTGGAGCAGCCGCACACGTCAGCAGGACGTGTTCCATCAACGAAAGGCTACCGTTATTATGTAGACCATTTAGTGAAGCTTAGTGAAGTGGATGAGAATGACATCGGAATGGTTCGCTCGTTCGTGACGGACAAGATGAATCAAATGGAGCAAGTCATCCAGCATACAGCGATGATTTTGTCCAATCTGACGAATTACACGTCCATTTTGCTCGGACCGGAAATGTTCAGTACGTCACTCAAGCATTTTGGACTTGTGCCGCTTGACCAGACGTCGGCGGTTGCCATAATCGTGACCAATACCGGACATGTCGAGAACAGAACGATTTCGATACCGTCAGGCATCAAGATGGAGGACATGGAAAAGGTCGTCAACATTTTGAACTCGAAGCTGGTGGGCGTTCCTTTAATTCGTTTAAGATCAAAGCTTTACACCGAGGTAGGGCAAGAGCTTGAAAGACATGTCGACCATTATGAGCAGCTGCTGCAGGTACTCGATCATGCGCTTCAGAATGAAGACGAGCATCGTATTTTCCTGAGCGGTACGACGAATATGCTGACGCAGCCAGAGTTCAAAGACGTTGACAAAGTAAAAACAATATTGGATTTGCTCGATGAAACACCTACTATCATGAAAATGTTTTCCGGCCTGCCGTCAGGTATACAAGTGCGTATCGGAACAGAAAATGACCACAAGGCAATAAGTGATTGCAGTCTAATAACTGCAACGTATGCGATTGATGGTCAGTCTCTTGGAACGATCGGCATTTTGGGACCGACACGGATGGAATATGGCAAAGTCATTAGTCTCTTGGATCTTATATCCAAAGATATGGCGGTTCTCTTGAGCCGCTGGTATAAATGATTTCTAAGCCAAGGCTTACTTACGAAGCAGTTTTGCATTCGCAAAACTTTAAGGAGGTGATATGGTGAGTACGAAGGAACAACAAAATGAAGCAGTCGAAGCAGAAGCAGTAGAAACTGCCGAGCAAATGGAGCAAGCACCTGAAGAAGCTGTTGCAGATGAGGCAGAAGATGCGAGATATGCGGAGCTAGTGAAGCTGGCTGAAGAAAACCAGCAGCGATACTTACGTGCGCAAGCGGACTTTGATAATTTCCGCCGCCGTACTATGAAGGAAAAAGAAGAACTCGGACAGTATGCTTCTATGAAGCTGATTAGCCAACTGCTTCCTGTTGTAGATAATTTTGAACGCGCTGTTGCTGCAGCATCGGTAAACGGTGATTTTGAATCGCTCGCCAAGGGCGTGGATATGATTTTCCGTCAGCTGGAGCAAACATTGGAGCAGGAGGGCCTTAAGGCGATGAACGTCGTCGGAGAGCCGTTTAACCCTGAGTTCCATCAAGCGATTATGCAAGTTGAATCCGATGAGTATGAGGAAGGCATTGTCGTGGAGGAAGTGCAGAAGGGCTACATCTTAAAAGAGAAGGTTCTGCGTCCTGCAATGGTCAAAGTAAGCGGCTAAGCGCAATGACTTCATTTTTAATAAATCAGAAAAAATTAAGCTTACGTTGTAGGCTTTGCTTCAAAACTAATAATCTAGGAGGAACTAAGCGATGAGTAAAGTAATTGGTATTGACCTTGGTACAACTAACTCTTGCGTAGCAGTAATGGAGGGCGGGGAAGCCGTCGTAATTCCAAACCCGGAAGGTAACCGCACAACGCCTTCGGTTGTCGGTTTTAAGAAGGATGGCGAGCGCGTAGTCGGCGAAACGGCAAAGCGTCAAGCGATCACAAACCCTGACCGTACGATCAGCTCGATCAAGCGCCACATCGGTACGAATCACAAAGAAAAAATCGATGATAAAGAATATACGCCGCAAGAGATTTCCGCAATCATCCTGCAAAAGCTGAAAGCCGACGCAGAAGCTTACCTGGGCCAAACCGTAACGCAAGCGGTTATTACCGTTCCTGCTTACTTCAACGACAGCCAGCGTCAAGCGACGAAGGATGCAGGTAAAATCGCCGGTCTTGAAGTTCTTCGTATCGTCAATGAGCCGACAGCGGCTGCACTTGCATACGGGCTTGAGAAAACAGAAGATCAAACGATCCTTGTTTATGACCTTGGCGGCGGTACGTTTGACGTATCGATCCTTGAGCTGGGCGACGGTTTCTTTGAAGTTAAAGCAACAAGCGGCGACAACAAGCTTGGCGGCGATGACTTTGACCAAGTGATAATCGACCACCTTGTAAATGAATTCAAGAAGGATCAAGGGATTGATCTTTCCAAAGATAAAGCGGCTGTACAACGTTTGAAGGATGCTGCTGAAAAAGCGAAAAAAGAGCTTTCCGGCGTGTTGACTTCTGCTATCTCGCTTCCATTTATTACAATGGTAGACGGCGTTCCTCAACACTTGGAAATGAGCCTTACACGCGCGAAATTCGAAGAGCTTGCTGCCGGACTTGTTGAGCGTACGCTTGGACCTACTCGTCAAGCGCTTAGCGATGCAGGCATGTCCCCTAGCGACATCGATAAAGTGGTTCTTGTGGGCGGATCGACTCGTATTCCTGCCGTTCAGGATGCCGTTAAAAAATTGATCGGCAAGGAGCCGCACAAAGGCGTAAACCCGGATGAGGTTGTTGCCCTGGGCGCAGCTGTTCAAGCGGGCGTTCTGACTGGCGATGTGAAAGACGTTGTATTGCTCGACGTTACTCCATTGTCCCTTGGTATCGAGACTGCAGGCGGCGTGTTCACGAAAATGATCGACCGCAACACAACGATTCCTACCAGCAAATCGCAAGTATTCTCGACATATGCGGATAATCAGCCAGGCGTAGAAATTCACGTCCTGCAAGGTGAACGCTCTATGGCGAACGGAAATAAAACGCTTGGCCGTTTCACATTGAATGATATTCCTCTTGCACCGCGCGGCGTACCGCAAATCGAAGTAACTTTCGATATCGATGCGAACGGTATCGTTAACGTATCTGCTCTTGATAAAGGAACAGGCAAGAGCCAAAAAATTACGATCACTTCGTCGAGCGGCTTGAGTGATGAGGAAATCGAGAAAATGATGAAGGATGCTGAGCTGAACGCGGAAGAAGACCGCAAACGCCGTGATCTTGTAGAAGCGAAAAACAGCGCAGACCAATTGATCTACTCCGTTGACAAAACAATTAAAGATCTTGGCGATAAAGTAGATCCTTCCGAAATCGAAAAAGCAAATGCAGCAAAAGAGAAGGTTGTTGCGGCACTGGCGACTGACGATCTCGAGCAAATTAATGCAGCTACTGAAGAGCTGACGCAAATCGTACAACAGTTATCCGTTAAGCTGTATGAGCAAGCAGCTCAAGCAGCGCAAGCTGCTGAAGGCGCAGAGCCTGAAGCAGGTGCGGCAAAGGGTAGAGACAACGTAGTCGATGCTGATTACGAAGTGGTTGACGATAAGAAATAAAGTGTAGCGGGCGAGAGGTCAAAGACAGGCGCTACCTGGCTTTGACCTCCTTTCGTGCGTTTATGCACATGGAATCATATGATATAGCGGAGGTGAGAACAGGTGGCAAAACGTGATTATTATGAGGTGCTCGGTCTCGGCAAGGATGCCTCAGCTGATGATATTAAGAAGTCCTACCGCAAGCTCGCACGGCAGTATCACCCTGACGTGAACAAGGAGGCAGATGCTGAATCCAAGTTCAAAGAAGTGAAGGAAGCTTATGATGTGCTGAGCGATGACGGCAAGCGCTCCACCTATGACCGGTTCGGACATGTGGATCCGAATCAGGGTATGGGAGGCGGTGGCGCTCAAGACTTTGGCGGTTTCGGAGATATTTTCGATATGTTTTTTGGCGGAGGCGGCGGACGCCGTGATCCGAATGCGCCGCAGCGCGGTAATGATTTGCAATATACGATGACCGTTGAGTTTAAGGAAGCTGTTTTCGGTAAAGAGACGGAAATTACGATTCCCCGAACGGAAACATGCGATACTTGTCATGGTAATGGGGCGAAGCCGGGTACGAAACCGGAATCCTGTTCGGTATGTAAAGGCAGCGGGCAGCAAGAGGTTGTACAAAATACGCCATTTGGGCGCATGGTTAATCGCCGTGCTTGTACAAATTGCAGCGGCACCGGCCGTGTGATTAAAGATAAATGCGGAACTTGCCATGGAGCAGGTAAAGTGAAGCGTCAACGCAAAATTAATATTCGCATTCCAGCCGGTGTTGATGACGGCGCTCAAATCCGGATGTCCGGTGAAGGCGAAGGCGGTCTGCGCGGCGGACCTGCAGGCGATCTGTATATTGTCATTCGCGTGAAGTCGCATGAGTTTTTCGAACGCGAAGGAGATGACATATATTGCGAGGTTCCACTCACGTTCGTTCAGGCGACGCTTGGTGACGAGATCGAGATACCAACGCTTACGGAGAAGGTGAAGCTGAAGGTTCCGGCCGGTACGCAGACAGGAACGTATTTCCGTCTTAAAGGGAAAGGCGTACCTAAGCTGCGAGGCTACGGTCAAGGCGATCAGCATGTGAAGGTAACCATTGTTACGCCGACTAATTTGACGGATGAACAGAAGGAGCTTCTGCGTCAATTCGGCGGACTGAGCAGCGATACATCTAATGAACAAGAGCATCATGAGTCTATTTTCGAGCGTATGAAAAAGGCGTTCCGCGGTGAATAACCCGGAACGTCTTTTTTCGTCCAATGACAGTATAGTTTGTTAGGGACAAACATATCCTATTCGGGTAGGAAAACCATACTACGATAAACATCTGGAGGGGATATAAAATGACTGATAAAAACGATTTTGAAAAAATAAACTTCGCTCAGCTGCCTATAGCAAAAAACGAGGATGTAGAGTTTTCCGAGGAGCTTGCCGATGAAGCTGATCGTCAGGCTGCCCGGCGTGCCGCTGCTGCAGATCAACGTAACGAGATTAGCCATGAGTCAGATTGAAATACGAGCAATGTTCGAAGGCGAGAGCGCTGCCCAGGAAGCCTTGCATAAGCTGCAAGCGCTGCGCGCATTCGAAGTAAACGGATTATTCGAGAGCGGTATTTTGACAGCAACCGTGGATGAAGAGGTTGCCGAGCGGGCGCTTCATCTCATTCATCAAATTGGCGGAAATACAGATACGACGGTTATGTGAGTAAGAGAGTCTGCAGGCGTTTGCTTGCAGGCTCTTTTTTGTATTACGTTTGCGCCGGTTTCGGGAGATGTCGTGGCATCGGCGGTTCGAATATTTTACACTCTGATTTTTTTGTGCAAAGGTACTACTCTAGTGTACAATAGATGTTAGGTTTTTAGCATTGGAGGATAATACATATGAAATGGCATGAGCTAACCATCTCTACGACCGAAGAGGCGCAGGAGATGATTTCGAACTTTTTGCATGAAATGGGGGCCGGTGGCGTATCCATTGAAGAATCAGGAACGCTTAACAAGCCGCGTGATACGTCGCTAGGACAATGGTATGAGCTGCCGCTTAACGATATACCCGAAGGTCAGGCGATTATAAAAGGGTATTTTACGGAAGACACGAATACCGATGCATTGATTGAAGTATTGAAGCCCCGTATCGAAGAGCTGCGTGAATTTGACATTGACCCAGGAGATGTCGTATATTCGGCCGCTGCCGTAGACGACGAGGATTGGGCAACCGCGTGGAAGCAGTATTTTAAGCCGATTCGCGTGTCTGACACGTTGACCATAAAACCTACTTGGGAAGATTACGAAGCAGCTCCGAATGAGCGCATTATTGAGTTGGATCCAGGTATGGCTTTTGGAACGGGAACGCACCCTACGACAGCGCTTTGCTTGCAGACTCTTGGGTCAGTCGTTCGCGGCGGGGAAGAAATGATTGACGTAGGCACAGGCTCAGGAATATTGGCAATCGGTGCTTGCCGCCTAGGCGCAAAGAGCGTGCTTGCGCTTGATCTTGATCCGGTTGCAGTATCCAGCGCGACGGAGAACGTGAAGCTTAATGATCTATCGCACCAAATCGAAGTAAGGCTAAGCGATCTGCTTAGCGTGCTTAAGGAAGGCGAAGCGGGCATGGCTAGCGGTACGCTCCATGTGTCTTTACCGGTTGATTTAGTCGTTGCTAATATTTTAGCGGAAATCATTTTGCTGTTCGTTGACGATGTTTACGCTGCGTTGAAACCGAACGGTTTTTATATCGCTTCAGGCGTATACAAAAATAAAGAAACCGATGTGGAAGACGGTTTGATCCGTTCAGGCTTCGAAATTGTCGAGAAGCGCCGCGATGAGGATTGGATTGCATTCGTAGCGAGAAAGCCGCAGGTGGTTTGATGGACTTACAGAGCTTTCTGAGGTACCCATTAGAGGATCTGCCGTTTCTGGTACTCGCTCTTATTATCGCTTTCACGGTGCATGAGTTCGCTCATGCCTACAGCGCGTATAAATTTGGTGACGATACGGCATATAATGCAGGACGTGTAACGCTTAACCCTCGCGTCCATTTGGATGTCTTAGGGACCATTCTAATTTTGATAGCAGGCTTTGGATGGGCGAAGCCCGTTCCTGTTAATCCGAGCAAGTTCAGCAATCCCAGGTTAATGAGCATAGTTGTGACAGCAGTGGGACCACTCAGTAATTTGTTAATTGGTATGATTGCTGTTTTTATGATTGTGGCGATCAGCGCTTCGGGCATGCTGAATGAAAGCTCTGTCGGTGTAAGTATGGCAGTGGAACGTTTTTTCAGCTATGTTATTTCACTGAATTTTTTATTATTTGTTTTTAACCTAATACCCCTTCCTCCACTTGATGGATACCGAATCATATCGGATTTAATGCCGCTTAAGATCCGGTATAAAATGGATCAGAATGTGCAGTGGGGAATGTTTATTTTCCTCCTTATCGTGTTTATCCCGCCGCTGCGCAGGGTGACGTTAGATCCGATATTAAATTTATCGGATGTTTTAATCAGAAACACGGTTTTAGTAGCAAACCATTTATTTTTCTAGCAGTCAGAATGCTGTCGTTACGAAAGTAAACACGTCTAGACTGGCAACGGTTTATCATAGATTTTTCAAAGTAAAACATGCTATTATGAAGGATGGAATTTGGTTAAGGGTGGTTGGACAACAACGATGCAACGATATTTTGTAGCGGCTGAGCAGTTTCGGGACTCCCATGTCCGCATAATTGGCGAGGATGCGCATCATGCTGTTCGCGTCATGCGTACGAAGCCGGGCGATAAATTTATTGTCAGCGACGGGCAGTCGCGCACTGCGCTTGTTGCCGTACGTGAAGCTTCACCTATGCAGATTACTGCAGATATAGTCCAGATGCTAAGTTCGGACAGCGAGTCCAGCTGGTCGGTTACGATTGCTCAAAGCTTGCCTAAAGCCGACAAGATGGAGCTGGTTATTCAGAAAGGGACAGAAATTGGAGCCTATTCGTTTGTTCCTTTTCAGTCAGAGCGAATGATCGTCCAGTACGACAGCAAGAAGGAAGCAAAACGGATTGAACGCTGGGGCAAAATTGCAAAGGAAGCAGCGGAGCAAGCGCATCGAAATCGTATTCCGGAAATTGAGCCGGTGCATAGCTGGCGGGATCTTATGAAGTCGATAGACTCGTATGACCTGGCTTTGTTCTGCTATGAGCGCGAGGGTTATGCTGCGCACGGGAAGGGAATTCGTTCGGCCGTACAAGAGTGGAAGAAGCAGCAAGAGGGATCAGAAGATGTAAGCTCGCCAAGCGTGCTGCTTATCGTTGGTTCAGAGGGCGGCTTTACGGAGCGTGAGGCAGCTGAGGCGGAGGCGGCGGGTGCCGTTTTAGTCGGCCTGGGCAAGAGGATTTTACGAACGGAAACTGCGGGTATCGTCGGATTAACCTGCTTATTATATGAATCTGGTGAAATGGGGGGAGCGTGACCACTATGCCAACGGTCGCATTTTATACGCTAGGCTGTAAAGTAAACTTCTATGATACGGAAGCGATTTGGCAGCTATTCAAAAATGAAGGCTACGAGCAGGTCGATTTCGAATCGACTGCAGACGTTTATCTTATTAATACATGTACCGTAACGAATACAGGGGATAAGAAGAGCCGTCAAATCATTCGCCGCGCCGTTCGCCGCAATCCGGATGCGGTTATTGCGGTTACGGGCTGTTACGCTCAAACGTCTCCGGCAGAGATTATGGCGATTGAAGGCGTCGATCTTGTCATCGGAACGCAAGACCGAGAGAAGATTATGACGTTTGTAAATCAAATTCAAGGCGACCGTAAGCCGGTTAACGCTGTTCGCAATATTATGAAGACACGCGATTTTGAAGAGCTGGACGTGCCTGATTTTTCTGAGCGGACACGCGCTTTCTTGAAAATACAAGAAGGCTGCAACAATTTTTGTACATTTTGCATCATTCCATGGTCCCGCGGACTTTCCCGGAGCCGTGCTCCGGAAAGCGTGCTAGAGCAAGCGAAGCAGCTTGTTGCTTCCGGCTACAAGGAAATCGTATTGACCGGTATTCATACCGGCGGGTATGGCGATGATATGGAAAACTACAATCTGACCAGCTTGTTATGGGATTTGGACAAGGTGGAAGGTCTTGAGCGTATCCGGATCAGCTCCATTGAAGCGAGTCAAATTGACGATGCTATGATAGATGTGCTCAATCGTTCCAGCAAAATGTGCCGTCACCTTCACATCCCGCTGCAAGCGGGTGAGAATTCCGTATTGAAACGGATGCGCCGCAAATATACAACTGAGGAATTCGCTGCGAAAATCAAAAGATTGCACGAGGCAATGCCGGGTGTTGCTATAACAACAGACGTCATCGTCGGGTTCCCGGGTGAAACGGAAGAAATGTTCGAGAGCGGCTTCCGCTTTATGGAGGAGCTTCAATTTGCTGAAATGCACGTCTTCCCTTATTCCAAACGTACGGGAACACCGGCAGCGCGGATGGATGAGCAGGTAGATGAAGAAGTGAAAAATGAACGTGTCCATAAGCTGATTGATTTGTCCGAGAAAATGCAGCTGCAATATGCGAAGCAGTATGTTGGCCAAGTGCTCGATGTTATTCCGGAACGGGATTACAAAGGAGCTCCAGGCACCGGGCTCGTTATGGGCTACACCGACAACTACATTCAAGTTGTGTTTGAAGGCTCTGAATCCCTTATTGGTCAGCTGTGCCGGGTCAAAATTATGGAAGCAGGCGTCAACGAATGCCGGGGTACGTTAGTTCGCGTACTTGAGGATAAGCAGGCACAAGGCAGCGTCATGGATATGAATACTTTCATACTGGAGCGGCCTGAAGCCGTTAAAGCATAACTAAAGAGAAGCATGCCGGGATTCCTTTGCTTATCGATTCCTTAAACGGAAAAGATGGAGGAATCCTTTGCTGCATATACTAATCATTAAACGCTGCAAGGGGGAAACGGACATGAAGGAAATTTCAGCAGGCGGTGTCGTATACCGCCGTACCGAGCAAGGGAAGCTGCAAATTCAGCTCATTCAAGATCGATACGGCAAGGTGTCGCTGCCGAAAGGGAAGATGGAGCCCGGTGAAACGGTTGAACAAACCGCTTTGCGGGAAATCGTCGAAGAAACCGGTCTTGAAGGGATTATCATTGCTCCGATTGACCAGATCAAATATCAATATGTGCATGATAAATGGGGTACGGTACATAAAGAGGTTCATTATTATTTGGTGGAAGCGGTAGGCGGTTCCTTACAAGCGCAGGTCGAGGAAATTCGCGGAGTCGACTGGTTTGATCCTCAGGAAGCGTGGAAGCGTCAGAAGCAGTCAGGCTATGACAACAACCATCGGATTGTAGCTGGAGCGTTTCAATTACTTGGTTTACAAACGGACTAAGCTCAAATTGACGGATCGAGCTTTCGAAAAGCTCGCAAATAGCAGAATGGCAGCGCGAGTAATGAGCTTAATACGTTAAATATCGTTTGCGCATGGGCAATTTGCCCGGCAGCGGAGGCAGAAATCCAAGCGGATAAGGAAGTAAGTTCTCCAACAAACGGCATGAACAGCAGTGCGCCGCCTAAGTTTAATATAACGTGAGAAATGGCCACGTACTGACCTGGTTTCGTGCCGCCGATTGAAGCTAGCAAGGCAGTAGCGCATGTGCCGATATTTGCGCCAAGTACAACAGCGACACCAAGCTCGATAGGCATCGCGCCGATGGATACAAAACCCATTATGATGCCGATAACAGCTGCGCTGCTGTGTACTGCAGCGGTAAGAATAGCGCCTGCCGCAAGCCCCCACCATAAGCTGTCGTCTGCTTTCGCCAGAAACCAGCCAAACATGTCGCTTTCTTGCACAGCCGGGCCGACGCTCTGCATCATTGTCATACCGGTCAGGAGCAGACTGAAGCCGCATAGGACGACAGATGAATAGCGAAGCATGTTTAGCCAGCGTAACTTTCGAAGTGCAGGAAATAAACGGATTTCGCCTAACAGCGCTGTGATAAGCCATAGCCCGACCGATGTTACCAGCAAGGGAACGGCCAATTTATTTAAATTGAGACCGATTAGCTCAGTCGTTATACATGTTCCGATATTTGTGCCAAGTATGATGCCTAACGTTCGAGGGAAAGTAAGCAGACCAGCGTTGACCATTCCGATTGCAATGACGGTGACAGCCGTACTGCTTTGGAGAAATGCGGTCGTAACCGTCCCAATAGCCAGCCCATGAACGGGCGTTGCGGTCGATCGCTCTAAAATTCGAGTCAAATGGGGGCCTGCAAGCCGGTGCAGCGCAAGCTCCATCAGCTTCATGCCGCACATAAAGACAGCGAATCCGAGCAGCATCGGAATGAGAATCGTTTGAATCATCGGATGGTCTCCTTCTTCGTTTGCCAAAGATTCGTTACGTATGTATACATATGCAGCTATTAAGACAAGCATGACAAGCAGTTCAGAGGGGAAGAGAGCGAAGCATGAGCAATTCGAAAATATGGCTACAAAAAGCAAGGAAGAAGAGATTGGAGCAAGGTCATCCGTGGATTTACACTAGTGAAATTGAACGACTGGAAGGGGAAGCTCAGCCAGGTGATCTCGTCGATGTCGTGAATCATCAAGGGCGTTATTTAGCAACCGGATATTGGAATCCAAAATCGCAAATTACAGTGCGCATTGTCGCTTACGAGCCGATCGAGGCCATGGATGCCGAGTTTTTCCGAACTCGATTGCGTCAATGCCAGGAGCACCGCCGCCGCTTCGTCGCAGATTCCGATTGCAGGTTAGTTTATGGCGAGGCCGATTTCCTGCCTGGACTTGTTGTAGATCGTTTCAATGACGTGCTCGTTCTGCAGCTGTTAACGCTGGGGATAGATGCGAGCCGGGAAGCACTGCTTGAAGCTTTGGTCGACGTATTCCAGCCTCGCGGCATTTATGAACGCAGCGATGTAAGCGTCCGATTACTCGAAGGCTTGGAGGAGCGGGCGGGCGTTCTTTACGGAGACTGTCCGTCTATTATCGAAATCGAAGAGAACGGGCTTAAGCTGGAGGTTGATATCGCCCAAGGCCAGAAGACAGGCTATTTCTTCGATCAACGCGAGAATCGCGCGGCTATCGCTCCGCTAATGAGCGGCTGGGGAGGGCGCAGCGGTATTCGTTTAGTAGAACGTTCAAAAGTAGAAGCTACAGGTGCCGCAGAGACTTCTGCCTCGTCAGTTATAGGTTCAGCTAATCTCGTGCCTGTCAATCCAAATGGTAAAATCGTCACCTTCCCTTATTGGGATGGCGCAACGGTGCTTGAATGCTTCGCTCATACAGGGAGCTTTACGCTCCATGCTTGCAAATACGGCGCTAAGAAGGTTACTTGCCTGGACGTATCGGAGCATGCGATTGAAACGGCAAAACGCAACGTTGAGCGAAATGGTTTTACGGACCGTGTTGAATTTGTTGTTGCCGACGCTTTCGATTACTTGCGCGCGCAAGTGAAGGGAATCGATGATCGGAAGCAGCGCGGTCAAGGAGGCGTCGATACCTCGAAGAAGCTTGAAGGTGCGGCGGGACGGACGTGGGACGTCGTTATTCTTGATCCACCTGCATTTGCTAAGACAAAGAGCGCGGTGCCTGGCGCCTGCCGCGGCTACAAGGATATCAATTTGCAAGGGCTAAAGCTTGTCAATGAGGGCGGTTATCTGGTAACGGCAAGCTGCTCCTACCATATGCGTCCTGAATTGTTTCTTGAGACGATTCAAGAAGCAGCCTCAGATGCCGGCAAGCTGCTCCGTTTGATCGAATGGAGGGCGGCAGGCAAGGACCATCCGCAGCTGCTTGGTGTAAATGAAGGCCATTACTTGAAATTTGCTATTTTTGAAGTAAGAAGTAAATAGGCATGGCGATGATATAGAAAGCGGTAAATGATGGCCTTATCTCGTTTAAAGTGTTTGATTTTAAGCGAGGTAGGTGCCCTTTATTACCGTTATTTTTTCATTATGCTTATGGATTTTAGTATGTATAGTTTTTTATCGTAAAGTCGGGAGGGTTGCAAATGTCGCTCCGCTTTGTCATCGGCCGTTCGGGAACCGGCAAAACATCCTATTGCTTGAACGAAATTAGAGAACAGCTGCGTGAGCAGCCGGACGGGCCGCCGCTCGTTCTGCTCGTACCCGAGCAGGCTACTTTTCAGACGGAATATGCGCTGCTCCAAAATAGCGGACTTAACGGTACAATCCGTGCTCAGGCGCTGAGCTTCCGCAGGCTTGCTTTCCGGGTTATGCAGGAAACCGGAGGGACTGCTCTTGTCCCGATCGGCGATACAGGCAAGCACATGCTGTTGTACAAAATCGTACACCGGCTGGGCCAGCAGCTGGAGCTGTTTCAAAGCGGCGCAGAACAGCCGGGTTTTATCGACCGGCTTGCCGAGCTGTTAACGGAATGGAAACGGTATGGGATCGATGCCGGGCTGTTGCAGGACAAACGCAGCGCAGCAGAAGCGGGCACGAGTCATTCCACTCTTCTGAAACGCAAGCTTCATGATCTTCAGCTTATTTATAGTCAAATGGAACAGGAGCTTGCGGGCCAATATATTGACGCTGAGGATTATTTGCGTTATTTGCAAGAAGGCTTCGGCGGTGCCAGTGCCATGCAAGGGGCACAGCTATGGGTTGACGGCTTCTATGGTTTTACCCCGACCGAATATGAAGCACTTGGCGTATTAATGGCATCATCCGCACAGGTCACGGTCACGCTTACGTTAAACCGTCCTTATGATGCAGACGAATTACCGCATGAGCTGGAGCTGTTCCATCCGACAGCAGAGACATATAACAAGCTATTGGAGCAAGCAGCCAAGCAGAATGTAACGGTTCTCCCTCCACTAGTGCTGGGTGATGAACAGCCCCATCGATTCAAAGGAAGTCCTATGCTGGCTCATTTGGAGAAGCATTACGGTGAGCGAGTTCCGATGCTTAATACGGACAAGTCGATGCTGGAGCTGGAGAACGAATGCTGCGGTGTATCGCTGCATGCTGCAGCTAATCGACGCGCAGAGGTTGAAGCCGTCGCACGCGATATCGTGCGCAGAGCTCAGACAGAAGAACTCCGCTGGCGGGATATTGCCGTTATGGTTCGTAACGCGGAGGATTACACCGATTATATTGCACTCGTATTTGCTGATTATGGCATTCCTTATTTTGTCGATCAGAAAGAAAAGGCAGTCCATCATCCGTTAATCGAATTCATTCGTTCCGCATTGGAAACGGTATTATTCGGTTGGCGATATGACGCTGTATTTCGTTGCGTCAAAACAGAAATGCTCTTCCCGATGGATAACAGCTTATTGCGTGAATGGTTTGATCTTCTTGAAAACTATGCCCTTGCAGCCGGCATTGATGGCTGGAAATGGTTGGATAAAAAACGTTGGCATCCGCTCGTACCAGTATCGCTGGATGATGATAGTGAGATGGATGCCAAAATTAGCGATAAAGCACAGCGGGAATTCGAAATTGTGCTTGCGGCCAGAGAGGCGGTCGTACCTCCGCTTCGCCGCTTCGGCGAAGCGCTGAAGAAGGCGGAGAATGTGCAAGCGATGTGTGAAGCGTTATATCGCTTGCTAGAGAATTCAGATGCGGCGGATCGTCTTGAACGCTGGAGCGTGCTCGATATTGAAGCGGGCAAAATGCAGCGTGCAAGAAGCCACCGTCAGCTGTGGGATAGCGTAATGCAGCTGCTCGATCAATTGGTGGAGTTGGCAGGACAGCAATCGGTATCGCCTGAATTGTTCGCCGGAATGGTTGAAGCTGGACTCGACAGCTTAAAGCTGGCGTCAGTGCCGCCGGCGCTCGATCAGGTGCTGATCGGCAGCATGGACCGGACGAGATCCGGACATGTACGGGTCTCTTATGTGCTCGGGGCGAATGACGGCGTCATGCCGATGAGGGTCAAGGAAGACGGCATTCTGACCGAGCCGGAGCGGGAACGTCTGGCCGAGGAAGGTATCGTTATGGCTCCAGGAGTTCGCCGGCGCTTGCTCGACGAGCGATTTATGATTTATAACGCGTTAACGACTCCATCCCGTCATCTGTGGCTGAGCTGGGCTCAAGCGGACGAGGAAGGCAAAAGCCTGCTTCCATCTGAGATAATACGTCACGTGCGTCAGCTGTTTCCAGGCATCCCTGTGCGCAATGCGGCTGCTGAGCCGTCTCCGGGCTTGCCAATATTGGAACAAAGGATGTTCGTGTCACACCCGCAGCGGACGCTGTCTTATTTAATAGCGGCAATAAGGAAATGGCAGCAAGGCACTGCAATCGCTCCGTTTTGGTGGGATATGTATAACTGGTTTGCTGCCCGTCCGGAATGGCAGCCGAAGCTGCAGCTTCTGACTGGCTCGTTGACCTTTGTGAATCAGGAGCAATTTCTGTCGAAGGATACAGCAAGACAATTGTATGGAGCACGATTACAAGTAAGCGTATCGCGTATGGAACGTTTCGTTTCGTGCCCGTTTCAACATTTTGCGATTCATGGCTTAAAGCTTCGTGAGCGCAAGCTGTATCGGCTGGATGCGCCGGATGTCGGTCAGCTGTTTCATGCCGCTTTGAGCCGTTTGGCGGGCAATCTGGGTCAGCGGTGGGGATCGATGGCGGAGTCGGAATTAAAGGCAGCAGCCGCGCAGACGGTGGATGAGCTTGCACCGAAGCTGCAGTCTCAAATCCTTCTGAGCAGCAGCAGGTTCCAATACATTGCGCGCAAGCTGAAGGAGATTGTCGGACAGGCGGCCCTTATGCTTGGAGAACATGCCAGAAGAGCGCAATTTCATCCCGTCGGCACGGAAGTCGATTTCGGACCTGACGGTACGCTTCCAGCCCTTCGTATTCCTCTTGAGGGCGGTGGGGAAATGGAGATTATCGGAAGAATAGACCGGGTGGATGCGGCGGAGACGGAGCAAGGCTTGCTGCTGCGTGTACTTGATTACAAATCGAGCTCGACCCAGCTGCGGCTGGAGGAGGTCGCCTATGGGCTGTCCTTGCAAATGCTCACTTATCTCGATGTACTCGTTACTCATGCATCTGCATGGCTCGGGCAGCCGGCATCACCGGCAGGAGTCCTATATTTTCACGTCCATAATCCATTGCTCGCGTTGACGAACGGCATAAGTCCTTCCGAGGTGAACGGCCGGCTGCTCAAACGGTTCAAAATGCGCGGTCTCGTAACGGCCGATGCCGAGACGGTGCGGCTTATGGATGACGAATTAGAAACGGGATATTCGGAGCTGCTGCCTGTAGCCTTGAAGCGCGACGGCAGTTTTTACAGCAGCTCTTCCGTCGTGACGAATGAACAATGGGATGTGCTGCGCAATTCCGTCAGAAATACAATCGGCCGCATCGGCAGCTCTGTTCAAGCAGGAGAGGTTTCGATTGAACCTTACCGAATTGGCGCAAAATCCCCTTGTCAGCATTGCGATTACAAAGCGGTATGCCAGTTCGATTCACAGTTCGACGGAAACGAATATAGAAAGCTGAGCAAGCCGTCGAAGGAACATATTTGGCAGCAGCTGGAGAGGGAGTAATGGACGATGCACACTGCAAAGGATACGCCAAAGCCGGAAAATAGTACTTGGACCGACGATCAATGGGATGCCATCGTCACCAGCGGCTCAAACATACTCGTAGCTGCTGCCGCAGGCTCTGGCAAGACAGCCGTTCTTGTTGAACGTATTATACGCAAAATATCGGCGCATGCCGATGTCGACCGTTTGCTCGTGGCCACCTTTACGAAAGCCGCTGCGGCAGAGATGAAGGATCGTATTCGGCTGGCACTGGAGAAGGAGTTGGAACGGCAGCCGGATTCCGAGCATCTGCGCCGCCAGCTTGCATTAATGAACCGTGCATCCATTACGACGCTGCATTCATTTTGCCTGGATGTGATTAGACGGTATTATCCGCTAATCGGGCTCGATCCGGGCTTTCGGATTGCGAATGAGACGGAAAGCGAGCTTATGCGCCTCGACGTGCTTGATCAGCTTTTTGAACAAAAGTATGAGGGTGCCGGCGATGACGGAGCATTTCTCCGTCTGGCTGACCGATATGGCGGAGAGCGCGGGGATGAACCACTTTACCGGTTGGTCCAGCAGCTGTACGATTTCGCACAAAGTCATCCTTGGCCGGATCATTGGCTGCGGCAGACGGCAGAAGCCTTTAATGTCACTGATGTAACGGAGCTGCAAGGAAGCGAATGGGTTCAAAGCTTGCAAAGTGATGTACAGCTTGCGCTCGAGGGAGCCGCTTCTCTGCTTCACCAAGCGCTGGAACTAACGCGTCAGCCTTCTGGACCAGCACCGTATGCGGCAACGTTCGATGATGACTTGCTTCTGGTCAGCGGCCTCACTGACATCATTCATACGCAGCCATGGGAAATGTGGATGGAGTCCTTTCAAGCGGTTCAATTCGGCAAGCTGAAGGCGATGCGCGGGGATGAATACGATAAGTCGCTGCAAGAGCAGGCAAAGGAGCTGAGGGATCAGGCGAAGAAGCTGATTAGTACGTTGGCTGATGAGCTGTTTGGCCGGACGGCCGGGCAGTTTTTGGAGGAGCTTCAGGAGCTGGCGCCGCTTATGCGAGCACTGGCAGAGCTTGTTATTGAATTCGGACAAGGCTACGAAGCGGCCAAGCGTGCGAAAGGACTGCTTGATTTTGGCGATCTGGAGCATTACTGCTTGCGTATATTACGAGATCCGGCATCTACGCCGACCAGTATGAAGCCCTCGGTAGCGGCGCTGGAATTCCAGCAGCAATTCGATGAAATACTGCTCGATGAATATCAGGATACGAATATGGTGCAGGAAGCGATCGTTTCTTTAATCGAGCGTCCGGGCAGCGGCAACCGGTTTATGGTCGGCGATGTTAAGCAAAGCATTTACCGCTTCCGTCTTGCAGAACCTAAGCTGTTTTTGCAAAAATATAAATCTTATCTCTCTCGTCACGATGCGGGCGGGCAACAGGTCGGTCACTCGGCTAATGGCTTGCGTATTGATCTGGCAAGGAATTTCCGCAGCCGTTCCGAGGTCGTTGATAGGGTTAACGCAGTCTTCCGCGCTATTATGCGCGAGAATGTGGCGGAGATGGACTATGATGAGCGGGCAGAGCTTGTCTGCGGGGCGGGCTATCCTGTTCCAAACCCGGCTGATAGCTGTAAAGTCGAATTTGCAGTCCTTAACAAAGGGGACATGAAAGACGGAGATGAAGAAGGAAGCGAAACCTTAGAGTCTGACGAGAATGTCGATGATGATGAGCACGCGGAGAACGGCTCGGCGGCTGATTCACCATCCGAATTGAAGGCGGCGCAGCTGGAAGCACGATGGATTGCTCAGCAGATGAGGACGCTTATAAATAACGGCTGTCAAGTGTATGACGGGAAGCGGCGCGAAAGCCGCAAGCTGCAGTGGCGAGATGTCGTTATTTTGCTGCGTGCCACGCAGCAGTGGGCTCCGATCATAATCGAGGAGCTCCAGTTGAACGGAATTCCGGCATATGCGGAGCTGAGCAGCGGTTATTTTGACGCCATAGAGGTGGAGACGATGCTCTCGCTGCTGCGTGTCATCGATAACCCGTATCAGGATATACCGCTCGCTGCTGCTTTGCGTTCACCGTTATTTTCGCTCAACGCCGAGGAATTAGCCCGTATTCGCATCCAGTCGGCGAAATCAACCTATTACGATGCTGTGCTTCAAGCGGCCGGTGATTTGATTCTGGAAGAAGATTCGCGCAGGAAGCTGTCTCTGTTTCTTGACAGCTTGGACCGCTGGCGCGAAGAGGCAAGGCAGGGCTCGCTTGCTAATTTGCTATGGGAAATATACCGCGAGACCGGATATTACGATTTCGTGGGCGGCCTGCCCGGGGGAACGCAGCGGCAAGCGAATTTGCGTGCCCTGCATGACCGGGCGCGTCAATACGAAGCGACGTCGTTCCGCGGTCTGTTCCGTTTTCTAAGGTTCATCGAACGCATGCGGGAAAGCGGCGGAGATTTGGGGACGGCAAGAGCGCTGGGCGAACAGGAAGACGTTGTCCGCATTATGTCGATTCACAAGAGCAAGGGACTTGAATTTCCGGTTGTATTTGTCGCCGGACTCGGCAAGATGTTTAATCAGCAGGATGTGCGCAGCGCCTTCCTGAAGCATAAGCAGCTCGGCTTTGGGCCCCGCTTTGTCGATCCGGCATTGCGGATCAGCTATCCGACTCTGCCTTATCTCGCAATTAGGCGGGCGATGCGCATGGAGATGCTGGCGGAGGAGATGCGCATTCTATACGTTGCGTTAACGCGGCCAAAAGAAAAAATGTTTCTTGTCGGCACCGTAGCTGATGCGGAAGCGAAGCTGAAACGATGGATTGCGTCAGTTGATGCGCATGGGACGATGCCGGATTTTCGCGTAGCATCCGCCCGTTCTTTCATCGATTGGCTTGGGCCTCTCGCAGCGCGGCAATTGTCAGAAAAGCATCAGTCAGATGATGCAGAGGAAACGCCGCAATGGCAGGCAGGCATTGTCGCAGCGACCCTGCTCGGTACTGAGGCTGCAGCAGCAGTGGAAGGAACGGGGCAGCTAGATGCTGCGAAGGAAGAACGTTTGCAGGCGGTCACTACGCTTTCGCTGCTTGAGGACGTCCAGCAGGACAAGCAGCTTCGTGACCGTCTCGAATGGCAGTATCCGCATATGGCTGCATCAGCGCTTGCGGCAAAAACGTCTGTAACTGAAATGAAAAGACTGCACGCGGAAGTAATTGAGGATGCGGCCCCTATGGAAGATCCGCTTCAAACGGAAGCTGCAGCCAAATCTACATCTGCGCCTTCAGTCAGCTACACATTCCGTTTGCGGCGTCCCGCTTTCATGGAAGAAAGGTCGCTGACTGCAGCTGAGAAAGGCTCGGTCAATCATTTGCTTATGCAGCATGTTATATTGACTGAAGCTGCCGATGAAGCCAAGCTGAAGAAGACACTGGACAGCATGATTGAACGCCGTTTGTTGACAGTAAAACAATCTGAGGTTATCGATCTGCCTGCCGTCGCCGCTTTCTTCAAGAGCGAGCTTGGGCAGCGACTGCTTGGTTCCAATTGGGTGCGGCGCGAGGTGCCGTTCAGCTGTATGTTCCCGGCCAGCCGCGTATATCCGGAAGCAGACGATTCACTCGCGGCAGAACCGATTTTAATCCAAGGCGTTATCGATTGCTTGTTTGAGGATGCGGAAGGCGTCGTGCTGCTGGATTATAAAACAGATCGAATAATTAATAAGCAATGGAAAGAAGCGGCTGAGCGCCACCGCTTTCAGTTAGAGCTGTATGCGGAAGCAATAGAATCCGTTCTCGGGCGCAAAGTTAACGAGTGTCATGTCTTTTTCTTTGACGGCGGACAATCGGTGCTGCTTAAGAAGGTTAACCACATATAGAAGGAGGCTAAGAAGATGGGGCAACAACAAACGGGCAAACGCTCCATCGCGCTGCCGATTACACTTGTTTTGCTTGTGTTCAGCTTGATCGGCAACGTGTTTTTGTACTCGCAATATTTACAGAATAAGCAGCAAAACAATTTCGAGACAGGGCAAAAGATTTACGCTGCGGCAGTACAGTCCAAAGAGTATTTTGAGGAGCTAATCCCGCAATTGGACGCCTTTCTGCAAAGCAATCAGCTTGAGACGCGGGCGGAACCGAAATTCCTTGCAGGCAAAGCCTCGCAAAAAGGGCAGGCATTCATCAATTTAATGACTGAAGCGGAGCTGATTGCCGGAAAATCGGAGAAACGGGATGCGGAGCAAGCATTAAAGTATGTAAATGAAGTCGAGGAAGCATTACGAGCGATTGGCAATGACCCGGGTCCTCTGAAAGAGGAGGAGCGGGCTTATTTGCTGGCTTTGAAAGGCTCCTTAGAGGAAATGGCCCGTATTATGGGCAGCTTCAATACGAATATTGGAGACAACCGGGCTGCCGTTATACGATTATCCAGCGGACTGGAATGGATCGGGCTCGTCGAGAAATTACAGCAGGTGATGAGCGGGCAAGCAACTAAGCTTCCAGTTTCTTAGTACTGATTTAATTCGATTTTTAGTAGCCAAATGCCTATCTGTGAATATGATGAATTGACAGGAGGCTGAACAATGGAAAATACAGTATTGGATAAAGAGCAAATGAAACAATGGTGTGAGCAGCACATGCACCGTTATGTATTGGCGCAAACCCATGACGGCTGGTGTTGTGACGGCTTTATTGAACATATGGACGATGAGGTCGTATGTCTGGCGGTACCTTGCGGCATGAATGAAAGGGACGAAAGAGCGTTTCTTCCATATCCCCCATACGGATACCCATATGGATACCCTCCGTACGGATATCCGATCTATCCGTATCCATATTTTCCGCGGAGACGGTTCATTCGTCGGGTGTTCCCGCTTGCAGCGCTGCTTGCCTTATCGTTACTGCCTTTTTACTAGTATTCGCAAACGCCGGTTGGATAACAGGAGATGCCTGCCAGCCGGCGTTTTCCGATTGGACGGGCATCGTTATTTTCGCTATGATAAGAGAATAAAGACGAATAGGGGGTGAATTTTATGGACTGTATTTTTTGCAAAATAATCGAAGGTTCGATTCCGTCAAAAAAAGTGTTTGAAAACGACAGAATTCTAGCTTTTCATGACATACAGCCTGCAGCTCCGGTACATATATTGATCATTCCGAAAAAACACATCCCTACGATGAATGACGTCTCGGATGAAGATGCTCCGCTTATTGCGGAACTATTTGCAGTCGCGCGTCAAATCGCGAAGGAGCAAGGGATTTCCGAGGCCGGCTACCGTCTCGTCAACAACGTAAATAAAGATGGAGGACAGGTTGTTTACCACCTGCATATTCATTTGCTCGGAGGAACAAAACTTTCTCCATTATTGTCAGATATCCAAAGTTGACACTGGGTTTTAGTTTGACATATAATGAAATTTGATAAACCGTGTTATAGCTCTGGACGGTCTGTTTCGGAGGGAGGGAAAACTGGTGTCTGAAACTAAAGTTCGCAAAAACGAAACTATTGATGCTGCGCTTCGCCGCTTTAAACGTTCCATCGCTAAAGATGGAGTTCTTGCTGAGGTGAAAAAACGCAAGCATTATGAAAAGCCAAGTGTGAAGCGCAAGAAGAAGTCTGAGGCTGCGCGCAAGAGAAAGTTTTAGGAGGATCCTTCCATAATGAACCTGAGCGAAAGATTGACCGACGATATGAAACAAGCAATGAAGAATCAGGACAAGTTTAAGCTTAGCGTTATTCGTATGATGCGCGCGTCAGTGAAAAATTTGGAAATTGATTTGAAGCGTCCTTTGGACGATAATGAACTGCTTGAGATATTGAGTCGCGAAGTCAAACAACGTAAAGATTCCCTCCAAGAATTTAAAAAAGCCGGCCGTGATGATCTAGTTGCGGATCTTGTTGTGGAAATTGAAATTATTAGTCAATACCTTCCCGAGCAGCTGACTGAAGAAGAGATTCAAGAGATAGTAACGCAGACCATCCATGAACTCGGTGCTTCTTCCAAAGCCGATATGGGAAAAGTTATGAGTGCCCTTTTGCCTAAAACAAAGGGACGCGCTGACGGTAAACTAGTAAATCAGTTCGTACAGCAGCTTCTTAAGTAACTAAACATTCGGACTCACAAAACACCCCCTAACCGGGGTGTTTTTTTATGCGCAATATTGGCGAATGATATAATTCAGCAAGCAAAACTTGAAACATTTAGGTCTTTTGTTCGTAATAGGGAATAATACATGTAAAAAGGGGGAACCTTCTTGCACATAAATCGATGGCGCAAAAGATTGTCAGCCGCTCCCATTATGCTGCTTGCAGCATTAATGCTGGTGACGGTTGCGGGATTGTTCGGCATTCCGGCGGAACATACGAAAGCGGCTAACGATATAGGTCCGGCCGTCTACATCGTGCCCGTGAAGCAGACGGTTGAGTCGGGGCTTCAATCATTTTTGGAAAGAGCCTACAAAGAGGCCGAAGAAGCGAAGGCAGAGCATGTCATCCTTGTCGTTAACACGCTTGGGGGTAAGGTGATAAATGCAGAGCATATCGGTCATTTCATTCGTTCGAACAAAATACCGACGACAGCGTTTGTCGAAGGCAAGGCGGTATCGGCAGGTACGTATATTGCGCTAAATGCGGATAACATTGTGATGCAGCCAGGCAGCACGATTGGCGCAGCGGCGGTTGTTGACGGTTCAGGAACGCTCATCGACAATCCGAAGACGGTTTCATTTTGGGTAAAGGAAATGATGGAGTCCGCCAAATTAAACGGTCGCGACGATCAGATTGCAGCAGCAATGGTTGACCAGAACGTAACGTTAGAGCTGAAGGATAAGATCGGCAGAGATAAGCTGAAAGGCGAGATTCTTACCTTATCCGCAAGCGAAGCCGAGAAGGTAGGCTATTCCGAGCATACGGCGAATTCAGTAGAGGAAGTTATAACATGGCTGGGTCTTGATGGGCGAACGCAAGTGGAGGTAGCTCCTACACTTGCAGAAAATGTGGCGAGGTGGCTTGTCAATCCGTTAGTGATGACGGTCCTGCTCATTCTCGGTATCGCCGGTATCGTCATAGAAATGCTAGTGCCGGGATTTGGTGTCCCGGGCATCGTTGGCATATTGTCGTTTGGCCTTTATTTCTTCGGTCACTACGTAGCTGGATTTGCCGGCATGGAAGCGGTCGTTCTCTTCGTAATCGGCATAGCGCTGCTCATTATCGAGGTTTTTGTCCCTAGCTTCGGTATTCTAGGCATTCTCGGAAGCGCTGCATTAATTACCGGGGTGGTTATAGCTGGATCCGATCCGATGACCGCTTTCATCTCGATCGTAGTTGCGTTAGTCGTTGCCATCATTATTATTACGGTTTTCGTGAGGATGAACAAATCAAGGGGCATATGGAACAAGTTCATTCTCCGCGACAAGCTGACGACAGAGGAAGGCTATTTATCGGCAGACGTCAAGGACTCACTGCTTGGCTTAGAAGGTGTTACGATCACACCGCTTCGTCCGGCGGGAACCGTGCTGATCGGCGACAGCCGCATCGATGTCGTCACTTCCGGCGAGTTTGTTGACGCGAACCGCAAAGTTAAAGTTATCAAAGCGGAAGGAACTTGGGTAGTCGTGAAAGAAATAGTACAATAGCATCAGACAATATATATACTTGGAGGGTTTTAGCTAATGGGATTGGATCCAATCGTATCCGTTTTAATTTTAGCTGTAGTAGTGATTATCGTTCTGTCCGTGTTTCTAAGCTTTTTCCCGATTATGCTTTGGATTTCCGCACTTGCATCGGGTGTAAGAATCGGCATTATTACGCTGGTAGCTATGCGCCTGCGCAGAGTTGTCCCAAGCCGAATCGTTAACCCGCTGATCAAGGCGACCAAAGCGGGGCTCGGCCTGAACATTAATCAGCTGGAGAGCCATTTCTTGGCCGGCGGTAACGTTGACCGGGTAGTAAATGCGCTAATTGCGGCGCAGCGTGCGAACATTCCGCTTATATTCGAACGCGCGGCTGCTATTGATTTGGCTGGCCGTGATGTATTGCAGGCGGTGCAAATGAGCGTTAACCCGCGCGTTATCGAAACGCCTATTGTTGCCGCAGTAGCGAAAGACGGCATTGAAGTAAAGGTTAAAGCACGCGTAACCGTTCGCGCCAACATCGATAGACTCGTCGGCGGTGCCGGTGAAGAAACGATTATTGCCCGTGTAGGTGAAGGTATCGTAACGACTGTAGGTTCCGCGAACTCGCACAAGGATGTTCTTGAGAATCCGGACATGATCTCGCGTACCGTGCTTGGCAAAGGACTCGATGCCGGAACTGCTTTCGAAATTTTGTCGATCGATATCGCGGACGTTGATGTAGGCAAAAACATCGGGGCCCACCTGCAAACCGAGCAAGCTGAGGCCGATAAGAAAATTGCCCAAGCGAAAGCGGAAGAACGCCGCGCAATGGCTGTAGCTCAGGAGCAGGAGAACAAAGCGAAGGTTGTTGAAATGAAAGCCCGCGTTGTAGAGTCGGAATCGCAAGTGCCGCTTGCCATGGCAGAAGCGTTAAAGAGCGGGAAAATAGGAGTCATGGACTACATGAACTTGAAAAATATAGAAGCTGATACGCAAATGCGCAGCTCTATCAGCAAGCCGGATGCTTCGCCAGACGGTAAAGACGATTGATAATGCAAACGTTCATGCAAGGAATAACGTTTAGCGCGGCCGCGCCATGGAGGGTGATGGCAGTTTGAAAATCATTGAGTTTTTATTGAATAACATTTTTATAGTTGTGATTATTATCGGGGCGTTAGCTTCCTTGTTCGGCAAAGCCGGATCGAAGAAGAAGCCAAACCAGATGCCGGATTTTGGCGGAGGCGGCTTGCCGCGCATGCCGTTCCCTCAAAAGAATGACAAGGAACGCAGCGATGAGCGGCGTCCGGTAGAACGCACAGAAACACAAACGTTATATCGTCCCCGTCCCGAGCAGGAGCGGCAGTCTTCCGCATCTCAAGAAGGCAACGCTTTTGCAACGGCTGCACAAGCGGCTGCGCTTGAACGCTCGCTTCACAAGGCCGCTGCAAGCAATGCACAGGCACAAGGTGCTGCTGGTCGTCATACGGCGAATCAAAGCGCTATGGCAGCCTCTGTGCAAGCGGATGATATACGAAAAGCGATCGTGTGGGCCGAAATTTTAGGTCCGCCTCGGTCCAAAAGACCTTTCCGCAAATAACAAATGAACCGCCGGAGCACCGCTCTGGCGGTTTTTTTATTTTCAGTATTCTATAAATTCAGTCCTTATGCATGGCAGATGCTACTTTAATCTCATATTCGGACCTCTTCTTGCATATTTTGGTACAGTACATGAAAACCGGAGTGCAGGTTTTTAAGGAGGCCAAGATTCGTCCATGCGTCGTATAAAAAGAAAATTCCGCAAAGTGACCGCTGAGCTTTTGGATATGCCGCATGACGTCGTGTACGATTTGCCGCGTTTAACGATGATTGGCGACCGCCAGTTGTATATCGAAAATCATAGAGGAGTCGTCCATTTTTCAAGTGAACGGCTTAGGCTCGCATTAAGTAAGGGGCAGTTGGAGGTAACGGGGAGCTCACTCGTCATTCGAACGATTTGGACGGAGGAAGTGTTCGTTGAAGGACAAATTACGAACATCCAATTGATACCATAAAGTCAGCTTTCACAGCATGGATAGTCCTAAACTTTACTCCGGGAGGGGAAGGAAATGAGCATGCAAGGAGCACAATGGTTAAAGGGAAAGGTTACCGTTCACATACGGGGCGGGCAACCCGAGCTTCTTGTCAACCGAGCGCTTGCGGGCGGATTGCAGCTGTCTTCAATACGGTGGACAAGCAATGGCTTGCTCGAATTTGAGCTGTCTGTAAGCGACTTTTTTAGACTTCGCACGTATTTAAAGGAGACAGGCTGCAGGGTTCATGTCACCGCACGGAAAGGTCTGCCGTTCCTGCTTGTGAAGGCTGAGCGGAGGAAGCTCTTTGCCGGAGGAATTGTCTTGTTTTTTGCGATCATCTTTATGTTATCATCGCTAGTTTGGAGTATTGAAGTTCAAGGTAACGTCAAACTGACGGAAGAGCAGATACGGGCTGTTGCCAAGCAAGAGGGATTGTATCCGATGCAATGGTCGTTTCGTCTTGCGGATGCAGACGTGCTGTCTAAGCAGCTAGTGCGCAAGCTGCCAGGGGCTTCGTGGGTCGGCGTGGAGAAAAAAGGGACAAAGGTCATTATCCAAGTGGTTGAGCAAACCGTTCCGAAACCAGCGGCATTAAACAACCCGCGTCATCTGGTAGCTTCGGCAGACGCCGTTGTTACGGAAATTATCGCTGAGGCAGGCAGACCTGTCGTTAAGAAAAACACGAAGGTGAAGAAGGGCCAGACGTTAATTTCGGGAACTATCGGAGGAGAAGAACACTCCCGGACTATTGTGGCAAAAGGAATCGTAAGAGGGCTCGTATGGTACGAGTTTTCAATAGCTTCTCCATTAACGCAGAGCGTGAAGGTGTATACGGGTGAGAAAAAAACGAAATGGTTCGCGGTTATCGGTTCGCGGGCGCTTCAAGTGAGCGGTTATGGAGATACTCCATTCGCGGCTTCGGAAACCATTCGCCATGAGGAAAAAGCGGCATGGCGCAATTGGTCTCTGCCTATCGGGCGGATGAAAGAGACGGTTATGGAGATGAGGATGGAGAAGCGTACGCTGACGGAAGCGGAAGCGAAGGGTATAGGCATTTTGCAGGCGAAAGCCGATGTGCTTATAAAAGCGGGAAGCGATGCGGTCATCCGGGACGAAATTGTTTTGCATGAAAAGGCGGAGAATGGTAAAGTTTATATGAAAGTTCTTTTTGAGGTCGAGCAATCTATCGTTAAGGAAATGCCACTAGTCCAGATGCAGGGAGATTGAGGATTGTTGCAAATTGAGACGAAAGTAGTAAAAATACCGCTCGGAAGCGCAGCGGAAGGATTAGCTGTATTTGGACCACAGGACAAGTACTTGCGCCTCATACAAGCGCAGATTGAAGCATCTATTACTTCGCGTGAAGCGGAAATTGTCATTTCCGGCCCCGCGGAAGAGGTTGATTCGCTCGAGCAGCTATATAGCGTCCTGCTGCAGCTCGTACGCGGCGGTTATTCACCATCGGAACGAGACGTCGCATATGCGCTCGAATTAGCGCGTTCGATGCAGGCTGAAGAGCTGCTCGATTTGTTTAAGAAGGAAATAACGACAACCTTTCGCGGGAAACCGATTAGGGTGAAGACGATCGGGCAGCGTCACTACGTAAAGACGATTCGCAAACGCGATATCGTGTTTGGAATAGGTCCTGCGGGCACAGGTAAAACATATTTAGCCGTCGTGCTTGCAGTAGCGGCATTGAAAGAAGGCTCGGTTAAACGGATCGTGCTGACTAGGCCTGCCGTAGAGGCGGGAGAAAATCTCGGTTTCCTGCCAGGCGATTTGCAGGAAAAGGTAGATCCCTATTTGCGGCCTTTGTACGATGCGCTTCATGACGTGCTCGGTCCTGACCAAACAGCCAAAGCGTTAGAGCGCGGAATGATAGAAATCGCACCGCTTGCTTATATGCGCGGACGTACGCTTGACGATGCATTTATTATTTTGGATGAAGCGCAAAATACGACGCCTGAACAAATGAAAATGTTTTTGACCAGGCTTGGCTTCGGTTCGAAAATGGTCATTACAGGAGACGTTACGCAAATCGATTTGCCTCGGGGCAAAAATTCCGGCCTGATCGAAGCACAGCGCATTTTGAAAGACATAGAGGAAATCGGTATGATCTTTTTCTCTGAACAGGATGTCGTGCGGCATTCGTTAGTTCAGAAAATTATTGTGGCATATAACTGGGATGCTGAAAACAAAGCCTAGAGAGGGATGTCTGCTGCATGAACCAAAATCAGACCGGAAAACAGGGGAGCTTGCGGCCGTCTAAGACGGCTGGTTGGAAGCAGAGTACAGCCGTTCGATGGGTGCTGATGTTAATGTTTGTGCTGTTATTCTATTTCAGCTTAGCTCCTCATCTGGTTCCCGAGACATATGATATTGAAGAGGGCGCTGTCAGCGAGAAGGATATTAAAGCGCCCTTTCAAATAAAAGACGAGAAGGCGACGAGGCAAGCGGAAGAAGACGCTGCCGATAAAGTCGACGATATTTACTCGATAGTCGCACTTCGCAATGATACGCTTGTAGATCAAATTTTTGTAAGAATCGAACAGCTGAATTTAGACGATCAAGTGACGGTGCAAAATAAAATCGATATTTACCGCAACGAAATTCCTGGTCGGTACTCTGAATATATCGACAGCTTTGTCAAGCTGAACAAAGGCAAAGGAACCTACAATGATACTCTGCTCGAAGAAATGGCAATGATAGCTAAGGAGCAGCAATATACCATTCCTGAGGAAACGTTTTACAAGATGCCTAATTTGTCGGCTGAATCGCTAACCGAGATGCGTAACGTAGCTCGGGATATTGTGCGTAAGCTGACAGGCGAGCAGCTACGCGAAGCAGAGACAGCGCGGACGCAAGTAGCCGAGCTCGTGAATGCAAGCTCGCTGACGAGCCGTACAAGCCGCGAAATTGTTCAGGAATTGGCAAGATTCGCGATTATGCCTAACAAGTTTTTGGACAAGGAAGCAACTGACGAGGCGAAGGTGCAGGCGAAGCAAAATACACCGCCTGTCGTCATCAAAGAAGGCGAATTGATTGTGAAAAGCGGGCAAACGATAACACCGGACTTATACAAATTGCTCGTTGATTCATCGTTGCTCCAGGATAAGAAAAATTATTGGCCGCAGCTTGGCCTGCTAATTTTATCCATCATGTTCATCGTCGTGCTGTATGCCTATTTACATCAGTCCGGCAGCATTAACGGCGTGAAGCCTAAATATAACAATGCATCGTTACTTATGCTGTGGCTCATATTTCTTATCAACATCATTACGATTCAAATTATTTCGTTAACTCAGACGGATACGGCTCCTTATGCGGGTTATTTAGCGCCTGCTGCTTTAGGGACGATGCTTATTACCCTTTTGTTGGATATGCACTTGGCCATCATCAGCTCGTTTTTATTTGCGATTATGGGCAGTATTATATTAAATACCGGTCAACATCAAATTTTCGATTTTCAATACGGCTTCGTCATTATCGTCGTATCGTTTGCCGCTATTTTCTCTATTCACAGAGCGAGTCAACGATCAACGATTTTGAAGGCTGGTATTATGGTGAGCTTGTTCGGTTCATTGTCGGTCATTACCCTGCTGCTGCTTACCGAGCAGCTCGAGCGGGTGTCCTTTATTTATTCTGTGGCGTTCGCATTTGCAAGCGGTTTGGTTACCGCGGTGCTTGTAATCGGTTTAATGCCGTTTTTTGAAATTACATTCGGTATTTTATCAGCGCTTAAGCTGGTGGAGCTTTCTAATCCCAATCATCCGCTGCTGCGGAAGCTGCTCACGGAAACGCCGGGAACGTATCACCATAGTGTGATGGTCGGCAATTTGTCTGAGGCTGCTGCTGAAGCAATCGGCGCGGATGGACTTCTGTGCCGGGTTGGCTCGTTTTACCATGATATCGGGAAGACGAAACGGCCGAACTATTTTATCGAAAATCAGTCGAATATTGAAAATCCGCATGACACAATTGATCCGAAGCTAAGCAAATCCATCATAGTCGCTCATGCTAGAGATGGCGTGGAGATGCTTAAAGGGCATAATATTCCGAAGCCGATTCGTGATATCGCGGAACAGCATCATGGGACAACCTCGCTTAAGTTTTTTTATTATAAGGCGGTCAAGCAAGCGGAAGAGCAAGGATTGGAGCTTGCTTTAACAGAGGATGATTTCCGTTACCCTGGTCCGAAGGCCCAGTCCAAGGAAGCAGCCGTTGTCGGAATTGCGGATTGCGTAGAAGCTGCCGTGCGCAGCTTGCGAAATCCGACTGTGGAGCAAGTAGAAGCGATGATTCACAAAATCATTAAAAGCAGACTCGATGATAATCAATACAATGAATGTGATTTGACGCTGAAGGAACTCGACAAAATTGCACAGTCACTGAAGGAAAGTGTAATCGGAATATTCCATTCGCGCATTGAATATCCCGATGATGTGAAGACAAAGGAGCGTTTGGCATGAGCTTGCAGCTGGATTGGAGTAATGAACAGCAAAAAATGGATATACCAGAAGCATGGATAACGAAGTTGGAGCAGCTTCTTCAGCTGGCGGCCGAAGCAGAAGGGATTACGGAAGGAGAAGTATCGCTGACGTTTACTGACGATGAAGAAATTCATCAGCTTAACCGCGACTATCGCGGTATCGACCGTCCGACAGATGTGCTGTCATTCGCAATGCAAGAAGGCGGCGTAGACGAGCTTGATATCTTTTTTGAGGTGGAGAGCGAGGACGAGTCGGACCCGATTTCCGGGATGCTCGGCGATATTATTATTTCAGTCGAAACTGCAGCTGCGCAAAGCGAGGAGTATGGGCATTCATTAGAGCGTGAAATCGGCTTTCTGTTCGTACACGGTTTTTTGCATCTGATCGGCTATGATCATCAGGATGACGCTGCAGAGGCAGAAATGACGGCTAAGCAAGAAGCGATCTTGCAGCAGGCCGGCCTATTCCGCTAATGAATAAGTTTATTCGCAGCTTCGGAGTTGCGTTATCTGGTATTGTCTTCGCTTTTCGTACGCAAGGACATATGCGGTTTCACATGATTGCCGGGCTGGTTGCTTGCTGCCTTGGCCTAATCGTGACACTTAAGCCGCTCGAATGGGCAATTATTTTGCTCGCAATTGCCGTTGTCATTAGCGCAGAAATGATCAATACGGCGGTTGAACAGGCCGTTAATCTTGCAAGCCCAGACATACATCCGATCGCAAAGACGGCGAAGGACGTTGCCGCGGGTGCTGTATTAATTGCAGCAGTTATTTCTGCTGTCATAGGGCTGCTCATTATTGGGCCGCCCTTATGGCATTTATTTTTCTAAGAGATAATTACACGGATGGGGGAATATAAAAATGACTTACGAAGGATTATCGGAGTCGTATACCCAGCTCCTGCATGCTGCAAAAGAAGCGATGTCACGCGCATATGTACCATACTCGAATTTCCAAGTAGGCGCAGCATTACTGGACGATGAAGGTCATATTCATTATGGCTGTAACGTAGAGAATGCGGCATATGGACCGACCAATTGTGCGGAGCGCACCGCTTTCTTTCGCGCAGTGGCAGACGGAAAACGGCCCGGACAGTTTAAGGCTATCGCTGTCATTGGCAACACAGAAGGTCCGATTGCGCCATGCGGTATTTGCCGGCAGGTAATGGTGGAGCTATGTACGCCCGACATGCCGGTTATCATGGGTAATTTGAACGGTCAATGGACGATTTCGTCCGTTGCGGATATATTGCCGGGGGCGTTTACACCGGCTTCATTAGATAATAGGGAGCGCTAAATAAGCTTATGAATCCAACAACATCAAACGGACGTGACAGTAAAAAATTCAAATCTGGTTTTGTGGCTATTATCGGAAGACCAAATGTCGGCAAATCAACTCTGATGAACCATTTAATTGGTCAGAAAATAGCTATAATGTCGGATAAGCCGCAGACAACTCGTAACAAAATTCATGGCGTTTATACGACGAACGATACACAAATTGTGTTTTTGGATACTCCCGGTATTCATAAACCGCAATCAAAGCTGGGCAATTACATGATGCAAACGGCAGAAAGCGCGCTTAAGGAGGTTGAGGCTGCGTTGTTTTTGATCGATGCAGCCGAAGGACTTGGCGGCGGCGACCGCTTTATTATTGAACAGCTCAAAAAAGTGAAGACGCCCGTTTTCCTTGTCATGAACAAAATTGACAAAGTGGAGCCTGAGCAATTGCTTCCGATGATTGCCCAATATAATGAGCTGTATGAGTTCGCTGAAATTGTACCAATCTCAGCACTCAAAGGGAACAATGTGGATACGCTGCTGGAGCAAATATCACGTTATTTGCCGGAAGGACCGCAATACTATCCAGCCGATCAAATAACCGATCATCCGGAGCAATTTGTTTGCTCAGAGCTTATTCGCGAGAAAATATTGCATATGACCCGTGAAGAAATTCCACATTCAATTGCGGTAACGATTGAGGATATGCGTGTAAAGGAAAACGGAGTTGTATATATTGGGGCAGTCATATTTGTTGAACGTGATTCGCAGAAGGGGATCATTATCGGCAAAAAAGGCGAGCTATTGAAGGAAGTCGGCAAACAGGCGCGCAAGGATATTGAGGCACTGCTGGGCTCACGCATCTTCCTGGAGCTGTGGGTAAAGGTGAAGAAGGATTGGCGCAATCAGGAACGTGTTCTCAAGGATCTTGGATTCAGACATGATTAAAGTGAATTGACGTAATTTGTTAAGGATAGCCGGAGGACATTTATCGCATCCTATTATCGTCTGGAGCTGCATTTCCGTGGCAGAAAGGGATGAATACGAATGCGAGATTTTTCGTGGAAGTATTTTACGTTGACCGGGGATGTCGAATCCTTCATGCTTTACAAGGAAATGAATCAGATTGGAGCGGAAGGCGGCCCTGATGCGTTAGTTGGAGCCGACAAAGAGATTGCAATGATCGAATTAGAAGATACTTCCAACTGACGTGTCGAATGTTATTGAAAAGATTATGCTGGTAAATGAATAGAAGGTTTTTTTGCGGACGGATATTACGCCGACATGGGACGGCGTATCCCGTTTGTGCTTTCGGGGGAGAGTTAACGTTATGTTGTATCGTGTCGAGGGCATTGTCATACGAAGCATGGATTATGGGGAAGGCAATAAAATTGTTACGTTACTCACAAAGACAAACGGTAAAGCGGGTGTCCTTATACGCGGCGCCAAAAAAGTGAAGAGTAAGCACTCATCACTCGCACAGCCTTTTACATACGGAGAGTTCGTTTATTTTCGCAACAGTGGACTCGGCACGCTTAATCATGGTGAGATAATTGAATCTCACCATGTTTTGCGTGAGAAGCTCGACTTGGCTGCTTATGCGTCCTATGCGGCGGAACTTACAGATCGTTCCTTGCAGGACGATGAAGCAACCGGCTTTCATTTTGAACAGCTAAAGGCTTGTTTAACTTCGCTGGGAGAAGGCAAGGATGCTCAAATCGTAATCCATCTATATGAAATGCGTATCCTAGACTTGTCTGGCTATGCGCCTGAACTCGATGAATGTGTAAGCTGCGGCAATGTAATCGGACCGTTTAAGTTATCTCCGCATGCCGGAGGTATTTTATGTTCGAGATGCTCCGGCAAAGATCCTGGTGCAATCCTGCTTGGCGATGGAGCATATAAGCTACTTAAGCTGTTTCGCAGAATGGACATGCGCAGACTTGGCACGATCCAAGTAAAGCCGGAGACAAAAGCGGAGCTAAAGGTATGCATGCGAAAGCTTATGGATACCCATTTAGGTCTTCAGCTGAAATCTCGCAATTTTTTGGATCAGCTCGATAAACTTATTTGATTTTGCGGGAATTACAAATACAGTTTGACATTTGGTATAAAGAAGCATACAATAGTAAATTATGAATATTGGACAATGATGGAGAAAGTAGTCGTTCGATGTCGAGTGTATTAGCGAGCCGGGGATAGTGAAAGCCCGGACTGACAAAGCGATGAAAGGGCACTCCGGAGTCGTATTGAACAAAGAGGGTTTACTCTTTCAGAGTGAACCAAGTAGGGTGGAACCGCGGGATATCAACTCTCGTCCCTACGTCTGGCAGCAGGCGTAGAGGCGGGAGTTTTTTTGTATTTCATCGCCTTCGCTGTCCAGCAACCGCAAGGTCCGATTATGGACGTAAAACAGAGGAAGAAGGAGAGGGTCTAAAATGAATTTTCAAAGAATGATTTTAACGCTGCAGCAGTTTTGGGCGGAACAAAATTGCATTCTGGTCCAGCCTTACGATGTGGAAAAGGGCGCAGGCACTATGAATCCAATGACGTTTTTGCGTTCAATAGGTCCTGAACCTTGGAATGTTGCCTATGTGGAGCCTTCCCGTCGTCCAGCGGACGGCCGGTATGGTGAAAATCCGAACCGTCTTTATCAGCACCATCAATTTCAAGTTATTTTGAAGCCATCGCCGGACAACATTCAAGAGCTCTATTTGGAAAGCCTCAAACAGCTTGGCATTGATGCTAACGATCATGATATCCGGTTCGTCGAGGACAACTGGGAGTCTCCAACGCTCGGAGCATGGGGTCTTGGCTGGGAAGTGTGGCTTGACGGTATGGAAATTACTCAGTTTACTTACTTCCAACAGGTTGGCGGCATTGATGCTAATCCGGTCGCCGTTGAAATTACGTATGGTATGGAGCGGCTCGCTTCCTACATTCAACAAAAAGAAAATGTGTTCGACTTGGAATGGGTAGAAGGCGTAACTTACGGAGACGTCTTCAAGCAGCCCGAATACGAGCATTCTAAATATACGTTTGAGACGTCGGACACAGCCATGTTGTTCACCTTGTTTAACATGTATGAGGAAGAAGCGAAAAAAACGATGGAGCAAAATCTTGTGTTCCCTGCTTACGATTACGTGCTAAAGTGCTCCCATACATTCAACCTGCTCGATGCGCGCGGAGCCATTAGCGTTACGGAAAGAACGGGCTATATTACACGGGTAAGAAACCTTGCTCGTCAATGCGCATCGACCTACTACGAGGAGAGAGAACGTCTCGGATTCCCGATGCTGAAGAAAGGAGTGGAGCAGCATGGCTAGAGATTTATTGCTGGAGATCGGTTTAGAGGAAGTGCCCGCACGTTTCGTTCGCGGTGCGATGAATCAGCTCAAAGAGAAAACGGTAAAATGGCTCGCAGATTCACGTATCGGGCATGGTACTGTTGACGTGTTTGCCACGCCTCGCCGAATTGCTGTGCTTATTCATGATGTGGCTGAGAAGCAGTCGGATATGAACGAAGAAGCAAAAGGGCCTTCACGTAAAATCGCACAGGACGAACAAGGGAATTGGAGCAAGGCGGCGCTTGGTTTTGCCCGCAGCCAAGGCGTTGAACCGGAGCAGCTTTATTTCCAGGAGCTTGGCGGCATAGAATACGTTTATGCAAATAAAAGCAGCATCGGTGCTGATACGGCTTCCGTATTGCCGGAAGGCTTGCTTACGCTTATTACATCGATGTCTTTTCCAAAAAACATGCGTTGGGGCAGTCATGAGCTTCGATTCGTTCGTCCAATCCGTTGGCTCGTGGCATTATTCGGCCAAGAGGTTATCCCTTTCGAAATTACTGGTGTAAAGACCGGCAATGTATCACGCGGTCATCGCTTCCTAGGCAGTGATGCAATCGTGCATGAACCGGCTCAATATATTGAGCGTCTGCGCGAGCAGCACGTTATTGCCGATGTTAGCGAGCGCGAGCAGCTTATCGTCTCGCAAATTGAACAACTGGCGCAGGATAAAGGCTGGGAAATTGCAATCAAGGAAGATTTACTTGAAGAAGTACTCTTCCTGGTTGAATATCCGAATGTGCTATTTGGCGGATTCGATCCTTCGTTCCTTAACATTCCGCAAGAGGTGCTCATTACCTCAATGCGTGAGCATCAGCGGTATTTCCCTGTATTTAACGGAAATGGGCAGCTGCAGCCTTATTTTGTCACCGTTCGTAACGGTGATCTGAGATCGATTGAGCTAGTAGCTAAAGGTAACGAAAAGGTGCTGCGCGCCAGACTTTCAGACGCTAAGTTCTTCTATGAAGAGGATCATAAGCTTACGATTGGCCATGCACTTTCGAAGCTTGAAAATATCGTTTATCACGAAGAGCTTGGTTCGGTAGCCGATAAAGTGAGACGGATTCGCGCAACATCTGACTTGTTAAGCAAGCAATTGCTGGTCGATGAGCAAACGGCACAGGATGTCAGCCGCTCTGCAGATATTTGCAAATTTGACCTCGTATCGCAAATGGTTTATGAGTTCCCTGAGCTACAGGGCATTATGGGTGAGGATTATGCACGTAAAGCAGGTGAGCGCGAAGCAGTGGCGAAAGCCATTAATCAGCATTATCAACCTCGCTTCGCAGGCGATCTAGCTCCATCAGAACTAGCCGGGGCAATCGTTAGCTTAGCGGACAAAATAGATACAATCGTCGGATGCTTTTCAATTGGCATTATCCCGACGGGATCTCAAGATCCTTATGCACTAAGAAGGCAGGCAGCGGGTATCGTACAAATTATTTTAGCTCACGGCTTAAAGCTTCACTTGAATGACCTGTATGATGCCGCTTTGTCGGTTCATGCTAGTCGTGGCCTAAAGCGTGATGCTGCTGAAATCCGGAAGGATTTATCCGACTTCTTCGCGCTTCGTGTCAAGAACGTACTATCCGAGCAGGGCGTTAGATATGACGTTGTGGATGCTGTCATGGCTTCCGGCTTTGCTGATCTGCGCTTAACTGTAGCCCGTGCTGCAGTCGTTCAAAAGCTTGCTGCCGGAGATGATCGCACGGAATTTAAATTGACGGTAGAGCAGTTTAACCGCGTAAGCAATTTGGCGTTAAAAGCAACACCGGTTGCAGTCGATCCTTCATTATTCGCAGAGCAAGCGGAATCAGAGCTGTTTGAGAAGTGGCTGCAGCAGCGTCCAACGTTTGAAGAAGCAATCTCACATGGAAATATTGTAAAAGCGATACAAACCTTATCATCTTTGAAGCCGTTTATTCATACGTATTTTGAAAAGGTTATGGTTATGGCGCCTGATGAAGCGGTGCGGGCTAACCGTTTGTCAACACTTGCCGGTATAGCTGAAGATATCGCTGTTGTCGCGGACTTCTCAAAACTGGTGTGGTAGTGAATGATAAACAACTCCTTGTCTGTATCTTGCCATTAAGCGTCAGGAGGATGATAGATCATGTCTAAAGCAAATCCGGAAGTTGTAGTGTACGTCGTATCTGATGCTGCTGGAGATACGGGGGAGCTTGTAGTACGAGCGGCAATCGCGCAATTTCATCCGATTAACGCGGAAATTCGCCGCTCTCCTTTTATTACGGATGATGCCGGCTTGCAGCGAATAGCACTACAAGCAAAACAAATCGATGCTATCGTGTTGTATACCTTAGTCATTCCGCACCTGCGTGACAGTATGCGCAGATTAGCGGAATCAAGCGGCATCGTGGCTATTGATCTTTTAGGCTCCTTTATAGAAACGCTTGAGATGCGCACAGGGAGAAAATCGCGTCAGGAACCGGGTCTGAACCATGTGCTGGACGCGGATTATTTCCGCAAAGTAGAAGCCGTTGAATTTGCAGTAAAATATGATGATGCCCGAGATACGTCTGGTGTTCTAAAAGCAGACATCGTGCTCGTCGGTGTGTCACGTACTTCAAAGACACCATTGTCCATGTATTTGGCGCATCAGAAATTCAAGGTTGCAAACGTACCGCTCGTACCGGAACTGAAGCCGCCGGATGAACTGTTTAAGCTTCCGAAGCGCAAGGTTATCGGTCTAACAATTGGTGTACCCTATTTAAACACCATTCGTAAGGAACGGTTAAAGGCATTAGGCTTACCGAACAATGCTTCCTATGCAACTACGGACCGGATTGAAAAAGAGCTCCAATATGCCGATACGATTATGAAGCAGCTCGGATGTGTCGTGATTGATGTCTCCCATCGTGCAGTGGAGGAAACGGCAAGCTTAATTATGGAATATGTACGAACGTCATAATGGCAGCAGGCAGGATTTTTTGCTGATTTGCCGTATATAATAGTACAGGATATGAAAATGAATACGAGCGGTGATCAATTATTCGGCTAGAGCAACCAACCATTGTTGTCGACGCAGATGCATGCCCGGTTAAGGCGGAAATAGGTGAAACGGCAAGGCAGTTTTCGGTACGGGTATTGATGGTCGCTTCTCATGATCATCGGCTAGAACCGCAACCCGGAATAGAAGTCGTTCAGGTGGACCGCAGCAACCAATCCGTTGATCTGTACATTGTTAATCATATTGTACGCGGCGATATTGTTGTAACCCAAGACTTTGGACTGGCATGTATAGCGATCGGCAAAGGCGCTATCGTACTGTCTCCTCGGGGAGAGCAGTATACCAATGATAACATCGATTATCTGATGGAACGCAGGCACGAGCTTGCTAAGCGACGACGAAGCGGGGGCAAATCCCGAGGTCCAAAAGCAATGAACAATGATGATCGTGATCGTTTTCAACAAAAGTTGACAAAAGTTTTACGAAATGAGCAGGAGAACCATGACGTATAGCGAATATTATTTACGTGTTACTAGGATGAAGGTGATGAACGATGACATACGGTAATAAAATACCGGAAGAGGTTATTGATGCGGTACGCAAGCATCATGACATCGTAGAGACGGTCGGGAAATATGTTCATCTCACGAAGCACGGCAAATATATGAAAGGGCTATGTCCGTTCCATTCGGAGAAAACACCCTCGTTTACGGTTACGCCGGAGCTCCAAATTTACCATTGCTACGGCTGCGGCAAAGGCGGCAACGTTATTCGGTTTATCGAGGAAATGGAAGGTTATTCGTTTCCCGAAGCCGTGCGCGTACTCGCTGAGGAGGCCGGAATTCCAGTTACCTGGGCATCGACTGACGGCAATAAGAATGCACCTCATGACGCAGAGCGGGCGAAGATCATTGAAGCGCACGAATTGACTGCCAAGCTGTATCACCATGTGCTGAACAATACGAAGCAGGGCCAAACGGCAAAGCAGTATTTGCGCGAGAGAGGGTTAAGCGATAAGCTGATTGATCATTTTATGATTGGTTATGCTCCAGAGGAATGGGATTTGCTGGCACGGTTTTTAACGAATCGCGGCTTTGACCTGGCATTAATGGAGAAAGGCGGATTGTTATCGGCTAAGACGGACGGGAGCGGGTATGTGGATCGGTTTCGCAATCGCATTATGTTTCCGATATGGGATCGAGACGGCAAAGCAACCGCGTTCGCGGGTCGCATTATTGGCGAAGGACAGCCGAAATACTTGAATTCTCCGGAGACAATGCTGTTTACGAAAAGCAGAACACTGTACAATTTGCATTATGCGCGGCCGGCCATCCGCAAAAGTAAGCAAGTCGTATTGTTTGAAGGCTACATGGACGTTATCAAGTCTTGGAGCGCAGGAGTCAAAAACGGAATCGCAACGATGGGTACTGCTTTGACAGATGAGCATTGTGCCATTCTTAGGCGTCAAGCGGAAGAAATCGTTGTATGCTATGACGGTGATGACGCTGGACAAGCAGCAGCTTACAAATCTATTCCGATGCTTGAGACTGCAGGACTTAAAGTAGCAGTTGCCATGCTTCCAAAGGGGAAGGATCCCGATGATTATATAAGCGAATACGGACCGGAAGCTTTCTTGCGGGAAACGATTGACCAACCCGTATCAGTCACAAAATTTAAGCTTATATATTCAAGAAAAAACCATATACTGCTAAAAGAAGAAGGCAGAAAGAATTATCTGCTTCAGGCAGTAGAAATTATAGCGGAGCTTGATTCTTCAACAGAACGCGAGGTCTACTTAAAAGAATTGTCCCGTGAGTTCGAAATCTCGCTTGATTCTTTAAAGCAGGACTGCTATCAAAAGCGGCAGGAGCTGCAAAAAAAGAAACCGCAAGGGGATAATAACGACAATTCGTGGAATAATGGTAGGAATGAAAAGCGCCGTACGTCTGGACCTCCCACGCTTATGCCGGCTTATACACATGCTGAACGAAGGTTGCTTCATGTGATGATGCGCGACAGAGAAGTGGCGCAAGCGGTTCATGAACGGATCGGCGATGCGTTTAATGTGGAGGATCATGCAGCGCTTGCTGCTTATTTATACGCTTATTTTGCACAGGGCTATGATCCGGATGCCAGCCGATTTATTGCGACGCTGCACGACGATCGATTAGAACGCACGGCAGCATCCATTCTAATGATGGACGGTGACTTTCCGTTCGACGAGACAATAATGAACGCTTATATCCAAGATATTGTAAAGGTTCCGCAATTTCGGGATATCGAGCGTAAAAAAGAAGAAATGGTACGCGCTGAACGTACTGGTGATTTTTTAGCAGCAGCACAAATTGCAAGTGAGATTATAACCCTAGAGAGACAGCTTAAAGGACGACAGGACGATCGTTTCTAGGGGGGAGGGAGTCGGAATATGGCGAATGATCAACATACTGAACTAGATACCGAACAAAAACTGGATCATGTGAAGGATCAATTGATCGAGCAAGGCAAGAAGAGGTCTTCATTGACGTATAAAGAAATTATGGAGAAACTTTCTCCGTTCGATCAAGATCCAGAACAAATTGATGAATTTTTCGAACAGCTCGATGATTTTGGCATCGAGGTACTGAACGAAAACGATGAAGAGAATCCACTCGCTGCCGGAGGGGAAGAGCAAGAACGTGAGCAGGACGATTTCAACTTTGATGATGATCTGGCTTTGCCTCCGGGTATCAAAATCAATGACCCTGTACGGATGTACTTGAAGGAAATCGGTCGTGTTCCGCTTCTTTCCGCGGATGATGAGGTAGAGCTTGCGCAACGGATCGAAAATGGCGATGAAGAAGCTAAGCGGAGACTTGCCGAAGCTAACTTGCGTCTCGTGGTCAGTATCGCGAAACGTTATGTCGGTAGAGGAATGTTATTCCTTGATTTGATTCAAGAGGGGAATATGGGTCTCATTAAAGCGGTTGAGAAGTTTGACCATCAAAAAGGTTTCAAATTCAGTACGTATGCGACTTGGTGGATTCGTCAAGCCATCACCCGCGCCATAGCTGACCAAGCCCGTACAATTCGGATTCCTGTTCATATGGTGGAAACGATCAATAAATTAATCCGGGTATCCCGTCAATTGCTTCAAGAGCTTGGACGTGAACCGACGCCGGAAGAAATTGCGGCGGAGATGGAGCTCAGCACCGAGAAAGTTCGCGAGATCATGAAGATAGCTCAAGAACCGGTATCGCTCGAGACGCCAATCGGGGAAGAAGACGATTCCCATCTCGGAGATTTCATTGAAGATCAAGAAGCGCTTGCTCCTGCTGATGCAGCCGCATATGAGCTGCTCAAAGAACAGCTTGAGGATGTTCTGGATACGTTAACCGAAAGGGAAGAGAACGTTCTTCGTCTTCGCTTCGGACTAGATGATGGCCGTACAAGAACGTTGGAAGAAGTCGGCAAAGTATTTGGCGTCACGCGTGAGCGAATTCGTCAGATCGAAGCTAAAGCGCTTCGCAAATTGCGTCATCCTAGCCGCAGCAAGCGGTTAAAGGACTTCCTAGAATAAAATTGTTTATTTACAATAATGACCTTTCTGCGCGTGCAGCGAGGTCTTTTTTTCTCAGTAACGAATTATACATAGGGTCTTGCCTTGTTTCAGCCGAGACCGAAAGGAAAACGGACGCTATGAATCAGGATCGTCGGCAAATGATCGTGAAAGAAATTGATCATTGGCGTCGCAGCAAGCTGCTGCCGGATCAGTATTGTGATTTTCTGCTGAATTTATATGCTGATCAAGATACGTTACATACAGCGAATGTGCAGCATAGCACGGTTGGTAAAGCGATTGCCGCAGTACAACGTGCGACTGGCTTGCAATGGTTTCTTACATTTGGAACTTTTACCTTAATTTCCTTTGTTGTGCTTTATTTTAACGAATTTCATCCGTTATTGCAAATGGCGGTTGTAGTGGGTGCGGTGGCCGTTTTTTTATGGATTGGGCAACGGCTTCGCCACCGGAACGAAGCCGCAGGCTTAGCGCTGACAAGCACGGGAATGCTTCTGCTGCTCGGAGGCGGCTTGTATATGCTGAATGAACACGGGCTGGACGAGTGGGGCTGGAAGACGGCATTACTTGCTTCCTGCTCGCTGTTCTGGGTTATATATGGTATTTCTGTACGTATCCATCTATTGCATTTATGCGGCTGGCTGGCAGCTATTCTTGTCTATGCCTGGCTGCTGTCGCAATTCATGATTGATTCCAAGTGGTATGAAGTTCAGTTATACTGGCTACCTATCGCTTGTTTATTCGGCTGGAGCAGTTGGTTCGTTCACCGCTGGTCAAAGCCCGTTTCTGCTGTTTTGTTTTTAACTTGCGCACTTGTGTGGTTTATGCCTGAGCTGTATGCAAAGATGTTTTTAGATGATGCGGCAATAATGCTTCAATTGCAGCTTCTCATCAAAATCGGCATCGGTGGAGGCTTATTATTTTCAATGCGAAAACAATGGATGGTGTGGGTTGTATAATGTTAAAACTATCTAGACGTCTGCAATTGATTGCGGATTATGTAACTGCAGGTTCTCGAATTGCCGATATTGGGTCGGATCATGCGATGCTGCCTGTATATTTGCTTCAAATCGATAAATGCCCTAGCGCTATAGCGGGTGAATTGAATCGGGGTCCATTTGAGGCTGCGCGGAAGCAAGGGGCAGATGCCGGATTGTCGTCACGTTTGACAGTAAGACAAGGAGATGGATTAAGCGTGCTTCAGCCCGGAGAAGCAGACACAGTAACGATAGCTGGCATGGGCGGCAGCTTGATGAGCGACATTTTGGAGGCTGGCTATAAGGCAGGCAAGCTTGTAGGGGTTAAAGAGCTTGTGCTGCAGCCTAATGTAGGTGAAGAATTAGTGCGCGCTTGGTTGCTGGAGCGCGGCTGGTATTTGGCAAAAGAATGCATTATTGAGGAAGACGGCAAAATTTATGAGATTATGCATGCTGTTAGATCGGCCGAAGCAGATGCTCTAAACGCCCAGTTGTATAATGGTGATTTCTTGCCGCTAATGCTTTCCAAAGAGACCGAATTTGCCGTATTGAAGCAAATGGGGCCTCACTTGCTCCGGGATCCGCAGCCCATTTTATTTAAAAAATGGCGGCATGAGCTGGAGAAGCTGGAGCGAATATGCGAACAGCTTTCCGGTTCCGATTTACCCGAGTCTGCCCGAAAGCTGGAGCAATTCAAGGCAGAGATCAACGTGCTTGAGGAGGTATTGAAATGTTTGCCCATGGTCAAACCGTTATCCAGTTAATGGAGAAGCTGGCTCCAAAACATTTTGCGGTTGAAAATGATAAAATTGGACTTCAGCTCGGAACATTGAACAAACCGATAAAAAAATTAATGACTGCGTTGGATGTGACAGCTTCCGTTGTCGATGAAGCCGTTGAAGCAGGCGTGGACCTTATCATTGCCCACCATGCTATTATATACAGACCGCTTGCAAAGCTTGATACTTCGACGGCTGCGGGTCAATTATATGAAAAACTCATTAAAAACGATATTACCGTATATATTTCACATACCAACTTGGATGTAGCTGTTGGCGGCATAAACGATTGGCTTGCCGATTTGATTGGTATCGCGACTGATGACCGCCAATGCTTGGAGGAGGTCCACACAGATAAGCTGTATAAGCTCGTTGTATTTGTTCCGGAAAGCCATCATGAACAGGTGCTGGAAGCGATCTTAAGAGCGGGTGCTGGTGAGATTGGCAGCTATAGTCATTGCAGCTTCAACATAAAAGGGACAGGCACGTTTATTCCCGGTCCCGGCACGAAGCCGTATATTGGCGAACCAGGCAAGCTCGAAAAGTCTGATGAAATCCGAATAGAGACCATCGTACCTTACAGTGTGCACCGGAAGACTGTGCAGGCCATGCTCAAAGCACATCCTTACGAAGAGGTTGCTTATGACCTGTATCCGATGGATCTAAAGGGGCGCTCGTTCGGACTTGGCCGGGCAGGCAAGCTCTCACAACCTATTAGCTTAGGTGAGCTTGCGGAGCAGGCTAAGACGATATTCGAAGTTCCAGCCGTTCGGGTCGTCGGACCGCTTGACCGGGTGATCCATAAAGCGGCTGTACTCGGGGGAGCGGGTGCCAAATATATACGTCATGCCATTTTCGCCGGGGCGGATGTTCTAATTACAGGAGATATAGACTACCACACGGCCCATGATGCGCTTGCTGCCGGTATGACAATTATTGACCCTGGACATAACATCGAGAAGATTATGAAGCAGCATGTCGCCGACTGGCTTAATGAGCAGTTGACGAACAGCAAATATGAAACGACAGCTATTGCTTCATCCTTAAGTACGGAGCCTTTTACCTTCATTTAAGCAGATTGGTATTCGTTTCAGGGTTGAGCTTTTGTAAAATACCTTGTATACTTAACGATGCACCCGGAAAGTTTGACAGACAATCGCTGGCGGCCTTGTTGCCGCGAGAGGAAAGTCCGGGCTCCACAGGGCAGGATGCTGGATAACATCCAGTCAGCGCGAGCTGAAGGATAGTGCCACAGAAATGGACCGCCGATGGCCGGCTTATAGCCGGCACAGGTAAGGGTGGAACCGTGGTGTAAGAGACCACGAGGAGCATAGGTGACTATGTTCCTGGTAAACCCCATCTGGAGCAAGACCGAGAGGACGCAGCAGCCGTTAAGGCTGCAGCCTTAGCCTGAGGCGCGTCCGGGTTGGTTGCTGGAGCCGCTCAGTAATGTGCGGCCTAGATAGATGATTGTCGCTTCATCGTGGGAGGGTCGTTCCCGTTAAAACCACCAGAAGTACAGAACCCGGCTTACGGCAAACTTTCCGCACGAATGAACGAACAAAAAGCACCCTTCGCATGCGAAGGGTGCTTTATTGCGTTAATTATAAATTATAAGAAAGTATAAATTTGAACCTTAACGATGCTTATATTTCACCGCGAAACGAGCTTCTGCCGCTAAAGAGGGCGACGCCAGCCGTTTACGCTAGCTATTTCCGTTCGTATTGGGTTGTAATGCGCTCTAGTCTGCGTTTAACTAGATCGGGATAAGTCTGTAGTGCTCCACCGAATGAGGATGCTGCCTGGAGCGCTTTTTCGACATCGATCTCCCCATAGCCGAAATAATTGTCTTTACCTTCGTCACCTAAATCAATCGCCGATTTCCGCATAATTTCCATTACTTCTACGTTTGAGAGCTCCGGATTAACGGAACGTATTAAGCCAGCTAGCGCAGCGACGTGAGGGCTTGCCATCGACGTGCCGGATAGCGCTGCATACTGGCTGCCTGGATACGTACTCGCGATGCTGTCGCCTGGAGCAGCGACGTCGATATAATCGCCGTAGTTGGAGAAGGTTGCTTTCTCCTTATTACTGTTGGTTGCAGCTACTGCGAATACTTCCGGATAAGCTGCCGGGTATCCAGGGCGGTCTGTATTGTCATTTCCGCTGGCTGCGATCATGACAACATCGCGTTCATACGCATATTTGATTGCATCATGCAAAAAGTCAGCCTCTGCGTAATTGCCAAGACTCATGTTTATTACCTTGGCGCCATGGTCGACCGCCCAAATAATGCCTTGCGCAACGGTATAGGTTGAGCCTGCACCGCTGCTGTCAAGTACCTTGACCGGCATGATTTTGTTAAACCAAGAAACTCCTGCAACGCCTTCGCCATTGTTAACAGTAGCTCCAATAATTCCTGATACGTGAGTTCCATGACCGACATCGTCATCCGGCTCTGCTTCCTCGTCAACCAGATTAACGCCTTCGATGAGCTTACCTTTTAGATCGGGATGGTTGCTTTGCACACCAGTATCTAGAACAGCAACGATAACCTGCTCGTCTCCTTTGGAAACATTCCATCCTTTTTCCGCTTCAATCGAAGGTAAATTCCATTGATATTCTGAATATAAAGCATCATTAGGCACAATCGATTCTGTCGTTTCATTCGTCAAATATAAATAATGCGGTTCGGTATATTCCGTATTCCACGATTGTTTAAAATATTGGATGAGCTGCTTAGTTTCGATGTTTTTGGATCGGAATACGAAGGTGTCACCCATTTTCTTGACGGACTCCGCATTAATTTCGTTTTTTATTCGCTGCATTTCAGTTTCGGACAATGGTTTAGTGAAATGAACAACAACATCGCGAATGTGGTAATGGCTGGCGTTTGCGTTATCTTCTCCTGAACGGACGGTTGTATCAATCGTTGAATTCGGCTTAACCGATTCAATTTTGTAATTGCCCTCAGCCGGATACGGAATAAGGCGCAGGTTGCGCATTTGATGTTTTTCAACTGACTTTACGATATCCTGTTTAATAACACCGACAACGCCGATCCCGGTATGCTTAGTATCGGGTACTCCAAGCACCATATATCTGCTCCCGTCTTTTGCATTGAAAGCGGCGGACTCATATTTAGCACCCTTGCTCACTTGGGCTTTAGCTTCATCAACAAAAGCTTCTGCTTGGCCATTTGATGTTTTCGGAATGATGCCGCGACTAACGCTTCGCTCTCCGGATATCCAGCTAATGTAGCTCATGTGCATATGCTCATGCATCATTTGCTTGATATGCGCATTCGCCTCCGATTTTGAACCCATGCTTGCATTCATGAGCTTTTGAAAATCCTTGGAACATTCCGATGCACAAAGCATGGCGGTTGCGTTCATATCGTTCTGAACTGCTGAAAGCTTAAGCGTTTGTTCACGTTTAGCTGAGAAGTTGGCTGATCTCGGTGTTTTTTCAGCATCATTAGGGTTGAATATTGGCGTTGTAGGTATAAGTAGTGCAGCTACGGCTAAAATTGTAAAGGCACCAATCCAATAATTTCGCATGCTTGAAACCTCCAGTAATCGTTCTTTTGAAATCTGCGTAAGCCGTTAATGCTTGGTGACGAGTCTAAACTATAGGTTCGGGTTTCATCGAAGAAAATATGCGAGCTAAAGCATTAATCGCCAGTACCACTTCGATGTAATTTGTGGTACGATGTTGATGCTTATAAATTTTTTGTGAAATTCGCTTGTTTGGATTATGAAAGGGGATCTACCTATATGCCATCTGCTAACGTCAAAGCGCTAACTGAATCAACACGAACGAAGCTTAAAGAAGTGATAAGCCAACTGGAACCGTTTCTGAACAGCTACGCTTTGCTCCAATTGACCGGAGAGGACAATGGAGAAGAAGCCCAAACCTTTTACAAAGGCTTGTTATCTGATTTGAGACATTTGTTGGTGTTTTCTGAAGTCTCGGTTGAAAAGCTGGGAGTTCTGCTCAGACGGCCCACTTTCGATACGGATTATGCGGAACGCGTTCTATATGAAGTTTATCACCAATGCGTTAGCGCGTTTTTCTATCCGAAGAACGAGTGTTATTCCGAAGATGGGCGTTATGCTTACACCGGCCAAGATGCTATTCGTTTCCGTTATAAGCCAATCCGCGAATCGCGCGACATTGTACTTGGAATTTCGAAAATTTTCGAGGAGCTTCGTGACGAATTGGCCTATTACGAAAATGACTACATGACGCAGCGCCGCATGCAAGGACAAAAATAAGGCAGAATGAATCACTTCCGGTCAGGGAAACTTGATAACGGAGGTGATTTTTTTATGCCGAAAGGCGTGGCATGTAGTGTGGCAAACTGTAGCTTCTGGGAGGAAGGCAACAACTGCGGCGCAAAAGAGATTAAAGTAGAAATCGACCAGCACGCAGGAGTGCGTTTTAACGAAGAGTTTGCTGGAGATGAGCTTGGCTTATTCCATCAGGATCAAGCGAATAAATCTGCGGCGACATGCTGCCTCACCTTTAAACCAAAGGAGTGATGGTCGATGGGTAAGTATGAAGAAGATTATAAACGACTGCTGGATGATCGTGATCTGACGGCAGCAGCACACAATCGGGAGGATGCAGCAGACGATTTAGATAATGTTAACGAAGAAATGGCGGCTGATTTTGCGGTCGGCAGTCCCGTTGTTCCTGCAGATCGGAGAGAGGACCGGTATGTAGAACAAGCAGAGCGTGCGGAAACCGATACAGGAGGCCGCGCACTCGGTTGGATAGCACTTGTATTTGCGTTAGCATCTTGGTTTATCTGGCCGGTATTGCTTGGAGCAACGGCGGCAGTGCTTGGCTTTATCGCTTACCGGCAAGGTGCTCGCGCACTCGGTGGTTGGTCTATGGCAATCGGAATTATTGCATTAGCATTAAATTTAATCATCGTCCCCTTTTATTATGCAGTAACCTAAAAGCAAGAAAAAGCTCCTTCCCATTCCATGGGAGGGAGCTTCTTATTTCATTTCAACGCTTGTTCGCGATGCTTTTGGACTTCTTCATTGAGAGCAAGCATGTGCCTGTCCAGCGAATCAATCATCGCTGCCGAACCCTTGAGCTGCTGCTGTATATGTGGCGGAATCTGCTCATTAAATTTATAATATATCTTGTGCTCCAAGCTTGCCCAGAAATCCATGGCAATCGTTCGAATTTGGATTTCAACCAAAACATGCTCTGTCCGGTCCGTGAGGAAAACAGGTATTTCAATAATCAAATGAATGCTTTGATAGCCATTAGGCTTAGGGTTTTTTACATAGTCCTTTAATTCAACGACGCGTATGTCGCTTTGTTTGCTAATCATCTCGACGATATGATAAATATCAGTCGAGAAGGAGCAAATGACTCTAACGCCCGCAATATCGCGTATATGGGCTCTGGCATCCTCAAGTGTAATGTCAAGACCTTTGCGGCGGAGCTTCTGCATAACGCTTTCAGGCGCTTTAATTCTCGTTTTCATATGTTCAATCGGGTTATAATCATGAATAAATTGAAATTCTTCATTTAAAATGTTCAGCTTCGTTTCCACTTCATCAAGAGCAAATTTATAAGTCAGAAAAAAATGAGCCCATTGCTTCAGCTGTTCGGTTTTCATACTGTAATCACTCCTGGGATAACAATTATGTGTAATGGTAAGGCGCTATTGAACGGTTATGGTTGGACAAGGAACGTTGTATTATAATAATGGTCGATAATATATTCGAAGTCAAATGGAGCGACTTTGAGCATGGTGCCAGATGGGAGAATTTACGGATGATTATAGATATTAAAAACGTTTCGTGGGATGTCGGGAACAAAACGATTTTACACAAAATAGATTGGCAGGTCCGGAATGGGGAGCACTGGTGTTTGCTAGGGCTGAACGGATCGGGCAAAACCACTCTTTTAAATATGATTAACGGATATATTTGGCCAACTGAAGGCAAAATGTCCGTCCTTGGCAAAACATTCGGTGAATTTGATTTGCGTGAGCTTCGCAAAAGCATCGGCTGGGTCAGCACTTCTTTGCAGCAAAAGCTGTACGGCAGTGAAACTGCGCTAAAGATCGTCCTGAGCGGCAAGTTTGCGACCATTGGATTGTATGATCAAACAGATGAGGAAGATCTGAATAAAGCAGAGTCGCTCATGAAGTCGCTGGGGTGCGCTGCCCTGATTATGCGGACTTATGATACGCTCTCTCAAGGCGAGCGGCAGCGGGTGCTTATTGCCCGGGCGCTCATGGCTTCTCCTAAACTGCTTGTTTTAGATGAACCTTGCACTGGTCTTGATGTGTTTGCACGTGAGCAGCTGTTGTACATGATTGCAGCAGTTGCCGGGCATAAAGAGGCTCCAACTATTGTATATGTTACTCACCACGTCGAGGAAATTTTGCCGTGCTTTTCGAAGACGCTTCTTATTAAAGATGGACAAGTTTTCGCGGCAAAAGAGACGGCTGACGTCTTGACGTCTTCCACGATGAGCGAGTTTTTCGGCGTTCCAGTCCAGATCGAACGGCTGGGCGAGAGAAACTGGTTAACTGTAAAGGGGGCTTTATGGAACTAACGTTGCAAGAAGCGGACCAGCAGCTGCCGGAACGAAGCAAGATGCAAAAAATGAGAGCTTGGATCAAAAGCCGATACGCCGTAAGGAACAACCGGGATACGTTTATATGGCGCATTGCTGCGGGAAGTACCGCATTGTTCGGATCGCTTTCTATGCTTTCTGCTGTGCTTGGTATGCCGACCGGCTTCGGCACTTTAATTGATATTATTGTTTTTTTAACGGCTAATGCTGCAGCTATGGGTATAAGTACGATACTGTTATCATTATTATTATCAATTATGTATGTTCCTTTGCCGCGACGCTTTATTGCCGTATTGCTCTACGTTGGTATTGAAACCTATTTGATTTTATATTTCGCGGAACTTGGCATACTTATGTCTGTTGTCTTTTCGGTTGCATTCACGGTTTTCGGCGCTTTGGCAGGCTGTTTGTTAGGCTTACTCTTGCGTCTTAGGATTAATGCTCAAAGCAAGGCTTTAATTGCGCTAATGTTTGCCTGTATCGTTACTTTTTTTTCTGTTACTATTGATTGGACTTTTCCTGCATCCGTTCCGCAAAGGGAAGCGGCGCAAGATGATCAAGCTAATGCGCATATTGAAGCTATTCAGGAATCCAATCCGGCTGAGCAGGGCAGCTTCACTGTCCAAACATTCACTTATGGCAGCGGAAAAGATAAGCATAGAACGATGTTTGGTGATCAGGTTGATGTGAAGACTGCTGCTGTTGATGCATCCGGTTATATCACGAGATGGCCGGGACTCAAAACCTGTTTCTGGGGATTCGATGAGCATGCGCTGCCTCTAAATGGCCGCGTATGGATGCCGGAAGGGGAAGGGGCGTTTCCGCTTGCGCTTATTGTACACGGCAATCATCTTATGGAGAACTTCTCGGATGGCGGGTACGGCTACCTAGGTGAACTGCTTGCAAGCAAAGGCATAATTGCGGTGTCAGTGGACGAGAATTTTCTTAATTATTCTGTATGGTCCGGCATCCCGAATCACGATATGAAGATGCGTGCTTGGATTCTGCTTAAACATTTGCAGCAAATACAGCTATTGAACGAACAGTCCGAAACTCCTTTTTCGGGTCGGGTGAATATGAGTAATGTTGCTTTAATCGGTCATTCACGCGGCGGTCAGGCTGTTGCCATAGCGGCAGACGCGGATCGGTGGTTTAAAGACGACAAAACGCTGGAAAGCCTGGAAGATGTGCAGATTCAATCTGTTGTAGCGATCGCGCCGACAGACAAAAAAGTGGACGATAAATCCGCTCGTCTGGTTAATGTAAACTACTTGACGCTGCAAGGAGCAAGAGATGCCGATGTAAACAATTTTTATGGCGATAGGCAATACAACCGAACTTCGTTCGACCGGCAAACGGATAAATTTAAAGCTGCGTTATATATTGCGGATGCTAACCACAGTCAGTTCAATACAGCTTGGGGTAGTATGGATGAACACCCGCCGGGCGGTTTGTTCCTGAACCGCGACGGACTGCTTGCAGCCGAGGAGCAGCGACAGATTTCGAAGGTATATGTTTCTGCCTTTTTGCAAATAACTCTCCTTGGCCATTCAGAATACGGCTCTTTATTTCGTGACTATCGCAGCGGCATTAGTTGGCTGCCGAACACCGAATATATAAGCCGTTATGAAAATTCTTTCTTTGCAGAAATCACCCGATATGAAGAAGGCACTGGAAAAACGGCGTTGAAGGACGGCGGGAAGGCAACAGCTGCCGGTATGACAGATTGGCAAATAACATTTGCCGAGGATCGAGACGGTAAAAATAAAGGAACAAAAGGCATCGAGCTGGAATGGTCCCGTCCGGGGGCGCAATATGAGCTTGAGCTGTCGCCGGAAATATCCCGCCGTACGGAAGGGATGACGGAGGCTAGTCTCGTTTTTTCGATGGCTAATCTGGAGCGTGATTTGTCTGGAGGGAAGGATAAGGCTGATAAAAGGGCTGACGGGATGGTCAAGCTGCCTCCGCTGCCAGAGGTGGAAATAGAGCTTTTATCGTCACAAGGTGAGATAAGGAAAATCGCGCTTGCCGAAGTCATGCCCGTTCCTCGATCTGCTTATTCCGCTTTTATGTCGTTTTCTTGGCTTGAGAAACGGATGAAGAAAGAGAAATATAAAGAGTCTACCGAGCCTGTATTTCAGACCTATGTGCTTCCGGTCGAACAATTCGGACCGGAGGAGACGCCGATTGAGCTTAATGAGATTAGCCGGATAACGTTTCGTTTCGTGAATGGGCCTGGTAAAGTCATGCTTGATGATATAGGTTTCATGAGGGAGTGATCTAATGACAGTAATAAATGAACAGCTGCAACAGGAGCAGCAGCGTGTAGATGAAGTGACGACCATTATTCGCACACGTATTGAAGAACTTCGCAAGCAGGTTGGCAAGCTGAAGGGGGATATCGTCGATATTCGTCGAAATTTCTGGGACGATGTGACGGTAAACTTTGAGGATGCGGCAGAAGCCGCCGAGACGCATGCCAGCATGAAGCAGCAGGCTGAGGTGCTTTCGGAGAGGGAGCGAAGTCACCGTCATGCGGAGCAGCAGCTTATTACGTTAATGAAGCTGGAGCAATCACCGTATTTCGGCAGAATCGATTTATTGGAGCAGGGACAATCGAAAGAGGATTGCATTTATTTAGGAGTCGGTTCTCTGCTTGATGAGAGCGGATTCCAATATTTGATCTATGATTGGCGGGCACCCGTATCCAGTCTTTATTACGATTATGGTCCAGGCCCCGTTCATTATGAGACACCCAGCGGGTCTATTAACGGAGAGATGACGCTTAAGCGTCAATATATGATCCGTGAAGGTCAAATTCGCAGTATGTTCGACACGGGCGTGACAATTGGCGACGAGCTGCTGCAGGAGGTACTCGGCAAACAATCCGATGCCCAGATGAAAAGCATTGTAGCAACCATTCAACGGGAGCAGAATCGTATTATCCGGAATGAGCGGGCGAGGCTTCTCATCGTTCAGGGAGCTGCCGGAAGCGGGAAAACGTCTGCCGCGCTGCAGCGGGTCGCTTATTTGCTGTACCGCTACCGGGGATTGCTGAACGCTGATCAAATCGTTTTGTTTTCACCAAATCCGATGTTCAACAGCTATGTGGCGACCGTGTTGCCCGAGCTTGGCGAGCAAAATATGCAGCAAACAACGTATCAGCAATATCTGGAGCACCGGCTTGGCACAACGTTTGCGCTTGAGGATCCTTTTTCGCAAATGGAATATACATTGGCTGCTGTGAATGAGCCTGGTTATGAAGTAAGAATAGCTTCCATCACGTACAAATCGGGATTATCATTTATGCGATTGATTGAGCAATATGCCGCGGAGCTTGGTCAATCCGGGCTGAAATTTACGTCTATCACATTCCGTGGAAGAACACTGCTGCCTGAAGCACTCATTTCAGAGCATTTTTATCAACTCGACCGCTCGTTCTCTATCGGTAACCGCATGCGTTTAACGGCGGAATGGATATTGAAGGAATTAACAAGATTGAGCCGAGAAGAACGGAATCAAGAATGGGTCCAGCAGAAAATTGAGCTCCTTGACCAAGAAGCGTACGCACACGCTTTTGAAGAACTGCAGCGGAAAAACCGCTTTGCGGGAGATTCGTTTGATGACTTTGAAGCAGAAAGAGACTTCCTGGCTGCGGTGGTTGTGCAGGAGAAGTTTAAAAAGCTGCGTAAACGGGTAAAACGATTGTTATTTTTGAACGTGCCGGCGATTTATAAGCGATTGTTTGAGAATGATAACGCTTTATTGGAGCGTCTAACGAACGGGAAACCGCAGTTACCGGAGAAGTGGGCGGAAATAAGCAAGCAAACGATTGAAATGCTTGATAAAGGCGATATTTATTACGAGGACGCGACTCCGTATTTGTACTTGAAAGAAAAGCTGGAAGGATTCCATACGAATACGGCTGTAAAACACTTGTTCATCGATGAGGCGCAGGATTATTCACCGTTTCAATATCATTACTTAAAGAGAATTTTCCCGAACTGTAAGATGACCGTGCTAGGTGATTTGAATCAGTCAATCTTTGCACACGCAGTGGCAGGAGACGGGTTTGAGCCGTTGTCTGAGCTGTACAGCGAGGAGGAGACGGAGAAGATCGTCTTGACAAGGAGCTATCGGTCCACGCGACCGATCGTCACCTTTACGAGCCGGATGATAGAAGGGGGAGACAAGATCGAGCCTTTTAATCGAGACGGTGCAGAGCCTACTTTAACTTATGCAGCAGACGAGACGCAGCTGATACTCGCAATTGAAGAACGAATCGGTCAGCTGCTTCATTCCAGCTATCAATCAATAGCCGTAATTTGTAAAACCGCTGCTGAGAGCAAACGAATGCACCATGCTCTGCAGACGCAGATTCCTAAGCTGCGCCTTATCGAGAAAGAAACGGTTACGTTTGAGAAGGGAATAGTTGTTATTCCTGCTTACTTGGCCAAGGGTGTTGAGTTTGACGCTGTTATTATTAGCAATGCGTCAAATGAAAGCTATGGACATGAAAGTGAAAGAAAGCTTTTTTACACGGCTTGTACGAGGGCGATGCATGAGCTTCATCTTGTGTTTACGAATGAGCTCTCTTCATTCATCCAGTAGTATTATTTTCTGATTTCGGCCCATATTTCATGGACGTCTACTTGAAGCTCCGAGGCGATCAGCTCTGCTGTGAGCCTCTGGGGCTTTAATATTTTTCCGTTGCGCAGCTTGGATATCGTCTGTATGGAAATGCCTGTTAAGGCGGAGAGATGACCCGCGGTAATATCTCTTTTTGCCATCCATATCTTAAGTTTCGTTGCCGCATCGATTTCACTGTCTACCGGCTTTAAATCCCAAATTACGAAAGCAAATTCCTTACTATTGCCGAATCCGTCGTAGATCGGAGTAAATGTAATAGAGAGCTCCAGCTCAATGCCGCTCTTTTTACTCGTTTGCAAAGTGATGCTCTTTTCTTTCTTTTTTGCTGCCGCTTCGGCGAATGCTGCCAACATCCGTTCATGCTCACGCTCGGCAACAAACTGCATTAAATTTTCGTCATCCAGCGTTCGATCCGGCTCGAAAATAATAGGTGTCGAACTTTGACGAAAATTACGAATATGGAGAAATTTGTCGACAACGCCGCTAATTAATACCTTTTTCCGCTCCGACTTCTGTTCAATCCATTTGTAAGGGCTTAAATCATCGAATACAATTAGCGCTCGATTTGATTGATCTGAATGATCCTTGGGTACTGCGCGCTGATCGACACGAACCGGTATTTGCCGGTTGCTTTTCGTTGCAATTATGACTTCGCTCTTCAATATTTGCTTGGTATTGTCTATATTATACCGCTCGAGCAAATAAGAACTGCTTATACTTGTCAATTCTTCTAATTCATATCCGACAAGCCTTAAAAAAGCTTCGTTCGCGTCTTCAATTTGAACCTCCCCGTTTAGTTCCCGGAGTAATATCATGGGTTGTTCTAATATTTGGAATATACGGTGGTAAATGGGCAATATGTAGCCTCCTCATTTTGCCGGCATGCTGGAATATAATTGTTTAACAGTATAAAATATCGTCTCTTGCCGCACAAGGTCTAGTTTTTACATATTATTAATCAACAAAAACGACGAATTTGCTTTAATTAATTAAACTTGATAGCCGTAAATAGACCAAATTGGCGCAAGTTGTGACTTTTCTAGCTATAATCAGCTAAAATCAGCCTACAGCAAGCTTTATTCTGCTTCATTTTCTAGATAATATGAATGGGTACAAGCGCAATTGAATCGTTGCTTACTAGGTGAACCACAGGGAGAGACTTGAAATGAACCATTGCAGCATAGATAACTGTTTGAAGCCAATCAAAGCAAAGGATTTATGCGCGATGCACCATCAGAGATTGCTGCGCCACGGAGATCCTCATACGGTAAGACCGCGGCGTGTGAAGCAAGTATGTATGTGCAAGTGGGTGAATTGCTCAAAAACAGTGATTACAAAGAGGTTTTGCGCTAAACACTATTACATTCAGAGGGTGATGAGCACAAGTAAGGTAATTGTTACTTAATATGGCATCCGTAATTTGAGGGTCGAAATCTATGAAAACGGACTGTGTTTTTTTCAAAAAACCATGTATAATTGGATAAAGTGCTCGAAAGTACAGCTGATTTTGACTCATCATTTATTCATCCAAACGGGGGTGAACCTACGAATGGTTCAAACGGCACATAACGGTATATCGAAGGAAGATTTGTACTTGTTTAACGAAGGCAGCGCTTATCATAGCTACCGGTTTATGGGTGCGCACCCCATCCAAATGGATGGAATTGAAGGCGTTCGTTTTACTTTATGGGCTCCAAATGCAGCTGAGGTTCGAGTCATTGGCGGTTTCAATGACTGGGACGGCAGTAGTCACCGAATGGACCGGGTTGGTTCAACCGGTATATTCTCCTTATTCGTCGCGGAAATCGGTGAAGGCGAATTATACAAGTATGAGATCATCACGCCCGAAGGTAAGGTGATTCGGAAAGCTGATCCATACGCATTTTTTGGCGAGAGACGGCCGGGAACGGCTTCCATTGTGACAGAATTAAACGGCTATGCGTGGAAAGACGAAGAATGGTACGCGAAGAAGCAAGCCAAACCTGTTTATACGAATCCGCTTCTCATTTATGAAGTGCATGCCGGTTCATGGAAAATAAAAGGAAAAGAAGATTTTTATACGTACGACGAATTGGCGGAGGATATGGTCCCTTATGTTGCAGATATGGGGTATACGCACATTGAACTAATGCCGATATCGGAACATCCCCTCGATCAATCATGGGGCTATCAAATAACGGGCTTCTACGGAGTAACAAGCCGGTATGGTTCGCCAAAGCAGCTGATGCAATTTGTAGACAAATGTCACAGCTTTGGAATTGGTGTTATATTGGACTGGGTGCCCGGCCATTTCTGCAAAGATGATCACGGCTTACGACTATTTGACGGTACGCCAATCTTCGAGGGCCCAGATGCAATGCGGGCTGAGAAGCCGCTCTGGGGAACGCTTGGATTCGATTTTAGCAGAAATGAAGTCGTCAGCTTCCTCATCTCCAATGCGATTTATTGGATGGATATGTTCCACATTGATGGCCTGCGTGTTGACGCAGTTGCCAGCATGATTAATTTACATATGGATAAACCGCCGCACATGCATACGTATAATTATCTTGGCGGTCCTGACAATCTAGATGCTCTCCGCTTCCTGAAGAAGCTCAATGAAACGGTGTTTCATTATTACCCCGACACGCTTATGCTTGCTGAAGATTCTTCCGCATGGCCTGCAGTCACATCTCCTACCTACATCGGTGGCCTCGGATTTAATTTTAAATGGAATATGGGCTGGATGAACGATATGCTTCGCTACATGGAACTAGATCCAGCTGAACGCTCACATCACCATCATTTGATCACATTCTCACTCCTGTATGCATTTTCTGAAAATTATATTCTTCCGCTCTCCCACGATGAAGTGGTACATGGTAAACGATCCTTATTAAACAAAATGCCCGGCACTTATGAAGAAAAGTTTGCTCAGCTAAGGTTGTTTTACGGCTATTGGATGACCCATCCCGGCAAAAAACTGCTGTTTATGGGCAGTGAATGGGGTCAGTTTGATGAATGGAAGGACAGCGATATGCTGGACTGGATGGTGCTTGATTACGATAGTCACCGCACCATGCAGCAATACGTGAAGACACTTAACCGCTTGTATAGCAATCAGCCATCCCTGTGGGAGCGGGATAATAATCCCGACTGTTTCCAATGGATTGATGTTCATAATGCGGAACAATCCATCATATCCTTTATCCGTCGCGGAAATTCAGATTTTTCCGTCATTGTCGCCAACTTCTCCAGAAATGACTACCACGATTATCGCATCGGTGTTCCAGAGCCAGGTCTTTACCGCTCTATCTTAAATAGTAACGACCTGCAATTTGGCGGAACTGAAACACAACCGCAGCTTTGTTACAGAAGTGAAAACGTCGCTTGGCATGGTCACAATCAAAGTATTTCGCTTCACTTACCCCCTTTCACTTTCCTATTTTTCATCCTAGAACCGGGGGACACACATTGAGAGGGAGTTGGTGTCCATGGGCCGAAAAGAAATGATCGCAATGCTGCTCGCCGGAGGCGAAGGGAAAAGGCTTGGGGTACTAACGAAGGATCTAGCCAAGCCAGCTGTCTACTTTGGCGGAAAATACAGGATTATAGATTTTACATTGAGCAACTGCGCGCACTCTGGCATTGATACGGTAGGCGTACTTACCCAGTATCAACCGCTCGAGCTGAATCGGTATCTTGGCATTGGAAGTCCTTGGGGACTCGACCGCCGCGATGGCGGAATGACGATATTACCTCCTTATGTGAAGCAAAAAGGCGGCGTATGGTACAAGGGAACGGCAAACGCAATCTATCAGAATATGGCATTCATAGAACGCTATAATCCGGAATATGTGCTCATTATTTCTGGTGATCACATTTATAAGATGGACTATGACCTCATGCTTCAGCACCACAAGCGCTCGGGAGCGGACGTGACGATTGCGGGTATAGAGGTAGAGTGGAAGGAAGCCAGCCGGTTTGGTGTGATGCACATCGACGATGAGGACCGAATTACAGCGTTTGAGGAGAAACCGAAAAACCCGACAAGTAATATTGCTTCAATGGGCGTTTATATCTTCACTTGGTCTGAGCTGCAAAAATATTTGATATACGATGAGGCAAACCGCAGCTCCAATCACGACTTTGGCAAGGACCTTATACCTTCTATGATGAGAGACGGTAAACGGCTGCATTCCTATCCATTCAAAGGTTATTGGAAAGACGTCGGTACCATTGAAAGCTTGTGGGAAGCCAATATGGATTTGCTTGCAGACGAACCGCCGCTCGACTTGTCTGATTCATCCTGGCGTATATATTCCGTCAACCCGAATCGTCCGGCCCAGCATATCGGATTTACAGCAGAGGTGTCTGCGTCGCTAATAACGGAAGGGTGTATGCTGGAAGGTGAGGTTGACCGCTCTGTACTATTTAACGGCGTGCATGCCGCAAGGAATAGCTATATTACCGAGTCGGTCGTCATGCCGAATGTACGCATTGGTGAAGGGGCCCGGATTTATAGAGCCATTATAGGCGAAGGGGCGGTCATTCAAGCGGGTGTAACCATCGGAAGCGCTGATGACGAAGCGATAACCGTTGTAGCGGTTGATCAATATGTGACGAACGATCATTTGCTGCAGGAGGTGGAGCACTCATGAAGCATAAAGTTATGGGAGTTATAAATCTAATACATGAAACGGATGAGCTCGAACGACTGACGCAGGGTCGTTGCCTTGCAACAGTACCCTTCGGCGCCCGGTACCGCTTGATCGATTTTGTATTGTCGAGTATGGTCAACTCCGGTATATCGAAGGTAGCGGTATTCGCTCATACGAAGTACCGGTCGTTAATGGATCACGTTGGGTCCGGTAAGCATTGGGATTTGCAGCATCGGCAAGGCGGTTTGTTCGTGCTGCCGCCTGCTACGGATGATATTCAGGAAATAAGCCGCGGCGATTTATATCATTTCTATCAGCATCGTGATTATTTTAACCGCTGTGCGATGGATTATGTTGTCATAACGCGCAGTCATATGGTGTGCAATATTGATTTTGAGAAGGTCATTCAATTTCACCTGGAGCGGGAAGCCGATATTACGGTTGTATGCAAGCAGCAAGACGATTTGCTGGCGGGTAAAGCCCGTAAGGTGAGAATGACTGAGGATGGTCGGATTACAGCTATCCAAGATCATTACGGCAGAATGGCGAGCGATGTAAATTCGATGGAAATGTATGTCATGCGCAAGGATTTGTTGATGGAGCTGGTAGAAACGTCGCTTGCCCAAGGTCGGGATCATCTCGTGCGCCATGCGATATATTCAAGGCTGGACCAGCTGAACGTTTACGGCTATAAGTATGAGGGCTATTTAGGAGTAGTAAATACGTTATCCAGCTACTATCAAAATAATATGAATTTACTTGATCCTAATGTCTGGAAGGAGCTCTTCTATCAGCCTGGGTCGATTTTTACAAAAGTAAAGGACGAACCGCCGGCCCGTTATTTGGGAGGTTCCAAGGTTACGAATTCGCTTATTGCAAATGGCTGCCGTATCGAGGGTACAGTCGTGAATAGTGTTTTGTTCCGCGGCGTACATGTTCAAAAAGGCGCTATCGTCAGCAACAGCATCATCATGCAAAACGGAATTATCGGACAGAACAGTTACGTGCAGCACAGCATATTAGATAAAGATGTACGTGTCGAGCATGAACGCGACATTCGCGGAGCGGCTACCTCGCCGTTCATAGCAGGCAAACGAAAAATTATTTAAATAGATGCAGGCGCGAATGAAGCGTCACTATGAAAGGAGAATCCTATGAACATTTTGTTCGCAACCTCTGAAGCTGTACCGCTTGCGAAGACGGGCGGTCTCGCCGACGTTGCAGGGGCGCTCCCTAAAGCGCTGAATAAGCGAGGCGTTGATGCAAGAGTCATACTTCCGAAGTACGAGGAAATACCGGCTGGTTACATACAGCAGTTTGAGCAAATCGCTCAATTTACGGTATCGTTCAGCTGGCGTAAACAATATTGCGGACTATTTAAGGCTGAGCTGGACGGGGTCACCTACTATTTGATCGATAACGAGTATTATTTCAAGAGAAGAGGGCTCTACGGCTACGGAGATGACGCGGAACGGTTCGTCTTCTTCTGCTTCGCGGTGATGGAGTCCGTACGTTACATGGATTTCCAGCCAGAGCTGGTTCATTGCCATGATTGGCAAACCGGACTTATTCCGTTCCTTCTTAAAACGAGATACGCATTCGACCCTGCTTGGGCGTATGCGAAATCGGTGTTTACGATCCATAATTTGAAATATCAAGGATTGTTCGGGATCGAGCTCCTGAAGGACCTCATTGGAGCAGGAGACGATATGTTCCGCGCAGAAAGTCTTGAGTTTTACGGTGCCGCAAGCTGCATGAAGGGCGGGCTTGTATACGCAGATAAGCTGACCACTGTGAGCGGTACATATGCCTCAGAAATTCAGACTGAATATTACGGTGAAGGGCTTGATTCCCTGCTTAGATACCGCTCGGACGATTTAATCGGAATCGTTAACGGCATTGATGATGAACTGTTCGATCCGATGAACGATCCGGCGCTTCACACGCCGTACCGGGATTCGTTGAGCCGTAAACGAATTAATAAACTGGAGCTGCAAAGCGAAGTGGGCTTGCCGCAGTCGGAGTCGGTTCCGCTTATCGGGATCGTATCCCGGCTTGTCGAGCAGAAAGGCTTTGATTTGATCACAGCAACTTTCGATGAGCTGCTTGCAGAGGATGTTCAATTCGTTATTCTAGGTGCTGGAGATCAACATTATGAGCATTTTTTTAAGGATGCGGCTTACCGTTACCCGGATAAAGTTGCCGTATGGTTAGGCTATGACGACAGAATGGCACGCCGAATCTATGCAGGCTCGGACATGTTTGCAATGCCTTCGAAATTCGAACCTTGTGGTCTCAGCCAGCTTCTTGCACTGCGCTATCTTTCTGTACCGATTGTTCGAGAGACTGGAGGTCTAAAGGACACGGTACAAGCCTACAACGAATATACTGGCGAAGGAAACGGCTTCAGCTTCACGAATTACAACGCGCACGACTACATGTATACCGTACGCAGAGCGCTTGCTGTATATCGTAATGAAGAAGCTTGGAAGCAGATTGTAGCGAATGGCTCCGGAGAAGATTACAGCTGGAACCGTTCCGCCAAAGCCTATATATCTGTGTATTCACAACTTGTAGCGCATCGAAAGGAGAAGGAACCATGGCCCGTCATCTCGTAATCGGCAACGGAAAAATGTTGCTTAATCTTGACCAGAATTGTTACATTCGTGACATTTATTATCCGTTTGTCGGACAGCTTAATCATGTAGGCGGACAGTATTGTCGGTTAGGTGTTTGGGTGGAAGGCACTTTCACCTGGTTGGATGAGCCGGAATGGAAATTTGAACTCGATTATATTGATGACTCTTTGGTCACCAATATTACGGCAAAGCATGATGGATTAGGGATTGAGCTGTATATGAACGACGGTATCCATCAAAGGGAATGTATCTATATTAAAAGAGTCGTCATTCGTAATAGAACGAATAATACGCGAGAGGTTCGGTTGTTTTTCCATCAGGATTTGATGATTGACGGCTCGGAGGTCGGTGATACGGCCGTTTATTATCCGGAAAATCATACGCTTTATCATTATAAAAGGAATAATTACTTCATGTTCAATGGCTTCTCCGAAGAAGGCGGAATTATGCAGTACTCAACCGGCATAAAAAGATTCCAGTCAGCAGAAGGCACATGGCGAGATGCGGAGGATGGCGTACTCATGGGCAATTCGATTGCCCAAGGTTCAGTTGACAGTACAATCAGCTTCCGTTCTATTGTGCCTCCAAACAGTGAAAAAACGGTTTATTACTGGATGTCAATCGGCCAAAACTTGGAAGAAGTGAAGGAATTAAACCAGTATGTGCATGAGAATCACCCGGAGAAGCTGTTAAGTCGAGTCGTTATTTACTGGAAGCATTGGCTTCGCCGAGCAGAGACCGATCTTGGTGACTTGCCGCGGGACGTAGTGAAAATGTTCAAGCAAAGCCTGCTGCTCGTAAGGACGCAGGTCGACGAGCGCGGCGCGATATTGGCAGCTAATGATACCGATATTTTGCAATATAACCGTGATCACTACAGCTATATGTGGCCTCGCGATGGAGCACTTATTGCCGATGCGATGTCAATGGCCGGGTATCAGAGCGTTATTGCGCCGTTTTTTAATTTTTGCGCCCAGGCTCTATCTCCGGAGGGCTACTTGTATCACAAATATAATCCGGACGGAACGGTTGGTTCAAGCTGGCACCCTTATATTGTGCAAGGGAGCAGGCGGTTGCCCATTCAAGAGGATGAAACGGCGCTTGTATTGTTTGCATTATGGAAGGACTATTCACGAAATCAGGTAATAGAGCTGCCACAATCGTTATACAGCAATTTAATCCGTAAGGCTGCATCATTCCTTAGCCAGTATATGGAGAATTCGCTTTCACTTCCGAAGCCGAGCTACGATTTGTGGGAGGAGCGCTACGGCATATGGACGTATACCGCTGCTTCGGTCTATGGCGGTCTCATGGCAGCGTCGTTCTTCACGGAGCTGTTCGGAGATTACGAGCGCAGCGATCATTACAAAAGCACGGCAGAAGCGATTAAGCACGGAATCATTACTCATCTCTGGGATGAGGAAGCCGGACGTTTCGCACGCGGCCTCATTCAAAAGGACAATCGCTGGGTGAAGGATATGACGCTCGAAAGCAGTTTGTTCGGCGTGCTCGAATTCGGCGTACTTCCTGTGGATGACTACCGTGTCATACAGACGATGAATGCCATCAAAGAAGGACTGCAAATTAAAACCCACATTGGCGGTATAGCTCGTTATACAAACGACTATTACTTCCAGCAGTCTGGCGAAATCGATCAAGTACCGGGCAACCCGTGGATCATTTGTACCCTATGGGTGGCCAACTTTGAGATTGATTCAGCCAAGACACTTGAAGAGCTGGAAGGTCCGCGCCGCACGCTGCAGTGGGTATCCGAACATGCGCTGCAAAGCGGATTACTGCCGGAGCAGTTAAACCCGTATGACGGCACACCGCTATCGGTCGCGCCGCTTACTTGGTCGCATGCAACGGTAGTGCACAGCGTGAGCAAATATGCGGAGAAGTATAAGCGGCTGCGAGCAAAGCGCAATTAGCCGGTTTGGAGTAAGATTGAAGAATAGGGCTATCCTAAAGGTCATTGACCTGGGAGGCCCTTTTTTTATTAAGTTTACTTTAATTGTAAATTTTTCATGCATTATGCGAACATGTGTGCTATAATCGGTAAAGTGTCTATATGATTTTGAATGACCTGATTTTACCAAGGGAGGAAGCGTAAAGAAATGAAAACGGTGGAGAGTAATACCAAAGCTGTATCAAATTCTTCCGAAATTAAAAAAAGTGTGCCGTGGATTTATTTTGTCATCTTCTTTGCCGTACTGAATGAATCGGTATTCAACGTATCCACACCAAGTATTGCAAAGCAATTCGAGCTGGATGCTTCCGGTGTGAGCTGGGTGGTTACGATCTTTTTTATCGTCTTTGGCATGGGAATGGTCATCTTTGGCAAGCTTTCCGATATGTACAGCGTTAAAAAGCTGATTACGATCGGTATCGTCCTTTACAGCTTGGGGTCAATTTTGGGCTTTGTATTGCAAAATTGGTACATCGCAGTCATTTTATCCAGGGCTATTCAAGGGGCCGGCGGGTCAGCCATTCCGGCATTGGTCTTTGTCATGGTTGCCCGATTTTTTACAAAAGAAGAACGAGGGAAAATGTTCGGTATCATAACATCAACCGTTTCTTTCGCGATTGGAATCGGTCCGGTACTCGGCGGTTATATCGCAGGATCTTTCCACTGGGCCTATTTGTTTCTTATTCCGCTCCCCGTACTCATCGCTATTCCGTTTTTCCAAAAGCTTCTGCCAAAGGAACAACGTGGAGCGGGCACATTAGATTTGATTGGGGCGGTGCTGCTGGGCATTGCGGTGTCGATGGTGATTCTGTTTACGACAGAAAATCACTGGCTTTATCTGCTCATATTCATCATAGCACTTGCCCTATTTATTGTTCATATTCGCCGGGCGAAGGAACCGTTTGTCGATCCTGCTCTTTTCTCCAATCCCTTATACCGGAGCGCATTAATCATCGGTTTCCTGATATTCGGCACCGTGATGTCCGTGATGTTTGTAATCCCACTCATGTTAAGTGAAATATACGGTCTGAACACGGAGAATATTGGTCTCATTATGTTTCCGGGAGCCATTAGCGCGGTCATATTCGGTAAAGTTGCCGGCAATATGACCGTCAAGCGAGGAAGTCATTTTGTCGTATACTTGGGGCTGGCTTTAATCTCAGTCAGCCTTTTACTGCAATCTTCATCCATCGGACTATGGGTTTGGTACATCGGGGTTGCCCTCATTATGATGTACATCGGATTTTCCTTTGTGCAGACGGCATTAACGGAAAGTGTAACGCACATCTTGCCCGTTCATCAAATCGGTGTCGGTATGGGCCTTTTCAATATGGTATCGACTATTTCCGGGGCGGTTGTAACGGCACTAGTAGCCAAAGCGATGGAGAAGAAGCTATTCGATTTCCCGTTCCATCCTTTCATTGCTGACACGCATGCATACATGTATGGCAATCTATTTCTGATATTAAGCATAGTTGTCGTAGGAAGCACGCTCTTGTACTTGTTGACATTCGGCAAAAAAGCTCCACAGCCAATCACTGAACCGACCTAAGAAGCAGCTAAAACGGGATTAAAGGCAGTCTAGAACTTTCATGTTCTAGGCTGCCTTTTTTGATGGGATTAGACTAACCTGAGTGCATTATTTTTCAAAATAATGATCATACTTCCAGTAGATTCTCCCTATAAAAAATAAAATATTTTTCGAAAAAACATATTGAATAAAGAAATATTTTTTCATATAATTGAAAAGCTTGCACAAACGCTTTCATGACAAGTTAGGACGGTGAAAAAAATGTTCACTGGGCAATGATGTTTGTCGCATTCATTGTCGGAATCCCCGTGTTTTTCCAAGTTGGTTTCGTGTTATTGATTCCTTTGGTTTTTACAATTGCCCGGCAAACGGGTGTATCTCTTGTGAAGATTGGAGTGCCGCTCGTAGCAGGACTTTCCGTCGTGCACGGACTTGTACCGCCGCATCCGGCAGCAATGGCTGCAGTTGGCATTTTTGATGCAGATGTCGGTTTGACCATTTTGTATGCTTTAATCGTTGGACTTCCAACCGCCATATTGGCTGGACCTGTGTACGGTCAATGGATCGGTAAACGAATCCATAAACCGGTACCAAAGGAAATCGGAGACCAGCTTGCTGAAAATGTGGAATCGAAGCAATTGCCGGGTTTCTTTAACACGGTATTCACCGTTCTTGTTCCGGTCTTTTTGATGCTGATAGCATCGATTGCCGAGCTGTTTCTAGACAGAGAGAGCTCGCTTTATTCGGCACTTCGCTTCATAGGTGATCCGGTAACAGCATTGTTAATCGCTACAATCTACTCGTTCTTTAGTTTAGGTTTTTTCCGCGGCTTGAGCAGGGAAAAGGTTTTGAAATATACGAATGACTGTCTAGCTCCGACCGCTACGATTCTACTCGTAATTGGTGCAGGCGGAGCTTTCAACCGCGTATTGCTCGATTCAGGCATAGGCGAGTACATTGCTGAGCTAGCGACTTCATCTAACGTATCGCCTATCCTGTTAGGTTGGGGAATCGCGGCATTGATACGGGTTGCGACCGGCTCGGCTACCGTATCGATGATGACAGCGGCAGGAATTGTTGCTCCAATCGCAACGGTTGTACCAGGAGCGAATTTAGAACTGCTCGTGCTTGCAACAGGAGCGGGATCGCTTATTTTGTCCCACGTTAACGATTCAGGCTTCTGGATGATCAAAGAGTACTTCGGCATGTCGGTTAAGGAGACGCTGCTTACGTGGACGGCGCTCGAAACCATTATTTCGGTTACAGCACTTTTGCTCATTCTTGCGCTCGATGTTTTTGTTTAGCAGACAAGCGTAAACGGCTTGCGCGTTCCTTGGCGGCAAAGCTCGTTTCGCGGTGAAAATATAAGAATCGTATAATGTTCAAATGTATACTTTCTTATATTTAAAAAGAGAAAGGTGAACCTTTGACATTACAGTCATGGTTCACCTTTCTTCTGTAGAGCTTTTCACCTGTTAAATGCGAGTTTCGGATATGGCCTCGCGCACTTTCTCGAGCGACTTTTTGGCGTTTTCTTTATTTGCAATCATGACATTCACGTAAAGTGCGTCAATTAAACTTAGCTGTCCGATCCGTGAAGCGAGAGCTTCTGAGCGATATTCCGTTTCGTCAGAGCTTGTATGCAAAGCGACATCGGCATGCTGGCTGATCGGCGATTTTGGAAACCCGGTTATCGCAATCGTTTTTGCACCGTTGTCACCTGCTGTCTTGATGATGCGAATCGTATCTTTATTCGTGCCCGAGTGCGAGATGACGACAGCGACATCATCCTTTGTCAGCTGTGCCGCAGACATCAGCTGGAAGTGGGCATCGGTGAAAGCAAAAGCTTGTTTGCCAGACCGTATAAACTTATGGAAAGCATCCATCGCTATGACGCCGGAGCCGCCGATTCCGTAGAAGTGTACGCGATTCGCACCGGCAATGAGGGATACCGCTTTGCCAAATGCGTTACCATCCAAAATTTGAAACGTATTCTCCAGCGTTCGGATGTTGGATTTAAATACTTTCTCGGCAATCGTTTTTTCATCATCATTCTCATTTATTTCTTCGTAAATTTGCTGGATTGGCGTCATGATTTCAGAGGCGAGAGCAATTTTCATCGCTTGATAGCCCTTGTAGCCGATATGCTTGCAGAAACGAAAAACAGTGGCTTCGGCGACATTTAAATCGTCCGCGACTTCGTTAATCGTGCTATGAATGATTTTTTCAGGATTATTTAATATATAGTTAGCGATTTTCTTTTCCTTTTCGCTGAATCTTGATTGATAAGAACGAATTTTTCCGAACATATTTTGCACCATGTCAGTCGGTTCCCCTTCGCGTCGCAGCTTATATCATGAGAAGTATAACATAAAAGGGTAATTGATCCTATCTTATGTTCTTGCTTGCGTAAGCTAAGCTAGCATGACTTTAACAAATTATTAAGGAGTTGTATGATTATGCAGATTGGTATTATTGGTTTAGGTAAAATGGGTTACAATCTTACACTTAACGTATTAGAGCACGGGCATGAAGCGGTTGTCTTCGATGTGAATACATCTGCAGTAAAAAAGGCGGCAGAAGAGGGAGCCATTGAGACAGCATCACTGCAGCAGCTGGTGCAGAGACTGCAGGCTCCGCGGGTGGTATGGATGATGGTGCCGGCAGGCGATTTGACGGAAAACGTTATACGGCAAGTGAGCGAGTGGCTCGCGGCCGGAGATATTTTAATTGATGGAGGAAACTCGAACTACAAGGATACGATCAGACGAGCAGAGACGCTTGCAGCACATGGCGTCCACTATTTGGATGTAGGTACGAGCGGAGGTACTTCAGGGGCGAGAGAGGGAGCTTGCACGATGATTGGCGGTAATAAGGCAGCTTTTGATTCGGTGGAGCAGCTGTTCCGCGATATTTGCGTCGACAACGGGTATTTGCATGCAGGAGAGAGCGGCAGCGGCCATTTTTTGAAGATGGTCCATAATGGTGTCGAGTACGGCATGATGCAGGCCATTGCTGAAGGCTTCGAACTGTTGGAAAAAAGCTCGTTTGATTTCGATTATGAGAAGGTTGCCCGCGTATGGAATAACGGTTCTGTCATTCGGTCGTGGCTGATGGAATTAACGGAAAATGCATTTTCGAAGGATGCCCGTCTCGAAGGACTGAAAGGCATTATGCATTCCTCGGGTGAAGGGAAATGGACGCTGGAGACTGCTTTGGACCTGCAGACAGCTACTCCTGTTATCGCATTGTCTCTTTTGATGAGATACCGCTCCCTGGAGGAGGATACATTCTCCGGTAAGGTAGTTGCAGCCCTTCGCAATGAATTCGGCGGTCATAGCGTCGTAAGCTCGTAATCATTCTATTTGAAAATATGAGGGAACAACGGTATTGTATGAGTAGTAGATTGGAGGTTTTAGAATGAGTAAGAAATATGTGATTGGTGTCGATATCGGCACGACGAGCACGAAGTCGGTACTGTTTACGGTTAAAGGGGCAATTGTAGCAAGTCATGGCATTGAATACCCGCTGCATTCGCCTTCACCTGCAATAGCCGAACAGGATCCGGATGAAATTTTTAACGCGGTCCTTGGAACGATCGGAGAGGCGATAGCGAAGAGCAATGTTCAGCCTAACGATATTTTGTGCGTGTCCTTCAGTTCGGCGATGCACAGTGTTATTGCGGTAGATAAGCAGGGTGCTCCGCTGACAAAATGCATTACTTGGGCTGACAACCGCAGCATGGAATGGACGAATAAAATAAAAAACGAGTGGAATGGGCATGAAATCTATTTGCGTACCGGAACGCCAATCCACCCGATGTCGCCTTTATCCAAGCTGACTTGGCTTCGTCACGATCATAAGGAGCTGTTTGACAGCACTTATAAATTTATTTCCATTAAAGAATATGTGTTCTTTAAGCTGTTCGGACGCTACGTCATTGATTACTCCATTGCGTCAGCGACGGGTATGTTTAACTTGAAGCAGCTGCAGTGGGACGATGAAGCGCTTCGTATCGCCGGGGTTACGGCAGACAGGCTATCCGAGCTCGTTCCGACAACGTACAGGCTGGATGGTCTTGATGAGGGCTTTGCAAAGCAAATGAACTTGCTTGCATCCACTCCTTTTATCGTAGGGGCGAGCGATGGCGTATTGTCCAATCTTGGTGTAAATGCGATAGAACCGGGTGTCGTCGCCGTTACGATTGGTACAAGCGGAGCAATTCGAGCAGTAACAGATAAGCCGGTTACGGATCCGAAGGGCAGAATTTTCTGTTATGCGCTGACGGAGAACCACTGGGTTATTGGCGGTCCAGTCAACAATGGCGGTATGATATTCAGGTGGGTTCGTGATCAGATCGGCACGGCAGAGATCGCTTCGGCGAAGCAGCTTGGAGTAGATCCTTACGAACTGCTTACGGAATTAGCCGCTAAAGTGAAGCCAGGCTCGGACGGGCTGATTTTTCATCCCTATTTATCGGGTGAACGGGCTCCATTATGGGATGCTAATGCTAGAGGCTCTTATTTTGGACTAGGCTTGCACCATAAGAAGGAGCATCTCATACGGGCTGCTCTGGAGGGTGTTATTTATAACTTGTATACCGTGTTGATGGCGCTCGAGGAATTGATCGGTAAGCCGACGAAAATTCAAGCAACGGGCGGATTTGCCAGATCAGAGCTATGGCGTCAGATGATGGCCGACATTTTCGATCAGGAGCTGCATGTGCCGGAAAGTATCGAAAGCTCTTGTCTCGGTGCCGTTATTCTCGGACTATACAGTCTGGGAGAGGTCGAATCTCTTCATGTTGTTTCCGAGATGGTAGGCGGTTCGCACTTCCATTTGCCGAACAAAAGAAATGCGGAGGTTTATTCCGAGCTGATGCGTATTTACATTCGTGTTTCTCGTTTACTGACAGAAGAGTACGCTAATATTGCGGCTTTCCAGCAAAAGTGGGTATAGCTGCAACAAAAAAACAGCCGGGCATGATGGCTGTTTTTTCTTTTTTCCCCTTCAAGATCCGTATTTCTTAACGATAGCGGATAAAGTGAGCAGCGGCCAGATGTAGTTATTGCTCGGATAATGGACATATACGCTGCCTGGCAGACCGGCACCTGTCGGGTATATATGCGTCCAATCTTTGCGCTCAAGCGATTGAAGCAGTGCTTCTACACCTTTCTCCAGCTCTGGTATCGGCTTCGGGAATGCCGCGGTTAGAGCATCAAGCGCCCAGGCTGTTTGCGAGGGAGTGCTTGCATGCAATGGCACATACCGCTTCACTTTATCGCTTAAGCACGATTCGCCCCAGCCGCCGTCGTCATTTTGAATGTCCAGCAGCCATTTAACCGCCTTCATTATTGCAGGGTGGTCTGCTCTGACTCCGACAGACGTCATCCCTTGGACCGCTGCACCAGTGCCATGAATGTAAGCGATGCCCCACCGTCCGTACCAGCTGCCATTGCTCGTCTGCTGCGATAACAGCCACTGAACGGAGTCGTCGATCCATTGGTGTCCTATCGTCATATCGAGCTCTTTCCCGAGGAAAATCAGCACGCGGCTCGATAAGTCGACCGTTGAAGGATCCGTCGAGATGTCTTCCGAGCCTTCATAGGTAAAGAAGCTAGCTGGCAGCGAAGTACCTTTCCTTTCAAACGCAGGCCATCCTCCATCATCATTTCTCATCGAAAAAACCCAATTTAACCCTCTTTGCCAATTAGAAAATAAAACATTGGATCGCGAGATATAAGGACGAATGGCTCGTAAGGCAGCTGCGCTACAATCTACGTCGGGATAGAGCGTATTCACATCGGAGAAGCCCCAGCCGCCCGGAGGAATGTCAGGTAAGCGTATTGCCCAGTCTCCGATGCGACTTTGTTGTCTATTTAACAAATAAGCGCCTGCTTGCTCCAGGGCCGGGTAGCCCGGAGAGATACCTGCCTCGCGCAGCGCATAGCAAAGCATTGCCGTGTCCCAAACTTCAGACGATGCGATTTGCAGATGGGGTCTGTCCCTGCATAGAAGTGAGCGGATCCCAAGCAACAATCGGGTTATTGTCGGTGATTCGGCTGGGTAGTCCAGTGCCAAAAGCGCCAATATCATAAGTATTGTGGCAGTGGAATACGTAAGTAACGTACCATTCGGCTCGACTCGCTCTAACAAAAATATCTCGGCTTGCTTAAAGGCCGATGGAGAGCTGGATGGCAGTAAGCTTGTTAATGGCAAGGAGCCGAGAAAACCGCTCAAAGCTGATATCCATGTTGAATCGTTCGTGAACTTATAAGAGCCGCCCGGAAAAAGGCCGGATAAGTCCGGCATTGTAAAGGTTCTTCGAACAAATTGTTTGTTCGACATGATTAGAGTCGGAACAAGGTGAACGCGGGCATGACCGGAGAGGGAGAACAGATCGAGACCAATGCCGTGATCAGAGAAGAAGGCATCTAACGGAATCCGCAGTAAGAGAGGCCACTCGGCCTGGCCGGTTGCACAAAAAATGACTTGTGTCAGCAATGATCGTACCTCGGATAAGCCCCCGCGCGATAGAATAAATTGTTTTGCACGTATGATGCGAGGATTTGATTCTTGGTAGTAACCGGAATAAAGTAACGCGAAGCATGCTTCCGCAGTTGCTTCCAAATTGCCCTCAGATTCGTCAGGATAAATCTTCCATGCCCCGTTAGCAAGCTGCTTGGAAGCAATGCGCGCTGCGAGCATGTGAATCAATTGTTCATCCCTTCGTCCGAGCAGACGGAGCAATATGATATAGTAGCAGTCCGTCATTGTTCCTGAGTCTAAGCACATTCGCCAAGCGCCGTCAGGCGATTGCTGCTGAAGCAGCTCGGCTGCCAAGCTATCTATTCTTGTACGTATCCGTTTCATATCCATAGAATGCTTTCATCCTTTACATAAGTCATTTCTTTATATATATGCGGCTTCACCGTAAAAGAGCCGCCCCTGGTCAACGATCAAAGGGACAGCTCTCTAAGTTTCAATATGATGTTGTTTCCGAATAATCTGCTGATGGAGTGGACGGGGGCATGAAGACCCCCGTTAGCTCAAAAGTCTGGGCTATGACTTAAAAAATGCCAGAGCGCAGAATGATTACCAGCAAAATAAAGAGGACAAGAATAACGCCCGTACTAGTCCAGATGCTTCCACATACCGGTGCGCAACCGGCACCTACGCCTGCTACAGGGTATCCCATGGTTCATACCTCCTGTTTGATATGATTTATTGTGATGATTCAGATCACATTGTTATTGTATGCTTGAACCAAAGGAGTGTACTGGACGTTTGTACCGGCATGTTAGCATTTATGTGAATGCCTATATAGAACAGCTGATTATCCCGACGTACATGTGCCTTGAATGTCAATTTACCTGATTAACAGCCAACTGGCGGAACAGGCCGCGGCCGGGCAAATTGTCTTATATTCACGATTCGGGAGTCGGCTGTGTAGCGCATGCCGTTACCTGCTTGAATGCTCGAGGCGGAGCCCGCTCCAATCACGCTTATAGAGCCGACGGTAATGTAAGGCTCACAATTTGTACGATTAAGCCGAATGACCTGTCCGTTATCGTAATCGGGATCGACCAGTACGGGAAGCGGACGGTTATAAATTTCATATGATTCAAAAAAAAAGTCCCCGGCCGTCGTATGATCTTCCTGACGCTGAACAGCTAATCCCCGCAGCCGAGCGGTCGTCTCGCCGCGGTCGCCGAACTGTATAACGGCCGCCGATGACGCAGTGATTACAAAAAACGTCCCGATATTCGCGGTTCGTATGGGGAATGTTTCTCCTGACCGGTTGTTAGTCAGCTTCATCGTCGCCCTCAGCAGACGGTTCGCCCTGAGCCTCGCTAGCGTCATCCGGTAAAGGAAACGGAGCCATTGGTCCGACGATAACGGATTCGGGCGGCGTATCGAACATCGAGTACAACGATACGTTGTCGGTGTCGCCTACTTGCAGCATCGAAGCGCTTGAGACGCCGAGCAGCTCGATATGACCAACCGTCAACGCATGATTGATAACCTGAAAATGAATCATTATGCCATTCCTCCTGATGAAGGATTACCGCTCTGCAGCTGCCGCATATAGGTGAGCATTGCAGCGTCGGCATCTCTAATTGTTTTGGCAAGCACACTTGAAACGATCGACTCTGTATCATTTGCCTCCTGTTGTCCCTCCGGTTTACCGACTGACCGCTGCAAATAATATTGAATACGAGTCGGTACTTGCTTACGGACATCCTCGATGATAATTCGGCGATGATAAGGGTCAAGCGGTATGCCAAGCTCATTCTCGTAGGCAAGCAGCCTCTGCTGCGCTTCCGAATCCATGTAGCGGTTCATCTCCGCGTAAATATCGTTATAAGGGCCGGCTTGCGGCGTAATGGCCGGCGCTGCAGAAGGGAATACCTGCGGCGGCTTGGTTACGGCCAGTTGTTCGATGCTGCCAGGGAATGATTCTTCGCCTGAACCAGGTGCAGTCATTCCTATGTTCAACGTGCCGTCGAGCTTTTCCACCTTTAATTGATCAAAATGATATTCTATGCTTTCAATATTGTAAGCAGGCCGTGTTTCAAGCTGCTTGACCTGCTCACATAGAGCGGCAACTTGCGTTTCTAGCTTTTCGATCTGCTCTTGCTGCGCCTTAAGCTTATGCTGCACATCAAGTGACCAGATTTGCCACGGGGACAGCTGATTGGGCTGCTGCATACGGGAATTCCTCCTTCTGCTCAAATAATCATTCGTACCCGTTATGTTGGACTGGGAAGCGGCACGAAGGAAAGCGGAGAAACTTCTCCAAGCTCCGGAGCGGGTCCGGTGAACCCGCCAGTATTATATAGTTGCGACAATGAACGGATCGATCCGGCGCTGCCGACTTGAAGGACAGAGCTATTCGACACATTTTCCACGCGGAGCTGATGGATCGTAATGTTTTGATGAATCGTCCAGCTCATATGGCATTCACTTCATTACTTGTATTGTCCTGCACGTCAGGATCGCTTGTGTTTGTCGCGCTGACAGCGTTGTTAGAGTTCGCTAAGCTGCCGGTTAAGAAAGAGCCTGATCCTGCATAAGTTTTGGAATTGCTCTGTGGCGACAATTGGACGGCATCGCCGAATTGGACAATGGAGCTGGAGCCGACATTAACAATTTTGACAAAACCGACGACAGCTGGCATGTGCATCACCTTTCTTCTGAACCATCTTTCCTACATCGTATGCGGCATTCGCCTAGAGGTTACCGCCGGGGTAGTATCCTGTATAAAGGCAATCGCATATGCTGGTAGTAGTGTTGGGAGGCAGGTGATTGCTTGTGTCGTCCAAGTGGGATGATCTGGAACGGTGGATGGAAGGACAAAAGCTGCCAAAAGGATTTGAGGTGCTGCGGGAGCCGGATTGGGTGGAGCAATATGTGCGTAAAATGATGACCAAAGCGCTGCCTGAAGCGGCGGCCGTCATGATGGGGTCCGGGCCTGCGACCTTTTCGGAGACACGTCATTTTATACATGTGAAAATAAATTTACCGGACGGCTATGAGCGGGAGCTGCTTCGGTTGTTCGTGCGTGAGGATCGCCTGCGGGTGGAAGGCTTGCCGAATGGGAAAATTGAAACCATAAAGCTGCCGAAACTAGTTAAGCCGCGCGCCTGCAGATCGTTATTAAAGGACGGCGTTCTTCAGGTGAAGCTTCAGAAGCGGCCGGTCAATCGCTCTTATCATGAAGCTATAGTGCGCTGGTAGCTGCGGCTCCGGCGGTTCGAGAGGGCACGTGTCAGCAGGATACGCGCTCTTTTTGTCACGAAATCGACAGGGTTTGCAGCTGGCTAATGATTGTTCTATCCCTTATAATGTCTAATGAACGTATACATATTAGCAAAAAAGGGAGTGTATTCGGTGTCGCTAGTCGATGTAAGCAGTGTTTCTGCTTCGTTATTTATATTTGGTATCGTTTTTTTGTTGCTTATTTTTGGTTTGTTAAGCTTCGGTATTTTACGGATGTTTCAACAAAAGTTCCGTGCGGGCTGGTTTTGCTTCGGCGGGGCGGTTGTCAGCTTCGGAGCTTTCATGTTTATACTAAACAAGTGGTTTCTATAACAGCTCAGCTCTATAGCTAATCACGACCGGAGGAATTTGCTTGTTTTGGACATTCATTTGGTTTCTCGTAAATATACTGTTTGTCGTTTCCATGATTACTTATTTGTTTATGCAGCGTTCATATACGGAAACGAAGAGGCAATCGAACGATTCGGAGCTAATAGCTCGTCTAGATCGGCGCCGAAAGCTTGTAGGCGGCCTTAGTATCATGTTTTTTCTGGCAATGGCAGCCAGCTTAATGATCAATATGAGATTGAATGGTTAGGAGGCTCTCATTGACGAGAGCTTTTTTTTTCGTCATTATGAAGATAGAAACTTTAATGTTCGGGGGTTCGGCAAATTGCATACGATAGAGGAAATAATACGACGGATGTCTAGTCAAGGACTGCGAATAACGGATCAAAGAAAGACGCTTGCGAAGCTGTTTGCAGAAACGCAGGGGTACCTTGCTCCGAAGGAAGTTTATGAATATATGGGAAGATCGTATACGGGCCTAAGTTTTGATACGGTATACCGCAACTTGCGGGTAATGGAGGAGCTTGGCGTCCTGGAGCAGGTTATTTTTGAGGATGGCGGCAAGTTCAAGCTGCATTGCAGAGAGCATGATCATCACCATCACATGATTTGTTTACAGTGCGGCAGGACGTATCCTATTACATTTTGTCCGATGGAGCAAACCATTGTACCTGAGGACTTCCGGGTCGTGAAGCACAAATTTGAGGTGTTCGGTTACTGTAAGGAATGCGTGCAGGATGAGCCGGCTGCGAGCGAGCTGTAATGAGCCCATATCGAGTGATGCGGAAGGTGGCACAGGCACCGGTTCATTTTTATCGAAAAGTTATTTCGCCTATGACGCCTCCTTCGTGCCGCTTCTATCCGACCTGCTCAATGTATGCGCTGGAAGCGATTGAAATGCATGGCGCGGCAAGAGGCTCCTGGCTGGCAGCGAAGCGTATCGCACGTTGTCATCCCTTTAATCCTGGAGGTTACGATCCGGTACCGCCAATAAATCTAGACCATACAGATGCACCTTGACAGAGAGGGTGTTATTTCGGTATATTTTGTCATAGATGCATCCATATATCCGAGGAACGGATAAGTACAATGGATAGCCCTTAGCAGAGAGCCGGGATTGACGCTGAAAGCCGGTAAGGGACTCTATTGGAAAATGGTCCGGGAGGATCCGCTTTCAAGCTGCAGCATGTATGATTGCTGAGTAAGGGAGCGGCGCAAAGCCGGCGTTAACGGTGATTGCCGCTTGGAAGCGGCACACGAAGCTTTCACGGGTGATCGGTCTATCCGATACATTCGTGATCGAAATTTGGGTGGTACCGCGTGAGTTCCAACTCTCGTCCCATGATGGACGGGAGTTTTTTGCGTTTTTTTGCTATATAAAATGTTAAAAGTTGGTGCTTACGAAGCGAGTTTTGCTACACAAAACTTTTAGGAGGATCCAGAATGACGAAAAAAAATACATTCTATATTACCACGCCCATTTATTATCCGAGCGATAAACTTCACATCGGCCATGCTTACACGACGGTAGCGGGCGATGCAATGGCCCGTTATAAGCGTCTTCGCGGCTATGATGTATGGTACTTGACTGGAACGGATGAGCACGGACAAAAGATCGAACGCAAAGCGAAGGAAAAGGATCAATCGCCGCAGCAGTTTGTAGACGACATCGTGGTCGGCATTAAAGAGCTATGGGCGAAGCTTGAAATTTCCAACGACGATTTTATTCGTACGACTGAGGAACGTCATAAGCAGGTAGTCGAGAAAATTTTTGCCCTGCTGCTTAAGCAGGACGATATTTACAAAGGCACGTATGAAGGCTGGTACTGTACGCCTTGCGAATCGTTTTTCTTAGAACGTCAGCTGGAAGATGGGAAATGTCCTGACTGCGGCCGTCCAGTGGAGCTGGTGAAGGAAGAGAGTTATTTCTTCCGCATGAGCAAATACGCTGATCGCTTGCTGCAGTACTATGAAGAAAATCCGGACTTTATCCAGCCGGAGTCGCGTAAAAACGAGATGATCAACAATTTCATCAAACCAGGGCTGGAAGATTTGGCCGTTTCACGTACGACGTTCGATTGGGGCGTTAAAGTTCCCGGGGATCCAAAACATGTCATTTATGTATGGATCGATGCCTTATCGAACTACATTACTGCATTAGGTTACGGTAATGAAGGAGCAGATCAGAAGTATCGCGATTTCTGGCCAGCTGACGTTCATCTGGTTGGAAAGGAAATTGTTCGTTTCCATACGATTTACTGGCCAATTATGCTGATGGCGCTTGATCTACCGCTTCCTAAGAAGGTGTTCGCGCATGGCTGGCTGCTGATGAAGGACGGTAAAATGTCGAAGTCGAAGGGCAACGTGGTTGATCCTGTTATGCTCATCGACCGTTACGGTCTTGACGCACTTCGGTATTATTTGCTTCGCGAGGTGCCATTCGGTGCGGATGGAACGTTTACTCCCGAAAATTTCGTCGAGCGAATTAACTTTGACTTGGCAAACGATCTCGGCAATTTGCTGAACCGTACAATAGCGATGATCGACAAATATTTTGAAGGTGCTATACCGTCTTTCACGGGAACGGTAACTGCTTTTGACGAGTCGCTGCAGAAGCTTGCAGGGGAAACGATAAGCCAAGTAGAAGCTGCGCTTGAGAATATGGAGTTCTCGGTAGCGCTCGCTTCATTGTGGCAGCTCGTTAGCCGGACGAATAAGTATATTGATGAAACGCAGCCATGGACACTCGCGAAGGATGCAGCGAAAAACGGGGAGCTTGCCTCCGTCATGTATCACCTTGCGGAATCACTGCGGATCGTTTCGATCGCTCTGCAGCCTTTCTTGACGCATGCGCCGCGCGAAATGTGGAAGCAGATTGGCATTGAGCAAGGCAAGCTGACAACATGGGAGAGCACGAAGCGGTTTGGTCAGCTGCCTGGCGGTACGAAGGTAAGCAAAGGCTCGCCGTTATTCCCACGCCTCGATACAGCGGAGGAAGCTGCTTTTATCGCAGCTGAAATGGGAGGCGGAACACAACCTGAGCAACCGGCCGATAAGAATGAAGCTGCCGGTACAGCTTCTGCCCAGCAAAGTGCAGCATCTCAGCCTGAAGCAGAGGTCAAAGAAGAAATTGCGATTGATGACTTTGCTAAGGTTGAGCTAAGAGTAGCGCAAGTAATAGCAGCAGAACCGGTACACAAAGCCGACAAGCTGCTTAAGCTGCAGCTTGATCTTGGATACGAGCAGCGTCAAGTCGTCTCCGGTATTGCGAAGTTTTACACGCCTGAGCAAATGGTCGGCCGCAAGGTGATTTGCGTTACGAACCTGAAGCCAGTAAAGCTGCGCGGTGAATGGTCGCAGGGCATGATTTTAGCTGCGTCGCATGGTGATCAGCTGACGTTGGCTGCTGTGCCTGACGATATGCCAAATGGCGCAGTGGTAAAATAAATGTGCATCGAGGGCGGTCGACGACCAGAGAGAAGAAGTTTAGACGGATTAATTTCATTTCGTGAAACTAATCGCAGATAAAACTATTTCTTCATCTTGCTGTTCGGCTAAGGTTTACTCGATATTGAGGGTTTTTGAACATACCCCAAAAAGGCCATTTAGATCGATTTTCTTACGATCTAAATGGCCTTTTATGCTATTATTCCTGATGAGAAGCTGAGGCGGGATGTCATATTTCATCCTTAATTGGCCAATACAAGTGATTAGATGCGGTTTGCTGCAGGATCTAAGTTTCATCTATCTTTCATTCCTATGAAAATTTTTTGGATCCAATATGGTTGACAGTCTATAGCCAGCATCGTATAATACAAAACGTAATAATAACGATTACGAACAAGACCAGAATAGAAATGGAGATATAACTAAATGAAATATTCGAAACAGTCACTCCGCTTTACGGCGCTTAGTGTCCTTCTAACAGCTTTGTTAATTTTTGCGGCAGCTTGCGGCAATAACGCAAATATGGCTAATAATCCTGCTGATACTACCAATGCTGCGAATGGTAGCAGCGTTAATAACGCAGTAGAAAAACAACAAGTGAGCGTCGTAACGAGCTTTTATCCTTTATACTATTTAGCATCCGAGATCGGCGGAGAGCATGTGAAGGCTGTCAATCTGGTAGCTTCAGGCGTAGAGCCGCATGATTGGACACCAAAGAGCCGCGATTTGGATACGGCTTCGAATGCACAGTTGTTTCTGTATCATGGTGCCGGCCTGGAAGGCTGGGTTGACGATTTTCTAAAAGGCTTGTCCAAGGACAGCACGGTAGTAACGAAGGAAATTAGCGAAGGCATTACACTCATTGAAGGTTCTGAAGCTGAGGAAGAGCATGCAGACGAACATGAGGAAGAGCATGCGGATGAGCATGCGGATGAGGAAGAGCATGCTCACGAAGGCTTGGATCCGCATACTTGGGTTAGCCCTAAATCCGCACTCAAGCTGGCGGAAAATGTGAAAAACAGCTTAGTTGAAGTCGATGCGGCAAACCAGGCTGATTATGAAAAAAATTATGATGCGCTTAAGCAAAAGCTGGAGGCGCTTGATGCGGATTACACCGCTAAGCTTGCACAAACGGCGAGCAAAGACATTGTCGTTTCGCATCAAGCCTTCGGCTATTTAGCAAGAGATTACGGGTTGAATCAGGTTGCTATTATGGGACTAAGCGCTGATGCCGAGCCTCGCGGTCAAGATTTGCTCGACATAACGAAGTTTGTGAAAGAGAATAATGTGAAATATATTTTCTTCGAGGAGCTCGTTTCAGATCAGCTGGCGAAGACGCTTGCTGATGAAGCCGATGTTGATACTTTGGTGCTTAATCCGCTTGAAGGCTTGACGCCGGATCAAGAGAAAGCGGGAGAGACGTATCTCTCGTTGATGGAACGAAACTTGCAAAATCTACTGCAAGCATTACAATAGAACAAAAGGCAAACCTGCGGAGCTGATTCAGCTCCGTATTGCTGTGAGGAGAGAAAATTATGGCGCAACCGAACAAAATAGCAAATGCCGACTTTCACTGCCACCAAGAGGTTATTTCAATGGAAGATGTCTCCTTTTCTTTTCAACAGCAGACTGTCATTTCGAATCTCAGCTTCGCGGTGAAGGAACGGGACTTCATTGGGTTAATCGGCACGAATGGAGCCGGTAAGACGACGCTGCTGAAAATGATCGTTGGCTTACTGAAGCCGACGCACGGTACGATCCGATTATTCGGGGAGAAGGTTGACAGGTTTAAGCAGTGGGAGCGTATCGGATACGTACCTCAGAAAAACTCTTTTAATCCGTTATTTCCGGCTACCGTGCGGGAAGTCGTGCTGTCAGGGCTGTTTGGTCACAGCAAAATCTTTAAGAAGGTGACCAAGTCCGATTATAGTAAATGCGAGGATGCGCTTCATGCGATGGGCATTGAGGATTTGAGCGGCAAGCGGATTGGACAGCTCTCGGGCGGTCAGCAGCAGCGCGTATTTCTGGCGAGGGCGCTCATTAACAACCCGTCGCTGCTTATTTTGGACGAACCGACTGTAGGCATTGATACAGAGACGCAGGAAAGCTTCTTTCATATGATTAAGCACATGCATCAGCATCACAATATGACGTTTTTGATGGTATCGCATGATTTGGACATGATTCGTTCTTATCTGGGACAACAGCCGGCAGCTGAGAACGGAAAGCTGAAATTTCATATTAAGCATTCGCACGAGACGCAGAATTGCGTGGAGGACAACTTAGCTCACAGCTTGAAGGGGCTGAGAGAGCAAATGGAGAGCGGGAAAGAGGTTGTTTTGATTGGAGATCGTAACTAGTGAATTTTTTCAACGGGCCCTAATTGGCGGGTTGCTCATTGGCGTGACTGCCCCGCTGATGGGCTTATTTCTTGTGCTGCGGAGGCTGGCTATGATCGGGGACACGTTGTCTCACGTATCGATTGCAGGTGTTGCGCTCGGTTTCTTAATCGGGGTATATCCGGTCGCTGTAGGCTTGCTGTTCGCAATTGCTGCATCCTTCGCAATTGAAAAGCTTCGTAAGGCTTATAAAACGTATGCCGAGCTGTCAATTGCCATTATTATGTCCGGCGGCGTTGCACTGGCATCTCTGCTCTTTACGATTGGCAAAGGCTTTAACGTAAATGTGAACAGCTATTTATTTGGCAGCATCTATACGCTGAACAATACGGATTTGTATGTTATTGGAGGCGTTACTGTTGTGGTGTTGATTGCCATTCGTACGCAGGTAAAGGAATTGTTCCTTATTACGTTTGATGAAGATGCGGCAGCGGTGAGCGGCTTGCCCGTCAAATTTTATAATGTTATGATTAGCGTGCTTACCGCACTTGTTATTAGTGTCTCTATTAAAATCGTCGGCGCTCTGCTTGTCTCTGCGCTGCTTACCATTCCGGCTGCTTGCAGTCTCATCATTGCCCGCAGCTTCCGTCAAAGCGTCATTACAGTCGTTATTATAGGTGAGCTGGCTGTAGTCATAGGATTGCTAATTGCCGGTATATGGAACTTGGCGCCGGGCGGTACCATTGTACTTTTGCTTATTGCGGTTCTGCTCTTGCTTCTTGTGCTTAAGCGGGGTATACGAACCGGCAGTTGAAATGAATTGGGGTGAACAGGAGTGCCTGACATTAACATTTGGCTGGCTTTCGGCGCTGGCTTTGCATCATTCATTTCTCCGTGCTGCTTGCCGTTGTATCCGTCTTATTTATCGTACATAACGGGTATCTCGGTAACGGATTTGAAGGAGAACAACAGCTCCAAACAAAAACGTATGCGAACGATGTCGCATACGCTGTTTTTCATTTTAGGCTTCTGTACCGTATATTACGCTTTGGGCTACGGAACGAATGTTTTTGCCGAAGTGTTCAGCGAATACAGGCAATTAATCCGGCAATTATCAGCCATTTTAATTATTTTGATGGGTCTGTTTCTCATTGGTCTATTTCAACCGCAGCTGCTTATGAAAGAGCGGCGAATGAATTTAATTCCGAAAAAAGCAAATTATATCAGTTCCTTTGTATTCGGCATTGGCTTTTCCGCGGGATGGACACCTTGCATGGGACCGGCGTTAACGGCCATTTTGGGTCTGGCTGCAACAGAGCCTGGTACATGGTTTCAATTAACGACTGCTTACGCGCTTGGTTTTGCAATCCCGTTTTTTGTGTTAGCCTTTTTCCTTGGCACAGCAAGGTGGATATTGAAGTATTCCTCTCTTGTCATGAAGATAGGGGGAGCGGTCATGATTTTAATGGGATTGCTGCTCTTTACCGATCAAATGACCAAAATTACGATATGGCTTAATCTGATTACGCCAGAGTGGTTAACCTTTTAACTTAGGCTGAAGCTTGCATGGTGCAAGGATAACAGGTTGCAGTGAACGTAACGAACAGTGTATGATACATAGAGTAACGCCGAGGAAACTAGGTGAAGAAGTATGGTTAGGGGGTTCTTCAATGCCGACACCGAGCATGGAAGACTACTTGGAAAGAATTTATAAGCTCATTGATGAAAAAGGATATGCGCGTGTTTCGGATATTGCAGAAGGACTTGAGGTTCATCCTTCTTCGGTCACGAAAATGATTCAGAAGCTTGACAAAGATAATTATTTGATCTATGAAAAGTATCGCGGGTTAGTCCTGACGAATAAAGGCAAGAAAATGGGGAAAAGACTTGTCGACCGCCATCAGCTGTTAGAATCGTTTCTGACGACGATTGGCGTACAGGATGAAAATATTTATCAAGATGTTGAAGGTATCGAGCATCACTTAAGCTGGGACTCTATAACATGCATTGAAACATTGGTCGAATATTTCCGCAGGGATTCGCAACGGTTGGACGAGCTCCGCGCAGTTCGAGCTGAGATGGACAGCGAGTAATACATAATGCGCAAATATACAAAAAAGGTCTGCGGGCATCTTGCCCGCAGACCTTTTTTGTATATTTGCTATGCTTAGAGATATTAATGATATTTAGGTAAATCGTCGTCATCCTTGCCGCCTTCTATAACGCGGAACGGCACCGTTTTAGAGCGCGGTTTATTTGCTTTGGTCTTGGCCGCGGCAGAGCGGCTTTGCTTGACCTGCGTACGACCAGCTTTAGAGCCATATCCACTGAGGAATGAAGGCGGGAACTTATAAAGCAGGAAGATACCGCCAAGTACAACGATCGGAACGATAAATGCGCCAGGACTTTGGACTACGCCATAAACGAGACCGATACCTATTAATGCCAAAAATGCAATTGACCAAACATTCCATCTACGCGGCATTCTGCTCATTGTAAAGCCCGCCTTTCCTTGTTCACATTAAGATCGGTTCATTTGCTGATCAAGCTCGCGCATCCGGTTGAAGGACGCAATGGAAACGGCAACTTGATCGTCTTGCGGCTCTTTCGTCGTTAGAAGCTGAAGCCACAAGCCCGGAAACCCGAGGAAACGAAGCACTGGCGTTTCACGAAGTGCATTCGTCCAGCGGAGCACCTCGTACGAAATGCCAAGCACGAGCGGCAGCAGCAAGATACGAATATAAATACGCTCCCAGATCGTGTCCCATGTGAAAAACGGGAGCGAGTATACGATTACACCTACTATTACTGTAAATACGATAAAGCTGGAACCGCACCGATAGTGCAGCCTGCTGTATTTTTGTACGTTATTTACCGTCAGCTCTTCTCCGGCTTCATAAGCGCTAATGACCTTGTGCTCCGCGCCGTGATATTGGAATAGACGCTTAATAATAGGAGTCATTGAAATAAAATACAAATACGCAAGCAATAAAATGATTTTGATAAGTCCTTCTAATAAATTATGACCGACCTTGTTATCAAATACCCCGGCGAACAGCAATTCTTCTATTGCTGCGGGCGCTGCGGTAAAGATGAGCTTTCCGAATATAAATGACAGCACGCCGGCAACTGCGACGCCTACTAGCATGCTGAGGCTCCAGCCGCTTGACTTCTTCTCTTCCTTCGTCCCTTTGGCTTGTTCTGCGTTCGAGCCTTCCTTTTGCTCACCGGCTTCATCCTCCGCATATGCCTCCATGGAGAAGTTCAAATGCTGGGAGCCTTTGGCGCTTGATTCTACGATCCCGACCACTCCGCGCAGAAGCGGTATTTTCTTCAATCGCTGCACCCAGAGCTGGGATGTACGGGGCACCTCGTAAAAAACAATTTCATCATTTTTGCGTCGGACAGCCGTTACGTTAACGTGTTTGCCAGCAAACATAACGCCTTCAATAACCGCTTGTCCGCCATATATACTTCTGGAGTCTTGCGGCAAGTGCTTGTCACCTTCCTTGAGTGGGTTATCGTCATGGATGTTGCGACGAATGCGCCTAGAACTTTGTAAATCTATTGTACTTGATCTATCGGCCAATTGCCAACGCCAGCATCATCGCAGCATCATGAATGGATAGGAAGCGGACGGTTACGGTTCGGTATTATTTCACATACTAAGCAGGATATGAATGGATATAAGAATGGAGGTTATGTGATTTGACAGTACAAAAGCACGAAGGCCACGATTATAAACAGCACCATACGAATCCCTGGATATACTCGATTAAAATCGGTTTTTTTGCGGGACTCATTTGGGGAACGATCCGCTGGTTGTTTTATGAAATGAAATTTACGATTGAGAGTCCCGGATTTGCTGTCTATCCGTTTTTTCAGCCTGCCTTTCTGAAATCGGGATGGGGAGTGCTTATCGGTATATGCAGCTTTATTCTGGTCTCTATAGTTGCGGCTGTCCTTTATAAAATAGTACTGGGGCGAATTCGCGGTCCATGGCCGGGCGTTGGCTACGGTCTAGTGTGGTGGGCTATTATATTTATTGGGATAGGACCACTATTCGGTATGACCAAGAACATTACGATAGCAGGCTGGAATACATTATATACCGAGCTATGCGTATTTCTGCTTTGGGGTGTTTTTATCGGTTATTCAATCGCCTTTGAGTTTACTGATGAAGCATCGCGGGAACCAATCAAGATGCACTGACGACTTCTACTTCTCAAGCAGCGGGCATTTGTGGTAAAATGGCTAATGATCTTTGACGCTACAACGGATTCGGTTGCTTGGGAGGTGCATTTATGCACAAAATTGTAGTTTTAAACGGTCCGAACCTGAATATGCTGGGCATTCGCGAGCCAGGCGTGTATGGGACAGAAACGCTCGCATTCATTGAATCGCTCTTGAAGGATAAAGCGGAGGCGCTTGGCGCCGAGGTTGAATTTTTCCAAACGAATCATGAGGGCGAAATGATTGATCGAATACATAGTGCATACGGCAAAGCCGACGGCATTGTCATTAATCCCGGCGCTTGGACGCACTACAGCTATGCACTTCGCGATGCGCTTAGTACGGTAGCCTTGCCGATCGTTGAGGTACACATGTCGAACATTCACAAAAGAGAACCGTTCCGCCATGTTTCGGTCGTTGCTGCGATTTCGGTCGGTCAAATAGCCGGCTTCGGCTCTCACAGCTACGAGCTTGGTCTTACTGCGCTCGTGCGCCATTTGCAAAATTCGTAATGCGAATAGGGGAAGGGTGAGACGGTTATGCCTAACGCAAGAGTAAAGCGTCTTCGTCAACTGCTTGAGGAACAAGGCTTGGAAGCTATATTAATTGGAAGCGAGCATAACCGCCGTTATATAAGCGGCTTTACCGGCTCCTCAGGCATGGTGCTTATCACGCAAGCCGAAAGCTATTTGTTGACTGATTTCCGCTATCGCACGCAGGCGCCGCAGCAAGCGGCCGGCTTTCAAATTGTGGAGCACGGGCCCAGCCCGCTTGATAATGTTCGCGAGCTTTTAAACCAGCACAAGCTGTCGAAGCTGGCATTTGAACAAGACCACGTCGTATACAGCGAATTTACGGCTTGGACGAAAACGTTGTCCGGCATTGCGCTTGAGCCTGTTTCAGGACTTGTTGAACGTCTTCGCATCGTTAAGGATGAAGCTGAACTGCAAATTATGCAGGAAGCGGCAGCTCTTGCTGACAGCACGTTCAATCATATTTTGAAGCTTATCCATACGGGTGTTCGTGAGACGGATATTGCGCTTGAAATGGAAGTGTATATGCGCAGCCATGGCGCGACATCGTCTTCCTTCGATACGATCGTAGCCTCAGGTGAGCGGTCAGCATTGCCGCATGGTGTAGCGAGCGGTCGTGTGATCGGCACGAATGAATTTGTAAAGCTCGATTTTGGTGCCTATTACAACGGTTATTGCTCCGATTTGACACGAACCGTCGTTGTCGGAACACCGACAGATAAGCATCGTGAAATTTACAATATCGTGCTTGAAGCGCAGCTGCATGCACTGGAGCATATTAAGCCGGGCATGAGCGGCCGGGAAGCGGACGCGTTAACTCGCGATATTATTACGAAATACGGCTATGGCGAACATTTCGGACACGGTACAGGACATGGACTCGGCATGGAAATTCATGAAGCGCCAAGGCTGTCCAAATTAAGCGACACGATTTTAACCCCCGGCATGACCGTAACGGTAGAACCCGGCATATATTTACCTGGCTTCGGCGGGGTGCGTATTGAGGACGATATCGTCATTACGGAAACCGGTATTAAAATATTAACCTCATCCCCGAAAGACTTGATCATTCTGGGCTAAGGACTATTCATTCAGGAGGGAATCAGCATTGATTTCAGTAAACGACTTTAAAACAGGATTAACCGTACAAGTAGACACAGATATTTTCACCGTTCTTGACTTTCAACACGTAAAACCGGGAAAGGGCGCAGCATTCGTGCGCTCCAAGCTGAAAAACCTGCGTAACGGCAACGTTGTTGAGAAAACGTTCCGTGCTGGTGAAAGCATTGGACGAGCTATCATCGAAAACCGTGAAGTACAATATTTGTACAACTCCGGTTCGGAATACACGTTCATGGATAACGAAACGTTTGACCAGTTCAACCTGGACAAGAAGCAGCTGGAATGGGAATTGAACTTTTTGAAAGAAAACATGAATGTTAACATTTCGAGCTACCAAGGCGAAATTCTTGGCATTCAAATGCAAAACAGCGTTGAGCTGAAGGTTATTGAGACTGAACCGGGCGTAAAAGGCAACACAGCGCAAGGAGCAACAAAAAACGCTAAGGTAGAAACAGGTCTTAACGTACAAGTGCCATTGTTTATCAACGAAGGCGACGTTTTGCTTATCGATACCCGCGAAGGCAAATACATTTCGCGCGCATAGCAGTAATCTGACCGTCCGATCGTTTCGGACGGTTTTTTTGCGGGCGGATATACCCATACGGCAGACTTTTGTGGTATAATATTGTCTTGTATGTATATGTCAAGGTTGGGAGTGAATCAGCTTTGTCGTTGATAGTGATGAAGTTTGGCGGCAGCTCCGTTGGAACGCCGGAGCGGATGCAGCGTGTAGCGAAGCGAATAATTGAGAGGCAGCAAGAGGGCAACGATATCGTTGTCGTCGTTTCTGCTATGGGTGATACGACAGATGATTTAATCGATCAGTCGAAGCAGCTTAATCCGAACCCGCCGGCGCGGGAAATGGATATGCTGCTTACGGTTGGTGAGCAAATATCGATTGCTTTGCTATCGATGACGATTCACCAGTCCGGTCACCGCGCCGTTTCCTTTACCGGCTGGCAGGCAGGTATTCGGACGGAAGCGGTGCACGGTAAAGCGAAAATGACAAACATTCATCCTGAGCGTGTGTTTAAAGCGCTGGAGCAGGGTAATGTTGCCATAATTGCAGGTTTTCAGGGGATGACGGAAGAAGGAGAAATCACGACGCTCGGCCGGGGTGGATCTGACACGACTGCGGTTGCAATGGCAGCGGCTATGAATGCGAATGTTTGCGAAATTTACACGGACGTTGACGGCGTTTATTCGACAGATCCGCGCGTTGTGAAGAATGCTCGCAAGCTGAACGAAATTTCCTATGATGAAATGCTTGAGCTTGCTAATTTGGGCGCAGCGGTGCTTCATCCGCGCGCAGTGGAGTACGCAAAGCATAACAACGTTAAGCTTGTTGTACGTTCAAGCTTTACCCAAAACGAAGGTACAAGTGTGAAGGAGGAAGCGGTCATGGAGCAAGGCGTGGTCGTTCGCGGCATCGCGTTTGACAAAAATGTAGCTAGAATTAGCATAATGGGCGTTGAAGATGTTCCTGGTGTTCTTGCAAACGTATTTGGCGCATTGGCAAACAACGGCATCGATGTTGACATTATCGTGCAAAGCGGTGTTCAGGACGGCAAAGCCGACTTCTCCTTCACCGTATCCGGCGATGATAAAGACAAAGCAATTAGAGTCATCGAAGGCATTCGCAGCACCGTGCCTTTCCGCGAAGCAACATCCGAAGCGGACTTAGTGAAGGTATCGATCGTTGGAGCGGGCATGGTAAGCAACCCTGGTGTTGCAGCGAAAATGTTCGCGACGATTTCTTCACTCGGCGTAAGCATTAAGATGGTAAGCACGTCTGAAATTAAGTGCTCCTGTGTAATTACAGCTGAGCCTTTGAACGACGTTGTGCGTGCTCTTCATACGGCATATGGTCTTGATACGGCTGATCAAGTATTTGTAGGCGGCCCTCAGGAACGTCGTTAATTTGCCGCAAAACCAGATTTGTAACTTATATATTCTTATCATTTAATAAAAAGGCTCGTTCCGGTAACGGAACGAGCCTTTTTTGTTGCAAGATGCAAGCTAACCGCCTATCAGCTTGAATAGCTTGTACAATAGAGCTGTAATTCCAGCTGCCATAAGAGGTCCAACCGGTACGCCGCGCAAAAAAACAATGCCGACGATGGAACCTAGAACGAGACCGACGATAATTTGCGGATCGATACGCAGCAGATCCAGCCCTTTGCCGTTAATGTAAGTCGCTGCCGCACCGCCGATTAAGGCGAGCCACCCCGGCCAAGTAGTTAATACGGCAGCTATATCTTTTGGGTGGATACGTCCCGAAGCGAACGGAACTAGAACGCTAAAGGTTAGAAACAGCAGGCCGAGCTCCAATCCGCGCCGTTCAATAGAAGGAAGAAACCGTTCCAAATGAACAAGCTTTACGGCTAGTAAAATACAAGCGGCAGTCGCTATGATAGGAGATCGGCCGACTAACCCAATGATAATTAATGCTACTAGAACGATTTCTCCAGCCATTACAAGAACTCCTCATAGGGCAGAATGAAAGCAGCGCATCTTATGCTGCACTGCTACATTATATGGACAGCCCTCTTCGGTTATGTCTAATTTAGGCACGCATTAATAGATCGCCATTCAATCTCGGAACATCCTGATAGATATCAACGGAGGAGCAAGCCTCGATGTCACGCTTCATCCCGAGCTTCAATAATCGCTTCCCAGTCATTCCATTCGTAATCGTTTCTTTTATTAATGTAGAGCGATGACGGTAAAGTGCAAGCATAGCCGTACCAAAATCATCCATTTCTATGGCTACGCCGCTTAGCGTATGCAGCTTATCGAGTACGAGTCCGGCGCACAAGCCATCCTCAATCGCAAATTCATCATGGCTTCCTGCGCACAAAATAACGACATCCCGCCGCAGCTCAATTGCTGTTCGAGCGCAAGCCTCTGCGTTCAACATGGATGCAGTCAGCACATGATCCGCGCGCATCGCTTTATGAATGGCACGGGTTCCGTTCGTTGTGGTCAGTACAATTCGCCGTCCGGCGACGACTTGCTCGGTGTACTCATCAGGCGAATTTCCCAGGTCGAAGCCAGCGATTTTGCGGCAAAAGCGTTCGCCGCCGAGTAAGTCGCCCGGGCGTTGCAGCGCTCGCGCTTCCATCACGGTTTCCGCGGGAATGACGCACAAGGCACCTGCGGCTATTGCGGTAATGATGGTGCTTGTTGCTCTCAGCACATCGATTATGATGGCCGTTTTGTGATGAAACCTTGCGGAGCTGGCTTCATTCACACTTGATATAACCTGGACTTGCATGTTTTTTACCGCCCTTCTATTCTATGGACTTCTATTGGAGTGCCATCACCCTTACTTAAATCATGTAGTAATAGGGTTCAGAGACATGGCCAAACTCAAACGTGTCTGAGCGCAAACCTCGACGCATTGCTTCTAGTGCGAGTATGTCTGAGGGGGCGATATTGCCGAGATGAACGTTAGCGCCAAACTGCTTCAATAAATAGACTTGCTGCTGTTTTAACGGGGCTTCCCACATCAGTCGGCTGCTGTCGCTTACTTTGGACAGTACTTCCTCCAGCGTGTCCTCACGGCATTGCCCTTCTTCATCAAACAAGCCGACATCGATTCCCGATTCACGTGCTTCCACCGTCACGAGCATGGAGCCTGCCTCCCAATCGCATTCAGCAGTGAAAGCAAGCTCGTTTGGATCGATTGTTGATCCGGCGGCTTTTTTTCCATATTCGGTAACGACATGGAGACCGCGTCTGATGCCTTCTTTTATAAGAGAAGTTCTTCGTTTACGGTTCAATTCAATTGTGCCGTCCGAAACCTCAATTCCGTTGAATCCTAACGAACAAATCGTATCCATAAATGAGCTTACGGTCTGCTGCTGAATAGCTGACTCCAGCAAAGTGCCTCCAGGCATGATTATGAGTCCCTGCTCCTTTGCAAGCTTCAGCTTATGCCTGAGCAATTCTGGAGTGTAAAGGACGGAGGTACCGAATGCAAGCTTCACAATATCGGCATAGGGACCGGCTAGCTGAATAAAATCCGAAAATAAATTCGGACCCATCCCTTTATCAATGACCATCGTCTGTCCAGTACGGTTCATACGTCCTACAGTACGCCTTCCGCTCGGGTCTTGAAGAAGGGGGTGCCACTCTTCAACAGTTGCAGTTCTCATCATTTTTCGCTCCTCGCGCTGTCATTATTGGCTTAATGAGCTAACCAATTGTTTACTATATGCGGCTGCGGGTAGGCAGGTGCCCGGCATGAAAGGTAGACAAGCGTGCATATAAATAAGAAATAATTGCATTTATGAAGGAGGTCGTTAGCCCGTGCTCAATAAAATTGTTTTGACGATGGCTTCGCTGCGTCTTACGTCAGGCACTATCGAAATTTGCGCTGCGCTTCTCATGCTTCGATTAAACCAAATTGATAAAGCGCTAGTCGTTAATTCTTCACTTGCGTTAGTAGGTCCTCTCATTCTTATCGCCACGACTACTGTTGGACTAGTCGGCATGTCAGACAAGCTGTCGCCGTCCAAGTTTATTTGGGTAGCAGCCGGCGTCATTTGTTTGATGATCGGTATTTTAAAAAAATAATAGACTGCAAATCTAGTAAACGGACGACTGTGGAGACATATTTTCACCTGGCAAGCATACAAATAGGAACTACGAAGGACAAACATCCGGGAGTGATGATTGCATGCTGGCACGCGTGGTACACTTGCTGCCTTTGGAGTTAAAGACGTTGCTGGAGCGCCTTCCTGATCAAATGCAGGAGCAGTTGGAAGAAATCCGGATAAGAGAGGGACGCCCGCTCGAAATCGGGTTTCGCGGTCAATCGCGGTTTATGATGGTTGACGGTTCGCTGCGGCATACGGCGGACGGCGCATACAAGCCATCGGCCGATACATGCCGTAAGCTTCTCGAACGTATTACCAATTACTCCTTATATGCAATGGAGGAGGAGCTGCGCAGAGGATTTATTACAGTATCGGGCGGACACCGCATTGGTCTAGCGGGCAGGACGATACTGGACAGCGGCGTGGTGCGAGGCATTCGAGATATTGGCGCTTTCAATATTCGGGTAGCCAGAGAGGTGATCGGCGCCAGCACCCATTTGCTGCCAAAGCTGGTCGATCGAACAAGGAAGACGTTGCATTCGACACTCATATTAGCTCCTCCCCAGCAAGGGAAGACGACGCTTGTACGCGACATCGCAAGATCCGTTAGCTATGGCTTATGGCCAGCTCTTGAAACGAGCGGCTGGCAAGGCAGAAAGGTCGGAATCGTAGACGAACGTTCAGAAATTGCGGCTTGCGTACGCGGCATACCGACTTTCGACGTTGGACCGAGAACCGATGTGATGGACGCTTGTCCGAAAGCGGAAGGAATGATGATGCTGCTGAGGTCTATGTCTCCTGAGGTGCTGATTGCCGATGAGATCGGGCGGCCGGAGGATGGGGAAGCCATCCGTGAAGCAAGCCATGCAGGTATCAGCGTAGTCGCAACAGCGCATGCTTACGATTTGCAGGATGCTAGAGGAAGACCTGTGCTGCAAAGACTGCTGGACGAAGGAGCATTTACTTACATCGTTGAGCTGAAGCGGACAGTCGAAGGGATCATGCACCGAGTCGTATCAGCCAATACAATTGGACGGGCCGCAACCGCTCGCGAAGCTTCTTCTTCCCTACATCGTCAGCCATTCGATTCGGCACCTGTATCCTCTGGACGGCTTAGAGCTGATGACCCGTGATTAAGCTGCTGGGGGCGGTTCTTATCTTGTTCGCGGGAACGATGATTGGCTTTCAGCAGGCGGCAAAATTTGCCGAACGTCCACGTCAGCTTCGTCAGCTCGCACACGCGCTGCAGCGGCTGGAGACGGAAATCGGCTATGGGCACACCCCGCTGCCGGAGGCGCTTGAAAGAACAGCTGCGGCAACGCCAGAACCGCTTTCGGCATTGTTTCGCAAAGCGGCTAGCGGGATCTTGGAAACGGAAAGCTTGACTTTCCGCGACAGCTGGGAACAGGCGATCAAATCGCACTGGGGGACAACTTCAATGCGCAGCAATGAGCAGTCGGTGTTGATAAGATTAGGATCAACGCTTGGAATAAGCGATAAGGAAGATCAAATGAAGCATATACGTCTAGCACTGTTGCAGCTGAAAGCAGAGGAGGACGCAGCGAGAGACGATCAAGGGCGTTACGAGAAAATGTGGAAAAGTCTCGGTATTTTGATCGCTGTGCTGATCGTCATTTTGATGGTGTAATGGGGTGCCGCCACAGATGAACATGGATGTGAGCGCCATTTTCCAAATAGCCGGAATCGGAATTGTGATCGCTATGATCCATACGGTTTTGAAGCAGATGGGAAAGGAAGATATGGCGCATTGGGTTACGCTAATCGGATTCGTTGTCGTAATGTTTATGGTCGTTCGGCTTCTTAATGATTTGTTTCAGGAAATAAAAACGATATTTTTGTTCCAGTAGACGTCTCACGTCGGACGTGCAAGCAAGTAGGTGAGCGAAGTGGAAATGATTCAAATTGTCGGCCTTGGCCTGATGGCTACAGTACTTATACTTGTCGTTCGGGAGCAAAAGCCGATGTTCGCTTTTTTGCTCGCCGCATTTACAGGCTTGTTCATCTTTCTGTATGTAATCGGAAAAATCGAAATCGTCATTTCCACTCTCGAGGATTTGGCTAGTCGATCGGGCATCCCTTCCATTTACTTGAAGACGGTATTAAAAATAATCGGGATCGCGTACATTGCGGAGTTCGGAGCGCAAATCGTAAGGGACGCTGGTCAAGAGAGTATTGCTTCAAAAATTGAATTTGCCGGCAAAGTGTTTATTCTCGTCATGGCCGTTCCGATTATTAGCGTTATTGTCGAGACGGTTATTGGCCTGCTGCCGGACGGGAGCTGAGGCCAATGATAAAGCTCGCTTCCGCCCGTGAACGGGTCAAGCTGCTGCTCTTCCTCCTTATAGCTTCTTTTCTCTTCTCTTTCGTTCCGGTAGTCGGATATGCGGGAGAAGGGACTTCTGCTCCGGATGATAAGATCAAGCCGGAGCAATTATCCGAAGAGCTTGCGGCTCAGCAGTTGGATGGACTGGAAACGGAAGCAATCGAGTCCTATTGGAACAAGCTGCGCAGCGAATACGGCGGTTTTTTTCCGGATCAGCGTGTACCGAGCTTTATGGAAATGATTATTCCTGGCGGCGATGGCTTGAAGCTGACCGATATGCTCAAGGGCTTGCTCAAGTATATGTGGCACGAGGTACTGTATAATGGCAAGCTGCTCGTAACGATTGTTATGCTGACTGTTTTCAGCATGGTGCTGGAAACGCTGCAGAACGCTTTTGAACGTAACGCAGTCAGTAAGGTAGCCTACTCGATTACTTACATGGTGCTTATCATAATAGCCGTTAACAGCTTCCATGTTGCAATCGGCTATGCGAAGGGCGCAATTGAGAGCATGATTCAATTCATGCTGGCGATGGTGCCTCTGCTGCTTACGCTGCTTGCTTCGATGGGTAATGTCGTCACCGTATCCGTGCTGCATCCGCTCATCATATTTATGATTCATGCAGTTGGGACGCTCATCTATACGGTTGTATTTCCGCTGCTGTTCTTCTCGGCGGTGCTGCATATTGTAAGCGCACTGACAGATAAGTTTAAGGTTACCCAGCTTGCGAACTTGCTTAGGACGATTGGCGTAGCGGTAATGGGTGTGCTGATCACTTTATTTCTCAGCGTGGTTTCCGTTCAAGGAGCGATGGGAGCGGTAACTGACGGCGTTACGCTGCGAACGGCAAAATTCGTAACAGGCAACTTCGTTCCTGTCGTCGGCAGAATGTTCTCGGATGCGGCTGATACTGTCATTTCAGCATCCATGCTTGCCAAAAATGCAATCGGACTAGCCGGCGTCATTGTCCTGCTGTTCATAAGCGCATTCCCTGCTATCAAAATATTTACGCTGGCGCTCATCTACAACATATCCGCTGCTGTTATGCAGCCGCTGGGAAATTCTCCAATCGTGAACTGCTTGCAGACGATCGGTAAAACAATGATTTATGTGTTTGCTGCGCTGGCGGCTGTCAGCCTGATGTTTTTCCTGGCCGTTACGATTATTTTGACGGCGGGAAATGCGGCGCTAATGGTTCGCTGAGGAAGGAGTCGAATGCTGTGCTTGCTTGGTTAAGCGACTGGCTGAGAGATATTATCGCGGTTATATTGCTTGCGGTCATTGTCGAGCTGCTGCTGCCAAACAAAGCGATGCAGCGGTACGCGAGGCTCGTCGTTGGTTTATTTATTTTACTAACGATTTTGTCGCCGATTTTGAAACTCATCCAAAGCGATATTGGTACGAAGCTTGATAAAGGCATGGATGAGTGGAGCAGGTCGGCGGCGACCAAGGAAGTGCAGATGCCAGGCTTGGATCAGATTAGGCGGGATGCGGAGCGGTTAAGCGAGAAGCGTGAGCTGGAAGCGGCCAAGCTTACGGAGCGGACGCTCGAGGATTCAATCAAACGCGAGCTTACAGAGCGAACGAAAGCTCCGGTGGACAGCGTTGACGCAGTGCTGAAGTGGGCGGCGGTGTCTGGGCGACAGACACCTTACATCAGTGAAGTAACCGTCACTCTAAAATCAGCCGATAAGCATGCTGGACTTGTTCGTGAAGGCACTCAAGTAGAAGATGTGTCACCTGTGGCCGTTGATATTGAGATTGAACGTATTGACGAGGGTGAAGCTGGGTCCATTCCTTCGGAATCCGGCAATGACACAGAAAACATACAGAAGCAGGAGCGCGATGATGAGAAGTGGACCGGGGCAGAACCGGCTACAGCTGCTGCAATCAGCAAACTAATCGTACAAGGTTGGGGTGTAGACGCAGCACATATAGTCGTACGACAGCCGGTAGAACAAAGCAATTCACAATAAAAAGCGCGAATGGAGAGGAGGTATGGCGCGGTGGCCAAGTGGCTTGATGGCATTGAATCAGCGGTTGGCGGCGGTCCCGGCGGCCCGAAGCGAGTACGGACGCTGCGATTATTGCTAATCGTTGGAGGGATTGGCGCAGCGCTAATGATTATGAATTCTTTTCTGACTTTTAATGAAGTCGAGCCTTCGGCACAAGATCCGAACCCGCCGCCGCAAGAAGAGCCCGCGTGGGGTAACTCGGTATCATCCGGCTCGTCGTTCGAAGCGATCGAGCATCCTTTGGAGACGCGATTGAAAGAAATTTTGGAGAAAATCGTTGGCGTCGGAACGGTCGATGTGCTCGTAACGATCGATTCGACAGAAGAAATAGTCGTTGAGCGCAATGAGCAGGAATCACAGCAAGTAACAGATGAAAACGACCGCAACGGAGGCCGGAGACACATCACATCGATAACGAAAGACGGACAGGTCGTATTGGTTGAAGTGTCGGGAGAACAGAAGCCCATTATTACAAAAACGATTAACCCGCGCATTCGCGGTATTCTCATAGTTGCTAAGGGTGCCGAAAATGTGACGGTCAGACGTTTAATCATCAATGCGGTGGAGAAGGGCGTAAACGTGCCGGTTAATCGAATTTCTGTTGTGCCAAGCAAACAATAAACTAAATTGAAGAGTTGGGGAGGGTGTTCTCATGAACACGAAAAGACAAACGGTATGGCTCGTATCGATGCTTAGCTTAATGGTGGTATTATCGGCGTATTATTTGTTTACGCAGGACGTGGAATCGCCTGAGGTTCTGACAGACGGTACACAAACGGAGCAAGCGGCTCAGAATGCGACTGAAGCAGCAACGGGCGGGGAGGGTGTTGTTGTGAACGAGGTTCAGCAGCCTGCAGACGATGCAATCATCAGCGATGCAGATCAAGAAGTGCTGGATATGGTGGAAGAGCAAGGTCTGGCTGCAGGCGGATTGTTCAGCGAACTGCTTGCGAAGCGGGAGCTTAAAAACACCGAAGCGGAAAACCGTATTATGGCAGTTATTGCGGAGACGCAAAACAAGCAAGAGGACTCCGTAGCGGCGATGACCGAGCTCGATATGCTGGAAGAGAAAAATGCGAAAATTACAAGCTTGGAGTCGGAGCTCATGAAGGAGTATGAAATTGCTGTGATTGACGAGGAGAGCGATCATTTCAAGGTCGTCGTATCCAGCGAAAAGCTGGAGAAGAAACAGGCGGCCGACATTATCAAATTAGTTATGAGTACAATGGATGTGGGAGCAGATCAAGTATCCGTTCGTTATGTACCTTAATCGATTTTCTTGAAATAGCCCCTGTCGTCACCAGCGCTTTAGCTGAAGACGGCAGGGGCTTTTTTTGGCTGTTCATTAAGGGCTATGGAAAAAATGATTCGTGTTCAGGCTTGTTTATGATATAATGTTAAACGTTATGTGAAAGAATTGGATAGATTGGCATGAAGACATATGCTGTTCGATGCCATGGAAGCATTAGCTATCGCAAATTTAAGGAGTGAAAATATTCATGTTCAAATTGAGCGAGATCAAAGAGTTGATCAAATTGGTTGATCAAACTTCCGTTCATGAGCTGGAAATCGAAAACGAAGGGACTCGCCTGCTCATCCGCAAGCCTGGCAAAACAGAAGTGGTGAATGTGCAAGCGGCTCCGATTACGCATACATATTCGCATGCACCGCAGTTTAGCCAGCCTGTACAGCCTGCAGTTCAAGCATCTGCACAGCCTCAAGCTGCTCAAGAAGCGGCGCCATCGGTTCCGCCTGCTGAAAACCTGCATCAAATCGTATCGCCGATGGTAGGCACGTTCTACAGTTCACCGTCTCCAGAAGCATCGGCATTCGTCAAAGTTGGCGACCGTATCAATGAGAAGAGCGTTGTCTGCATTTTGGAAGCGATGAAGCTGATGAACGAGTTGGAAGCAGAAGTTCGCGGTGAGATCGTCGAAATTTTAGTCTCCAACGGTCAGCTTGTAGAGTATGGCCAGCCGTTGTTTCTTGTTAAGCCGGAATAACCCGGTGATTTAACGTCCGAACAGGGAAACTGATGTTTGAAAGGGGTTCCTACGTGAAATTTAACAAAATATTAATTGCAAATCGCGGCGAAATTGCGGTTAGAATTATTCGTGCATGTCGCGAGCTTGGCATTAGCACAGTCGCTGTTTATTCCGAAGCGGATCGCGACTCGCTGCATGTCCGGTTAGCCGATGAAGCCTATTGCATCGGACCGACAGCATCCAAGGACAGCTATTTAAATTTAACGAACATTATGAGCGTAGCAACGATAACCGAATGTGACGCGATTCATCCCGGTTACGGGTTTCTTGCTGAAAACGCTGACTTCGCGGAAATTTGCGAGTCATGCAACATCACGTTCATTGGTCCATCACCTGAAGCCATTAACAAAATGGGCGATAAAGCAGTGGCCAAGCTTACGATGAAATCGGCCGATGTGCCGATTATTCCGGGCTCTGACGGGCTTGTCGAAAGTATGGATGAAGCGATTAGCGTTGCTCGCGGAATCGGATATCCCGTTATTATTAAAGCAACAGCAGGCGGCGGAGGTAAGGGGATCCGGATAGCGGAAGACGAAACGACGCTTGTTCAGCAAATTACGACGGCACAGCAGGAAGCGCAGAAGGCGTTCGGCAATGCAGGAGTCTACTTGGAAAAATATTTAACCGGCATGAAGCACGTTGAAATTCAAATTATGGCTGACAAGCATGGAAATGCCGTTCATTTGTTCGAGCGCGATTGCTCGGTTCAGCGCAGACGGCAAAAGCTTGTAGAGGAAGCGCCATGCCCGGTATTATCTCCCGAGCTGCGTGCACGTATGGGACAAGCGGCTGTGCGAGCAGCACTCGCGGTTAATTATTCGGGTGCGGGTACATTAGAGTTTTTGCTTGGACCCGACGGGAACTTTTATTTCATGGAAATGAATACGCGTATTCAAGTCGAGCATCCCGTAACCGAGATGATCACGAACGTGGATTTAATTAAAGAAATGATTTCCGTAGCTGAAGGAAACCCGCTTTCTTTCGCTCAAAGCGACTTGAAAATCAATGGCTGGTCCATAGAGTGCCGCATTAATGCGGAAGATTCCGAACGTAATTTCATGCCGTCGCCTGGTACAATTCCATTTTACTTGCCGCCAGGCGGCGCAGGAGTTCGGGTGGATAGCGCGGTGTATCCCGGTTATACGATTTCACCGCATTATGATTCAATGATCGCGAAGCTGATCGTATGGGGCTCCACTCGTGAGGAAGCGATCGCACGGATGAAACGAGCACTCTCGGAGTTTGCCATCGAAGGCATTCGGACGACGATTCCGTTCCATTTAAAGCTTCTGAATCACTCCAAGTTCATTCAAGGAAACTTCGACATAAAGTTTCTTGAGGAACATGATATTAACGTTCCGGAATGAACAAACGACAAAGATGTGAACAACTAGTATAGTTTGTCATATTTCTTGCCGAATGTTATAGTATATTAACAAGATGCGGTTTATTGCTTGGCTTAAATGCTGAGTACGCGCAACTTTAAGGAGGTGTACAACCACCATGAGTACGATTGCTGCGGATTATGAGAAAACGGACATTGGCACTATTCAAATTGCACCTGAAGTCATTGAAGTAATCGCTGGATTAGCTGCTATTGAAGTGAAGGGCGTTGCTGGAATGAGCGGCGGTTTCGCCGGCGGCATAGTAGAGCTTCTTGGCCGTAAAAACTTATCCAAAGGTGTTAAGGTTGAAGTAGGTCAGCGTGAAGCTGCTGTAGATGTTTCCATAATCGTTGAGTACGGCAATAAAATTCCGGAGATAGCTTCGGAAATTCAACGAAATGTGAAACGCTCCATCGAGATGATGACGGGGCTCCACGTTGTTGAAGTGAACGTACATATTCACGATGTACATTTCAAAACGGCTGATAAACCGGAAGAAGAAGATCTCCATCACAGAGTAAAATAATTTGCAATGTTAATTGAATTCCGTACAACCCCCTCGTGAATGGGCATGCCGCTCGGCACAAGGGGGTTTTCATTCGGCTTGACAAGAGGAGGCGCTACGTTGGTTAAAGTCGTGGACAAGCTGCTTTTGTTTCTTTATAGCATTGTAATCGGATGCTTGTCTGTATTTCTGCTAAGCATAGGATTTGGCTGGATATCGAAGGACGTGATGAACGATCTGTTAGCCGATTTATATCGGCTGGATTCCATTCAAATTACAATAGCGGTAACGGGTGTCATCCTATTTGTGTTGAGTTTGCGATTTTTTATTGTATCGCTGATGCGCGGCTCCGCTTCGGCTCCGTCTATTGATCAAAGAACCGACTTTGGAGATATCCGTATCTCACTTGAAACGATCGAAAACTTGGCGCTTAAAGCAGCATCCCGCCAGCGCGGAGTCAAAGATTTGCGCGCACGCATCCGAGCTACTGATGCAGGGCTTGATATTGTTATTCGCGCGGTTGTCGACGGTGAAAGTTCTATTCCAGTGCTTACAGAAGAGATTCAACGCGCCGTCAAAGAGCATGTAGAGGATATTGCTGGAATACCTGTTATGAATGTCGCCGTCTATGTGGCTAACATCATTCAAACGGGCACGTTTAAGAGTCGCGTGGAATAGAGGTGGGTTTGCTGATGTGGAGAGAGTTCTGGGCCATTTATGGGAAACGCGCAGCAGGGGCTGCGACGGGGCTTTTTTTCGGTTTCTTATATTTGTTCGTCGGTTTTTGGGACATGCTCTTTGTAGGACTGCTCGTCTCAATCGGTTATTGGATCGGCAAGCAGAAGGAATTAAAAAACGGACCTATCTTTCCATGGCAGCGGCTTTGGTACGCGCTGTTAGAAAGATTTCGACCGTTTAGATGATCCTGTGGTCTCCTCCGTACTCCGGAATCCGGAAAGCCGCTTATTCGGGGCAGGGAGGAGATCATAGGTTTTTTTTGGAAATATGGATTTTAGGGAAGTACTAGAACAAATCAATATAATCGGCATTAATGCTGCCGTGGAGGTCACATGAAACGAAGATTAGCACGAGAAATTGCGATTTCAAGCTTATATCAAATGGAAATGAATGAGGTTTCGGCTTCAGACGCGGTCGATATGCTGATGGAAGAGCTTCGTCAAGAAAATGAAATTGGTGCCGATCCTTCTGAGATTGGCAGCACGGACGAGTTTGTGCGTGAGCTGGTATTCGGCGTTATGGAGCGGAGGCAAGCAATCGACGGCATGCTGCAACAATTTTTGACGGGATGGCAGGTTGACCGTTTGTCTCGTGTCGACCGTCAAGTACTGCGTCTCGCATGCTATGAAATGGTATTCCGGGACGATGTTCCACCGAAGGCGGCAATTAATGAGGCGATCGAGCTAGCAAAGCATTTCGGCACGGAGGAATCAGGTAAATTCGTTAACGGTGTGCTCGGTAAATTATTGCTCGGAATAAATGAATTAAAATCTTAATTACAACAGGATACGTTTAAACATCGATTGAAAAGGAGTCTGGAGCTATGTGCGCACAAATCATTGAAGGAAAAAAAATATCCGACCTTATACGTGAGGAAATGATTACGGAAACTGCAGCTCTTAAAGATAAGGGTGTCGTTCCTGGTCTGGCAGTAGTACTCGTAGGCGAGGATCCAGCCTCGAAGGTATATGTCGGCTCGAAAGAGAAGGCATGCCAGCAGCTAGGTTTTTATTCAGAAGTACACCGCTTGCCGGCCACAACAAGTGAAGAAGAATTGCTTGCTGTCATTGACCGTTTGAACAATCAATCTACGATTAACGGCATTCTTGTTCAATTGCCGCTTCCTAAGCATATAAACGAGAAAGCAGTTATTGATGCAATCCGCGTCGACAAAGATGTGGACGGCTTCCACCCGGAGAGTGTAGGTAATTTAGTGATTGGCGATGATAGCTTGCTGCCTTGTACGCCTGCAGGAGTGATTGAGCTTATCAAACGGAGCGGAGTCGAAATTTCGGGTAAGCATGCAGTCATTATCGGCAGAAGCAATATTGTCGGTAAGCCTGTAGCCATGCTGCTGCTCCGTGAAAATGCTACCGTTACCATCTGTCACTCGCGCACCGCGAACATGGAAGAGATCGCTAAGCAAGCCGATATTCTAGTTGTAGCAATCGGTAAGGCAAAAGCGATTGACAGTAAGTTTGTAAAACCAGGCGCTATTGTTATCGATGTCGGTATCAACCGGTTGGCTGACGGCAAGCTGGCAGGCGATGTGGATTATGAAGATTGTCTGGAATCAGCTGGATATATCACACCTGTACCTGGCGGCGTTGGTCCGATGACCATTACAATGCTTATGAAAAATACGATTACAGCGGCAAAACGGGCAAACGGAATTAAGGAGTGACGTTTGGCATGGCGGATCAGCCACGTATTTATTCCATAAAAGAATTAAATCGTTATATCCGAATGAAGCTGGAATCGGATTCTTTGTTAGGTGATGTATGGCTTCGCGGAGAGATTTCGAATTTTACGCACCATTCGAGCGGGCATATGTATTTTACGCTGAAAGATAGCGACAGCCGTTTAAAATGCATCATGTTCGCGTCGCACAACCAGCGGCTTCCGTTTATACCCCGGGAAGGTACGAAAGTAATTGCTAGAGGCAACATTTCGGTATATGAACGTGATGGCAATTATCAGTTTTACGTTACCGCCATGCAGCCGGACGGGATCGGAAGCTTGTATCTCGCTTATGAACAGCTCAAGAGCAAGCTGGATGCTGAAGGGTTGTTTGCCGTCTCGCGCAAACGTCCTATCCCCCGTTTTCCGCGTGCGGTCGGAGTCATTACTTCTCCGACAGGAGCTGCTGTACGTGATATTATTATAACGCTGCAAAGACGTTATCCATCGATTCCGGTATACATATATCCAGTACTCGTCCAAGGAACGCAAGCCGCACCGGCTATTGTGAAGGCAATAGAAGCTATGAACCGTTTTGGCGGGGCCGACGTATTAATTGTTGGACGCGGCGGAGGCTCGCTTGAAGAGCTGTGGGCATTCAACGAAGAATTGGTTGCACGGAGTATTGCAGCGTCTTCCATTCCGGTTATTAGTGCGGTAGGACATGAGACTGATTTTACAATTGCTGATTTTGTCGCAGACTTACGTGCCGCAACGCCTACAGCGGCCGCAGAGCTTGCCGTACCGAACATAGCTGAGCTGCAGCAACAGTGGAAACGTCAGCAGCAGAGACTCATACAAGCGATTCATTTCCGGGTGCATGAGGATAAAGAGAAGCTGGAGCGCATTCGGCGCTCGCCTTTTTTCTTGTATCCGCGCAAATACTTGCTGGAGCAGGCGCAGCGGCTGGACCGGCTGCAGGAGCAGCTTGAGCAGCGGACAAAGCGGATTGCCGAACGCGGGCATGCGCGGTTAGCAAGAGTTCAAACGGTGCTGGCCGGGCATCATCCGGGAGAACGAGTTGCTTTTGCGGCTAAGCGTTGGCAGAGCGCAGCCAGGCAGCTGGAGCAGTCGATGACGGCGACCGTTAAGGAAAAGAAGCTGAGACTGCATGGAAGTATCCGGCAGTTGGATGCATTAAGCCCTCTTAAAGTTATGTCAAGAGGCTATAGCTTGGTGTATGACGAACGCGAGCAACGGTTAATTAAATCGATAGACGATGTGCAGCTAGGTGACGTTGTGAAAGTAAAGGTTTCAGACGGCCAGCTAGAATGCCATGTATGGTCAATGAGAGGAGATCAAATCGATGGAAGCAACGAATAATAGCGAGCTCACCTTTGAGCAGGCGATGGAACGACTGGATACAATCGTTTCTAAGCTTGAGAACGGCGATGTGCCTTTAGAGACAGCAATCGAATTGTTTCAAGAGGGTATGAAGCTTTCACAGCTATGCGGCGGCAAGCTCGAGCAAGTAGAACGTAAAATTGAAGTGTTAATTGAAACGGAGCAGGGCTTCCAGAAAAAAACGTTTGCACCCGTAAACGAGGATAAAGGGGAATAAGCTTGAACGAGAGGGTAGCAATTAAAGCATACTTAACCCAATGCGCGGAGCTGACGGAAGCTTCGATTAAAAAATCAATTCCAACTGAATGGGATGTTCCAGACCGTTTACGGGAAGCGATGGTGTACTCCCTTGAAGCAGGAGGCAAACGGCTTCGTCCAGCGCTTGTGCTTTCAGCCGCTGAAGCCGTATTCGGCAAGCCAGCAATGCGCGATGCAGCTCTGCCGGTGGCTTGCGCTGTAGAATTTATTCACACCTATTCATTGATTCATGATGACTTGCCAGCCATGGATAATGACGACTTCCGTAGAGGGAAGCCGACTAATCACAAAGTATTTGGTGAAGCGATGGCTATATTGGCTGGAGATGCGCTCCTTACTCACGCCTTTCATTTGATTCCTCAAGCGGTTCGCAAAGGCGGTATCGGTGCGGATGCAGCGCTTGCTATTGTAGAAGACCTTGCAAGGCTTGCAGGAGCTCCAGGTATGGTAGGCGGACAGGTGGCTGACATGCTGGGCGAGCAAGGTATTACTTCAATTAGTGAGCTTGAATATATTCATCTTCATAAAACGAGCGATTTAATTGTTTTTTCGGTGACGGCAGGCGGCCGAATCGGCGGGGCAACTAATAAACAGCTTGAATTGTTGGCTCAATATGGTCGAAACATAGGTTTGGCTTTTCAAATTCAAGATGACATATTGGATTTAATCGGAGACGAGAAGAAGCTGGGCAAGAAGACGAACAGCGATGTGCAGCAGAACAAGGTGACCTATCCTTTTCTTATCGGCTTGGAAGAGAGCAAAGCTCAGGTTGAACGACTCACGCAAGCAGCAAAGTCTGCCGTGCTTGAAGCGGAGCTTTTGGCGCCGGAACGATTGCTTGAGATTGCTGATTATCTCGTTCAGCGCGATCATTAAACCAAAGATGCGTATCTATATTTGTTGGGAAACAAAGATCAGTATGATATAATAGGAAAAATGTTGATGTTCATGGGACAGATGTCATAAGCTGTCCGCGAAAGCGAGGAAAGTAACGTGCTGCTTGATCAGATAAACGGACCTCAAGATTTGAAAGCTTTGACAACCGCGCAGCTAGTGCAGCTGGCCGGTGAAATCCGTCAGTTTCTTATTGAGAAGCTTTCCGTTACGGGTGGTCATCTCGCTCCGAATTTAGGAGTTGTAGAACTGACCCTAGCCATGCATTATTTATTTAACAGTCCGGATGATAAATTTATTTTTGATGTCGGACATCAATCATATGTTCATAAAATTTTAACCGGCCGCAAGGACCGGTTCGATACGCTGCGTAAATACAAAGGTTTGTGCGGTTTTGTAAAGCGCTCTGAGAGCGAACACGATGTATGGGAAGCCGGGCATAGCAGCACATCTTTATCAGCTGCAATGGGTATGGCACTTGCTCGAGATTTGAAGGGTGAAAGCAACCGGGTCGTGGCAGTCATTGGTGATGGCGCTTTAACGGGCGGTATGGCTTTAGAAGCGTTAAATCATATCGGGCATGAAAAGAAAGATTTAATTGTCGTTCTAAATGATAATGAAATGTCGATCGCTCCAAACGTAGGCGCATTACATCATTATTTGGGGAAAATTCGTACCGACCGTCATTATCATAAAGCGAAAGACGAATTGCAGCAATTATTGAACAAAATACCGGCTATTGGCGGGAAGCTTGCTAAAACAGCGGAGCGTTTTAAAGACAGCTTGAAATATTTGCTGGTAAGCGGCATTTTATTTGAACAGTTTGGTTTTACGTATTTAGGGCCGGTGGATGGTCACGATATCGAGCAGGTGCTTGATATTATGCGCCAAGCGGATGCTATGCCGGGTCCCGTTCTTGTTCACGTGCTGACCGTTAAGGGTAAGGGTTATTCGCCTGCTGAAGCGGATTCATTCAAATGGCATGGCATTACGCCTTACAAAATCGAATCCGGCCAAGTCGTAAAAGCGGTTGGACCTCCTGTTTATACAGACGTGTTTAGCGACATGTTAATTGAATTAGCTGATAAGGATAATCGTATTGTCGCAGTTACGCCTGCCATGCCGGGCGGATCAGGCTTGCTAAAATTTGCGGAAAAGTACCCGAATCGAATGATTGACGTAGGGATTGCCGAGCAGCATGCGGCTACGATGTCGGCTGCATTAGCCATGGAAGGATTAAAGCCGGTATTCGCGGTTTACTCAACCTTCCTGCAGCGTGCGTATGACCAGGTTGTACATGATATTTGCCGTCAAAACTTAAACGTTATATTTGCTATCGACCGTGCAGGCTTTGTCGGTCCTGATGGTGAAACGCACCATGGTGTTTATGATATATCATTTCTTAGACATATCCCGAATTTGGTTATTATGATGCCGAAGGACGAAAATGAGCTAAGACGCATGCTTAAGACAGCCGTTGACTACTGCGATGGACCAATTGCCGTACGTTATCCCCGGATTGCAGGATTAGGCGTTGAGATGGATGCAAATCCTCAAGCACTGCCAATCGGCGAGTGGGAAACGGTTCGCGAAGGTGATTCCGGAGTCATTTTGGCCATTGGACCGATGCTTCAGGTTGCGGAAGAGGCTGCTGAGCTGCTCAAACGCGAAGGACTGAACGTCCAAATTGTGAATGCCCGGTTTATAAAGCCGCTGGATGAACAGATGTTATTATCATTAGCCGCTGAAGGAAAGCAGATGATTGTGCTGGAGGAAGGCTCAGAACTAGGCGGTTTCGGCAGTTCTGTGCTTGAATTTTATTCGCTAAAAGGCATTTACGGTCTTCCTGTTCGAATAATAGGCGTACCGGATGTATTCGTCGAGCACGGTACGATAAAAGAGCAAAGGCAAGAAATCGGCTTAACTGCCGAGAGAGTGGCCACAGAGTTCAAAAACATGCTGCCACGCCGCATAAAACGCGTCACCGGCCAGCAGTAAAGTTTGAAGGAGACAGATGACTACAACAGCTAAAGAACGAATAGACGTGCTGCTGGTGGAGCGCGGTTTTTATGAAAGCAGAGAAAAGGCGAAAGCGGCGCTGATGGCGGGTCTCGTGCTGGTAGACGACGAGCCTGTTGATAAGAGCGGCATGAAAGTGGCACGAACGGCGGATATTAAGGTGAAAGGAGCCTTACATCCTTACGTGAGCCGCGGAGGATTGAAGCTCGAGAAAGCAATTCGTTCGTTCGATATCGATTTGAATAATCGTGTCATGCTCGATATTGGCGCATCAACGGGGGGCTTTACGGACTGCGCCCTCCAGAATGGCGCTTCGTATGTTTATGCAATCGACGTTGGCTACAATCAGCTTGACTGGTCGCTTAGACAAGATGAGCGAGTTCATGTAATGGAACGAACTAACTTTCGTTATATGCAGCCGGCGGATCTAAGCGGACCGCCTCCAACCTTCGCTTCAATTGATGTTTCCTTCATCTCATTGAAGCTCATTTTGCCTGCTTTATCGACTTTACTCACTGTGGACTCCGGTATTGTCGCACTCATTAAGCCACAATTCGAAGCAGGCAGGGAAAAAGTCGGAAAATCAGGTGTCGTCCGCGATTCCGCCGTACATAAGGATGTACTGCGGACCGTACTGAATGCAGCCGCGCAATTGGGATATTCACTTGTAAACCTAACATTCTCCCCAATAACCGGCGGTGAAGGCAACATCGAGTTTTTAGCCTACTGGAAATGGACGTCAGAGCCGAATACAAATGTACCGGATGACGCTCAATTGGATGAACTGGTTAAACAAGCGAATCAAACGTTTACGACTGGAAAGTAAATAGCAGCAGCATGCCAACAAGGGTGCCGAGCAGTATTTCACACTGCTTGGGCATCTTTTTTCTTTACAGCGGCACTCTCCATTTGATAAACTATAGAAAGCCAAACAAATGTTCGTCTACCGGGCAGAACAGGAAAATGCCACCTTCATATCGAACGAATAAGTGATGAATCCATTTGCGAATGGGGGAATGCTTATGGGAAAGTACGGAGACTGGTTTATTATGCTGCTAGCCGGCAGTTTGCTGCTCTTTTGGATGTTTAGAGCGTTTTACCGTTGGCTGCATGAGCCTTCCAGCATGAATCGCCTCAAGCTAGGCAAAGGCGGAGAGCTCTCTGCAAATGACCAGAATATTATACTGCTCGAACAGGCTGGCTATGAAGTGAGCTCAGGTAAACATTTAATTCCGATTCCCATTGAGCTGGACGGCGTACCACTCGGAAGGGGAAGTCGGTTATATATTGATTATATTGCGGAAATGGATAACCATACGTACATCGTGAAGACTGCCCGTGATCGGATGCCGATGGATTGGACGGCAAGCGGTGTCAGGGACCGGTTACTCGTTTATTCGTTGCTTTTGCCTGAATGCTCTGGTGTATTGTTCGTTGACGCTAAGGAGAAAGTAATACGCAAAATAACGTTTCACATCGCTGACTAATAGTCATGGAGGGTGTTTCATGAAAGGAATTCGTCAATTTAGAATTAAGGAAATCATTACGAACCAGGCTATCGAGACACAAGAGGAGCTTGTGGAAGCACTGCGTGCCTCAGGAATGCAAGTGACACAAGCAACCGTTTCGCGCGATATGAAGGAATTGATGCTTATTAAGATACCCGCCGGAGAAGGGAAATACAAATACTCGATTCCACAGGAGCACCAACGTCAAAATCCTATTCACAAGCTTAAAAGAGCGTTGCTCGACCATTTTGTACATATAGATTTTACTGAAAATTTAGTCGTTATGAAGTGCTTGCCCGGAACAGCAAATACGATATGTGCGTTAATTGATAATATGGAATGGTCAGAAGTGATGGGAACAATTTGCGGTGACGATACGATATTAATGATCTGCAGAACGAAGAAGCAAAGCGGAGAAATTGTTGAACGATTGCTGGAGCTATTGAACTAAGGAGGGTATTTGACATGCTGCGTGAGTTATCTATAAGGAATTTAGCGGTAATTGAAGAGGTAAACGTTACTTTTCATCATGGATTTCATGTGTTGACAGGAGAAACAGGTGCAGGGAAATCGATATTAATCGATGCACTTAGCTTAGTTGTCGGCGGTAGAGGCTCTGCAGACATGGTTAGGTACGGTTGTGACAAAGCCGAGATGGAAGCGATGTTTGACCTTTCATCCGGTCATCCTGTATGGAATGTCCTCACGAAGCTTGGCGTGCAATTCTCCTCCGATGAGATGCTTGTAATCAGACGTGAGCTGTCATCGCATGGCAAGAGCAGCAGTCGCGTAAACGGTCAGCTTGTAACGATGACTATGCTTCGTGAAATTGGAGAATACCTCGTTAACATTCACGGACAGCATGAGCATCAATCATTACTGCGTACGGAGCAGCATTTGGAGTGGCTCGATTTGTTTGCAGGCGATTTGTTGATCGAGCGCAAACAAAATTATCGTGCTGTTTTCAGCCAGCTGCAGCAAGCAAGAGCATCATTGCGTGAGCTTGAAAATTCAACAAGGCAGAATGTACAAATGCTTGATTTGTACCGTTTTCAAATCGAGGAAATATCAAGTGCAAAGTTAAAGCTGCATGAGGACGAATTACTTAGCGAACAACGGCGCAAGCTAATGTATGCAGGTAAGAGAATGGATGCTGTCTCAGAAGCTTATTCACTGTTGTATGGAGGCAAAGGCTTAGACGCGGTCAGCAAAGCGATAGCGAAAATTATTGATATTCAAACATACGACGCAGCTAAGTTAAGTCCTTTATTAGAGCAGCTGCAATCGGCTTTTTATCAAGCTGAAGATGCGGCATTCCAATTACGCGATTACCGCGATGGCATAGAATCCGATCCTGAACTGCTTTCGCAGGTGGATGATCGGCTCGATCTTATAAATGGGTTGAAGCGCAAGTATGGTGAGACGATCCCAGATATATTGGCTTATTTGGAACGGACAACTGCCGATCGCGATAAGATTGAGAACCGTGACCAGCTGCTTGAAGAGCTTCGTGTTGAGGAGACGCGCCTGCATGATCAAGCGATGGAATTAGCAAAGGAACTATCACAGCTGCGTGAACATGCAGCTGAGCGGTTATCGGAATCGATCGAGAAAGAACTTGAGCAGCTGCAAATGCCTTCCGCGAAGTTCCGAGTACAGATTGATCAATCCTATGCAAATGCAGGAGAGGAACGGCAAATTCGATTGGACTCCAACGGAATGGATGAAGCGGTCTTTATGCTGTCCACGAATCCTGGAGAGCCATTGAAGCCGCTAAACAAAATCGCGTCGGGCGGTGAAATGTCACGAATCATGCTTGCGCTTAAGAGCATTTTTGCTGAAATCGATCAGGTTCCTGTTCTTATATTTGATGAGGTCGATACGGGTGTTAGCGGACGCGCGGCACAAGCTATAGCAGAGAAGATGTCAAATCTGGCAGCGAAGTGCCAGGTATTCTCCATTACACATTTGCCGCAGGTGGCATGTATGGCGGATCATCATTACGAAATACGCAAGCAGGTTATCGATGCCCGGACATCAACTTCTGTGGCCGAATTAAATGGTACGGTACGTATCGAAGAGCTTGCCCGCATGCTTGGCGGCGTAGAAGTGACGGAAAAAACAAGGCATCACGCACAAGAAATGCTTGATTTGGCGCATCGCCAGAAGGGAGCGTAATGGAAGCCATTCAGGGAATGTTTTTGCGGACATAAAACATTCGGGGCGGGGTAACTTAAAGGTACGCCAATGGCGATAAAGCCTTTTACGTCATGCGATGGACTTACAGGGAGCGTGAAATCATTGAACTCCAATCAACGGAAGCGATGGTTTGGCCTAGTTCTCGTTTTCTTCATTTGCATGATCGGAAGCTCCACCCCGTTTCAACAATTTGCCGCAATTCCGAATGAACTTCGTTTATTCTCGGGGCAACAGAAACGACTGCAATATGGAGTGCCCGTTCATGCTGAAGTTACGGTCGACCCTCATATGCTTCAGATTAACGGATCTACAAGCAACTCACTGTCCGTCAATTTGAATGAACCGCTGTCATTGCAATCAAGTCATAGTGGCCAGACCAGTATGAAAGTGAAATTATTTGGTAAAATTCCATTTAAGACGGTAAAAGTCAATGTTGTTCCTGATTTGCGTGTTATACCCGGGGGACAAACGATTGGTGTCAAGGTTAAGTCAGCCGGAATTTTAGTTGTCGGTCATCATCAGGTAACAGGCAGCGATGGAATGAAGCAATCCCCTGGAGAAGCAGCAGGACTACGATTAGGTGATTTAATCGTCAAGATTAATGGTACAAATATTAAAGAAGTACACAAAGTTGCTGAGCTTAGTGAGAAAGCAGGCAATAACAAACAGCCCCTGGAAGTAATATATAAGCGAAATGGCCAGTTGGCAGAGACAAAGCTAAGTCCAGTGTTTGATGCGGAGGATAAAGCTTGGAGATTAGGCTTATATATCCGCGATTCAGCTGCAGGTGTTGGCACCTTAACGTTTTATGCTCCTGATCAAGGCGTCTACGGGGCGTTAGGACATGTTATTACGGATTTAGATACACAAACACCGATTGAGGTTGGCGAAGGTCAAATTTTACAATCAAGTGTAACATCCATTAACAAAAGCCAAAATGGCGAGCCGGGAGAAAAACGTGCTCATTTTGTAAAAGAAAGCAAAATATTAGGCAATGTTGAGCGAAATACTCCGTTTGGCATTTTCGGCAAAATGAATGAAGTGCCTACACATAGCTACAGTGAAAAATCAGTGCCAGTAACGTTTGCCGAAGATGTCAAAGAAGGGCCAGCGCAAATTTTGACTGTAGTAAATGGACAGAAGGTAGAACGTTTTAACATTGAAATTGTTCATGTATCCAAGCAATCAGGTCCAGCTACAAAAGGAATGGTCATCAAAATTACGGATAAACGCTTGTTGAGCAAAACAGGCGGTATCGTACAAGGCATGTCGGGTAGCCCAATCATTCAAGACGGTAAATTAGTTGGCGCCGTTACTCATGTATTTGTGAATGATCCTTCATCTGGGTATGGATGCTTTATTGAGTGGATGTTACAAGACGCAGGCGTCTTGCTTAAATCAGCTAATGGCCAAATTGGTAAAGCAGCTTAATGTCATGTATTGAGATTAGAAAAACGTCTGCTAAGGCTGAATGATGCTAAGGCAGACGTTTTCTCTTTTTTTGAGAGCAGCTAACTTTTAATTAGAATGAATTTTGTCGAACAAGAACGAATGATATCGTTACTTGTAATAAATTTTTAATTATATCGAAAAGGCGTAAAAAAATAAAGAAAAATAATTTTCGACAGAAGGAATTCATGCCCTCATGTCGAAAACTTTAGTTAGACAACAAGTGAACGATACCATCAATATCATTTAAGGGAGGACCATACCTTGCATAAGATCGAAGTATTATTGGCAGATGACAACAGAGAATTTACTAACCTGTTATCGGAATACATATCAGAACAAAGTGATATGAGTGTAAGTGGAGTCGCCTATAACGGAGAAGAGGTATTAAGACATTTGGATGAAACAAGAAAAGTACCGGATGTACTTATTCTTGATATTATTATGCCTCATTTAGATGGTTTAGGCGTTCTTGAGCGTTTGAAAGAAATGAACCTGACCCCTATGCCTAAAATTATTATGCTGACAGCGTTTGGCCAAGAAAATATTACGCAAAAAGCGGTACAGCTTGGTGCTTCTTATTATATTTTGAAGCCTTTTGACATGGATGTATTAGCGAACCGTATCCGTCAGCTTGTTGGAAATCCTACCTATTCATCGACGGGTAGCTTTACATCTTCTTCGTCCACACTCAAATCCAACGTAGTGCCAATTGCAAAGGGCAAAAACCTGGATGCGAACATAACGAGCATCATCCATGAAATTGGCGTACCGGCGCATATTAAAGGATATCAATATTTGCGTGAAGCCATTACGATGGTTTACAACAACATCGAAATTCTAGGCGCAATTACGAAAACTCTTTATCCGGCAATCGCCGAAAAATTCAAAACGACGCCTTCCCGGGTTGAGCGCGCGATCCGTCACGCGATTGAAGTGGCATGGACACGCGGCAACATCGACAGCATCAGCCATCTGTTCGGCTATACAATCAACATCAGCAAGTCGAAGCCGACCAATAGCGAATTTATTGCGATGGTTGCTGACAAGCTGCGGATCGAGCATAAAGTGTCGTGAAAAGAAGATTAATGATTTCTTAAGATACAAAACTAATACCACTTGTTTATTGGTTTTCTCAAACCAGTAAGGAAGTGGTGTTTTTTATCGTTACATGATGCTGATCAATAAAACAAAAAAAGCAACCTAATGGATGCCTTAATTGTATACAACTCTTCTGTTTAGATAAACATTGTGACCATATTTCTTAATTAATCCGGATGATTCTGCTTTAATAAAGGAATGAATTTCTTTCAGACGTTGATTGCTCGGTTGAATAGTCTCTTTTACTTTACCGTCTACAAATACATCAAATACGATTTTCATCATACACCTCAGTCGATTTATCTTGTTGTTCTCATAATAATGCAGCTGTATTATGGAAAGATAAAACGTAATTGATAAAAATGTAATTATTAAATGAATTCATTATCGCAATGTAAAATAAAGGTCAGGGGCGATTCGATGAGAGCGGTGTATGCAGGAAGCTTTGACCCGATTACGCTCGGTCATGTGTCTGTAATTGAAAGAGCGTTTCAATTGTTTAGCGAGGTTCATATCATCGTAGCTAATAATCGGTCGAAACAGCATTACTTCACAATCGAACAAAGAACGGAACTAGTTAGCCTTTCCATTACAAATGATGAAAAAATAAAAATTGTTCCCCATGAAGGTATTGTCGCAAATTATGTGAATGAAAATGATATTAACGTCGTTATTCGCGGCATTAGAAATGCAACGGATCTTGAGTATGAGCTGCAGCTGGAGCAATATATTCGAAATACGACATTGGCAGATACCATTTATCTGTCACCCTATACGCATTACATGCAAACGAGCAGTTCCCTCGTTCGTATGTTTCTTATGTCCGATAAGACGGAGCTTGCTGCATCGTACATGGTTCCCAAAGCATATATGAAAATGCTTGAGTACGTAGATTAAAAGAAAAACCGCCGATTTTGGATTTGTGACATCCAGAGTTCTGCGGTTTTATATTGATTATAAATGACTAATGGAATAATTCTTATCCTTGAGGCTTGGGCGGACGAGGGCGTTTTTGCTTGAAACGCGGGGCTACGTAATTGCGCTTCCGATCCCGGAAAAATGTCCAGCCGCCGATAAAGCCTGCCCCTGCAAAGAACATAATGAGTCCGAGCAAAAACTTCAACCACTGAAAATCCGGTGTTACGGCATCATTTCCGAATTCGGAGAAATAAATAAATACAGAATCTTTCATTTTAAGAAATCCGAAGCATGCAAGCAAGCCTGGTATGACCAGCATTAAAATAGCGATAAAACGGGCGGCAACTAATTTCATAAACGTAGCGTCTCCTTGTCGGTCAAAATAAACAGTTAGCTCTATCATACCTTTTTACGCAAAGAGTGTCTATTTAGTAAAAGGACGATGTAAACGTCAGTAAAAACAGGTACAATAGAAATGAATGTCATGTTACAATTCGAATGGGCAATAATAGTACTTGTAAGAATAGCTGTATAAGCATATATTGTGGGTAATCATGGAGGGAATGAATATTATGGCTATACAGGTGGATGTAGCTGTGCTTGGAGGCGGACCCGGGGGATATACGGCTGCAATTCGAGCAGCACAGCTCGGAAAGACCGTGGCAATTATAGAAATGGACAAGCTGGGCGGAACCTGCTTACATAAAGGCTGTATTCCAAGCAAATCGCTGCTGCGCAGCGCAGAGGTATATTCAACACTGCTAGATGCAAGTACATATGGTATTCAGGTATCAGAAGGCTCAATCTCGCTTGATTTTGGAAAAGTGCAGATTCGTAAGGAGCAAACAGTGGATCAGCTTTATCGGGGACTACAAGGATTAATGAAAAAGAACGGCATCCAAATCATTCAGGGCAAAGGCAGAGTTATCGGTCCTTCCATTTTCTCTCCGCGAAGCGGATCACTCGCTGTTGAGCTTCCGGACGGTGAAATGGAATCGGTCGTTTCGACAAACCTTATTATTGCGACAGGCTCAAGACCGCGCACGCTACCAGGACTGACACCAGACGGTGAATACATCTTGACGAGTGATGAAGCGTTAGTAATGGAGAAGCTGCCTGCCTCGATCATTATCGTGGGTGGTGGCGTGATTGGCGTTGAGTGGGCTTCGCTTTTGCAAGATTTTGGCGTTCATGTAACGCTAGTAGAAGCGGGATCTCGATTACTGCCAGGCGAAGATACTGAAATTTCTGCTGAGTTGACAAAATTGCTGCGCAGCCGCGGTGTCCGTATTTTAACGGGGGTTCAGCTTATGACAGAACAATTTAAGGGAGAAAACGGGGAAGTTTCGATTGCTGCAAGCACGCCTGACGGCGATGTATTACTGACCGCTGAGAAGCTCCTTCTATCGGTTGGAAGACAAGCTAATATGGAAGGCATCGGACTTGAAAATACAGATATTCGTACAAGCAATGGTACAATTGAGGTCAATGCATTCGGACAAACGAGCGAGCCTCATATTTATGCGATAGGGGATGTCGTTGGAGGCGTTCAGCTGGCGCACGCTGCTGCTCATGAGGGATTAATCGCTGCGGAGCACATTAGCGGAGCAAAGCCTGCTGCTGTAGAGCATCATCTGATTCCCCGCTGTATCTATTCCAGACCGGAAATAGCTTCCTACGGATTAACGGAGGACGGTGCCCGTTCGAAGGGGCATGATATTAAGACCGGTAAAATTCCTTTCCAAGCAATCGGCAAAGCGCTTGTATTAGGGGAGAAGGATGGTTTTGTCAAAGTAATTGCTGACCGGAAGACGAATGATATCGTCGGTGTTCATATGATTGGCGCCCACGCGACGGACCTTATTTCCGAGGCGGCTCTTGCCGGCGTGCTAAATGCAACGCCATGGGAGGTCGGACAAATGATTCATCCGCATCCGACGCTTGCAGAGGCACTTGGCGAAGCGATGCTGGCGGTTGACGGCAAAGCGATTTCGTTCTAAGGAAGACAGTTTTCTTTTTACGATGATTGCGGTTATAATATATATTATCAAGTCTTAGTACCAGGTTATAATAGTAGGTAAAAGGAGGAACACCTTATGACCCAATTCGCTTCTACTGGGCAAAATGTTCATCATTTGGAATTAGGGCTTAGCGATGAGCAAGCAATTGATATGTATGCAACGATGGTAACAGCACGTAAGTTCGACGAGAGGATGCTGCTGCTGCAGCGTGCCGGTAAAATTAACTTTCACGTTTCCGGTGTCGGTCAAGAGGTCGCACAGGTCGCGGCCGCTTTCGCGCTGGATCGCGAAAACGATTATTTTTTACCGTATTACCGGGATTATGGTTTCGTGCTTTCCGTAGGTATGACGCTGCGTGATTTGCTGCTTTCCGTATTTGCAAAAGCGGAGGACCCAAACAGCGGCGGTAGGCAAATGCCGGGTCACTTCGGCTCCAAGAAGCTGCGTATCGTAACGGGCTCCAGTCCGGTAACGACGCAGGTTCCACATGCGGTAGGCATCGCGCTTGCTGCGAAAATGAAAAAGAAACCGCTCGTCAGCTTTGTGACGTTCGGTGAAGGCTCAAGCAATCAGGGTGACTTCCATGAAGGCTTAAACTTTGCAGGCGTGCATAAGCTGCCTGTTATTTTCATGTGTGAAAATAATCAATATGCCATTTCCGTACCCATCCATAAGCAGTTAGGAGGCAAGGTCGCTGACCGAGCTCTTGGATACGGCTTCCCTGGCGTACAGGTTGACGGCAACGATGCATTGGAAGTATTCCGCGTGGTGAAGGAAGCGCGTGAACGCGCAATTGCTGGTGTTGGTCCTACGTTGATTGAAGCGATAATGTACCGCATCTCGCCGCACTCGACGTCAGATAATGACCTCGCTTACCGTACGAAGGAAGAGGTTGATATTAACCGTGCGAAAGACGGCATTCCGAAATTCAAACAATACTTAATGGATTGCGGCATTTGGACAGAAGAGCTTGAAACGGAGCTTCAGGCAAAAATTCGTAAGCTGCTTGACGAAGCAACCGAATATGGCGATAAAGCGCCGTTCCCTACACCTGAATCAACGCTGCTGCATGTTTATGCGGATGATTCTGAGCAAGGGAGGAACAACTAATGGCAGTAATCGAATACATTGATGCGATTCGGCTTGCAATGAAGGAAGAAATGGAGCGGGATGAGGACGTGTTCGTTCTCGGGGAAGACGTTGGTCTTAAAGGCGGCGTGTTTACGACGACGAAAGGGCTCATGGAGCAGTTCGGCGAGCTGCGAGCGCTTGATACACCGCTTGCAGAGTCGGCAATTGCCGGCGTTGCGATAGGAGCTGCGATGTATGGAATGAAGCCGATTGCGGAAATGCAATATTCCGACTTCATGTTTCCGGCAACGAATCAAATTATTAGCGAGGCGGCCAAAATCCGTTACCGCTCTAACAATGACTGGACGTGTCCGCTCGTGATCCGCGCGCCGATCGGCGGCGGTATTTTTGGAGGCTTGTACCATTCTCAATGTACGGAATCGGTATTTTTCGGAACGCCTGGCTTGAAAATTGTCGCACCTTACACGGCTTATGATGCAAAAGGGCTGCTCAAAGCGGCGGTACGAGATCCTGATCCGGTGCTTTATTTTGAGCACAAGAAATGCTACAAGCTGATTACCGGCGATGTGCCGGATTCCGACTATATTGTGCCGATTGGTAAAGCGAACGTGCTTCGCGAGGGGGAAGACATTACTGTTATCGGCTACAGTCTTCCGCTTCACTTTGTGGAGCAGGCAGCGTCTGAACTTGCCGCTGAGGGGATAAGCGCGCATGTTCTCGATCTGCGGACGCTTCAACCGCTCGACAAAGAAGGCATTCTTGAAGCGGTGCGCAAAACCGGTAAAGTTCTTATTATCCATGAGGATAACAAAACGGGTGGAGTCGGTGCAGAGGTATCGGCTATTATCTCGGAAGAGCTGTTGTTTGAGCTTGATGCGCCAATTATGCGGCTTTGCGGACCGGATGTTCCAGCAATGCCGATCAATCCGCCGGGGGAGAAGTTTTTTATGCTTAATAAAGAAAAAGTGAAAGAGGCCATGCGGCATTTGGCGCTTTATTAAAATATAAGTATGTAAAAGTTTGACGTACACACATCGCTTATATTTCACCGCGAAACGTATGCTGCGCCGCAAGAGGATGGCGTCAGCCGTTTACGCTTGGGCCGATTGGGAGATGAGAATCATGAAAACAATGACGGAAATCGTCGTACCGCAGCTTGCGGAATCGCTTGTATCGGCCACCATAGATAAATGGCTGAAGCAGCCTGGTGACCGGGTTGATATATACGAGCCTATCTGTGAAATTCTTACGGATAAAGTTAATGCGGAGCTGCCTTCGACAGTGGCAGGTACGTTTATCAAAATTTTGGTCGGTAAGGGCGAGACGGTACCTGTAGGAACGCCGATTTGTTTAATTGAGACCGAAGGGACTGCTGATACAGGAAGCCGGGCTGCTGATTCACAGCCAGACTATATAGGCTCGGTTTCAGCTTCACCGGCTGCTGAAATGCAAGTGGAATCCGAGGATGCGCCGATGCGTAACCGGTTCTCGCCTGCCGTACAACAGCTGGCAGCTGAGCACAATATTCGATTAACAGATGTGCCAGGTACTGGTCTAGGCGGTCGTATTACCCGCAAGGACGTGCTTGCATACGTCGCTTCAGGAGCCGGTAAATCGAACAATGCTACAAGCATCAGTACAGCGGCAGAAGCGCTACGCAACGTAGATCTGACCGCGCAGGTTCGTTCCTCCGGACTGCACTTGACCGAAACGCCGCGATTGCCGAAAATCGAGGTTGAGGTAGCTGCCGGTGTTGGCCGCGGAGACAGCTTTATTGACGTAACGCCACTCCGGAATACGATTGCACGAAATATGAGACAAAGCGTTAGCGAAATTCCGCATGCATGGACGATGATTGAGGTGGATGTAACGAATCTCGTTCTACTCCGCAATAAGCTGAAGGATGAATTCATGAAGCGTGAAGGTATTAACCTGACGTATTTGGCTTTTTTGCTAAAGGCAGTCGTAAATGCGATCAAGGACTTCCCGATCATGAACTCGATGTGGGCGGTCGATAAAATTATCGTGAAGCGCGATATCAATATATCGCTTGCGGTTGGGACGGAGGATTCCGTTCTAACGCCGGTTATCAAAAATGCCGATCACAAAAACGTAGCCGGATTGGCAAAAGAAATCGAAGAGCTTGCTCGCAAAACGCGCGAAGGCAAGCTGACGCTTTCAGATATGCAGGGCGGTACGTTCACGGTGAACAATACCGGCTCTTTCGGATCCATTTTATCTTATCCGATCATTAACTATCCTCAAGCTGCCATCTTAACCTTTGAATCCATCGTGAAGCGTCCGGTTGTCATTAATGACATGCTGGCTGTCCGTTCAATGGCAAACCTTTGCCTGTCGCTGGATCATCGGATTTTGGACGGCGTTATTTGCGGACGTTTCTTGCAGCGGGTGAAGGACAATTTAGAAAGCTTTAATACGGAAAGCAAATTGTATTAGAAATGGGAGGAACCAACATGGCTGAGGCGGAAAACGCAAATAGCTTGAGACGGTTGGATGCCCGCTATATAGGAAAACTCGAATACGCTGAAGCGTGGGAGCTGCAAAAAGCATACGTCAAACAAATCGATCAGGAGGAGCGTCAGGAGACGCTGCTCCTTCTTCAGCATCCGCCGACCTATACAATCGGTTCCGACCGCAACCCGGAGCACCTGCTGCTTAATGAAGCAGAACTAGAGGAGCGGGGGATTGCGCTGTTCCAGATCGATCGGGGCGGCGATATTACCTATCACGGACCGGGTCAGCTGGTCGGATATCCACTGCTTTATTTGGAAGCTGAAGGTCTGGATTTACATGCTTATTTGCGCAGCCTGGAACAGGTCATTATCAATTGGCTTGCCGAGTATGGTATAGAAGCGGGCAGAAAACCGGAATATACTGGAGTATGGGTGGGCGATCTGAAAATAGCCGCCATCGGTGTGAAATTTAATAAAGCCCGGCATCGGCGGGGCTTTATTACGAGTCATGGCTTCGCTCTAAATATAAAGGCTGGAATTGCTGCCGAAGGATTTAGCGGCATCGTCCCTTGCGGAATCGAGCAGTACGGCGTCACCTCGTTCAATGATTTGACAGGACGGGAGCTGTCGGTTGAGGAAGCGGCGAGTCAATTGCTCCCATATTTTGTGAAAGAGTTTAAATATCAATTAATAAAATAGCGAACCCAGTCCTGCCACCAAGGTGGATAATAGCAGTGCGGATACGAGTATAATGGCAACAATACGTATTAATTGCTCTCTGCGCATTCACAAAAACTCCTTTCATGTTTGAACATCATAGATTGGCATTAGCCTGTCTTTTACTCTATTGTATACGAAAATAACGGACGGAGGAAACGTAAATGATTGCAAAGGACCGGTTAGTTGACGAGTTTATGGAGCTAGTGCGTGTCGATAGCGAAACGAAGCATGAGCAGGAAATAAGCAGGGTGCTTAAGCAAAAGTTTGAAGCGCTCGGGCTGCAAATCAGCGAAGACGATGCAGCGTCAAAAACGGGACACGGAGCCGGAAATTTATTTGCTCTTTGGGAAGCGAACGGAGCTGACGAATCTGCTCCAACTATTTTTTTTACCTGCCATATGGATACCGTCACGCCGGGAGTGGGCATTAAACCGCAGCTGGATACGGACGGCTATATCCGCAGTGACGGCACCACCATTCTGGGAGCTGATGACAAAGCAGGCATTGCGGCAATATTTGAAGCGATTCGCGTCGTAAATGAGCAGTCTATTGCTCATGGACGCATACAGTTTGTTATAACTGTAGGCGAAGAGTCAGGTCTTTTAGGTGCACGCACGCTTGATGCATCGAAGCTTATTGCTAAATTTGGTTATGCGCTTGATTCAAATGGGGCGATTGGCGATATAGCGGTCGCGGCGCCGACGCAAGCAAAGGTAACGATTAAAATGTACGGCCGTTCGGCGCACGCGGGCGTTAATCCTGAGGATGGCATAAGCGCGATTCAAGTTGCTGGTAAAGCGATCGCTCGAATGCCGCTGGGGCGCATTGATGAGGAGACGACAGCCAACATTGGCAGATTTGAAGGCGGAGGAGCTACGAATATCGTTTGCGATTTCGTAAGACTGGATGCTGAGGCTCGCAGCATTGTGCAGCATAAGCTGGACAGTCAAATTGAGGCTATGCGGAAAGCAGTCGAAAGCGCTGCGGAGGAGTATGGAGCCCGCGGAGAGCTGGAGAGTGATATTATTTATCCTGCTTATCAGTACGATGACCAGGACCCGGTTGTTCAGCTGGCCAAAAAAGCGATTAGAGCTATAGGACGTACTCCGCGAACGTTTCATTCCGGAGGCGGCAGCGATGCGAATATTTTTAACGGCTTAGGCGTTCCAACCGTTAATTTAGCAGTCGGCTATGAGCACATTCATACAACGAAAGAACAAATTAAGGTTGAGGATTTAGTCAAAACGACTGAGCTTGTCGTAGAGATTATTAAACAAGCGGCAGCAGCGGAGTAGAAAGAACGGGACGAGCAGATAAATAAGAATCGCTTACGAAGCTGGCAATTGCCGGGGATTAATGACAGAAAGCCCTTCAATCCTAAAAGCTTCAGCACTTGCTGAAATAGGATGGAGGGTTTTCCGTTTTTATTTCACAGCTAACGTTTTTGCTGACACGAACGATTAATTCGCTTTTCCAGTTTGGGCACGGCGTCCAGTAATGACATTGGTATATTCGCTCACTAGGCTCTTTGATGCGGACGATGCAGAAAGCTTGCGCAGCTGATGACGAATTTCCCAGCCCTTGCCGACCAATCGCAATTGATTTGAAGCTACATATTGTTTCATTTAATCCGCCCCTGTCGATTTGATATAATGATAGATATGCAAGGGTAGGACAAGTTATGCTGAATAGACTAATACAAATAAAGGAGTCGATATTAGGTGGACGAGAAACAAGCAGCTCCCTTATGGCGCGAGGAAACTATTAAGACGGACCCGATTTTCGAAGGCAAAATGATTTCTTTGCAAGTGGACACAGTCACTCTAGCAGATGGCAGAACGGCTACGAGAGAAATTGTAAAACATCCGGGCGCAGCGGCAGTTATGGCGTTACTGGACGGAAAGCTGCTCGTCGTTGAGCAGTTTAGAAAACCGCTCGAAAAATTTCAAATCGAAATTCCGGCCGGCAAGCTCGATCCAGGCGAAGATCCGCTTACCGCTGCAGCCCGTGAGCTGGAAGAAGAGACAGGCTATCGTGCAAAGGACCTTAAACTGCTAAACGCTTTTTACACATCCCCCGGTTTCGCCGATGAGAAGCTATTCGTCTATTTCACCGATCAAGTCGAGCTGGGCGTGCAAAATCCCGATGAAGACGAAGATCTCAAAGTAGAAGCCATCACCCTCGAACAAGCAGAAGCTTACATAGCAGAAGATCGCATCAGCGATGCCAAAACCATCCTCGCCGTCTACGCCTGGAAGCTCTACACACTAACGGGTCGGCTCTAGCCGACCCCCGTCATACCTCTCCCCAAACCCTCATACAATAAATAGACAACCCCAACAAAAAGTAAAGCGTGTCCCGAAAGGACGAAAGCATTCCATCACAAAGCGAAACAAACGAGCATCTCACTAACCCCCACGTTAGTCGAATGCTCTAGACAGGAAGCAAAGTCCCACCAAAAGTAAAGCGTGTCCCGCAGGGACGAAAGCGATCCATCACAACACCAAACTGACAAGCATCTCACTAACTCCCACGTTAGTCAGATGCTCTAAACAGGCAGCAAAGTCCTACCAACAGTAGAGCGTGTCCCGCAGGGACGAAAGCGTTCCGCCACCAAACTAAACTAGAGAGCGCCACTGAATTTCCTTTGTAAGTCCAATTGCAGGTGTCCAGAGGGCGCAGCCCTTGGGGCCCTCCCTTGGAAGGGAGGGTTTGGGTGGGTTCGAAAAGCCCTTAAGGGTCAGGGTATTCGTTGGTTTGGGTGGGTTCGAAAAGCTCTTAAGGGTTGGGGTATTCGTTGGTTTGGGTGGGTTCGAAAATCCCTTAAGGGTTTGGGTTTCAATTTAGGAGGAAACTTAAATGATAAAAAACCAACTTTCACTATATGTATTTGTTTCTGTATTGTTTGTCGTCGGCGTCATATTCGGTGCGTTGATGGTGAATGCCCTGACGCTCGAGCAGCAGCAGGAGCTTGCTCAAGATGTGGATCAGTATGTCCAGCTCATGAATAATGGGAATGGCTTTGGTGAAGTACAATCGTTCTGGGAACGGTTTATTTTCCATAGCAAATGGCTGCTCCTATTATGGCTGCTCGGTATTACCGTTGTCGGCATTCCGGGTGTGCTTGCGCTCAATTTTTTGAAGGGTGCGCTGGTAGGCTTTTCGGTAGGCACGCTCATTAATCAATACGCTTGGAAAGGTGTGCTTTTCTCGCTTGTTTCGATCGCGCCGCAAAACATTATTGCCGTACCCGCGATGGTAATTACGAGCGCAGCAGCCATTTCGTTCTCCATGTTTGTCATTAAAAACAGACTGTTGCAGCAGAAAGGCGCACTCGCTCCCCAGCTGGGTTCGTTCACTTCGACAGCTGTGCTTATGCTCATCATGTTCGCAGGGGCAGCGCTGCTTGAAGCCTTTGTTTCACCTGTACTTATCAGCTGGGTATCACCTCTTCTATCGTCTGCAAACGCCACAATGTGACACCAAAATGTTTGACTTTATTACAGGTTAGCACCTATAATGAAAGGAAACGTTTCCTGAAATAGGCGCAGACATGTAGTAGGGGGGAAATCATGGAAGCCCGGATTGAGAAGATCAAACAACAGTTGCAGTCGCAGGGCTACAAATTAACCCCGCAGCGTGAAGCAACGGTTCGAGTTTTGCTTGAGAATGAAGACGACCACCTAAGCGCTGAAGATGTATTTATGCTAGTAAAGGATAAAGCCCCGGAAATCGGACTTGCAACGGTCTATCGGACATTGGAATTGCTCAGCGAAATGCATGTTGTCGAAAAGTTGAATTTCGGCGATGGGGTTGCACGGTACGATTTGCGTACGGATAGTAACAAGCATCATCATCATCATTTAATATGTGTACAATGCGGCTCAATGGATGAAATTAAAGAAGATTGGCTTTTGCCATTAGAAGAACGGCTTGAGCGGGAATACGGGTTCTTTGTAATCGACCATCGGCTTGATTTTCAAGGAGTTTGCCGTCGCTGCAAAGAAAAAAATGACATCGCGAAACCAAATGGAAATCAATCATAAACGGCTTTGCTGCCCAGCATAACTGGATGGCAAAGCCGTTTTGGCCTTTTTAAGGTTTAAAAATCTTATCCAGTTGCAACAAACCGGCTCCTTGCGAACGTACGCCAAAGCCTATCAGTTTTTTCGCTCGTCTGCGGAGTCTTATTTTGACAGCTGAAGGACTTAGGCCTGATTTGCCGGCAAGGAGCAGCGCCGCGCCGCCTGCGACATGCGGAGCAGACATACTTGTGCCGGATAGCTTAATATACTTTTGATTCAGCCAGGTTGATAATATATTTTTACCAGGAGCGGTCAATCCGATTCCTTTGCCTCTGCTGCTGAAGCTGGCGATTCTATTCGAACGAGTAGATGCGGCGACTGCAATCGTCTCAGTAAAAGAAGCAGGCTCGTCTATTTTTCCGCTGGATCTTCCAGAGTTGCCTGCGGATGCAACAATGACAATTCCTTGCGTATATGCACGCCGTACCGCATTGTGCAAGGTGCCGCTGCTCTCTGAGCTGAGCAGACCGAAGCTCATATTAATGACCTGTATCCGATTTGTTATACACCAATCGATTCCTTCAACAATATCCGATACATAACCATCGCCGTTCTTATCAAGCGCTTTAACCGCGTACAAATCGACCTCCGGAGCTGTTCCTGTCACTTTCCCTGCTATGCCGATAGCGGATACGATACCTGCAACGTGAGTGCCGTGCCCATTATCGTCATAGTAAGATCCTCCATCAATCGTATTAATACCACCCGCAATATTTAGATCGGGATGCTTGGCTATTCCCGAATCAATAACAGCTACCTTTATCGACTTGCCGCGTGTGGTTAACCATGCTTGCGGAGCTTTAACCCTATTAATATTCCAAGTGATTAGTCCTGAAGCCGAAGCCGAAGCCGAAACCGAAGCCTGAGTTAGCAATGGCTGTGAACGGCCACGGCTTATTTTTGCCGAATTCACTTTTAGATCGTGAGCGCGAATTTTGTAATCTTTTTCTACAAGCTTTATTAAAGGATGCTTCGCTAAAGAGCGCCATGCTGAGCGTTTGTCAAAATGGCATCCAATCACAAGGCTGCTTGGTACCGTTTTGTAAGGATTGATGTCTAATGATTTTAACTGTTTTAAACAGCGCATGTAGGAGCGTTTGGACTTTAGAGTAATCAGTTTGCGGAAGGTATGTCTGGAAGGTCTGCACGTGGCACAGCTGCTGAACATCGTTTCGAGCTTAAACAATGGTTGTTAAGCCTCCCTTATCAGGTGTAAAGCTATTTCAGTGTATGGGGGAGGCAGTTATTGCGTATGGGTAACTGCCAGCTGCGCACATATTTTTTGAAATATTACAAAGTATAAAATCGAAGTTTATATCAGGCTTCTATTTTCACCGCAAAAAAGTACGCATAAGGACGATCATTCAGTCCTGTCTGCTCATACATCATAGAAAGCGCATGTTTTATGATGCAAGCTTTACTATACAGCACTTTTAGGAGGAGAAGGGTCATGATTGTCGGAGTTCCAAAAGAGATCAAGCAGAGCGAATACCGCGTCGCCTTGACACCTGCCGGAGTAACGATGCTGGCAGCAGCTGGACATAAAGTGCTCATAGAGGCAGACGCGGGTAATGGCAGCGGCTTCGAGGATAGCGACTATGAACGAGAAGGTGCTGAAATAGTAAACACAGCTTCGGAGGTCTGGGCAAGAGCGGATATGATTATGAAGGTGAAAGAACCGCTTGCTGAGGAATTTGGCTATTTCCGCGAAGGCATATTGTTGTTTACGTACTTGCATCTGGCCGCAGCGCCTGATTTAACGAAAGCTTTAGTTGATAAAGGAGTAACAGCAATCGCTTATGAGACCATTCAACTCGCAAACGGCAGTTTACCGCTATTGACGCCTATGAGTGAGGTTGCGGGACGGATGTCCGTTCAGGTTGGCGCTCAATTTTTGGAAGCTTTTAACGGCGGGAGAGGTGTGCTGCTTGGAGGTGTGCCAGGCGTCCAGCCTGCAGAGGTTGTGATCATTGGCGGCGGGATCGTCGGTACGAACGCAGCGAAAATTGCGCTTGGAATGGGTGCGAATGTGGTTATCTTGGAAAGAAGCGCAGATCGGATGCGGTATTTGGATGATGTTTTCGGGGGAAGAATCCGCACGCTTATGTCAAGTCAATACCATATCGCAGAAGCAGTCGTTAAAGCGGATTTATTAATAGGTGCAGTTCTTATACCGGGGGCGCGTGCTCCGCATTTGGTAACGGAGCAAATGGTCCAAGCGATGAAGAAAGGCTCAGTTATCGTTGATGTAGCGGTCGACCAGGGCGGTTCCATCGCAACAGTTGACCGGCCGACCACCCATAAGGATCCTATTTATATTAAACATGGTGTCGTCCATTATGCGGTTGCGAATATTCCGGGAGCCGTACCGCGTACATCAACCTTTGCTCTAACGAACGTCACGATGACCTACGCATTAGATTTAGCAAATCACGGGATGGAAGCAGTGCGCAAGAGCATTCCTCTACAAAAAGGTGTGAATACGCATGCAGGCAAAGTAACTTATGAGCCGGTTGCGGCTGCGACCGGCTTGCCTTACACGCCGTTAGAAAAATGGTTGGACAGTGTACCGTATGATCGTTTGCAGCCTTAACGGTATATTCGCATCGGCCTCCTCATATGGTGATACGGATGGACACCGGTACCTTTATGATAAAGGAGGTTGATGCGAATGGTTTTTTCGATTCGAAAGTGGACGAGCCGCATCGTTTTTCTGGTTGTTTTTATGATATTGCTCTTTACGGTTACGGGAGGGTACCGCTGGCTTGCCGACGCGATTTCACCTGTGCATCCTTATCGGGAGCCCAAAGGCGACGCATTAAAAGTTTTTGTTACTGATCCAGACTCACCCGACAGTGGAAATGCAGCTGACCGGCTTCGTTGGTTTTATTGGTACGGCGAGTAAACATGATTTGTGCACGATGCACAGATTCACAAAGGCTAGCAGGATATCATCAGTCGAATGTTGAATCTTTTTGTAGAATAAGTTTATCAGTATCGTGCTGAAAGTGAAGGGAAAGTCCGATGAAAGCTCATTTGAATCAATATTTTCATTACCTACAGGTGGAACGCAGGTTGTCCGTGAATACGTTAGCATCCTATGAACGGGATTTGGTTCAATTTACTTCCTACCTTGAGGCGCAGGGGCTGAGTGGACTGGCCGCTGTGCAAAGACATCATATTTCAAGATATTTGCTGCATTTGAAGGAACAGGGAAGGAAGGCGGCAACGTTATCGCGACATATTGTCTCGCTCCGCGCCTTTTTCCACTATTTGTCCATCGAAGGCATCATTATCCAGAATCCATCCATCTATATGGAGGCGCCTAAGCAGGAGAAGAAGGTGCCAAGAATATTAAGCGTTGCTGCGACAAGCACGCTTCTCGAAACGCCTAGCGGCAGCAGTCCGACCGGGAAACGGGATAAGGCCATGCTGGAACTTCTATATGCGACAGGAATAAGGGTATCGGAGCTTGTGTCGTTAAATACGGAAAACATCAATTTGCAGCTGGGATTTGTTCAATGTATTGGTGCCGGACTAAAGGAGAGAATCGTTCCATTCGGCCGGTTGGCTGCGGAAGCTGTCGCGGACTATTTGCAGTCAGGAAGAGATGAATTATTGACTCAAAGAGAATCTGAATCGGCATTGTTTCTCAATCATTTAGGCACACGATTGACAAGACAGGGCTTTTGGAAGACGATAAAGAAATATGCGAAGGAAGCCGGCATTCAGCCGGATATTACGCCTCACACGCTCCGGCATTCGGTTGCTGCTCATTTGCTGGACAACGGGGCGGATATCCGGGCAGTTCAGGAGCTCCTGGGTCATGCGGACATCGCGACGACACTCAAATATACGCAGGCATCCAAAATGCGAATGAAGGATACTTACAGCAAAGCGCATCCACGAGCGTAGCGGTCATGCACCCTTGCAACCACCTACAGGGAAGGAAGTCATACATATGAAATTTGATCGTATTGCAGTTATCGTTCTGGACAGTGTCGGGATAGGCGAGTTACCCGATGCAGAAGCATTCGGTGACCTTGGCTCGCATACGCTTGGGCATATCGTTGAGAGAGTGCCTCAAATACAGCTGCCGAATTTAAGAAGATGGGGGCTTGACCGGATAGCACCAATCAGCAATTGGAGCACATCAAGCGAACCGGCAGCTGCTTATTATAGCAAAATGGCTGAAGTATCAGTCGGCAAGGATACGATGACCGGTCATTGGGAGCTGATGGGTCTGAAAATGACCGTGCCTTTCCAAACGTTTCCGGAAGGATTTCCGCCTGAACTGATCATTCCGTTCGAGGAGCGCACAGGGCGCAAAGTAATCGGTAATAAACCGGCAAGCGGAACGGAAATTCTCGATGAGCTCGGAGAGGAGCAAATGGAGAGCGGTGCTTGGATTGTATATACGTCAGCTGACAGCGTGTTTCAAATTGCAGCGCATGAGGACATTATCCCGCTGGAGGAGCTCTACCGTGCTTGCGAAATTGCGAGAGAACTAACAATGGATGAGCGGTTTACGGTTGGCCGTGTCATTGCCAGACCCTATACGGGCAAGCCGGGCGCTTTCAAGCGGACGCCGAACCGTCATGATTATGCGGTTAAACCGCCGCAGCCTACTGTGTTGAACGCTCTGAAGGATGCAGGCTTTGATACGATTGCCATTGGAAAAATCAACGATATTTTTGATGGAGAAGGTATCACGGCTTCGAATCCCACGAAAAGCAACACAGACGGAATTGAAAAAACGATTGAGCAGCTCAAGCAGCCTTTCAAAGGGCTCGTGTTCACCAATTTAGTTGATTTCGATTCATTGTATGGTCATCGTCGCGATCCTGAAGGGTATGCAGCAGCTTTAGAGGAATTTGATCGTGCCGTTCCAGAATTGGAGCAGCAGCTTAGCGAGCGGGATTTGCTCATTGTCACAGCAGACCACGGCAATGATCCGGTACATGCCGGAACGGATCACACACGCGAATATGTACCGCTTTTAATGTTTAGTCCTTCGTTTAAAAAACCGGGGCAAATGAGTTTGCGGTCGACCTTCTCGGATTTAGGCGCAACTATCGCACATAATTTCGGTGTAGAGGCTCCGCCAAACGGTATTAGCTTTTTGTCAGATTTAGTCATCGGTTAAGCTTGGAAATAAGCTCCGGGTAATTGAAGCGTTCGTAAATATCATTTCATTTTAGGAGGAATAGGAATGAGTGCAATAACGACGACAGGACTCACAGCAGCACACATAAAAGAAGCAGCAAAATATATTGGGGAGCAAACATCGCAAAAACCTGAAATTGGACTCATTATGGGATCAGGTCTGGGCGTGCTCGGAGACTATTTGGAAAATGCAGTGACGATTCAGTATCATGACATTCCTCACTTTCCGGTCTCGACGGTCGAAGGTCATGCGGGCGAACTCCTTATCGGCACTCTATCGGGTAGAAGCGTTTTATTGATGCGTGGACGGTTTCACATGTATGAAGGCTATGGTCCTGAGCTGACTGCTTTTCCCGTTCGTGTCATGAAGGCGCTGGGAGTAAAGACCTTGCTCGTTACAAATGCTGCTGGAGGCATTAATACCGATTACGATGCGGGCAATTTGATGCTCATTTCCGATCATATTAATTTGACTGGCAAAAACCCGTTGATCGGTCCGAATGATGATGTGCTAGGCGTACGTTTTCCCGATATGTCGGAAGCTTATAGCAAGCGTCTGCGCGCAATTGCACGCGACATCGCCGTGGGCCAAGGAATTACGCTTCGCGAAGGGGTATATGCCGGCTTGCTCGGACCAACGTATGAGACGCCTGCAGAAATTCGAATGCTTCGCGTGCTTGGGGCTGATGCTGTCGGAATGTCAACCGTTGCTGAAGTTATCGCCGCGCGTCATTCGGGAATCGAGGTTGTCGGAATTTCGTGTATAAGCAATATGGCCGCAGGTATATTGGACCAGCCGTTGTCGCATGCTGAAGTGATGGAAACGACTGAACGCGTCAAGTCCCAATTTCTGGGACTTGTTACCGCTTTAATTGCTGCCATGTAAGGTTTTTTGTAACACAATTGTAATAATCCAGTCGACTCATTATGACAGTGTTTTTTTATTTAATCGTCGTATAATGTCCATGATTAAAGAAAGATGGAGTGGACGATAAAATGGACAAGCAATTACACTTACAGATGGAGCAGTTGCGTAACAAGATGGTAGAAACTGCCCTATTGAAGCAAAACCTTCTGCATCGTGATGTAATTACATTAAGTCAGTCTTTGGATAAAATCATCATTCAGGTGCAGGAGCAGCATCGAGCGCTGTCGCGTGCTAATTAACTGCGAAGCGTAACAGGAGGGAAACATGCGGTCGGTAGATCTTATTCAGAAGAAGAGAGACGGAGGCGAGCTGACCGCCTCCGAATTAACGTATTTGATAGACGGTTATTCTCGCGGCGACATTCCGGATTACCAAATGTCAGCGTGGGCAATGGCTGTGTTTTTCCGAGGGATGACTTCAATTGAAACAGCCGCGCTTACTCTTGCAATGGCTAATTCAGGAGACCAGGTCGATCTTGGACCAATCAGCGGGGTAAAAGTAGATAAGCATAGCACAGGCGGCGTAGGCGACAAAACAACATTGATTATTGCTCCATTAGTAGCTTCAGTAGGTATTCCCGTTGCGAAAATGTCAGGTCGTGGCTTAGGTCATACCGGTGGAACCATCGACAAGCTTGAGTCAATTGAAGGCTTTCGAACCGAGCTATCTCGTGAGAGATTTATGACTCAAGTAAATGAGATTGGACTAGCGGTCATCGGTCAAAGCGGCAACTTGGCGCCTGCGGACAAGAAGCTGTACGCTTTGCGGGACGTGACTGCAACCGTAGAGTCAATTCCGCTCATCGCAAGCTCCGTAATGAGTAAGAAAATCGCAGCAGGCGCAGATGCAATCGTGCTTGATGTGAAAACGGGCAGCGGTGCATTCATGAAGACGCTGGAGCAGTCGGAGCAGCTTGCTAAAGCGATGGTCGATATCGGTACGGACGTCGGTCGTAACACGGCTGCTGTCATCAGCGATATGGATCAACCACTTGGCTTTGCGATCGGGAATGCCTTAGAGGTTCAGGAATCCATTGAAACGCTTAAAGGTAACGGTCCTGAAGACTTGACGGAGCTATGCTTAACATTAGGTGCGCATATGGTCGTCCTCGGCGGCAAGGCTGATTCCGTAGAAGCGGCGAAAGAATTGCTTCGCGGACAAATTAATAACGGTGAAGCTCTCGCAAAGTTTAAAGCATTCGTTGATGCCCAGGGCGGTGACGCTTCCGTAGCGGATGATCCATCGAGGCTTCCGCAAGCTCCAATAACGATTGAAGTGAAAGCGGAAGGTTCAGGGTATGTAGACGCCATTGAAGCAGAACAGCTCGGTCTGGCGGCTATGCTCCTGGGAGCTGGGAGAGCGACGAAGGAGGCATCTATCGATTATGCAGTAGGCGTAACGCTGCGCAAAAAGGTAGGTGATCCGGTCCAAGCAGGAGACACGCTTGCGCTGCTTCACGTCCGGGAATCTAGCGAGACTACCCAAAATGTTGCTGATCGTGTACGCAGCGCGTATGGGTTAAACAAAGAAAAACCTGAGCCTCGTGCTTTATTGCTTTCTGTCGTCACATCTGAAGGCGTTACACGTTATATAAGATGACCGATTTCGTTCATCTGTACCATAAGCAAAGCTAATTGCTAAAATATAAAGAGCCATCACAATTGTGATGGCTCTTTATGTTTTATTAAACTCTATTGTCATAGCAATCTGCTAACGATGGAATAATTTTCATTTATATAGTCAACACTGAAAAGGAAAATATAACCGAATTGCGCCGCAATTGTATTTTGCTTCACAAAACAAATCATTTAGGAGGGAAAACTGTTGAAAAATCGTTCTTTCAAGCTATGTATACTCTTTCTCGCATTCGCGCTTTTACTGCCTACGGCTGTGTTTGCTGCTGTCGAGCCAACGCCGGCACCGGCTCCTGCTCCGAATCAAACGCCTGCAGCTAATTTAGCCCCTTCGGCTCGCTCAGCCATCCTGATGGACGCGGACAGCGGTACGGTAATTTACGAAAAGAACAGCCACGATAAACTGCCGCCTGCGAGTATTACGAAAATTATGACGCTGCTTCTTATTATGGAGGCGCTTGATGACGGGAAAATCAAATTGTCGGACAAGGTACAAACGAGCGAGTATGCGGCATCGATGGGCGGATCGCAAATTTTTCTCGAGGCGGGCGAAGAAATGACCGTCGACGATATGATCAAAGGGATTGCGCTTGCTTCGGGTAACGATGCTTCCGTTGCAATGGCCGAGAAGCTGGCAGGAACGGAGCAGCAATTCGTCGCGCAGATGAATGAGCGTGCGCAGCAGCTCGGAATGAAGGATACACAGTTTGCCAATCCAAACGGCTTGCCGGTGGCGAATCATTTTACATCAGCGCATGATATAGCCGTTATGTCCAAAGAGCTGCTCAAGCATTCCGAGGTGACAAAATATACCGGATTATATCAAGATTATTTGCGCAAAACGTCAGAGAAGCCATTCTGGCTCGTTAATACGAACAAGCTGGTTCGTTTCTATAATGGAGCTGACGGTTTGAAAACAGGCTATACGAGTGAAGCGAAGTATTGTTTGTCGGCAACGGCAAAGCGCGATAATATGCGGGTCATAGCCGTCGTAATGGGCGAACCGGACACGAAGACAAGAAATGCGGAAGTATCGCAAATGTTCGATTATACGTTTGCACAGTACACGAACCACTCGATTATAAAAGAAGGCGAATCGATGGGTACGCTGAAGATCGAGAAAGGGGTAGCGCCTGAGCTGCCGCTTGTTGCGAAGCATTCCTATAGTGTACTTCTCAAAAAAGGCAGCCAAACGAAGGATATTCGTTATGAGCTTAAAATAAATGGAACATTGAAAGCTCCTATTCAGATCGGCCAGCCAATCGGCAAACTTGTTGTTTATCAGGGCAATCAGGTGCTGAAGGAGTTTGATGTCGATGCGCCGTTATCCGTTGAGCGTGCCGGCTGGTGGAGATTGCTCAAGCGTTCGTTCTCGGGCTTGTTTTCTTAAGGCCGGCTGAGGCGGCTCGTATTTTGTCAGCTGATAGCGGTATGCTTCTAGTTTTGTCGGCATGCAGGAAACGGTCACCATTTTGGAGAATTGCTAGTTCTATCTCGGCAAGTGTAAACGTCTGAACATGATCAGTCCGTTCAGCAAACGTTTCACGGTGGAATATAAGCAAGGTAATATTTATCCTTTCTTATATTTTGAAAAAACCTAGAGGAGATGAACAGCTTAATGAGTCTGCAAGCAGAATTGGAGCATTACCGCAATGTGCTGATCGTACGTCTTCGAGGTGAGCTGGATCATCATACGGCTGATGTAGTCCGCTTTAAAATGGAGGAGGCCATTCTTCGGGGAAGCAGCGATCATGTCATCCTCAGCTTGAAGGAACTGCAGTTTATGGACAGCTCCGGTCTTGGCGTCATTCTGGGCAGGTACAAGCAGGTGAAGAGCAAAGGCGGCAAAATGGTCGTCTGCGACGTCAATCCGAATGTACATCGCTTGTTTGAGCTCTCGGGTCTGTTCAAAATTTTGACGATTCACGAGAATGAACGTTCCGCAATTTCCAGTTTGGAGGTGGTGTCATGAATGGATCGAATGAAATGACGCTTTCCTTCAGCGCCCGCTCGGAAAACGAAGCTTTCACACGAATAGCGGTCGCTGCATTTGTGTCTCAGCTCGATCCGACATTGGAGGAGCTGAATGATTTGAAGACGGCTGTGTCTGAAGCGGTTACGAACGCGATTATTCACGGCTATGAAAGCGATCCTTCTTGCAAGGTTTCGATCGAGGCGAGAATCGAGGGTGATTCTGTTTCGATTACGGTGTCGGATAACGGTCGGGGCATCGAGGACTTGGAGCTGGCCAGGCAGCCGCTCTATACCTCTAAGCCTGAGCTTGAGCGCTCTGGAATGGGCTTTACGATTATGGAAAACTTTATGGACCGTTTCGAGGTTTCAAGTATGGTTGGCGGCGGAACCCGCGTAGCTATGCTGAAACGAATCGAATCGAAAAAAGCGCTTTACAATTAGCGCATAGGGGTTGAACCTCATGGATATCGATTTGAAGCAAACGGCCCAGCCATACTTGGATGATGCGGAAGTTAAGCGGCTCATTGCGTTAAGCCAATCCGGTGACACGCTAGCAAGGGATACACTCGTTCAGTGCAATATACGGCTCGTTTGGTCAGTCGTTCAACGGTTCATAAATCGTGGTTATGAGCCCGAGGATTTGTTCCAAATCGGTTGTATCGGATTGCTCAAATCAGTAGACAAATTCGATTTGTCCTATGATGTGAAATTTTCGACTTATGCTGTACCGATGATTATTGGGGAAATCCAAAGGTTTTTACGTGATGACGGTACGTTGAAGGTTAGCAGATCCCTTAAGGAAACCGCCAATAAGGTGCGTAAAATGAAGGATGAGCTATCGAAAACGTTAGGACGGCTGCCTACCATTTCCGAGGTAGCGGATCGGCTTGGCATTACGCCGGAGGATGTCGTTTTTGCTCAAGAAGCGAACAAGCCGCCTACGTCTATCCATGAAACGGTATTCGAGAATGACGGGGATCCGATAACTCTAATGGACCAAATTGCAGATGAATCGCAGGAACGCTGGTTTGACAAGCTTGCGCTTGTCGAAGCGATTGAGGGCCTTAGCGAACGCGAACGGCTGATCGTTTACTTGCGTTATTACCGCGATAAAACCCAATCCGAGGTAGCGAGCAGGCTGGGCATATCACAAGTGCAGGTTTCACGATTGGAGAAAAAAATATTGCAGTCCATCAAAGACCAGATCGCCCTTTAGGGCGGTTTGGTCTTTTCCGTTTATTTCCTATTCTTGCATGAGTATCCGAAACAACCTTTTCTCATACTAAAAGGGAAACAAACACCAAAGATTATGCAGAAGGGAAGCTGGCAGATGGAAACATCAAAGCATTCGGTCCTCTATCTGCGTCTCAAAAAACGAATATACATCAAGCCGAATCATCGCGTCACTTTAGGTCAGGCTTCACGTTTGCTTGGTGCCAATGATTTGCTCGAGAAGCAGCTGAAGGAGCTTATTCTTTATGAGCACAAAAAATCCGACGGGAACCGTTTCGTGATCGATTTGCTGCAAATCGTTAAGACGATTCGGGAGAGAGAGCCGGAATTAACGGTCGAAGCATATGGCGACCCGCAAGTTCTGGTCATGGTGTCGGAGAAGCCAGTCAAGCCGCGCATACCTGTACTCATCCTCGCTTGGCTTCTGCTGTTTTTTGGAGCGGGACTCGCCATCATGAATTTCCATACTGACGTTAGTATGAAGGAGGTTCATATTCGAATTGTCGAGTTGATTACGGGTAAGCGTACCGATCATCCGCTATGGTTTCAAATTCCGTATTCGCTTGGGATCGGACTTGGCATGGTGCTGTTCTTCAATCATTTGTTTCGCAAACGATTCAATGAAGAGCCGAATCCGCTTGAGGTGGAGCTTTATATGTATCAAGAAAATGTGAATGCGTACGTGATTGCTGACGAAATGCGCAAGAAGTCGGATTACGACCAGACGCAAGAGCGAGACTCATGATTAATGGGCTGGAAAATGTATTTGTTGCTATGCTTGGATTAGCAGGCGGGTTGGCGGTTGGCAGCGGCTTAGTTGCTTTGCTCATCGTGCTTGATCTCATCCCGCGGTTAGCCCAGATCGCCAACGCTTATCGGATGTCGATTTGGTTCGAGACGGCCGTTATTTGCGGCTCGCTGTTCTGGACATTTACTGACTTTATGGATTGGAAATTCGCTTTCCCGCCGGGAGTCTTTTTGAGCGCAGCGGGTTTGTTCGACGGCATGTTTATCGGCATGCTTGCCGCCGCATTGACGGAGGTTATGAACGTGCTCCCGATTTTGGCAAAGCGGATGAATCTATCTGATTTCATGATTGCGCTTGTCATGGCAATGGTGTTTGGCAAAACGTTAGGTTCTTTGTTTGATTGGCTAGTGTTTCAATGGTAGTTCACTTTGAATGAGGTGATGGGATATGAGGGATTCACATTCAGGGCAAGGGAATGAAGAGGGAAAAAATGTTATTCATCCGTACTCGGGCTTGCCCGAGGAGCAGCAGCGCGAGGAGTCGGGCGAACCGGTAAAGCGAGAGTCCTATTTTAGTACCACTAAGAAAATGAAGATAAAGACGGGAAGCTCTGGATCCTCCATTAAGCAGGAAGAAGAAGCGGTTCCGAAAGATTTGGATGCTGTCTTGAATCGTTTAGAGCATGAAATTGGCTACAAAACAAGCTTTGACGTTGTTGTAAGGGAAATGACCTTTGGCGAGCGGCGCACAGCTATGCTTTACATGAACGGACTCGTGAAGGACACCTTGCTCACCGAGGTGCTGAAGCGGCTTAGCTTTTTGCATCCGGAGGACTTGTCGGCCTACGCCCTTCATTCTTTTTTCGATTTGTACGTGCCCGCTGCACAAGTGAGCAAAGTCGATGATTGGAATAAGATGCTTACAGGGGTGCTAGCTGGCGGTACGGCTCTGTTTATCGATGGAGAGTCAAGCGTGCTCATGATCGATGCCAAAAACTTCCCTTCCCGCGGTCCGGAGGAGCCATCTCTGGAAAAGGTGGTTCGTGGAGCAAGGGATGGTTTTGTCGAAACGTTGATGGTCAACATCTCCTTAGTCCGCAGACGGGTGCGCGATCCCCAGCTCCGTTACGAGCTGATGCAAATCGGCGAGCGGACAAAAACAGACGTTTGTATCGCTTATATTAATGACTTAGTCGATAAAGAGCTGCTTAAATCCATTAAGGAAAAGATTGGGATGGTAAAGCTGGATGGCTTGCCGCTCGCCGATAAACAGCTCGAAGAGGCTACAGTAAAAAGGGGCTGGAATCCGTTTCCGCTGGTACGCTATTCAGAAAGACCAGACACCGTTGCAGTTCAATTGTTAGATGGAGGCGTGGCCATTTTCGTGGACACTTCACCGAGCGTAATGACAGTTCCGACGACGTATACCGACTTAGTCCAGCACGCGGAGGAAAATCGCCAGACTCCGTTTATCGGCACCTATTTGCGATGGGTGAGATTTATCGGTATATTTGCCTCTCTGTTTATGCTGCCGCTTTGGCTGTTATTCGTTATACATCCCGAATTGAAGCCGCCAGCGTTAGCGTTTTTGGGGCCTGACGAACCGGGAAATTTGCCGTTAGTCGTGCAGTTCCTGCTCGCAGAGGTCGGGGTCGATTTGCTGCGGATGGCATCGGTACATACGCCAAGCTCATTGGCTACCGCAATGTCACTCGTTGCAGCGATATTAATTGGTGATATTGCGGTAAAGACCGGTGTTTTTGTGAATGAAGTTATTTTGTACATGGCGGTTGCCGCAATAGGCATGTTCACGACGCCGAGCTATGAGCTGGGTCTGGCCAATCGAATCGTGCGGCTTGTCCTTATCGTTTCGGTAGCGGCGTTTGGCGTTCCTGGTTTCGTCATTGCCACGACAGCAATCTTGCTGATGTTGGTTATGGAGCGTTCATTTAATCGTCCGTATATGTGGCCGCTCATTCCTTTTGACGCAAAAGCGGTTTGGGGCATTATCATTCGGAAGCCGGTGCTTCGTAACCGAACCCGGCCGAATATTTTACGTCCTCAGCAGCGCGATAAGTTGCCAAAAACGGAGTAAGTTCATAAAAATGCAAATGAAATGTGAATTTATCCATTTCGCTGGGCGGGTAGATTGCGTTATACTGATGCTATTGATGCAAATTCTATCCTTTCTATCTGCATGCAGATAGAAGAAAGCTGAGGGGAAATAGATGTACCTACATGGAACTAGTAAAATTAATGCAAACGGACATTTGGAAATCGGCGGCTGCGACGTAGCTGATTTGGCGAATCAGTACGGCACGCCGCTATATATTGTGGACGAAGCTCTCGTGCGTCAACGTGCGAGTGAGTATATTGAAGCTTTCAAGGCTTCCGGGCTCAAATTCCAGGTTGCTTACGCAAGCAAAGCGTTCAGTGTAATGGCTATGTGCGCAATTGCTGAGCAAGAAGGTCTATCGCTGGACGTTGTATCTGATGGCGAGCTTTACACGGCTATGCAAGCCGGCTTCCCGGCTGAACGTATCCACTTCCATGGCAACAACAAAACGCCTGAAGAAATTAATATGGCGCTTGACGCAGGCATCGGCTGTTTCGTTGTCGACAACTTCATGGAGTTACAGCTATTGAACGCGCTTGCCGGCGACAAAGGCAAGAAAGTAAACATTTTACTTCGCATCACGCCTGGTGTTGAAGCACATACGCATGATTACATTTCGACTGGACAACAAGATTCGAAGTTTGGCTTTGACCTTGGTAACGGCGCAGCGAAGCAGGCGATTCAAGAAGCGCTCGCGCTGCCAAACCTTATCGTATTAGGCGTTCACTCGCACATCGGCTCGCAAATTTTTGAGGTGGAAGGTTTCCGTATGGCAGTGGACAAGGTAGCTGATTTTGCAGTTGCCATCCGTAACGAGCTTGAACTTACTTTTAAAGTAATCAACCTTGGCGGCGGCTTTGGCATCCGTTATGTTGAAGGTGATACTCCGCTGCCGATTAGTGAGTACGTAGCAGCAATTACAGGAGCGATCATTACGAATTTCACGAATGCGGAGTTCCCGCTTCCGGAAATTTGGGTAGAGCCAGGCCGGAGTATGGTCGGAGACGCAGGAACGACTTTGTATACGGTCGGCACAAGTAAACATATTCCTGGAGTGCGCAAATACATTGCTGTTGACGGCGGTATGACGGACAACCCCCGCCCAGCGTTGTATCAATCCAAGTATGAGGCGATTTTGGCTAACCGTGCCAATGATGCGATTGAAGAAACGGTATCTATAGCCGGCAAATGCTGCGAGAGCGGTGACATGCTCATTTGGGACCTCGAATTGCCTAAGGCTGAAAACGGCGATCTTCTTGCAGTTTTCTGTACAGGTGCTTATAATTATGCAATGGCAAGCAACTATAACCGCATTCGCCGCCCGGCAGTCGTTTTCGTAAAAGACGGTCAAGCTGACCTTGCTGTGAAACGTGAATCGCTTGACAATATCGTATGCAATGACGTCATTCCGGCAAGACTTCAAAAATCACCGCTTGCGAAATAAGGGCGAAATTGGTAACGTAGTCTTATTCGGAAAAAGAAAGGTAGATGCAGCAATGGCAAAACAAGCAAAAATTACACTAGCAAACGGCGGAGAAGTCGTAATCGATTTATTTGATCAAGACGCGCCGAACACAGTAGCAAATTTCGAGAAGCTGGCAAATGACGGTTTCTATAACGGTCTAACGTTCCACCGTGTCATCCCAGGTTTCGTCGCACAAGGCGGATGCCCGAAAGGTACTGGTACAGGCGGTCCTGGTTACACAATTAACTGCGAAATTAACCCGAACAAGCATGAGCGCGGCTCACTTGCTATGGCGCATGCTGGGCGCAACACAGGCGGCAGCCAGTTCTATATTGGCTACGCGCCACAGCCGCACCTTGATGGCGCTCATACCGTTTTCGGTAAAGTGGCAAAGGGTATGGAGTTTGTTGATGCATTCAAAGGCGGAGACAAAATGGAAAAGGTTGAAGTTGTCGAAGTTTAATGGTAAGATACTTACTATAAATATGTAAGTGCAGCTTTCCTTCGGGGTAGGGTGAAATTCCCAACCGGCGGTGATCGGGAGCACAGGAAGGATCGGATAACCGGACTTCCTGTGTTTCTCGTCAGTCCGTGACCCGGGCTAATTGATTCCGTTATGGCAATGAGCCAATACTAATCGATTGGAACGGTGGACCTGGTGTAAATCCGGGACCGACAGTATAGTCTGGATGGGAGAAGGAGATGCATCGACAGCTATTATATTCATACTTATTCGTTTGTGTTTTATTTCACAAACTTATAGGTTTGTTTCTTTAGCGTACTTTACAAACCGGTGCCGTAGCGATTACGGTTTTTTAGGAGCGGCTATTTCATGCTCTCGAAGTAGATCGGTTTTGTCGTTGTTCTCTGACGTTTCTTTCATCACCCCTGTCGGTAAGTTTGCCGATAGGGGTGTTTTTGTTATTGATATTTTAAATGATGAGTATTACATGAAGCTGGCGTTAGAGTTAGCTGCAAAAGCGGCTGGACAGACGGGTATTAATCCTGTCGTCGGCTGTGTGGTCGTGAAGCAAGGAAGAATCATCGGAATCGGAACGCATTTGAAGCGCGGAACCGGCCATGCCGAGGTGCATGCGCTGCAGATGGCCGGTGATGAAGCGGAAGGCGCGACCGTGTACGTAACGCTAGAGCCTTGCAGCCATTTCGGTAAAACACCGCCTTGCTGCGAAAGGATTATCGCTGCAAAAGCGGCTAGAGTCGTAGTCGCAAGCGGCGATCCAAACCCTCAGGTTTCCGGGAGAGGAATATCAAGGCTGCGCGAAGAGGGAATTGACGTGACTGTAGGCGTCCTTGAGCAGCAATCGCGGCAAATGAACGAAAAGTTTAACAAATATATTACGACCAAATTACCGTTCGTTACTTTAAAAACAGCAAGTACCCTTGACGGCAAAATTGCTTCCCGCACCGGCGACAGCCGCTGGGTGACAGGGACCGCGGCGCGTGAACAGGTTCATACGCTGCGCCACCAGCATGAGGCCATTATGGTTGGGATCGGAACGGTTCTTGCCGATGATCCATTATTGAACACCCGCGCCGCAGTACCGGCAATCGATCCGGTTCGAATCATTGTGGATTCCTCGTTGCGGTTGCCGCTCCACGCACGTGTTGTAACGGACCGATCGATTCGGACAATTGTTCTAACGTCCGGCCAAGCAGCTGAAGACAAACGTCGAGCACTGGAGGCAGCCGGAATTGAAGTCGTCGTATGCGGTACGGGTGCTAAGGTTGATTTGACCGAAGCGATGATGAAGCTCGGCGAGCTCGAGATCGGCTCCATCCTGCTCGAAGGAGGCGGACAGCTTAACGGTGCGATGCTGGAAGCAGGTCTCATTGATAAAATTATACTATACTATGCAGCCAAAATTATTGGTGGGGTCGAGGCGCCCGGCACATTTACATTCAGAGGCATCGAGAAAATGGCAGATGCCATCGAGCTCGAACATGTGGACGTGGAGATGGCCGGCGACGACATATGCGTATCCGGATATCCCGTGTATACGAAGTAAGTTTGCATTAGGAGGTCGCTCATGTTTACCGGATTAGTTGAAGAAGTGGGACAGATGAAAGGGATAACGAAGCAGGGAGAAGCGATGCACCTGGTTATAGGGGCAACGCATGTAACGGAAGGCGTTAAGCTTGGCGATAGCATATCAGTAAACGGCGTTTGCTTGACGGTGACGGCTTTTGATCGTTCCTCATTCGCGGCGGACGTTATGCCTGAAACATACCGCAAATCAAGCCTTCACCAGCTTCGTTCCGGTGAACGAGTGAATTTAGAACGAGCTATGCAGGCAGGGGCACGCTTCGGCGGTCACATCGTTCAAGGGCATATTGACGGCACTGGGCAAATATCGACCCGCGAGACAGATGCTAATGCTGTCGTCTTCAAGGTTCAGCTAGACGATCCAAGCATGCTTCGTTACGTTATTCCAAAAGGATCTATCACGATTGATGGAATAAGCCTTACCGTAGTCGACACATCCGCTCATTCCTTTTCCGTGTCGATCATCCCGCATACGCTCAGTCGAACGGCCCTACAGCACAAGCATGCGGGCGACACCGTCAATATCGAGTGCGACGTCATCGGCAAATACGTCGATCACCTGCTTCATTTCAAGCAACCCGAAGCCGCACCAAACAAATCGAAGCTCACAACATCATTCCTAATGGAAAATGGATTCTTATAATTTTTTTACCGTACCCAAAGTAAGCGTGTCCCGCAGGGACGAAAGCGATCCACCTCAAACGTATCAGATAACCATCTCTTAACCACCCGCGTTATTCCAATTGCAGGTGTCCAGAGGACGCAGTCCTTGGGGCCCTCCCTTGGAAGGGAGGGTTTGGGTGGGTTCGAAAAGCCTTTGAAGGTTTGGTAGAAGCCTTTGAAGGTTTGGTAGAAGCCTTTGAAGGTTTGGTAGAAGCCTTTGAAGGTTTGGTCGAAGCCCTTGAGGGTTTGGGTGGGTTCGAAAAGCCTTTAAAGGTTTGGTAGAAGCCTTTGAAGGTTCGGTAAAAGCCTTTGAAGGTTTGGTAGAAGCCTTACAAAGGTTTAGTTGTCTCACAAAGGAGGGAAACCCATATGGAAAAAACAGATAATATCCCATTTGACCGGATTGAAGATGCAATAAATGATTTGATGTTAGGGAAGCCGGTTATTGTCGTGGACGATGAGGATCGCGAGAATGAGGGTGACCTGATAGCGCTAGCGGATAAAACGACGCCGGAGGTCATTAATTTCATGATTTCGGAAGCTCGCGGACTTGTGTGTGTTCCGATTACGCAAGAGCGGGCTGAGGAGCTCGATTTGCCGCCAATGGTAACGCATAATACCGATTACCATGGAACGGCATTTACGGTATCCGTTGACTATGTAGCAACTACAACGGGCATATCTGCTTTCGAACGTTCCGAAACGGTCAAAGCATTGATCGATCCAACGACGAAAGCATCCGATTTTCGCAGACCGGGTCATATTTTCCCGCTTATTGCGAAGGATGGCGGCGTACTTCGCCGTGCCGGTCACACGGAGGCGGCAATTGACCTTGCCAGAATGTGCGGCTCAGAGCCAGCTGCCGTTATTTGCGAAATCATTAACGAAGACGGAACGATGGCAAGGCTGCCGGATCTAATTGTCTTCAAACAAAAACACAACCTAAAGCTGATTACGATCCAAGAACTCATTCATTACCGTAATCAGAAGGAAAAGCTGGTTGAGCGCGCTGTAGACGTCAATTTGCCAACCGATTTCGGTACCTTCCGGGCGATCGCTTACACAAATATCGTGGACAACAAGGAGCATGTCGCGCTGGTTAAAGGCGAAATCGATCCTGAGCGTCCAATCCTTGTACGCGTTCACTCGGAATGCTTGACCGGGGATGTATTTCATTCGCACCGTTGCGATTGCGGACCGCAGCTTGAAGCGGCCTTAAAGCAAATCGACTCGGAAGGAAGCGGCGTTCTGCTCTATATGCGTCAAGAAGGAAGAGGCATCGGGCTGATTAACAAATTAAAGGCTTATGGTCTTCAAGAGCAGGGCTTAGATACCGTTGACGCCAATTTAAAGCTTGGCTTTCCGGCCGATTTGCGCGATTATGGAATAGGCGCGCAAATTTTGAAGGATCTCGGCATTCGCAAAATGCGTTTGCTTACAAACAATCCTCGTAAGATTAAAGGTCTCGAGGGCTATGGGTTAGAGGTTCTCGAGCGCTTACCGATTCAAATGGATGCAAATGAAGATAATAACAGTTATTTACGCACAAAAAAGTCTAAGCTTGGACATTTACTGCGCTTTGAAGAACAAGACTACAAAATTTAAATATAAGGAAGGATGATTTCAAGATGGCACGAATTTTTGAGGGACATTTAATATCGGAAGGTTTAAAATATGGAGTAGTAGTAGGACGTTTTAACGAGTTTATTTCGAGTAAGCTGCTTGGAGGCGCGCTTGACGCATTTAAGCGTCATGGTGCCCAGGAAGAAGACGTTGACGTGGCATGGGTGCCGGGAGCATTCGAAATACCTCTAATTGCGCAAAAAATGGCGGAGAGCGGTAAGTACGATGCGGTTATAACGCTGGGAGCGGTCATTCGCGGTTCAACGCCGCATTTTGATTATGTTTGCAATGAAGCAGCAAAGGGCGTTGCGGCGATCGCTCTAAAAACAGGCATTCCTACTATTTTCGGTGTGCTGACGGTAGATTCGATTGAGCAAGCGATTGAACGTGCCGGCACGAAAGCTGGAAATAAAGGTTATGAAGCGGCTGCCAGCGCAATTGAGATGGCGAATTTGACTAGGCAGTTGAAAGCATAAGCAGCAGCACAGAGAAGCCAGGCGGGAGGAAATTTGAGTGTCGGTGCTTTATAAGCTGAATTCTTTTGAAGGGCCGCTTGATCTATTGCTTCACTTGATCGACAAAGCCGAGATCGATATCCATGAAGTATCTATAAGCGAAATTACCGATCAATATATGGAATACTTGCATGCGATGAAGGAGCTGGAGCTTGAGGTTACAAGTGAATTTCTAGTCATGGCGGCTACCCTTCTGGCTATAAAAAGCAAGCAGCTGCTTCCAAAGCCTCCTGTATTTGAGGATGAGTACGAGGATTGGCCGGATGATGGTCTGGATCCGCGTGATGAGCTTATCCAAAAGCTCGTGGAATATCGTAAATTTAAGCAAATCGCCGAGCAGTTGCGGGAGAAGGAATTCGAACGCAGCCTTGTCTACTCCCGAGAGCCGGAGGATATGACTCCCTTCATGAAGGAAGAGAAGGTTAACCCGGTAGAAGGGCTGCTCGTATCCGATTTAATAGCCGCCTTTCAAAAGGCGCTCCGCCGGGCAGCAAGACGGAATGTCGTTGCGACGGTTCAGCGGGATGAGATATCGGTCAAGGACCGTATTCGGGATATCGTGGATGTTCTGAAGCAGTATGAAACGGTGAGATTTTCGCGGTTGATACGGGAAAATATGGACAGGCATGAGGTTGTCGTTACTTTTCTGGCGATACTGGAGCTTATGAAAATGAAGCATATTCACTGCTTCCAGCATCAGTTGTTTGACGACATCGTCATTCATTGGAGAGGAGAATCTTCGGAAAGTGGATTATCCGAAATTGAAGACAATTATTGAAGGCCTGCTGTTCATGGCAGGTGACGAAGGCTTGAATAAGCGGCAGCTTGCCGATATTTTAGAAATAGATGCAGATCTAGCTTCGGATTTAGTCTATGATTTGCAGCGCGATTTGGAACGAGAAGGACGAGGCGTTCAAATCGCAGAAGTAGCAGCATCCTACCGGCTTACGACGCACCCGGAGCATGCTCCTTATTTTGAGCGGATGGCTTATACGCCTACACGTTCCCAGCTTTCGCAGGCGGCGCTTGAAACGTTGTCTATTGTTGCCTATCGCCAACCGATTACTAGAATTGCAATTGAAGAAATTCGCGGCGTTAAGAGCGACAGAGCTATTCAATCGCTTGTATCGAAAGATTTAATTGAAGAGGTAGGCCGTGCTGAAGCAATTGGCAGGCCGATTTTATATGGAACAACGAAATCATTTTTAGAATATTTTGGTCTACCGTCTATTCGGGAGCTGCCTGAGCCTGGTAACGTCAATCTGGACGATGCATTAGAGGAACAGACACAGCTGCTGTTCGAACGTTTAGACGGAAGACAAATGACAATTGAAGAAATTAAAGAATGAGATTTGACCGCCGGGTCATACTATATTCAACCCATATTAGGGAAACGGAGGAAGCATCATGATGCTCGGTTACCCTTACGGTTGGATAACGGCGGCCGGTCTCTTTTTTTTGCTCATTTTAACGGTTATCCTAACCTCTCCTGTTGTCATTAACGGACAGTTACGGAGAATAGGAAATAATGATGATGCAGAAATTAAAGTGAAAGCACTCTACGGCATTATCCGAATCCGCTATAAGGTTCCTATTATCCGAATTGCCGGCAATTCCGTTCAAATGAAGAAACAAGTTTCAAACGCGAGCACGGGCATTAATACCTGGAAACAGTTCAATGATGAACTCGATGTGGATACAGTCCTTAGCTCAATCGATAAAATGAAGCTTATTTTGAAAATGACACGGGATTTTAGGGGACTGGTTAGGAAAACGTTGACAAAAGTGCGATTAATTGAGTGGAACTGGTCAACTTCAGTAGGGACTGGAGACGCAATGTGGACAGCAATGGCTACAGGTCTGATCTGGTCAGTTCAAACATCCATACTTGGCTTGCTGTCACAAATGGTCAAAATTAATGCCGAGCCTAAGATGAATGTTCAGCCCATGTATCAGCAACCTACATTTACAACAGAATGGTCATGCATAGCTCAAATCCGCTTCGGTTATGCTATCCTTGCCGGGCTGCAGCTATTAGTTCGCATAAAGAAAGTGAAAGGAGGCGTCAAAGCATGGCAGAACATCCTATTCAAGGCTTAATGCAAACCGCAATGGAAAATATTAAAGAAATGGTTGACGTCAATACGATCGTCGGTGATCCGGTTCAGACACCAGATGGCAGCATTATTATGCCAATCTCCAAGGTTGGTTTCGGGTTTGTAGCGGGGGGCAGTGATATTCGGTTAGAAGATGCCGAGCATAAAAATGCACAATCTGATGCGCATCATGCTTCCGTATCACTCCCATTTGGAGGCGGAAGCGGCGGCGGCGTATCGATAACGCCGATTGCGTTTCTCGTCGTCGGTACTCAAGGCGTGAAGATTGTGCCGCTCGATACTCAAACCCACTTACTTGAGCGTGTTATCGATACTGCACCGCAAGTATTTGATAAATTACAGTCCATGATGAAGCAGCCGGGCAGTAAGGCTTCTTACACAGATCCTTCCCAGACAGTCATTTCAGGACATGTTGACGTAAACGATCACCTCTTATGACATAACTGCCCGAGAGGGCAGTTTTTCATTTTTAGTGGGATGCTTTTCGTCTAGAGGAAAGCGTATAGGCATATACTGTAAATACGCAACCTGATGCTTGAATCAACTAACGCTGCGAGAGGGGCATATGGCATGTTTTTCAAGAAGCTACAGCGGATTTCTTTGCTAGGTTTATTATTGACCTTAATGCTTGGGACAAGCTCGATACCTGATGTGAGCGCTGCTCCCGACCCGATAAGTACAAACGCGAAAGCGTCAGCGCTTATCGATGTGGAATCAGGAAGACTATTGTACAGTAGTAATGGCGATACCTCCATGAGAATAGCGAGCTTGACCAAAATAATGACTGCGATCGTTGCGATCGAGCATGGAAAATTAACCGATATGGTTAAAACGAGTAAGCGTGCCGTTGGGAAGGAAGGATCGTCCATTTATCTCCAGCTTGGTGAGGAGATGAGCTTGTCAAATATGCTCTATGGACTTATGCTGCGTTCCGGCAATGATGCGGCCACAGCTATTGCGGAGCACGTCGGGGGCTCCGAAGAAGGTTTCGTACATCTGATGAACGAGAAGGCAGCCTTTCTAGGCCTGAAGCATACACAATTTAAAAATCCGCACGGACTAGATGAAGATGGCCATTATTCCTCCGCAAACGATTTGGCTAACTTGACGGCCTATGCATTAAAAAACGATGTATTCGCAGAAATTGTGAGCACACGTGTCAAGAAGGTGCCTAATCCACATGAAAAATGGGATTACAGCTATACGAACAAAAATAAGATGCTCGCAATGTATGAAGGGGCAGATGGCGTCAAAACCGGTTATACGAAGAAATCGCTTCGTTGCCTGGTTAGTTCGGCAACGCGCCAAGGTCAGCAGCTTGCAGCAGTAACGATAAACGATGGCGATGATTGGGCAGATCACCGCAAAATGCTTGATTGGGGCTTTGAGCATTATCCGCTGCAGCAAATGGCCAATAAAGGGCAGCCTATTGCAGGCTATCCGTATGCGGCCGGTCAAACCTTCAAATACCCTCTAGAGAAGCAGGAAAGGGAGTTCGTACAGTCAAGGCTTGTTTTATACAATACCAGTACGACTCGCTATTTATTAGGAGAACGCGGCTTGCTCGAGTGGTACCTGAATGGAAGTAAAATAGGCGCTGTTCCTATATATGATGTTGGAAGCAGCAGGCTGCAGCTACCGGCTTCTTCACAGAGAACAATCCAATCTTTAGCAGAGTTCAGGAAAGCTTCACAAAATGAAGGGCGAGCAATGCTTCATCAATCGATTTTGAAAGTGTTGGGCGCTTTATTCGGGCATCAACAATAAGACTGCGCGGGAGACGCAGTCTTATTGGAAAGACAAGCTTGAAAGTCGTAGGGGAGGCGGCCTTAATGGTAAATTGGATTTGGTTATTTTTTATCGTAGCGAGTGTTATTGTAGCTGCGATTAACGGTAAAATGGATGCAGTGACGCAAGCAGCCTTTGAAGGAGCTAAATCAGGCGTTACCGTTAGCTTTGGTTTAATAAGCATCATGGTCTTTTGGTTAGGGATGATGCGGATAGCCGAAGATGCGGGATTGCTGCAGAAATTGGCTCATTTGCTCGGACCGATCGTTAGAAAGCTGTTTCCGGACGTGCCGCGTAATCATCCGGCGATTGGCTATATTATGAGCAATTTGAGCGCGAATTTGTTCGGGCTTGGCAATGCCGCGACACCGATGGGAATTAAGGCCATGCAGGAGCTTCAGAAGCTAAATCCGGATTCAACTACTGCAACTCCTGCAATGTGCACGCTGCTTGCGCTTAACACATCCAGCATTACCATTATACCGACAACACTTATCGCGATAAGAATGAATTACGGCTCGGCAAATCCGGCTGAAATTATTGGAACGACTCTAGCGGCGACATTTGTAGCAACCTCAGCAGCCATTTTGGCCGATCGGTGGTACCGGAGGAAATCACCGCCGCCGCCGATACACCCGACCGCCTCCCAGCAGACTAAAGTAAAGGTACATACAGCATCTGCTGGAGGTGAGCCTGTTGTATAATTTTTTTACAAGCTTATCTGCTTGGATGATTCCGGCCATTATCGTATTTATCCCGCTTTACGCGGCCCTTCGCCGTAAAATTCCCGTCTATGAAACATTTGTTGAGGGTGCCAAAGATGGTTTTGGTACCGCCATTAACATCATTCCTCACTTAGTCGGTATGATGGTAGCCATAAGTATGTTTCGGGCATCCGGGGCGCTGGAATTGATGCTGTCAGCCGTGCGCCCTTTATTCGATTGGATGGGCATTCCAAGCGAGGTATTGCCGCTTGGCATATTGCGCCCGCTTACCGGAGCCGGCTCGCTAGCCTTTACAACGGATCTCATTCAGACATTTGGACCTGATTCCATGATCGGGAGAATTGCTTCGACGATTCAAGGAAGCACGGATACTACCCTTTATGTACTTACGGTTTATTTTGGAGCAATCGGCATCCGTAGAACCCGATATGCATTAAAGGTTGGCTTATTCTCTGATTTAGTCGGTTTTTTTGCTGCCATTTTCATTTGTTTATACATATTCGGTTAGGGAAGCTTGTGATTTGTTCTCCATATCGTTATGATGGAGGTTGAGGTGAAAGAATTGGAACGTTTACAGAAAATATTAGCAGCAGCGGGAATAGCATCCCGTCGCAAATGTGAAGAAATGATTTTAGCGGGCATGGTTGAGATGAATGGCGAGAAAGTTACGACGTTAGGAGTCAAGGCGGATCCTGCAGTCGATGCCATTACGGTCAATGGAAAACCGATCAGGAGCGAGAAGAAGCTCTATCTCATGCTCAATAAATCAAAAGGCGTTATTACAAGCGCAAATGATCCGCAGGGGCGCAAAATAGTAACAGACTTTTTACCGGGAATCAAAGAGCGGGTATATCCAGTCGGCAGGTTGGATTACGATACGGAAGGTCTGCTTATTTTAACGAATGACGGCGAGTTCGCCAATTTGCTGACGCACCCAAGCCACCATGTTCCGAAAACCTATCGTGCGACAGTAAAAGGAGTTCCGCATGGAAGCGCGCTGGAGCAGCTGCAAAATGGTATAAAGCTGGAGGACGGCATGACCGCGCCTGCAGAGGTGGAGTATCATGATGTGGATACGGAGAACAATGAAGCAACGATTACGATTACGATTTTCGAGGGCCGTAACCGTCAGGTTCGTCGTATGTTCGAAGCAATTGGACACAAAGTCATTCGACTGAAAAGGATTCGTTTCGGTGAAATCGGACTGGAGAATCTGGGCAGAGGGAAGTACCGTCATCTGACGCCGCAAGAAATTAAAGACCTGCTGGCAGTAGCCCAAAGCAAGACACATAAAGTTCATAAAAAGTAATCGACGGCGGCAGTAATTGCCGTCGACTTTTCGTTATAATGGTAATATTCATGGCTGTGTAAACAGAACTTGGTGGTGTTAAATATGGGAAAATCGCGTAAGACGGTGCAAATCGTAATATTGATTGCGGTTCTAATTATTGGTGGATATGCAATCGGATCTACCTTGTTTGCTGCAGATAAAGGACCTTTGAAGGAAGGAAGCGAGCCGCCCCAATTTAAGCTTGCAGATCTGGATGGCAACCTGCGGCAACTATCTGATTATGAAGGTAAAGCTGTCGTCGTCAACTTTTGGGGTACATTCTGTCCGCCGTGCGTGAAGGAAATGCCTGAGTTTGAACGGCAGTATCAGAAATGGAAGGATGAAGGCTTGGTTATCCTAGCCATTAATTTAAGCGAAGATACATTAACCGTGAACAATTTTGTTCGTCGCTTTGACTTGCATTATCCGATTTTACGGGATGTCAATCGCAAAACCGAACGCAGCTATGGGCTGAAGTCATACCCTACTACTTTTTTCATCAAACCGGACGGTTCCATTATGGAAATTAAAGTAGGCGGTATGACGGAAACGGAAATTGACGAACGGATTGAACGGCTTCTTCAGCTGTAGGAGGTTTTACTGTGTTAGTGGTTGAAAACACAAAATGTGAGTGCGGTCATCAAAACTCGGTCGGCACCGTGCTGTGCGAAAGCTGCGGTAAGCCTCTGGATATCAATGACGAGTCGGACTTGCCTTTGGAAATGCGATATGACGGGGTTGCCCGCCGTTCGCAAAAAAGCAATCCGAACTTTATTGATCGGATATGGAATTTTTTTTCATCTGTCAAAATAGCGATCTATTTGATCGTCATTACGTTTTTGACTGCTATGCTTGGTACGATTTATCCGCAAGAAAATACATTTATCAATAACTTTGATCCATCGGTTTATTATGAGGAAACATATGGCCTGCCAGGCAAATTGTATTATTTGCTTGGTTTGACGCACACCTACGAATCATGGTGGTTCATCGGATTGCTTGTCATGATAGGCACATCGCTTGTCATTTGCAGTCTGGATCGGGTACTTCCATTGTACCGTGCATTAAGTAAGCAGCAAATTCGCAAGCATTTGCAGTTCATTCATCGTCAGAAAACAGTGTTTAGGCATAAGGTTGAAGGCGATGCAGAGCAATGGGTAGAGAATTACGGCGCACAGTTGAAACGGAAGGGATACCGTATCCATCTGGACGGATCAGCGCTGCTTGCAGAAAAAAACCGGTTTAGCCGCTGGGGTCCTTATATTAATCATATCGGTCTCATCCTGTTTCTTCTGGCGATATTGGCACGCAGCATACCTAGTTGGCAGATGGATAGTTACATTACGATTCCTGATGGCGATACGGTGCAAATTGCCGATACGAATTATTATGTCAAAAATGAAAAGTTTACTGTTGAGTATTACAAGGATGAAGAATTACCCGATAAACTGAAGGGGACAGCCCGCGCCAAGCTGTTTGAGACAAAAGCGATACTCTATGAATGCGTTAGCAATTGTAATGATCAATTGCAAAAACCGGTGCTCCAGGAAGTAAAGCGGCACAATATTGTCGTGAACGAGCCGCTCAAATACAAAGGCATAAAGCTTTATCAATTTGACTTTGATACTACTCCGCGTTTGAATGCGGTTCATCCTGTACTCGTAGATAAACAAACGGGACAAAAATACGGTCCTTTCGATTTGCCTATGAAGGATTCGGCGCTTCAGCATAAGCTGGGCCCATATACGCTGGATTTGTATGCCAACTATATGGAGTTCGCAATCGGTGATAACGGGGAGCCGACAACGTTGTCGCGAGATCCGGTTGCGCCGGCTTTCATTTTCACGGTTAAAGGTCCGGGGCTGGATGCAAAGGGTGAGCCTTATATTTACTTCCCGATGCAGAAGGATAAAGTGAAATTTTCGCAGGATGCGATTAATGGCGTTTTGGCAAATAAAATTGAAATCAGAGTCGACGGGATGGAAAATGTGGATTTTTCTGAAGCGTCTACTTATTTAAACGTCCGGATGGACAAGGCTCTGCCTTATGTGTGGATCGGAGCGGCTTTTTCGATGATCGGATTGCTGATGGGCTCTTATTGGCAGCATCGCAGAATATGGCTCCGTGTTGATGAAGGCGAGCTTTCACTCGGTGCACATACGAATAAAAACTGGTACGGTATGCGCTCAGATGTGGCTGGTGCGCTTCAAAAAATAGGGATGACCGTAGATCCGAAGTCGCTTGATAACGGAGGGAACAACGCGTGAGTTTAGTTGATTTTAGCAGCGATGTGTTTATCGTCGCATTTTTTCTTTATTGCTTTGCTTTCATGTTTTATGTGATCGCGATTGCGGGTAAAAAGTGGAGCAATCGTGATCCCTTGCAGCATGAGAAGCGCTGGGGAAGGATCGCTTTCATTACGTCCAGCCTTGGACTGTTATCGCATCTGACCTTTTTCTTCACCCGCTGGGCGGGAAGCGGGCAAATTCCGACAAGCAACATGTATGAGTTCATGACATTTCTAGGAATGGCGATCATGATCGCTTTCACGATCGTTTATGCAATTTACCGCAAAGCGCTGCTAGGCATGTTCGCTTTGCCGTTAACCGTTATTATTGTTGCATATGCCTCCGTATTTCCACAGGAAGTGCAGCCGCTTATTCCGGCGCTGCAAAATGTTTGGCTCAAGGTGCATGTTACGACGGCTGCTCTCGGAGAAGCGTTCTTCGCAGTAGGCTTTGCTGCCGGTCTTATGTATTTACTGCGTGTTGTCGATTTTAAAGATAAATCGAAGGAAGCGCGGAGATCACAGTTCTGGGTAGAGTTTTCGTTATACTCGATTATTTTGATCGTTGGTTTTATCATTGCGGTTTTCGCATTCCGCGGAATGGGATATGAAGCTCAATTTATTCAAGAAAAATCAAATATTGACAGCAAAGGAATCGAGACGACTACATCGGAGACCGTCGACTATACGCTTCCGCCAATTGTTAAGCCTTATAATAGTCAAGTTGTCAAATACGAAACATTCCTTGGAATGGATCAGCCTATTTTTGAAGCTCCTTATTGGATGAACGGCGTTAATTCAGGCAGGAAGCTGAATACGGTTGTTTGGTCCATTATTGCAGGGACTTTGCTTTACGGATTGCTTCGACTCGTATTCCGTAAGCCACTCGGTGCGGTCATTCACCCTGTTATGGAAGGAATCGATCCTGAGGATTTGGATGAGATCAGCTACAGATCGATTGCAATCGGTTTTCCAATCTTTACACTCGGTGCGCTCATATTTGCAATGATTTGGGCAAATATTGCATGGGGACGTTTCTGGGGCTGGGATCCGAAAGAGGTTTGGGCCCTTATCACATGGTTATATTATAGTGCTTATTTGCACTTCCGCTTATCACGGGGATGGCAAGGACTTCGCTCTTCATGGCTTGCCGTAATCGGTTTTGTTATCGTATTGTTTACGTTAATCGGGGTTAATTTAGTTATCGCTGGTTTACATTCATATTCTGGAGTATAAACTCTGGATTGAGGGGAGTAATGCTGCATGTCTGATTATTCAAGCCGTATTTTGGTTGTCGATGACGAAGAAAGAATCCGCCGCTTGCTCAAAATGTATTTGGAGAAGGAAGGGTATACGATCGATGAGGCTGAGGACGGAGAAACCGCTCTTAGGATGGCTTCAGGTACCGATTATGCGCTTATCCTGCTTGATGTCATGCTTCCAGGAATAGACGGGGTAGAGGTGTGCTCCCGTCTCCGGCAAGTAAAGGCTACTCCAGTTATTATGCTTACCGCAAAAGGCGAAGAGATGAACCGCGTGCAAGGGTTTGAGGTCGGAGCGGATGATTACGTCGTGAAGCCGTTCAGCCCGCGTGAAGTCATTTATCGTGTTAAAGCGATATTGCGCCGCTCATCAGCGACAGCATTCCTAACAAAAGAAATCAATTCGAGTAATAACATCGTATTCCCGCATCTCGTGATCGAGCACGATGCGCATCGCGTGTCTGCGGGCGGGCAAGAGGTAAGCCTAACTCCAAAGGAGTATGAGCTGTTGCATTATTTAGCCGTTTCGCCGGATAAGGTATTCTCCCGTGAAGAGCTGCTCAAGGATGTTTGGAACTACGAGTTTTTCGGCGATCTGCGGACGGTGGATACCCATGTGAAGCGGTTGAGGGAGAAGCTGAATAAAGTATCGCCTGACGCCGCTGCAATGATTACGACGGTATGGGGCGTCGGCTACAAGCTTGAGGTGCCAAAGTAATGAACTTGTGGCACCGTTTGGCCGGCAGGCTGCTGCGAAGCGTGGTCGGCAAGCTTTGGGGAACGATTATTCTGCTCGTTGCGGTTGTATTGCTTATAGTCGGTGTGTTTTTATTGCAATATGTGGATATTCTCTCGTTCGAGGATGCGCATAAGGTAAAGATTCTGTTCGTTCTTACCGCGGTTATCGGATTTTTATTATCGACGTTCTTTGCTTTTTTCTTATCAAAGAAGATTCAACAGCCGCTGCTTCAGCTGAAAGATGCTGCTGATTCGATATCGCAGGGTAATTACAGCACTCGCGTTAATACCCGTTCAACGGATGAGATTGGTGAATTAGCGAATACGTTTAATCATATGACGGAGCAGCTGGATAAGCTTATTCACGATTTGAATCATGAGAAAAATCATTTAGCGAGCATTTTACGCAGTATGGGCGATTCCGTTATGACGTTTAACGCAGACGGTAAAGTGATTCTTACCAATCCAAGTGGTTATCTTCTCATTAATAAATGGTCTGGCATCGATCTTGACTGGCAGGAGGATCTGTTTGAGGGCGGAGCTGCCCATTCAGAAGTTCCTATGCCATTGCGTGAGTTATTCCAGCGCGTGATGGAAGAGGGCCGCGATGCTACGGACAAGATTCATGTTCTAAGCAGTGTCTGGTCGGTCGTAATGGCGCCGCTTCAGTCCAATGGTGTTATTCGAGGCGCGGTTGCCGTTATCCGTAACGTAACGGAGGAGCATAAGCTCGAGAAGCTGCGAAGGGATTTCGTTGCAAACATATCCCATGAGATCAGAACTCCGCTTTCCATGCTGCAAGGTTACAGCGAAGCGTTACTTGACGATATTGTCGTCTCGCCAGAGGATCGTAAAGAACTTGTTCAAGTTATTTACGATGAATCACTTCGGATGGGCAGGTTGGTGAATGATTTCCTCGATATAGCCCGAATGGAAGCCGGCCATGTTGACATGAATTTTCAAGAGGTTGATCTTAGGCATGTCGTTAAGCGGGTTCATCGAAAGTTTCAGGTATATGCAAAAGAAAGAGAAGTAAAACTGCTTGCCGAGCTTCCAAGCCAGCCGCTGCTTGTGAAGGAAGCCGATGAGGATCGGCTCGAGCAGGTGTTCACCAATTTGCTGGATAATGCATTGCGGCATACCCATTCGGGAAAATCAATAACGATAACCGGCAAGCATGCAAATGTCAATGGCAGTGAGTATGTACAGTTTAGCGTAGCCGATGAAGGGCAGGGGATCCCCTCCGAGGACTTGCCTTTTATATTTGAACGGTTCTATAAGGCGGATAAAGCGCGAAAACGCGGCTCTTCCAGCGGGACAGGACTTGGACTCGCAATCGTCAAAAATTTGATTGATCTTCATCATGGACGGATCGTCGTGGAAAGCGCAGCAGGCATGGGCACAACATTTACATTGCTTTTACCTGTCGAAGCCCATCAATAGTTGTCAAAGCGTTCCTGATGGAACGCTTTTTTTGTAGAATACAGCAGATAATTCTTGTTGTTCGTGAAACAAAATGAGCCAACCGGAAATCCGGTTGGCTCATATTTGAACGAAACATTTGATTTAGAAAAGTTTAATCTCTTTTGCCGTGTTCAGCTCAGGCATGTTGGTAAGCTGTACAAGCACGTCCTTAGGCGTTCCTTTATCCACTCTCAGCACCATGATTGCCGAACCGCCCACAAGCTGACGGCCTACTTGCATCGTTGCGATGTTGACATCGTTGTTGCCAAGCAGCGTTCCGACACGTCCGATAATACCAGGCTTATCGTTGTGCGAAATAAGAATGAGATTGCCTTCAGGCGTTACATCAACAGGGTACTTGTCGATTTGTACGATACGAGGGCCATAGCCCGTCAACAAAGTACCGGCAACGATACGCTCTTCCTTCTTCGTGCGAAGCGAAACGGTCACAAGATTCGTAAAGTCCTTCGAAGCATGCGATTTTTGAATCACGATGTTAACGTCGCGCACTTTTGCAAGGTGCAGCGAGTTAACGACGTTAACCTGCTCTGCGCCAAGATGATGCGCAAGGATACCGCGAACGATGTAACGCGTTAATGGCTGTGTATCAACCTCTGCAAGCTCCCCGGAATAGCCAACTACAATTTCAGTTACCGCGCCTTCAGTTGACTGTGCGATGAAGCTGCCTAGCTTCTCGCCAAGCGTGAAGTATGGCTGAAGCTTGCTTTGAAGGTTAGCCGGAATAGGCGGCATGTTAACTGCGTTCATAAACGGCTCATTGCGAAGGATATGAAGCACTTGCTCCGACACGTCGATTGCTACGTTTTCTTGCGCTTCTAAAGTAGATGCGCCTAGATGCGGAGTTACGATAATTTTCGGGTGAGTCAAGAAAGGATGATCGTCAGCAGGAGGCTCGACTTCAAAAACATCGAATGCCGCGCCAGCTACAATACCATTGTCCACTGCATCGACCAATGCGATTTCGTCGATAATACCGCCGCGTGCACAGTTCACGATGCGCATGCCAGGCTTCATGACTTCAAATTGAGCTCTGCCAATCATGTGACGGGTTTCAGGTGTAAGAGGAGTATGAACGGTCATAAAATCTGCGTTGCGGACAATGTCATCCACGCTCGCAAGCTTCACGCCGAGTTTCTCAGCTCTTTCTTCAGTCATAAACGGATCGTAACCCATAATTTCCATACCGAAAGCTTTGGCGCGTTTTGCAACCTCGCTGCCGATACGGCCCATACCAAGTACGCCAAGCGTCTTGTTGCGAAGCTCAACACCCAGGAACGATTTACGGTCCCAAGTGCCGTTTACAGTTTTCATGTACGCTTGCGGGATATGGCGGGCAACAGCCATCATCATAGCAAAAGTATGCTCGGCAGTCGTAATCGTGTTGCCGTCTGGTGCGTTGATGACGATGATACCGCGTTGTGTGGCTGCATCCAAATCGATGTTGTCGACGCCGACGCCAGCACGTCCAACTACTTTGAGCTGTTTACCGGCTTCCATAATTTTTGCAGTTACACGCGTTTGGCTTCGTACGAGCAGTGCATCGTATTCGCCGATAATGTCTACCAATTCGTCTTCACTTAATCCCGGCTTTTTGTCAACCGCGACATCAGCTGCATCAACAAGCTGCTGAATGCCCAAATCACTGATTGGATCGGAAACTAACACTTTAAACATGTGAAGTATGCCTCCTAGAATGGGGCGAAGCATTTCTGCTTCGCTGAATATGAACAGAAAAACCCTCAGGCCCGGCACCGTTGTGCAGCAGCGGGACGAGAGTTTGATCTTCGATCGTAAACGTTCTTCTATCTTAACAAATTCGGACTTTTCTATTTTATAGCAAGCATGAGGACAAATGCAATGCTCAAACTTGCTGAAATGTGAAATTTTCGTTATGATTCAAGCATCATTAGCAACAAAATGCGACATCGGAGGTCTTTATTCATGAAAAAATGGCAAGATGTGACTCCTCAAAAATTGCTTGAATTGTTGGAGAACGGTGAAGCTCAATCGAAACAAATTATAGATGTAAGGGAGCCATTCGAATGGGATTACTATCATCTGGAGGGTTCAGCCTTAATTCCGATGAATGCAGTTCCCTCCAGAATGAGTGAGCTGGATGATACCGGGCCGATTTATATCGTTTGTGCGCACGGTGTTCGCAGCGTGGCTGTTTGCAACTACTTAGAAGAACAAGGCTACAGCAACCTCCGCAACGTTTCCGGCGGGATGGCTGCTATAGCCTCGTTAAAAGGATTTCAATATGATTAAGTATGCAGCTTTTTGCCGTGGCTCTGCTAGTTCGTATCAGGATAGAAGAATGGCAGCTGCGGAAGAAGGACCTGCTGGTATAGTCTGGATTTGCTTTCCGTAAAGTCTCCGGAACGAACCGCTTCCGTGTTGATGAGCAGATCAACAACTGCTGATAACGTGTGAATCTTCATTTTCTTAGCTTGACCTGATTGGGCAAAATCGTCTACGCGACTCGTCAAATCTTGTGGATAGTAAGAGGTTAGCTTCTTGCGAGTCATCAATTGATCGGCCATCAGTTTATTTTTGATTGTAATCGGAAGCTTTTGCCATTGTGTAAGCTCTAATATAGATGGCGCTTTATATTCGGATGGAATATCCAGATCGACGGTAGCTGACCATTTCAGCATAGCTGAATAATAGGCTTGCTGTGCGGTCAAGGCAAACTGGGCTGCGGATAAATAGGTTTTCTCTTGTTCAACATGGTTTATCAATTCATTAGACGTTAAAGTTTTTGCACTTGCGGCAGCCATGCCGGACGCGTCTTTAAACAGCTTGAGGCTTCGTATGTAGTTGACCTGTGCTTGTCCGAGTAAAGGTGATTTCTGCATATCAACCGAGCTTGCTTCTTTTGCTTTGGTATCGGCCAGACTGGACAGATCTTTAAACATCGAGGTTGCTTCTATTGTTTTTCCTTGGGATAATTTGTTCATAGCTGCGAACCATTCGTTTTGAAATTCACGATAAGGTAAAAATACAGTATGATAGAAAGAGACTAAGTCCTGCTGTTGATAGGGGCTTACCGAAGAGGCTGCCGCATTGGCGTCTTCGTTTTCCGCTGTGTATTTTGCTTCAGTTTTGGCAGAGCCAATTTGGATGCCGTAGAAAAAGGCGCCTACCGTGCATACGAGCATGAACACAAATCCAACACTAAATAACATTGCGGTTGTCGTTAATCGTTTTTCCATCTCTATCTCCTTCTATGCAAATAAAATATGTTGTCGATTTGTTCTACCAGTATAGGTGAAAAGGTCGAAAAAGAAAATACGAACGTTCAAGGGCAGGCGGGAAGCTATGAAGAAGTTTGATATACGAAAAATACGCGTTCGCAAGGTTTCTGTAGACGACCTTGATGACCGCATGCTCCTTATCAATTTATACGCAACACAAGCGCTTACTTTTATTATCGGATTAATATGGGTTTTATTTCAGCATCAAAATCTTATTCAATTATTTACTCTTCCAAGGGAGCTTGCTTTTCTGTGGTGGGGGATCGGATTTGCTGGTGCGGTTATAGCAGTCGATTTGCTTATTTCCCGCTTCGTGCCGGAGGAAGCGGCTGACGACGGGGGGGTAAACGATCGTATTTTTCGAGGCCGTCCGATTTGGCATATTGCGGTTATTTCGTTCGTTGTAGCGATATGCGAGGAGCTTCTCTTTCGCGGGGCGGTGCAGCATGCGATCGGTCCCTATTGGACAAGTATCGTTTTTGCGACGATTCACGTTCGTTATTTGCGGCATTGGATTCCTACTGGCCTGGTCTTCTCCATAAGCTATGGACTAGGCTGGATTTATATGGAATCAGGCTCGATATGGGCGCCGATCATCGCACATTTTTTAATTGATTTTATAATGGGCTTAATTATTCGCTTCAGGAGGGAGTCATGAGCAGGAAAGAAAGGTTTGGAAGTTCGAGAGCAGCAAGACAGCGTGAAAAGACGGTAGAGCCGTCCAGCATCGGAACGAGTTCCAATGATTTCGAAGCGCTACCGCCAAGACGCAAAAAATTTCCTTCCAGCGTACATAAAGTGACGAAGTGGTATTATAATTTATTATTCTTTTTGTTCGTATGTTTAGTCGGGGGCTTATTCTGGTATGGAATGAAATTTAGCGATTAATGTCGATGGCAGCAGGATCAATATAGCTATAGCCCTCGTTCTCAAGTTGTGTTAATAGTTCGTCAAGTGCGTCGGCAGTCCATTTCAGCTCATGCATTAAAATGTTTGCCCCGGGATGAAGCTGCTCCATAACATTGCGAATCACTTCATCAGGCTTATCTTTAGTTGATTGATCCCAATCCAGAGAACCGTTTGACCAAGTCATGTATAGCATGCCGTGGTTTTTTGCTATTTCCTTTACCGTCTCGCCGCCAGAACCGAATGGAGGCCGGAAAAATAATGGCTTTTCGCCAGTTAAGGTTTCAATTTCTGTTTGCAAGCTCCCGATTTGCTGTTCAATGACAGCTTTTGATTCTTTTTTGAGATTGATGTGATCCCACGAATGATTGCCAATCGTTTGACCTCGCTCATGAATTAGTGTCAACAGCTTAGGGTTTTGCTTTACACGATATCCGTTGACGAAAAAAATAGCTTTTGCGCTATGCTTATCGAGGGTATCAAGCATGCTTGTTAGAATGGCTTCATCTTTCGGACCATCGTCGAAAGTGAGTAATACAACTTTGTTAGTTGTACTTTCAAGAATAGGAACGAACCGGTAGGCGTCATTCATTCGGTATAATGCGGCAGGACTTGCTGTTTTTTCGGCAACAGGCTCAGCCGATGGTGAAGGCTCAGTAATCACGCTCGATGGGCCTGATGTCTCCACCGGTGCAGGGCTCGCTGCAGGTGATTGTGTAGCTGCTGCTTCATTTGAAGCGGTCATGTCTGCATCATTTGGCTGAACGCTGCAGGCAGTGAATTGTGCACAGAGAAGAAGGATCGTTAATAATTGTGCTGCTCGTTTCATCATATCGAACCTCCGTACCGTAGTAGATCACGCTGAACCGACATCATTGTATCATATTTAATAAGTGACGACTCTAGAATGATTTCCTTATTTTATATGGAATGACTGCTTGTAAAGGCGGTCAAACTATCCATTGAAAACGAAATAAGAAAGAGGTGTCGACGATAATGAAATTAAGCGGTTTTTTGGTTGGAGGATTAATCGGTGCGGCAGCTACTGTATATGTTTCACGTAAACGGCCAGGTGCAATTGCTTGGGCGGCAGGCGCGGTGTCGGATATTTCCTCGAATGTTGTAGGCAAATCAGTCTCCATGTTCATGAATAAAAATTGGAAGCAAGAGGCGGCGGTCATGGCCCCAAAGCATACAGACGATTCCGCCGTAAAATCCGAAGCCGCTTGGGGACAGATTGAAGCGATAGTTAATAGTGACCCTGACTTGAAGCGGGAAGCAGAGAAAATAAAGGCGGAATCGTCAACGTTAGCCCATTAAGGCGAATAGAAATAAAGCAGAATCGTTGGAGCGCTGCGCAGTAATGCGAAGCGTTCAAACGATTCTTTTTTTCGACCAATATTAGTGCATTCAACGGACAGACATGATAAAGTAGTTACATAGCACGATTTGATCAAAATGATCACATCTTACTAAAAATTTCATACGCTATTACAACAGATGCTGCAGAGGAGGATCCTATCATGAAAATCGAACGACTGAGTCAGGACAAGATACGGATTTTCCTGACGTTCGACGACCTGCTGGAACGGGGGATCCAGAAGGAAGACATGTGGCGCGAGATTCCAAAAGTACACGAACTATTCAGTGAAATGATGGATCAAGCATATAGTGAACTTGGATTCGATGCCAGCGGCCCATTAGCGGTCGAAGTGTTTGCCCTCCCCGCGCAAGGTATGGTGGTGATTGTCACCCGTGGCAAAATGAACAGTCATGAAGTCGAACGGTCATCCGAAGACGACGATGCGGATGACGAAATATACGAGATGGAAGTTACGCTTGAACAAAGCGATGTAGTTATGTATTCCTTCCGCGAGTTTGAAGACGTCATTTCGGTTTGTAAGCAGTTGAAATCCTCTGCATTAACAGAAGACGGACGATTGTACTCCTATAATGGAAAGTATATTTTAGCGCTGGAGCCAGCCTTGATCGATTCATCCAGGCACAACGCTGTCATTGCGCTGCTTGCCGAATATGGAGAAGCAACATCCGTTACTTATGCGATGCTGGAAGAGTACGGTAAAGTCATTATGCCCGAAGCGGCAGTCCGGGAAATATGCAATCATTTTAAATTTTAATAAGCGTCCACCGTTCACGCTTAGCAAACAAATAAAGAGCATCTGCAGGCAAGCTTTGGCTGCACGATGCTCTTCTTGCATATAAACAGGGTTTGTCCATTCGAATACAGTGAAGGAAAGGCGCTCATATTAGAGATAGACAAAGGCGGTGAATGATATGAGTAATAAAGAAACGGATGATGTTCTGCATTCTACTCAAATTGTAATTGAACAGGCGCTGCAAAGGCTTGGTTACAATCAAGATATGATTGACCTGCTGAAGGAGCCCATGAGGCTTCTCACTGTGCGGATTCCCGTGCGAATGGATGACGGAACAACAAAGGTATTTACCGGATATCGATCTCAGCATAACGATGCGGTCGGGCCGACAAAGGGTGGAGTGCGTTTTCATCCCGGGGTTTCAGAAAATGAGGTGAAGGCTCTTTCGATTTGGATGAGCTTAAAATGCGGAATTGCTGATCTTCCTTATGGAGGCGGTAAGGGAGGGGTTGTATGCGATCCCCGCACGATGTCGTTCCGCGAGGTGGAGAGACTGAGCCGCGGCTATGTTCGTGCGGTTAGTCAAATTGTCGGTCCGACTAAAGATATACCGGCTCCGGATGTCATGACTAACTCGCAAATAATGGCTTGGATGATGGATGAATACAGCCGGATTCGCGAATTTGATTCTCCTGGCTTTATAACGGGCAAGCCGCTAGTGCTCGGAGGCTCCAAAGGAAGGGAGACGGCAACCGCGCGCGGCGTTGTCATTATGATACACGAGGCGTTAAGGTTAAAAGGGATTGAGCTTAAAAATGCGCGAATCGTTATTCAAGGCTTCGGAAATGCAGGCAGCTATCTTGCCAAATTTATGCATGAGGCCGGCGCACGCGTTATCGGTATTTCCGATGTGAACGGAGCATTGTATAATGAAGATGGACTCGACATTGATTATTTGCTTGACCGTAGGGATTCCTTCGGCAATGTAACCAATTTGTTTTCCCAGACGATAACAAATGCCCAGCTGCTGGAGCTTGAATGCGATGTACTTGTTCCTGCAGCTATCGAAAATCAAATTACGGAACAGAATGCGCCGCGTATTCGAGCGGCCATTGTAGTAGAGGCCGCCAATGGCCCAACTACTTTGGAAGCAACGAAGCTATTGACGGACAGAGGCATTTTGCTCATTCCGGATGTGCTGGCCAGCGCAGGGGGAGTTATTGTATCCTATTTCGAATGGGTGCAGAACAACCAGGGCTATTACTGGGATGAACAGGAAATAGATGATAAGCTGAAGGTTATGATGATACGCGGCTTTGAGCACGTGTACGAAATACACCGCACCCGTAAAGTCGATATGAGGCTTGCCGCCTATATGGCCGGCGTTCGCAAAATGGCCGAGGCTGTCCGTTTTCGCGGCTGGGTGTAAGAAAGCAGGGACGAAATGCTGTTGTTTTCCGTATTGACTGCGGCCGTCGCGCCAGGCGTTTCGCTGCTCACCTACTTATATTTAAGGGACCGGTATGATGCAGAACCCATACACATGGTAGTTAGAATGTTTGTACTTGGCATACTTGTTGTTGTGCCGATCATGGTCATTCAACGCGGTCTGCAGCTTTGGCTCGGCGATCATTCAATACTGTTCGCTTTTGTAGAATCTGCAGGCGTCGAAGAGTTTGTGAAGTGGTTCGTGTTGTATCACGTGATCTATAATCACATGGAATTTGACGAGCCGTATGACGGTATTTTATATGCGGCATCGATATCGCTCGGCTTTGCTACGCTCGAGAACGTATTGTACGCCATTTATTCGCCGGCGACATTCGGTACTCTTCTTATGCGCGCTTTACTGCCGGTGTCTGGTCATGCTTTGTTTGGTATTATGATGGGCTACTACTTGGGTAAAGCTAAGTTCGCGCCCAAGACGAAATGCCGGTATTTTCTTGGTGTGTCGTTAGCTCTTCCCATGCTCTTGCATGGTACTTATGATTGGATCATGATCACGGTTCGGACGAATTGGATTTGGTTTATTATGCCGTTCATGATTGCATTATGGGTATGGGGACTACGCAAAATGAACCGGGCAAATTCGAGGTCGCCTTTTCGATTCCTCCCCCGCGAGGATGAGATTAAACTGTAGCTCTTCCGTCCATACTGACATGTATAGAAATGCCTGAGACGATAGCATTCGAATAATGAAAGCATGCGCTTACGATTGCGGTGTATGCTGATGATGTCAGGAGGGGCTTATGGAAGCAGCAAGAATTAAGGTAACGATTAGGTGCAACGTATGCGGGGAGAAATTCGTACTGCGCGGACGCAGAGAGAAAGGCGCCATTGATACCGGATTTAAGCAATGTATTTGCAATAACACCAATGATCTTGATATTGAAGAGCATAATGGGCTTTGAAGCTTTCGGCTAATTTCAGCTAAGTAACTTGAATTGAATAATAGGATGCATAAAGCTCCCTTGGGCAAACCAAACTAAAACCAGGTTTTGCACAAGAAAGGAGCTTTTGTGTTATGTACCGTCGACTTAGTTCAATACTGTTTCCCGTAATGTCCCTCCTTTTTCTAGGTGCGATCTACTGGGGATATCAGGAGCATCAAGAGAAAAACTCGATATTGATAAAGGCCGAGAATCAGTACCAGCGTGCGTTTCACGACTTAACTTATCATGTCGAGCAGCTGCATCAGCAGCTAGGTAATACGCTAGCGGTCAACTCCAAGTCTCAAAGCTACCACCGCAAAGGATTGGTTAATGTATGGCGTTTAACGAGTCAAGCGCAAAATGAAATCAATCAGCTCCCGCTGACGCTGCTGCCTTTCAATGAAGCAGAGGATTTTTTGTCTCGAATCGCAAACTTTGCTTACAAAACTGCGGTACGCGATTTGACGAAGCAGCCGCTTACACCAGACGAATTCAAGACGATGAAAACTCTTTATGCAAAATCGGAAGAAATCTCAAAAGATTTAACCGGTATGCAGAAAGAGGTGATTGCCAATAATTTGCGCTGGATGGACGTTGAGATTGCGCTTGCTTCCGAGCAATCTAATAATGACAATTCCATTATTGACGGCTTTAAAACGGTGGATAAAAGAGTTAGCGAATATCCGGAAATTAATTGGGGACCATCGGTTAGCAGTATGTACCAGAAGCGTACAATGAAAATGCTTGGTGGTAAAATGGTCACTCCAGAAGAAATCAAGAAGCAAGCGGCTAAATTTGCAAATGCGCCGGAAGCTGACATTCGTGTTGTAGAGAATGGGAAAGGCACGGAATTTGCTTCTTATTCTGCTACTGTAAACGACGGGAAGAACGGAAAAAAGGTTCAAATGGATTTCACACAAAAGGGCGGACAGCTTATTTATTTTATGAATCCGCGGGACATTGGCGAGAAGAGGGTGGACCTCGATAAGGCGAAGGCTGCCTCCGATTCCTTCTTGGATAAGCACGGATTTACAGGCATGAAGACTGTTAGCTACGATTTGTTCAATAATACAGGAACATTTACGTATGTTAGTGTGCAGAGCGGGGTCCTCATCTACCCGGATAAGCTGACAGTTAAAGTAGCACTGGACAATGGTGAACCTGTCGGCTTGCAAGCGAACGATTATGTTTACGAGCATCACAAACGGAAGCTTCCTAGTCCGATCATCTCGAAGGCTGAAGCACGAAAAGCGTTAAATCCGGATTTGAAAGTGAATAGCGAGCAGTTAGCGCTTATCGACAATGAACTGGGTGAGGAAGTTCTTTGTTACGAATATACCGGTCAGATTAACGGCGGGCTTTACCGGATATATATAAATTCCGAAACAGGTCTGGAAGAATCAATTGAAGAAATGTCTCCGTATGATTCTAAGGCGGCATCTGACAAATAACGATATGGCTCCCCTCAAATCGACGTGTTATAATGTCAAGTAAATGGGAGGGGAGCCAATTTGTTGCCGAAAGTGAACCAGATGCTGCATTATCAAATAGCTTCTTCAGATGAAGAGGAAGCAGCGATTGAATACAAGTCCAGAATTGCCGATGAGCAGGAGGACGGTTTACTTATAGAGATACCAATCAGCGAGAAGAGCGGTCGTTATAAACGATTGTTTCTAGGCGATGAGCTCTCTGTTTTTTTTGTGTCAGAGGATGGAATAAAAAATTATTTTGATTCGCATGTGCTAGGTTTTAAAGAAGATGGGGTTAAATTAATAAAAATTGTTAAGCCTGAACCGGACCGTATTACAAAGGTGCAGCGCCGCAGCTTCCTCCGGGTGCCGGCCGAGCTTGAAATTGCAGTCAAAATATCTAATCAAGTTCGGTTTGTTTGCAAAACCGACGATGTTGGCGGGGGGGGGATTTCGTTAGTATGCGATGCGAAATGGCCTCTTGCAGCTGAACAGACCTTAGAATGCTGGCTCCTTGTCCCGTTCCGAAACGGGACTATTGATCATGCTTTCTTTAAAGGGGAAATTGTACGGGTCGTAGAACTTGAGTCTGGACGTAAGCAGGCTATGATCAAATACGCCAGCATTAATGATTCGGAACGGCAAAAAGTTATACGGTATTGTTTTGAAAAGCAGCTCGAATATCGCAATCGGTGAATAACGTTGTGATATCTATGGAAAACTACCCAATAAGAGGAAGGGGAGATCTCCATATGATACGCAAGCCGTTTACCAAAAAAAGAACCCGCAAGCAGCTGCTTCAACTGACAGAAGAAGTCAGCTCTGTACTGCGAAAAATCATTATTACGCTGCTTATTCTGCTTGTTTGTTCGCAAGCGGCGCTGCAAAATAATTTCGTGCGGCATTGGCTGACGGGCGTAGATCGGTGGGAAGGAACCCGCTTGAATTGACGCTCTGCTTTTGCATCTGATTTTATATTGTGGTATAATTTTCACGTTCGCAGGCAAAGCCTGCTTTTTTCTTGAGAGGTTTGCGTCGCATTTGTGTATGCATTCGGCCAGCCATCTCTATTAAAGGAGGTTGACCGTACGTGATGCATCACGAAGGTGACAGCGATCGCATGAACATTGCAATTGACGGGCCGGCAGGCGCGGGCAAGAGCACGGTTGCGCGAAAAGTCGCCGAACAGCTTGGATATGTGTATATAGATACTGGAGCCATGTATCGTGCTGTTACACTATGCGCTCAGCGTGCAGGAATTTCGGCCGATGAACCGGCCAAGCTTGCTGAATTGGCAAGATCGTTAAAGATTGATCTTGAGCCAGGAGAACATGGACAGTCCGTATATGTAAATGGTGACAATGTGACAGCGCTTATTCGTTCACGCGATGTAACACTTCAAGTATCTCATGTTGCAGCTAATGAAACGGTTAGAGAAGTACTCGGAGTCATGCAAAGACATCTGGCCGCCCGCAAGGGCGTTGTTATGGATGGCAGGGATATCGGTTCTCATGTGCTGCCGAATGCAGAGTTGAAAATTTTTCTAACAGCATCCGTTAAGGAACGGGCGCTCCGGCGTCACCGTGAAATGGCTGATAACCAGACAATTACGCTCGAGCAATTGGAATCGGAGATTGCAGAACGCGATCGTCTGGACGAGCAGCGTGAAATATCGCCGCTGATATGCGCTTCTGATGCTGTCGTAATGGACAGCACCGGCATGACAATTGATGAAGTAATTGACGCAATTGTGAAATTAAGCCGAACCAAATTGGCGGAGGCGAAGTAAACTAATGTTATATCTTATTTTCCGGTTTCTTCTGCGTGTTATTTACACGTTTTTGTTCCGACTGGAGGCAAGAGGCACGGAAAATATTCCTGCCACTGGTCCGGTTATACTTGCTTCAAATCATTTAAGCAATTTTGATCCGCCTACAGTAGGGGTCAAGGTGAGGCGGAAAGTACATTTTATGGCCAAAGAGGAATTGTTCAAGGTTCCCGTATTTGGGCAGCTTATCCTTTCATTTGGTGCTTTTCCAGTCAAGCGCGGAGGAGTTAGCAAGGACGCCATAAAGTCGGCTATTTCGCTGCTTAAAGAAGGCAATGTATTGGGTATATTCCCGGAGGGCTCGCGCAACAATCAATCAGGAGCGGCTAAGAAGGGCGCTGCGATGATAGCAGTGAGAAGCGGCGCAGCGATCGTTCCTGTTGCTATAATCGGCAAATATAGACCTTTTAGCAAAATAACCGTTTGTTACGGCAAGCCAATCGATCTTAACGCACTAATTGAAGAATCATCGCCTGATATGCTGGAAAAAGTAACAGAAGCCATTATGACTCGCATTCGCGAGCTAGCTGCAAACAATCGTTAATTAATGTTTTAAATGCTGCTTTCGCTTTAGGCGCTAGCGGATTTAAATAAAGTTGGGGTATGAATTGAGGAGGTTATTTCAATGTCAGAAGAAATTAATGTGCAACAATCCGCGGCGGAAGAAGTAAGCCAAGACGCTTTGGATAATTTCGTGTCTTTGAAAAAAGGCGATTCCGTTAAAGGTACGATCGTCAAAATCGAAGATAACCAAGCTTACGTAAGCCTTGGATATAAATATGACGGTGTCATTCCGATTCGGGAGCTTTCCGCATTGCAGATTGAAAACGCGACGGATGCCGTTCAAATCGGTCAAGAAGTAGAGCTTAAAGTCGTCAGCATTGACGATGAGAAAGAAAAGCTGGTCCTTTCGAAGCGCCAGGTAGACAGCGAAAAAGCATGGGATGTGCTGCAACAACGTTATGAGAGCGGCGAAGTTTTTGAAGTTGCTGTTGCTGACGTCGTTAAAGGCGGTCTCGTAGCTGATGTCGGTGTACGCGGATTCATTCCGGCTTCGATGGTAGAGCGTCATTTTGTTGAAGATTTCAGCGATTACAAAGGCCGCACGCTTCGCGTGAAGGTTAAAGAAATCGACCGCGAGAACAACAAAGTCATTCTTTCCCAGAAGGAAGTACTGGATGCTGAGTTCGAGCAAAGCAAACAACAAGTGATGGCTTCGCTTCAAGCTGGTCAAGAGCTGGACGGAACGGTACAACGTTTAACTCCATTTGGCGCATTCGTTGATATCGGCGGCATCGATGGACTTGTCCACGTATCCGAGCTTTCCTGGCAGCATGTTGCACATCCTAAGGATGTTGTTTCTGAAGGTCAAGCCGTGCGCGTAAAAGTACTTAAAGTTGATCCGGCAGCAGGCAAAATCAGCCTTAGCTTGAAAGCAGCGCAACCAGGTCCTTGGGAAACTGCAGGCGGTCAATTTGCAATTGGCGATATCGTGACTGGTACGGTTCGCCGTATCGTTCCTTTCGGAGCTTTTGTTGAAATCGCTCCAGGCGTAGAAGGCCTAGTTCATATTTCCCAAATCGCTCACCGTCACATTGCAACTCCTAACGAGGTGCTCCAAGAGGGTCAAGAAGTACAAGCGAAAGTACTTGACTTCAACCCTGCCGAGAAGCGTGTCAGCCTGAGCATTAAAGAAACAGAAGAAGCGCCTGAGCAAGCTGCTCCGAGCGCTAGACCTGAGAGAGCACCGCGTGCTCCTAAGATTGAAAAAATCGACAACCCGAACGTAAGCTTGAGCAGTGAAAGCATGAGCTACTCACTGGCAGAGCGTTTCGGCGATAAGCTTAAAAACTTGAAATAAGGAGACAACCGGTCTCGTTTTTCAAAGTAATTGTACCAGGGTGGAGCTATTCCCGCGATTAATCGCAGGAATAGCTCCTTTTTTTTGGCGCATAATAGGGGGTACAAGAGGTGATTTGCTTGAATCCCGGATATATGTCCTTATTAATCATGATCATGATGTTAATACTAATCGCCACGGGCTGGAAGCCGTATTTGGCTCCTGATATTAGCCGGCGAACGATGGCGCTTCTAGGGATTTTGATTATCGCCTTGATGCCCTTCTCCATTTGGTGGTCGCCGTTGCCTGACTATATACAAATAAAATTGCATGTAAGTGTGTGCTTATTGCTGCTTGCAAGTTTATTGACGTTTAAAGGTTCGGAGGAGTGGAGCTATAAAGGATATTTAGCATTATGTGCATTAATGATTGCAGTCATTTGGGGATGTGTCCGCAAAATCTACAGCTATGACCCTGTATTTTATTGGATAGATCCAATATGGGATGCGCCTATAACTGCAGGGCTGCTGTGCGGTGCCTTTACATCTCAGACCAAACATCAATTAAGTATGATCATTTGGGGAGCCGTACTCGGCGAGACGCTCAATACGGTGCTTCAGGCTGGTACTTATGCGGTTTTCATAGGCTCATTGTCCTGGTGGGATAGCTTTTGGATTGCAGTTGCAACCGCACGGTTATTTAGTTTGATACTAAAAGGGATTCGAAGGGGCTTATCAAAGTTAAGTGTGGTGCTTTGGCATATGAAAGGAGGACGGTCATCGTAATGCAGCAGTTTCTTGTGCAAAATAAGGTTTTGATCGGTGTGCTGCTAGGGATTGTACTCGGTATCGTTTCACGGTTACTCATGCTGCGAACGGACTATAGACAATATCCAACATATCCCCATGGACGCATCATTCATATTTCTTTAGGAGTAATTGCTGCCGCTCTTGGTGCTGTTGCTGTTCCTGCACTATTCAATAAAGACTATACGGCTATTACGTTCCTTACGTTAGCAGCGCAGCAGTTTCGCGACGTTCGGAAAATGGAGCGTGATACGCTGACCAAAATAGACAGCCTGGAACTTGTGGGACGAGGCTCGACCTATATTGAAGGAATAGCCATGGTTTTTGAAGGTCGAAATTATTTGGTTATAATGACAGCATTAATAACGAGCTTATTCGCCATTCTACTGAATGTATGGACCGGTATTGTTGCCGGAGGGTTATCACTGCTGCTTGTTGAGAAGCTTAAGTCAGGAAAATCAATTTCCCATATTGCCCGCGTGCAGCAAGCTGACGTTCGTGTTGACGGTCCTGATTTATTTGTCGGAAATATATATATTATGAATGTCGGCTTGAAAGTCAATCAGCATATTATCGCTGAACGGGGAATGGGGTTTATTTTAACTCCATACAACTCGAACGGGAAAGTTACAATAAGCAATCTTGGACAACGGCAAGCCATTTTGTACGATTTGGCAACCATATTGGGAGTTTACCGTGATGATGGCGAACCAGCGCTCATTCCGATGGCTAAGCTGGATATGAAAGACGGAAGATTGGCCGTATTTTTTCTGCCGCAGGAGCTCGACGCAAGTAAAGGACGTGAAGTTATTTTGCGGGTGCCTATTTTAGAATCGGCTGTCCGTATGCCAACGGAAGCGGCGGTGAATAAGAAAGGAGCGGGCGGACATGGCTAAGATCGTCGCAGTCGTTTCGACCAAAGCCGATACGATAGGAGGAGGAGCGCCGATTTTTATCGAAGAGAATGAGGAAAAGATGGAACAAACCTCATTCCTTCTTGAGAAAATTTTAGATGCAAGCGCACATGATTTAAAGAATGGGACTATTATACTGGTCAATCACCGATAATATGAAAAGTTAGCCAAGAACGTACTTTTTTGCTATGATGGTTATCGTGAGTATTTTTGAAGGAGTGGAAAACAAACTATGGCAAGACCCGTTATCGCTATCGTCGGGCGACCGAATGTGGGTAAATCCACTATTTTTAATCGGATCATCGGTGACCGGCTAGCAATTGTTGAGGATAAACCGGGTATTACCCGTGACCGGATTTATGGCACCGGAGAATGGAATGGAAAACCTTTCAGCATTATTGATACAGGCGGTATTGAAATTGATGGTGAAGATGAGATCATGAAATCCGTCCGCATGCAGGCTGAACTGGCAATTGAAGAAGCGGATGTCATTATTTTTATGGTCGATGCGAAAACCGGATTGACACTTGCGGATGACGAAGTCGCTCAGATGTTGTTCCGTTCCCGTAAGCCTGTCGTTGTGGCAGTGAATAAAGTAGATAATTTGGGACGTATGGATGAGGTATATGAGTTTTATGGACTTGGTTTCGGCGAGCCCATCGCCATTTCCGGTGCACATGGTCTTGGCATTGGGGATCTGCTGGATGCTGCGTCGGTGTTATTGCCTGAGCTAACGGATGATGGTTACGATGAAGACGTTATTCGCGTTGCTCTAATTGGACGTCCGAATGTCGGCAAATCTTCGCTTGTAAACGCATTGCTCGGAGAGGACCGCGTTATTGTCAGTGATGTCGCTGGTACTACCAGGGATGCGATTGATACGCCGTTCGAGCGTGACGGTCAACGATATGTGCTGATTGATACGGCCGGTATGCGCAAGCGTGGTAAGGTGTACGAGTCTACTGAAAAATACAGCGTGATGCGGGCAATGAAAGCAATCGAGCGCGCAGATGTCGTTCTTGTTCTCATTAACGGAGAAGAGGGCATCATTGAACAGGACAAGCATATCGCAGGCTATGCTCATGAAGCGGGAAAGGCATCGATCTTTGTTGTAAACAAGTGGGATGTGGTTGAGAAAGACGAGAAAACGATGCAGCATTTTTCGCAAAATATTCGCGATCATTTCTTGTTCATGTCCTACGCGCCGATCGTCTATTTATCAGCATTAACGAAACAGCGCTTACAAAAGCTGCTGCCTGTTGTTAAGCATGTATCTGAGCAGCATGCTATGCGTATTCAAACGCATCTGCTTAACGACGTTATTTCTGATGCGGTTGCGATCAATCCGCCGCCTGCCGATAAAGGGAAACGTCTGCGTATTAACTATGTTACACAAGTGGCTACTAAGCCGCCGACGATCGTTGTGTTTGTGAATGATCCGGAAATTATGCATTTCTCGTATGAACGATATTTGGAAAACAAAATTCGTGCAGCGTTTGATTTTGAAGGGACGCCAATACGAATATACTCACGTCGGAAGTCCGAAGAAGATTAGGGGAGAAGTAGCTTGTTATATGGAGTAATCGCGGTTGCTTTAAGCTATTTGTTAGGTTCAGTTTCGTTCAGTATCGTTATTGCGAAGTATGTGAAGGGAATTGATATACGCCAGCACGGCAGCGGTAACGCAGGTGCCACGAATACATTGAGGGTGCTCGGCAAAGGGCCGGGCCTACTCGTGTTTTTTCTCGATATTGCGAAGGGTGTCGCTGCAGTATGGATTGGACACGGCTTAGGACAAAATGCTTGGATTCCGGTTCTATGCGGACTCGCTGCAATAGCGGGACATAATTGGCCCATCTGGTTTCGATTCAAAGGAGGCAAAGGGATTGCGACAACAGTCGGCGTCATTGCTACGCTCGCTTTTGTTCCTGCGCTTTGCGCCGGAATCGTTGCTATCGTTACTATAGCGTTAACGAGATATGTATCTCTAGGCTCGCTATTGTTTGCTGCTTTGACGCCATTATTTATTTCAATCTTTTATTTCTCGGTTCCTTTGCTGTGCGCAAGCCTTCTGATTTGTATATTTGCATTCGTACGGCATCGGACGAATATTGTAAAGCTGCTCCAAGGAACGGAAAACAAGCTTGGCGCAAAGAAAGGATAGTGAGTGCCGTATGACAAACACGAATCAATCCACAATGCGTCGGGCGGCAGTTCTGGTAGCTGGAAGCTGGGGAACGGCTCTTGCTTCAGTGCTCGCGAATAATGGTTATGAGGTTTTGCTATGGACGCGGAGCGAAGAGCAAGCGGATGGAATTAATCGCAATCGCGAAAACAGCAAGTTCCTGCCCGGCGTGAAGCTTCCGGATGCGATACGAGCTACTACTGATTTGAAGCAAGCGCTGCAAGAGGCGGAGCTTGCCTTGTTCGTTGCGCCTTCCGGCGCGATGCGGGAGGTCGCAAAGCAAGCAGCGCCTTACTTATCGCCTGATACGCTTGTCGTACATGCGACAAAAGGATTTGAGACGGATACCTTAAAACGGATGACTACCGTGCTTTCCGAGGAGCTTGGACGCCCGCTCGAGCAGCTTGTCGTATTATCGGGTCCTAGTCACGCTGAAGAGGTCATTCGGAAGCAGCCGACAACGGTTGTCGTTGCTTCAGCTAATTTGCAAGCGGCAGAGCAGGCTCAGGATGCTCTTATGAATACGGATTTCCGTGTGTATACCAATCCGGATGTCGTCGGCGTTGAGGTTGCGGGCGCAATCAAAAACATCATTGCACTCGGCGCCGGTTTGACGGACGGTTTAAACTTTGGAGACAATGCGAAAGCGGCTTTATTGACACGCGGTTTAGCTGAGATTGGAAGACTGGGTACCGCTATGGGGGCGAATCCGCTCACGTTTGCCGGTCTCGCCGGCGTTGGTGACCTCGTCGTTACCTGTACGAGCAAGCACAGCCGCAATTGGCGCGCTGGCTATATGCTGGCAGACGGAACGCCGCTTGAAGAGGTGCTAAGCCGCATGGGAATGGTTGTCGAAGGCGTCCGGACAACTCGAGCAGCCTTTGAGCTCGCGAAGCAGTATGATGTAGAAATGCCTATCACCTTTCAGCTTTATGAAGTGTTGTTTGCGAATAAAGCGCCAAGAACGGCTGTCGAGCATCTAATGGGTCGTCTGCGAACGCACGAAATCGAAGAAATCGGCTAAGTATAGCGCCTACACCAAACATGTACCCACCTCATATGATGCATGGAGCATATTTTATGCGCATCCAGGAGGTGTTGATATGTCGAAAGATTTTTCTAAAGACGTTCTTAATGCAATAAACAAAAAAACCGGCAAAGGCATTTCCGAAAATTCGGTTAAAAAACTCGCAAGCGGGGTAACTGCTGAAACCATGCAGGACGAAGCTGAGCTGCGCAAGCTGATAAAACAAGTATCGGAAATGGCTAAGGTAAAAGTTGCGGATTCGACGGTCAATGATATCGTGAAGGCTGTTAAAGCTAGCGGTATGAGCACGACCAATATGGAGACGTTAATGAAAATGATGATGAAGAAATAGAGCATAGCGGCAAAAGCGAGGAATTGCACCGGATTTCAGCATTCGGTGCAGTGCCCTGTCGGCTTTTGTCCTTTTTTTTGTCCGATGTTATAATGAGTTGGAACTCATTATGATAAAGATTAGGGGAATGGTATTACTATGGATGCAATGACAAAAATGTGGGTTTCGCTATTCGGCATCGGCATGATGGCGGTCGCAGCCGCATTAATTACGTTTGCACGTTTAAAAACGAAAGGCGTCGTGAAGTTTATTTTATCGCTCATCGCCTTCTTGGTTTTAATAATAGGCTTCATATGTGGACTAATAGCAATTATTTAGTGTTGAGGTACATACACCGGTCTAACCGGCATGCAGAAAGGGAGTAATGATTTCAAGATGATCGAATTAAAGGGAAAAACGAAAACGGCTGTTGTAGAAGCAGAGGCCGGGTTATCGCTGCTGGATCTTGCGTTGAAGCATAACGTTGATTGGAGCTTCTCGTGTGCACGCGGTACTTGCGCAAGATGCCGCTGCTTAATAACGGAGGGCGGAGACCAGCTTGAAGGCATTACGGACGAGGAATGGGACCGTCTGGAACCGGAGGAGTTCGAGGAAGGCTACCGTCTAGGTTGTCAGGCCGTTGTAAAAGCAGGCAGCGCGAATATAGCTGCAGTAAATAAACCGTATTTTTAGAAAAAGGAAGTGCCGGCGATGACAGAAATGAAACACATCCAAAAAGCGCTGGCCACTGTTATACACGCCACGGAATCGAAACCGTCAAAATGGGTTGTCGGCGGCAGCGCCGGCTTAATGCTCCGGGGAATTCCGTTATCTGCCGCACCTCGCGATTTAGATATTTACTGCGACGATGAAGACATGTATTCTATTTTTCAGTCTCTCAGGGAATTCGCTGTAGACGAACCAACGGTAAGTGTAACCGGCATGTATCGCTCCAGGCTATGTCATTTTCATATTCATAACGTGCAGGTGGAACTGGTTGGCGGATTTCAAGTGAAAGCTTCCGGCTGCCATTACGCAACCGCGGTTCGCGAGCTGCTTATCCCGTACGGAAAGCGAATAAAACTCAGCGGAACGTCTCAGAGCGTCTATGTTGCTCCGCTTGCGCACGAGCTTTGCTTTAACATGCTTCGCGGACGTTCAGACCGTGTCCAGCTTATCGTTCAAGCGTTCGCAGAAGCTCCTGAAATACATACGGGAGCACTCCAAGCGATAGAATTAGGCAATGCGTTTACCGAGCCTGTGAAATGCAGTATTCACCGATTGATAAATGAACGAGAGGCAGGTGTCTTGCGATGAACAGTGAGGTGACGTTCTGGCCTTCTGGTCGAACGGTTAAAGTAAAGCCGGGAACTACGCTGCTGGACGCCGCTAGACGCGCCAACATACCGATTCGTACGCGCTGCGGGGGGAAGGCAGCTTGTTTCATGTGCAAGGTCACCGTGCGGCCTGAAAGCGAACTTCAGCCAATAGCTGACAATGAGCGCAGGAAGCTGTCCGGGTTAGACGGATGTCATATAAGGCTTGCGTGTCAAGCAATGGTAGCGGGTAAGGTGGATGTAGAAGTCCCTTTAGATCCGCTTCGCGCCGCGGTAGAAAGGCAGCTCGCCAGACAGGCGGAGCAAGATGACGATTTATGGTAAGCATAGGCTTACGAAGCAGGTTTGCTTCACAAACCTTTTGGGAGGTATAAAGATGAACCGATTTAACAAACAAGCGCTGCACCGCCGTACACGCATAGCGGCGGTTGTGGTTGCGTTGTTTTTTGTGCTGTTTACATTGTCAGGCTGCTTATATCCGAAGGATGAGCTGAAGCAAAATCAAGTAGCTCCAAAGGAAGCGGTACGAAACGTACAGGCAGCTGTCGATCAATACAAAAGCGAAACAGCTATGCTGCCCATTAAAAATGCTACCGCAGATACGCCCGTCTATGAAAAGTTTTATGTGGATTTTGCTAAGCTGCAGCGGACAGGCTATTTAAGCGATATTCCATCTTCTGCGTTTGAGAACGGAGGAAATTATTATTTTCTAGTCTTAGACGAAGAAACGTCGCCTCGAATAAAATTGCTGGATATTGTTACTTTTCAGAAAATCAATGATATACAAAGCTGGGTAACTGTCTATATACAAAGCAAGGGCGAGCTTCCAAAGGGGGAGCAAATGTACCCGGGCTTCTATCAAATTGATTACAAAAGCTTGAATCGGACGGCGCCGGCGATTCGCAGCGTATTTTCGGGGCAAACCATTCAAGCCATAGTGGATGAGAACGGGATCGTCTATTCTGATTACGGAATCGATATTATGCAGTTTGTACAAAAAAGCGGCAAAACTGATTTCGATGCCCAGTTAGATTTACGTACCTTACTCGTTGACGGGTCGGATTACGTGCCCGTTAAAGCGCCGCCATATAGATGGGTTGATAATGAGCCGCAAGCGGTCCAACCATAGGACAACCTCGGTTTTTATCAAAATAAAAGATACCGAAACCGAAAATCCTCTCCTTGAAGAACGTCCAGGGAGAGGATTTTTTGCTTGTGATCGTCATAGTTGTGTCCTTTCACTCATATAACTCAATCTTGGAAGGATGTTGGTTGACGAAAGCAAAAAAAGATTTCGTAGAAGGAATCGTCATAATCGGAGACTCGGAACATAAGATGTTACTAGTCCAAAAAGCATGTACGAGTTGCGTCGCTGGCCTGCCCTATTGACCGGTGGATGGCGGCGAACCGGAAAATCAATTGGGAGGGGATATTCAGTGGAGAAAGTGGACATTTTCAAGGACATAGCCGAACGTACCGGCGGGGATATTTACCTCGGGGTTGTCGGAGCGGTCCGGACGGGCAAATCAACGTTTATCAAACGGTTTATGGAGACGGTCGTACTTCCGAACATTGCTAACGAATCAGACCGTGTGAGAGCCGTGGACGAACTCCCTCAAAGCGCCGCAGGAAAGACGATTATGACAACAGAGCCTAAATTTGTTCCTAATCAAGCGGTTCAGCTCAAGGTTACCGATGGACTTGAGGTAAACGTGAGATTGGTCGACTGCGTCGGATACGCTGTAGAAGGCGCAAAAGGCTATGAGGATGAAAACGGTCCCCGCATGATTACAACTCCTTGGTTCGATGAGCCGATTCCATTCCAAGAAGCGGCTGAGATCGGAACGCGTAAAGTCATCCAAGAGCACTCGACTTTAGGTGTTGTCGTCACGACGGACGGTTCGATCGCCGAAATACCCCGCAGCTCCTATGTCGTAGCCGAAGAGCGCGTCATTAATGAGCTGAAGGAAGTCGGTAAACCTTTTGTGCTTATTATTAACTCAACACGTCCGAAGAGTGAAGAAGCGCTGCAACTGCGCAATGAGCTGCAAGCGAAATACGATATTCCGGTTATGACGCTCAGTGTGGCTACGATGGGCGAGGAAGAAGTCATTTCCGTTCTGCGTGAAGTACTCTACGAGTTCCCTGTCCACGAAGTGAATGTGAACTTGCCGAGCTGGGTTATGGTGCTGAACGACAATCACTGGCTGCGAAGCAACTATGAAAGCTCGGTGCGTGATACGGTGAAAGATATCCGCCGGTTACGTGACGTTGACCGCGTCGTAACTCAGTTTATGGAGTATGATTTCATTGCCCGCGCTGGACTAAGCGGCATGAATATGGGGCAGGGCGTCGCTGAAATCGATTTATACGCGCCTGATGAGCTGTATGACCGCATCCTGATGGAGGTTGTCGGTGTAGAGATCCGAGGCAAAGATCACTTGCTGCAGCTCATGCAGGAGTTCTCACACGCCAAACGGGAATATGACCGCTTCGCAGAAGCGCTTGAAATGGTCAAAACGACCGGTTATGGTATCGCCGCACCAACGCTTGCGGAAATGGCGCTCGACGAGCCTGAATTAATCCGTCAAGGCTCGCGCTTCGGAGTTAGGCTGAAAGCGACAGCACCATCCATCCATATGATCCGCGTCGATGTAGAGTCTGAATTTGCTCCGATTATCGGCACGGAGAAGCAAAGCGAAGAGCTGGTCCGATACTTAATGCAAGACTTTGAGAATGACCCAATTAAAATTTGGGAGTCTGATATATTCGGACGTTCCTTGCATTCCATCGTTCGGGAAGGTATTCAAGGCAAAATTGCCATGATGCCGGACAACGCCCGCTACAAGCTCCAGGAGACGCTGGGACGCATCATTAACGAAGGCTCCGGCGGTCTGATTGCCATTATTTTGTAGATAAGTTGCATTGATTTACAAATAAGCCGCTTCCAACAAAATCGGGAGCGGTTTTTTGTTTCGGAGATTTACAGGTTAACACTTGAAATTGCCAATCGGCTGTATTACTATAGGTTTGTTCGGTCCAAAGGTATATTTTTGAAGTTTTCGGTTAATAAGAGGGATAAGATGAGACTTCATTTGCCTTCAAGCTTATGCTTACGAAGCTAGTTTTGCTTCACAAAACTTTGAGGAGGTGAAACAATGAACAAAACAGATTTGATTGCTAAAGTAGCTGAATTGACTGATCTGTCGAAGAAAGATGCAACGAAAGCGGTTGATGCCGTTTTTGATGCCATTTCCGATGCCCTTCAAGGCGGAGACAAAGTGCAATTGGTTGGATTTGGTAACTTCGAAGTGCGCGAGCGTCAAGCCCGTAAAGGCCGTAACCCGCAAACTGGTGAAGAAATCGATATCGCAGCAAGCAAGATGCCTGCTTTTAAACCAGGAAAATCACTTAAGGACCTCGTATCCAATTAAGTATAACGATGCAGGAGACGCTCGAACGGAACCATGTTCGAGCGTCTTTTGTTTCGAAGAGCTAGGCAATAGATTGCACAAATGATCGACTTCCACTATAATTCACATGGATAGTTTGGAATAGCGGATGCGGAGGGATAACGATGGAGCCTACTCATGGCGAATATATTGTCGTAAAAGCAAAGGATCAGGGCGTACAAGTCATTGGTTTGACACGCGGACAAGATACGAAATTTCATCATACGGAAAAGCTGGACAAAAACGAAATTTTAATCTGTCAGTTTACTGATCACACCTCAGCGATCAAAATTCGCGGTAAAGCAGTAGTGATGACGAAATACGGAACGATGGAAACCGACCAGTAGGACTGAGATTAAAGCAGGCGAAGCCTGCTTTTTTTTATTCCCTGCTGCTGCCCGAATAATCATCCACTAGTGCTCGTACAATGAGTATATGAGTTATTTATTCGCTGCCTGCTTTTTATAGGTTCAGGCTTGATGATTAGTACTTGGAGGTGCCCCGGGTGCATATCGGTAAACCGCTGTTAACAGCTTGTTTGACTGCACTTGCAGTTACTTTATTATTGACTTGGCTGCCTCATCTGACTTCGCAAAATCTGTCCAATCGGAGCGAAGTGGCCGTATTTCGAACTACCCCGGCCGTCAGGCTTACGAACAGCAATCTGGTTGACGTGCTTGTAGGAATCCAACTCAATGAGCGCTTGGATAAAGCCGAGTGGAGCAACGCAGTGTTATCAGTCGATATGAGGGTGAAAACTGGCGCCGGCCGTCCGTCCGCATGGTTCGCGGATGTGGAGAAGCTGCTCCGCGTTTCTTTTTTGCAATTGGAAAACGTAAAGCGGGTACTTATACGAATCGTTGAGGACCGCCCGGATGGAACAGCGCTGTTAGCAGCTGTTGACGTAAGGAAAACAGACAGCTGGCTGATTTTTGAGATGGACGCGCTTGCTCATGCTGATCCGGTTCATGACGAGCTATGGCGAAAAAGGTTAAGAGTAAGCTTCACGTCTGCCTGGGAGGAAAGATTTGGCCCGGTATCGGGATTTACTGTAAAGCCTACCTCTATTTCGCAAATGTAAGCGGATGTTTGTTGCGAAATGATGAACAACTCATTTGAATCGTATGCTCTTTAAAATAAATTGTGCTATAATAGTTTAGATTATTGAGCGGCGATGTGCGCTTCTCTGTTCGGAGGCTTACCCCATGAACCCTTACCGTATACCTGAAATAGCTCAAAAATACGTCGACTATGACATGATTCAAAGGCATACGGAGCTGCCGGACATTTCGGATTCCCGGCTTCGGTTACTTTATGCTTTTCTTAATCACCAGCAATCATTAACGAGGCACAGTGAGCTTTATACGCTAGTTATATCTCTTGTGCAGCTAGGCATGGATACACATGATTTAATCGATACGGATTCGGAACCGAGGCCGGAGCGCGAGATGCGTTCAAGACAACTCAAGGTGCTTGCAGGCGATTACTTTAGCGCAAGATTTTATCAAATGCTCTCACAAGCGGGTCAAATTGATATGGTATCCAAAATAAGCGGCGCCGTATGCGAAGTTAACCGGCTTAAGGTGAATCTTTATGTCCGGATGAGACAGCTTAAAGTGACCGCGGAAGAATATTTGAGCTTTACCGTTCAACTGCGCAGCGAATTATTCCAGCTGTTCTCTGGCGTATTGGAGGGGGCTTTGTCACGCGTATGGTCGGAGGTGCTCGGCGGTGTCAGCCGTTGCGAGGTTGTGCTTGAGGAGATTGAGCGCAGCGAAAGCCCCGTCCGGTTCGACAAGAGCTGGGCATACTGGCATGTCATGCAAGAGGGTACTGATGAAGAGCGTCAGCAGCTGACGCATAGCTTGAATGAACCTGCTTTCATTACGAGCCTGGTGGAAAAATACAACATACGCAATCTGCTAACGGCTAAGCTGAAGCATTCAGCTGATGCGGTGAAAGCTATCGCAGGCAAGCTGGAATCGGACAGGCTTCTCGGTGAATTGACTCTTATTGTCGATGCTCTGTTAAATAAGCTGACCGGATACACGCCTGCGCTCAACAAGACGAGGTGACTTGAACGATGGAAACGAACTCCAAAAGCCATGTGCATGGCGTATTTGAACGCATAGCGCCGAAATACGATTTCATGAACGATTTAATCAGCTTTCGCAGACACAAAGCATGGCGCAAGTTTACGATGAAGAAGATGAACGTGGCGCCTGGAGAGACGGCACTGGACCTGTGCTGCGGCACTTGTGATTGGACCATTGCACTCGCGAACGCAAGCGTAACAGGTAAAGTGATCGGATTGGATTTTAGTCAAAACATGCTTGATGTGGGTGCCGTAAAAGTAAGCAATCTTGGTTTAAACGGTCAAATTATATTAGTGCAAGGCAACGCAATGAGCTTGCCATTTGAAGACAATTCGTTCGACTATGTCACGATCGGCTTTGGCCTGCGCAACGTGCCGGATTACTTGCAGGTGCTGCAGGAAATGAGACGGGTTGTTAAACCGGGCGGCAAAGTGGTTTGCTTGGAAGTCTCGAAGCCAACATGGCAGCCTTTTAAAGCGATGTATAATTTATATTTCGAGCGTATATTACCGTTGATCGGCAAGCTTGTCGCCAAACGCTTTGAGGAATATAAGTGGCTGCCTGAGTCGCTTAAGACGTTTCCCGATCGATTCCAGCTTGCTCAATTGTTCGAACAAGCAGGCTTACAACAAGTGAGTGCGTATCCTCTAACCGGCGGAGTTGCGGCGCTGCATATGGGGACAAAGGAGAAGGGACAGCAATGATTCGCAAAATTGGCATCATCTTAGAAATGATTAAATTCGAGCATACTGTATTTGCTTTGCCTTTTGCATTTATGGGCGCGATTTTGGGCGCTGTTGTTATGGAGCAGCGTCTCCCTTCTTGGGAAGAGACCGGTTGGATTACGCTTGCCATGTTCGGCGCACGGAGCGCAGCAATGAGCTTGAATCGCCTTATTGACAAAGCGGTTGATCTACGTAATCCTCGTACTGAGAAACGAGCGCTTCCAGCTGGCTTGCTTAAGTCGGCAGAAGTATTGCTTTTTATTATCGTATCTTTCGTATTGTTGTTTGTGGCCAGCGCTAATCTGGCGCCGATCGCGCTTAAGCTAATGCCGATCGCTGTCGTGTTGCTTGTGCTCTACTCCTATACGAAGCGTTTTACTTGGCTCTGCCATATTTTTCTGGGCTTTACGATTGCATTATCGCCGCTTGGCGGCTGGGTAGCGGTTACAGGCGGCTTCGATGCTGCTGCGTGGCTATTGTACATTACCGTCGCCCTGTGGATCGCCGGCTTTGATATTATATACGCAACGCAGGATTTCGAATTTGACCGCAAAGCCGGTTTACATTCCATACCGGCCCGTTTCGGAATTGCAGGGGCGCTATGGATAGCGCGTATGCTGCATATCGTTACAGCAATCGGCTTTATTACGCTGTTTTGGCTGACGGAATTAAGCTGGATGTACTTGCTTGGTACACTCATTTCGGTAGCTTTGTTGTTTTACCAGCACTGGCTCGTCCGGCCGAACGATTTGTCACGCGTGCAGACTGCTTTTTTTGGAATGAACGGTACGCTAAGTGTTGTTTTGTTTATATTTACGATCGTTGACTTGCTGGTAATTCACCAATGGTAGGAGAGCGGATGGGCATTAACGCAACGAATTGGTCAAATCGCTGGGTCGTAGGCATTACGGGTGCGAGCGGCTCCATATATGGTATTCGCCTTATAGAGGAGCTGCTGCGTCAGAGCTTTCAAGTTCATCTTGTGGTTACGGAAGCAGGATGGCGCGTATTGAAGGAGGAGCTTGGCTGGGAAACGACACGCCGGACGGCTGCCCTCGAGGAGCGCTTCGGCGAAGCGCTGCAGGGCGGCGCTCTTACCTTTCATCCGAATGCGGATATAGGTGCAGCTATTGCAAGCGGTTCGTTTCGCGTCCAAGGAATGGTTATTATGCCGTGCTCGATGGGGACGCTTGCGTCTATCGCGCACGGCATTTCCGATGATTTGATGACGAGAGCGGCAGATGTGATGCTGAAGGAAAACCGTCAGCTTCTGCTTGTACCAAGGGAGACACCGCTTCATGCCATTCATTTGGAAAATATGCTGACGTTGTCCCGCTTAGGTGTCCGAATGATCCCGGCTATGCCTGCATTTTATTATAAACCGCAATCGATGGACGAAATGGTTGATTTCCTTGTGGGTAAAGTGATGGACAATATGGGAATTGATCATGATTTATACAGAAGATGGGGAGATGAGCAGAATGGGCATTAATCGCCCTATCACCATCGGAAGAATTGATTACGCCAATGCATGGCCGCTTTTTCATCAATTTGAAGAGCATGCTAGCTTAAATAGCTACGAGGTCCTATCGCGCGTACCTTCTGAATTAAACCGGATGCTGCAGAACGGTGAGTTAGATGTGTCAGCTATTTCTTCATTCTCTTACGGGCAGAATGCGAATGATTATGTATTGCTTCCGCAATTGTCTGTTGGCTCCGTTGGAGACGTTAACTCTATATTATTATTTTTAAAGGAACCGATTGAGCGAAAACGTCCTGAGCGTATTGCCGTCACTACGACGTCAGCTACCTCAATTAATTTGTTGAAGATGATTATGATGATGCGTTTTGAGTGTACGCCGGAGTATGTTTCAGCAGAGCCGGTGCTTGACAGCATGCTTGAAACGGCAGATGCGGCGCTCATTATCGGTGATCCCGCCATTCAAGCTTCTTGGAAAAATCATGGACTGCATGTCATTGATTTAGGGCGATTATGGAATGAGTGGACAGGTCTCGGGATGACGTATGCGGTTGTTGCAGCGCGTAAACAAGTAGCTGATGCAGCGCCGGAAGCGATTCAAGCTGTATACGAGGCACTTATCGCGAGCAAACAGTATAATAATACTCATCTCGATCCGCTGATTGCTATCGCCTGTAAGCAGCTAGGTGGAGATTCGAAGTACTGGGACAGGTACTTTCATTCACTTCAATATGATTTTGGGAGCAAGCTGCAAGAAGGACTTAAGTTATATTTCCGCTACGCGAATCAGCTGGGGCTGCTTTCACATGAAGTGGAGCTTACTTTTTTTGAAGACCAATCTGCCCAATAGGTGAAAGAATGAAACTACTAGACTTGTATGCAAAGATGAAAGGCGATCTAAATCAAATTGAGCTTGAGCTTGAGCGCAGCGTGTCTGATGACAATGTGCTTCTAAGTGAGGCTTCTTTGCATTTGCTCAAAGCCGGCGGGAAACGGATAAGACCTGTATTTGTATTGTTAGCGGGTAAATTCGGTGAATACAGGCTTGATGTAATGAAGCGGATTGCCGTTCCTCTTGAACTTATACATATGGCATCACTTGTACACGATGACGTCATTGACGATGCGGATACGCGTCGCGGCCAGCTTACTGTAAAATCGAAGTGGGATAACCGTATCGCGATGTATACCGGCGATTATATTCATGGCAAGGCGTTATCGATTGCTGCTCAGCTTCCGAATCCGCAAATCCATCAGATTTTATCTAATGCGCTTGTACAGATGTGTATCGGCGAGATGGAGCAAATTAGAGATTTCTTCAACACGAAGCAATCCGTCCGCCAATATCTGCTTCGCATTCGGCGAAAAACGGCACTCTTGATCGCGATTAGCTGTCAGCTTGGCGCCGTGGCAGCAAATACCGATCGTACGACGGCAAACCGGTTATACCGCTTTGGCTATAACGTAGGCATGGCCTTTCAGATTCGCGATGATTTGCTGGATCTTTATGGTACGGAGAAGCAGATTGGCAAGCCGCCCGGCTCGGATATGCGGCAGGGCAATATTACATTGCCGGTTCTTCTGGCACTTCAGGATCCGCAAATTAGGCCATCATTGCTGAATGAAATTGAATCTATCCGGGAGAATGGCGGACAGAAGGATGCGGGGCGGGCGATTGAAATGATTCGGAAAAGCGAAGGCGGAGACTTGGCCGACGAGCTCGCGAACCGATATATAAAAAAAGCATTGCAAGCATTAGAGGGATTACCGGATGTTACAGCGAAAAAGAACTTGTTTGATATCGCACATTTTGTTGGAAAACGTAATTATTAATAATACGATTATGAAAGGAATGATTAGTGATGGAAAAAACGTTTCTGATGATTAAACCGGATGGCGTACAGCGTGGATTGATAGGAGAGATCGTATCGAGGTTTGAGAGAAAAGGGCTGCAGCTGTCTGCAGCTAAATTTATGGTCGTGAGCCGCGAGCTTGCCGAAACTCATTATGCAGAGCATAAGGGAAAGGTGTTTTATGAGCCGCTTCTGGAGTTCATTGCATCCGGACCTGTGTTCGCGATGGTTTGGCAAGGCGATAATGTCATTGCATTGTCTCGGGCACTTATCGGCAAGACGAATGCGTTAGATGCCCTTCCCGGTACGATCCGCTCTGATTTTGCCGTACATACGAATTTTAACTTAATTCATGGATCTGATTCAGCAGAAAACGCGGAAAGAGAAATTGGCATATTTTTCTCTCCGTCGGAGCTTGTCAACTATGAACATACAATTCAACGGTGGATTTAACGCTTACACCCGTTAACGATGGAGGCAACTATGCTTGAGGATCATGATTTTGCACAATTTATAGTTCGGATTAAGCAAAAGACCGACATCGATTTATCGCAATACAAAGAAGCTCAAATGAAACGCAGGCTTACAACCTTGCGAATGAAGCATGGATTTCAGACTTTCGAGCTATATTGGACTGCTATTGAACAGAACCGCAGCTTGCTGAATGAGTTTCTGGATCGCATGACGATTAACGTTTCCGAGTTTTGGCGTAACCCATCCCGGTGGGAAGTGCTGCAAAATCGTTTTTTTCCTGAGATGCTGCAATCGTCGGGCCGTCTTAAGGTGTGGAGTGCAGCTTGCTCTACCGGGGAGGAGCCATATACGCTCGCTATGATATTGTCGGAGCTGGGGGCGCTGCAGCGGTCAACGCTGCTCGCGACGGATCTTGATTCGAACGTACTGCAGAAGGCGATGGAAGGCAGCTACTTGGAGCGCTCGCTGCGTGACGTGCCAGCAACATGCCGGCAAAAGTATTTCAAGCAAGTGGATGGGGCTTTTCTCATTTCGGAGCAGCTTAAGCAATTTATTCAATTCAAGCAGCAGAATTTGCTCCATGACCCATTTGATGGCTCATTCGACTTAATTGTGTGCCGCAATGTCATGATCTATTTTACTGAAGCGGCGAAGCATCTTTTGTATCACAAATTTGCAAAAGCATTGAAGCCGGGAGGGCTGTTGTTCGTCGGCAGCACGGAACAAATATTCTCGCCGGCACAATACGGATTTGAAACGGCTGATACTTTCTTTTACCGCCTTGTGTAAGCAGGATGTATACCGATTTCCATCTTCTCCTATACTAATCATAACCGGATGACTTGGAGGATGAAGTGTGAAATGGATAAGCATAAAGTAATAGCCGCCTACAGGCGCGGTTTTATTTCGATTCAAGAATGTGCGCAAATTATTGGAGTAGACAGCGGGCAAATGTTAAGACTCGTTAATGACCCGCAGCTTATAAACGATGGAACGGCGCTGCGCAAAAAACGTTCAGTTAACAGTTAATAAGGCGCAAGGTGTTGAGGCTGGTTGGTTTGTCTTCTTCAGAAGACAAACCAACCAGTCTCTTTTTTTGACATTTAAGAAGACTTGACGGGCCGTGCAAATTCTTGTCAAACAGGAAGCGCTGTACTATAATGAGCAAAGATGTTTCGGGCAGTAAAACCTAGCGGGCGCTTACAGGCTTGCTTTGAAGGAGGAGCTTTGGTTGAGTTTAAGGTATTTGACAGCGGGGGAAACCCATGGTCCCCAATTGACAGCTATTATTGAAGGACTACCTAGTAATTTAACAATTGATTTCGAGGAATTGAACTTTCAACTGCATCGCCGCCAGAAAGGTCACGGCCGGGGCCGTCGTATGCAAATTGAGAAGGATACCGCTAACATCGTCGGAGGAGTGCGCCATGGTAAAACGACTGGTGCTCCTATAGCGCTTGTCGTTGAAAACAACGACTGGAAGCATTGGACCTCCGTTATGAATATTGAGCCGATTGAAGGCGGCGACGAAGAGAAGCGTCGGGTTCACCGTCCGCGTCCCGGTCATGCCGATCTAAACGGCGGATTGAAATATGATCTGAAGGATTTGCGGAACGTTTTGGAGCGTTCCAGCGCCCGCGAAACGGCAGCACGTGTGGCTGTCGGAGCGGTTGCGCGCCAATTGCTTGCGGAATTCGGCATTAAAGTTGCGGGACAAGTTATCCGTATCGGTGAAATTGAAGCGCCTGCCAACCAGCTTCCTGTCGATGAATTGATCCGCCTGACGGAGGAGTCGTCCGTTCGTGTCGTTGACAAGGAAACCGAACAGAAGATGACGGATTATATCGACCAGATTAAAGCGGAAGGCGACTCGATCGGCGGGATCGTCGAATGCATTATCGAAGGTGTGCCGATTGGCCTTGGCAGCCATGTGCAGTGGGATCGCAAGCTTGATGGACGAATTGCGCAAGCGGTCGTGTCCATTAACGCGTTCAAGGGCTGTGAAATCGGAATCGGATTTGAGGCGGCTAAGCTTCGCGGCTCACAGGTACATGACGAAATTATGTACGATGCAGAGCGCGGGTATCACCGTGCGACGAACCGACTCGGCGGCTTCGAAGGCGGTATGACAAATGGCGAGCAAATTGTTGTGCGCGGCGTAATGAAGCCGATTCCAACGCTTTACAAGCCGCTCCGGAGCGTCGATATTGATACGAAGGAGCCGTTCACCGCTCAAGTAGAACGCTCCGACAGCTGTGCGGTTCCTGCAGCGAGCGTTGTGATGGAACATGTCGTCGCTTGGGAAGTGGCGAAGGCATTTCTTGAGAAATTCGGGGGAGACTCCATTGAAGAAATTCGCGCTAATTTAAATAACTATCTTGATCAGCTAGGAAGGTACTAGGAATGCGTGAGCTCACAGTCGAATTAGGCGAACGCTCTTATCCCATTTATATCGGGGAGGGTCTCTTGAAGGAGGCCTCTTCCTATTTTTTAAAGCACGGTATTAGCACGAAATCTCCCCTGATGATTATTACGGACTCTCATGTGGCCGGGCTGCACTTGAAAGAGCTTGAATCGGAGCTCGCCGGTGCGGGCTTCAAAACGGTTAGTGCCGTTGTACCTTCGGGTGAAAGCTCAAAGTCGCTTTCTATGCTTGAGTCGCTCGTTACGAAGGCGCTCCAGGCAGGCCTTGACCGCAAATCTACGATTGTAGCGCTTGGCGGCGGCGTTGTCGGCGATTTGGCCGGATATGTAGCAGCCTCTTATATGCGAGGCATTAAGTTTGTTCAAGTTCCTACAACGATACTCGCGCATGACAGCAGCGTCGGCGGAAAAGTGGCAGTTAACCATCCGTTAGCCAAAAATATTATCGGAGCTTTCCATCAGCCGGAAATGGTCTTATACGATTTACAAATCCTTCAAACGCTTCCTCCTAGAGAGGTAAAGGCTGGACTGTCCGAAGTCGTCAAGCACGGATTGATCTGGGACAAGTCGTTCGTGGATTGGTGTGAAGAACATGCGGAGAAGCTGCTCGCGCTAGATCCGGATGCGCTTGGCTACGCTTTGTACAAGGGCTGCAGCGTGAAAGCGGCCGTAGTGTCGCAGGATGAGCGCGAGAACGATTTGAGGGCCATTTTGAACCTAGGTCATACGATCGGACATGCTTTAGAAGCGGTAGCCGGCTATAACGAGCTGCTTCATGGCGAAGCCATTTCGATCGGAATGATCGGATCTGCAAAGCTTGGTCTGCGCTACGGCGCTCCTGAAGAGGTATATACAGTAACGAAGCGAGTGCTCGCGGCCTGCGGTCTGCCTGTAAGGTTACCGGAGCACTTTGATGTCGATGACGTCATGGAAGCGATGATGCATGATAAGAAGTTCACAGAGGGCACGATGGTATTCGTTGTTCCAACCGCTATCGGCAAAGTCGAAATTAAACCCGATGTTCAGGTAGCGTGGGTACGGGAAATTGTGGAGCAATTGAAACAGGAGGGCGGGCAGCGATGAGTGTAAGAGGAATTCGCGGAGCGATTACCGTTGATGTCAATGAGGAACAGCCCATTTTAAACGCTACGATTGAGTTGTTAAACGGGATTGTAGCAGACAATCAAATTGTGCCTGACGACATATGCAGTGTGTTCGTGACCGTTACGAGCGATTTAGATGAGACCTTTCCGGCGCGGGCGATCCGTCAAATGCAAGGCTGGGAGCTTGTCCCGCTTATGTGCGCGCTTGAGGTACCGGTGAAAGGCAGCTTGGAGCGATGCATCCGTTTGATGGTTTTAATAAACACGGACAAAAACCAAGCCGAAATCCGTCACGTTTATTTAAGCGGCGCGCAGGCGCTTCGCCCGGATCTGTCTAAGGCCTAAGCCCAAACGTTTTGCATCACAAAACATACTTCGTAGGGTTCATCCCATGTTGACGCGCAGCCGTTCGGTGTTGTATATTGAATAGCGTAAGTGAGAGTAGCAGAGCAGGTTTTGAGCTGAGTAGAGATGAGTCGAGACTAGTTGAGAGAAGCAGAGTAAAGGCAGTTGCCGTTACGGGATTTTGGAAAGAGCTTTACCGTCTATTGCGCAAGCGAATAGGATGGTACTAGTGCTGTTTCACCGTATCCGCAAATGTATCTTTTTCCGCTTACACACTTTCGTCATCATCTAAACCAACGCTCCTGCTCAGGCAGGAGCTTTTTTTGTTTATACTTTGTTTCAATGTTTAGTACACAGGGAGGTTGTTCGGAATGTCAAATGAGCTGCAGCAGGTCACACGTCTTGCCGGTCAATACAATTTAATACCGATCGTTCGTTATATGATGGCTGATACGGAAACGCCAATCCGATTGTTTCAGCACTTTGCGAAGGAGAAACATGCCTTCCTGCTGGAAAGCGTCGAGGGAGGAGCAAAATGGGCACGTTACTCATTCATCGGAACGGATCCCTTTATGATGCTTTACGGTAAAAATGGTGAAATGGTATTGGAGCATAACGGTCAGAAGCATACTCTTAGCGATAAGCCGATCGAGCTTCTTAAAGCCCATTTGCGTTCATTCCGCAGTCCTTCACTCCCGGAGTTGCCTCCCTTTACAGGTGGAGCAATCGGATTTTTTGGTTATGATCTGCTGCAGTATTACGAGAAGCTTCCTGCCCACAGAGTAGATGATTTGAACATGAACGACTTGCAATTTATGTTCTGCGACCAAGTTATCGTATTCGACCATTTTAAGCAGCAGCTGCAAATTGTCGGCAACGTTCATATCAAGGAAGGCGCTACGGACGCTGACATTGCAAAATATTACGAAGCGGCGGTTGCCAAGATCGAAGCAACGATTGTACGGCTGCAGCAGCCGGTGTCGATACCGGTCACAGCAGGAGCATCCATCCAGGTCGATCATGAGCTGGGTGATATTCAATCGAATGTAACGAAGGAGCAGTTTATTTCGAACATTGAGCAGGCGAAACAGTATATTCGGGCGGGCGATATTTTTCAAGTGGTATTGTCCCAACGCTTCAGCATCGAGACGGATATCGACCCGCTGCATGTGTACAGGGTACTCCGTACGATGAACCCTTCCCCTTATATGTACTATCTGAAAATGGGCGAGGAAGTTATTGTCGGCACGTCGCCGGAAGCACTGGTTAAGGTTGATGGTGACCGGGTGGAGACACGTCCGATCGCAGGCACACGGCCGCGCGGCAAAACAGTAGAAGAGGATAAGGCGCTCGAGCTCGAGCTGCTTGCGGATGAGAAAGAGCGTGCCGAGCATTTGATGCTTGTTGACCTCGGACGTAATGATATCGGACGCGTCTCGGAGTTCGGTTCGGTGAAATGCGATTCGTTTATGGAGATTGAGCGCTACTCGCATGTCATGCACATCGTATCCAACGTGTCGGGCAAGCTGCATAAGGATAAAGACTTCTTTGATGCTTTCGTTTCTTGCCTGCCGGCGGGTACGGTATCAGGAGCGCCTAAGCTGAGAGCAATGGAAATCATCGCTGAGCTGGAAAATGAAGCACGGGGCGCATATGCAGGCGCAATCGGATATTTGGGCTTTGGCGGATCGATGGACACCTGCATTACCATTCGGACGATTATTTTCAAGCAAGGAAAAGCATATGTGCAAGCCGGTGCGGGTATCGTATGGGATTCGGTTCCTGAAAGCGAATATATGGAGACGGTTAACAAGGCGAAAGGCATGCTTAAGGCGATTCGCGCCGCCGAAGCGATTTTCGCGCCGCCGAAAGGGCAAGAAGGCGCTGCCAATTCGATCAATATGGATTACTATGTCAAAGCGGGAGAGGGGCTCGGTCAATAATGCAGGAGAACGAAGCGATAACGATGCAGCAGGCGCTTGGTCAGCTAATTGGCGGCTCCGATCTGACGAGAGAGCAAGCGAAATCCGTTATGAACATTATTATGAGCGGTGAAGCGACGGCTGCGCAAATTGCCGGTGTCCTTACCGCTATGCGGATGAAGGGCGAGACGAAAGACGAAATAACCGGCTTCGCCGAAGTGATGCGTGCTCATTCGGGCCGAGTCGAGACCGAACAGGAGGGCTTGCTGGATACATGCGGTACCGGCGGCTCCGGCATTCATAAATTCAATATTTCAACAGCGTCCTCCATCATCGCTGCCGCGGCGGGCATTCGCGTAGCGAAGCATGGTAACCGGGCGATGTCCGGTAAAACGGGAAGTGCAGATGTGCTTGAAGCATTAGGCGTGCAGATTACGATTACTCCAGAGCAAGCCGCTCAATGCCTAAATGATATAGGCATCTGCTTTATGTTCGCCCAGCTGTATCATCCGTCGCTGCGCCATGCAGCAGCGCCAAGACGCGAGCTTGGCATTCGCACTATTTTCAACATGTTAGGACCGCTTACAAATCCAGCCGGTGCCGATAGACAGCTTCTCGGGCTGTATGATCGTTCACGTACCTCTACAGTTGCCGAGGTGCTCGGCGAGCTCGGTTTGAAGCGGGCGATGGTCGTCAGCAGTCATGACGGCCTGGATGAGATCAGCATTTCCGCTCCGACACAAATTTCGGAGCTGCTTGACGGGAAAGTGCGAACGTTCGACTTAACGCCAGAAGAGCTTGGGTTGAGACGCCACCCTATTACCGATGTAATGGGCGGTGAACCGGCTGTCAACGCTTCGCTTATTCGTTCGATCTTCGCCGGGGAGCAGCGCGGAGCGTACCGGGATATTGTGCTTGCGAACGCAGGGGCTTGCATTTATGTTGGCGGTGCGGCTTCGTCGCTTCGCGAAGGAGCAGCTATTGCTGCTGAAGTTATTGATTCAGGCAAGGCTGAGCGGAAGCTGGTTAGCCTTATTCAAACGACAGGAGAGTTGGCCCATGTTTCTGGATAAAATTGTAGCAACGAAGCGGGCGGAGGTCGAAGCGCTTGCCGCTCATTTTCAACTGGCAGAGGTTGAGAAACAAATCGCGAAGCTGGAGGATTGCCGAGGCTTTGAACGTGCTTTAACGGCTGCAGGCCGCAATCGGAGCATGGGGCTAATCGCCGAGGTGAAGAAAGCCTCCCCGTCAAAGGGGCTGATCCGGGCTGATTTTGAACCGGCGACGCTAGCCGCGGCATACGAAGCAGCTGGAGCAGACTGTATCTCGGTACTTACAGACCGTGATTATTTTCAAGGCTCCAACGCGTTTCTTAGCGCAGTGCGGGAGACGGTAAATGTCCCTTTGCTGCGCAAGGATTTTACGATCGATCACCGTCAAATTTATGAGGCTCGCTTAATCGGCGCTGACGCGATATTACTTATTGCTGCTATTTTAACGCCTGCACAGCTTGGGGAATTCCATGATCTCGCGAAAGCGCTCAGAATGGATGTACTTGTTGAGGTTCATAACCAAGAGGAGCTTGAAGGCGTGCTGGAGCTTAATAAGGCTAAGCTTATCGGTATCAATAATCGCGATCTGAAGTCCTTCGTGACGGATCTTAAGACAACGGAAGCGTTAATCGGGCTAATGCCGAAAGACGTTACCGTAATAAGCGAAAGCGGGATTGCAGGTAAACCGGATATGGACTACTTGCAATCAGTCGGGGCACATGGCGTCTTGATCGGCGAGCATTTTATGCGGCATGACGATGTCGGCGGTGCCGTTAACGATCTTATGGGCGCGGTGACTGTACGATGAATCAGCAGCCGCGTATCAAAATATGCGGATTGAAGGATGTTCAAACGATTGAAGCAATGGACGGGCTGCCAATTCATGAAATAGGTTTCATGTTTGCTCCCAGCAAACGCCGGGTCGAACCGTCGGCAGCTGCGGTTTTAATTTCGGCCGTTCATCGCCTGAAGGCGAGTAGTGGAGAACGACCGCAGGCGGTAGGCGTGTTCGTGAACGAATCATTCGAGAATATCGCATCCATTTTAGCCCAAGCGCCGCTTGATGTCGTTCAAATGCATGGAGATGAATCGGCTGAGCTGTGCAACGAGGTGCGTGAACGGTTAAACGTACAAGTTTGGAAAGTATTTTCGATCAAGAAGGGTTCGGATTCGGTGGAGCCGCTGTCAGCAATAGAACGATTATCTCCGTACAAAGGGACAATTGATGCCGTCCTTATAGATGCACCGGGCGGAGGCACCGGCCATACGTTCAAATGGGAAGCGATAGAACAATATAATAAGGCCGCAGCGTCACTCGGAATTACGCTATATGTAGCCGGCGGTCTTCATGAGGGTAACGTGCAGGAGCTGCTTCGTACCTATTCACCAGGCGGCATTGATGTATCAAGCGGTGTAGAGACTGACGGACGGAAGGATATAGACAAAATCCGATTATTTGTTAGAAGGGTGATGGAAGCATGACACAAATACCTGATCAGAACGGACGCTTTGGAAAGTTTGGCGGAAGATACGTACCGGAAACGCTTATGAACGCTTTGCTGGAGCTGGAGGAAGCTTACCAGCATTACTCTAAGGATCCGGAGTTTCAAGATGAGGTTCGTTATCTATTGCATAAGTATTCGGGCAGACCAACTTCGCTGTATTATGCTGAACGTCTGAGCAAGCATCTTGGCGGAGCCAAAATATACTTAAAGCGCGAGGACCTGAACCATACCGGCGCCCACAAAATTAATAATACGATCGGACAAGGCGTGCTTGCCAAACGGATGGGTAAATCGAAAATTATTGCTGAAACGGGTGCAGGGCAGCACGGCGTTGCATCGGCAACAATTGCCGCTTTGCTCGGACTTGAGTGTAAAGTGTTTATGGGCGAGGAAGACATGAAGCGTCAGCAGCTTAACGTATTCCGGATGCAGCTGCTAGGCTCTGAAGTGGTTCCCGTACTGTCCGGGACACGTACATTGAAGGATGCGTGCAACGAAACGCTGCGCTATTGGGTAAGCCATGTAGACGATACGTATTACATCTTGGGTTCGGTTACGGGACCGCATCCGTATCCGATGATGGTTCGGGACTTCCAACGCATAATAGGGGACGAGGCACGGCAGCAAATATTGACAGAGGAAGGCAGATTGCCTGATTACGTGGTCGCAGCAGTCGGCGGCGGAAGCAACGCAATGGGTATTTTTTATCCATTTGTCGGGGATGAAAGCGTCCGTTTGCTCGGTGTCGAAGCTGCAGGACGCGGAGTAGACACCCTTGAACACGCTGCGACGATGACCAAAGGGCGTCATGGCGTTTTCCAAGGCTCCATGAGCTACGTGCTGCAGGACGAGCATGGGCAAGTGCAGCCCGCGCACTCGATTTCGGCAGGTTTGGATTATCCGGGTATCGGACCGGAGCATGCTTACTTAAAGGATTCCGGGCGTGCTGAATATGTACCTGTAACCGATGCAGAGGCACTGGAGGCGCTGCAGCTGCTGTCCCGTACGGAAGGCATTATTCCTGCACTCGAATCTGCCCATGCAATCGCCCAGACGATCAAGCTTGCTCCTACGCTGGACAAAGACAAGGTAGTCGTCGTCAGCTTGTCAGGTCGCGGCGATAAAGACGTAGAGGCGATTATGAGCTATTTGGGAGGCGACAAGCATGAATCTCATTGATACAGCTTTTGCAAGTATAAAAGCCGAAGGCCGGACGGCGCTCATTCCGTTTCTGACGATGGGCGACCCCGATCTGAAAACATCGGTTGAAATCATTAAAACGCTGGAGCAATCCGGAGCTGATATGATTGAGCTCGGCGTTCCTTACTCCGATCCGCTTGCGGACGGTCCTGTCATTCAGCGTGCTTCCGAGCGCGCGTTGATTAATAGCATTACGCTCAAGGATTGTATCCACGTGGCCGAGCAAGCGCGTGAGGCTGGAGTGAAAATACCATTCATTTTGTTTACTTACTTCAATCCGGTGTTTCAATACGGCCTGGAGGCATTTTTTCAGCTCGTTCAAAGCAAGGGAATCAGCGGCCTCATTATTCCTGATTTGCCGATCGAAGAGGACGAGGAGGTCAGACAGCTTGCGGAAGCGGCTAATGTGCATCTCATTCCTCTTGTAGCCCCGACGTCGAAGGATCGGGTCGTGCGTATATCGAGCAAAGCGAAAGGGTTTGTTTATTGCGTCTCATCGCTTGGCGTAACGGGAGTAAGGACAGATTTTCACACCGGTATCGACGAGTTTCTGGCAACGGTGCGCGAAGCCACGGAACTGCCGATCGCAATTGGCTTTGGCATTTCAAGCCGCGAGCAGGTCGAACGGTTTGAGAAGCAGTGTGACGGTGTAGTCGTGGGAAGCGCTATAGTGCGTACCATAGAAAATGCTATCCCATTGCTTCAAGATGAGAGCACGCGCGAAGCTGGTCTTAAGCAGATCGGCGAATTCGTCGCAGAGCTAAAAGGGTAACGATAAATTGAGATCAAAAGGAGCTTCTTGCGATTAGGCAAGAAGCTCTTGTCTTGTTAAAAATACTTTAAAACCGCAAACAGATATGAGACAATGAATGACAAGTATTAAGACCAGTCCATTTATAAAGAGGTGAACGGCTCATGCAGCCCAAAAGTAATATCGTCCACCTTCCTGTCTATCAGCCTGGAAAGCCGGTTGAGGATGTCAAGAGGGAGCTAGGATTAAACGAAGTGATTAAGCTCGCGTCTAACGAAAACCCGTTCGGCTGCTCCGAAAGGGCCAAAGCTGCGGCTATTGAAGAGCTGCAAAATTCAAGTATTTATCCGGACGGAGCAAGTATCGAGCTGACTGCTGCGCTCGCAGCAAAGCTTGGCGTAGATACGAACCAAATTATTTTCGGAACAGGCTCCAGTGAAATTATTTTAATGATTGCCAGGGCGTTTCTCGTCCCTGGAGACGAAACGATTATGGCGGATGAAACCTTCCCCCAATACAAGCATAACGCGGAAATTGAGAATGCGCGCATTATCGAGGTTCCGTTAAAAGACGGCAAGCATGATTTATCTGCTATGCTGGCGAAGGTGACGAGCCGCACAAAAATGATTTGGGTTTGCAACCCGAACAATCCAACGGGAACGATTGTGACTTTGCCGGAATTGTCGGCTTTCATGAAGCAGGTTCCGGGCGATGTTCTTGTCGTATTGGATGAGGCCTATGGTGAATATATAGAAGATCCGGAATTTCCTGACGGAGTCGCATTACTGCGGGAGTACCGCAATTTAATCGTATTGCGCACGTTCTCCAAAATATATGGCTTGGCAGCGCTTCGGATTGGCTATGGAATCGGACATCCTGATGTTATCCGGTTTACGAATCAGGTGCGCGAACCGTTCAATACTTCCCGTGCAGCGCAAGCGGCGGCTAAAGGGGCATTAGCCGATCACGGGTTTCTTGCGTATTGCCGGGAACAAAATAAACAAGGTATTATTTATTTATGCGAGCAGTTTGACCGTCTTGGCTTAAGCTATTTTCCGGCGTATGGAAACTTTGTCATGGTTGATGTGAAGCGGCCGTCTCCTGAGGTGTTTGACGGTCTGCTGCGGAGAGGCATTATTTCGAGATCTCGCTGGACTTACTACCCGAATCATATTCGGATTACGGTCGGTACCCGCGAACAAAATGAAAAGTTTATTTCAGCATTAGAGCAAGTATTACAGGAAGCGGCGGTGCAAGGATAACGTTATGACTACAGTAGCGATTTTTGGAGTCGGATTGATCGGAGGCTCGATTGCCCTTTGCTTGAAAGGGAAGCCGGACATGAAGGTAATCGGGTATTCTAATCGTCCTTCCTCCGTAGAGAAATATATGCAGCGGGGCGTTGTCGATTATGCAACGACATCTATGCAAGAGGCTGCAGAGCAAGCTGATTTTATTTTTTTATGCGTACCGGTCGGTCATCTGGAGGAGTATATTAAGCAGCTCAGCACTTTTGATTTAAAACCCGGCTGTATTATCACCGATGCCGGCAGCACGAAAGCATCCGTCATGGAATGCGCGAGGTCGCTTCATTTTCGGAATGCAACCTTTATCGGCGGTCACCCAATGGCCGGATCGGAGCGTTCGGGCGTTGAAGCAGCTTCCTCGCATCTTTATGAGAACGCCTATTATGTATTGACACCCGATGAAACAACACCTGATGAAGCCGTTGACAGATTGGTTGAGCTGCTCGGCCATACGAAGGCGAATATTGTAAAGGTGGATGCCAAGGCGCATGATGAAATCGCGGGAGCAATTAGTCATCTGCCGCACATGATTGCCGTTTCTCTCGTTAATCAGGTAAGGGGATATAATGAACACAACGATTTATATGAATCGCTCGCAGCGGGAGGATTCCGTGATATAACTCGGATTGCCTCGGGCGATCCTATTGTCTGGCGCGATATTTTGATCAATAATCGGACCGTTCTGCTGGGGCTGCTCCGGGATTGGAGCAGGGAGACGAATAAATTCGTCTCGATGCTGGAGAATTCCGATGGGGAAGCGATCGAAGAAGCTTTCCGGGCAGCGGGACAATTCCGCAGCAGGATGCCCGAACGGCGCAAAGGGATGATCCATTCCGCTTTCGATTGTTACGTTGATGTACCCGATCATCCTGGTATCATTGGTAAAATTACAAGCGAACTCGGGAATAATCTCATAAATTTGAGCAACATCCACATTATTGAGAGCAGGGAAGACGTCCCAGGCATTCTGAGATTGTCTTTCCGTAGTCAAGAATATTTGGATCAGGCTATTGTACTGCTTTCCGCTAATGGGTATGACGTACACCTTTAAGGGTGTACATCATATTCATTTCTGATAAAGCGTTTTCAAATTTATTGTTGACAACATGGAAGCGTATACATATAATAAAAGTACAGTATGGTTTCTCTCCACTCCTATCCAAATCCTTCGCACTTTGTGCGGACCACCTTTATAGGTGGTTTTTTTTTTGTCTTCTCATAAATACATAAGAAATTAATGTTTTATCCATGATCATGAAGCATATATTTCTCTCTGAAGCCATTTGTAAAATTATTGAATTTTATCCTTTTGTCGAAAGAAGCAGGAATTTGGCCGCGAGACTCGAATTGTAATTATACCCGTATTTTTCGAATTTTTTATGATAAAGACCGCAACTTTTCGTTCTCGGATCGGTACAATGTGTATCAGTACGGCTCCGGGAATAATCCGCAGGTGGAGGAGGTTCGCCTGTCATGACTGATTCCCAACTAATACGTGAGATTAAGGATGGCAACGTCGAGCTGTATTCCGAGCTTATGCGGCGCTATCAACGCAAAATATTAGCATTCATTTTTCACATGCTGAAGAGCGCAAAGCTGGAACTGCTGGCAGAGGATTTGTGCTCTGAAACATTTTATAAAGCCTATCGCAGCCTTCATTCGTTCCGTGAACTTGATGCTTCTTTTTCGACATGGCTATATACTATTGCACGTAATACGGTGCTCAGCGAGCTTAGGAAGCAAAAGTCGGCCCATATGTCGCTTGATGAATCGGGATTTGAGCCAATTGCAGCGCTCGATGCGGTACCGGAACAGCTCGTACTGCGAAAAGAACGGATGGCGATGGTCCGGGAGGCTATTAATAATTTGCCTGAGAAACAACGCTCGGCACTTATTCTTCGGGAATATGACCAGCTGGACTATCAAGAGATCGCAAATATTTTAGGGCAAACGGTCAGTTCTGTAAAATCACTGCTTTTCCGAGCTAGAGCAAGCGTAAAAACGCAGCTTGAGCCTTATTTCGGACAATCGCCGTTGATTGAAGAATACGAAGGGATGAATACGAGATGAATTGCAACGATGCGCAAGACAAATTTGGCGAATATTGGGATTTATCTGAGCAGGATGAGGATCGAAAGGCCATTGACCGTCATCTGCTCGAGTGTGAAGCCTGTGCTGAGCAATTTCAGCTTTGGGAAGAAAGCGATGAAATGATTCGTTTCTTATCCGAAGAGGATGACTTGATTGGCCCGACTGAGCATGTGAACCGCAACGTAATGGAGCGTATTTATGCTGAGCAATCGTGGTTGATGCCGGTCCCGCACAAAAGCTATCAATTTTCCAAGTCGTTTCGCCGTAATTTAGCGCTAATCGTAGCAGCCTGCATGGCTATGTTTGCCACTGCTTTTATCGTATTCGTTTTTGATAATCAGGATGGCCCGACACAAGCTGAAATTGCCGAACTTTCGGGTATAATGGATACAGCAAATGCATCAGGCGAAGGGATGATCGTTAACGCGGGTTTCTATGCGGAAGTTCCGGTAGCCAGTATTAGCGATCCATTCGTTCTGAAAGTAGTGCCTGCTTTTCCCCAATATTATGTTGCTTTGTCATTGCTCGGAATAATCATGACATTGCTCATATTAAATTGGCTGTCCAGGACGCGAAGCTGACGAAGCTGCTCTTATAAGCCCCTGAGGGGGCTTTTGTTGTTTATATAGAAAAGGAGATGAAATTTTCTTTGTTAATTGGATGGGTACGTCATGGCAAGACGGATTGGAATGCAGAAGGGAAAATTCAAGGTCAAACCGATATCCCGCTGAATGCGGAGGGTATTAGTCAAGCGGCTGCATTAGCTGATCGTCTAAGCGGTGAACAACGTATTTGGGATGCCGTTGTTTCAAGTGACCTGCAGAGGGCTTATACAACCGCACAGATAATAGCGGAGAAGCTAAACATTCCTTTGCTCGAGGGAGACAAGCGGCTGCGGGAGCGGTATTTCGGCGAGGTTGAGGGGACCATGGAGCAGGAACGCCACGCGCGTTGGGGGAAGGATTGGAGAAGTGCTGCCAAAGGCGTGGAGCCTGATGCGGAAGTTAGAGCTCGCGGATTAAGCGCTTTGCTTGAATGGCGGCAGGAGTATCCGGATCGTAATTTGCTCGTGGTGTCGCACGGCAGTTTTATTGCACAAGTCCTGTCGGAGCTTTGTGAGGAGCTGGAGGATCAGCATCTGACGAACCTGTCATACTCCATTTTGGAGCTGCAAAATGATAAGTGGTACCCTCGGCTTTACAATTGCACGATTCATTTAAACAAATAATTGTTGGAAAATAGAGGCTTGCTCCTTCGTCAAGAAGGAGAGCCTCTTTTTTTATAATATAAGAATTTATATGTTTCACACTTATAACTAAGCTTATATTTCACCGCGAAACGAGCTTTTCCCGCCAAGGATGGCGACAGCCGTTTACGCTTGTATAAAAAGACATTTTTAATAAAGGTTATAAAAAAAATAATAATTTCCCATAATGGTACTAACAGACGCTCATTCTTGCACAGAACGCTTACGAAGCGGGTCTCTTGTATCTAACGACTGGACCTGGCAGAAAGGGGGAGAGTTATGAATTTATCGGATATGCTAGGTTATGCGGATATACAACAGCTTAGCAGAATTGCAGACGTTTACCGTTGCGAGTGCAATGGCCACTCCAAAAACGATTTGATTCAATCCATTCTCTCTACCGTAAGTCGAAATGATGTTTTTGAAGCGCAAATAAGCAGCATGAAGCTGGAGGATTTACGTTTCCTTAACTCTTTGCTGTTCGAATCGCGCAATTCCTATAGCTTGGAGGATTTGATCGCGCGAGTGCAACAAAGCAGATTCGGCAATGAAGCTGTTAAAGAAGAGACAGAACCGCCGAAAAAATCGAAACGAACCAAAAAGAATGGGGAGGCTCCAGCCAATCCGCTAAGCCCCAGAGAGATGATCGCGAAGTTCAAGCATCAAGGATGGTTATTTAACGGCTTTAGCGGGCCGAGCAGGTACTTGTTTCAAGTGCCTAATGATTTAAAGTCTCGTTTTCGCGATACGCTGGCGAAGAGGTTTGCGGCAGAGCTCCAGTATACGGATGAGCCGCCGGTTTACCGCGATGAGCAAATGCTGATGCATGATGATGTCACGCAGCTGCTTCATTACACTTATCACAATGAGGTGCAGCTTACGACTGACGGATCTATGTACAAACGATTTACGCAGCAGATGCTTGAGCGATTCGGCGTACAAGAGGAGTTGCCGGCTAAAGGCGAGTGGCGCTTTGGTTACGGCAGACATTTCAATCATTACCCGAACCGTTTCTCGTTTGTATACGACTTTTGCTACTTCTCCAAGTACATTAGCGAGAATCAATCGTTTCTTGCTGTAACGGCAGCAGGCGAGGAACGTATGGCCGCTCGTCCGCCTGGCGAAGCGGAGCAGTTATATCGGTTTTGGCTGAAGCTGTATAAAGGTCCGGTAACGCATCTATTGTCGCTTGTTCATTGGATAAATGCACTTGCAGAACAGTGGGTTACCGTCGAGTCGTTAAGAAGCGTGCTGGTGCCTTTCATCAAGCCCTACTATTACGATGATGCGAAAACGATACTGGAGCAGCGAGTTATGACGATGATGGTTCATTTAGGAATGCTTCGCCTCGGCGAGCATCCGCTTTATGGGACTGTCATTCGAATGACGAAGGCTGGCAGAGCAATCGTAGCAGGCGTAAGCTTAGAGGAGCAAGTACCTATCTCTTTGCATTGACTTTCTATGCCCCTCTTGGTAGAATCTCACCACCTATAATTTGAGATGCTACAGGGAGCGGATGAAAAATGTTGTTACCATACAAGGGCATTATGCCTGTGATCCACCAAAGCGTATACATAGCGGAAGGCGCTAAAATAATTGGCGACGTTTCAATCGCAGAGCATAGCACCGTTTGGTTTAATGCCGTGCTGCGCGGTGATTTGGCACCGATTCAAATCGGCAATAGCTGCAACATTCAGGATGGGGTAATCGGACACGTAAATACGAATCAACCATTAATAGTAGATGAAGAGGTGTCTATCGGACATGGCGCTATTATACACGGATGTACGATAGGCAAGGGCACATTAATTGGAATGGGGGCAATCGTACTTAACGGCGCAGACATTGGTGAATATGCTTTAATAGGAGCCGGTTCGATTGTTACAGAGAATAAAAAAATACCACCCTATACTCTATCTATCGGTACACCCGCCAAAGTCGTAAGAGAGTTGACAGAGGACGATTTGCAGCGTATGAGAAGGACGATGGAGAGCTACGTGACGAAAGGGATAGAATATAGGATCTCTTAACGCCGGTTGGAGGTGTATCCTATGGACAAAATGAAAGTAACGTATGAAGCAATGCTCGGTCTGGCTGCAGAGTTTGTTCTGGACGAGGCGGTGCTGAAGTTTCAAACGAATCAAATTTACAGCGCAATTGATAAAGCGCTGGCCGCAGGTGACGAGGATACGTTTTACCGTCTTGCGAAACAGTTGAATGCTTTAAAACGATAGCGCCAGCTGCCCAGTCTTTGGTTGACGCAGCGAAGCGGAAAGCTTCCATGTTGGAACGGGCTGTGAGTCCGATTCTATTACATGGAGGCTTTTTTTTGATAGATAAGAATTGGCAACAGGTGCGATTGGAGGTAACATAGAAGCAGCAAAAGTGTCATTACGTTTAGGAGTGGGGTGAGAAAAATGAAGTTTAGCGAAATATCGGGAGAGCAGTGGGAGGAACTAAGTCCATACTTGGACACATGCCTGCTGCCGGTAACAGGAATGACGGGGACGGAGAAGCCTTACGAAGCAACCGAATGGCTGGAGCGGTTGCGGGATCTGATGGATTTGATAGAAATACCGTTTAAGGGCAGAGTGGTTACTTATCCTGCATGTCATTACATATCAGGCAGCAGCGAGTTCATGGAAATGCTGAACGAGTGGTGTGCATCCCTAAAACGGGCGGGATTTCGTTATTTAATTGTCGTAACTGCTAACAAGGAGATTAATTTCGAATGTCCGGCTGCCGATTTGCTGTTCCGACCGGATGAAGAAGATAATCTTCCGAATCAAGCAGACGTATCTATTGCTATTCGGGCTCTTTGGAGTGGACAAGCATGATGATCTAGATGAAATTTTCGTATAATATAATCGGATTTTGGGGAAAACAAATGCCAGACAAGGTCAATTGTGACAAAATGATAACAAATTATTGAACGGCATTTTGATAACCGCGCAAATATCCAGCCATATTCTTGACGCTCCCAAGCACCTAGGCTATTATAAGTTATGTCCTAGTTCGTCATGTGTTTTTGCCGTTCGGCAAGACGCGAGATATGGTTGGCAAAGGGGGTTAGAACAGAAGATGAGTAACCATGAACAACACGAGACCGCGCATCGACCGGTACAGCGCAAAGAAATGTCCCGGCGTCAGTTTTTGTCATATACGCTCGGCGGCACGACTGCATTTATGATGGGTGGCGCGGTATTGCCGATGGTTCGTTTTGCAGTGGACCCGCTCTTGGTTAATAAGGGTGAGGGCACTTACGTAAAAGTTGTGGAAGAAAGCAAAATTACGAACGAGCCTCAAGAATTTAAATTTAAAATTCATCAGGTCGATGGCTGGTACGTCAGTGATCCGGAGCTTTCAGCTTGGATCTCCAAGGATGCAAACAATAAGATTTTTGCTCTTTCGCCGGTTTGTAAGCACTTAGGCTGTACAATCGGTTGGAATACGAAAGGCCAAAATGAGTACGATTGTCCTTGCCATGATGCACGTTATTCGAAAGACGGGAAAAACATTACGGTTGCCCCGACTCCATTAGATGAATACGAAGTGAAGCTTGAAGGCGGATTCGTATACTTAGGTCCGGTAATGCCGAATACAAGAACGAGTTAAGGAGGGCGTATTGCAGATGTTTAAAAGTGTATACAACTGGATTGACGAACGTCTTGACATTACGCCGCTATGGAGAGATGTGGCTGACCATGAAGTGCCTGAGCACGTTAATCCAGCACATCATTTCTCCGCTTTCGTTTATTGTTTCGGCGGCTTGACGTTTTTCATAACGGTTATCCAAATTTTATCCGGTATGTTCTTGACGATGTATTATGTTCCGGACATTATTAACGCTTATGCAAGCGTTGACTATTTGCAGCATAAGGTTGCATTCGGACAAATCGTACGGGGCATGCACCATTTTGGGGCAAGCTTAGTTATCGTTATGATGTTCCTACATACCCTTCGAGTATTTTTTACCGGTTCTTACAAAGCGCCGCGCGAAATGAACTGGGTAGTTGGAATGCTCATTTTCTTCATCATGTTAGGCCTAGGGTTCACAGGCTACCTGCTGCCTTGGGATAACAAAGCTTACTACGCAACTAAAGTTGGTGTTCAAATTGCTGAGTCTGTTCCGGTAATTGGACCCTATATCGCGACATTCCTCTACGGTGGCGATATCGTAGGCGCGCAAACGCTCACAAGATTCTTTGCGATCCACGTATTTTTCTTGCCTGGCGCACTGATCGCGATGCTGGCTGCGCACTTTTTAATGATTCGGAAGCAAGGTATTTCGGGACCACTTTAAGCGAAGGGAGGGCTTACTTATGGCGCATGGTCATAAATCGAACGAGAAGGTTGTCTACGTCGGCGACTCGCGTGTAAAGAAAAGCAATCATCCGAACATTCCGCCGGACTATACGTCATTTCCAGGTAAATCGGAAGCATTTATTCCGAACTTCCTGCTAAAGGAATGGATGGTTGGCTGCGTCGTTTTGGTCGGATTTCTAACTTGGGTCATTGCGGAGCCGGCACCGCTCGGTTATCCAGCGGATCCAACGAACGCGGCTTTCATACCGATGCCTGACTGGTACTTCTTGTTTTTGTATCAATTTCTGAAATATCCGTACGTATCGCAAGATTACATTTTGCTCGGCACGATGGGCGTACCTGGCGTCATGTTCGGCGCTTTGATGCTTGCTCCTTTCCTTGACACAGGAAAGGAACGCCGCTTCTACCGCCGGCCGATTGCTTCATCGTTGATGATACTTTCACTTATTGCATGCGTATATTTGACCGTAATTTCTTGGGATCATTACACTCACCAATTGGAAATCAATGGTCAAATACCGGAGCATCACGAGCGTGAAGAGAAGGCGCGCGAAGCAGCGGAAGCTGGCCAAGAGCGTCCGAACTACACGAAGCCAGCTGTTGAAGCATCACTTGTTGATGCAAACGATCCGGCAATGGATATTGCAAAGCAAGCACAATGCGTTGGTTGTCACGCCGCTGATCTGAAAGGTCAAGGCAATGCACCGGGCCTTGTGGGCGTTGGAGATAGAATGACGAAGGAACAGCTCGTTGAAGTGGTTACGAATGGTCGTGGCGAAATGCCAGCATTCGCTGATACGCTGTCGGCTGAAGAAATCGATCAATTGACAACATGGCTTTCTAAACAGAAAGCAGCGACGGAGTAAACCTCAAATAATAGGAAAACCTGATCGTATTATGCGGTCAGGTTTTTTTTGAATGGTATATGAAGGAGAAGTGGTTACATATGCTCGCTACTTTTTGGAGCCGCGATTTTTTACTTAACCGTTCATTTTTGTGGCTGCTTTTCTTAGTCAATCTGGCGGGAACGATATACGGGTACATTTGGTATGAAGGTCAATTAATTGCTACATTTAATAAACATCCGTTGTGGCAAATCGTTTTTGTCCCTGATTCACCAACAGCCAGCTTGTTTTTTACAATATCATTGCTTTATTTGTTGTTTCCTCCCCATAAGCCATATCGCCTTGCCATGATGGGGCGCAGCCTTATTGAGGCGTTAGCCGTCGTTTGCTCGGTTAAATACGGGATATGGGCAGTTGCGATGATTGTTGCAGGCGCGTGGCAGGGTGCTGATTTATATTGGCAGCATTACATGCTTATCGCCTCCCACCTGGGGATGGCATTTGAAGCATTGCTATTCTTCCGTTTTATGAAAGCAGGCGCAGCGGCATTGGCCGTTGCAACTGGCTGGCTTCTATTAAATGATACGGTCGACTATACTTTCGGCGTTTTCCCGTATCTTGCGGATGAGCTGGATGATGATTTGTCAGCCGTTCGTACTTTTACGTTTACCTTATCCTTATTGAGCTTTGGCGCCGCTATGCTTATATGGCGCTTCAGAAAGAAGGTATAACGCTGGACATCCCCTCATAGAGTGATCTATGGGGGGATGTCCATGAAGGTACGATTTATTGTTCCATTCGTCATATGTATCGTCATGACGATCGGTTCGGCCGGCGCAGTCTGGGGCGATTCAGCTACTTTAAGTCCATATATTTCGATTCTTTCGACTAGTCCATATAATCAGCTTTCCCGTCTGGATGAGACGGCGAACGCCTTATATGAGGCAGCGAATACAGATAACCGTCAGGCGGGTTTTCTTCACGTTCAGCAGCTAGAACGAATGATTGAAGGGGAGCTAAAGGGGAAATCCGGAAAAATGGAAGGCTGGGCTGCCATTGAACAAGATGCGAAGGCGATTGAGCAAACAATTACAAGCAGCGAAGCCAGCTCGGGATGGTTGATGGAAGCAGCGCGCATAAGACTTGCGACGGATGCCCTTGTTCGTCCTGAGCATGCTCTATGGCTTCAATATGAGAGCATCATGCTGGACGATCTGTCACGCGTGGAGAAGGCATGGAAGCGTCAAACCGGAGACGGGGCAATAGCTGCCCGTGCAACAATGAACAGCTTACAGGAGCATGCCAAGCGAATTGAACCTGCAATAAGCATGATATACGGCAGCATGCATGGTGCTGAGTTGAATGAACGGATACGTTACACGAACCAGCTATTAGAAACGAAAAAGTCGAACGCTTTAAACGAGGTAATGATAAATCATTCCTTAAAGGCTTTGCATACTGCAATTGTAAAAATGTTTGATCATAGCGGACGGGCGGAGGTCATGCCTGCTGTCGCTCCCTTAGCAACAGCCAACCCGCTGAGTTGGACGCTTTTTCTGGGAGCAATTATTTCAGCTGTATTAACCTATTCAGGCTGGCGTAAATACAAAACAGATCCTTTCGGAGTCAAGCCGCTTCCTTAATACCTATTGTTCCTTAAAACCTTCGCCAAAAACGTCATGCACTTCATTTATAACGATAAATGCACGGGGGTCGATCTTGCGGACGATCGTTTTTAAACGGCGAATTTCCTGCCGTTGGACGACGCAATAGACGACTTCTTTTTGTTGCCCGGAGAAAGCGCCCTTCGCTGGAATTAGCGTCACACCGCGATCCAATTCAATCGTAATTTGCTTAGACATGACGCTGCCTTGCTCGGTTATGATGGAAAATGCTTTTGCCGCATAGGCTCCGTCCTGAATGAAGTCGATTAGCTTAGATGCGATAAAGACGGTAACGAGTGTATAAAGCACCTTTTCGACCGAAATGTAAAGAATTGAAACTCCGATTATAACCGCATCCAGCGTCAAAATAATTTGTCCCATGCTAATGCCCTTTGAACGGGTTAAAATGCGGGCCACAATATCTACTCCGCCTGTCGTGCCGCCAAATCGGAAAACGATGCCAAGTCCAGTTCCTAAAGTTACACCAGCATATAATGCAGCCAGCATATAGTCTTTTGTGCTTTGGAATGGAATCAGCCATTCGAGGCGTATAAGCTGTTCCATAAGAGCCAGGAAGCATGATAGGGATACAACGCCGACCAGTGTATAAATCATTTGCCCGCGGCCAAGCGCTTTCCAGCCTAACAAAAATAAAGGTATATTTAACAGCAAGGTTGATATCGAGAGAGGCCAACCTGCCGCATAATTGAGCAGTACAGCTATTCCAGTGACACCGCCCTCCATTAATTGATTGGGAAGGACGAAATAGTGCAATCCGAAAGCATATATAGCAGTACCGATTAAAATCGGGATAATAATCCGCAATTGTTGCAGCGTATTTGTCATTCAGCAGCACTCCTCTAAGTTTGGTGAAATGAATCTAGCTTCGTCAGCTAATGTACAGGCAGTATAGCATATACCTGTTCACGTGTAGTATGGCTCAATTGTGACTTTCGAAAAACATTGATTTTAATTGGGCGTTTACGTTAACATAGTATTGTATAGCTATTGACAGAAAGGAACTGTACCGATGTCAGATAAATCGTTGTCAGATATCCAGCGAGAAGTAGACGATTATATTTCTCAATTTAAAGAAGGTTACTTTAGTCCGCTCGCTCTTATGGCCAGAATGTCAGAGGAAGTAGGAGAGCTTGCCCGGGAAGTCAATCATTTTTATGGAGAAAAGCCGAAAAAGGCCGATGAAGCGGAAAATTCCGTCGAAATGGAGCTCGGTGATATTTTGTTTATCCTTTCTTGCTTTGCTAATTCGCTCAATATTGATTTAACGGAAGCTCACAATAAAGTGATGCACAAGTTTGCTACCCGCGATGCGAATCGGTGGACGAAGAAAATGACCGAACTGTAAACAAGCTCCCTACATATGCTGTACCATCAACCTGTGTACAAGGAGGATGGGCGTATGGATGGGGAGAGCTGCATTAAGAAAGCTTATGAATTCATCTTTAACAGCGATTTCGAGCAAGCCATATATTGGTTCGAGCAAGCCATTGCCGCAGAACCGGAAAATGCATCATATTATCATAAATGTGCCGTATCATGCGCACGAAGCAGCAAGTGGGCAAAAGCAAAGCTATATGCGGAGGAAGCACTAAGACTGGATCCGGAGCATGCCGAATATCAGTATCATTTACAGACCGTTGAAGCAAGGCTGCTCCTTGCAGAAGCGGATCTTCTGCTCGCAGCCGAGCCGCCTAAACTTGAGGAAGCGGCAGAGCTTCTGAACCAAGTGACCGTACTTGATCCGTTAAGCTTTGAGGCGTTTTATACGCTTGGTGTTGTATATGCTTCACTGGGCCGGCTCGATGAGGCAGCAGCAAACGCACGAGAAGCGATGCGGCTTGATCCAGGCCATTCGGCAGCGCGGAGGCTATTTGCCGATGTGAACCGGAAACGGCGTATGCATCGCGTTCGGATAAATGTACGAAAAAGAAAAAGGAACAGGTGATTAGCGTGTCGACACAAAAAATTAGAGTGGCAGTAACAGGCGCAGGCGGAAGAATGGGGCGCGAAGTTGTGAAAATGGTGCTGGAGGACGAGGCGCTTCAGCTGGTAGCTGCTGTCGATCCTTCAGCAGGTCCTATCGACGCCGGCCTATTTGCCGGTAAAACAAATTCAGGCGTGACAGTCAGCGCAACGCTTGATGAGGCGTTAAGCGGTGCAGAGGCAGATGTATTGGTCGATTTCACTGTGCCAGCCGCTGCATACAGCAATACAAAGTCATCTATTATGTATGGTGTCCGTCCGGTAATCGGGACAACGGGTTTTACACCTGAACAAATCGAAGAGTTGGACGAGCTTTGTCAGGAAAAAGGGATCGGCGGACTGATCGCTCCTAACTTTTCTATCGGAGCTATTTTGATGATGAAATTCGCGGCTCAGGCTTCGAAATATTTACCGCATGTCGAAATAATTGAATATCACGGCGATCAAAAGCTGGACGCGCCTTCAGGGACCTCCATCAAAACAGCTGAGCTTATCTCGCAGGTTCGCCAAGAACTTCGTCAAGGCAATCCTAAAGAGGAAGAAGTAATAGAAGGCGCTCGCGGCGGCTACTACAATGGATTCCGTATACATAGCGTAAGATTGCCAGGTGTATTCGCGCAGCAGGAGGTTGTGTTTGGCGGATACGGGCAAACGCTCAAAATTCGTCACGACTCCTACGACCGCGCCGGGTATATGCCGGGTGTAAATGTAGCGGTTAAAAAGGTTATGACTTACAGCGGCTTGATTTATGGCTTTGAACATATTATGGATTAGTCTCATTCGACAGCGGGAGAGGGGAACGGCATGTTAAATATTGCTTTTATTGCGCATGATCGCAAGAAAGAGGAAATCGTTAATTTTGTTATCGCTTATGAGCATGTATTTGTACCCCACAAGCTGTATTCGACCGGTACGACAGGTACTCGGATAATGGAGCAAACAAACTTATCGATTCATCGCTTTATGTCAGGACCGCTCGGCGGGGATCAGCAAATCGGCGCATTGGTTGCGCAGAACGAAATGGATTTAATAATCTTTTTGCGCGACCCTTTAATGGCACAGCCGCATGAGCCGGATATTATCGCTTTGCTTCGGCTATGCGATGTGCAAGGCATTCCTGTAGCGACAAACGTAGCATCAGCCGAGCTGCTTGTAAAGGCGCTGGAACGCGGCGACTTTGCTTGGCGGGAGCTTGTTCACAAATATAAACCAGGTACGGCGGAATGACAGACTCTCTTGATATTCTTGTTTTTGGAGCGCATGCGGATGACGCGGAAATTGGAATGGGCGGGACGATAGCGAAGCATGTACAAGCCGGTTATCGCGTAGGTGTGTGTGATTTGACGGAAGCGGAAATGTCTTCTAACGGTACCGTGGAGCTGCGCAAGCAGGAAGCTGCTGACGCTTCGGCGGTACTTGGTCTGAGCGCCCGTACAAATCTTGGTCTGCCGGATCGGGGATTAGAACCGACCCGGATTCAAATCGAGCGGATCGTTGCTGAAATTCGCAGGTTAAAGCCCCGTGTTGTGTTTGCTCCCTACTGGGTAGACCGCCATCCTGACCATGTGGCTTGCAGCAGATTAATTGAAGAAGCGGTGTTTAACGCCAAGCTGCGCCGATATATGCCGGAGCTGCCGGCCGTTCAGGTCGACCAGCTTATTTATTATTATATAAATGATGTGGATCAAGTATCGATTGTCGTTGATGTAAGCGATCATTATAAGACGAAACGCGATGCGTTGTCGGCTTACCGTTCACAGTTCGATTCAGCTTCAGCAGACGCTGATCGTGTAGCGACGCCGCTTACAAATCGTTATATAGAACGAGTGGAGGCGCGCGATGCACTGCTGGGACAAGCACGCGGCTGGATGTATGCGGAGGGCTTTGCTTTGAAGCGCCCTCATGCCGTACAATTATTTTGACAAATCGTACAGCTCTTGTTGAATACAATAGTTAAACGTGACGAATACAGGAGGTGCGACAATAGTGGCGAGAAAATTAAAGATTGGGATAACCTGTTATCCTACTTTAGGCGGATCGGGCGTCGTTGCTACCGAATTAGGAAAATTGCTGGCGGAACGCGGTCATGAAATTCATTTTATAACGCACAGCATTCCATTCCGGCTAGGACATTTTAGAAAAAATATTTTTTTTCATGAGGTCGAAGTAAACGATTATTACGTTTTCCGCTACCCTCCTTATGACTTAGCTTTAGCAAGCAAAATGGCACAAGTCGCTAAAATGCAGCAGCTTGATCTTCTTCATGTACATTATGCAGTGCCGCATGCTGTTTGCGCCTATTTAGCTAAGCAAATGAACGGAAACGGTCTTAAGACGGTTACAACCTTGCATGGGACCGATATTACAGTACTTGCGCAGGATGAGTCTCTGAAGGACTTAATTCGATTAGCGATCCATCAGAGCGATGCTGTAACGGCGGTATCTAACGATTTGATTAATGAAACGAGACAGCTTCTCGATATTACAACACCAATTGATTTAACCTACAATTTTGTTGATAAGCGCGTTTATTATCCGCGTGAAGCGGCTTCCTTACGTTCGGATTATGCTGCCCCTCACGAGAAAATTTTAATGCACATATCTAATTTCCGTCCTGTAAAGCGTGTTGGAGATGTTATTGATATTTTTGCGCGTGTTTCTGAGAAAGTGCCATCAAAGCTGCTGCTTGTAGGGGAAGGGCCGGAGCTTTCGAAAATACAATGCAAAATTCGTCAACTCGGACTAGAGGATCGTGTTAGTTTCCTCGGGAAGCAGGAGGACGTTGCTCAAGTTATTTCAATGGCAGACCTGCTGCTGCTGCCTTCGGAGAAAGAAAGCTTCGGACTCGTGGCGCTGGAAGCGATGGCATGCGGCGTTCCGACTATTGGATCGAATGCCGGAGGTATTCCTGAGCTCGTTACGCATGGAGAGACCGGCTTTTTGTCGCCAATCGGCGATGTCGAAGATATGGCCCAAAATGCAGAGCGGCTGCTGCTGGACGAGAAGCTGCACGAGCAATTCAAGCAAGCTTGTATATTTAGAGCAAGAAATGAATTTTGTAACGATCTTATAACTACGCAGTATGAGCACATTTATTATCGTGTACTTGGTATTGAGGCGAATTTGCCGGTAGCTGTGTGCAGTGATAATTAATTCCGCTGCTGCGAGGGATGGTGTTCGACTTGAGGCTATCGTTGCCGGTTTCAATTATTGCAGCTTTGCCCATCGTAAGGCGGCTTCAGGAGCACCAATATGAAGCCGTTTTTGTCGGCGGCTCAGTTCGGGACACCGTTCTGGGCTTACCGGTTAAAGATGTCGATATCGCTACCTCAGCCCGTCCGGAGCAAGTGCTTAAGCTGTTTGAGCGCTGTATTCCGACGGGCTTGCAGCATGGAACGATTACTGTAATACAGGACAGTGTGAGCTATGAAGTGACGACCTTCAGACAGGAATCTGTGTATGAGGCGCACCGCAAGCCGGAAAGCGTGCTCTATATTACGGATCTGGAAGGTGATCTGCTTCGCCGGGACTTTACAATGAACGCGATGGCTCTTACCGATAAGGGGGAGCTTCTTGATCCCTTTGGCGGCCTCCGTGATTTGAAACGAGGAACAATCCGATGCGTTGGCGATGCGGATTCGCGTTTTCAAGAAGATGCGCTGCGGATGCTCCGGGCTATACGTTTTATTGGCGTATATCAGCTCTCTCCTGCTCATCAGACATGGAAAGCTCTGATTCGTCATCGCGCACTCATGAAATACATTGCGATGGAACGCGTACAGGCGGAGCTCGATAAAATGCTGGCTGGAGACGCACCGCAAAGGGGGCTGCATTTTGTTGCGGCCAGCGGTCTGCTGCTTTATCTGAAGGAACCTTTTCTGGAGGAGACAGAGCAGTTACTTAAGGGAAATTATCGATCAAAAAATCCAGAATTGCTATTCTCAAGTATAAATCAGCTAAAGTCGGTTGATTTGCGCTGGGCTGCAATAGCGATTGGTACAAATATGAGCTTGGAAGCAGCTCAGCAAATGCTTCGCGTACTGCGGTTTTCCAATCATAGAGTTAAATCGATTACAGCGATTGTTGCCATACATAAGGAAATACTAATGCATATAAAAGAAACCGACGAGCGCAAGCTCCATTTTTGCTGGATAAGATCCATAATCCGTTATGGTGAGCGCTCTGCAATCGAGTGGCTGGAAGTAGCACAGACGATTAACGAGCCGCAACAGAGCGTTCCATCTGACCTTCTATCGCGTTTAACCGGCTGGCTGAATGAAATGCCGATTTCTTCACTCAAGCAGCTTAACGTAAGCGGGAGCGATCTGAAGACGCATTTGCGCCGTCCAGCAGGCCCTTGGATAAGCGAATGGTTGAACAAGCTGCTGTTTATGGCGGCGAGCGGTGAGCTGCCAAATAAACGGTTGCCGCTTATTGAGCAAGCAATTAAATGGGATGAAGAGGATATCAATCATGAATAATACATCTTTGCTGCAATTGTTTGAGCTTCAACCGGGGCAATATGTATCCGGAGAGAGCATTAGTCAGGAGCTGGGTGTGAGCCGCACAGCGATCTGGAAGCAAATTCGGAAGCTTGAGGCAGCAGGCTACCGGTTTGAGGCTTCTAGACGGCTTGGATACCGGCTTATTAGTATACCCGACAACCTATCTGAAGCTGAACTGGCTAGCCGAATGAAATCTAACGTATTCGGCAAAGAGGTGCAATTGTTTGACTCGGTAGAGTCTACACAAAATATTGCACGGGCAGCAGCGGAAGAAGGGGCTCCTGAAGGAACGTTAGTCATTGCAGAGCAACAGCTGAACGGACGAGGGCGCATGGGACGCGGATGGGTATCGCCCCGCGGGAAAGGCGTCTGGATGAGCATGGTGCTGCGTCCGTCCTTGCCGATTTATTTTGCCCCGCAGCTTACATTATTGACTGCCGTTGCGCTATGCAGAAGCTTAAAAAGGATCACGGCATTGCCTATCGGAATCAAATGGCCGAATGATTTGCTTATTGAAGGCAAAAAAATAAGCGGAATTCTGCTCGAATCGGCGGCAGAGGATGAACGGCTTACGTTTGTAATTGCAGGTATCGGAATAAGCGTTAACCTCGAGGAAAACGATTATCCTGTGGAATTGCTTGAGAAAGCTACTTCGCTTCGAATTGCGGGCGGTCAGAAATTGGATCGCATCGATGTCATAACAGATTTTCTGCAGGAGTGGGAGCAGCTTTATTTCCTCTACCAAGAGCAAGGCTTTAGTCCAATCGTCACGTTATGGGAGGCTCTATCGGTATCACTCGGTAAACCGGCGCGCCTCATTACGCCGCAAGGCGACATTGTCGGGGTGCCTATCGGCCTTGACGATACCGGAGCTATTCGAATTAAGCTGGCAGACGGCTCCGTAAAGCCTGTTTTCTCTGCGGAAATGGGCGAACCGTTATAGGGAGCTTGAATCCGTTTACGGAATGCAGAAAATTTGCTAAACTAAACCTAACAGGCGGTATTCTTAGGAAGCTGCACTGTTGAAGAATGGCGACACATTGCAAATGGTTGGAAATGCACACTCTGCTCTGAGCCGTAGGGACCGAGACAGAAGGAAGCACGACAAGCAATCGTTTCCTTTTCAGTTTGGGGACCTTTTTAGCAGCGGCTAAAAGGTTTTTTTGTGTTTATCCTATCATTGAAAAGGGGATGAAGCTGGTGAGGAAACGACTGACGATTACGAATTTGAAGAAGATGAAGCAGGAACGCAATGCGATTTCCGTTTTGACAGCTTATGATTATCCTTCAGCTAAGCTCGCTGAAGAGGCAGGAATTGACGTTATTCTTGTCGGCGATTCGCTTGGAAATGTCGTATTGGGTTATGATACGACGATTCCGGTAACGATCGACGATATCGTTTATCATACAAGAGCGGTAGCCAGAGGTGCCCAGCATACGTTCATCGTTGCTGATATGCCATTTATGACCTACGGCATCGGACGTGAGTCAACGCTGCGCAACGCTGCGAAAATCATGCAAGAGGGCGGCGCTCAAGCTGTGAAGCTCGAAGGCGGAGCGGACATTGCTTCGGATGTAGCAGCACTTGTCAAAGCAGGCATACCGGTAATGGGACATATTGGTTTGACGCCGCAATCTGTCCATCAGCTTGGCGGCTATAAGGTGCAGGGCAAGCTCGATAAAGACGCGGAGCGATTGATCAATGATGCGAAAGCGCTGGAAGAAGCGGGTGCTTTCAGCATCGTGCTGGAGCTTGTGACCGAGCCTCTAGCTACATTAATTAGTGATGTTTTAACGATTCCGGTTATCGGGATTGGAGCAGGACGCGGTTGTGACGGCCAAGTGCTTGTCTATCATGACATTTTGCAATATTCCTCTCCATATTTTGAGAAAAAATTTGTGAAGACATACGCGGATATCGGCACAACGATAAGAAATGCCATTCAGTCCTATGTGGAAGATGTGAAAACAGGTGCTTTCCCGGAGGAGGAGCATGTGTTCTCCGCTCAGCCAGCAGCAGTTCAATCGCTTTACGGAGGTTCTGAGCAAAGCGTGAATGAAAAAGAAACGCAGGATAGCTCGAAGCCTCAGAAGGGGGTCAGCTGACATGAACATCTGTCGAACGAAAGCAGAGCTTAAGCAGCAGCTATCCGATCTTTGCAAAGATGGTAAACAGATAGGCTTTGTACCGACGATGGGTTATCTGCATGAAGGTCATGCGAGCTTGCTGCGCAAATCAAAAGCGGAAAATGATGTAACGGTTCTCAGCATTTTCGTCAATCCGCTGCAGTTTGGCCCCCATGAGGATCTGGATCGTTACCCCCGGGATGAGAAGCGTGATGTGGCGATTGCCGAGGAGTGCGGGACTGATCTTGTATTTATACCTTCCGTTCAAGAAATGTATCCGGAAAAACCGCTTACCTCAGTTATCGTTAATCAAATCACAGATCGGCTGTGCGGCGCTTCAAGACCCGGCCATTTTGATGGAGTAGGTACGGTCGTTAGCAAGCTGTTTCATCTCATACAGCCTGACCGGGCCTATTTTGGAATGAAGGATGCGCAACAGGTTGCGGTAATTCAGCAAATGGTCAATGATTTGAATATGCCTGTTGAAATCGTACCTTGTCCGATTGTTAGAGAACCCGATGGTCTTGCATTAAGCTCCCGTAATGTGTATTTGAGCGCGGAGCACCGGCTGCAGGCGGTTGTATTGTCAAAAACGCTGCAGCAAGCAATGAAATGGTCAAATGAGCCGAAGATGACCGTAGAGCGTTTGCTGGCAAAGGTGAAGGTCAACATTGATAAAGCTAGCGAAGCGGTAATCGATTATGCGGAATTGCTGTATTATCCCAGCCTCCAGGCACCGGAGCCGGACGCACTCCTGCAAAATCTAAAACAACCGTTAATATTAGCTTTAGCCGTTAAATTCGGTGCTACGCGATTAATTGATAATCGTTTATTGGATGCGATGGAGGTGAGTGAACATGTTCAGAACGATGATGAAGTCCAAGCTTCACCGGGCAACCGTTACGGAAGCGAACCTGAACTATGTCGGTAGCATTACCATCGATGAGAATTTGATGGATGCGGCTAATTTATGGGAAAATGAAAAGGTGCAAATCGTAAACAATAACAACGGCGCCCGTTTTGAGACCTACGTCATTACCGGTGAACGCGGATCAGGCGTTATTTGCTTAAACGGAGCAGCAGCAAGACAAGTGCAGCCGGGTGATCAGATCATTATTATATCGTATGCGATGATGACGGACGATGAAGCAAGGGAACACAAGCCGATTGTTACCATTTTAGATCAGAACAATCGTCCTTTACAGTTATTATCGGAGGAGCTTCACGGAACAATCCTGTAAATGCTTGATAAGTGACGAGAGTCCCTGTGTTATGTAACGACTGGTACGCCGTATGAAAAGCCGCCCGGAAACAAAAAATGAACATAACACTCCTTAATTCTTTGGCGAAGGCGGGATGCGGTATGTTTCAGCATATGTTTTCATCCATGAATCAAATGCTTGATCAAATTATTGAACAGTATCCAGGTGCAGGCGAACAGGAAAAGCAGGAATATGTGAAGCAAATGAACGAGCTGAAAAAAATGAGTGATACGTTCATTGAACAATGGCTGGAGTTCGAGGAGAAATTCGCTGATTTTAAAGAAAAGCAAATTGTACTTGAATCAAACCCAACATCTTCGACTGAAGAACATGTGCAGAAATTTCCTGTGAAAGCAAGTCAGACCTGCAATGCCGCCGATTTAGAAATTCCAAATGAGGCTGCACCGATCATTTCCAAAGGACAAGGCTATTATAAGTTATTTATGTTTCCTCAGGCAGCCGTGCAATTTCAATCGGTGATCGTACAAACGCCTGAATGTAATTTGGCACGGCTGTTTTTGGGCATGACTTACATGCATATGCAAAATTGGAACGAGGCACAGCGGCATTTTCAACTGTTGATTGCACTAACGGACTTTCCCAAATGGCTGGCGATGGGCTATAATGCGCTTGGGTGCATTCAAGCGGTGCACATGAACTTGGCGCAAGCAGAGAAATTATTCAAGAAGGCGCATGATGCCTGTCCGAGCTTCAAGGATCCGCTTAATAATTTGAAATCATGCCAAGAAACGCCCCAGCAATTATCGTTATATTTCGGAAGCACGGAGCTGTGCTGTTTGTGAGAGGATCGGGGAATAAATGAAATTTGCAGTATTGGACTTAGAAACGACGGGACACGGCTCGGAGGATGACATTTTGCAGGTCGGGCTGGTCATCGTTTCGGATGAGCTTGAAATTATCGATACGTTTAGCTCCTTTGTTCGGCCTAACATCCCAATACCGGCTTTCATAACGCAATTGACGGGCATTGATGATACAGAGGTAGCCGAAGCTCCGGAGCTTAACGAAGTACTTGTCAAGCTTATTCCGCTGCTCGATGACGCAGTGCTCGTCGCTCATAATGTCGGGTTCGACGCTGGTTTTCTTAATCAAGCGCTAGACCGTTCAGGCTACCATACGTTTGCCGGCCGCAGGCTGGATACGATTGAATTATTGCGCATTTTATATCCTACCATTACTACGTATCAGCTCGGTGCTGTTTCTGAGCTATTCGGTATCGCGCATGACCAGCATCATCGTGCCGACAGCGATGCAATGGCAACTGCTTTATTATTTATCGAAACAGTGAAAAAGCTTCGCAAAATGCCGCTGCTCACATTGCAGCGGCTATCCGCGCTTATTGATGACGGCAGTGATCTTAGTTGGTTTATTAAGCTGACACAGCAGAAGATGGAATTTCATACCGTATTCGAATCGAATGAGTTTGATTACTTTAATCAGTTTGCTTTAAAGGCGAGGGAATGGACGGATGAGCAGCCGCCCCGCAGCGTTAGCGGCAATGAAGAGCCTTTAAAAGACGTGGCCTTCGACAGCTATTTAGCCGATGTGAAGCAGCGATTTGAGCAGAAGTTCGAAAATTACGAAGAGCGCGAAGCACAAGCTGCAATGTTCCAAGAGGTGTACAGCGCGCTTAACAGCAATAGGCATTTGCTTATTGAGGCAGGGACGGGAACAGGGAAATCGCTCGGTTACTTAATACCCGCATTATATTATAGTATCCAAAACGGTAAAAAAGTAGTTGTGAGCACCCATACCATTAACTTGCAGGAGCAGCTCAGACAACGTGATTTGCCGCTTTTGGAAGAGGTGCTTCCTTTTGATTTTAAAGCTTCCATCTTCAAGGGCCGCGGCAATTACTTGTGCTTGCGTAAATTTGAAGGGAAAGTGAATACAAAGGATCTCGTATCTCCGATTGAAGACACAGTCACAGCCGCTCAAATGGTCGTATGGCTTGGCGAGACGGAAACCGGAGATCAAGAGGAGCTTAATTTCGGCAACAAAGGCGCCGATTTCTGGTCAACCGTAGAGAGCGACGCGGATTCCTGCTTGAACCGCGCATGTCCTTGGTTCAAACGATGCTTTTATCACCGCGCGAAGCATGAAGCGAATATCGCCGACGTTTGTATTACAAATCATTCGATGTTGTTTACCGATATCCAGGCTGATCACCGTTTACTGCCCTCCTATACTCATCTTGTTATAGATGAGGCGCATCATGTTGAAGAGGTTGCAGGCAAGCATCTTGGGATGCAAATCAATTATTTTTCTTTAACTCAGGCTGTTTTACGGCTATTCAAGGATAATCGTTCAGGCTTGCTTCCCGCGCTGCGGCAAAAGCTGCTGCATGAGGATAATGACCATCAGACAGCTTGGATCGAAACGATCGATACGGTCATTCCCGTTTTCCAAGAGGTAAAGGAACATTGGGATAAGCTGTTTGAGTTGTTCTACAGCTTTACTTCTTCATCCTCAGACGGTCTGACCGATAACGGTCAAGCGGTATGCCGCTTGAAAAATAATTTACTGCCAGCGAGCTGGGAGGATGCGGTTACCGTTGAAGCAAATGTACATACAGAGCTTAACCGAGTTGTACGTACTGTTGATAAAATGGTAAACGATATTAAAGACCGAATCGATGATTCAGCCGTGCAAGCCATTATTACCGATCTGAACGGTGCAGTTCGCGATTTAACGCGTGTAAAGGATGAGCTGCGCACTTTTATCAAATTAGAGCTTGCCGATTCCGTCTTTTGGATTGAAGCGAGCAGCGTCTACCGTTACCGCTCCGTACAATTGTATGGCATGCCAGTTGATGTGAGCGCCCAGCTGCAAAAGCATTTTTTCGATGTGAAAGAGAGCATAGTTCTGACATCAGCCACCTTATCCGTGCAAAAATCATTTCAATATGCAGAAGAACAGCTGGGATTGAACGGTTATGAGGAGCAGGGGAGACTGAAAACGGTACAGCTTCCTTCACCTTTTAATTACCGGGAGCAGGCGCTCGTCGTTATTCCTCGGAACTTTCCTGTACTAAAAGGAGCCTCTGTAGATACCGCTTATCTGGAGATGTTAGTGAAGTCGCTTGCCGATTCGGCGAAAGAGACAAAGGGCAGAATGCTGGTGCTGTTTACGTCCTATCGTATGCTCAAGCAAGTGTATGAGCCGCTGAAGGATCAGCTTAGCGATGCAGGAATCGGGGTACTTGGACAAGGCATTGACAGCAGTAACCGGACAAAGCTGACCAGACGATTCCGCCAGACGCCTGAATCGGTCTTGCTTGGCACAAGCAGCTTCTGGGAAGGTGTTGATATTCCTGGAGAAGCATTGATATGCTTAGCTATCGTAAGGCTTCCGTTTCAACCGCCGAACCATCCGCTCGCGGAAGCGAAGGCGGAAATGCTGCAGCGTTTAAAACAAAATCCATTTATGAAGCTGTCGATTCCGCAAGCGGTTATCCGCTTTAAGCAAGGCTTTGGGCGGCTTGTGCGAACCGCTCAAGACAAAGGAATCGTAATCATATATGATACAAGAGTAATCGATACGTATTACGGTAAACATTTCTTATACTCACTGCCGGGTCCTAAGATCGAAACCATGCACACGGATCAAATGGTACCGAGGATGAGGGAATGGCTGGAAGCAAAGCTAGAGGAGCCGATGGGGGTTCAAGCTGCTCCAAGATCGGAGGAGGAGAAGCGATGAAGCAAGCTAAAATATCGGAAGCTGTAGTCAGGCGGCTGCCTATTTATCTTCAAGTATTAAACGAGATGCATATCCGGGAAATTCAAACGGTGTCATCACAAGAGCTGGGCGTCAAGCTTGATTTGAACCCGGCTCAAATACGGAAGGACCTGGCTTATTTCGGTGAATTCGGACGCAAGGGAATTGGATATGACGTCGTCTATTTGATCGAAAAAATCCGTCAAATATTAAAGGTGGATCAGACGATTAAGGTTGCTTTAGTCGGAGCGGGCAATTTGGGTCATGCTTTGTGCAACTATAATAAGTACTCTAAGGATAACATGCAGATTACAGCAGTCTTCGATGTTCATCCCGGCAAAATAGGTACTAGCATAAATAACTTGCGGGTATTGCCTATGAGTGAACTTGTAAAAACGGTAGAGGAGCAAAAAATTCGAATCGGCATTATAACGGTTCCTGCTTTTGAAGCGCAAAATGTAGCGAATCAATTTGTTGAAGCGGGGGTGGAGGGTATATTGAATTTTGCTCCTGCTATTTTGAGAGTTCCCGAGGAGGTTCGGATTCATAATGCGGATTTCACGAAGGAATTGCTGAGTTTAGCCTATTATTTAGGAAGAGAAGGAGACGCGCAGGATGAGTCAGATTTGGATTGAAAACGGTTTGTTTATTACGATGGATGATGCACAGCCAACGTTTAAAGGACATATGGTCGTAACGGATGACCGCATCACTTATCTAGGAGCAGAAGCGCCGAAGCAGCTTGCCGAGGGCGTGCAAAAAATGGACGGCAGCAAATTAGCGTTCATGCCAGGACTTATTAATACGCACGGTCATGCTGCTATGAGCTTGCTTCGCGGCTATTCGGATGATCAGAACCTTCAGGTGTGGCTGGAGGAGAAGATGTGGCCGATGGAAGGCAAATATTTCGATCAGGATACGCGTGCCGGCAGTGCTCTTGCTATTGTGGAAATGCTGCGCAGCGGTACGACCGCTTTTGTTGATATGTATGACCGGATGGACCAGGTTGCGCAAATGGTCGAGAAATCGGGCATGCGGGGGTGCTTGACACGGGGTGTTATTGGTCTTTGCCCTTCAGATGTGCAGGATGCGAAGCTTGCTGAAGCCATTGCATTCGCGCGAGATTGGAACGGAAAAGCAGACGGCCGAATTACGACGATGATATCGCCGCATGCGCCATATACCTGTCCGCCTGATTATATTGAGAGATTTGTTCAAGCTGCGCATGAATATAACTTACCGCTTCATACGCATATGTCGGAAACGATTGCGGAAGTCGAACAAAACGTCCGCGACTACGGCCTTCGTCCAGTGGAGCATTTGGACCGTCTCGGCTTCTTCTCGCGGCCCGCTTTAGTGGCGCACGCCGTTCACCTAAACGATACGGAAATTGGCCTGCTTGCAGCTAGAGGAGTTTCTGTATCCCATAATCCTGTCAGCAACCTCAAGCTGGCAAGCGGGATTGCCCGCGTACCGGAGCTGCTCCGGGCCGGCGTAACCGTGTCGCTCGGCACAGACAGCGTCGCGAGCAACAACAATTTGGATTTGTTCGAAGAAATTCGTTTTGCCGCATTGCTGCACAAAGGCGTATCCGGCGACCCTACCGCAGTACCGGCATTGGAAGCCTTAAAGATGGGAACCGTGTACGGAGCGCAAGCTATCTGGCAGCAAGAGGATATCGGAAGCCTGCAGGAGGGGAAGAAGGCTGATTTTATTGCGATTGATATTGAGCAGCCACACTTCTATCCTAAGACAGACATCGTCTCACATCTCGTATACTCCGGTTCTGGCCGCGACGTGAAGCATGTGTGGGTTGACGGCCGTCAGGTTGTCCGGAACGGTGAGTGCACATTGCTGGACGAAGAAAAAATTCGTTACGAGGCGCAAGCGAGCTTCGACCGCTTGCTGCAAGCCTAATGCGAGTGATTGCCAAGAAACGCCCGCCGTTCATGACGCTGCAGCGTTGGCTGTTCGTTAGCATAGCCGCCTTGCTGCTATTCATTACGGTGTTCTTCATTTATTACCGTGACATTCAAATGCCGCAATGGTCGGCAATAAGCGATGCTAAGGCAAAAGCCGTTGATGCTGCTAATCTTGTCGAGGTTGAGAACATCTATAAGCATGTGTGGAATACGGAGAGCTGGATCGTCGAAGGAATTGATGACGAAGATAACGAGGTATTCGTATGGATAACCGAGGATACTCAGCCTAAAATCATTAAAGCTTTTGATAGCGTTTCTTCCCGATCAATCAACGATTCGTTTAAAGCCGCTAAACCGGATGCTGTGGTGAAGCGAATTCAGCCGGGTCTGCTAGACGGTCAGCCGGTCTGGGAAATTTATTATTCGATCGGTCAAGGGCCGGCACGTTATTTTTATGAATTTTATACATTTGACAGCGGTACATTTATTAGCGTCTACCGGCTGCCTGCCAAAACGGAGCCTTGAGGCTCCGTTTCCTATTTTTACACAGCCTTTCTTGCAGTCAAATATGATATACTTTCGTATAGCGGAATTGATATACGGAAAGAGATATATGCAATGGAAGGAGAATTTGATTATGATGAGACCGCGTATAATACCCGTTATCATAACAGCTGCTGTGACAGCTTCCATATTTTTCGGCGGATGGGCCATCTACAATCAAGTGGCCGTTGCAGCCCCTTTAGAGGAAGCTGTAAAGGAAATAGAAGGTGTCGTTTCAGCGAAGAAGCCAATAATGGACAGCGAGCATGTAACGGTTGAGTTAGAATTAACAACTGACGCCAATGTTAGAACGATATATGAAACGATTGCCGCAAATGGTAAAGACGTGTTTGGAGACCGTAAGCTTGAGCTTGAAATTGAATCGAAACCAAGCAAGCAGCTTGATGAGCTTTGGTATGCCTCTTTGTTTCAGGTTGCAGAAGCAATGGAGACAAAGTCTTATTCAGACATCCCCAAAGCAATGAACGAAGCAGCTAAGGCCTATAAAGATGTTACCGTGTTGACAGAGATGGATGAAACAAATGTATATATAACGATTAAAGATGCGGTGTCTGCCAAATATGTCGTGCTTCCGCGCACACCTGTACAGTTGGAGGTGTGGTCGAATGCGTAAATATGCATTAGAGATCATTATTGGATTTGTTCCTGTCCTTATTCTGTTTTTAATATTCATTGGAGAAAATGTGCTGCCAATCCTGTTTTTTGGCATATTAGGATTCGCAGTTTTCTATTCGATGCGAAGCAGAGGGAAGTTGACCGCACTGCCGAGCCGGAAGCGGCTTCCCGCAACAAAAGCGGCTCCATTTTCCTTCGATCAAATCGGAGGGCAGGAGCGTGCCAAGCAGGAGCTTGTAGAGGCGCTGGATTTTCTTGTTAGGCAAGATGAGATCGCGAAGCTTGGGATACGTCCGTTGAAGGGGATATTGCTTTATGGTCCTCCCGGAACGGGGAAGACACTGCTGGCAAAAGCGGCCGCACACTATACGGACTCCATCTATTTGACTGCTTCAGGCAGTGAGTTCGTGGAAATGTATGTGGGCGTCGGAGCAGGCCGGGTACGTGATTTGTTTAAGGAAGCGCGAACGAAAGCGAATAAAGCTGGAAAGAGCAATGCGGTCATTTTTATCGATGAGATTGAGGTTATCGGAGGTAAGAGGGATGGCGGTCAGCAGCGGGAATACGATCAAACGTTGAATCAGTTGTTGACTGAAATGGACGGTATTCACGCTAACGAATCACCGCGCATATTATTGATAGCGGCAACGAACCGTAAGGAAATGCTGGATAGCGCGCTGCTTCGACCGGGACGCTTTGACCGGCATATCGGCGTCGATTTGCCTGATAAAAAGGGCAGGCTGCATATCTTAAACATTCATGCAAAAAATAAGCCAATAAGCGACAGCGTTGATATGGAGCGTATTGCCGCAGAATCTTTCGGTTTCTCCGGGGCTCAGCTTGAAAGCGTCATGAATGAAGCTGCCATTTATGCGATGCGCGAGAATAGCGGGACCATCGAAGAGAAGCATCTATCCATGGCGATTGATAAAGTAATGATGGGCGAGAAAACGGACCGGGAAGGAACGAAGGAAGAGCGGGAGCGTGTTGCTTTGCACGAGCTTGGACATGCCATTACAGCAGAACTAATCCGGCCGGGCAGCGTATCGCAGGTAGCTTTATCCCCTCGCGGACAGGCGCTCGGGTACGTCCGCCATAACCCGCAGCAGGATCGTTATTTGTATACAACATCATTTCTGCATGGTCAAATAATGATTGCTCTGGGAGGGGCAGCCGCGGAGGAAATCTTCTATGGTAACCGCAGCACCGGATCGCGCGGCGACTTTGAGCAATCGATAAGCATTGTAAGGACGCTCGTTGAATCGGGCTTGACCGAGCTTGGTATTATAGATTCCTCGATGATGACGCCGGACGCTTGGGCACGCATCAACCGTACGATTTTGGATGAGCTGATGATCAGAACAAAATCGTTGCTCGAGGAGAAGCGTGAAGTGTTTACACATTCCTTGCATACGCTGCTTCGCGAGGAAACGTTAAGCGGAGATGAATTCCGGATACTATTAGACCGATATTCAGCTGCATAAAACGTTTACAATATTACAATTTGAAGGCGGAGTGTCTGTCCGCCTTCTTTTTTTGATGAAATTCGTTATAATAAGATTGAACCACATCATCAGAGAATGTTTCTCAATAGGTTATAAGACGCATTCTCCCCATACTAAAAGGAGTTATTTACATTGAACATAAAAAAGGTCGGCGTTGTCGGAGTCGGAACGATGGGACAGGGCATAGCGGAAATGCTTGCTGCCAAAGGATTGGATGTCATTATTGTCGAGCGCTCTGATGAACGTCTTGCATACGGAAAGCAAATGATTGAAATTAGCTTGGATAAGCAAATCGAGAAATGGGCGATCACGATGGCGGAGAAGAAGCTCATCATGAACCGCATCGAGCCGACGCTAAGCTACGAGGAGCTTGCTGATTGCGAGCTTGTTATTGAGACGATAACGGAAGACTTGGATAGCAAAAAGGCTATATTTGAGGAAATCGACCGCATTTGCGGAGCGGCTGTTATTTTGGCAAGCAATACGTCAACGCTCAGCTTGACCGAGCTAGCAAGTGTAACGCAGCATCCGGACCGCGTGATCGGCATGCATTTTATTTATCCGGTGTTCAAGATCGATTTGGTTGAGATTGTACGCGGTTTGAAGACATCCGAGGATACCTTTGCAAAAACGAAGCATTTTGTTGAAGAGGTTATTAACAAAAAAGGCGTTATGGTATTTGAATCTCCCGGATTTGTCACAACTCGCCTCATTTGCTTATTCATCAATGAAGCGCTGCACGTATTAGAGGAGGGTGTTGCATCTGCAGAAGATATCGATAATGCCATGCGAATCGGCTACTCCTTCCAGCACGGACCTTTCGAAATGTGTGACCGCTTCGGTTTGGATTCGGTGCTGGCCGCGCTCGACCGTATGTTCCGTGAATACGGCGAATTGAAATACCGTCCATCGATCGTACTGAAAAAAATGGTGCGTGCCGGACATCTTGGCGCCAAATCCGGAATCGGATTTTTTAAATACGATAAGGATGGAGACAGAATCTAATGAAAGTACTTGTCATCAATGCCGGAAGCTCTTCATTAAAATATCAGCTTTACGATATGCGGGACGAATCGGTGCTTGCGAGCGGCCGTGTTGAGCGTATCGGAATGGATTCCTCCATTGTCACGCACGAGCCGGTAGATAAACCGGAGGTTCGCCAAGTGAGTGAAATTTTAGACCATGTAACGGCGGTGAAGCGTGTTTCCGAGATGCTTACTCATCCGGAGCATGGGGCTTTAACTCATATGAACGAAATTGAGGCGGTCGGCCATCGGGTTGTGCATGGAGGAGAGACGTTCAGCAGCTCCGTTCTCGTGACGCAGGAGGTTAAGCTGGAAATTCGCAGGCTCTTCGATCTTGCGCCTCTTCATAACCCTGCACATATGATGGGGATCAGCGCGGTAGAAACGAACATGCCGGATGTGCCGCAGGCGGTCGTATTCGATACGGCCTTCCATCAGACGATGCCGAACACGTCGTATTTGTACCCTATTCCGACTGTACTATACCGTCGCCACAAAATTCGCAGGTACGGCTTTCACGGCACTTCTCATTCCTATGTTAGCGGACAAGCTGCCGATTATTTGCAGAAGCCGCTTGAGTCGCTCAAAATGATTACATGCCATATCGGCAACGGTGCAAGCTGCGCGGCTATTTTGGGCGGCAAATCGTTTGATACCAGCATGGGAATGACTCCGCTCGAGGGGCTCATGATGGGTACGAGAAGCGGCGATCTTGATCCGGCTATCGTTCCTTTTGTCATGAACAAAGAAGAATTGACTTTAAATGAAGTTAATTCTATGCTTAACAAACATAGCGGCATGCTTGCCGTATCCGGGATTAGCAGCGATATGCGAGAGGTCACCGAAGCGATGAACGAAGGCGACAAGAATGCGAAGCTTGCTTTTGACATGTACACGTACCGTTTGAAAAAATATATCGGCGCTTATGCAGCGGCGATGAACGGTCTCGATACGCTTGTGTTTACAGCAGGCGTCGGTGAAAATTCCGTTGCTTTGCGCAAAGCGGTGTGCGAGGGAATAACCTTTCTCGGCATCGAGCTTGACGAAGAACGGAATGAGGAACGGCGGAAGGACGTACGGGAAATTTCGAAGAGCAGCTCCCGCGTTAAAGTGCTCGTTGTCCCAACGAACGAGGAGCTGTTGATTGCGAGAGATACTTATAATCTTGTCAAAAAATCCAAGACATCTTAATTGGATCATATAGGGAGGCAGCAGGCAGTGAACAACGAGATTTGGAAGGCGTATTCGCACGGGATGGCAGCTGCGCTGCAGGAGGGCGGTGTACATGTGTCCGCTATGCTGCTTCGCACTTACCGCCAGCTTGAATTATCGGATACGGAAGCGATGCTGCTGCTGCAAATCATGGTTTATATGGAAGCGGATATGAATGATTTTCCTACGCCGGAGGAGCTTGCCGATCGGATGGGAATTTCAGTCCGGGAGGTCGGCCAAATGCTTGGCCGATTAATGAAGGATGAGTTTCTAACGATTGACGAGTATGTTGACAGTGGTTCAGGCAAGCAATCTGAGCGGTATAACTGGAACGGATGGCTGCTCAAGGCTGCGCAGCTGACCGCTGAGCAGAAGCGGGAAACGCGGAAGGCTGAGCGCCAGCCGACGAGGAACCACTCCGCTTCGTCATCGGATCTGTTCAGCGTGTTCGAGCAAGAGTTCGGGCGATTATTGTCACCTATGGAATGCGAGACGATTACCGGTTGGCTCGATCAGGACCGTTACACCGATGAAATCATTCGTTTCGCGCTCAAGGAAGCGGTGTTTGCCGGTAAGCTCAGCTTGCGGTATATTGATCGGATACTAATCGAATGGAGCCGTAACCGGGTAACCAATGCGGACGAAGCGCGTGCTCATGCACAAAAGTTCCGGGGAGGAAGAGGCTAAGCCGAGAGGCTCGGCCTTTTTTTGTGGAAGTTGAGATACTTCTGCTATTTGTCGTTGGTGAAACTTACGGTCTTTGACTTGTAATAAAACATTTTAGAGTCTAGAGTGGGTCCTCTATTACCAGTATTATGTTTGCCTGTATTTCATACAGGCAAAAGCGGCCCATTCGTCGTTTAAGTGGTTTTTGAGTGGAAAGCATGCAGTCAAAACCGGAAAATCATGAACACATGAAGCCGATCTGACCATTTGACTGTACTAAATCCACCCAAACTCCGATAACGTCTCCCCATGATAGCTGTTTGATTGTATGAAATCCAATCAAACAGCTAGCACACCTCCACAGGAGCCAATGAATGACGTGTACGTGTAGTGACGAGAATCTCGTAAAAGGATCGTAATACTACGATTAATTTTTATGATTTTACAGCAAAAACAAGCAACGTATGATCATTCAATTTCTCGGATACGGTTGAATATTCATGTGTTTCAAGCCAGTAGGTAAGCTGCGCTAATGATGATGGGGTAAAGAGCTTCTTCTGTTGGCTGCCATCATGCTGGCTGCTATCTGCGGCATGAGTAAGCGATTTATCGGAATTCGGGTCATAAAGCCTATTTTTCTCTTCCATTGTCTCCGTCATAAGTCCAGTAATAACCAGCCGCCCTCGAGGAAGCAGCACACGATCCATTTCTTCGAGAGCGAGTACTTGCTGTGAATGGTTTAAATGATGCATAGCAAAGCTGCAGCCTATGAAAGAAAAGCTCTTTGATGCCAATGGCAGTGCAAGCATATTGCCTTGCTTTGCATCGACCTGAGGCAGTCTGTCTCTTATAATCGCAAGCATTTCGACAGATTGCTCAATGACAGTCACCTTTGCGCCGTAAGCAGAGAGCAATACGGTTAAATTGCCGCTGCCGGCACCAAGCTCCAGGCCATGCTCGTCATGACCCGGATCAAGCCAATCGACTGTGCGAATGAGGGCGTACTTGTATTGCTCCTCAGTCAGCTTACCTTCTAGCGTGACAAGATGCGCATGATAGCCATACCTCAGCGCTATTTCGTCATAATTCCATTGATCGCTCCAAGAAGTACGAAGAATACGGTTCTGCTTCATTTGACCGGCAGCTTGCTCTGCCTGTGAAAGGCTCGCTAACCCTTTGCATTGCCAAGCGGAAATCGTCTCATCAAGCGCTTTGAGCGCTTCGGTAGCGGACACCCATTCCTCATACAACGATGCGCGAGCACCGTCTATTTTGCGAATGAATGCTTCCGGCTCATCTATCGAATGTAAAGCTTCGATTATAGCGGAGACGGGCATGCCAAGCTCTCGCAGCGATACAATCCAGCGCAGCCGCAGAAGATCATCAACGGAATAGGTCCGGTATCCGTTAACTGCTTCTTTATGCGGCTTAATTAGCCCTTTTTCTTCGTAAAACCGCAGTGTTCGCGGTGTTACCCCAAGCTGCTTTGCTGCCTCGTGCACCTTCATTCGGATCCCCTCCTCCAGCCATTGTGAACCTTAACGTTACGTCAAAGTCAAGTCCTGTCCTGTATATAATAAAGAGCAGTCTAAAACGAATCGTACACGTTTTGGACTGCTCTATTTTGCTTGTAACTTATTTAACATTGCCGCGAGTCAGCATTTCCAACCGGTATACATATTCGAAAATAAATTCGAATGCCTCCAAGTGACGCTTGGCTTCAAAAGCATTGGCGCCCCATGCATATATCCCGTGCTTGCGCAGCAGTATGCCGGGAATGTTCTGAACGATTCGCTCCGTGACCTCAGGAACGATAGAAGGGATATGGGCGAAATTCGATACGATCGGAATATCGATGTGCGCCTCTTCTTCCCAAATATTAAAGCCTTTGATCAGCTCGACACCGTCGACGGGCACTGACTTGCGGTCCCAGAAATATTCGGAAATGACGCTATTAAATACAGTATGCACATGGAAAATAGCGCCTGCGCCAGTTAGCTTGTATATTTCACAATGGATGAGCGTTTCCGCGGATGGCTTAAGCCGGGTTGTCTCGCATGGCTTGCCGTCTTGGTCAACGAACAAATAGTCCTCCGGCGTATGAACTGTTTTATCTTTGCCGCTGGCAGTAATTGCGAATTGGAAGTCATCCGGCTTGTAATCGCCAACGCGTATGGATAGATTGCCGCTTGTTCCCGGGAACAAGCCGCGCGAGGCAAACAGCTCCTTCACGTCGCGCAGCTCAGATAATGCCCGCTGCTTATCCTCTAATGCGATTTGTTGAAAGCTCATTTCGCAGTCTTCCTTTCGGCATTCATATAATGGATAATATCGTGGAATGTTTCATATTCATGATGCGGCAAACCGAGCTCTTGGCATTTCACGGTCAAGTGGGAACGCGAAAATACAATATCGGCGAGCTTTGCGCCTTCAAAATCGGTTACGCTGTCGCCGATAATAATCCGCTCATATTGAACAGCCGGGAAGCGGCGCATGATCGTCGTTTTGCACATGCCGCAATCGTTGCTGCAATGCTCATCGCATGGATTCGGCCACAAAATTTCAATTCGCTCGCCGCTGAAGTCGCTTCCGTTGCAATATATATGGTCACTAGGTATGCCATACGGTTCGAGAATCGGATATACAAAGAAATCGATGCCGCCGCTCGTTACGTAAAACTCGATTTGCTGTTCTTTGCAGTAGGCCAGAAATGATGCGAAGCCATCGCGAATCCTGGCATTGGAAATGCTGAAATCAACGACCTCCTTCTGCATTGAAGCAGGGAGGAGGCGGAACAATTGCCCGACGCCATCCTTGATCGTCAGCTCCTGGGAAATGGTTTGCTCGGCAATCTTCTCCCAGCCATCCGGGTTAAAGTGTTTAATAATGGCTATGATATTGTCGTTGACCGTAATCGTCCCGTCAAAATCACAAAACACGATGCGTTTCTTAGCTGCATGATTGTCTGTCATTATTCTTTGATCCCCCAAGCATCAATTGCGGCTTGAAGCGGCTCGTTGCCCGCTTGTGCGGCAGCACCCTGCAGCGGTATTCCGTTTAAAGTAGCTGTAATCGCTTGACGGAACGCTTGACCGCCTGCAGCCGTTCCCATCGGATGACCGTGGATACCGCCGCCGGCATTGACGACAACGTCCGTTCCGAAGTCCTTCAAAATAAGCGGCACAAGTCCCGGGTGGATACCTGCGGAAGGAACGGGGAAGCTTGTCTGCAGACCATGCATCGGCGCAATCAGAGCATCTTTAACCGCTAAGTTTTCTTCCTTGGGCATAACGACTGAGCCGTAAGGTGAAGGGAAAAGCACAAGATCAGCACCTGCGAGACGCATCAGCTTGCCCAGCAATAACGAAGCGCTTATTCCGTAGTGCGGCGATGGATACATAGCGCCAGCCATGGCAGGGTGAGCAGCGATAGGCACATTGATGGATTTGTCGCTGCTTAATTCGTGCAGAACGTCATACCCGTATGCAAGCACGTTGAACAAGAGAGCGTTAGCGCCTGCATCAATAGCTTTGCGGGCATTCGCAGCCAGCTGCGACGTCGGGCCGGTCAAATTAACGGCATACAGCAGCTTTTGACCCGTCTCAGCTTGCGCCCGGCGGGCAGCGTCCATACAGGCCTCAACCCGTTTCTCGAGCGGTGTGAGCGGGTTTTCGAACAAGATTTCATCGTCTTTGATCAGATCGACTCCGCCTAAAGCCTGCTTGTAAAATTGCTCCTGCAAATTAGCAAGATTATGCCCGACTACCGATTTGAAAATGCTCATTAGCAGCGGCCGGTCATGGACGCCAAGCAGGTCACGAACGCCGATCAGGCCGAATTTCGGTCCGGGAAAAGCAGAGACGAATGTATCAGAAACGTCGAGGTCCATAAGCTTGATACGGCCATCCATCGATAGCTTTCCGAATACAGTGACGAGCAGGGCAGGCAGGTCGCGGCTAAAATTTATATCCGGGTAGGCTATTTGGATATCAGCATAGCGCTCACCAGGAGCTGCGCCAGCAGGCTCGTGAACGTTGACGGATAATACTTTGCCAAGATGCTTTTCCATCTCAGCCTTTTGTGCTTCGGGAAGCTCTGTCCAGCTGCCAACCGTCAATCCGACCGCGATTGAAAGAGCTTTTTTGTTAAAATCGGCTTTATCATCATAGGTCCGGTAAGTCGCAATACATGCTCCGTTCATTCCGAAATGCTCCTTTCAATAGCAGCGCCGAGCTCACCAGCACGTTCTGCTGAGCGGTGGACGGCTTTAATAATCGTCTCGGAGAAAAGGTTCTCAGCCATTACTTCGAGCGCGGCTTGCGTCGTTCCGTTAGGCGATGTTACTTTACGTCGCAGCTCTGCAGGCTCTTCGCCTGTCGCACGCACCATTTCAGCTGCACCGAGCACGGTTTGCACGACAAGCTCCTTCGCTGCTTCAGGGGCTAAGCCAAGCTGTCCTGCCGCTTCTATCATGGCTTCCATGAAGTAATAAACATAAGCAGGGCCACTGCCTGATACGCCCGTAACAGCCTGCTGAAGCGGTTCGTCCACGATAGCATTAATGCCAACGGATTTGAAGAACGCTTCGGTCAGCAATCTTTGCTGCGGAGTGACTGCACCCGAATAGCTGATGCCGGTTGCGCCAAGACCGATCGTGCTCGAGGTGTTAGGCATCGTCCGTACGACCGGAACCTGCCCGCCCAGAAGCTGCTCGATCGAGCTGATCGACAAGCCTGCTATAACGGAGATAATGAGCTGTTTGGGTGAAATAAAAGGCTTGATTGCGGTCAAAGCTTCTGCAGCATCCTTCGGTTTCATCGCCAAAAAGATAATATCGGCATTGCGTAAGTAAGATTCGTTGCTTGAGCCTTGCACGATCGTTTGAATGCCGTATTTTTCATGAAGCTCGGCAAGCCGCTCTTCATTTTGACGATTGAGCATGGAAATACGTTTCGGTTCGACTAACTTTTCATTAATCAGACCTCTAACAATCGCCTCAGCCATCGAGCCTGCACCGTAAAAGCATAATTGAAGCGAGGCAATGCCGGTTTGCGTTAATAAGGACATGGCAGGATTCCTCCAAAAAATTTAATAGATTTCTCGGTTGAGGTAACGTTAACCCCGTATTTGACCGTTTCCGAAAATTCGAAATTTGGTTGAAGTCAGGGCAGGAAGTCCCATTGGTCCGCGAGCATGCAGCTTTTGCGTGCTAATCCCGATTTCGGCGCCGAAGCCGAATTCAAAGCCGTCCGTAAAGCGAGTGGAAGCGTTGTGGTATACGGCAGCTGCATCGACCTCTTGAATGAAACGCTCGGCATGCTGAGCATTCTCCGTGACAATACACTCCGAATGCTTCGTGCCGAAGCGGTGAATATGTTCAAGCGCTGCGTCCAAGTGCGGTACAATGCGTATATTCATAATGTAATCGCTATATTCTGTGCCATAATCCTCGTCGGTAGCAGGTTTAGCCTCTGCAAGCAGGGCAATCGTCCGTTCGCAGCCCCGTAGCTCAACGCCAGCTTGAATGAAACCCTCTGCAAGCTCAGCCAAATGCCGGTCCGCAAACGATTCATGAACGAGCAGGGTTTCCATCGAGTTGCAGACGGATGGACGCTGTACCTTTGCATTAAAAGCAATTTCTGCCGCCATTTGATAGTCTGCGCCAGCGTCTACATAAGTATGGCAAATGCCGGCTCCGGTTTCAATGACGGGAACCGTCGCATTTTCAACGACGTTCCGAATGAGCGAAGCGCCGCCGCGCGGAATGACAACGTCAAGCAATCCGTTCAGCTTAAGCATTTCATTAACTGAAGCGCGGTCGGAGTCTTCAATAAGCTGAATCGCATCAGCAGGCATGGCCGTCGCTCCAAGAGCTTTCTTCAGAACCTCAACGATCTTACGGTTCGATTCGATCGCTGCGGAGCCGCCGCGAAGCACGACACTGTTGCCTGTTTTGAGGCAAAGTCCGGCCGCATCTACGGTGACGTTCGGGCGGGCTTCATAGATCATGCCGATAACGCCGAGCGGTACCCGTACTTTTTCAATCTTTAACCCGTTAGGACGGTCGAATCGCTCAAGCAATTGTCCGACTGGGTCAGGAAGCTCAACAATTTGACGCAGGCCTTCCGCGATGGCCGCGACTCGTTCGCCGTTCAAGGCAAGCCGGTCGAGCAGAGAAGGGCTCGTGCCCTGCTCCCGTCCGCGCTGCAAATCCAGTTCATTTGCCGATATAATGGCAGCCTGCTCCGTAAGAAGCGCATCTGCCATATGAATAAGTGCTGTATTCTTCTGATCCGTTGTTAACCGGTTCATGATGGCTGCAGCATCCTGCGCCAGCATCGCTTTTTGTCTCACTTCACTTGTCATTTCGTTAATCCTCCTTATTATTTCAACGTTATCCATTCATCGCGGTGAATAACCTCGATTCGGGCGACATCGACTCTGCGCTTTACTTCCTCTGTAGTCAGACCGGCCACAGCCTGAATTTGCCATGCCGCGTAGTTAACGACGCCGCGGCCGAGCGTTTCACCTTGGCGATTCGTAACTTCGATGACGTCGCCAGGGTGGAATTCCCCTTGTATATCCGTTACTCCTGCAGGCAGGAGGCTCTTGCCGCCTTCGAGCAGGGCGCTTACAGCTCCGTCATCAACCGTGATGCGGCCCTGCGGCATGGAGTGAAAGCCAAGCCATTGCTTCTTCATCGGCAAGCTGTGCAGCTTTGTATCGAAATAGGTGCCGCGGCCATTGCCTTCTACAGCGAGCGCAAGGTCGCCTTCCTGCTGCACCTTGCCGATAAACGCGTGTACGCCGCCGCGCATAGCGATACGGGCCGCTTCTATTTTGGAGCGCATGCCGCCTGTGCCGACGGAGGAGCCAGCACCGCCGGCAAGCTTCATAATATCTTCGGAAATTTGGTCAACACGTTCGATTTTGACAGCTTGCGGGTTTTTGCGCGGATCCTCCGTATATAAGCCGTCCATATCGGTAATGATCACGAGCTTTGCCGCTTTCGTCATGGCTGCAACAAGGGCAGAGAGGTTGTCATTATCTCCGAATTTCAACACGAGCTCGTCAGTAGCAACGGTATCATTTTCGTTAATGATCGGGATGATCCGCTGCCGCAGCAGCTCTTCAATGGTCATCAGCGCATTTTGGATGCGGCGGCGGTTGGAGAAGTCTGCCCGCGTAAGCAGAATCTGTGCCGCAACGATACCAAATCGGCTGAACGCCTCTTGATAAGCCTGCATGAGCAGCGCTTGGCCGACTGCAGCGGCAGCCTGCTTCTCGTGTACGATCTTAGGTTTAGACGAATAGCCAATTTGGCGAAAGCCGGCGGCAACTGCTCCGGATGTAACGAGCATTACGCCGGAACCGTTTTTATGCAGCGAAGCCAATTCTTCGGCAAAGTATTGAATCCGTTCACGGTTTAAGCCGCCTTCTTCTGATGTAAGCGAGCTGCTGCCAATTTTTACGACGATACGTTCCGACATCATTAATCCCATCCTATGTTTGTTTCGTGACAACAAAAAAGACCTCCGTCCATAAAGGACGAAAGTCTTTGCTTCCGCGGTACCACCTTTGTTGATGATCGTCACAAGGAGAATCATCCAGCTTAAGCCTATAACAGAAGGCGCTGTCCGGTTCATAGCCGGCCGCTCGGAGGTAGGTTCAGCAAGCGGCCTTCGGTAAATTCTCGCAGCCGGTGGAATTTACTCTCTGATCGCGACCCATCATGCTTACTAGTCCCGTCATCACGTTTCATGTTCAATTCCTATAATCATAACATGATCCAAAGCTGCTGTAAAGCAAGGCAAAAGGCATGAATGAAGCTAGAACAAATTAAGTTTTCCAATCCGTTCGACAGCTTCTCTCAGCCTTGCTTCATTCGTTAGAAGGCCGAGCCTTACGTAACCCTCGCCATGTGTGCCGAAGCCTACGCCGGGAGCGACCACGACATCTGCCTCCTGCAGCAGCAAATCGGCAAACGTTTCCGAGGTATAGCCGGGAGCTACAGGCAGCCAGCAGAAGAAAGAGCCGCCCGGGCGTGCCGCTTTCCAACCGATTTGATCGAGTGCGCCGAATAAAGCTTCACGTCTGCTCTCATACATGGCACTCAATTCTGCCACGCACTGCTGCGGACCGGTCAAGGCTAGCGCCGCTGCTTCTTGAATGCCGCCAAACAGGCTGCAATAGTAATGATCCTGAATCAGGTTAATCAGCTTCACAATTTGAGCGTTACCGATTGCAAAGCCCACGCGCCAGCCAGCCATATTGTACGTTTTGGATAAGGTATAGAACTCAACGCCCACTTCCTTCGCGCCAGGCGTTTGCAGGAAGCTGACCGGCTGATTGCCATCGAACCCGATTGCGCCGTATGCAAAGTCACTCGCTACGACGATGCCGTGCCTCTGGGCAAATTTGACCGTCTTAGCGTAAAATTCAGCATTGGCTACCGCGCCCGTAGGGTTGTTCGGATAGTTCATGAACATGAGCTTTGCGCGCTGGGCCATTTCCGGGCTAATCGCATCGTAATCAGGCAAGTATCTGTTCTGCTCCGTGAGCGGCATAAACGACATTTCCGCTCCAGCCAGCGCGACACCCGACCAGTAGTCAGGATAGCCCGGGTCAGGCACGAGACAGACGTCGCCTGGATTAAGCAAGCATTGGCTGATCTCCACGAGTCCCGTTTTTCCTCCGAACAAGATAGCTACTTCGGTTGTTGGGTCAACGTCAACGTTGTAATCTTCCTTGTACCGCTTCGCAACGGCTTCCTTCAGAAAAGGGTAGCCGCTGAAAGGAGGATACTTGTGATACAACGGATTTGCTGCAGCTTCCTGCAGCTTTGCAACAATATGGGGAGGGGTCGGCTGGTCCGGATTGCCTTGTCCCAAATTGATAACGTCGCGTCCTTTGGCCGTTTGCGCATTCGCTTTGGCGACCAGCTTGGCAAAAAATTGCGTCGGAAGTCCATTCATCCGATCCGCAGGTTGAATAAGGTGTTGACCGATTTGCGTTTCCATACCTTCACACTCCACATGACAAAATCGCTATATTAGGCAATAGCTTTAATGTAGCATGAATGTGTGGATAAGAGAAGCGGAACGCTAGGCAGCCGGGAGGCCGACCTTTTGAATAAACGGTGTAATGTCCGCTTTGAAAAGAAATAAAAATGGCCTGCGTTTCTCATCAAATACGAGCAGAAGCGGCGGTTTGTCCTTGCAGTAAAACAGAAACAGATCGTCGGATATGACCGCAATTTCATCCGTTTTAACCGTTGCCGGCTTCGCGAGCGGCACGCGATAGACGTAGCTGCAGCTTTCGTCGCTTGTAATTTGTGGCGCAAGTCCGGTAATGGAGCCGATCCACGAAGCGGCAAAGGATTGAAACTGTGCATCATTCGGAATTGTTTTCACAACTTTACCCGCTGCTACATCAAATACTTGAACAGGTTTAAGCTGTGTTTCGGAAGCGGGAGCGCTTTGTACAGGGTGAGCTGCTGCTCCGGCTGCTTGCGTAAACAAGAAAAGCGAGCAGCACGCTATGAGCAGTGCGGTTAAACGTTTTGGAAGCATATCGGACATTCTCCTTTTTTATCGTAAAGTAGTAAAGGCTTCGTTGTTACGGTTCCCATCTTGACACAGAACCATGAGACGGTATCATTAGGAAAAAAAGGTTTCTCGGGAGGAACGGCAGATGAGTAACAAATTGCGGCTTGCGCTGCTGCAAATGCATATAGAAGCAGGAAATCCGGAAGCGAACTTCTCGAAGCTGACAAACATGTTAGAGGAAGCGGTTAGCCAGGAACAGAAACCGGACGTTATTATGTTTCCGGAAATGTGGAATACAGGTTATGCGTTAACGGAAATTCATAAGATTGCCGATCGGGATGGGGAGCGAACAAAAACTTTCTTGTCTGATTTCAGCAAAAAACATAGCGTCCACATTATCGGCGGTTCGATAGCGGAGCTTAAGTCGGAGAAGGTGCTCAATACGATCTATGCTTTCGATCGCGAAGGAAATGTCGCAGCCGATTATTCGAAAATTCATCTGTTTAGGCTTATGGATGAAGAGAAATATTTGGCCGCTGGCGATAAGCCAGGCAGGCTGGAAATCGAAGGCACGCAAGCGGGGCTGATGATTTGCTACGATATCCGCTTCCCTGAGCTGGCAAGAAAGCTTGCGCTGGAAGGAGCCAAGCTGCTGTTCGTGCCGGCAGAATGGCCTCACCCGCGTCTTCATCATTGGCGGACGCTGCTTACAGCGCGCGCTATTGAAAATCAAATGTACGTTATCGCTTGCAACCGTATGGGGACGAGCGGAAGCACCGAGTTTTTCGGTCATTCCATCGTGCTGGACCCTTGGGGAGAGACGATTGCGGAAGCGGGCGAAGAAGAAACGATTATTTATGCGGATATCGATTTGTCGCTGGTAGATGCAGTGCGTTCCAAAATTCCCGTTTTCGAAGACCGCAGACCGGCGATATACGAGGCATAATTAACGGAAGTTACTGATCGTCTTATTCAAGGTCCGGATAAAAGCGTCCGCTGCTTTGGATAAGTATCGCCCTTTGCGGCTGGCGATGACAAGCGTTCTTGTTGGTCTTGGATTTAACGGCAAATAGACGGGAGTAAAATCGGCGCCTTTGGCCCGCGTGAGCATTTGCGGGACGAATGCGATTCCCATGCCGCCGGCTACGAGCGATTGAATCGTCTCAATGTTGCTGCTCTCGAACACGATTTGCGGCGAGAAGCCTGCCTGCTCGCACAAATCAACGGTGATTTGACGGAAGCCTTGTCCGCGCTTCAATCCTATGAAGGGCTCGTCCTGCAGCTCATGAATTTCAATGGGGCCTTCACGAAGGGTAAGCGGATGCGACGGCGGAACGGCGAGACAAATTTCTTCTTCCATAAAAGGCTCCCAGGAGAGCGAGCTGTCAATGAGCGGAAGTGAGAGCAAGCTCAAATCGGTGCCGCCGCTTGCGGTCAGCTGTTCCAGCTTGGCAGTCGTATCTTCCACGAGAACCACCTCGATCTGCGGATATTGAGCTCCGAATGCGGGCAATACGAACGGTAAAATGTGAGAGCCCGTTATTGGCAGCGTGCCGACGACGAGCCGGCCGCGGCGCATTTGAGCCATATCGTCCATTTCCTGCTTTAATTGCTCCACGGCATCTAGAATAGCTTGCGCTTTGTCCACAAAAACTTGACCGGCTTGTGTCAAATCAACCGAGTTGGTCGTGCGTCGAAAGAGCAGTACGCCGATCTCTTGTTCGAGCTTCGACAATTGCTGGCTGAGCGAAGGCTGGGCGATGTGAAGCTTTTCTGCCGCGCGCGAAAAGTTTTTTTCCAATGCGATTTGAATAACGTAATTTAACTGTCTAAGTTCCATTTGGATGTGCTCCTTTATTTATCGAAACTTCCATTATAGCTATTACCTATAGACTTTATAGATATTATATCTTGGATCAATGAAGAAAGAAATGCTATAGTAGGTTCAGTTAAGAATCGCAGAAGATTTAATGAAACGATGGGGTGAATATAATGACGAAAAAGACAATGTTTGAGAAGATTTGGGACAATCACGTCATTCATCAAGAAGAGGGCAAGCCAAGCGTTATTTACATCGACTTGCAGCTTGTGCACGAAGTAACGTCGCCGCAAGCGTTTGAAGGCTTACGCCTATCGGGCCGTAAAGTTCGCCGTCCTGACTTGACGTTTGCAACGATGGATCATAACGTTCCGACGAAGGACCGCTTCAATATTACAGATCCAATCTCGAAGCAGCAAATCGATACGCTTACGCAGAACTGTAAAGATTTTGGCGTAACGCTGTTCGATCTTGACAGCATTGATCAAGGCGTTGTACACGTAATGGGTCCTGAGCTTGGACTTACGCATCCGGGCAAAACGATCGTTTGCGGCGACAGCCACACTTCCACACACGGTGCATTCGGCGCTTTGGCGTTCGGTATCGGTACAAGTGAGGTTGAGCACGTTATGGCTACACAATGCTTGCAGCAATCGAAAGCTAAGACGCTGGAGGTTCGCTTTAACGGCAAACGTAAACCGGGTGTAACAGCTAAGGATTTAATTCTTGGCGTTATTGCGCAATACGGAACGGACTTCGCAACAGGCTATGTCATTGAGTTCACTGGCGAAGCTATCACCAGCTTGACAATGGAAGAGCGTATGACCGTTTGTAACATGTCGATCGAAGCGGGTGCTCGTGCAGGCCTGATCGCTCCAGATGAAACTACATTTAACTACCTCCGTGGTCGTGAATACGCACCAGCTAACTTCGATGAAGCGGTTGAAGCTTGGAAACAGCTTACAACTGACGAAGGCGCAGAGTACGATACAGTCGTCCACTTCGACGTTGATGCTCTTATTCCGCAAGTAACCTGGGGAACTAGCCCTGGTATGGGAACAAGCATTACTTCATCGGTTCCTTTCCCGGCTGATCTACCAACGGAAAATGAGCGTAAAGCTGCTGAAGCAGCGCTTGAATATATGGATTTGAAGCCAGGAACGCCAATGACTGAAATCGAAATCGATTATGTGTTCATCGGTTCTTGCACCAACGGCCGTATTGAGGATTTGCGTGCAGCGGCTGAAATTGCCAGAGGCTATAAAGTAAGCGACAGAGTAACAGCTATCGTCGTACCGGGCTCCGGCCGCGTTAAAATTCAAGCTGAAAAAGAAGGTCTCGATAAAATCTTCACTGAGGCTGGCTTTGAATGGCGCGATGCAGGCTGCTCGATGTGTCTGGCCATGAACCCGGACGTGTTGAAACCGGGCGAACGCTGCGCTTCGACATCTAACCGTAACTTTGAAGGCCGTCAAGGCCGCGGCGGACGTACGCATCTGGTATCGCCGGCAATGGCTGTTGCTGCCGCTATTAAGGGCCGCTTCACAGACGTACGTGATTGGGAAGTTAAATCCGAAGTGTTGAACTAATTGAACGTGAGAGAGGGGTATATCCGATATGGAACCGTTTAAACAACTTACAGGCATCGTCGCCCCGGTCGACCGGGTCAATGTCGACACTGACGCCATTATTCCTAAACAATTTTTGAAGCGCATTGAGCGCAGCGGCTTTGGCCAATTTCTTTTCTTCGAATGGCGTTTTCACGAAAATGGTGAAGTGAACGTTGATTTCGAACCGAACAAACCGCGTTACGAGGGCGCTTCCGTACTCGTTTCCCGTGCGAACTTCGGCTGCGGATCATCCCGTGAGCACGCTCCATGGGCAATTCTTGACTATGGCTACAAAGTTATTATTGCTCCGTCTTATGCGGATATTTTCTACAATAACTGCTTCAAAAACGGCATTCTGCCAGTCAAGCTGAGCGAAGAGCAGGTAGAAGAGATCTTTAAGCGTACTGCTAAGTATGACGGCTACAAGCTGACTGTCGATCTGGAGAACAAACAGCTCTCTGACGAGCATGGTCTTACGATTTCGTTCGAGCTTGACGAGCACCGTCGTCAATTTTTGCTGCAAGGTCTTGATGACATCGGATTGACGCTGCAGCATGAGGATAAAATTACAGCATACGAGCAAAAGCACGCCGCTCGTCTTGGCTAATTAAGGACAATGAAGAGGACATTCCGACCGGGAACGGCGGATTGTCCTCTTTTTTCCTCTAAACGCAACTTTTTCTGACAAGCTGCGTCTATATTTTCGTCTGTAAAAGTCGAATGCGCTCATTCGATGCGGGCAATTTTAGTCATCGGGGTGGGAAATGAGAAAAGTTGTATCCATTATGTTGTTTATGTCGGTTTTTTTCACGATGTTCGCCGCAGTTGGACAAGCTGCAGAGGTCGTCCCCAAACTTTATTTGAATGGGCAATTGCTGAAATCTGATGTCAATCCGCAAATCATTAATCAATTTACGGTCGTACCCGTGCGGACCATATCGGAAGGATTGGGCTATCAAATTGAATGGGATAACGCAACCAAAACAGTTACGGTCAACAATGGGACCGATGTCATTCAATTAGTTTTGAATGACAGCGTTGCGAAAGTTAATGACCAGTTGGTTCAAATGGATACGGCAGCATCTATTGTGAAAGGCACAACGTTAGTTCCACTTCGCTTTATTGGCGAGCAGTTCGGCTTGAAGTTCGAGTGGAAAGCCACCGAGAAGGAAGTACATATGTTCGAAGAGCCGAAGGAGCCGACCGGCTGGATCACGCAAGTTTCTTTTGACGGCGTGAGCAGCTTAACGGTTAACTATGACGGCGTCGTTAAGGCAAACAAACCGATCTATCTCGACAATCCGAGACGAATTGTATTTGACTTTCCGGATACGACGTACTCGGCCAATTTATCATCACAGTTTCTGAATGGACAGGTTGAGACACCGGTAACGGAAAATCCATTGCTGCAAACCTACCGCTACTCGTTGTTCACAAAAGCTCCTTCTGTTGCGCGTCTAGTACTGCTTGTTAGCGAAGATACGGGCTTCGTCATGACGGAAAATGTCGGCGAGCTCCGATTGGATTTAATGCCAACCAGTGAAATCCCAGTTGACCCTGACGCGTCTGTTGAAGAGCCGGAACCGGTTACGCCTCCAGTCACTGAGCCGGCGGATGACGGTATTTTCGAAATCGTTATTGATGCGGGCCATGGCGGCAAGGATCCTGGCGCCACGAGCGTTCTTAAGACAACGGAGAAGCAATTCAATTTAAGCGTCGCACTTAAAATTAAAGCCTTGCTGGATAAGGAAACCAAATTAAAAGGTCATTTGACACGTTCCGACGATACGTTTATTGAATTAGCCGACCGGGCAAAATTTGCAAACGCATTAAAAGCGGACTTATTTATTTCGATCCATTCAAATGCGATTGATAAGTCAACCGTTAGTGGTACGGAAACATACTACAGCCGTGCTGACAGCAAGCCATTTGCAGATATAATGCATAAGCATATGCTTGTAGGAACCGGTTTGAAGGATCGCAGCGTTCGGCAGGCGAATTATAAAGTGCTTAGAGAAACGGCGATGCCTGCGGTCTTGCTTGAAGCAGGCTATCTCACGAATGCGACTGATGCAAAAGCGTTATTTTCTGAAGCCGTCCAAAACCGGATTGCCTCAGAGGTTGTAGCGGGCATTAAGGAATATTTACAAATTAAATAGGGAGCAGGTGTTCAGCGATATGACGATTTCAAAAACGCGAGGGCTGCTTGCTTTTATCGTACTTGCTTGTACGCTCGCCGGCTGCGGCGCGCAGGACAAGCCGCAGGAGCAACCTGGTAGTGCAATTGAGGACCCGGCAGCAACTGCTGCGTCATCACCGGAGCCGACTGCGGTTGTAAATGAGCGGGAAGCTACTATTTATCTAACTGATGCCGAGCTGCTTGAAACGGTGGAGCGGAAAGTAAAGCTAACCTATGAATCGGAGTCGGATCTTGTAAAGGCGGCAATTGCAGCATTGCAGAAGGATGATGGTGAGAACGCTTTATCGTTATGGAAGTCCATTGAAATCAAATCCGCCGAGCTTGCAGATGGACAAGTAACCGTAGATATCCATATTCCGGATGAAGCGCGTCTTGGTGCCCCTGGTGAACTGTTAGCTATCGAAACCCTTCAAAAAACGTTGTTTCAGTTCGAGTTTGTGCAGGCCATTGATATTTTAATCGACGGCGAAGCAGCCGAAAGCTTGATGGGGCACGTCGATTTGGAGCATCCAATGAAAAAGGAATAAGCAAAAAAAAGATGGCTTCCGAAGCAGTTTTTATAGACTGCTTTTGAAGTCATCAATAACTTTCAGGAGGAATAACGGTCTATGCCATTACATTTTTCGGGTAAAAAAATATTGACAGGAGCTCTAGCTTTATCGCTAGTTGCGGGGAGCGGATTAGCAGTGCCTGCAGCAGCCGGTGCTGCAGCGGCATTAACAACGCCGTTTACGGACATTGGCGGCGGTCATTGGGCCGAGAAGCATGTGGCGAAGCTCGCTTTGCAGGGTATCATTACCGGTTATGCCAGCGGAAGCTCGTTCGTGTTTCTTCCTAATCAAAGCGTAACGCAGCAAGAGGCGGTGCTTATGGCGCTTCGTTTCGCCGGGCTCGAGAGTAAAGCGGACAAAGAACAAATCATCGGTTTTCCGTCATCGTTTACGGTAAGCAATTATTTTAAGCCTTATATCGTGCTTGCTTTCGAAGAAGGCTTACTCGACCAAACGGAAGAATATGCGCTCGCGGCGAAGGATCCAAAAACGGCTTGGGGTACGAAGCCTGCATCCCGCGAATGGGTGACGAAGCTCATTATTCGCGCGATTGAGCAAGAAGAGGAAGCAGCTTCTTTACAAAATGCAGCCTCCTCATTTGCCGATGCCGCTCAAATCGATTCCTTGTATAAGGGCTATGTAAACGCGGCATCGGAATTGGAGCTTGTAAAAGGCGTAACAGCCGTAAAATTCGATCCAAAGGTGAATGTCACCAGGGCGAGTCTCGCAACAATTTTCAGCAGGGCGCAAAAGCTGTTCCCGGTTGATTATGAAGGACAAACGAGCGGAATTGTTTCGAAGCTTACCGAGAAGTCCATTACGTTATTCAGCGACAAAAAGGAAACGACCTACGAGCTCGGCTCGGATACGCTGTTCTTTCATTACAATTCGGAAAAGGCAATTACGAAGCAGCAGCTGCTTGAATACGGCGATGTAACCATCATTGCGAAAGCAGGGAAAGCCCTTTATGTAGAAGTTAAGGGTGACGATCCGCATACGAAGACGGTTTCGGGCACGCTTGACCGCGTTATTTCGGATGATAAGAAGCTGTACGTTTGGATTAGCAATAAGCCTGTTGAAGTTTTTTATAACGACGCGGTTATTGTTGTGGACAATGAAGGTAAAGCTCTCAAAATAAGCGATATTAAGAGAGACAGCCAAATTAGCATCGTGCAGGATACGTTCCGGGAGACGCCGTTGGCACTTAAAATTATTGCAGCGCCGCAATCAACAGTCAGCAGCGCAAAAGGATTGTTCTACAGCACGGATGGCGAGCTTATTACGATTAAAGAGGGAACGGCTTTAGTTTCCAAGTTCATGGCCGATGCTGTAACCGTTGAGGTCGAAGGGATGAGCGGAGCAACGACCGCGGACCTTATTAAAGAGGCAGATCAAGTAGAGCTTACATTGAATGCCGATGATGAAGTAACGAAAATTAAAGTCATCAACCGTAACGTTAAAATCATTGCAGGCGCGCAAATCGCCAGCTATGTATATGACAAAAAGCTGCTGACGATCGTAGATGCTGCGGGCGTGAATGCTCAGGCGCTTTATTTTACGGACAAAACAAAAATCGAGTACAGCGGCAATACGATTTCGCTTGCATCGGCAAACACCCTGCTCACTCAAAATCGTAAAATCATTATCAGCTACACGGGCAATACGATTGTTTCTTTACAGTTTGTAACGAAATATACGGGTACGCTGGTTACGATGAATTCGTCTACCAATTTAATGACCGTTAGACTAGACAGCGGGGCGACGGTATCACTTCCGTATACGTCTGCTTATGTTGAACATGCAGCCGTTGCATCCGCCGCGCTTAGCGATCTGAAAGCAGGAGATTTGCTTACTTTAGAATTGACTAGTAATCAAGACCGCGTAGCGACGATTAAAGTTCATAGCAGCGCGCAATACGAGGTCGTGTCGGTCGATTCGATCAACAAAAAGCTTCGGGTGAAAAATGCGGCTACACCGCTGTTCGAATTATCCGTTCTTAGCACGGAGCTGATAAGTGAAGCAGGCGCGAAGCTGACTGTCGAACAAATCCCGGCTGGTGCTATAGTGCATGCAACTTATGTAGGGAAGCAGGCAACGGTCGTTAAGCTGATTAAAGCCACTTACGGCAAGGTGCAGTCCATTTCGCAAAACAGCGTAACGATAACTGATTTGTCAGGCAAATCGGTCGTATACAGCGGCGGAGAGGCTGGCTTTATCATTATTGAAGGTACTGCACAAGGCACGGCGACAAGCCTGCTTTCGGTTGGAGACTATGTCGAGGTTTTAAGCACGGATGCTAATAAAACGCAGTTTACGGTAGCCGTTGGCGAAAGTCGTGTATTTACCAGCTACAATGCGGCTGCTAGCCAAGTATGGACAGAGAAAGTATCTGATGCCGATAACCGCAATTATTTTAACGTGACAAGCAGTACAACATTTACGCAAAAGGGTAATGCGTTGACGGTGCAATCGCTCAAGGCGGGCGATAATATCGTTATTTACGGCTTCAGAAACAACGCAATCGAAATCGTAAAGCAATAAAGAGGTTAGAGATATTTATATTTTGTGAAAAAACTGCCCTTCGGGGCAGTTTTTTTATAGAATATGGCTGTTTTCGGTTGCTAAGCGTGACAAATTTCGCTACACTTTGAACGATAGTGTTTGATTAGGAGAGAGGACGATGAATGCGAAACAGAAAATGCGCCATATACTGGATGTAATAGCAAACATGTTTCCAGATGCGCACTGCGAGCTGAACCATAGCAATCCGTTTGAGCTGACGATAGCGGTTTTGCTGTCGGCACAATGTACGGATGAAACGGTGAATAAAGTAACGGCGTCATTATTTCAAAAGTATAAACGACCTGAGCATTATTTGGACGTTCCATTGGAAGAGCTGGAGCAGGATATTCGCCGTATCGGATTGTTTCGCAGCAAAGCGTCCAATATTCAAAAGCTATGCCGCATTGTCATCGATAAATATGACGGGGAAGTGCCAGCCAGTCATGAGGGATTAACCGAGCTGCCGGGCGTGGGCCGCAAAACGGCAAACGTCGTCATGTCTAACGCGTTTGGCGTACCGGCTATTGCGGTTGATACGCATGTCGACCGCGTATCGAAAAGGCTGGGCGTCGCGAAGCCGGACGATACGGTGCTTGAGGTTGAGAAGAAGCTGATGAAGCTTGTTCCGCGCGAGGAATGGACGTTAACCCATCACAGGCTCATTTTTTTCGGCCGCTATCATTGCAAAGCGCAAAGCCCGCAGTGCCAGATCTGTCCGCTGCTTGATTTGTGCAAAGAAGGAAAACAACGTATGAAGCCAGGCAATAAAACCAAAAATAAGGGTATTAAACCGAAAATAGCCAGTAGAGGATGATGACAATGAAATGTATTTCCGTGTACACAAACAACTTTGAGCTTTTTTCTGATATTTATGAGCAGGTGCTCGAATCTCCGCCGCAGGAAAACGAAGATATTATCGTTGAAGGCATAACGGTCAGCGGCTCCGGCGATGTGCCGGATCAATACATCGAACGTATGCGCATAAAGCCTGAGGTTGTTGTTATGAAGGAAAGAGAGCGCAACATCATGATTTTGCAGCACGGCAACGTTTTTGAAATTTGTTTGCCATCTGATGAAGAGGAAGCCGTTTAAAGGAGCAACCAGATGATACAAATGACGGTGCAAAGCATAGCGGGAGCTATCGCCGAAGCAGCCGGCGCAATGGCAGCTGCTGGAGACAACAAACATGCAAAACAAGCACAGGAGCTGGACAGTAAGCTGACCGAGGGTCGGCTTACTGTCGCTTTTTGTGGACATTTTTCGGCTGGGAAATCAACGCTGATCAATCGGCTGTGCGGAGCGAAGCTGCTGCCATCGAGTCCGATACCGACGAGCGCGAACGTCGTATCCATTCGCGGCGGCGAGCGGGCTTATGCTGCAGTCGAGACGATTAGGAATGGAATCGAAAGCAAAGCAGAGGTTCCGATTGACGAGCTTGACCGGTATTGCGTTGACGGCGAGCAATTCACGTCTGTATCGATTGTTTACCCAAGCGGGCTTTTAGGCACTCATACCGTGCTGCTGGATACACCGGGAATCGACTCAACGGATGATGCGCATCGTATGGCTACTGAGTCGGCGCTTCATCTTGCCGATGTCGTGTTCTATGTTATGGATTATAACCATGTGCAGTCCGAGATCAACTTTTCCTTTGCGAAGCAGCTGAAGGACTGGGGCAAGCCCTTATACTTTATCGTTAATCAAATTGATAAGCATCGTGACCGCGAGCTTTCGTTTGCCAGCTACCGCCAAAGTGTGGAGGAAGCGTTTCATGCCTGGCATTTGGAGCCGGCGGGAATCGTTTATTTGTCATTGCGCGAGCCGGATCATCCGCATCAGGAATGGGAGCAGCTGCTGGAGCTGCTGGACCTTCTTCAGCGGCTGCGGGAGCCTCTTTGCGAGTACAGCGTAGATGCTTCGCTGCGGCATTTGGTAGCGGGTCATTTGAAGTGGAGCGAGCTACAGACAGAGCCGGAACGCGAGCGCCTGCTCGAGGAAGCTGGCGGGGAAGAGGCGGCAGCTCAGGTAACGGGCGAGATGGCGCGGTTAACATCGCTTATTCGCACAATTGCCGGAGAGAAAGAGGGTTACCGGGCTGAGCTTCGCAAGGAGCTGCAAACGCTGCTCGATAATGCGAATATTACACCTGCGGGATTGCGTGATTTGGCGCAGACGTTCCTGGAGAGCCGCAAGCCGGGCTTCAAGGCAGGCCTGCTGTTTGCGGCTGGAAAGACGGCAGCCGAGCAGGAACGGCGGTTGCAGGCGTTCCGTGAGGAATTGAACAGCTTAATCAGCGCTTCAATTGATTGGCATGTAAAGCATTTCCTGCGGGGCGCAGCAGAGCGTATCGGCTATGACAGCGAACTGCTGGAGTCGGAGCTCGCACGAAAGCTGGGCTGGCTGCCGGAGCCTGAATGGCTCGTGGAGCGGGTGAAGGCTGGAGCCGTCATCGGAAATGAATACACGATGACGTACAGCCGCGATCTTGCCGCGGATGTGAAGGGCGTTTACCGCCAGCGGGCGCTTGAGCTCGTCGATGCGCTGGCGGATCATGCAGCGGCGGCGGGCGAGGCAGCCGCGGCGGAAGCGCAGGCACAGCTTGCGGCGCTACGCACGCAGGCTGGCGCTCTTGAGGCGCTAGCGGCGCTGGCGGAGCGCGCGGCGGGGCATGAGGCGAGGCTGGCGGCAGCGCTGCCGGAGCCGCCGGCGAAGCCGGCATTGCCGGCGCCAAGCGCTGCTGGCGCGGCTGCTGCTGTGGCTGTGGCGGCTGGCAGAGCAGCCGGCTCGAGCACTGAGCTGCGCGGAGCGGCGGCTACAGCGGCGGCGAAGCCCGCGGTAAGCGGCGCAGGCGCAGCGAGGGCAGGCGCGTCTGCGCCGCATGCGGCAGCGCGAAGCGCTCTCGCGGGCGGAGCCGCGCTCGCGCAGCAGCACGGCGCAGCGGCGCGCTTAGCCGGCGCCGCAGAGCTGCTGGCGCCGCACGCGGCGCTGGCCGCGGCTGCGCACGCGATGCGCGATAAGGCGAAGCGGCTGCAGGACAGCCGTTTCACCATCGCGTTGTTCGGCGCCTTCAGCGCCGGCAAATCATCGCTCGCGAACGCGCTGATCGGCGAGCCTGTCCTGCCGGTCTCGCCGAATCCGACGACCGCAGCGATCAACCGCCTCGTGCCCCCTACGGCGGAGCACGGCCACGGCACGGCGCGCATCGTCATGAAATCGCGCGCCGCTATCGAGGGCGATTTGCGCTATTCCTTAGCGCTGCTCGGCGAAAACGCCGCGTCCGATCAATTGCCGGATGCGGCAGATCTGATGCGGGCGATTGACCGCTTGTCGCCGGATGCCATCCAGGCTGGCGGCCGCCCGCACTACAGCTTCCTGCGCGCAGCGCGCGCAGGCTGGGCAGAGCACGAAGCGCTGCTCGGCCAGCAGCTGCTGGTTGGTCAAGCGGAGTATGAGCGCTACGTAGCTGAGGAATCCCGTTCGTGTTTTGTCAGCGAGATCGAGCTGCATTATGATTGCGCCTTAACGGCGCAAGGCATCGTGCTTGTCGATACGCCGGGGGCCGACTCGGTGAATGCGAGACATACGGGCGTAGCCTTTAATTATATTAAAAATGCCGACGCCGTTCTGTTCGTCACTTATTACAATCATGCGTTCTCGCAGGCGGACCGCCAGTTTCTCATGCAGCTTGGCCGTGTGAAGGACCAGTTCGAGCTCGACAAGATGTTTTTCCTCGTAAATGCCGCCGATCTGGCTGCTGATCAAGAGGAGCTGGACGGCGTATTGAAACACGTGGAAGCGAACCTGCTGCAGCATGCGATCCGTTCGCCGCGCCTATTCCCTGTATCAAGCCTGCAGGCGCTTGACGGTAAGCAGGATGGCGACCCAGAGCTGCTGAAGCGCTCCGGCATCGAAGCATTTGAGCAATCATTTCTTTCGTTTATTCAGAACGATCTAGGCCGACTTGCAATCGATTCTGCCGAGCAGGATTTGCAGCGCGCCGCTGCAACAGTAGCGGGCTGGCTCCAGAGCGCAGAAGGAGATGCGGCAGCGCGGGAAACGGAGCTTAATGAGCTGCTGCTTGCCGTGAGCGAGGCCAAAGGTGAAGTAGCCGCCCTGAAGTCAGGTACAATGCCGGAGCAGCTTAAGCAGGAGCTGAGCGAGCTATTGTATTATGTCGTGCAGCGCATTCAATTCCGGTTTGGAGAGTTTTACAATCTCGCCTTTAATCCTGCTTCGCTGCAGGACGACGGACGCGATTTGCGCAAAGCGATTTGGACGGCATGGCTTGAGCTGCAAAGGCTCATCCAAACCGAGCTCTCACAGGAGCTGCTCGCAACGTCACTCCGGATGGAGCGCGGTGTTCATTCGCTGCTGCAAAAGCAGTACGACAGCTGCGTTCAACGTATTGAAGCGGCTATAACCGCTTATAACGCTGTGCCTTATCATGCTGCTGAAATGCCGACGCCAGATGAACCCGCGGCATGGCAGGCAGAGCATATCGATGCAAAGTGGCTGTGGAGCCGCTTCAAGTCGCCGCGGCAGTTTTTCGAGGGTGAAGGCAAGGCCGTGCTCCGCAAGGAGCTCGAGACGCTGCTTGCCCCTTCCTTGAACAGCTGGATGTCCGAGCATTCGTCGTCGTGGACGGTTCTATATGAGCAGACTTGGAGCATGGCGGCAAATCTTGCTGGAAACCGCCTGCAGGAGGATATGCTTGCCTATGCGGAAGGCAAACGAACCTCGCTGACTGGTAACGCCAATACGGAAGAACTGAAGCAGCTTTACAATCGGTTAATTGATCTCTAATCGTCAATGAATGCTAATCGTTCCATCGCATATATCGCTGAATGCTTTTGCGGGTGCACTATCGCCCTGCAAAAGCATTTTTTATATTTGTGTGTTTATGTGCAAAAAGCGAGTAATAGGCACATATACGTCACGATTTAGGACTATTTGGGAGCATTAACGGTTTCCAATTTCTATATCGCCAATATAAGAGGGCTCAAACACATATTCGCATTTTTATACTGTTTGCTCCTGTTTACCGATGCTGATAATATTCATTCATACTTATAAAATAGCAACGGGGAGATGGATTTACTTGGACGTATTAAGGCAGTTGAAAGCATTCTATTGGGCAGAACGGAAGTTTTTGTTCTCCTCCATACTATGCTTAATGTGCGCTACGGCGCTCGGACTTGTCTATCCGAATTTGCTGCGGTACTTGATTGACGATGTGATCGGGCCTCGGAAATTTGAACTTGTGCCGGCACTTGCGTTTACGGTTGTTGGGGTCGTTACGTTTAAAGGATGCATGCAGTTTTTACACGGCTTTTTTGGCGGCCGTCTCGGTAACCGGGTTGCGTTCCGCATGCGCAACGCCTTGTACGATAAGCTGCAAACGCTGTCCTTTCAATATTACGACAAAGCAAAGACGGGCGATCTTATGTCGCGGCTGACTGCGGATCTGGAAGCCATCCGCAACTTTATCGGCTTCGGTTTCGCGCAAATTTTGAACATGGTGCTTATGGTTGTATTCGGCGGCGTTATGATGCTGTCTATTCATTGGCAGTTAACGTTAATAACGCTAGTAACGATTCCTTTGCTAGGCTTCGCGGCCATCCGCTTCGAACGCAATATTCATCCCGCGTTTCGCGAAATGCGTCAAGCGATGAGTAATTTAACAACAGCCGTTCAAGAAAACATTACGGGCGTGCGGACGGTAAAATCGTTTGCCCGCGAGACGCACGAGGTATCGAAGTTTTCGGTACGCAGCGAGGCGTATCAAACGAATCAAGTCGGAGCCGCAAAGATTTGGGCAAAGTTTTTCCCGGTCATGGAGCTTGTCGCAAATTTAAGCGCTGTCATTCTGCTTGTCACCGGCGGTATTCTTGTTATCAATGATTCGCTGAAGCTTGGTGAATTCGTCGCGTTTTTCAGCTTAATTTGGTACATTATCGGCCCGATGTGGGGGCTGGGCTTCCACATTAATAACTATACGCAGTTTAAAGCATCAGGCGAACGGGTGCTGGGACTTCTGAACGAGCATGTGCATGTAAAAAATACAGAGCATGCGGTCGAGGTTACGAGTGAGACGGTTAAAGGCCATGTACGCTTTGATCATGTCACGTTCAGCTATCCGGACAAATCGCCGGCGTTGACGGATATTGTAATTGACGCGCCTGCAGGTTCGGTTATCGGGTTTCTGGGCGCAACAGGATCAGGGAAGTCCACGATTATTCAACTGCTCATGCGTGCCTACAATGTAAAGCACGGAAGCATTACTCTGGATGGCATGGATATACGCAACCTGGATGTCGGGAGTCTTCGCCGGCAAATTGCGCCGGTGTTTCAAGAAACGTTTTTGTTCTCGGCATCGATTCGCGACAATATCGCATACGGTGTGCGTGACGTAACGCCGGAGCAAATTGAATATGCCGCGAAGCTGGCGAAAGCGCATGATTTCATTATGGAGCTGCCGATGGGCTACGATACGATCGTCGGGGAGAGAGGCATGGGCTTGTCCGGCGGACAAAAGCAGCGTATTGCTATTGCAAGGGCACTCATCAAAAACCCGCGCATTCTCATTTTGGACGATGCCACTAGTGCGGTTGACATGGAGACGGAGCATGAAATTCAAGCCGGCTTTAAGGAACTGATGGCTGGCCGGACAACATTCATCATTGCGCACCGGATCTCATCGTTGCGCCATGCCGACGAAATTATTGTCCTGGATAAAGGCCATATTGTGCAGCGGGGTACGCATGCTGAATTAGTCGCTCAGAATGGACCTTACCGGGAAACTTATAACATTCAATATGCTGATTATCCGCTTGATGAAGCAGCCTCGGCTGTCCAAGGACTTGATCGGAAAGGGAGTACCCTATAATGAGCGCAAGCAGTAAAGTGAAAGCAAGCAACAAAAATGAACGGTTCGTTTACCAAGACGACGAATTGATTGAAAAGCCGTTTAACTGGGGGCAATTGCGCCGCTTGGCAATGTATATGAACCCCTATAAGAAGCAGCTGTTACCTGTCATCATCATGATGATTCTAGGCACGTTGACCCGGCTCGGAGTGCCGGCGCTCGTCATTTTGGCCATTGACGAAGCGATCGCACCGGAGAATGGAACGACAAGCATTCCGAAGCTCATCATTATCGCCGCTTTCATGTTATTTTTATATGTGCTGCAATGGGCCTCCAATACTTACCGGATTAAGTATACGAACATCATCGGACAAAAGGTCATTTACGATCTGCGGAATCATTTGTTCCAGCACATTCAGAAGCTATCATTCCGTTTTTATGATAAACGTCCGGCCGGCTCGGTGCTGGTTCGCGTAACGAACGACGTCAATTCGCTGCAGGACCTGTTTACGAACGGGGTCGTCAATCTGCTGATGGACTGTGTCCAGCTTATTGGTATCGTAATCATTTTGCTCGTGTGGAACTTTAAGCTAGGGATCGCGGTTATGATAACGGTGCCGCTTATGTTCCTGGTCTCGACCACGCTGCGCAAACGAATCCGGTTTGCTTGGCAGGATGTGCGGATGAAACAATCGCGTATCAACGCCCACTTGAATGAAAGCATTCAGGGGATGAAGGTTACGCAAGCGTATGTTCAGGAAAAAGACAACATGGGCTTTTTCAATCAAATGAATACGGTCAACGTGAATTCTTGGAATAAAGCTTCCGCGCTTAATCAGGCTTTTGGACCTGTCATTGAGATAACGTCTGCAGTCGGTACGTTTATCTTGTTCTGGTACGGCGCGCATTTGATTCAGCAGGAAGCCATTACAGTCGGACTGCTTGTCGGTTACGCCAACTATATCGGCAACTTCTGGGATCCAATCAACCGGTTAGGCCAAATGTACTCCCAGCTTCTTATCGCAATGGCATCGTCAGAGCGGATATTTGAATTTATTGACGAGGAGCCGACCGTTGCTGAATTAACAGAAGCTAAGCCGCTGCCGCAAATTCATGGTGCGGTGAAGTTCGATCATATCGTCTTTGAGTATGAGAAAGGCCGACCAGCCCTCAAGGGTGTTACGATCGACGTGAAAGCGGGGCAATCGATAGCGCTCGTAGGCCATACCGGCTCAGGAAAAAGTACGATTATCAACCTGCTTTGCCGTTTTTATGATCCGGTTGAAGGCCGCGTGCTTATTGATGGCATCGATATTCGCGATGTAACGATTGAGAGCTTGCGCTCGCAGGTTGGTATCGTGCTGCAGGATACGTTTATTTTTGCAGGTACGATCCGCGACAATATCCGTTACGGACGGCTAAACGCGACGGATGCGGAAGTGGTGAAGGCTGCGCAGGCTGTAAATGCGCATGACTTCATCATGAGTCTGCCGGACGGTTACGATACGCAGGTCGAGGAACGGGGCAATGTGCTGTCAATGGGACAGCGTCAACTGCTGTCATTCGCCCGCGCACTGCTTGCGGATCCGCGAATTCTTATCTTGGATGAAGCAACGGCAAGCATTGATACCGAGACCGAGCTTAAAATTCAAGAGGCGCTCAAAGCGCTGCTTGCGGGACGTACGTCGTTCATGATCGCACACCGGTTGTCGACCATTCGCCATGCGGATGAAATTATCGTGCTCGATCACGGCAAGATTGTTGAACAAGGCAATCATGAAGCGTTAATCGCTAAGCGCGGCGTATATAATGGCTTAATTGAGGCGCAATACCGTTTTCTTTAAGATAAATCATATTAATGGTTGATTTTTGCAAAGGGAACCTCCACAATGGAAGAAAAAACGAACCGATCGCTTGTCCAACTCAGGGTTAAAGAGTTGAATGGTGTATCGGCTTGCTTCCAGGAGGTTCTCTTTTGTTATGTATGGATCACCGTTAACATCGAATGCCCGTAAATTGCTGCTGCTTGGCTCTGGCGAACTCGGAAAAGAGGTTGTGCTGGAGGCGCAGCGGCTAGGCGTTGAGACGATTGCCGTAGACCGTTATGATAACGCGCCGGCTATGCAGGCTGCGCACCGCAGCTATACCACGGACATGCTGGATGGAGCTGCGCTTCGCCGTATTATCGAGCAGGAGCGTCCGGACTATATTGTTCCCGAGATTGAAGCGATAGCTACGGAAACGCTGCTTGAGCTTGAGAAGGAAGGTCACCGCGTTATCCCGACGGCCCGTGCTGCCTGGCTCACGATGGACCGTGAAGGCATTCGCCGGTTAGCAGCCGAAACGCTAGGCTTGCCTACGGCTCCATACCGCTTCGCCGATACGCTGGATGAACTGCGCCAGGCTGCAGCTGAACTCGGTTTTCCATGCGTCATTAAGCCGATTATGAGCTCCTCCGGCAAAGGGCAAAGCGTATGCCGTTCGGAAGCGGAGCTTGAAACCTGCTGGAACTATGCTATGGAAGGCGGCCGCGCGAAGAAGCAGCGCATCATCGTAGAAGGCTTCGTGACGTTTGAATCCGAAATTACGCTTCTGACTGTCCGTTCTGTTTCCGGTACGAGCTATTGTCCGCCAATTGGTCATGTTCAGAAGGATGGCGATTACATTGAATCGTGGCAGCCGCATGAGATGACCGGACAGCAAATTGCGCAAGCGGAAGCGATTGCGCTGCAAATAACGAATGAACTGGGCGGCTACGGCATCTACGGCGTTGAGCTGTTTATTACAAAGGATGGTGTCTTGTTCAGTGAAGTGTCGCCGCGCCCGCATGATACAGGCATGGTGACGATGGCTACTCAAGATTTATCTGAATTCGCGCTGCATGTGCGTGCAATTCTTGGCTTCCCGATCCCGACGATCCGTTTGCTGACGCCAGGAGCATCGCATACGTTGAAGGCGGACCGCGAATCAAACTCCTTCCGTATCGGCGGAATCGGGGAAGCGCTCGCCTTGCCGAACACGCAGGTTCGTATATTTGGCAAGCCGGAGACGAAGGTAGGCCGCCGTATGGCCGTTGCGCTCAGCACTGCATCCGATGTCGAGCAAGCGCGCGAAACTGCGCGTCTGGCTGCCGAAGCGCTGCATATTGAATACGATAACTAATTAATAATGAACAAAGAAACCTACAGATTCCCGATAAGGGGATCTGTAGGTTTTTTGACTTTATATGTAGCACTGCCGGGCATGTAATAACAACTTCATAAATACAATAAGATAAAGTTTTCAGCAGAAAATAGGTTGGACGGAGGCGGTGAGAGTATTGGTGAGTTCCGCGAGTTATGAGGGCATGCACGATTCTCACACCCAGGCTACATTTCAGGCGTTTGTCGATGCCGTCATCCCGCCAACGCTCCACTTTGCCCAGTCAGGGGTGATTCCAATACCAGGAGCGTTAAATCTATGTATACACGATTATGTCATATGGGATTTGGACCACTCTCAATATATACCTCCAACGGGGAATCCCAATATCACCCCTTTATCTAAATCAACCGCCATTTTACTAGATCTGGGGGCAGAGCAATTTATTCGAACAAGCCAGGCGGTTCAACCTCAAGATAGTTTTACATTTCCCGGCGGACGTCTATTTTCTACTCTTTCACGCAGCGATAGATTACGCACGGTTATGCTATTGGACCGTCTGGATATTTCACTTCAAGCTCTACCCCTTCCTTATCAAAACAACCCCGCACTCATTCAGGTCATGATGAGTTCTATAAATCAATTAACACTTTTCGGTTATTACTCGGAATGGTTCGGGTATGGCAGCACCCGGCTTTTTACACCCGACTTTCGGAGACTCGAATGTTATCCGCCGAGTTGGGGCTTGGTCGGATATCCGGGGCCATCCTTCGGCTACCGAGAATTTCGGGGATTCATACTGAGATGAACATGGACCGATTCCAAAAATAAATTATTCACCTGGTCAAAAAGCCCGAAGGAACCGGGATATTCTAGTTAAAATAGCAGCCGAGATTTTAAAAAAAGCGGGAGCTAAGAAATTGATATGGGCCGATTGGCCGCCTGGCATGTTTATCCATCTGGAAAGCGCAATGAGGATGGGGTTTGTCATTAATACCAATTGCGAAGCTTATCAGGTTAAGCGGTTATTTATAGCCGACAACAGCGGTCATTATAATGGAATAGGAGGAGCCAATCCAACGCTTACGACACAAGCCATGGCTACCCGGACCGCTGAAAAACTGGTTAACAAGTATTTTAGTTAGATCGTTTATATTGAATTTGCATACATGAATGAAAGCATCAAAAGGGGGTAACTTATTTGTAAGTGAAGAGAAAAAAGAGGTGAAGGAATGAATTTACTGGAGATTCTTAAGGATGCGATGAAGCCTTTTTTAGACGGAGAGAAGCCTCCTTTAAACGCAGGGGAAGTGATGAATTTATGGTTGTATTTAGCCGCTTCGGAACAAACGCTGCGGGGTGAACAAATTTCTTTCAATATCGTTCAAGATCCTGAACTCAAGGATAACATAAAAAACATCATAAACAATGTTCATGGCCCAATTATCAAGGAGTTGACAGATTTTCTCAGAGCAGAAGGGATATCTTTGCCTCAAACAACACCCGAGAAACCAATCGGAGATTTCCGGGATATACCGGATGGAGCAAAATTGAATGACGAGGAAGTCACGAATCTTGTACAGTTCAATTTGGTATTAGGCATTACTTATGCTTGCCGCGGATTGACGGAGGCCGTAAGACCGGACGTAGCAGCTATGTTTGCCAAATTTCAGATCATGAAGGTCACGTCTTCCGTACCATTAAAGGATCTGGCTATGAGAAGAGGCTGGTTTAAGCAGCCGCCATACTTTCAAACAGAACAATTTATACAAAAGGTCTAAAAAACAATCGAAACCGCAAAATCCTGCGGTTTTTTTCATGTCACTTATTCATCTTCCCTCGAATTGTACCGACTCCTAGTATGATGAGCGGCAGGAAGAGGCAGGTCGTTAAAGCATAAGGGACCCAAATTTTCGAGTCGAAATCCATCATGTAAACGACATTCGGATATACCACGAGTGAATACACGACCAAAATGATCCCGTAAGGTAACGCGAGCGGGCGGTGATCTTTGAGTCCGCAAATTTGTGCAAGACCCTTCAAGAAACTATAGGAGTAGAACGAGGTTTTAAAAAAAATGGTCATAAACCACATGCCAGCCATTAGAATTTCTACCCGCTGTATAAAATCACCTATATTAATTTTTTTTGCCAAAGCGTAGCTGGGATACATATTTCTTTCACTAAAATCAGCGCCTAATATCGAAATACTCAAAAAAGTAATGATAATGACAAACACTCCGCCTAGTAAATTCCCAATAAAAAATGCTTTTCCTGCTTCCTTTGGATGATTCACAAACGCCGGAAAGACCATTAAGAAAACAATGAGCGGGAGGGAAGCCGTACCGACAAAAGATAACGCCCCCTTCATGATCGGTTTAATACCAATCTCGATGATCGGTTGTATTTTTTGAATATCAATTTCAGGTATCAGTAAGAGGGTTGAAACCATAAACAGGATGAGAAACCACGGAAATAAAATTTCGGCGGCACGGGCTAACACTTCAAGTCCGAGTCGCAGCCCCATAACAATAATGCCTGCAAATAAAATCATAAAAGACTCGATAGGCGTTTCAGGCATAACTTGCGTCGTCATAAAATTTCCCATATAGAATAAAACGGCAGAGGCCCCGATAAATGAAAAGATCACAAATAAGAAGGAGAACAGCTTGCCTAACCATTTCCCGAACACTTTTTCCGTATATTCAATTAGCGTCATATTAGGAAACAGCCTGCTGAGCAAAATATATAAGCCTACGACAATTAAACCTAATAACCAGCCCACTATCGCAGCAATCCAAGCATTCTGTTCAGCATCTGCGGCAAGGCTCGACGGAATAATTAAAATGGTCGTGCCGATCGTATAGAACATGATAAGCACAGTAAGTTGCCGTATAGAAATTTTAACGGTGTTCATCATTCGTTCTCAACTCCAGTCTTACTTGAAACATCTCACTTTTTTATTTTCTTTTGAAGGCTGCCGACACCTAGTATAATAAGCGGTAATAATAAACCAATCGCCAAAGCATAAGGGGTCCAAATGGTAGAATCAAAATCCATCATATAAACGACATCCGGATATACAACAAGTGAATATACGACCAAAATCATCCCATATGGTAATGCGAGAGGACGATAATCTCTAAGTCCAAATATTTGCGCCAGACCCGTTAAGAAACTAAAGGAATAAATCGTGGTTTTTAAAAAAATGGTCATAAACCACATGCCGGCTATAAGGATTTCAACCCGCTCAATAAAGTTTCCGACATCTATTTTTTTAGCCAGAGCGTAGCTGGGGTACATATTTCGTTCACTTAAATCAGCGCCTAATATTGAAATACTCAAAAAAGTGATAATCATTACAAATACTCCGCCAAGAAGAGTCCCAATAAAAAATGCCTTTCCCGCGTCTTTCGGATGATTCACATACGCAGGAAATACCAATAAAAGAATAACAAGCGGGAGGGAAGCGATACCGGCAAAAGTTAACGCCCCCTTCATGATTGGTTTTATGCCAAACTCGAATACCGGTTGAATTTTTTGAATTTCTATTTCAGGTATGAGGAAAAGGGTAGATATAATAAACAGCAAAAGAAACCAGGGAAATAAGATTTCGGCAGTACGGGCGACTACTTCAAGTCCGAGACGCAGTCCCATGACAACGATGCCTGCGAAGAGAATCGTAAAAGACTCGATCGGCGTTTCAGGCATAACCTGCGTCGTCATAAAATTTCCCAAATAATATAACACTGAAGCAGCGCCTATAAACGAAAAGAAAATAATAAATAGGGAGATCTTCTTACCTAACCATTTCCCGAACACTTTTTCGTTATATTCAATTAACGTCATATTCGGAAACAGCCTGCCTAACCATATATATAAGCCAACAATTAATAATCCTAATACCCAACCAAGTATCGCAGCGATCCAAGCATCCTGATCAGCATCCGCGGCTAAGCTAGAAGGAATCACTAATATGGTCGTGCCGATCGTGTAGAACATGACGATAACAGTAAACTGACGCACAGAGATTTTAACGTTGCTGGTCATCTATTCTCCACTCCATTATTACTTTAGAAAGCTGTATAACCAATCACTGAAAGGCTGAAAGATGATCCAGAGCATGTCCAAAGGATTCGGGATAGCGAGTTGGAGACTTTTAGCTATGCTTAACACGATCCCAAGCAGGAGCAGGATTGAAAATAGCCACAGCTCCCTCTTTAATTTTGCTCTTAGCAGAGGGGGGACTTCGATCATAACGATGAATGAGGCTGTAACGATAATTCCTGTAATAGCCCACATACCGGTTATTCCTCCTCTTTTTTATGGAATGAATTCGAGACCGTGCCTATGCGACGGATCTGTACATCTGTTTTCACATTAATGTCCAAGTGCGTAAACTGCTCATCCCAATTTTGTTTTAACCTTTTCCAAGCAGCAGGATCAGCCCGGTGGATCTCCTCGCCGAATCCAAAAATATCTACCTTAAACTTTTTCTGCACGGTATGGATGGCATCCAGCATGATTGAGGCTACTTTTTTTTCTGCACTTTTTTCCAGATCCTCAATCGTTTTTCTTTTCGTCAGATCGATTTCGCATTCTACCTCGCCGACATTCTCTTCCAATCGCACTTCGATATCAATTTGGGGTTTTCCGTTATTTACCTTTCCTTTGATTTTCGTTTTTGATTTCATAACCTCTACGGCTATTTTTCCGCCTTCGGGACATCCCAGAGTCCCGACCGTGTTCGTCACTTTATTCCTTATATAGCTATATCCTTTGCTTTCTTTTTCGTCTAACCAACCGATTAATTTATCTTTTTTAAATACAGCTAAGCCTGTATATCGCAAACGGCCGGGAGGATCAATTTTCTCTACATTACTTTGGGATTGGCCTTTACTGCCTCCCGTCACTTTTACTGCAGTTAAAACAGGACTTTTCCCTTCACTGATAATGTCCGTCATGAGCTCATCCAGCGTGACCGTCGCAGTAGGCGCCCACACCTTCTGCGACGCTACGAGAGAGAGATACAGTTTGTTCGCCGGCAGTTTTTCAATCGGTGTCAAAACTTTCAATACATCCTTGGCTGTAGACCCCTTCGCGATAACAATGAAAAAGTCCGTTCGGATTTCATGGTCTCTGGAGAAATGATCGAGAGGATTCTCAATCCCCTCCCTTGCCAATGACTCTCCGAACACGAGAACGCGAAGATGCGCCAAATAAATGACTCTGGGACTGATGGTTGTCATTTTTCGTATGGCTTCGAATATCGTATCCCCAGTCGCCTCATATAGAGTTACCGGCGTGCGGTTTCCACTTGTTTTCGCGGCTGCCACTTCTCCCGGATTGACAACTTGAACGGAGACCCGGTATCCTTTTTCCGCTTTATCGATCCCTATCCCTACTGAAATCCCGAGTTCATTCAATTCCCGCCGATTCCAACACCCGGATAACGGAAAAAGAAGCAGAAGGCTACAGATGAACACGAATAACTTGCGTGCCATTGGCGGGCTCCTTTCTAGAATCTATTATGATTTTGGTTTGGAGGGCGGCGACATTTGCTTTCGAATGATGTTCTTCTGATTGATCAGACGCGGCCGGGAAGACAACGCCCAATGGGGAAGCCGGAAAATCGTATCCTTGTGTTCGCCAACGACGAAAGGAGCAAAAGGACTCATAAAAGGAATCCCGAAGGAGCGCAAACTGCACAGATGGAGAACAAGAGCGATTAAAGCTACCACAATTCCAAAAATGCCAAAGGATGCGGCAAGTCCCATGATGACAAAACGAATCATTCGTATGGAGATAGCCATGCTGTAGCCCGTAATGACAAAGCTTGAAATGGCGGTAATCGATACGACAATAACCATGGAAGCCGAAACGATGCCTGCTTCAACCGCTGCTTGTCCAATAACGAGCGTCCCGACGATCGATACGGCCTGTCCAATCGGCCGCGGCATTCTAATGCCCGCTTCCCGTAATATCTCAAAGGTCACTTCCATCATGAGAGCTTCGATGAAAGCGGGGAAGGGAACGCCTTCCCGTTGAGCCGCCAAACTGATTAGCAATTGAGTCGGCAACAATTCTTGGTGGAAGGTGGTAATAGCGATATAGAGAGCTGGACCCACCATGGCGATAAACAAACTTATGAAACGGATGATCCGAAGGAGCGTGCTTATATCCGCGCGTTGGTAATAATCCTCCGCTGACTGAAAGAATGAGATAAACAACGTCGGGACGATAAGTACAAAGGGGGTTCCGTCAACCAGGATGACGACACGCCCTTCTAATAACTCGGCGGCTGCCACATCGGGCCGCTCGGTATTATTAATGGTTGGAAAAGGAGAGTAGGCTTCGTCTTGAATAAGTTCTTCAATATAGCCGCTCTCCAAAATGCCGTCGATATCAATTCGATCCAGACGTTTGCGTACTTCTTCGACAATTTTGTCATTGACGATTCCTTTTATGTACATGACGGCTACATCGGTTTTTGTAACCCTGCCGATTTGCTTCGTTTCCAGCCACAGGTTCGGATCTTTAATTTTGCGCCGGATCATCGACGTATTCGTTCGCAGTGTTTCGGTGAAGCCTTCTTGAGGCCCGCGAACGACGCTTTGTGCGACAGGTTCCGAGATACTGCGGCTTTGCCACCCTTGCGTGCTGGCTGCGATGCCTTGCGAATATCCGTCTAATAAAATGACCGTATCTCCAGATAATAGCGAGTTATACAAAGAGGCGAAGTCCGTAATGTCTTTGTTGTCTCCTATTTGGAGAACCATGCCTTTCAAAGATTCCAATCGTTTATCACCATCAGAAAGCTGCTCGATCGGTTCGATTAGTGTATCCTTCTTCATTAGTGATTCCATAAAAAATTCTGTAATGACTTGTTTGTCTGCTAATCCGTCTGTATATAGAACCGCTATCTTGACACTCCCTTCTCTGCCGATCCGGATTTCTCGGATGATGATGTCGTCGCTGCTGCCAAGGTCTTCTTTTATTTTCCGTATATTTTCATCAAGACTTTCATTTAACGGCTCCGTTTGTGCAATTATTTCGTGTTGGTCGCTTTGAGCGGAGAAAATTTTTTTTATTTTCATATTAATTAATTCTTTCCTTGTGGTCTCTCATGTATACGGTATCCAAACGGCTTGGAAAGCTCTAATGCTTTCTTGATTCTAGGCCAATGGAGAGGCGTCTGCTTACAGCCTCAGCAATCAACAAAACAACTAAAGGTAAAAGAACATAATAGATAGGATCCCACCATACAAGGCTGTACAGTATTCCCTCTGCTTGCAAAATAATCGTCACAATTGTTACAACAGCTGCGATGAGCGCATATTTCATCCATTTATATTTCCAGTGGAGCTTCACCATCACAACAAGAAGTAGACTTGCGAACATATAATAAACGGTTGAAAAAGCAGTCGTATCGTGTGCTTGGCCGGCAAACCAGCCAGGACGGTAATATCTGTTAGAAAAGAACATAATCGGGAGAATGTTCAATGTACCTGTAATCGCCCCGATGATTAACAGCAGGATCAAAAAATGATGGACTCCTTTTAAGGGTTGCAAAATCTGCGGGTACATTTTTCTTGCCAAAGCAAAATAGAACGGAAGGCCAAGTGCTGTATAACCGAGGCGCCACCAATTGTGAGTATAGATATTAAGGTTTAAAAATAACCACTCAATCCCTACAATTAGACATGTAAAAAAAATCAGCCACATCCACCTTAACCGAAAAGCTGCTATGAAGGCTGCCACCGAAGGTAAAGCTAACGCATTTGAAACAATCGCCCCCATATTGCTATCGTAATAAGGTTCATGGGCAATAAATTTCGGATAGTACTGATAGCTGCCCATAAGAATATAAATGAGAGCCTCAATGATGTAACCAATTCCAACCATTGTAAAAAACAGCAAAAGGATTCGAACGCTTCTTTTTTTAATGCATATATAAACCAATAGAAGAAGGCTTAAGATAACTAATCCCAGATACCAGTACGAATTAAAATTCATATGTACACCCCAAAAGGTATGATTATTCCAATAGTATCGTTCGGCTGTAAGACTTTATACATGCATAAGGCCGAGTGAAAGAGGTGAATATAAAAAAAATAAAAAATGTTGGTGATTCTGTGCATTTAATCATTGCTTTGTTTACGATCTTCTCAACCTGGCGCTATGGGGACTGGGCAAATTGGAAAAAATACCATACAACTATGATGTACATAGCGACAGGAGGGCTGTTATATGAGTATTTAACGCATGATAATAGTCTTTGGACTTTTCATCCTGACTTTCTTTTTAATGAACAGCTGACGGTTATAGTCTATGCATTAGTTACTATGCCGCTTAGCGTTTTGATCTTCTTATCCCGGTATCCTCGAACCTTAAGGAAACAGCTCTTTTATTTAATCAAATGGGTCATCATTTATGCTTCCGTTGAACTATTATTGCAATCCTATGGGCGGATCTCCTTTCATCATGGATGGAGTTTTTATCATTCGTTGCTGTTTGACATGATGATGTTTCCTATGCTGATCTTTCATCATTGGAAGCCGCTTCGGGCGTATTTGGTAACGATAGTTATTATTATTTTTTTAATGCAGTGGTTAAATGTTCCTATGCATTGAACACAGCCATTTCAATAGCAGAAAGCAACGAGCAGAACGTTAGGGCGTCCTGCTTGTTTTTATGCCGCAGAAGAGCGAATTGATGAATTAGTTGTGTTAATATAAATAAATATGTTGTTCAATACATAGCTCAATTTGAACTTATTTTAAAAATCGGGGGGACGTTATTATGGGTAAGAAACGGAAAACGGCTGTCTCATCCTCGGCAAAATTCACTCCTAAAAGTGAAAAAGATCAGCCTATACTGCTCAATGAGCTTCTGGGCGCAGATATCGTGTATAAGCTCAAAGCACAGGCAGAGGAATTAAAGAAAGCCGAGGAGACTCGTAAGGAAGATATTCGTAAGCAGGAGGAAGAAAAAAAGAAATTGGAACAAAAGCGGTTGGAGAACGATTTCTCGTATTTGTTAGAGAATAGTGATCCGAATTGGTCTAAGCACAAATAAGCAAGGTGGATAAGAGAGAGGATGCGGACTAAGCATCTTCTTTTTTTTGATCATTTTCTATTGTTTATACATAAAACCCGCCATTTTGTAAAACATGGTAATATCTATCCAATTAGCGGTATACCTGGATACAGCATAAAAGGAGGTGTGCGGTTGGTCAAATCCCGGAAGCTTTGGTTAGCGGTTGCCGCTGCTTCGTTGTGCACGACGGCTTTTTTAATAATAGGCTTCGGCTTTGCTTTAAAGGATATGCTGATACCTGGATTTCCACAATTTGATGTAAATCCGGTTAATCCTGAAAGAGGTGCTCCAGCTGCCGCGGTTCTGGAAGAAACAGGCGAAATAAGGATAGCTGCGCTTGGTGATTCGCTTACGAAAGGAACAGGCGATTCCACCGGCGAGGGTTATGTGAAGAAGGTTGTCGAAGGACTTAAGCTGGAAAAGGGCAAGCCTGTCAGAATGCTGAATAACTTGGCTATTAACGGCCTGCAGGCGGATGAGCTTGCAGATCGTCTCGCAGAAGACAGAGGGTTCCAGCATGTGCTAAAGCAAGCGAATATGATATTGCTCACAATCGGCGGAAACGATTTGTTCAATTCGGTGCGCGCAAGCAATGCGGACCGCAAGCTATCCGCATACAGCTTGAATGGTCTGTCTGACCGGCTCCCGGAAGCGATGGAACGGTTCGAGCGGGTGATCGCGGAGCTTCACAGCATTAACGCAAATGCCACGATTATTTATATCGGATTGTACAACCCGTTTTATGATATAGAGGAATTGCGGAGCGGCAGTCTTGAGGTGCAGCAGTGGAATAAGGAAGCGTACTCAGTCATCCACAGCTACCCGAACATGATGATGATACCGATATTTGACCTGTTCGAATGGAATATCGGAAACTATTTGTCATCTGATCATTTTCATCCGAACGGCCAAGGCTATGAACGGATCGCTGATCGCATCCTTGAGTCTTTGAAATAATCAGGTTGGAGGAAACAAACATGGAAAACGTCCTATCGGTTAAGCGGCTGCACAAAAAAATACGCGGCAAGACGATTATTCACGATGTCAGCTTCGAGGTTCAAGCCGGAGAAATATTCGGATTTCTTGGACCGAACGGCTCAGGAAAAACGACGACGATTCGTATGCTCGTAGATTTGATCAAACCGACATCCGGCGAAGTGAGGATATGCGGGTATCATGTTCAGAAGGAGCCTGAGCAAGCGCTGCGGCACGTCGGATGTATTGTTGAAAATCCGGAAGTTTATAGTTATTTAACAGGCTGGGAAAATCTCGATCATTTTGCCCGCATGCTTGATGGAGTCGGAGTGCCGCGCATACAGGAGGTCGTTCGGACCGTAAAGCTTGAGGAGCGTATACATGACAAGGTGAAAACCTATTCCCTGGGCATGAGACAGCGCCTTGGGATCGCTCAGGCGCTGCTCGGAAAACCTAAGCTTCTTATACTTGACGAGCCGACGAACGGGCTTGATCCGAAAGGGATAAAGGAGCTGCGTGAATTTGTAAAAATGCTTTCCGCAGAAGGAATCAGTGTTTTGATATCGAGTCATTTACTGAGCGAAATTCAACTGCTATGCGATCGCGTCGCGATCATTAACGGCGGGCGAGTACTCGCCGAAGGGAAAGTGGATGAGCTGGTTAAGCAGGCAAAGGGCTATGTCATATGGCAGCTTGATAAGCCCTTACAAGGCAGGGAAGTGTTACAAAAGGACCTGAATATCGAAATCATTGATGTAGACGCACTTCGGCATGGAGAAAGCCTGGTAGCCGGGATGCCGGACGCTATTATTACATCGATGCAATCTGCTCATATTCCGGAAACGGTCGAACGGCTAGTCATGCACCAAATCGGAGTCGTCTCGGTTTATCAGGCAGCTCCAACGCTGGAGGAGCTGTTTCTTAGCATGACGGAGGAAGAACAACTTGCCTAAACTAATCCCTCTCATCGAGAATGAGACGCTGAAAATCTGGAAGAAGAGACGATTTTTTGTCATTGTGCTTATTTTGCTGGCGCTAATTCCGATTTTCACGTATGCTGAGCTGAAAGTCGCGCAGAACAATGCCGCTAAATTTAAGGATTGGCGTAATCAGGTTCTGCAGCAAATCACCGATTTTCAAAATACGCTGTCGAGCGACCGGATTCCGGAGGAATGGAAGCGCAGCAGGCGCGTCGCCGTGCAGCAGCTGCAGTACTATTTGGACCATGATGTGAATCCAAGCGCACCGAATGGGGTAACCTTTACGCGCAGCTTTCTTGATAACGCGGTATCGCTATTCATCCCGCTGCTTGTACTGGCGCTCGGATCAGACATCGTTTCGGGGGAGCGCACGACAGGTACGATAAAAATGCTGCTCACCAGGCCGGTTAAGCGTTCAAAGGTACTGTTCAGCAAGCTTTGCGCGTTAACGATGTATGTTTCGCTCACGGTCATGGTAACGGTTTTGCTCTGTTACGCCATAGCCGGCTTGTTTTTCGGTTATAAGGGATGGGGGATGCCGGTATTCACCGGTTTTCAAGTAACCGGCTCCGCGATCGACAGCAGCAGAGCGCATGCGATTCCGCAAGGGCTATATTTGATGATGCAGGCAGGGCTGACATGGTATTCAGCTATGATCGTAGCGCTGCTTGCATTTATGGTATCCGTGCTGATACGCAGCACCGCAGCCAGCATGGTGACGATGATGGCGGCCGTAATCGCCGGCACCATTTTATCAGGCATGTCTTCCTCTTGGACGAGCGCTAAATATTTGTTTGCCGTTAACCTGAAGCTGACCGGCTATTTGGATGGATCGCCGCAGCCTATTGATGGAATGTCACTCCCTTTTTCCTTGACTGTGCTGGCGATTTGGGGGATATGCGCGCTGGTCGTTTCCTTTGGTGTCTTTACGAAACAGGACATCTTGAATTAAAATAGCTTGAAGATACGGAAACGTGACTACAGATTGGGGGGCGCTCATGTCAGAGCAAATAGATCTTTTCGCAAATACAGCGGCCGCAGACCGAAATTACGAGGCCGATGATATACAAGTCCTTGAAGGCTTAACAGCCGTCCGCAAACGCCCGGGCATGTACATAGGAAGTACAAGCAGCTCAGGTCTGCATCATCTTGTATGGGAAATTGTCGATAATGCTGTCGACGAGCATTTGGCTAAATTTTGTTCCGCAATTGAAGTTACGCTGCATAAGAACGGCGCAGTGACGGTTCACGATAACGGCCGGGGAATTCCAACCGGCATGCATAAGACCGGCATACCGACGCCGCAGGTCGTTTTTACGATTTTGCATGCAGGCGGCAAGTTTGGAGGCGGCGGATACAAGAAGTCCGGCGGCTTGCACGGCGTAGGCGCTTCAGTTACGAACGCGCTGTCGGAATGGCTGGAGGTAGAAATTTTCCGCGACGGCAAAATACATAAGCAGCGGTTCGAGTATTGGATCGATGAAGCGGGCAAGGAGCATGTAGGGGAGCCTGTACGCGGCTTAGAGGTAATTGGAACGACGAATCGGACCGGAACAAAGGTAACGTTTAAACCTGACGGCCGTGTCTTTCAAAATGGTACTTCGCTCAGCTATGACACCTTGGCGGAACGGTTGCAGGAAATCGCGTTTCTGAATTCCGGACTGAAGGTATCGATTAAGGATGACCGCAGCGGGAAGCAGGATGTGTTTCACTATGAAGGCGGAGCACGGCAGTTCGTGCAATTTTTGAATGAAGACAAAACGGTGCTGCATGACGTCATCCATTTTGCCGGCGAGCGGGATGAAATTGAAGTCGAGGTAGCTCTGCAGTACAATGACGGGTATACCGAGACGATTGCGTCATTCGTCAATTCAATCCCGACGCGCGGCGGCGGTACGCACGAGACCGGCTTCAAAACCGCATACACACGCGTTATGAATGATTACGCGCGCAAAGCGGCAATGCTCAAAGAAAAGGATAAAAACCTTGAGGGCAACGATTTGCGCGAAGGTATGATGGTCGTTATTAATATAAAAATGTCCGAGGTGGAGTTTGTCGGTCAAACGAAGGATCAGCTCGGCAGTGCATCGGCCCGGAGTGCAGTTGATGCCATTGTGACCGACAAAATGCAAGTTTTTCTAGAGGAAAATCCGCAAGTGGCGCAAATGCTGCTCAAAAAAGCGCTGCAAGCATCCAGAGCGCGGGAAGCGGCACGTAAAGCCCGCGAGGAAATTCGCAGCGGTAAGAAGAAGAGCGAGAGCTCCAATCTGAATGGCAAGCTGACTCCGGCGCAATCGAAGGATTACACCCGTACAGAGCTGTTCATCGTAGAGGGAGATTCCGCAGGCGGATCAGCTAAGCAGGGCAGAGATTCGAAGTATCAGGCGCTATTGCCGCTTAAGGGCAAGCCGATGAATCCAGAGAAGGCTAAGCTTCTCGATATTTTGAAGAACGACGAGTACAAAGCCATTATCTCGGCGATCGGCGCCGGTGTCGGCTCCGAATTTGCAGCCGAAGAGTGCAACTATAATAAAATTATTATTATGACGGACGCGGATACGGACGGCGCACATATTCAAGTGCTGCTGCTTACTTTTTTCTATCGCTATATGAAGCCGCTAATCGATTTGGGGCGCGTGTATATCGCGCAGCCGCCTTTGTACAAAATAACCCGCAAGTCAGGTAAGCTCGAGACGATCCGTTATGCTTGGACGGACGAGCAGCTGCAAAACTACTTGAAGGAATACGGCAAAAACTATGACCTTCAACGGTATAAGGGACTTGGCGAAATGAATCCGGATCAGCTGTGGGAAACGACGATGGATCCGGAAAAACGGACGCTGCTTCAGGTGCAGATCGAGGATGCGGCCAAAGCGGAGCGCAGAGTATCGACGCTTATGGGAGATAAAGTCGATCCGCGCAAACGATGGATTGTTGAAAATGTCGATTTTACGGAATTTGAGGAATAAGGGGAGTTCTGCATGAGTATCCTGGAACAATTTTTGCCGGCGTTTCTCGAAGAGGTTGTAGGAGACCGCTTCGGGCGCTATTCGAAGTATATTATTCAGGACCGCGCGATTCCCGACGTTCGCGACGGTTTGAAGCCGGTGCAGCGCCGTATTCTGTATGCGATGTATGATTCGGGCAACACACCGGACAAGCAGTACCGCAAATCGGCCAAAACGGTCGGCGACGTCATGGGTAATTATCACCCGCACGGCGATTCATCTATCTATGAGGGCATGGTACGGATGGCGCAGCCATGGAAAATGGGTCATCCGCTTGTAGACGGTCACGGTAACTGGGGTTCGCAGGACGATGACCCGGCAGCTGCTATGCGTTATACGGAAGCTCGCTTATCGCCTATTGCGATGGAGCTGCTACGGGATATCGATAAACGAACGGTTCAATTTAAAGACAATTTCGATAATACGACGAAGGAGCCGGTGGTGCTGCCGTCGCGGTACCCTAATTTGCTCGTAAACGGGACCAGCGGCATCTCCGCCGGCTTTGCCACGGAAATTCCGCCCCATAACCTGCGCGAGGTCATCGACGCCTGCATTGCGCTTATGGGCCGTTCAGAGATGACACTAGAAGAGATCATGGCCATTGTGAAGGGCCCCGACTTTCCGACAGGCGGCATTATTATGGGCGAGGAAGGCATACGGGATGCATATGCAACAGGCAAAGGCCGTATTTTTCTTCGGGCAAAGACGGAAATTGAAGATATGCGCGGAGGCAAGTCGCAGCTTGTCATAACCGAAATACCTTATCAAGTCGTTAAGTCACGTCTCGTAACCGCGATGGAAAACATACGGCTGGAGAAGAAGGTTGAAGGAATTGCCGAGGTGCGCGACGAGAGCGGCCGCAATGGTCTTCGCATCGTCGTGGAATTTAAGAAGGATGCCGACGCACAGGGCATTCTAGCCTATTTGTTTAAGAAAACGGATCTTCAAGTGGCTTATAACTTCAACATGGTTGCAATCGTGAACAAAACGCCTATGCAGCTCGGGATCAAGCAAATATTGAGCGCATACATCGAGCATCAGAAGGAAGTCGTTACGTTCCGGACGAAATACGACCTGGAGAAGGCTGAGGACCGGGCCCATGTGGTCGAAGGGCTCGTCAAGGCGCTTAATATATTAGATGAAGTCATCGCGACCATTAAAGCATCTAAAAACCGCGCCGATGCGCAGGACAATCTCGTGGCGAAATTCGGGTTTTCGGAACGGCAAGCAGACGCTATATTGACGCTGCAGCTTTACCGCTTAACAAACCTTGAGATAACAACGCTCGAGAAAGAGCTTAAAGAAGCTTTGAAGAAAATCGCTTATTTGAAATCTATCTTGGAAAGCGAGAAGAAGCTGCTCGGCGTCATCAAGGATGAGCTGCTTGAAATTCGCAACAAATACGGCATTGACCGCCGTTCGGATCTTCGCGGAGAAATCGAGGAGCTGAAAGTAAATCTTGAGGTGCTTGTGAATTCGGAGGATGTGCTCGTAACCCTTAGTCAGGAAGGCTATGTGAAGCGGACCAGCATGCTTTCTTTCACGAGATCAGGCGGAGAGCTGCAAAGCGCCGGCGTTAAGGAAGGCGACGTTATCCGCGAGCTGCTCGAGGTCAATACAATCGATAATCTGCTGCTGTTCACCCGTAAAGGTCAATACTACTTATTGCCTGTCCATCAGATTCCAGAGTTTAAGTGGAAGGATACAGGAACAGCAATCGTAAACATTGTGCCTATACCGAAGGATGATTCAATCGTAAGCGTAATTCCTGTCAAGGATATACAATCTTCAAGCGCGTCGCTTGTCTTCATAACGAAGCGGGGGCAGGTCAAACGGACAGAACTGAAGGAATATGCAACGACCAGATCAACGGCGGTAGCTGCATGTAAGGTAGCTGACGGAGACGAGGTTATTCGGGTCGTTATCAGTGATGGAAGTAAGCAAATTTTTCTCGTTACAAAGCAAGGGATGAGCATCAGGTTTGCAGAATCTGAAGTTAATCCGATGGGCAGAGTAGCATCCGGCGTCAGAGGGATACAGCTTAAGGATGGAGACGAGCTGATCGCGGCAGAATGGGTTGCTGAAGATGAAGGCGAATTGCTCGTCATTACCGATATCGGCTATGCGAAGCGGTCACTGCTGCTGGATTACCCTATCCAGGGCAGAGGCGGAAAGGGCGTTCAAACGTTTGAGTTCAAGGAAGGCAAACGAGTAAGACCAAACGGAGCCGCACTTGTTGCCGCATACTATTGCAAGGAAACGAAAGAAATCGTCGCCATAACCGCATCAGGAGCGAAACTGACTGCTGATTCGGAGAAAGCGCCAATTGAAGAACGTAAAGCTATAGGCAAATTAATTTTCCCTGTAGAGAAGAACGATGTCATCATAAACACGCTTGCACGCTCAATGACGGACGTCAGTCAAAAGGGCGATTAGGCGGATCGAAACGTTCAATCACTTCCAGTATAGCTTCCAGCATGACCCACAATGGCACCAGCTCATCCGGGCTGTCCAGCCATTGTGGGTCTTTTATGATGCCGTAGCCTTTTATTTTTCGAATGATTTCCGCTTTTCTATCGTTGTCCATTGGGATCACGCTCCTTAACCGTTTACACAGTAAACTTTTTTGCTAGGAAAGCATGGGTTTAAACGCGGTGAAGAGATAGCGCTGGGCCTTCGCCACATTGTATGTCTAATGCTGTCAAAACGTTCGAAATTGTATCGATTAATATCGCAAATTATTAATCCTGTTAATCTTTTATTCGACAATAAAGACTGCTATAATAAGTAACGAAAAGGTGGAAATTGACAGGGAATGGGTGTGAGAGTATGGTGTCTGATGAATTTACTCGATTGTGGACGAGGCTTTCGCGTGATTGGAAAAATAATTTGGAACAATCGCTTGCTCCATTGACGGAAGGACAGCTTAACGTGCTGGAATTGCTTCTGAAGCATCAGCCAATGAAGCCGTCCGATCTGCTCCAGTATTTGTCGACCACACCTGCGGCGATTACGACGCTGCTTGACCGGATGGAGCGCAATGAGCTGATTGAACGGACAAGGGATGATAACGACCGAAGAATCGTATGGGTTTCTGTATCGGAGAAAGGTAAGGCGGAGGCAGAGCGCGGCTCAGCGATTAGGACCGAAATGATCGAACAATCGCTGGACCGCATCTCCTCCCATAACCAGCAGCTGCTGGTCTATCTGCTTGGCAAAGTGGCAAACCAGTAGAGAAGATGCCGGGAAGGCAGATTATTTCATTGAATCGAGCCGATTGCGAAGCAGCTCGTAATCTTTCTGAAGCATGGCGTAGTCGGCTTGAGTTAGCAATGAATCGGTTGAAGCCGCAATCGTTTGTTCAATTGGCAGGATACGGTAACGGAATGCACGATCCGGCTTATAGCGGTGAACCCAGGTCGGGATGGGCTCGATTTCGGTTATTTCAACCGCACCGTCTGTCATATTTTTACGAATATTCACTTTGAAAATGACTCCGTAATCTTTCGTATCGCCCCGTTGATTAGAAATGAAGTTGCCCATTGAATAAATGATAAGTCCTTTTTTCGCTTTTCCGTTCTTATCGGTTGTCTCGACTACCTCGTATGGCTGTACGACATGAGGATGTGAACCTGCTATAATATCAGCGCCTGCAGCGATGAGCGATCTCGCTAGACGCTTCTGTTCTTCATTCGGTGTGGTCTGATATTCGGTGCCGAAATGCAGCGCTACCGTTATGAAATCCGCCCCTGCTGCCTGTAACCGTTTTATATCCCCGATTATTTTTTGATCATCGATCAGCGAAACCAGATACGGTTTGCCCGTAGGCACTTGTATGCCGTTCGTTCCATAAGTGTATGAGAGCAGCCCCATAACAATTCCGTTCTTCTCCGAAAGCAATAGTCGATCGGCTTGTTCTTGCGATGCAGCCGTACCTGCGGTTTCCAGCCCGACAGTCTTCAAATTTTCCAATGTACGGAGCAGCCCTTTTTCCCCTTGGTCAAGCGAGTGATTGTTCGCAGTAGTAATGAGGTTGAATCCCGCGGCTTTGAGCCCTTCTGCCAATTCGACCGGTGCGTTAAAAAGAGGATAACCTTTATAGCCGAATTCGGCTCCCGCTATTGGCGTTTCTAAATTGGCAATAACCCAATCGCCTTGCTTTAATACCGGTTTTACTTCTGCAAAAAAAGGATCGAAGTTATATCGGTTACTTGCTTTGTCGTAAGCGCCTGGAAGCTGCGGTGAATGCATCATTATATCGCCTACTGCCATCCATACTGCATCTGCGTAAACAGGCTCCGGAGGTGTTTCTGAAGGTTCTATAGCCGTTGCCGAAGGGGAGGGAGAGACCATTATTTCATCTGCTGTATTTGCAGGAGTAGGCGATGCGGGTATTCTAGTCCTCTCATTGTAGGAGGGCATTAGAAATATGATGAGCATTCCGATCAAAGATAACACTAATAAAACAGCTTGGATCAACCGGTGCCTTTTACGGCGCATCTGCATGACGTCCTTCCTTATGCACCCTGTTTAGCATATAGGAGGCGGATTTGAGCTGCTCGTCAGTCCACCAGCTCCAAGCATTGGAGCCGCTGGGAATAGAGTGGAAGCTTATCATTTCTCTAGTGACAGGATGCGGAACGGAGACCGATGTCGACCATAATGCGATGTCGGAGATGCCTGCAGTAGGCTTCGCCCCATACTTGAGATCACCGACGAGCGGACAACCAATATACGCCATTTGGGCTCTAATTTGATGTGGCCTTCCGGTATGCAGCCGGACGGCAACCAGCGTATATCGTCCGGATACTGCTGCAACCTCGTATTCTAAAATAGCTTCTTTCGCTTCGGCGGCAGGCTTGTTATAAACGGTGACCTGGTTATGCTTGTTGTCCTTGCGAATATAATGCGTAAGTTTTGCTTGCTTTGCGGAAGGGCATCCCTGAACGACGCATACATACGTTTTGCCAAAATGGCGGCTGCGTACGGATTCGGACAATCTGGAGGCTGACTTCGACGTTTTGGCAAACACCATGACACCGCCTACCGTACGGTCCAGCCGGTGAACTAAGCCGAGAAACACGTTCCCCGGCTTGTTATGGCGTTCCTTCAAATCCTGCTTCAGCAGCGTCAGCATATCCGGATCGCCTGTCTCGTCCTCTTGCGAAAGAATACCGGGCGGCTTAACGACGGCCAGGACGTGATTATCCTCGTACAAAATCGGAATCTGCATTACTTAGACTCCCATCGTCCCAAAATTCCGCAAGGCAAATTCAGGCCGGACTTTGTAATCGGCAAACCGATCTCGCCGCAATTGATTTCACCGCCGTATTTGGCTTTCATCGTCATATGCAGCAAATTATGCAGCACGGAAGGTGATAAGCCGGTCGTATAGGAGTTAATTAGTAGAAATAACGGATTATCCGACAAAATCGATGTGCAGGATTGAAGAAACGGGAACAAGTTTTCTTCCAGCTTCCAGGTTTCGCCGTTTGGTCCGCGTCCGTAAGACGGCGGGTCCATGATGATCGCATCATATTGCTTGCCGCGGCGCTGCTCGCGCTGAACGAACTTGAACACATCATCCGTAATATAACGGATGGGTGCCGATTCCAGCCCGGACAATTGCGCGTTTTCTTTGGCCCACTGAACCATTCCTTTTGCAGCGTCAACGTGACAAACCTCAGCTCCGGCTGCAGCAGCTGCAACGGTCGCGCCACCGGAATATGCAAATAGATTCAATACTCGAATCGGACGGCCTGCTGATCTGATTTTGTCCATCATCCAGCTCCAGTTCACCGCTTGCTCCGGAAATAAGCCTGTATGTTTGAAATTTGTCGGTTTGATGTGGAAGTTAAGCTCGCCATATGAAATGGTCCAGCGTTCGGGCAGGTTTGGACTCATTTCCCACTGTCCGCCGCCAGCGCTGCTGCGGTGATAGTGCCCGTCAGCCTTTTTCCATAAACCTGTTTCATTTACAATAGGCCAAATAATTTGCGGATCTGGACGGCGAAGCGTGTAATTTCCCCAGCGTTCAAGCTTATCACCGTCTCCAGTATCTATAACCTCGTAATCGTTCCATTTATCTGCTATGTACATGTTTTCCGTAACCCTTCCTTGACGTCGTTTTTGTAATATAATAATGTCAACGATAATTATATCGAAGCAAACACTACGAAGCAATGTAACGACGCAAATGGAGGCTGGTATTTATTCGAAAGCAATGGAATGGCTGGATGATTGTACTAATCGTGAGCGTATTGCTGCTCGCGGCACTGGTGATGTCAGTACCTGAACAAGGAGGTAATGCTCTTGACCGATCAACGGAAGCATGGATGTCAAGCTTGAAAAGTGATGGAATGACCGTATTATTTAAGCTGTTTTCTCAATTAGGCTCGACGGTTGCTATTATAGGAATAACATTGGTTGCGGCACTGGTTGTTGGCTGGATGAGAGGCTGGCTGCGCGGTGCTTCGATTATAGCCGGAGTCGCAGCCGCTTATTTGCTCAATTCACTGCTCAAAATGTGGATTGACCGTTCAAGACCGGCCGTGGCATGGGGAATCGAAGCTGACGGGGCAAGCTTTCCCAGCGCCAACGCGATGCTTGCTATCGCGATGTATGGTTTGTTGGCGATCATGATTATTCAAACCAGCTCGATTCGACGCGGCTTTAAGTTTGCTGTCGTTGCTGTTGCTGCTATCCTCATTTTTATGATGGGTCTAAGCCGAGTTTATTTTCATGTGCATTATTTGACGGATATCCTGGGAGGCTATGCAGCAGGAATGGCGGTCATTAGCATGCTGATGATGATTACATACGCGTTTAACAAAAACAGAGGAGCTGCTTAAGTATGATGAGCTTTGAATGCGAGTGCGGCAACAAGACCGTATTGTTTGCTACCGGTGACCGGGACGAGCATGGGAGAGAATTCGTCGAAATCGAAGATGATGAAAGGCTGACGTTTAAAATAGGAGAGAACAGCGTGCTGTTCCGGTGCTCGTTTTGCGGATATACATACCGGTTGCAGCAAATATGATCGTACATTTGAATTTTTATAGAACACCTACAATTGAAGAAGAGTCGTCTTGCGAAAGGGCAAGACGGCTTTTTTTATGCAAATCTTTGCAGTCGATTGCCAGACTAACTGAAAAAAAAGTTATTTTAGTCAAGCCGTAATTCATATATTGGGTCGAAGAATACAGCGAGAGGAGTCTGCGATCGTGAATGATCAGGTACGCTATTACGAGCCGTACGTCAGTCCACTAGACCCTTGTCCCCCAAGAAGGGTGAAAAGCTACATCACCCCGCCTCAATTATTTATTCCTTTTCAGCCGCCCAATTTGCCGCAATTCAATCCCTATGAGGCTTTGATGCACGGTACGCTCTGGCCGGCGTTATACAGTCCTTACGGTCCTCAAAAAGTCAGGCAAGAAGAAGAAGGTGATTAAGTATGCACAAAAAGGTGGATGACGCCTACTACAGGCAGTTGCATGAACTGCAGGCAGTCGATTTTGTCCTGGTCGAGTTGAATTTGTACTTAGACACGCATCCAATGGATGCAAATGCGATTCAGCAGTACAATCATTACGCTGAAATAAGGATGCGGCTTGCACACCAATTTGAATCGCAATACGGCCCGCTAATGAATTTCGGGCATAGCTTCTCCAGCGTACCTTGGGCATGGAACGATACACCTTGGCCTTGGCAGGTATAGACCTCCAGTCAGTGACTTTTAAATCGTAATTTGCTAATGCGTATGTTTAAGGAGGTACTTTGATGTGGGTGTATGAGAAGAAGCTCCAATATCCTGTTAGGGTCAGCAAGTGCGATCCGTTAATGGCCAAATTTCTATTGGAGCAATATGGCGGGGCGGACGGTGAGCTTGCAGCGGCGCTGCGTTATTTAAATCAGCGTTACTCGATTCCGGATAAAGTCATCGGATTGCTGACGGACATCGGCACGGAGGAATTTGCGCATCTCGAAATGATCGCCACAATGGTTTACAAATTGACGAAGGATGCGACGCCGGATCAAATGAGAGCTGCTGGATTAGGCGACCATTACGCGGCGCATGACAATGCGTTGTTCTACCAAAATGCATCGGGCGTCCCGTGGACAGCCGCCTATATTCAAGCAAAAGGGGATCCGATTGCTGATCTTTATGAGGATATAGCAGCAGAGGAGAAGGCAAGGGCAACTTATCAATGGCTGATTGATCTGACAGACGACGTCGATCTGCAGGATAGCTTGAAGTTTTTACGCGAGCGGGAAATCGTGCATTCCCTTCGTTTCCGCGAGGCAGTTGAAATATTGAAAGAAAAGCGGGATGAGAAAATATATTATTAATCAAAAAGAGACCGCCCTCTAAGTAGATCGTTCTACATAAAGGGCGGTCCTTGTATTTTTATAAGATGGCATAGTCCAGCGGGATGTCATCCCACCAGTCGTCTTTATCTTCAATCCAATCAATCCAGCCTTTTTATCCCAATCGTTATCCACTGTATATTTGTCATATTGATAAGAGTTGTCTCCTTTAAAGGTAAAAAAAGAAACCACATTCCGACAAAACATTGATTGAGAACTTGACGTTCGTTATAAAGAATTTTATAATACATCCGTATTTTTGTAAACGCATAATTACAAAGATTTGGTTATGAGATTGGGAACCGGAAGGAGTTAGGTTTGTTATGTAGAAATGATATGAATACCATCAAGGAGCTAAAAACAATGAATGAATCGCAATTTCTTATGTCGCTTCGAAATAATAGGGACTTTATTATACAAAAATGGCTGGATGATTTTCATGAAAATTCCTTAGACATGTTAGATGAAGCGAGTTTATTGCAAGATGCGCTTAGTTATTTTGCTTTCATGCTGGATATTGATTCTCCCTTTGAGTCGCACGAGCACGTTAAAGCTGTTCCGCGGTATTATAAATTACTTTTCGATAATAACATTTCGAACAGTCAGTTGCTTCATAGCAATCATTTGTGGAGAAATGCTGTTATGCAGTTTATAGAAGAGAAACTAGGCGATCAGATCATCCCAATGAAAGTAGTTAGAAAAATAAATCTGCGATTAGATCAATTTGAGCGATATCTTTTTGATTATTACAATGAGTGTACAAACCGTTTAATTGCAGATAAGGAAAGCACCATATCGGAATTGCATGAAGACCGAATGACGATTATCGGAAAAATGGCTGCCAGCATGGCACATGAGATAAGAAATCCGTTGACGTCTGTACTAGGTTTTATCAAGATCATGCGTAAACAAATTAACGATCGTTCTTATGATAAGTTAATCAATTACCTGGAAATAATTGAGATGGAATTTCAAAACATTCAAATGCATATTACTGGTTTCCTAAGCTTCTCCAAAAAAGATGTGATTGAAGAATCATTTGCTGATGTATCTGCGAGCACCATTATCGAAACCGTTATTTCTTTAATTTACCCTCGGATAATAGATGAAAATATTGAGCTGAATTATGATGCTATTCAAGATTGTTCGTTGCATATACAAAAAATCGCGATACAGCAAGTTTTATCGAACATAATAATCAATAGTATAGACGCCTTGTACCAAGTCAGTACGGGTAGGAAAATCGTCGTTTCCAGCAAGATCGAAGGAGAAACCTATCTGCTCTCGATTACAAACAATGGACCTGAAATTCCAATAACGATTAAAGATTCGCTCTTTACTCCATTTGTTACAAGTAAGAAGGAAGGTACCGGGCTTGGATTAGCCATAAGTAAACAGATCATGAACAGAAATCAAGGAGATATTACATTTTCCTCGAATCAAAAGGAAACCACATTTAGCATGAGGTTTAACTTAAAGAGCTTACAAGAAATAAAGGAGCTATCAAGCTTAGTTATAGGCTGATTAGCGAAAGCATACGCAAAAGACCCAAGAATGGGCCTTTTGGGGAGGTTTTAGGAGGAATTTTTGCATGGAGCATACATGGAGGCAAAGATTTACGCATTTACTTAGTAGCCTCCAAAGCCCATGCAGCTACAAGCAACGATCACCAATAAAATGAAGAGAACCAGGATTGTACCCGTGTTCGTGAAGGCCCCGCCAACTAAACCGGACATTATTCATGCACCTCCTTACGTATGGAGTACTCTGTATGCTATGCAAGAATATTGTTATGTGATTGGGTGTTTGTTCCAGAGACAATCAAACACTAACATTAGCCTACTTACAAAAAAGGTATAGAAGCTTTTCTTTATAAGAAAAGTTCTGTACCCTTTTTTTAACTTTATTAAGGTATAGATAATTTGGAAATAATAGAGCACCTAGCTTTAGGATTAGCAAAAATAAAATAATCCAAAGAATCGACCTGGAAGTGTGTTTAACGAATCATATTAAAATAGCAATGTTTTGCTTCTCCTTGTCGTGATATTATAAAGCTGTATAGTTTAGTTCTTGAGTACTAGGTAAAATATGTAAAGAGAGAGGAACTTGATACTTACATATGATAAATCAACTACTCATTCAACTCATTATCATATTTTTTCCTATTTTTATCCAGCAGTTCTACTTCTCGCGTATAAAAGCAACGAATAAATTGAGGCATCATGTTTTAAACGGAGCCATGTTTGGCGGATCTGCGGTTCTATGCATGACATTTCCTATTAATGTGGTAGAGAGCTTTCAGTGGGATTTAAGAAGCGTCCCGATAATCATTTCAGTCCTTTATAACGCCGGAAAATACACTCCCGGTATAGTTGCTTCGGTTATTGCTATTTTATACAGGTTATATATTGGCGGCGATGCGGCAATCATTTCCACGATCGGTTTTCTGTTTTTCGTCGGTCCTAGCTTCTTTTTCGTGAAAGCGTTTCAAAATTATAGATCAATTAAAAGAGTCATTTTCAGTTTGATTCTTGCCGTTAATTCGTTTTTTTTCATCTTAATTTTGCTGCTCATTTACATAAAGACGAATGTTTATGTTCTCGAGCTGCCCACAGGTGGATTGATCCACTTCGCGTTGATCTGCACCGTTTCCATAATCGGAATGGGAATATCATCTCTGCTTAATGAGCATATCATTGAAAGCCGCATGATGAAGTTGGAGCTCGAGCGCAGCGAAAAGCTGAAAATTGTAAGCCAGATTGCAGCTTCGGTAGCGCATGAGGTGCGTAATCCGTTAACCGTCGTGAAGGGATTCCTTCAATTGTTAAAGGAGTCGGTAGACGACAAGAAGAAAAATTATTTGAAAATTGCTCTTTCTGAACTGGATCGGGCGGAGTTTATTATTACCGATTATTTGAATTTAGCAAAGCCGCAACCGGATCAATTAGAGGTCATAGAGGTTTCAGGCTTTTTGAACAATACGATAGAAATGATGAATTCTTATGGATTGATTCAAAATGTACAGATTCAACTGAACTGCAAACAGACCGGTCTCTATGTGCTGGCAGACAAGCCGAGGCTATCTCAGGTCGTACTTAATCTCATCAAAAATGGGGTAGAAGCGATACCGGATACAGGGGATGTAACGGTTAATGCGTTTGAGATGGACGAAGTTATTGTATTAGAAATTATTGATACAGGAAAAGGGATGTCCAAAGAGGACCTAAGCCATATGGGCACTCCATTCTTTACGACTAAGGACAATGGAACGGGGCTGGGGATACTAGTCACGATCCGGATTGTCGAAGCAATGAAAGGGAAAATTTCGTTTGAAAGCGAGCTTGGAAAAGGAACCAAAGTTATGATTAAACTTCCTTCTGTACGTCACGTCGTAGAATAGGAGTAATTATAAAACACCCTCGTTCATTAGAACGAGGGTGTTTTGTTTTACTTCATTCGCAGCATCATGGTCCACAAATCGGAACTCTCGTAGCCTAAGCGCCATGCGGCGACGCCTGCGAGATCGTATTTTTTTGCGATGTTGATGCGGGCTTTGATCGTGTCCTCGGTTTCCGCCCAGAACAAATACGTAAATCCGTCCTTCACATACTTATATTTCAATTGACCGGATTCAGGATCGGGCACGGCTTGCGCATTTGTATCTGCGATAAGCCCAGCTATTTCTTTCATGTATATAGCGCGGTTGGCAACAAGCTTGCCGGTGCTGTCGAGCTTCCATTCCCGGACGTAGAACGGGATTCCCAGCATGAGCTTGCTGCGTGGAATGCCATAGTCCAGAAACTGCTTAACGCCTTCCTCGACCCAATTCAGACCAGCGACGGAGCCAGGCGTCTCGCTGCCGCTCCAATGCTCATCATACGCCATGATAATGATCGTATCGACGATAGGGGCGAGTGCGGCATGATCATAAGCCGTTAAACTGTTCCAGCTGACGCTGCCTCTCGGCAAGTCAATAGATAACTGCAAGCCCTTTGCGTGCACCGCTTTCGAAAGAGCGGTAACGAATACGGTATACGCCGTGCGATCACTGCCTGCTACTTCCTCAAAATCAAGATTGACGCCGGCAACGCCGAGTTCAACCAAACGTCCGACCAGCTTGTTAATAAACGTTTGTTGAGCGGAGCTGTTTTTCAAAAATTCAGTCGTCATTTTTCTGTTAAATTGGTTATGCACGAGCGGCATCACTTGGATGCCTTTCTCCTTAAAGGTGGTTACAATCGTTTTGTCCGATACATCCTTTAATGTACCGTCAGCTGCAGACAATTCAAACCAGGTAGGAGAATCAATCGAAAGTCCTTGAGTGTTCTCAACATGGCTGAGTACGGTTGAGCTTGTTGCGCTGCCATTCCAACCCAAATAGATTAAGCTTTTTGCATTGCTCCAAATCGATCGGCCGTCGGCATTTCGAACAGAGCTGTTCGCATACGTATTTGCAAAGGCGATTGCGCCATTGCGGGTATTAAATGCTCTCAGCTTCTTATCACCTTGATAAACCGTCAAATAAGGAATACCGGACCACCATACCGAGCCTTTGTACAGTACCTCGGCATTGGCTGTTTTTTTGGCAAACTGCACCGCTGCATCGAGACTAATAAATTCGTTAATAACTGAACCGTTCTGTTGAACCGTGTAAGACGGGACGTTCGAATAAATGATTCGGCCTGTAGCTGTGTTAAGCACCTCGCTGCGAGTAATAGCTGCGGATGCGTTAATGGCGTCGAAGAGGAAGGAATAAAGCTTGTTTTCCTGCTCGGGTTTTCCATCTACCGTAATTTGATAGACGGGTTTCGCTGCTCGTTGGCTTTTGATCTGAGCTGAAGTTAGATTTCCCCATACCCACTTATTCGTCTTTAAATCAATAATATGGGCATTACCCCACTTTTTTGCTTCCTGCTTAGCGGCTTCAAGTGTAGTGAATGCCCATTTAGGCGAGGTATTATCACCTTGGTACAGCATAAATCTCGTATGGGATTCATATTTCCAACCGATGTTTTCGAGATCGCGAATATGTACATTCGTTAATTTTTTTGCTACGGATAGCGCTTGTTCATATGTGCTAAATTCCCATTTCGCGTTTGTCTGCCCATTCTGATAAACCTTGTAACGAGGAAAGTTATGCCATACCCAGCTGCGTCCGGCAATCGTCTCCACATGACTGTAACCAAATTTTTGAGCATAAGCGATTGCTTGTGCTTCCGTCGCGAACTCACGCAGCGCCTTATCGTTCTGATAGACACGATATTTGGTCATCTTGGTTGCTGCTGCATCTACTAGATTGGCCGTCATCGATAATAGGGTTGAGCCAAGCAATAGCAGCAGCAGCGCCGCGCTTATTTTTTTCTTCATAAGCTTTCTATCACACTCCTCTCGCATTCTTACTATTAAACGCAAAAAGAGAGAGGAGGTTGCTCAAAATCTATCAATATTTGTTCGGTAATTATTGGGAGACTGTCAATCCATTATACGAGCACAAAAAAAAGCATTCATGAGCTGCCTTATCATTGAGATCAAGGTCAGCGTCTGAATGCTCATTTCGTTAATCGGCAATATCCGCCCAAAACTCTTCATCCGCATCAAGCGTAATGCTGGACCGGAATACACGGCGATTATATTGTTTAAACATATACTGCTCGATTGCCTCAAGTATATTGGCTTCAATAATATATTGGCTTCGGCCGTTCACCCAAACTTCGGCAGTATACCCATACTCTTCTTCCCATGAAAGCTGCACTTCCACTTCCGTCGGGCTAACACCCCTGCGATCGGCCATGTGGAGGCAAATGGCGTTTATAATTTCATCCGTGTAAATTCGCACGATTAGTAAGGTCTCCGGGCATCGGGCGGGTTACGTTTGCTGCGAAGATAGACGAATGCAACGCGAATCAGCATAATAATCGCAAAGATGGCAAGCAGATTAATCATAAGCCCAAGAATATTACCGAATGCGCCTAAGCCGCTGAACATACTTCCGAACAGTAAGCCGGCCAAGCCGCCGATCATCAGACCTTTCATTAAGCCGCCGCCGCTGAAAAATCCTGGTTTTGTCGTTCCGGTAGTCGTGCCTGCTTTTGTACCGGAATTTGTTTGACTTACGTTATCGGTCTTCTTCGGCGTTTGCGTAAAGCTTTGCTTTGGTGATTTCATGCCGCCCCGTGGTTTTGCATCGGCATATTGACCGAACCCTAATGTGAAAAATAGAGCTAGTGCCATCATGACCATGAATCCCTTTTTCATCTGATCTGTCTCCTCCTGATATGCGTAATACAAGCATTGCTAACAACATGAAATACGGCTAATATAGACGAAGGTTTCATATTATTTTATTATAACTGGTTTAAATATAAAAAAGTATAAGTTTTACTTGAATATGCTTCTAATCTGGGCGGAGGTATGACATGAAAATATTTCCTAATGCTTTTGTTTCCTATTTAGTGGAATTTCATGCAACGAGAGATTATTTCGAATGCCATGAGCTGCTCGAGGAATATTGGAAGGAGCATCCGGGCGATACGCTCGCCGAAACGTGGGTTGGCCTCATTCAGCTCGCGGTGGGACAATATCATGATCGGCGGGGCAACTTGCGTGGTGCTATTAAAATGTATGAACAAGCGGAGCAGCGGCTGAGGAATTCCCCATTAGAAGAGCTTGGCATTGACAAGGGGAGCTTACTGAAGCAATTGACTGAACGCACGGAAGCGCTGCAGGCAAACACCGGTGCGGAGTATGCCGATTTCAATATACGGATTATTAACGATCAACTCATGATGCTATGTGATTATGCCTGTAGAGAACGTGGTCTAGCGTGGGGGATGCCCAGTCCGCTTCATGATACGTCGATCATTCACCGTCACACGCTCAGAGACCGCTCGGATGTCATAGAGGCTAGGTCAGCAGCATTTATAGCAAAAAAAAGGGAGCGCAGCGGCTTATCCTAAAGCCGCTAGGCTCCCTTTTTAGTTCTAAGAATTTATAAGTTTCACACTTATATCTGCTTAGAATTCTCCGCGAAACGAAGCTTCGCCGCCAGATGACGGCGAAGCCGTTTACGCTTGGTTAGATTGGGTAAGCGCCGTCTACGAGCTCAAGCTCGCCTGTCTCCGGATCAATAATTAAACCGTGCACAAGAATATTCGCTGGCAGCAACGGATGATTACGGATGATGCTAACGCTGTTCACCACGCTGTCCCGTACGTTATCAAAGCCGGTCAGCCAGCGCATCAGATTCAGTCCGGAATGCTTCAGCGTGATAATCGTCTCAGATGAAACGCCGCGTTCCATCATATTCATAACAATGGCTTCGGGGTTGAGCCCGGTCATTCCGCAATTATGATGGCCGATGACGAATACTTCGTCTGCCTGCAGCTCATACAAAGCGACCAGTACGCTTCGCATAATGTTGCCGAAAGGCTGCGTAACGATGGCGCCCGCATTTTTAATGATCTTGGCATCGCCGTTTTTCAGGTTCATTGCTTTGGGCAGCATCTCCGTTAGCCGCGTATCCATGCAGGTGACGATGACCATCCTTTTATCGGGATATTTGCTGGTCGAATATTTTTCATAATCCTTGTTCTCAACGAATTGTTTGTTAAAGCTTAATATATCCTCAATTTTATTCACTATGATAATCCCCCTAACTCAAAAAACGCAGATGATGCGTATAAATTTGGCTGTTGCTTTTTAGGCTAAAGCTGCTGCGCGCAGCGTCATAATCGACTCGTAAATGCGGCTCATAATAAACTTCATGCCGCGGTTCATACCAGAAGGGGAAGGGCTCGCCTTGGGATAGCTTGTCATCGACAGTAGGCTCTGCAATAAGCTGAAGCGCAGGCACACCGCTGACGACGCAGCCGCAGTCCTCCGTATCATGGAGAAGCTTTAGCTGTTTTGTTCCATCGTTCAAGTAAGGCGCCAGCCGATCGATGGCCGTCTTCGAGAATGTAATATGCAAATAAGTTCCTCTCCCTCTCTCTATCTGTGTACTTGCATTTCTATATAGGTTTAAGTTGATTATAAGGATTGAAATAAGTAAGATCAAGTTAAGTTCCAATGTATGGAATTAAAGTTCAAATGAATAGAAAGGCGGAACAATTATGCCGGTACAGCAAAAAGAAGCGCTGCTAAGCTTTAAGGAGACGATTCGTAAAATCAAAAGCTATGAGGAAGCGCTTGGCGTTCTTTATTGGGATCTGCGAACAGGCGCGCCGCGCAAAGGAATGGATAACCGCTCGGAGGTGATCGGAGCATTGTCGGGCGATATGTTCAAGCTGTCAACATCGCCTGAGCTTGGAGAATGGTTGTCGGCATTAGAAGAAGGTTCCGTCTATTCGGAACTTGACGAAATCGAGCAAAGGCTTGTAACGGAAACGCGCAAGGATTATGACCGCAGTATCAAAATACCGCCGAAGCTTTACCAGGAATACGTCGTGCTTGCCTCGCAATCGGAATCGAAATGGGAGGAAGCGAAGGAAAACAATGATTACGCCGGTTTCCAGCCCTACTTGGAAAAGGTTATTTCGTACACGAACCAATTTATCGACTTGTGGGGCGCAAAGGCGACCCGATATGATACGCTCCTGGATCAATATGAGCCGGGAATGACGGTGTCCGAGCTGGACCGTGTGTTTGGCGGCCTGCGCGCACAGCTTGTGCCTCTTGCAGCAGCTATTGCGAACTCGCCCCATCAGCCGGATACGTCTTTTCTCAAACAATCGTACGACAAAGCGGCACAGAAAGCGTTCAGCTTATACATACTGGAGCAAATGGGCTACAGCTTTGAGGCAGGACGTTTGGATGAGAGCGTCCACCCGTTTGCAACGGGATTGAGCCCGGGCGACGTGCGCATCACGACCCGTTATTTGGAGAATGACGTAACGAGCGCGCTGTTTGGAACGATCCATGAGGGCGGCCATGCGCTCTATGAACAAAATATTATGGATGAGCTGATTGGAACGACGTTATGCACGGGAACGTCTATGGGCATACACGAGTCGCAATCCCGCTTTTGGGAAAATGTGATCGGCCGCAGCAGACCGTTCTGGGACCGGTATTTCGGTGAGCTGCAGGAGCGTTTTCCAGGTCAGCTTGACGTAACCGTCGACCAGTTTTATCGGGGTAATAACGTTGTGCAGCCATCGCTAATTCGGATTGAAGCCGATGAGCTGACATACAATTTGCACATCATTATCCGTTATGAGATGGAAAAGCTTATATTCAACGAAGGCGCGAAAGCGGCTGATTTGCCGGCGATTTGGAACGACAAATATAAAGAATATTTAGGCGTGACGCCGTCTACGGATGCAGAAGGAGTACTTCAGGACGTGCATTGGTCGGGTGGCGCATTTGGATATTTCCCTTCCTACTCTCTCGGAAATATGTATGCGGCGCAAATTGCCGATACGATGGAGCGCGAGCTGCAAGGCATGTGGAAGCTCGTCGGAAGCGGCGACCTTCTGCCAATCAAGCAGTGGCTGACCGAGCGCATTTACAAATACGGCAAGCTAAGAACGCCTTCCGAGCTTATTCAGAGCGTAACCGGCAAGCCGCTTGATCCACAGCACCTGGTTACTTATTTAACGGGCAAATATACAGACATTTACAAGCTTTAGAACCGAGGGAATAGGAATAAAAGCTAAGCAGGAGGCTGTCCGGTCGTCGAATGACGATAAGCGGGCAGCCTTCTTTTTGTGCGGTTATTCACCGCCCAAGATAGTAGCGCATAGGCTGAAATACATCTATTAAACACATGTGCAGGAGGGATTAGAAATGAACAGACGTATTTTCTTGTCACTGCTGCTTGCGGTGACGCTTGTCGCAACTGCTGTTCTGGCTGGCTGCGGCAAAGGAGATTCGGAGAAGGTGAAGGTTCGGATCGGCGAGGTTACGCGGTCGTTGTTTTATGCGCCGGAGTATGTCGCAATTGCGAAAGGCTTTTTTGAAGAGGAAGGACTTGACGTGGAATTGACAACGACGCCGGGCGGCGACAAAACGATGACCGCCTTGCTGTCGAACGTGATCGACGTTGCGCTTGTCGGTTCGGAAACATCGATTTATGTGTATCAGCAGGGTACTGACGATCCGATTATTAACTTCGCTCAGCTCACGCAAACCGACGGAACGTTTCTCGTTGCCCGCGAGGCGGTCGACAACTTTGATTGGAACTCCTTGAAAGGAAGTGTGTTCCTTGGTCAAAGAAAAGGCGGCATGCCGCAAATGGCCGGCGAATTCGCTTTGAAGAAGAAGGGCATCGATCCGCAGGCTGACCTGGAGCTTATTCAAAATGTAGATTTTGCCAACATTCCAGCTGCATTTGCTTCCGGTACAGGCGATTATGTGCAGCTGTTCGAGCCGACGGCATCCATCTTCGAGAAGGAAGGAAAAGGCCATGTTGTCGCCTCGTTCGGTGCAGAAAGCGGACATTTGCCATACACCGTATTTATGGCGAAAGAAAGCTATATTAACAAAAATAAAAAAGTGATTCAGTCGTTCACAAACGCCATCCATAAAGCGCAGCTGTGGGTAGCGGAAAATGATGCTGAAGCGATCGCGGATGTTGTGCTGCCTTTCTTTGAAAATGTAGAACGCGATATTTTGATTAGCGCTATTGACCGCTACAAGCAGCAAGGCTCGTTTGCTACTGATCCCATTATTGATGAAGCGGAATGGAACAACCTCCTTGATGTCATTACGACTGCAGGCGAGCTGGAGAAACGGACGGAGCATAGTGAACTTGTGGACACCAGCTTTGCCGAGAAAGCAATTGAAGCGGTGAAATAACTGCATGGAAGGAAGTAGGGATGCTGGCATGATGCACGTACCGGTGCTTGAGCTGCAGCAATTGTCTCATGTTTATGTGAATGAAAACGGAGCCTCGCTTGCGGTCGAGCAGATCGAACTGTCTGTTTTGCGCGGGGAATTCATCAGCCTGGTTGGTCCTAGCGGCTGCGGCAAAACGACGGTGCTTAGTTTGCTGGCGGGCCTGTTTCTTCCGACAAAGGGGCAAGTGCTGCTAAATGGCGAGAGGGTTACTCACCCCACGTCAAAAGTAGGTTATATGCTGCAGCAAGATTATTTGTTCCCATGGCGTACGATTAGAGATAATGCCGCTATAGGGCTGGAAATAAGCGGCCGGAAGACGGAGAAAGCACTTGAAGACGTAGATCGCTTGCTTACTGAGCTAGGTCTTCCCGGGTCAGGTCACCGGTATCCGTATGAGCTCTCTGGCGGCATGCGCCAGAGAGTCGCGCTTGCGCGTACGCTCGCGACAGAGCCTGAGGTGCTCCTGCTCGACGAGCCGTTCTCGGCCCTGGATTTGCATATTAAGCTTCAGCTTGAAGATTTGGTGTTTCAAACGCTGAAGCGGCTTGGCAAAACGGCCGTACTCGTTACGCATGACTTGGCGGAAGCGGCTGCGATGAGCGACCGCGTTATCGTGCTCGGACGAAATCCCGGCCACATCCGGTGCCAGCTGGAGATGCCTGAGGACATCCGGCTCGCAACGCCGATGGTTGCGCGTAAGCTTCCTGGTTTTCAAGATATATTCGAGCGGCTCTGGGCAGAGCTCGATGAGGTTGACGAAGAAGGAGGCGGAACCGGTGGATGAGCGCAAACGGCTGGTGAAGCCGGAGTCTAAAGAGCAACAGATTGCGTCTGTATCGGGTATTCAGGAGGACCGTTTGGACTGGATGAATGAGCTCCATGTTCGTTTTAAACAGCGCAAGCGGCGCTTAACTGCCGCGGTGGGCACTACGCAAACCTTGCTGCTCCTATTGTTTGCAGGTTTATGGGAAGCTGCGGGACGGAATGACTGGATTGATCCTTTGTTGTTCAGTTATCCTTCTAAGCTGTTCAAACAGCTGTGGAAGACGATGGCTGACGGATCGATTTGGCCGCATGTCGGCATGACGGTTACCGAGACGATAGTTGGGTTTGTGCTCGGCACTCTGCTTGGTACAGCTATCGCTGCGATGCTTTGGTGGTTTCCGTTTCTGTCACGGGTTTTTGACCCGTATTTGGTCGTGCTTAACAGTATGCCGAAGGTAGCGCTTGGACCGATTTTTATCGTCGGACTTGGACCGGGTTTTATGTCGATCGTTGTGATTACGTTATCGGTTACTGTTATTATTACGACTTTAAATATATACAACCGATTCCGGGAAATCGACTCGGGCTATATAAAGGTTGTCAGGTTGTTTGGAGCGTCGCGCTCGCAATTGTTTCGGCTGGTCATATTGCCGGGATCGTTCCCCGTTATTATTTCGACACTAAAGGTAAATGTCGGGCTGGCATGGATCGGCGTCATCGTTGGTGAATTTCTCGTTGCGAAGCTCGGTCTCGGCTATTTGATTATTTATGGCTTTCAGGTATTCAACTTTACACTAGTACTGTCAAGCTTGATCGTCATCGCTGCGGTTGCAACCGTTATGTACCAGTTCGTAGGAGTACTTGAGCGGCGGTTGACGGCAGGCTGGCGTGAGCGGTAGGATGTAAAATAAAGTCTTATCGTTCGCGAGGTAATTCATGGGCATTCGTATTATTAAAACGGCGTTAGCCGCCATCGCAGCTATTTATACAGCTGTATATTTGGGATTGGAGCCGCCGCTAGGCGCAGGCATTTTGGCTATACTCGGCGTTGAAGTGACACGGATGAAAGGGCTGAAGAGCGCATTTGTCCGTTTTATCGCTTCAGTGCTTGGACTTTTTTTCGCATCGCTAATATTTTCATTGTTCGGCTTTCACATATGGGCGGTTGCTATATTCATTCTTATTACGTTCCCGGTGCTTTCCCGATTTCAGTTAAAGGATGGCATAGTGACGAGCTCGGTTATTGTCTTCCATCTTTTCGACCGCGCGGAAGTAACGACGTCGCTGATCGGCAACGAAATCATGCTGCTGCTTGCGGGGCTAGGATGGGCAACGGTCGTCAACATCATCTATATGCCAAAGGATGAGCACCGGCTCGGCTACTACCGCGCGTCCATCGAGCAAAGCTTCGGCGTTATTTTTCAAGAAATGGCGTTGACCTTGCGCAATCCGTCGCATGTGTGGAATGGCGGCGAAATACTCGAGGCGTACAGCGCAATTGAGGAAGGCGCTCAGCGTTCGGTGCGTAATCGGGAGAATAGACTGTGGGGACAGGAGCACTACTGGTCGACTTATTTCGAGATGAGGCGGCAGCAGCTTGAATCGGTGCAGCAAATGCTCGTAGAGCTTGCGCTCGTTTATGAGAATTGGCCGCAGGCTGCTATGATCGCTGAGCTGCTTGAACAATTATCGAGTGATGTGAAATCGGATGTGTATGAAGGCTCCGTCGAAGAAAGGCTGTATGAGCTCGCCAAAGCCTTTCGAACGATGGAGCTGCCCAAAACGCGGGATGAATTCGAGGTTCGCGCCGCGCTGCTCATGCTGCTGCATGAGCTGGAGAGGTATTTGGGAATCGCAAAGCGATTAAAAAAAAGAAAAGTCATTTCGTCCGAACTTCAGCCATAGAATATAGAGGGAAAAAATTCGTTGCGCAGCGGGAAAAGAAACAGTCACCCTAGACGAATGTCCTGCATACACTTTAAATGAATGATTGTATGGAGGAGGTTAAATCAATGACTAATGCAGATAAACAGCTCCAGTACAGACAAATAATTACTAAAGCTGTCTGCGGCAAAGGTCGTAAGTTTTCCACTGTAACCCATACCGTAACGCCGCCTCATCATCCGACCAGTATTCTGGGCGCATGGATCATCAACCATCAGTATGAAGCGGTTCGTTCGGGCGACGGCATTGAGGTAATCGGTACTTACGATATCAACATCTGGTATTCGTACAGCAAAAACTCGCAAACAGACGTGGCTAAGGAATCTGTACATTACGTGGAGCACGTTAGCCTCTCCTATGTAGATCCGAAACATCGGGCTTCAACGGAGGAAGTATCCGCTGATGTGATTCAAGAGCCGAACTGTGTCGAAGCGAACATTTCTTCGAACGGTTCAAGTGTCAAGATTCGCGTAGAGCGTGAGTTTTCGGTGGAATTAGTCGCCGAGACTAAAGTTTGCGTAGCAGTTGTTCCAGGCGGTTGCGGCGACCTGGACGGCAAAGATTTGGAGTTCAGCCTCGGCGATAATGATTATGAGGATTTGGATCCAGATTTGCTGGATGATGATTTGTAAGCAAGCCGGGAAGCTTTGCTGTCAAGGTATTATATGCTGCGCTAGCAGTAAATTCGAGGGCGAAAGCCCTCTTTTTTTTTCTCAAATCAAAAAAATTGAAAAAGGCGGGAATCGCGATGGCTTCGACGTGGATATGGCGCGGCAGCTATGATCGACTGGAGCGGATTACCTACCCGGAGAGACAGGAGCACACCTCCGGTGAAAGGAATGGGATGCCTCTGCATATGGATTCCTGGACGTCGGTTAAGGCTGGCGACGCAGTAATCGCATGGTCGGAAGCACAGTCGATCGATAGCGGCCGTTTCGCCGGCGTATGGGTGCTGAACGTTAATGGTGCTATTGCTGCCCGCATGTCCGATGAGGAGAAGCTGCGTATTTGGCGGCGCACGGGCTTATGCGGCGGTGCGCCGATCGAGAGCGAAAGGCTTTACCTTGTCAGTGTGGTTCATTTGGAGCCCGTAGATATACAGCGTATTGATTCGCAGGGTAGAGCGCTTGGCGGCAAGCCGCAGCTTCGTGCGGAGCCCGGGGATCCGGCGGGGCGGAACAGGCCAAGCAAGTACGAGATAGCGGAGCGGGCAAGCCGGGCGGCAGGTGAGGGAGCTGCGCTGGAGGCGCGGGCGGAGCTTAGGCCGGACTGGCGGAATGGACCGGGGGCTAGCAAGTACGAGCGAGCGGAGCGGGCAAGCCGGGCAGCGGGCGAGGGAGCGGCGCTGGAGGGACGGGATGTGGTTGGCCAGAGTATAGGGCGCTGGCCGGAGGATCCGGCATTGCGGCGGGTGGTGCGCACCGCCGTTCAGGCACTTTACGCCCTTGGCCTCGATATCGGCGAGGTCGAGGTCGCGCTGGGCGGGGACGGGCGCACTTCCGTCCGCGCAGCTTGGCCGAGGCTGAGGGAAACGAGGCTGGAGGCGGTGTCGCTGCGGCGTTTCGCCGCGTGGTATGCGGCGGTGAGAGCGGAGGCAGTGGATCGGCGGCTCCTTATTGGCGCCGATCCGGAGTTTGTGCTTGTGACGCCGAGCGGGAAGGTGGCGTCGGCGTCGCGGTTTTTTGGTGCTGGCGTCGGGGGGGCTGCGGGAGCCGACGCCTTGGTTGTCGGGCGACGGCTGCTCTTTCCCGTCGCCGAGCTGCGGCCCGAGCCGGCCGATGACCCGGCCGCGCTCGCCGCGAACGTACGGCGGCTATTGCTGCGCGCCGCCGCACGGATCAGCGACCCCGCTTTGCGCTGGGCCGCTGGAGCCATGCCCGTGCCGGGGCTATCGCTCGGCGGGCACATCCACTTGAGCGGAGCCCCGCTTACGAGCCGCTTGCTCCGCTTACTTGACAGCTGCGCGGCATTCCCGTTTGCCCTAATTGAAGATCCCGCCGGGCGGGCACGACGTCCAAGGTACGGTACGCTCGGGGACTTCCGCCAGCAGCCGCATGGCGGTTTTGAGTACCGCACGCTGCCAAGCTGGCTCATCTCGCCTGCAGCGGCCAAGGCCGCCTTCGCGCTGGCGCTGCTGTGCGCCCGCGAGGCGCTAGCGCTGCCTTACATACCGGCTCTCGAGGAGCGGTATGTCGAAGCTTATTACACCGGCGATCGCTCGGAGCTCGCCGGCTGCTTAGAGGGAGTTGCCGCGTCTATCTCCGCAACCGCCAGCTTTCACGGGCTCGCCCCGTTCATAGAACCGCTGTTTGACGCAGCCCGCCGCGGCGCGACTTGGGACGAAAGCTCAGATATACGCGCGAAATGGCATATACCGAGGCCATAATGAAAAGAGTGTCCTGCATCCATTAACACGTACACTCACTACGTTGGAGGAAAGAGACTGTCGATTAACTAACCAAAGTGAGTAGGACGGGACGAGGTTTATAACGGTCATTT
>JBNJJW010000002.1:0-414583 GCA_051750645.1 Bacillota bacterium | reverse complement strand
TAATTTGGCGCCATAGCCAAGTGGTAAGGCAGAGCTCTGCAAAAGCTCTACCCCCAGTTCGAGTCTGGGTGGCGCCTCCACAATTTTTAACAAAAGAAAATATGTGCCCTTAGCTCAGCTGGATAGAGCGTTTGACTACGAATCAAAAGGTCAGGAGTTCGAATCTCTTAGGGCACGCCATATTTCTTCTGAATGCCGGTGTGGCGGAATGGCAGACGCGCGCGACTCAAAATCGTGAGGGAAACCGTGGAGGTTCGAGTCCTCTCACCGGCACCATAATATGCCTATTAAACTCTTAAGATCTACTAGATCTTAAGAGTTTTTTTGTGTTTCCATACAGTTCATAAAGTTGGTTATTTACACTTATATTCTAATTTTTAACGATATTAAGAAAACGCTTTAAATGGTAGAATTATAGGGATACCGAGAATAGATAGGAGGAAGCATAACGTGAGGTTCGGTAAATCAATTAGAACTCGACTTATCATCGGTTTTATGGGAGTTATGCTTCCGGTTGTCGTATATATGCTTATAAACAATAGTTACTCCAGAGAGATCGTCAGGGAAAAGGTATCGGAGACATACCGGAATACACTCGATATATTTGTCGGACAGACCGACCACAACCTGGCGCAAATAAATGATTATTTGTACAAGATGTCGGTGCTTGATTCCGATGTAGGGCTTCTAATGTCTTTTCCGATGGACAGTGACGGGTACACTTTAACTAAGATCAGGATTGATGCTAAGTTGAATCGCGATGTCGGCATATATAACTTAATTGATCCCGTTTTTTTGTATCACCAAAATGACATCATTTTTGGAACGAATAGCGTGTATAATGATACGAAAAATATCATTCAATCCCATATGGACAACATGACGACTGCAGAAAACCTGGCGCATAATGATCAGCAAACATGGGAAGTCCGAGCAGACGACCGGATGCCCGGCAAATATTTTCTTATCAATTTCATTAAGGTTTCAGAAGGACTTTATGTCGGAGCGATTATTAAAGTGAAGGATATTAATACAATGCTCTCTATTCAATGGAGCGATGGTGATATTGGACATAACGGTATCTATCTCCGTGAAGACAACCGCCTTGTACAAGCTTTAACGGAAAGCTTATCACCTCTTGATTTGAACGATGAAATCTCAATAGAGCCTTATGAATCACTGACTGATCATGAAACAGGGGCTGACTATTTGGTTATGAACCGGATGAGTGAAAGGGTCAATATTGCTTACCGGGTTGTCATCCCTGAGGAGACACTGCTGCGCAACCTTTTGTTTTTCCGAAATGTGACGCTTTTCGCTCCGATTGGATTTCTTGCGATTTTACTTCTTTATTTATTTTTTATGCGCAACATGCTTTTTAAACCGCTGCATGAGTTGATACTCGGGATGAAGAAGATATCACTTGGGATGCTGGATGTGAGGCTGAAGAAGAACAAGTCACTTGAGTTCGAATTTTTGGGAAATACGTTCAACGTTATGGCGGAGCAAATCAAAACGTTAAAAATCGACGTCTACGAAGAACAGCTTCGAGTGAAGCAAGGTGAATTGAAACAGCTTCAGGCACAGATCAATCCGCATTTTTATATGAACAGCTTAAATATTATTTATAATCTTGCCGCTCTGAACGATACGGAAACCGTTAAGAAGATGTCGCTTCATCTAGCAGATTATTTCCGTTTCATAATGAAAGCCAACCGGGATACGATAACGCTCAAGGAAGAATTGACGCATATCGAAAACTATATAACCATTCAAAAAATACGGTTTCCGGACAAACTGCAATGTACGTTCGAAGGGATGGATTCAATTTTAAACTATCCGATTGCTGCATTGACCATACAGCCTTTTGTGGAAAATTCGATTATTCATGGATTTAAAAACAGGAGGAAATTATTCCAAATTCATATTAGGGCTGAAATGACGGAGGACAATGGCTTTGCTCTAACCATTAGCGATAATGGAGTAGGCTTTAGCCCTGAGGTACTGACAAAGCTTCAAAACAGAGAGCCGCTGCAGCATGAGGAAAAAAGCAGCTTAGGTATTATGAATGTCATTCACAGGCTTGATCTGTTGTATGGGGAGAGGACTTCAATTACATTCGGCAATCATTCAGAAGACAGCGGCGCGATTGTTACTATCGTATTTCCAAAGCCATCGGAAGGAGGCAGGGCACTTGTATAATTTGTTAGTCGTTGATGATGAGGAAATAGCGATTCGCGGCATAGAAAAAGGGATAGATTGGTCATCATTGCCCATAGCTAATATTTACACGGCATACGATGTCGAAGAAGCAAGGGCCTTGTTGACGGAGCATACGATACACATCGTCTTATCCGATATCGATATGCCTAATCAGAGCGGGATTGATTTGCTCGAATGGGTTAACGAAAATTGTCCATCCATCGTAACTATATTCCTAACAGGACATGCCGATTTCAAGTATGCGCAGCAAGCGGTTCAACTTGATTGTTTTGATTACTTGCTCAAGCCGATTGACCATCAAGTGCTGAAGGAGTGCGTGAACGAGGCGCTGGATAAGGTACGTAATTTAGAGCAGCTCGTAAAAATCCGAGGCACCTATGATATGTTTTACGAGCAATGGAACAAACAGCGTCCTATCTTAATCGAGCGGTTCTGGCAGGACGTATTACATTATCGGCAGTCTGCCGCGCCACAGCATCTCGATTCTGCAATGCAGACCTACGCATTGCCGCTTCAAGCTGATAGTCCAATTAGGGCAGTGCTTATCAGTATTGAGCAATGGCGGGAAGAATGGTCCGCCCGTGATGAAGAAATTATGACGTATGGGGTTAAAAATGCTGCCGAGGAGATTATCCTTCAGAGCAATCCGGGACATATTGTGCAGGATGGTAACGGAATCCTTTATGCATTATTTTATAGCTCAGAGGATGAAGAGAGCAAATTCTCAGCAACGCTAGAGGATAGATGCAAACAGTTTATCCATCAATGCAAAAATATGCTGCATTGTCATCTTTCTTGTTACATTGGAGAGAAAGGCGAGGTCCGGCAAATTCGCTCAGCTGTACAGTCGCTATTGGCGCTTGAACGAAGTAATGTGAGTGAGACCTGCGCTGTTATTTTGGAGCGGGATCATAAACAAACGCTTGATCATACGGCTCCCCAGCAAGTTCATTTCTCCGATTGGGCGATTTTGCTTGAGTCAGGCAAGCAAACGGAGTTATCGATGCGCATTGACGAATGCTTCGATCAGATGCAGGAGAGTAAGGTTGACTATACGTATATGGCTTCCTTTTATTTTGGCTTCATGAACATGCTGTTTCAATGGTTTAATAAAAAATCGGTGCCAATGACCGAAGTGTTTACCAAGAAAGAGTGGGAGGTTGGCGAGAATGTCCTCAAATCGCTGTCCCGTATGCGGGCGTGGACGCAGCAGTTAAGCCTGCAGGTGACCGAGTACGCCAATCAGAACGGCAAAGACGTATCTCAGGTGGTGGAGAAGGTTCAGCGGTATATGGAAGAAAATCTTGGTGAAGAATTCAGCCGTGAACAAGCTGCCGAACACGTGTTTTTGAATCCTGCTTACTTATCGCGCTTGTTCCGTAGAGAAACCGGCTTTTCATTAACGGACTACTTGGTTAGACTCCGAATTGCGAAGGCCCGTACTGAGCTGGAGAAGACGAACAACCGAATCAGTGATATTGCGGTTACAGTCGGTTACGCTAATTTTTCACATTTCTCCAAGCTGTTTAAGAAAATGACCGGACTGACACCGCAGGAATACCGAAAAAAGTATCAGGACGTATAATAGGAAGTCACAAGAACGTTAATAAGGTCACGGCGCCGACAGCTATCGGCGTCTTTTTTTTATACAATTAATACAGAGAGCAAGTACTTAAAGTGTTGGAAAGAGGAGGAGGAAGGCGATGGCTACACATACTACGGAAGCGGTATCGACCGCCTACATTCCAAAAATAACGACCAAGAAGAGATCGCAGCTGGACATTTTCCGCAAGTATTGGATGTTTTACGTGATGATGCTCCCGGCCATCGTGCTGCTGGTGTTTAACAATTACATTCCTATGTTCGGCATCATTATCGCATTCAAGAATATCAACTATGCGGATGGCATATTGGGAAGCGCATGGAGCGGGCTTACAAACTTCGAATACCTGTTTAAAACCTCAGATGCATGGATTATTACGCGAAACACGTTGTTGTACAACTCAGGCTTTATTATTTTAAATTTAATTTTTCCGCTAGCGTTCGCGATTATGCTGAATGAAATAAGAAGCCGATTTGTCGCTAAGCTCCACCAAACGATTATGTTTCTGCCTTATTTCCTATCGATGATCGTCATTAGTTATCTTGTCTTCGGCTTCTTAAGCGATGAGCATGGCTACTTGAACACCTCGCTTCTTCCGGCATTAGGACTCAAAAAGGTGCAATGGTACTTTACGCAAGAGGTTTGGCCTTACATTTTACCGCTTGTGAATACATGGAAAAACATGGGCTACTTCACCGTTATCTATATGGCAGCCATTATCGGAATCGACGATGAGTATTATGAGGCCGCTACCATTGATGGAGCAAGTAAGTGGAAGCAAATGACACGCATAACGATTCCGCTCATCACGCCGATCATTACGATTATGACACTGCTTCAAATCGGGAAAATATTTAATGCAGACTTCGGGCTCTTTTTCCAGGTGCCAAGAGAATCAGGTGTATTGTTCCCGGTTACAAATGTTATCGATACTTACGTATATCGTACGTTCCTGACAGTAGGCGACATCGGCTTATCCTCTGCGGCGGGTCTGCTTCAATCAGTCGTCGGTTTTACACTGGTGTTCCTGTCGAATTGGGTTGTACGCCGCATCAACAAAGATAACGCTTTATTTTAGTCATGCTTACAAAGCAAGCTCTATCTACGAAAAACCTTTGGAGGTGAACCTATGGAAGCAGTCGAGAAAAGATCGTCCGGGTCCAACCTGAAAAACCAGTTGTCGAAACCGGCTTCTCTAGGCATCAATATATTTTTCATTATCTATTCTCTGCTATGCATCGTTCCTCTTGTATTGATCGTCATGGTATCCATATCTGACGAAGGAACGGTCCTACGGGAAGGTTATCAATTTATACCTTCGAAGTTTGATTTTGCAGCCTATCAATTCCTGTTTAAGGATGCAACCCAAATTTTTCGTTCTTATAGCATTTCCATATTTGTAACCATCATTGGAACGACGCTCAGCTTGATCATCATGGCATTGTATGCCTATCCGATCTCAAGGACAGATTTTCCGCACGCTAAGTTTTTTACCTTCTTCGTTTTTTTCACAATGCTGTTCTCGGGCGGACTTGTCCCTTGGTACTTGGTATATGCGCAAGTGCTTGATCTGAAAGATACGTTGTTGGCGCTTATTATGCCGCTTCTTGTCGCTGCTTTCTTCGTCCTCATTATCCGGACATTCTTCCAGACGACGATCCCGGCCGCCGTATTGGAATCGGCGAAAATTGACGGCGCAGGCGAATTAACCATTTTCGTGAAAATTGTGCTTCCATTATCGCTTCCGGTACTGGCGACAGTTGCGCTCTTCCAAACGCTTACGTATTGGAATGATTGGTTTCTGAGTTTGGTGTTCATTACGAAGGATGCTAACATTACCGTTCAATATTTGATGTACAAGACCATGCTGAATATTCAATTCCTCGCGAATAACAGCACGGCTGCAGCGGCCATCAATGCAGCAGGAGGAACATTCAAATTCCCGAGCGAGACGGTTCGTATGGCGATGGTCGTCGTCGGAATCGGACCTATTATATTTGCCTACCCGTTCTTTCAAAAATATTTTGTGAAAGGGCTGACCGTCGGCGCTGTTAAAGGCTGATTATAGGATTAGCTAACGATCGGCTGTAACCGGCAATGCCGGTTTAGCATATAAACTTATATCTTGAGGGAGGTCCACCCGCTATGAAGCACGTTAAACAAAAAACATCCATGCTTCTTCTATTGTTGATGACCATCGTATTAGTTGTATCGGCATGCTCAGGCAACAATGCTAAAAACAATGCTGAGCCTGCGAAAGAAAATGCCGCAACGAACAAGCCAGCCGCATCAGAAGACGCAACAGCATCAGATCTTAAGCCTTATAAAATATCATTGGTCTATCCGGGCACACCGCAAACGGATGAGAAAAAAGTCGAAGAAGCTTTAAATAAGCTGCTTACTGAAAAAATTAATGCGACGATCGATCTGATGCCGATTGATTGGGGCGCATGGGATGATAAAATCAACCTAAAGATTGCTTCCCGTGAAGAAGTAGATATTATTTTCACGGCGCAGTGGAACGGACACGCTAAAAATGTTGGTAAAGGCGCATTTATTGAACTCGGTGAGCTGATTGATAAATACGGCCAAGGTATTAAGGAATCCCTTGATCCAGCATTCCTCGACGGTGCAAAAATCAACGGCAAAAACTACGGGGTACCAACGAACAAGGAGCTGGCGGCAGCTGGCGGTATCGTTTACCGCAAGGATATTGCCGATGAGCTTGGCATTGATATGAGCAATGTAAAAACGCCTCAAGATCTGGATGCAGTCTACGCGATTGTAAAAGAGAAGAAACCTGAAATGACGCCGCTGTACACAACGGCAGGCACATTTAACTCGCACTTCTTTGCCAATTACGATTTCCTGGGCGATTCGACGATTCCAGGCGCAATACTGAAAGACCAAGATGCTACGACGGTAGCGGCAGTAGAGCAAATAGACCGCTACAAAGAATATTTGAACCTTACCCGCGATTTCTTTAAGAAGGGCTACATTAATGAAGACGCAGCAACAACGCAAATGTCTTCAGGGGATGCATGGAAGGCAGGTACCGTATTCTCTACAATCGAGCCAATGAAGCCGGGAAAAGATGCTGAAATTGCAAGCGCTGCCGGATTAACAGGCAAGCTCGCGCAAATCATGATGACTGAAAAAACGGTTGCTACATCAGAAACAGCAGGGTCGATGCTCGGTATTTCTTCAACATCCCAAGATCCAGATCGTGCGATGATGCTAATTAACCTGTTGCATACGGACAAAGAAATCAACAATCTGCTCAACTTCGGTATCGAAGGCGTTCACTACACAAGAAACGGCGAAATTATGACAGCTACAGGCAATACAGCGAATTACAACCCGGGCTCTGCTTGGATGTTCGGCAATCAGTTCCTCAACTATGTATGGGATACAGAGGATCCGGATAAATGGGCGAAATTCAAAGAGTTCAACCAAAACGCAAAGGTATCTCCAGCACTTGGCTTCGTATTTGACAGCGAGCCTGTGAAAGCAGAAGTCGGCGCTATTGCCAACGTGATCAAACAATACCAAAAAGCGCTTGAAACAGGTTCTGTAGACGTTGACAAAGTGCTTCCAGAATATGAAGAAAAGCTGAAAGCAGCAGGCGTAGACAAAGTCGTCGCAGAGAAGCAAAAACAATTCGACGCTTTCCTGGCAAGCAAGTAATAGGTTGCTGCAAAAAAGTGAAGAAGCCCGCACCTGGAAGAAGGTGCGGGTTTTTCCTGTTGCATTTTTTTGTGTATTCTTTAGAATTAAACTAACATATGCAATACATCATCCTAATAGGGGGCAATTCGAATATGACACAGACGACAAGCCATCCTTTTTTCCGCGCTGGGATGATTACAATTATCATCGCTTGCCTTATCCTATTAAGTGCTTGCTCCGGGCAAGGGAGTACGAATAATTCGTCTTCTAAAAGCAGAACTAACGGCGTTAATACTGAAAGCGCTTTATCAAATCGAGTTAGCTACGACGTGATTAAGACGACTCATAGCTTGGAGCCCTACACGTTAAAGTTTGTCTATATAGGATCGCCACAACATGATGAAGTGGAAATCGAAGCAGCAATGAATGCTTATTTGTTGGACAAAATAAATGCGAGAATAGATCTTATTCCGATTGATTGGGGACCTTGGGACGATAAAATCAATCTAATGGTCGCTTCCCGCGAGAAGGTTGATATTATTTTCACAGCGCAATGGAGCAAACATACGGTTAATGCATCGAAAGGCGCTTTCCTTGAGCTTGACGATTTATTGGAGCAGTATGGCCAAGGCATTTTGCAATCGCTCGATCCTGTATTTCTCGCTGGCTCCAAAATTGACGGAAAAAACTACGCCGTGCCAACAAATAAAGAATTGGCCGCGCAAGGCGGTATCGTATATCGTGCGGATATTGCCGAGGAGCTTGGTTTGGATATGTCCAAAGTGAAAACAATCCATGATTTGGACTCCGTATATCAGATCGTACTTGAGAAAAAACCAGACATGATTCCTTTATATTTGAAGCAGAGCGAAACGCTAAACGCTCACTATGTCGGCAATTATGATGCGCTTGGCGATACCTCTATTCCAGGCATCATCCTAAAGGACGGAAAGAGCACGAAGGTAATGCCAAGCTATGAGGTTGACCGCTATGTGGAAACATTGCGAATTACGCGAAAGTTTTTTAAAAAAGGGTATATTAATAAGGACGCGGCTACAAACCAAACGATGAATAACGATGCTTTGAAGTCAGGCGATGTGTTTTCCGTTACAGCTGCGTTAAAGCCCGGCAAGGATGCAGAGCTAGCGAATCAAACCGGACTAAACGGCAAGCTGGCTCAGTTGGAATTGAATTCGAAAACGATTGCAACATCGGAAACAGCAGGAGCGATGCTTGGCATCTCTTCAACGTCCCAAGATCCCGCCCGGGCAATGATGTTTATTAACCTGCTTCATACGGATAAATACTTAAATAATTTATTGAATTATGGCATTGAGGGAAAGCACTATATAAAGGTAAACGATAATGTTATTAAGCAGACTCAAAATACGAAGGAATACAATCCCGGTTCAAATTGGATGTTCGGCAATCAATTTTTGAATTATGTATGGGAAACAGAGGATCCGGAGAAATGGATTAAATTTCGGGACTTCAACCAAAATGCGATATTGTCCCCGGGTCTAGGCTTTGTATTTGACGGCTATTCGGTAAAAGCTGAGATAGCGGCTGTCGTTAATGTTAACCGTCAATATCAAAACGCTTTGGAAACAGGCTCCGTTGATATCGATAAAGTACTGCCGGAGTATATTGAGAAGCTGAAAGCAGCAGGAATCGAGAAGATTATTGCGGAGAAGCAAGCTCAATTCGACAAGTTTCTTGCAAGCCAATAACCAGCAGCTCACCTATAAAGAGCCGGTCAAGCGATATTCGCATGATTGGCTCTTTTTTCAATGAAGCGGGATAAAGCCAGGGAATATAGTTAAAAGCTCTATTTTCCCCTCTAGGAGGGCAAACGACTCGACCTAGGTCTAGTTCGAAAACCGTCGAAGGTCCGTTTTATAAAGGAGAAAATTGATCTAAACTAAGTACATAAGCAAGAGCAACACATTTTAGCGCAACAACGGAAACGAATAAATCTAAATGTTGAAAGGAGTGAGAATGGAACATGAATGGAAAAAGCGCATTAGGCGTTCTGCTCGTCATCGTCGGTAGTATCGCGGTACTTAATTTTATCGGTATTAATTTCGGTGCTATCCTTGGCTTCCTGCTCCCGTTTATTCTAATCGGATTAGGTATTGTCGGCTGGATGAACAGCAAGAAATGGATAGGCGGTATACTTATCGTAATCGGCGCGATGATGCTGTTAGGCAAGCTGGGCGGAATCATCATGCTGGCTCTGGCAATCGGATTGATCGTCGTCGGTGTCGGATTGTTTAAGAAAGACAAACGCAAGGCGTACTAAGCGGTTGCGAGTGATTATAGATAGGAGGATATTCAATGAGCATTATGAAGCGTGTGCGTGACATTACGGTCGCCACTTTAAATGAAAGATTAGAGAAATCGGAAGATCCGGTTCGCATGATTGATCAGTTTCTTTGGTCGACAAGAGAGGACATTATACAGGCAGAGAAGCTGTATCAGCAGTACGCTGGTCATAGCAATCACCTGAAGGCGCAATGGCTGCAAGCCGAGCAGCAGAAGGAACGGCGCGAGAATCAGGCGTTGACGGCTCTAAAAGCAGGCGAAGAGCAATTAGCCCGCATAGCTCTCCATGAGAAAGCAAGCTGCGAGGAGCGCTCAGTCCAATACCGTGAGCTTTACGAGCAGAGCAGGCAAAATACGCTTGACCTCGAGGATCAGCTTCGCGAGATGCGCAGCGAGTACCAATCGGTATACGACAAACGCGAGTATTATGCGGCACGCATGGAGTCGCTCCGGCTTCAGCAGCGGATGAACAGCCGTTACAACGGCGGCTTCGGTGAACAGGGCGTTCAACCGGGAGCTGTGTTCAGAAGATTAGAGGATCGCATTAGCGGTATGGAGCACGAGGCAAAAAGCTTGCGCGACATTCGCAGGATGGGGCAAGAGTTTGTATCAGAAGCGGGTAACACCGTACAATCGGTTATAGAACGAGAGCTTGAGCAGTTGAAGCGAAAGCTTGAGAAGGAAGGATGGTCGTCTTGAAAAAACTGTACAGGTCTTCACGCGACAAAAAGCTATTCGGCCTCTGCGGCGGTTTAGCCGAAATGTTAAACGTTGATGCGACGCTGCTGCGGATATTACTTATAGTCGTTACGATTTTTACAAGCGGTGCTGTTATTTTGATCTATATTATTGCTGGCTTAGTCGTACCGAAGGAACCGCCGCTCTACTCTAACTTTGGCCCAAACGGCTTCGGTAACGGATACAGCGGAGGATATACCCCTGGATTCGGCGCTAATGGTTCCAGCTTTGGTCCACAATCGCATTCGCAATTCGGCGGACCTTACAAAAACCCGCCGCAAGGTCAAGGCGCATGGAGCGCTCCGGGTCCGGGAGCTGGCGCTTCGACATCAACGCAATTCGATAGCATGATGGATGATTTGGAGAAAAAAGCATTACGCCGGGAAATTGAAGAATTGAAAGCAAAAATTGCTAAATACGAGAAGGGAGAATTTTAACATGGGAATTTTTAAACGGATGAAGGATATGACGAAGGCATCGGTAAACGAGGCATTGGATAAAATTGAAGATCCGGTCATTATGTTAAATCAGTACCTGCGTGATATGGAGTCGGAAATTCATCAAGCGGAAGTAACAGTAGCGAAACAAATGGCTAACGAGCGCCGCATGAAGCAGCGGCTTGAGGAAGCGGTACGCAGTGTATCTGATCGCGAATCGAAAGCTGAAGCTGCCCTAAGAGCCGGTCAAGAGGAGCTTGCCCGCAAGCTGGTGGAAGAGAAGCTTTATTTCGATCAGAAGGTAACGGAATACTCCCAGCTCCATGCACAGTCGAAGACGCAAGCTGATGAGCTGCTTCAGCAGCTGCATGCGATGAAGGATGAGTTTTACCAATTGCGCAACAAGCGCAATGAGCTCGCTTCCCGTGCACAAGTAGCGAAAGCGCAAAAGCAAATGGCGCAATTATCGGCAAACCACACGATTGACAGCGGTTCTGCAACACGCGGCTTTTACCGTATGGAAGAAAAAATCATGCAGATGGAAGCAGAAGCCGATGTGCTTCGTACACCTTACACATACAGCGGAACGGCAGGCAGCTTTAATGCAGCCGAAGCAGAGAAGCAGCATAAGGTTGATGAGCAGCTGCAAGCGCTCAAGAATAAGCTGAACACGCCTCCTGCTCAAGAATAGGAATTGAAGGCTTGAAAGAAGCGGACCGTTTGACGGTCTGCTCTTTCATGTTTTTTGGAGTGAATATGGCATGCCTCTATCTTAATTGGTAAAATGATACATAGAAGGAAGTGAGCCGTGTGGAACAGGGCAAGAGGGTCGAGCAACCGAATCATGCGGCCCGCAGACGGAATATTACAGAAACAATATTATGGCTGCTTATTATAATCAGCTTGGTTGTTATTGTGCTGCAAGGAATCGGTTACGTAGAGCTGTTCACGCTTCAAGGCAAATGGGCAGTTATAGGTCTGACCATAATTGGAGCAGCTTTGGCGGCGGTAGCGCTGGGAAGCTACTTGCAAAATTCTAAGCTTAAGGCAGCTTTGAAGCGGCTTAGCGAGCAGCCGATGAAGCGCCGCTATGCGGTAACGCTGGATAACGACAGATCCTCAGACGGTGAAATGACTGCCGAGGAGCAGGGGGATCCAAGCTGGACCGAGAAGGTGAAGTTTTCCGCGGTCATTGAAGAGCGGCAGCGTCTGGCGCGTGAGCTGCATGATGCGGTAAGCCAGCAGCTATTTGCTATATCGATGACAGCAACCGCTGTTAGCCGGACGATTGAACGGGATTGGGAACGGGCTAAGCGCCAAGTGCAGCTCATTGAAGAGATGGCCGCAGTCGCGCAATCGGAAATGCGGGCGCTCCTGCTGCATCTTAGGCCCGTTCATTTGGACGGTAAAAATTTAGGGCAGGCGCTGACGGCATTAGTGGATGAGCTGAAGCAAAAGGTGCCGATGACGATTTCGCTTGAGGTAGATGAAACGATTGTGCTTCAGCCGAATGCGGAGGATCATTTGTTCCGGATTGCCCAAGAGGCGCTATCGAATACGCTGCGTCATTCGAAAGCAGAAAGCATGGACATCAGGCTGCTGCAAAGCGGCAACCAAGTGCATATGAGTCTGCAGGACAGCGGTGTCGGCTTCGACCTGGAGGCTAAGAAGCAAACGTCTTACGGCTTATTGACGATGGAGGAGCGGGTGAATGAGCTGGGCGGCTCTTTGCAAATGATTTCGAAGCCAGGCGAAGGAACGCTCATTCACATCTGGGTGCCAATGGGTGTACTAAGGGAAACGATATGATAGAGGCAATTATTATGACAAATGAAATGATAATAAGGGCGGTGTAAGGTGTGGAGGCGATTGAGCAATTGAGTCAGCCAATAAAGGTTCTGCTGGTCGATGATCATGAAATGGTGCGAATCGGGCTCGCGGCGGTGCTGGGCACAGAGGATGGAATCGAAGTTGTCGGGGAAGCTAGTAACGGCATGGACGGCATTCGGTTAGCACAGGCATATAAACCTGACGTTGTTTTGATGGATTTAGTTATGGACGGAATGGATGGTGTCGAAACGACAGCAAAGCTGCTGGAGCTTTATCCTGAATGCAAGGTCATTGTGTTGACCAGCTATTTGGATGACAGCAAGCTGTATCCAGTTATTGAAGCGGGAGCATTCAGCTATTTGCTGAAAACGTCGCGAGCTACTGAAATCGCCGATGCGATCCGTGCGGCAGCCCGCGGTCAATCCGTACTGGAATCACAGGTTGCGGCAAAAATGATGAATCGCTTCCGCCAGCCGAAACAGCAGGAGCAAGCTCCGCTGCATGAGGAGCTGACGGACCGTGAGATGGACGTTCTTAAACGGGTGGCGCAGGGACTCTCCAATCAGGAAATTGCCGATGAGCTGTTCATTGGCGTGAAGACGGTAAAATTTCATATTACGAATATATTTAACAAGCTGGATGTGGATGATCGCACACAGGCAGCCATTTACGCGCACAAGCAAGGAATTGCGGACTAATAGAGCTAGTTCTGTTTAGGAAGCGATAATAACATATGGTACAGCTGGTCGATCTGATTGATATCGATGGCCGGAACGATAGGGTTAGCTGTCGGGGAACCGGCTTCGGGCCACACTGCGGCAGCGAGCGGACAGCTCAGCTGCTCAAGCAGCTCATAGTCCGCGGCGGAGCGGATGGCTATAATTTTAGGATAGGAAGCGGCTTTGAAGCCTTCGATAAGAATGACGTCTGCTTCCGTCATTTGCTCAATAAGCCGGTCAAGCGGCTCAGGCTGCTGCTTGATGATCGCCGTTTTTACGGAAGACGTAATGGCCGTTATATCCGCGCCGGCAGCCTGATGCTTCCATGTATCGGTGCCCGGTGTATCCATTTGAAAATCATGCGCGTCGTGCTTAATCGTTCCAACCTTATATCCAGCTTGTTTAAAGCGCTCCGTTAACCGGCAAACCAACGTGGTTTTGCCGGTGTTTTTGTATCCGACGATTTGAAAAATGAGTGGAGAACGGGAGATTGCAGGCTGCATGGTGAGCTCCTTTTTTGGTAATAGGATGACTGTAATTGCCAATAGTTTATCACACATTGTAAAATTGAGGCTAAAGAAGCTGTTTGCGGGTAGAGAATGGAATGAAGGAATGAACGGGAATGAAGAATGAATGAAAGAAAACGGAGTGAAGGAATGAATGAAAGAACGGGATGAAGGAATGAATGAAAAAGAACGGAATGAAGGAATAAGGAATTAAAGGAAAATGGTACTGAGGCATCATGAGAGGTTTGCATAATTTTGGCGGGGGGCTAGGTTGTGACTGAGTGGAATGGAACGGGAGAGCGAGTGGGAGTAAACGGAGTGAAGGTGCCTTCGGAGCTAGAGAAGGCAGCCGGTAGTGGAAATGAGCAGCTTGGCCGGTTTAACCGGCGGGCTGTGAAGGTTGAAGAGGCGCAGCAGCGGATGCTTGCTGCTGCGGAGGTGCTGCGCTGCGGCAGCGAGCTTGTGCCGCTGCAACTCAGCGGCGGCCGAAGGCTTGCGCAGACGATGTATGCGTCAAGCGATTGGCCGCCCTTCGCGCGCTCGGGCCTCGACGGCTATGCCGTGCGCGCAGCAGATGTGGCGCAAGCGTCGCCGGAGCAGCCGGTGACGCTGCGCGTCGTTGATTCGGTCGCGGCGGGCGGGCTCGCCCTGGCGGCCGTTGAAACGGGCACTGCCGTGCGTATTATGACCGGCGCGGCTGTGCCTGAGGGGGCTGACGCCGTCGTCATGCTGGAGCAGACGGCGGAAGCCATTCTGGCCGATGGCTCGGCGGCGGTGCTGATTAGGCGCGCCGGCTTGCCCGGCCAGAACATAGCGCCCCAAGGCGAGGAGTTTCGCCTTGGGGGCGCTTTGGCGCAGCCGGGCACGCTTGTGCGGCCGGGCCATATTGCGCTGCTCGGCACGTTCGGCTATGCCGTCGTGCCGGTGCACAAGCGCCCGCGCGTTGCGGTATTCGCGACCGGCAGCGAATTGCTGCCGGTCGAGGCGTCGCTTGCGCCGGGCCAGATCCGCGACAGCAACAGCTGTATGGTCGCGGCCATGGTAGAGCAAAGCGGCGCTGTGCCGCTCATATGCGGCACGCTGCCAGATGAAGCGGGTGCGGTCGCGGCGGCGCTCGCCCGTGTGTGGGACGAGGCCGATCTAATCGTTACGACCGGCGGTGTTTCTGTCGGAGACTTCGATGTGATGTCCGAAATCTTCCGTTCTATCAAAAAAGGAAGCTGGACAAGCGATCAGCATGACCTCAGTAAAGTATTGTTCGACCGGGTGGCGATGCGGCCCGGAAGTCCGACTTCTGCGGCTGTTCTTAACGGGAAGCTGTTGTTTGCTTTATCAGGTAACCCGGGTGCATGCTTTGTGGGTTTTGAGTTGTTCGTACGTCCAGCGCTGCTTCGTCTGCAGGGTGTAGAGGAGGCGCTTCCTCGTACAGTCACGGCACAGCTGCATACAAGCATAGATAAATCCAGTCCGCATGACCGGTTTGTTCGCACGCGTTTGCTTCATCAGCCGGACGGGAGGTTACTGGCTGATCCGCTCGCATTCTCGAAATCGAGCATGATGGCTTCGATCGCAGATGCAGACGGACTTGCAGTCATCCCCTCAGGCTCAAAAGGTGCCGAAGCCGGTGAAATGATCGAGGTTATTCTACTCCCATAGTATGAGTCTACGGTCTCATTTACAGGTAAATAATCATTTAATTGGCAGGAGATGTTGTGTGCTTAGCCGAATAGGGGAATAGACAGCTATCAGCACCGATTACAAATAGCGATTTAATATTATGCCGACAGAAGGAAGCGGCCAGTAAGATTGGATTGATCCGTAATAGGCGGCGTACGGAAGTGAAGTCGGCAAACGGAGCTGCAGCAAGTCTACAGCCTTTTGGTGGTCGGCATAGGTTAAAGCATGTTTTATACCGGTGAGCATACCGTCAGCACCAAGCAGCAGCCGATTCATGCGGCGGATTGAAGCGGGTTCAAAAGGATTGGAAGGACCAGAATTAGCACTCTTATTCGCACCAGCACTTGTACTATCACTGAAGCTCGTATTCACACCAGCCTGCGACTGACGAGAGTATGGTGGATCAACAATCCACTTGCCGCTTTCCCGGCTGCGCCGCAGACCAAGCTCCCCGGATGCCGGATGCCGTATTGCAAGTTCAATACTGGCCCATAGCTCCGGCTTTAAATCGCCGTCATGCTGGAGAAACTGTGACTCCAAATCATTTAGCAGCTGGATGAAGTTATGTATATGCTCATTTATTGGCTTGCCAGCACCTAGTTGACGGCTCAGATCCCATATCAATCGGTCTAGGTCATACTGAGCCTGTTTAGCTTTTCGGACCCATTTAGCAGCGCTGTCTGCGGCTTGCTTATAAATGTGATTCCAGTTATGCTCGCTGTTTGGCGGCAGCTGAGGCTCGCCTTCGCGATACGGGTAAGAAGCATAACGGTTTATTGCTTGAATCGGCACGTAGGTGTTCGTCCGTTCGATGCCTCGAATCGAGCGAATAAATCCAGTCATACTTATAACTCCTCTCACATTTCACTTTATAACTGCAGCGCCAGCATACTATACACGCTGTAAAAAGGCTGGCGAAACCTGTCAGCACGCACCACAGCCCACAATTGATTTCACATTACGCATTCTATTAAGAAAAAAAAAGCGGCTCCGCTCTTTAGAGCTGCGCCGCTTCGGCCATTACAGCAATAGAAACAGGAATGCGATAAGCGCGAAATCGAGAACAAGCTCCGCTCCCCACGGATAGTAAGGCTGCGGACCGTAAAAATACGGGTCATAAGGATAGGACTGCGTTTGCGCTTGCTCAGACTGTTGGTTATCCGCTTTTTTGCCGCCCTTTTTCTTTTTTGAAGCTTGCGGCTGCACTTTATTCAATATGGCCTCAGTACCGCTGTTCGAATCTGCATTGAGCAATACTCTACCGCCCCGGCAGGAGCTGAGTATGCCAACGTGGCGCGTGCCGTCATTCATGACCACACATACGGGCAACCCGCAATACTGTTGAACGACATCCTCTTGTAAAGGGAAAATCTGTTCCATTCGCCGATGACACCTCCTAAATATTTTTTGCAGAAAAAGTATCTTTGAACTTATGCGCTGCGCTTAATCATTCCTGCAACCAGTGTATTCACCTACAGGCAAACGTGTATGGATATTCACCCATTCCGACATGATAGGAGAATATAAATTATGTACATTCCAAAAGAAACGAGGCCCGTCATTAATCGCAAATCCGCCATGCAGCGCTCAAAACGAAGCAGATTCGGCATTGCGCTCGCACTGCTCGTCCTGGTGTTAGGCGCAGCATGGGCACTGTGGCAAGCTGACAGAGAGCAGGCGGAAGCAACTATAGCCGAGCAGCTGCTCACTCATGATTTGCAGACGCTGTGGACTTGGGGCGATGCCCAGTTAACGGGCGGTTCGGCGGGGGCTGTCTGGACGGTAAGGTGGGACTTGACTGCGAATACCGGTACGATGCAGGAACTTGTACTTAAGTTTTTTTCGGATGAAAAAGGAAATGCCGCACCTAAAATCGTCCAGAACGAGGGGAAGACAGTTACAGGGGTGGTGCAGGCTTACGGAGGGCGTTTATCGATTAGCCTCATGGAAACGGCAAGTGACAGCGAGCAGCTCATGCTGCTGCTTGAAACGAACCAGACGCTGCTGCAGGATAAAAATAAACTGCTTCAAGCCGCCGCTTCCATCTCTGAAGAGCTGGCGCGGGCTGCACCAACCTTTACGAGCAGCATGAAGGTTCAAGGTTATACGGCAAACGGCCAAGCTATTCAAGATTTAATGAAAGAAGCAAATGCCAAATCAGTCGACCGATTTGTTGACGGAGGGACGATAAGCGAAACGTTATATTCCGGGATGCTGCGTTCAACAATTGTCATCGGAAGCGGGAAATCCGCAAACTTACAAATTGGTCTACACAAAGAGACAAATTCCGACAAAACCGCTTTGACGATCGGAATACCTGTCATTACGGGTGACTATAGTGTGAATACTGCGGAAAAACCTTAGGCGGGAGAGCTGGGATTAGAAGAATTTACGTTCCTTATCAGTATTTTTTATGGCCTGTTGAATAGCGATTTAAGGATGAATATGCTAAACTACATAACATGTAACTCTGTATAAAAATTCATAGGAAAGAATGAGGCAAATGACCTATAATAATAATCTTGATTCCGTCTCCGCAGAGGGCGCAGTTTATTATCTGTTTGGAGCAACAGGCGACTTGGCAAGACGCAAGCTGTTTCCCGCCCTTTTCAGTTTATATAAAGAAGGCAAGCTGTCGGAAAACTTTGCCGTTGTCGGCCTAGCTCGCCGTCCTCGGACGAACGAGCAATTCCGTGCTGACCTGTATGAATCGATCGTTGAATTTTGTCGTTACAAAGCGGACGATGCCGAGCTTTGGAATCAGTTCGCAGAGCATTTCGTATACATGTCGCTTGATATTAACGATGTGGAAGGCTTCCGCGAGCTTAGCCGCTTGTCGGAGCAATTAGATGCGAAATACGCTATTCCGGGCAATCGTCTATTTTATTTAGCGCTTGCGCCTTCCCTATTTGGTCCTGTATCATTCAATCTGCGCGACGGCGGCTTGCTGGAATCGAACGGCTGGCACCGCGTCGTAATCGAGAAGCCTTTCGGTTACGATCTTCCATCGGCGCAGAAGCTGAATGAGCAAATTAACCAAGTGTTCAAGGAAGAAGAAATTTACCGCATCGATCATTACCTCGGTAAAGAAATGGTCCAAAATATTCAAGTGATCCGTTTTGCCAATGCATTTTTTGAGCCTTTGTGGAATAATAACCATATTGCAAACGTTCAAATCACGTTGTCGGAAACGGTCGGCGTTGAGGACCGCGGCGGTTATTATGACAAGTCCGGAGCCTTGCGCGATATGGGCCAAAACCATATGCTGCAGATGCTTACGATGATCGCGATGGAACCGCCAAGCCGCTTGCACGGAGAAGATATTCGTGACGAGAAGGTAAAGGTGCTTCGCTCGCTTCGAAACTACGTGTCCAGCGAAGATGTTCGTTCAAAGGTAGTACGTGGACAATATAGCGAAGGCAGCTTAAGAGGCAAAGAGCTTCCAGGATACCGTCAAGAGGAATCCGTGAATGAGGAATCGACGACGGAAACGTATTTTGCCGCAAAGGTCTTCGTCGATAATTTCCGCTGGGCAGGCGTGCCTTTCTACATCCGTACAGGCAAGCGTCTACCGGTAAAAACGACTGAAGTCGTTATCGAGTTCAAATCGATGCCTCAAAACGTGCTGTTTGCGCAGCGTCATGATTTGGCACCGAACCTGCTCGTCATTCGCGTTAATCCGCTTGAGGGCATATATATTAAAGTAAATGCAAAAACGCCGGGCGAGAACAATTCCGTACAGCCGGTTGCGATGGAATTTTGCCAAAGCTGCCAGATCGGCTTGAATACGCCTGAAGCATACGAGCGTCTCATTCATGATGCAGCGCGCGGCGATTCTACATACTTCACACGCTGGGATGAGGTTTCCCAAGCATGGTCGTTCGTAGACCGCATCGCGCAAGCATGGCGTGAAGAGAAGAGCGATTTGAAGCACTATCCGGCTGGATCATGGGGCCCGGATGCAGCAAATCAGCTTTTGGCAGAGGATGGCTTCCACTGGTGGCCGGTCAATGGGCAAGAGGAAGATAATGTTATTTGGGTATCGAACAGCGGGAAATAGACGCTGACGTATACTCTGCATGATGAAGGGAAGGCAAGCATGAGCCAATCGTTAAGTGAAGAGATTCAACAGGAAGTAGATAAAAGACGTACTTTTGCGATTATTTCGCACCCTGACGCAGGGAAAACGACCCTAACTGAGAAGCTCCTCCTATTCGGAGGAGCCATTCGGCTTGCGGGGACTGTTAAAGCGCGTAAAGCTAGTCGCCACGCAACGTCCGACTGGATGGAAATTGAGAAGCAGCGGGGGATCTCGGTAACGTCCAGTGTCATGCAGTTCGATTATTTGGGACACCGCGTTAACATTCTTGATACGCCTGGTCACCAGGATTTTAGTGAGGACACCTATCGTACACTAACCGCCGCGGACAGCGCCGTCATGCTTATTGACGTTGCCAAAGGCGTCGAGGCGCAGACGATCAAGCTGTTCCAGGTTTGCCGCAAGCGCGGTATTCCGATCTTTACGTTTATCAATAAGCTGGACCGTGAAGGACAAAGTCCTTTTGAACTCATGGAAGAGCTGGAGCGGGTACTCGGAATCCGTTCGGTACCAATGAACTGGCCAATCGGAATGGGGCGCGAGCTGTGCGGTGTCTATGACCGGATGAAAACGCAGGTCGAGCTGTTCCAGGGCAATGACCATTCCACGATTGAAGTACGTCCTGTCAGCGACTATAATGACCCGATCATTCGTGAGATGGCGGGTGACTATTTGACAGATCAGCTTATTCAGGATTTGGAGCTGCTTGATGTCGCGGGCGATCAATTTGATTTTGACAAGGTGCGGGCTGGAGAGCTGACACCTGTTTTCTTTGGAAGCGCGGTTAACAACTTCGGCGTTCAGACGTTCCTGGAGAACTTCCTGCAGCTGGCGCCAAAGCCAACCTCGCGCAACAGCACGACCGGCGTGGTTGAGCCGACGAACGAAAAGTTCAGCGGCTACGTTTTCAAAATTCAAGCGAACATGAACCCGGCGCATCGTGACCGGATAGCGTTCCTTCGCATTTGCTCCGGCCGCTTCGAGCGGGGCATGAGCGTACGTCATGTGCGTAACGGCAAAGACATTAAGCTGTCGCAGCCGCAGCAATTTCTCGCGCAGGATCGCGACATCGTCGATACCGCTTACCCGGGCGACATTATCGGTCTGTTCGATCCGGGCATCTTCCGTATCGGTGATTCTTTATCGCAAGGCTCCGAGGTTGTATTCGATGAGCTGCCGACGTTCTCGCCGGAGATCTTCGCGAAAGTGACGGTTAAAAACGCACTGAAGCATAAGCAGTATCAGAAGGGAATCGACCAGCTGACGGAAGAGGGCACCATTCAAGTGTTCCATTCGACAGGCAACTTTGACGAGACGATTCTCGGCGTTGTCGGTCATTTGCAATTCGAGGTGTTCGAGCATCGGATGAAGGCGGAGTATGGCGTTGACATTCAGCTGCACCGTATGCAGTTCCAATTCGCGCGTTGGATCGTCGACGACAAAATCGACCCAAGCAAATTCCGGATCAATACGACGCTTGTTAAGGACAAGAAGGGCAACTATGTCGTATTGTTCGAAAACGAATATGCGATGCGGACCGCTATTGACAAAAATCCGACGTCTAAGTTTTTGGAAACCGCTCCTTAAGAATGCGGCTATAATACTAGTGAAAAAGCATCCCTTGCTTTGTGCGCAGCAGCGCATACAGCAGGGATGCTTTTGTTTGAGACAGCATTCCAATGCAGCGAATAGCATCAGTGCTAAAGAGAACTTTTACCCGTATAATAAAAGGATAACAGATGAATAGGTGGCTTGACATTCATGAAAAAAATTATGTTCACCGGGGGAGGCTCGGCGGGACACGTTACCGTTAATATGGCATTGATCCCCCGATTTCTCGAACAGGGGTGGTCGGTTGCTTATATCGGCTCGGAAAGCGGTATTGAGAAGCAGCTTATCTCCACACTCCCGGACGTCAAATATTTTGCCGTATCTACCGGTAAGCTAAGAAGGTATCTGGACGTTCAGAACGTGAAAGATCCATTCAAGGTAGTAAAGGGACTCTATCAAGCGTATCGGCTAATTAAGACGCACAAGCCGAACGTAATATTTTCAAAAGGCGGCTTTGTTTCGGTACCTGTTGTCATTGGGGCATGGCTAAACAGGGTGCCGCTTCTCATTCATGAATCGGATTTAACGCCGGGACTGGCTAATCGGATTTCGATTCCTTTTGCGACAGGTGTTTGCACGACTTTTCCGGAAACGGGAAGCATGCTGAAGAATGGCAAATGCCGTCATGTAGGAGCGGTTATACGCGAAGAAGTAAAGCAAGGAAATGCGGATCTTGGCCGGGCGTTATGCGGCTTTGTTCGAAGCAAACCGGTCATTCTGGTTATGGGCGGCAGTCTTGGGGCACGTAAAATTAATCAAACGGTGAGGCAGGCGCTCTCCCGTATAACGAAGCAGTTCCAAATCGTACACCTGTGCGGTAAAAATCAAGTGGATCCCTCGTTGGTTTTACCTGGCTACAAGCAATTTGATTACATAAACGAGCAATTGCCTGACGTTCTCGCGATGTCTGATATTGTCGTTTCACGCGCGGGATCTAATTCAATTTTTGAGTTTCTGTCTTTAAAAAAGCCGATGCTTCTTATTCCGCTTACGAAGGAGCAGAGCAGGGGCGATCAAATATTGAATGCGCAATCGTTTGAGAAATCGGGCTATTGCGATGTTCTGTATGAAGAGCAGCTCACTGTTGATACCTTGGTTTATGGCATTGAACGTTTATATGATAACCGTCATGCTTATATAAAAACGATGAGCATGAGCGAGCAAACAAACGCTTTACCTGCCGTATTTGAATGGATTAATGAAATTGCGAAGCGGTAATAAGTTGAAAAAGACATAACTGTGCATAATAATTGGCGGTCTGGAACTTTGTTGTCACTGTTCCGGACCGTTTTTTTCGATTATAAGTTTATTGACGCTAAACCGTTTTCATGACATAATGTACGCGTGTACATTGAATTGAATTTGTGGAAGATGAACTATGCTTTTCAGGAGGCCATCGATTATTAGCAGGAAAGAAGTAGCAAAGCTGGCCGGCGTCTCGGAGGCGACCGTCTCCAGAGTATTGAACAACGTCGGTCCAATGAAAGAGGAAACGCGCGAACGCGTACTGCTGGCTGCTGCTGAGCTGGGGTATGTTCCGAATGCGCTCGCGCAGCAGTTCGCACGCCGGAAGAGCGGGAACATCGGTGTTATATTGCCGTTTGTACCGAAGGTTCACTTGTTCTCGACGTATTATTTCTCGGAAATATTGAGCGGAATCGGAGAGACGGCGAAGCGCTGCGGGTACGATTTGCTGCTTATTTTCAGAGAGCCGGACGAGGCGAGAGATTATGCCAAGCTGTTTCGGACACAGAAGATTGATGCTTGTATCGTGCTTGGCTCGCAAAATGTTTCGGAGGAGCGTGCAGCGCTTGCGGAGTTGAAGGCGGGAGGGTTCCCCTTCTGCCTCGTAAACCAACGGTATGATGAGGAGCAATATGCGACAGTCGATGCTGATCACATTGCCGGCAGCATGGCAGCCGTCTGTCATTTGGTAGAGCGAGGCAGACGCAAGGTTGCCTTCGTGAACGGTCCTGCGCAATATTCCAATAGTGCTGACAGACTGCAAGGCTATAAAGCGGCACTTCAGGAGGCTGGGATAGCGTTCCGGCAGCAGCTCGTGTATACCGGGAATTACAGCCGGAAAAGCGGTTATGAGCTGGCGGAGCAGATTGCGAAGCAAATTCGTGACGGCAGAGTTGATGCGGTTTTCGCGGCCAATGACCGGATGGCGATCGGACTTATGCAGGGCTTACGCGAGTTAGCGCTAGAGGCAGGTCAGCATTACGCGTTAGTCGGATACGATGATTCAGACGGCTCGCGTATTATTAGTCCGCGGCTGTCGACGGTATCGGTGCCATTTTATGAAATGGGAAAGCTGGCCGCTGCCAGTCTGCTTGATCAAGCTCGCGTGGAGGAGACAGATCATTTATGGCAGCATGTGCTGCCCGTGAGCTTTGTCCCAAGGGAAACATCCTAATAGATGAGAGGCGGTATTCAAATGGAGAAAGTTAGAGTGGGTATGGTAGGCTACAAGTTTATGGGTAAAGCGCATAGCAACGCTTACCGGGCGCTGCCGATGTTTTTTCCGGATTCGTTAAAGCCGGAGATGAAGGCGATATGCGGCCGTGATCCGAAAGGACTGGAGCAGGCCCGGGCACAGTTCGGCTGGGAAAGCTCAGAAACCGATTGGAAGCAGCTTGTTAATCGTGATGACATTGATTTAATAGATATCAATGCGCCTAGTGATGCGCATAAGGCAATTGCCCTCGCTGCAGCCGCGGCAGGCAAGCATCTGTTCTGCGAGAAGCCGCTTGCGCTCACGCTCGAGGATTCACGCGAAATGCTGGAGGCGGCGGAGAAAGCCGGCGTGAAGCATATGGTTGGCTTTAACTATCGCTTCGCTCCGGCGGTACAGCTCGCGAAGAAGCTCGTCGAGGATGGCCGCATCGGTAAAATTTATCATTTCCGTTCTGTTTTCCTGCAGGACTGGATCATTGATCCGAACTTTCCGCTCGTATGGCGTCTGCAGAAGGAAATTGCAGGCTCCGGCTCGCATGGGGACCTTGGCGCGCATTTGATCGATATGGCTCGTTTTCTCGTCGGCGAGTTTAACGAAGTAATCGGAATGAGCGACACGTTCATTAAAGAGCGCCCGATTGCGTCGGCAATGACGGGTCTGAGCGCAAAAGGCAGCGAGGATGCGCCGCGCGGCGAGGTTACCGTTGACGATGCGACGCTGTTTATGACCAGGTTCGAAAATGGTGCGCTCGGCAGCTTCGAGGCTACACGGTTCGCAGCAGGCCACCGCTGTACAAATAGTTTTGAGATAAACGGCAGCAAAGGAAGCATCAAGTTTGATTTTGAGCGGATGAACGAGCTTCAGGTGTATTTTGCCGACGATGCAGAGGATGTACAAGGATTCCGCCGCGTGCTCGCGACTGATCCTGCTCATGCTTACATGGATGCTTGGTGGCCGGCAGGGCACACGATCGGCTATGAGCATACCTTCACGCATGAGGTGCACGAGCTGATGCAGGCATTTGCGGAGGATCGCCAGCCGGTTCCAAACTTTGTGGACGGCGTGAAATGCCAAGAGGTGCTCGAGGCAGTAGAACGTTCGATTGCCGAGCGTCGTTGGGTTGCTATTAGCGAGTTGTCATAATCGAAATCAAATAGAGCTGTGGAGAGGCAGGGAACGGCAATGAAAAAGGCATTAATCGTATGGGGCGGCTGGGATGGTCATCAGCCGAAGGAGGTAGCTGAGATTTTCCGCGAGCTGCTGGAGAATGAAGACTTCAAGGTGGAAGTGTCTGATACGTTAGAAGCTTTCAATGACGCGGAGAAGCTGAAGGGCCTTGATCTTATCATTCCCGTATGGACGATGGCGCGCATTGATCAGAAGTTAGTCGATAACGTATCCGCAGCTGTACAAAGCGGCGTCGGATTAGCTGGCTGTCATGGCGGTATGTGCGATTCGTTCCGCGAAAACGTCGACTGGCAGTTTATGACGGGCGGTCAATGGGTGGCTCACCCGGGAAATGACGGTGTCGAATATAAGGTCAATATCAGCTATTCGTCGAGTCCGCTGACAGAAGGCATCGAGGATTTCTCCGTTAGCACGGAGCAGTACTATTTGCACGTAGATCCAGCGGTTGAAGTGCTCGCAACGACGCGCTTTCCATTAACGCCAGGCCCTCATTCGCTCAATAAAGCGGTCGATATGCCTGTCGTCTGGACGAAGCGTTGGGGTGTTGGAAGGGTTTATTACAACTCACTTGGCCATCAAGCAAACATCATAGAAATTCCGACTGTAAAGGAGCTTATGCGACGCGGCTTCCTGTGGTGTGCGGAAGGCAAAGCACAGGCGGCAGCGGCTGGCGCAGGCGCGGCAGCATACAGCGGCATGGCGGATAATCAACTTTAGTAGCGGAATCAGCTCATTGGAAAATAATACTAGGTTATGGGACGAGGGACAAGCGAACATGGATAAAATAAAAGCAGGCATTATCGGTACTGGTAATATTAGCGGAATTTATTTTGAGAACGGCAATCGCTTTGATGCGCTTCAGGTTGTGGCCTGTGCCGATTTGGATGTAGAGCGGTCGAGGGCGAAAGGCGAAGAATTCGGCGTTCGCGGCTGCTCGGTCGAGGAGCTGCTTGCTGATCCAGATATCCAATTGATTATTAATCTAACGATCCCTCAGGCGCACGCTTCGGTTTGCTTACGCGCGCTTGAAGCGGGTAAACACGTTTACGTGGAGAAGCCATTTGCAGTTACGCGCGAGGAAGCTGCGGAAGTATTGGCGCTTGCCGAGAAAAAAGGACTTCTCGTAGGCAGCGCGCCGGACACGTTCCTTGGCGGCGGCATTCAGACGAGCATCAAGCTGCTGGAGGATGGCTGGATCGGCACGCCAATCGGCGCTACCGCGTTCATGGTCGGGGGCGGACATGAATCGTGGCATCCTGCACCGGAGTTCTACTATCAAAAGGGCGGCGGCCCAATGTTCGATATGGGGCCTTATTATTTGACGGCTTTAGTTGCGATGCTTGGTCCAATCACACGCGTAACGGGCTCGGCACGAATCTCCTATCCGGAGAGAACGATTACCAGCAAGCCGAAATATGGTCAGAAGGTACAGGTAGAGGTGCCAACGCATATTGCAGGCGTAATGGATTTTGCATCCGGTCCGATCGGCACGCTGTTGACGAGCTTCGATGTGAAGGGCGGTTCTACGCTTCCCCGAATTGAAGTATACGGAAGCGCGGGCACGCTGCTTGTGCCGGACCCGAACACCTTTGGCGGAGGCATCCAAATTTGGCGGGCTGGCTCGAAAGAGTGGTCAGACATTCCACTTGCATACGGCTATGCGGAGAATGCGCGCGGCGTAGGCGCGGCCGATATGGCCAAAGCGATTCAGACCGGCCGCAAGCATCGGGCGAATGGCGAGCTTGCCTATCACGTGCTGGAAGCGATGCACGGCTTCCATGACGCTTCTGAGCAAGGCGTACATTATGTGATGAAGAGCACTTGCGAGAGACCGGCGCCGCTGCCGTTAGGATTGCAGCCGTTCTGCCTGGACTAATTAAAACGAATAGTTGCTAATTTGATTCCTCCTGATGGGACAATGTCTCATCAGGAGTTTTTTGTTGATTAGGATATTACACCGATCATCCTTTTATTGAAAATAGGAGCCTCTCCGGCTCCGGCGGCACCCCTATCTTTCATTAAAGGAAATCCTCCAGTTATTTTGATTTCGAAATCGGAAGGATCTGTTCTAACTGGAAATCCTCCATCTATTTCGGCGGTTTTTATGATAATTGAGCGAATCGGATAATATTAACGGGAGGTTTTCCATCTATATGATTATGAATCGATCAAATTGAACAATTAGCTGGATGTTTTCCCGTTATGTCTCCGTCTGAATAATATCCACACCTCTTGACAACGCTTACACCGAAGTAATATGATGTAGACGAAACGTTTTAGCAAAACGTTACAGCAAACGGAATAGCTTACTAGGAGCGCGAATACATGTCCAGTATTAAAGAAATTGCAAAGCTAGCAGAAGTATCTTTAAGTACCGCTTCCATCGTCGTAAACGGGAAGGGGGACCAATACCGTATATCTGCTCAAACACAACAACGAATTCTTGAAGCAGCCCGTACTTTAAATTACCGCCCCAATATTTCGGCAAGGCGTCTCCGAAGTGAAGGTGAAACGGTATCACCTGTTCTGGCTTTGTTTTGGACCTTAGATACACGGGCATCATTAATTGGACCCTTTCTAAAAGGGGTTCAATTGGGAATGCAGGCATTGGATTCGGAATATGAGCTTTTAATCCAGCCTTATTTTAGTTCTAATATTAAAGATGTAAAGAGCTTGTTGACGGGAACACGGTTTAACGGTGCCATTATCGCTAATGCCTCAGAAGAGGATGAACAGTTTTTAAATCATGCGCAAATAAACGTACCGATTGTGTTGTACCAAAGAAGCTCTGAGAAATACTGCTCGGTGAACGTTGATAATTACCGCACAGGTCAAGAAGTGGCGAAGTTATTTCATTCGAGGAGCCACCGCCGAATAGGTCTGATCAGTCCGGACACTTCTTCCAGGGCTATTCGAAACCGGAAAGAAGGGTTCCTTGACGCTGTCAAATTGTATGGAATGGAAATGGATCCGGACCACATAGCCGAAGATGAATTTTCGGAGGAAGGCGGGTACCAGGCGGCTAAGCGATTGCTAAATTCCGCGGAACGCCCATCCGCTATTTTTGTTCTGAGTGATCAAATGGCTGTCGGTGTTTTATTGGCATTAAGGGAGCAAGGAATCGAGGTTCCCCGCGATATTGAAATAGTAGGACATGATAATTATGAGAATGCGCGCTTTGCTGTACCTCCTCTGACCACGGTTAACTTGCCTGTCAGCGAGATGGCAGCGGCTTGTGTCCAAATGCTTACAAGTTTAATAAAACATGAGATTCAGTCTCCACTCTCGCAAATGTTTCAGCCGTATTTAGTTGTAAGAGACACATGCGGGGGATTTTTATTAGGGGAAAAGAGTGTACTGGAGTTTGTAGATGAGGATATCTGAGAGAGTGAACCGGATAGTTGAAAGCGCAATCATGGAAATGGTTTCCGATGTTTATGATGGAAATGGCAAGCATCATCCTGATGTTATCCATAAATTCACATTAATTAGGGGGATTTGACTATGAGTAAAAAAGGATTGCAAATTCTCAGCATGTTGGTTATCGCGCTTGTCTTTTTGGCAGGCTGCGGCAGCAACCCGGACAACGTAAAAGACAATCCTGATCAGCAGGCGGCTGCCGAAACGAATGCCAAGGAGAGTAAAGGTAAAACATTTACTTTAAAATTCAGTACACAGAGTGTTCCTAATGACGCCCATACGAAAGCGCTTGAAGTATTAAAATCCGAGGTCGAGAAAAGCACCAACGGACAAGTGAAAATTGAAATACACCATTCGGGCTCTCTCTTTAACCAGGATAATGAAGGTAAAGCTTTGCAAAGAGGCAACCTGGAAATGGCCTATACATCTGCTCCTTGGTTGTCAGAACAGGTCCCTTATCTCTCCATGTTTACTGCAGGATACATCTTTAAAGATTACGACCATATGACGAAGGTGTTAAATGGGGAAATCGGCAAAAAAGTGTTTGACGACGTTGCTGCCGCAACCGGCATACGGCCGCTCGGCGCCTTTTATCTCGGATCCCGCCAGTTAAACTATAAAGACATCGGTAGAGATATTATGAAGCCCGAAGACTTGAAAGGCGTCAAACTCAGAATGCCGAATACGCCGTCGTGGCTTTTCCTGGGTAAGTCACTGGGAGGAAATCCGACTCCAGTGGCCTTCTCCGAATTGTATATGGCCCTTAGCTCAGGTACTGTAGATGCGCAAGACAATCCGCTGCCAACCGTTTCAAACGCTAAATTTTATGAGGTTGCGAAAAATATAAGCTTGACCGGCCACTTAGTGGACTCCGTCTGGCCGACGATCAACGAAAGCGTTTGGAAGGAAATGGGCACAGATTTGCAAAACAAAATGCTTGAAGCAGTAGAAAAGGCCAAACAAATTTGCGATCAAACGAACCTGGATGCGGAAGCAAAACTGATCGATTTCTTTAAAGCTGAAGGGATCAAAGTAGTTACCCCGGATGTGAACGCATTTATGACTCATGTTCAAAAACAGTATCTTGAAAATGAAGAAATGGTCTCTAAATGGGATATGGATCTTTATAAGAAAGTACAAGATATGGCGAAATAGTATGGTTTGCGGGCATCCTTCCGAAATGGGACGGAGGGATGCCGCTTACAATTGGAGGTACTTTTTATGACGATATTCCGAAGGCTGGGCAAATTTCTGCTCGATTTGTTTGAGATCTATATTCCGGTCGTTACATTTGTGATTATGTTCCTTGCTTTCATATTGCAAATCGTTACCCGTTATTTTTTTAATAATCCTCTCAGTTGGCCCTATGAAGTAAGTGTGATTTCATTTGTATGGACGATTGTTCTCGGTGCATGCTATGCCCGAAGGCGCAAAGAAATGGTCGAATTTGCTGTGGTTTTCGATATGTTTCCGGTGAGAGTGCAGCACATTCTGAGTATAGCCGGCAATATCATTGTGGCGGCCGGTTTAGCTGCAGCCCTTTATCCTGTTTATGACTATATTCAGTTTTTGAAAATCGAGAAATCAACGATATTGCGTATTCCTTTTAATATCGCTTTTTTCCCGTTTTTAATCATGATGGTCCTGATGATCGGACATTCCATCCGTGAAATTATGGATTCATTACATCAACTTAGAAAGGGGGAACAGCTATGAGTATGGCAATCTGGATTCCGCTGCTTCTGTTTGTCATATGCTTTTTAATCCGCATTCCCATCTCCCTTGGAATGATTGCAACCGCCGTGGCTTACTTTATATTGACAGGCAAGGAGATGGGGCTGCTTGTAGATAACGTCATGTACAGCCTTTATTCCTCCTATGTTCTCATCGCCGTTCCTTTATTTGTATTCACCGCGAATGTGATGAACAACGGTGCGATTTCAGATAAAGTGTTTACGTTCGCCAACGCATTAGTCGGGCGCTACAGAGGCGGACTCGGGCATGTAAATGTAATCAATTCGCTTATCTTTTCCGGAATGACAGGTTCGGCGGTTGCCGATGCTGCAGGGCTGGGAAAAATGGAAATTGAGCATATGAAAAAACACGGTTACAGCGGTGGATTCAGCTGTGCGATTACGGCCGCTTCAGCGACGGTAGGCCCTATTTTCCCTCCCAGCATTCCGATGATTATCTATTGCATGCTTTCCGGGGCCTCCATTGGCGCGATGTTTGCGGGCGGTGTGGTTCCAGGTCTCCTCATTTGTGCGGCCCTCATGCTTTACATCGTGTACATCGCAAAAAAAAGAAACTATCCGGGCGGAGAACGCTTTACGCTAGCAGAATTCCTTCGTTACACAATAGTGGCATTCCCCGCCTTGCTGGCTCCCGTTATTCTGCTCGGAGGGATTTACGGTGGTGTCATGACGCCTACCGAAGCAGGAGCTGTTGCGGCTTTCTATGCGCTCCTGATTTCAATCTTCGTGTACCGCGTATTGGGCTTGAAGGCCCTCGGACAGTTGTTAAAAGAGACGGTGGCTACGGTGGGCAATTTAGGATTATTGGTCGGGGCTGCTTATTCTTTTTCATTTATCGTTGCATCCGAGCAAATTCCAGGCATGATTTCGAATCTCATTTTAGGCATTACGGACAATCCATACCTTTTTCTATTGATCATCAACGTCTTATTTCTTATTCTCGGCATGTTTATGGATACATCCGTCATTATGCTTGTGTTCATTCCGATTGTGATCCCTCTTGTTCAAATCATGGAGATTGATGTGGTGCATTTCGGTGTCATGATTGTTCTCAACATGATGATCGGTTTGTCCACTCCGCCATTTGGAATGCTGTTGTTTATCACTTCAGGGGTGTCACGAACACCGCTGAAAGAAGTAATAAGAGAAACGATGCCTATGGTTTATGTCATGATTGTTGTACTCTTCCTGGTTACTTATATCCCCGATATTGTGCTGTTCGTTCCAAAGTTATTAGGCCTGTAAGAACTGGCTATATTTACAATGAAGGAGCTGGATGACCAATGACCAATAAGAAGCATTTATACGGTGTAACAACAGCAATGGTAACTCCATTCGATGACAATGGTCAGGTGGATTTGGACCGGGTAAGAAACCTAACGGAATTTTTAATTTCAAAAGGCGTTCATTGTCTTTATCCGCTCGGCACAACGGGAGAAATGTTGAGGCTTTCCGCAGATGAGCGAAAAGCTGTCGCTGAAACCGTCGTTAAGACAGCAGCTAATCGCGTAACGGTCTATATTCATGCCGGGGCTATGACGCAGGAGGATACGATTGAGTTAGCCCGGCACGCAGCAGAAATCGGAGCGGATGGTATTGGCGTCGTTACACCAGCATTCTTTGGGGCAAATGATCGTGAACTAGAGCAGTATTTTGTCACGGTCGGCTCAAGCATTCCGACGGATTTTCCGATGTATCTTTACAATATCCCGCAATGTGCGGCCAACGATTTGAAAACAGAGGTTGCCCAAAGAGTAGCCGACAAATTAAAGAATGTGGTTGGCATCAAATACAGTTATCCTGATTTCTTGAGAACGAGTGAATATCTTGATATTAACGAAGGAAACTTTTCCGTCATGCATGGTACCGACCGGCTGTTCCTTGCCGCTCTGGCCATGGGCTGTGACGGAACCATTTCCGGCATTTCCTGTGTGTATCCCGAACCGTTCGTAGCGGTTTACAACGCTTTTAAAGAAAATGATCTTGAAAAAGCGAGAAAAATGCAAAAAATAGCCATTCAATATTGCGAAGCCTTAAAGAACGGAAGCAATATGGCGTTCTTTAAGAGTGCACTTAAAATGAGAGGAATTGATGTTGGGCATATGAGGGCGCCCCAATTGGATTTGACTGTGGAAGAGGCACAAGCTCTCCAAATGAAATTAACTGAGCTTAATCAGAAATCAGGTCAGGTACCTACTCAATAGATGATTATTCCAAAAGCAAGAGGCTGTCTCAAAAGGTCACAGAATGACCTGAAGGGACAGCCTCTTGCGCATATTACTCTTATTTCAACCAAGCATCCACTTTCTCCGCATTCTGCTCAACCCATGCTTTAGCCGCAGCCTCAGGGGTCTGACCTTCTTGAATTTGAATCATGACGTTCTCCATATCTTCAGGTGTCCAGTTGAATTGATCAAGGAAGGCGAAAGCTTCCGGCTGATCTTCCTTCAGGCCTTTACGGGCAATCGTATGGATTTGCTCGTCTCCGCCATAAACGTTTTTAGTATCTTCCAAATATTTCAGATCCATCTTGGCGAATTTCCAGTGGGGCGTCCATCCGGTCACAATAATGGGCTCTTTGTTCGCGTACGCTTTCTCCAGCTGACCCGTCATCGCAGCAGAGGAGCTTTCAAGCAGCGTCCATTTGTCCCGCAGGCCATATTCGTCTAATACTTTCTCTGTAGACATCATCAAGCCTGCGCCCGGCTCAATGCCGATGATGGTGTAGTCTACAGATGCTCCAACCGCATCGTTCAAATCCTCGATGCTGTTAATGTCCATATATTGCGGAACGACCAGACCGATTTTCGTACCGTCCAGGTTCGGTCCCAGGTCATCGTATTGACCTTTGTATTTTGATACATAGGAAGCGTGCGTCGTCGGAAGCCAAGCGGCTACCATCGCATCGGCACTGCCGTCGGAAATGCCGGCCCACATCGGTCCTGCGTCGACCTGCATCAGCTCGACCTCAAACCCGAGCTTTTGCTCGAATACTTCCTTAACGACGTAGGTGCTTGCAATTTCAGAATCCCAAGCGACATAGGCTAGCGTCACTTTCTTATGGCTTGCGCCAGCGGACGAGCATCCCGCCACCAATACGATCATCAGAATAGCAGCTGTGATTACTTTCATTTTGTTATATTTCAAAAGATCACCCCTTTATAGAATTAGGCCGTGTTTGTTTTACGGATGACCTGTTGGGTCAGCCGATCTAGTATGATAGCCAAAATAACGATAGCGAGACCGGCTTCAAAGCCGACGCCCGTATTCCCCTGCGTAACGGCGCGGTATACGTATGCGCCAACGCCTTGTGCGCCAATCATGGATGCAATAACGACCATCGATAGCGACAGCATAATCGTTTGGTTAATGCCGGCCATGATCGTCGGCTTCGCAATCGGAAGCTGAAGCTTGAACAGTTTCTGCGCAGGTGTTGATCCGAAGGCGTCTGCAGCTTCTACCAGCTCCTCGGGCACTTGGCGAATGCCAAGATTGGTTAGTCGAATCGTAGGCGGTATGGCGAATATAATGGATGAAATAACGCCAGGAACCACACCTAGAGAGAAGAAGGTAACAGCAGGCAGCAAGTATACGAATGCCGGCATCGTCTGCATGAAATCAAGCACTGGCGTAACGATTTTCTGGATGCTGTTGGAGCGTGCGCATAGGATGCCGATGGGTACCCCGATCAGTACCGATATAAAAGCTGCTGTCAGTACGAGTGCGAGCGTCTGCATCGTTTGGCTCCAGTATCCCAGGTTTTCAATAACAAACAGTCCGATTAGAGTAAACAACGCCATTTTCCACTTGCCGATAAACCAAGCGAGAAGGGTAAATAATAGGATAAGGACAATAGCTGGAAACCAGCTTAGTGCAGCTTCTAGTCCATTAACGGTTTCCCCTACGACAATACGTATAAAGCCGAATAATGGCTCCAGATTGGTTTCAAGCCAGCCCTCCAGCCACTCGATCCAGTCGGCCAGCGGAATTTTAGGCAGTTTCATGACGTTCACCTGCCTCTAATACGGTATTTCCGGATAATGCGGCAAGAACAGCACCCTTTATGACGATGCCCTTCAGACGTCCGCTTCGATCGATAATGGATACGGGAAACTTTGAATTGCTCATTAATTCAAACAATTCATGAAGCAGCGTTTCCGGAACAGCGGAAGGTGCTTCCCGCTGCATCGCTTCTTCAAGCTTAAGTCCGTTCTTTATCGCATGGGCGGCATCATCGGCGGTAATTACGCCGAGCAGCCGCATCATTTTATCAACTACATATAGACTGGATATCCCGCGGTCCCGCATGAATTGCAAAGCCACGCGCGGGCCTTTTTCGAGCGTAATGGTCTCAGCCTTCACCATTACATGCGAAGCGGTCAGCACTTTGGACAAATCGACATCCTCGACAAACCGTTCAACATATTTGTTGGCAGGCTGCATTAATATTTCTTCAGGCGAACCGATTTGGACGATGCTTCCGTCCTTCATCAAAGCGATTTGATCGCCGATGCGCAGAGCTTCGTTCAAGTCGTGTGTGATGAACACGATCGTTTTTTTCATTTTTGATTGAAGCTCGAGCAGCTCATCCTGCATATCCTTGCGAATAAGCGGATCGAGCGCGCTGAATGCTTCGTCCATCAGAAGGACATCAGGATCGTTGGCCAGCCCTCTTGCCAGTCCGACGCGCTGCTGCATGCCGCCGCTCAATTGATCGGGGTAACTGTTCTCCCAACCTTTGAGTCCAACAAGCTCAAGCGATTCCATTGCCATCTCTCTGCGTTTCTTCTTATCGATGCCTTGGACCTCTAGTCCGTATTCGATATTTTGAATAACGGTGCGATGCGGAAACAACGCAAATTTCTGAAACACCATGCCCACATTTTTTCTTCTAAACTGCCGCAATTGCTCGGGCGACATCCGCAGTACGTCCGTTCCATTAAATAATACTTGGCCTGATGTAGGCTCGATTAACCGATTCAGCAGCCGAACGAGTGTCGACTTGCCGCTACCGGACAAGCCCATAATGACAAATATTTGTCCTGCTTCGATCGCGAAATCCGCTTGATTAACGCCGACCGTATGCTTCGTTTCTGCGAATATTTTGTCTTTAGACCATCCTTTATCCAGCAGCGGGATCGCCTTTTTCGGATCGGCTCCGAAAATTTTGGTTAGCCTCTTGGCTTCTATGATCGCCATGTTTTGCCCCCCTTTGTGGAATATTTCGACTCTATAAGTGTAGATGGTTATCTTTGTAAAGGTCAAAAGGCGTGAGCCGTCGTATACTTTGTACAGTTATAACTTTACGAACTTTACGTGCGGTATCCTCCTGATAACTCCCTTTTTCATACAAGTAGCTATCTTTACATATGGACAAGCATTTGATTACAATACTTGTTGTAGCATTGATAGGGGAAACGACACTCCTCGGGAGGAACCGACATGAATGAGCTTGCAGCACTAACAGACGATCAACGCGCAAAATTGCATCACACGCGCCGGCGCGTCATTGAATCAATAGGGAAAAATATGGATTTATACGGCATAACGCTATCCATTGGCCATTTATACGGAAATATGTACTTCAATCAGGAGCCGGTGACGCTTGATGAGATGAGCGAGACGATGGGGATGAGCAAGACGTCGATGAGCACGGGCATGCGGACGCTGCATGATTTGAAGATGATCAATAAAGTATGGGGCAAAGGCTCGCGGAAGGATTTATATGAGGTCGTACCGGATTGGCATCAAAACTTCGCCGATTTCTTCTCTATTAAATGGAGAAAAGCAGTCGATCAAAACATGAGCGTCCTTAATCGGTCAATGAAGGAAATCGATGCGCTCAAGCAGCAATATGAAAGTGATCCAGCCTTTTTGGAAGTGCTCGACAATGACTCGAAAAAAATCGATGACGCCATAAAATATTACAAATGGCTGGACCGGCTGATCGATTCGTTCGAGACTGGAGATATTTATAGGTTTATTCCAAAAGAGGATGAATCATAAGTCCAGGCCGTGCTGCCTGGGCCTTTAGTTTTTCGTGCGTGGGAGCCGCGGGTGAAATTTTGCCGGCGGCTTCTTTCTGTTTTTAAGCCAGCCCGGCAGGATGATTTTCGGTACCAGGATATGGTAAACTTACTTCTATAACTTAAGGGTAAGGGGACGACCAAACCAATGAGTGACTGCGCGCATTCGAACAAAGAGCCAATGATTGTGACGAATGGGAAGTTAGTATTGCCGGATAAGGTGATAGAAGCGGCAGTGACTGTGAAAGAGGGCCGCATTGAAACGTTGCTCCGTGATGCTTCGTCCATTGAGGATTGGAGGCGGCAAAATCCGTCTGCAGTTGTTCTTGATGCGGGGCAGCGCTACGTACTGCCAGGACTGATCGACATTCATTGCGATGCGATTGAGAAGGAAGTGCAGCCGCGTCCGAATACGTTATTTCCGCTGGATATGGCTTTGCTGGAGTTTGAACGGAAGCTGCCGGTGCATGGCATTACGACGATGTACCACTCGCTTTCACTCGGCGTTGGATTAAGCCTGCGCGGCGATCATCTGCTAACGGGAATGGTTGAGCACATTCATCGCTACCGGAGCAAACGGTCGATGATCCGCAACCGGATTCATTTGCGGTTCGAGGTGTCGCATTTGTCTGGAATGCCGATTGTGGAACGGTATTTGGATGAGAAGGCTATTGAGTATTTATCGTTTATGGATCATTCGCCAGGACAAGGACAATATCGCGAGCCGGGATCTTTTGAGCGTTATGTGATGAAAAATCAAGGAGTAGGTATCGATGAGGTTCAAGTCATTGTTGACGGGTTAATTGAGAGGAGGCAGCAGGTTAACTGGGAACATTTGCATCAATTAAGCAAGCTTGCAGCTGAACGGGGTATAGCTATTGCGTCTCATGACGATGATACGGTAGAAAAGGTTGAGGAATCGATAGGCTATGGCGTAACCATCTGCGAATTCCCGATTAATTTGGAAACAGCGAAGCACGCTGTACAGCGGGGGCTGCATGTATGCGTGGGTGCTCCAAATGTGGTTAGAGGCGTGTCGCATGACAAAAACCTGCGGGCAGTCGATGCCATTTTGGCAGGTGCAGCGGACATTATATGTTCCGATTATCATCCGTCATCCTTGCTGTCTGCGGTGTTCAAGCTAAGTGATGAAGGAACGGCAGCTTTGCCGGAGGCGTTGCGGATGGCAACGCTTCATCCTGCGCAGGCGTTAGGCTCGGGCAGCGAGCTTGGTTCCATCGAGCCCGGCAAAGCGGCCGATCTTATCGTAGTCGATCGTTACGAAGGCCAGCCGTGGGTAACGAATACAATCGTCGGTGGAAATCTCGTCTATTCGGCGGCGGTTCGTTATTGAGACGGATTCGCGTGCTCGGAATGATGAAGATGCTTGTGCAGGGAATCAACCATTCGGCTTTGTTCCGGTTCAGTCGACTGCTGCCAGATCATTTCAAACAATACTCCGAGTCCGGGCAAAGCGTGCTCATCGGCACCAATAGAGTCTTCGATGATTTCCGAGAGCTCTTGCTCCGACTTATCTTGTACACGCATAACGATCGCTTGGCGCAAATCAATAGTATTAGTGTTCAACCTTAATAACCTCCTGCCGCATTCAGATTTACTCATATAATATGTCCAGCAAGAGCTCTTTTCATCCAATTAGAAGTAGCTGTGGTATACTATGGAGACGGTTTAACGGAGCTATATTTTGGGGGTAGGCTAACTGCAGCAATCATCCTAAAAGGAGGATTTTGTAACGATGGCGAAAAAACAGTACGCAGTAATTGGCATGGGACGCTTCGGCTCAAGCGTTGCCAAAGCATTGACGGAGATGGGCTTCGAGGTGCTGGCAATCGACTCAAACGAGCAGCGGGTGCAAGAGGTCGTTAATACGGTCACGCATGCCGTATCAGCGGATTCAACGGATGAGGATGCGCTCCGCGCGCTTGGCATACGGAACTTTGACGTCGTTGTCGTGGCAATCGGCCAGGATATTCAATCGAGTATTTTGACGACTTTAATTTTGAAGGATATGGGTGTGAAGACGCTAATCGTTAAAGCGCAAAGCGAGCTGCACGGCAAAGTGGTGAATAAAATCGGTGCCGATAAGGTCATTTTCCCGGAGCGGGATATGGGTCTGCGTGTCGCCCATCATCTTGTTTCTCCAAACATCCTGGATTACATCGAAATTTCCGATGATTACAGCATCATTGAGATTAAAGCGCCGGAGCAAATGATCGGCAAAAGTTTAAAGCAGCTCGACATTAGGGCGAGATACAAATGTAACGTAATGGCTATAAAAACAGGCACTTCAATGAATATTGCCCCTTACGCGGAAGATTTGATCGGCAGTGAGGACGTTATCGTTATCGTTGGCAAAAACTCAGACTTGAAAAACCTGGAAATCGCTTATTCGGAAGGTTAATGAACATTATGAATGCAAATTATGATCCATTGATCACATCTGTACAAAATGACAAGGTCAAGCAGTGGGCATCGCTGCTCGACAAAAAATACCGCGATCGCACCGGACAGTTTCTAATTGAAGGTGTTCATTTAGTGTTGGAAGCGCTGAAGGGCAGCGTTCGGGTAGCCGCAATCATCTATGACGCGGAGCGCGGAATTCCTGCAGAGCTGGCGACTGTGCGAGTAGAGCGGCAAGCAGCGGAAACAAACGGAGCGGAATGGGTGCAAGCATCCCGCGCGGTGATGGCGAAATGTACGGGAACGGATACTCCGCCGCCAGTGTTCGCCGTTGTAACGAAGTTATCTGCTGATACGAAAGCGTTATTCAGCGGCAATTGCCTCGTCGTCGTTCTTGACGGGGTGCGCGACCCAGGCAACGCCGGAACGATTATCCGAAGTGCCGATGCGGTTGGAGCGGATGCGGTTATCCTTGGCAAAGGCAGCGTCGATCTCTATAACCCCAAAACGGTCCGGTCGACGATGGGTTCATTGTTCCATTTGCCTATCATTGAAGCAGATTTGCTTGAGCTTCTGCCGCAAGCGAAAGCGCATGGCATTAAGATCATCGGAACGAGCTTACAGGCTGAGCATACGTGCTACAGCTATGACTGGACCCAGCCGACATGGCTGCTCATGGGCAGTGAATCGGACGGATTGTCGCCGGCTGTGAGGGAGCAAGTGGATGAGTCCGTCATTATTCCAATGGTTGGACAAGCGGAGTCGCTCAACGTAGCCATGGCAGCGACGGTTCTGCTCTATGAGGGGTTAAGGCAGCGGGAGTACAATATAGATTTAGTAAAAGGGCGTATTACCGACAGACTGTAACCAGATCGGGAGTGAAAGAGGATGGAATTAAAAACGTTTAAAGCGGTTTGGGGGATGCCGGGGTTCTTGGATACGCAGCTGAAGCAAATTGCTGAAGCCGGATATACCGGTGTTGAATGTGGAATGCCTGCCTTAGAAGATGAATCATTATTTAAAGAACTGCTGAAAAAATATAATTTAGAGCTCATTCTGCTGGTATATACCAGCGGAGATCATAAAGCATCGTTTGAGGAACAGGTTGAGCGAGCAGCCGGATTCAAACCTTTATTAATTAATTCTCACAGTGCGAAGGACTCCATGCCTTATGATAAGCAACTCGATTTTTTTGAACATGCGCTTCGGCTTGAACAACAGGCAGGGATCCCTATCGCGCATGAAACCCATCGCGGCCGGGCTACATATACGCCATGGAGTACGGCTCGTTTGCTTCGTGATTTGCCGGATCTCCAAATCGTAGCGGACTTTAGCCACTGGTGCTGCGTCTGTGAATCCATGCTGCCGGACCAAGCGGAAAACCTGGCGCTCGCCATAAAGCATACAATTCACATTCATGGCAGGGTCGGTTATGAGCAAGGGCCACAGGTTCCGGATTTTCGTGCGCCCGAATATGAATACGCATTGTTGAAGCACGAACACTGGTGGGATGAGATTTGCGCCAGTCATAACACCGGAGGGCGCCCATTTGTCACCTTTACGCCGGAGTTTGGTCCTCCGGGATATATGCATACCCAGCCGTTCACCAATCAACCCGTAGTGGATTTGTGGGATATTTGTTACGCCATGAATCAACGGTTTCGTGAAAGGTTTGCAAGTCAATTTTCATAGACAACGAAGTCCTGACGATTATCTAGAGTCGTTGGGACTTTTAATTTCCTTTACCTATTATAGTCATAGTCTTATAATGAACATCAAAGCGTACGAGACAGTCACCTTTGGCAGGTGATCGCTTCTATCATTGATGCCGGAAATGAGTGTTCACATGAAATCGACTATTTATGACATTGCCAGGTTGGCAGGGGTATCTACAGCAACGGTGTCGAAGGTGATAAATAATACGGGCAGAATCAGCGATCAAACGAGGGAAAGAATCAACCGGATCATGGAAGATCTCAATTATCGCCCTAATGTGCTGGCATCTGCCATGAAAGGGAAATCGACCTACCAAATTGCATTTCTAATCCCTGACATCGATAATCCAATTTATGCCCAGTATTTGAAGCATATCGAAGCGTACGGCCAAGAACTCGGGTATAACATTGTGTTGTGCAGTACTGACAACGATTTCGCAAAAGAAACGCGGCACATTACTCTGCTAAGGCAGAGACGTGTGGACGGATTCATTATAGCATCCAAATTTAAAAATGATGAACTGCTGAAGCAGCTTGTCGAGGAGGGTTTCCCGATCGCCCTTTTTGCGCATGAGCGTCCCGGAATTTCTATTGACAGCGTCACAGTCGATGACTATATGGGAGGCTACTTGGCGTCCAAGCATCTTCATTCGCTTGGACACCGTAAAATCGGCGTCGTCGGTGAAGATTCCATTAGCAGCGATGAACGGATACGCGGTTATAAGTTTGCTCTTTCAGAAGCAAACATCCCCATTGATAACAAGCTGATCGTAGTTGGCGGAGCGACTCTGCAAGAAGCGGAGCAATCTGCGGCTGTGCTGCTCGATAGCGAGGAAAGACCGAGTGCGATTTTCGGTTGCAATGATATTTTAGCGATTGGCGTCATGCAGGCAGCCAAAGCGCGGGGAATCCGGATCCCTGAACAGTTATCGGTCATTGGATTTGACGACACACCACTTTGTTCAATCGTTTCGCCGAGATTGTCTTCTATCTCACTTCCTGTGCGGGAATTAGGAAAGCACGTAACGGATATCATTATCAGCAAAATCGAACATAGTGATACGGTGAAGCAGCGTATTCGCTTGCTGCCCGAGCTTGCGGTTCGGGATTCAACCGCTCCTGTGAATATGTAACCGCGGATCTCATCGTCATCGTCGCAAGTTGTTCCCCTTCAATCTACAGTGGAATCCATCCAATATATGACACATTTTTTATCGGCACGCTCGGCTATGTTGGATTTCGTACAGTGAAATCGTTCAGACTTGATTCTTATGAGTGAAATCAAGTCCTTTTCATGTCAATTTATTGGATAAAGCCAATATAGAACCCCGAATAGAGCTAATTTACAAGAAGTTACTGTAATTATCCAACATAGCATTCTTGTGGTTTTCATTACTAATTAGAGAAGAGGCTGTCTCGAAAGTAGAAACATCTACTTTCGAGACAGCCTCTTGTCGTTAGAGTAACCGGTTACCCTTAAACCCGATATTCTTAGATGGATATAAAGGTGGTTCTTACGACCTAAAAAAGTTTTGTCCACCCAAAAACGGTGATTTTAATCAAAAAGAATCAAAAACGGATCTTGAATTGTTCAAAAAACTAAAGTATAATCGTCACAAAAGGGTAATCGGTTACCCTTGTTTGTATCCCAACTACATCATATGTTTTCTTGTTAACGAATCACAACTGGGTAGTCAAAGTGTCGATTCCATTTTTTTATGTGGTTTGAAAGCGTTTTCTGGAATATTCGCCATTACGAGAGAAAACAGATATGGAGGTAATCATTCATGAGCAGGATACGTTTAACAATGGCCCAAGCGCTTTTGAAGTTTTTGGATCAGCAGTACATCTCCGTCGACGGGGTTGAAACGAAGTTTGTTAAAGGCGTTATGGGGATTTTTGGACATGGGAATGTGACGGGTATTGGCGAAGCCTTGGAACGCAGCTCTGGTGAATTGCAATATATTCAAGGCAAAAATGAACAGGGGATGGTTCACGCCGCAGCCGCCTATGCCAAACAAACGAACCGAAAACAAATTTATGCTTGTACCTCCTCTATCGGCCCCGGTGCTTTAAATATGGTAACTGCCGCTGCAACGGCGACGGTTAACCGTATACCGGTACTGCTTCTGCCAGGGGACAATTTTGCAAGCAGACAGCCCGATCCGGTTCTGCAGCAGCTTGAAGACAGCGGAGACTACACGGTCTCCGCAACGGATTGTTTCAAATCGGTCAGTAAATATTGGGACCGGATTATTCGCCCGGAGCAGCTTATGTCAGCAGCCGTTCATGCGATGAGAGTTTTGACTAACCCTGCCGAGACAGGAGCGGTTACGCTGGCTCTGCCGCAGGACGTTCAAGCGGAGGCCTATGATTATCCGGAATCCTTTTTTAGCAAAAGAGTGCATTATGTCGATCGTTGTTCGCCTGCACCTGCTGCCCTTCTCCGGGCAGTGGAGCTGATGAAAGGCAAGAAGAATCCGCTCATTATCGCCGGAGGCGGCGTGCTGTATTCCGAGGCGGCGGGAGAGTTGCTGGAATTTGCACAGACATTTGGCATTCCGGTTGCCGAAACGCAAGCGGGAAAAAGCGTCATTTCATGGAGGCATCCGCTAAGCGTCGGAGGGGTTGGGGTAACGGGGACGCTGGCAGCTAACAGACTTGCGCAGCAAGCGGATTTAATTATCGGCGTAGGTACGCGTTACTCGGATTTTACAACGTCGTCGAAGTCAGCGTTCGAAAATACGGAAGTGCAGTTTCTCAATATTAACGTAAACGGATTGGATGCTTCGAAGCTGAACGGCGTTTCCCTTATCGCTGACGCAAGGGAAGGTCTGAACGCATTAAGGGAAGCCTTGTCTGCGGTTCAATACCGCTCCGCCTATGCGAATGGGGAGATCATGGCATTAAAAGAAGAGTGGGACGCTGAGGTTGACCGTTTATACGCGCTGGAAAACGAACAGGGGCTGACACAAACCCGTGCGCTAGGTGTGATTAACAGGGCAATCGGTTCCTCTGCAGTCATTGTGTGCGCAGCCGGCAGTCTGCCGGGCGACCTGCACCGGGTGTGGAGATGCGAGGAGCCGAAAACCTACCATATGGAATATGGCTTTTCATGTATGGGATATGAGGTGTCTGGCGCATTCGGCGCGGCACTCGCTGAGCCAAACCGGGAAGTCTACGCCCTCGTGGGTGATGGAAGCTACCTGATGCTGCATTCGGAGATCGTTACGAGCTTGCAGGAGGGTACAAAATTTACGGTCCTTTTGTTTGATAACCATGGTTATCAATGTATTCATAATTTGCAAAGAGGACATGGCAGCGATGGCTTCGGCAACGAGTTCCGTTATCGGGATGCGGAAACCGGCAGGCTGACAGGCAGCTATATGCCAATCGATTTTGCCGCACACGCCCGCAGCATGGGAGTCAAGACGTATAAAGCCGGAACGGCGGAGCAATTGGAGGAAGCGCTGAGGCAAGCAAAGGAAGAAACGGTTACGACGCTGATCGAAATTCCAGTCCTGCCGGGTACAAATACGGGCGGGTACGAGTCCTGGTGGAACGTCGGCGTGCCTGAGGTATCAGCAAGCGGGAAAGTCGTTTCGGCTCATAAGGAAATGAAGAACCGGATTGAACAAATCCATTTATTTTAAACCTATTTTTACGATGGAGGCAGGCTATGAGACAAATACCGTTCCGGATCGGGGCTCATCCGATTAATTGGGTTGGCGAGGACGTGAAAGAGCACGGCGAACATACCACTTATGAACAAATTCTTGATGATATGCAATCATTAGGATTACTAGGAACGGAAATGGGCCGCAAGTATCCCAAAGATATTGAGGTGCTGAAACAAGAGCTTGCCAAACGGGGAATGCAGCTCGTCTCACAGTGGAAATCGGTTCTGTTTTCAGACCCTTCCTACCGGGAAGAGGAGCTGGCGGGCTATCGGGCGCATGTCGAGTTTTTGAAAGAAATGGGCTGCAAGGTAATCAGCACATGCGAGATAGGAGGATCGCCACAATTCGATCCGAGGCGTTCGCCGGACCAAAAAGGCGTCGTAAGGCTGGATGAAGCGGGCTGGAAAAGTCTCGCTGAAGGATTGAATGCAGCTGGAGCTATAGCCAAGGAATACGGATTGACCTTAACCTACCATCACCATGGAGGCACTGTTGTCGAACGGCCTGAAGAGATCGATCGGCTGATGGAGATGACAGATCCTGATTCGGTTAGTTTGCTGTACGATACCGGTCATGCCTATTATGGGGGAGCAGATCCGCTTACTGTACTCCGAAAGCATTATGACCGTATCGCTTATGTCCATCTGAAAGATATTCGTAAGAGCGTACTGGAGCGCGCGCGGGAGGAGCAGGCGGATTTTATCACTTGCATCCGAAGAGGCGTATTTACCCTCCCGGGAACGGGCGATCTTGATTTAAAGCCCATTATAAACGAATTGCTGGACCGCGGTTACGATGGGTGGGCGATGCTCGAGGGAGAACAGGATCCGGCCGAGCATCCACCGCATGAATACGCCAGAAAAGCGCTGGACTACTTGAATGCAGTCATTTTCGAGAGAGCGGGTGAATAGATCGTGGAGTATATTGCATTTCCTGCAAATAGAAGGTTTGATTTCACGGCGATAGGAAGGCTGTGCATCGACCTGAACGCCAATGAGATCAACCGGCCGATGGAGGAAACCGTAACCTTCACCAAATATGTCGGCGGTTCTCCTGCGAATATTACGATAGGCATGTCCAGATTCGGAATGAAGACGGCGTTTATAGGAAAGATCGCGAATGATCAAATGGGACGGTTTATAGAAGGCTATTTGAAGAAAAACGATATTGATACCGGAAATGTCATTACCGATAATACCGGCGCGGTAACGGGCCTGGCTTTCACGGAGATCAAGAGCCCAACGGATTGCAGCATTTTAATGTACCGGGATAATGTGGCGGATCTTAAGCTTAACGCGGAGGAAGTGCAGGAAGATGTAATAGCCGATTCCAAGCTGCTGCTCATTTCCGGAACGGCTTTGGCGAAGAGTCCGTCAAGGGAAGCGGTGTTTCAAGCGCTTGAGTATGCCAAGAAACATGATGTAATCGTAGCGTTCGACATTGATTATCGTCCTTATACGTGGACCTCGCATGAAGAGACGGCGGTTTATTATAATTTAGCGGCGGAAAAATGCGACATTATCGTTGGCACCCGGGAAGAGTTCGATATGATGGAACGATTTGACCGCAACCCGGAACGGGACGATCAAGTGACGGCATCCAAGTGGTTTGATTACAAAGCCAAAATTGTCATTATCAAGCACGGCAAAGCAGGATCTATTGCCTATACAAAAGATGGCGCCAGTCACCGGGCGAAGAGTTTTCCGGCCAAAGTGGTGAAGACGTTCGGCGCAGGCGATTCGTATGCGGCTGGATTCCTGTATGGCGTCATGCAGGGGTGGACGCTGGAAAAGAGCATGGAATTCGGCAGCGCTTCCGCTTGTATCGTTATTTCAAGCCACAGCTGCTCCGATGCGATGCCAACAGTCGAACAGGTAGAAACGTATATTAACCGAAGCAATGCTGGCGAGATCAGTAACAGCTTTTCATTTTAGAAAGGGGATACAATACGATGACAACTTTGCTCAAAAACTGGATCGACGGTGAATGGATAGATTCATCGGCAACCCAATTTGAACCGGTCTATAATCCGGCAACGGAAGAAATTTTAGCGCAGGTTCCGCTGTCAACGAAAGCCGAAGTGGATCTGGCCGTTCAGAGGGCGCAGGAAGCATTTAAAACCTGGAGCCGTACGCCGGTGCCCCGCCGTGCACGCATCCTGTTTAAATACCAGCAGCTGCTGGTTGATCATTGGGAAGAGCTTGCCGGTCTGATTACAAAAGAAAACGGAAAGAGCTACAGCGAAGCGTACGGCGAGGTATTGCGTGGTATCGAATGCGTGGAGTTCTCGGCCGGCGCTCCGACGCTGATGATGGGCAAGCAGCTCCCGGATATCGCCTCGAATTTGGAATCGGGAATGTACCGCTACCCGATCGGCGTAGTCGGGGGAATTACGCCGTTCAATTTTCCAATGATGGTGCCTTGCTGGATGTTCCCGCTCGCTATTGCTTGCGGCAACACGTTCGTGCTGAAGCCGTCTGAGCGTACGCCGCTTCTTGCGGGACGTCTGGCGGAGCTGTTTCATGAAGCAGGTCTTCCTGCAGGCGTATTAAATATTGTGCATGGCGCGCACGATGTGGTTAACGGTATTTTGGAGCACCCTGGCATTAAAGCGGTGTCCTTCGTCGGCTCGCAGCCCGTAGCGGAGTACGTGTACAAAACCGCGTCCGCTCACGGTAAACGCGTGCAGGCGCTGGCCGGCGCCAAAAACCACTCCATCGTGCTTCCGGACGCCAATCTTGATTTGACGGTCAAGGAAATCGTAAATGCCGCGTTCGGTTCAGCGGGAGAGCGCTGTATGGCTTGTTCCGTTGTTGTTGCAGTAGGCAGCGTCGGCGACGAGCTTGTGAGCAGATTGGTCAAAGCCGCGGACCAGATTACGATCGGCAACGGTTTGGATGAGGGAGTTTTCCTTGGTCCGGTCATCCGGGGGTCTCAAAAGGAACGCACGGTGAAATATATTGAGATCGGACAAAATGAGGGCGCTTTGCTCGTACGCGACGGCCGTACGGATTCAGCTTCATCCGGAGCGGGTTATTTCGTTGGTCCTACGATTTTTGATCATGTGCAGTGCGGCATGAAGATATGGGAGGACGAAATATTTGCGCCGGTCCTGTCCGTAGTGAGAGTTGAAACGCTGGAAGACGCGATTGAGCTGGCGAATCGTTCGGAGTTCGCCAACGGTGCTTGTTTGTTTACGGTGAACGGAGGCAGCGTGCGTCAATTCCGCGAGACGATCGATGCAGGCATGCTGGGAGTTAACCTTGGCGTTCCGGCACCTATGGCGTTCTTCCCATTCTCTGGTTGGAAAAAATCGTTCTACGGCGATTTGCATGCCAACGGTACGGACGGCGTAGAGTTTTACACGCGCAAAAAAATGGTAACGACCCGCTGGTAGGCACGAAAATGCGTTTATTCGGAAGCTCGGGAAGAGCAGGGGGAAGAGCGAATTGAAAAAAATAAATATCGGAATTGTTGGCGCCGGGAGAATCGGAAAAATTCATGCGGACAACATTTTAAGATTTCCAAATGCTAAAATAACGGCAATCAGCGACCTGTTCGCGGGACCAGAGCTCGAGGCTTGGGCAGCTGAAAGAGGGATTGGCATCGTAACTAAAAACAGCGACGATATAATGTCCAATCCGGATATTGACGCGGTGTTTATTTGCTCCTCGACAGACACTCATGTACCGCTTATCAAGCAAGCCGCACAGGCGGACAAACATATTTTCTGCGAAAAGCCGGTAAGCATGGATATATCGCAAACGGAAGAAGCTCTCGAAGCAGTCAATGCAGCCGGGGTAAAGCTGCAAATCGGATTTAACCGGCGCTTCGACCATAATTTCAAACGGGTGCGCGAACATGTCCAAGGAGGAACGGTCGGGGAGCCGCATCTGATCAAAATCACTTCGCGCGATCCGAACCCTCCGAGTGAAGAGTATATAAAAGTATCCGGCGGTCTGTTTATGGATATGGCGATTCACGATTTCGATATGGCGAGGTATTTGTCCGGAAGTGAAGTTGAGGAAGTGTATGCACAGGGACAAGTGCTGGTCGATCCGGTATTTAGCAAATATGGGGATATAGATACCGCAATCATTACGCTCCGCTTCCGAAACGGCGCTTTGGGCGTGATCGACAACAGCCGTAAGGCGGTATATGGTTACGATCAGCGTGTGGAAGTGTTCGGGTCTAAGGGAAGCGTAACAGTAGCCAACGATCATCCGAACAGTGCGGTCGTAAGCACTGCGGAAGGGATCGTCTCTGATAAGCCGCTTCATTTCTTCTTGGAACGCTACAATGGTGCTTATGTGGATGAAACCCAGCAATTCATTGAAAGTCTGCTGAACGGCAAGCCTCTTGTCGTGGACGGTAACGACGGATTGCAAGCGGAGAAGATCGCGTTGGCCGCGAAGTTATCCGTAAGTTTGAACCGTCCGGTAAAGCTGAGCGAGGTTCATGAACTGAGAATGACGCTCGCATAAATTGGCTATTTGAAGGAGTGCAGGGGATTGTCTAAATTAATCGTTAAGCCGGTTCACCATTCGGATCAGGATACGAAGATTTTGTCCATTACGCCGGAAAGTGCGGGGTGGACTTACGTTGGATTTGAAGTTCATCGCCTTGCTGCAGGCCAATCTTTGCGCTGCGCAACGGGGGAACTAGAAGTATGTCTGGTGTTGCTCAGCGGTAAGGCGAACGTGAGCACAGCGCAATGCGCATGGCAAAATATCGGGCAGAGGATGAGCGTGTTTGAAAAAATACCGCCTTATTCGGTGTATGTTCCGAACGGGGATGAGTACGAAATCGTTGCGCTTACCGATATTGAAGTAGCGATTTGCAGCGCACCCGGTAACGGTAATCATTCGGCGCGGCTCATCGCACCGGGGCAGGTAGGCGTCGAAATCCGGGGCTACGGGAATATCGAACGGCAAATTCATAATATTCTGCCGGAGCAGGAACCGGCAGACAGCCTTCTCGTTGTTGAAGTGTTTACGCCTAACGGTCACTGGTCGAGCTATCCGCCTCATAAGCATGACCGTGATGCGCTTCCTGAAGAGTCCTTATTAGAAGAAACTTATTATTTCAAGGTTCAGCCAGAGCAAGGCTTTGCAATACAGCGGGTTTACACGGACGATCGTTCATTGGATGAGACGCTAATTATCCAAGACGGTCAAGCCGTGCTGGTGCCGCGCGGTTACCACCCTGTGTCTGCACCGCCCGGTTACGATGTTTACTATCTAAATGTCATGGCCGGTCCGGCCCGCGCCTGGAAATTTCATAACGACCCGGATCATGCTTGGATTATGAGCAAGTCATTAGCAAAATAAAAGAAGCAAGCAAGGGCTGCCGGTTGTTACCGGCAGCCTTAAATGGAAGAACATCTTTATTAAGGTTTATTTCGACTTTTTCTGTGCTGCGGATCTTCCCTGCTTACTTGGATCGCTCGATTTTGGCGCGACATGTTGAATGTTAGGCTTTTTTTGATCGCTCATAATTGATGCTCCTTTCCTTTGGCTTCTTTTTAGTTATGCGCCAATCGCAAAGAAACTATTACTGATCAAACATTCCCTTGTCTCTAAAAAAATTTGCAAAAACCTCTCTTCACATGAAGGGAGGTTTTGCTCGTTCCTATTAACTTTCAAATTCCTCAGCAGCATTCATGTGTAGGCGATCTTCCTCATTGTCCCGAATCGTTTTTTGCAAGACAAGGCAGGCCACGATCAGAAAGGCACCTGCAAGAGCATAGTAGCCTTTTACGTAGAGCGGCTCTTCCAGCGTGTAAATCCCGATATATTGAGCGAGGATAGCGATAATAAAACCCGCCCATGCCATGAACGTGAAGGCGGAAGTATTTCGGCTTCTGTAACCGGGATTGTAATCCTTGAGAAATTTATCCTCGTCGTTATCGCGCGCTACTTTTTGCAGAAGGAAGGACGTGATGATTAGAAGAATGCCGGTTACGGCGTAATAGCCTTGCACGGACATGGGCTGCTTGAGCGTGTATATCCCGATGAATTCAAAACAGCATGCGATGATGAAGGCCGCCCACGCCATAAAGCTGTAAGTTGGAGTGTTGCGGCGGCGGTAAAAGTTAGCTGGTTTGCGAACGTGCATCGTTTCCATTTTTTCCATTAGAGAAAGCCTCCCGTATCAAGTGGTTGTTGATAGCTTTAGTTTACAGCTTATTTCTATTTGCAAAAGTACCAACTATTTGTAGTACCAGGTACTAGATACGCTCGCTGCACTTTTCTCATAGGAAAGAATGGTTTTAAAATACGAAACGGTGCCATCCTGTTATGCTAAAAGGACGACACCGTATTTGGGTTGAGTATTATCGCTTTTTAAGCTCGAAAAACTCACATTGCTTCCGGTTGTGATAAGCGATATCGCTTACTCCTGATTGGGTGACGATGATACTATCATCAAATCTTACGACAAGTGAGCTTGAATCGACGATATGATTGTCTTGAAAAACGCGGATGCGCGCCTGCTTCTCGATAGCTTCTTCAAAATCCTGATCGGTGAAAATGCGACGATTGACTGCCATTCGTGGCCTCCTTTGATAAGTGCGATTTTTATTGTTCCAGTCTATCTCATCTGCCACCGATTGCAAAGTCCTCATCGTTCAAATGCAACCACAGTCAAATGAATAGACCATATAGGCAAAGCTGAGCGAAGAGTTGCTAGTCGCGATATGCTACGATTAGGAAAGCATTGAAAACTAATTTATGGACGAGGTGGAGTTATGAAAATATCCGTTTTCACCGTAATGCTGCCTGATTGCACGCTTGACCGGACCGTAGAGCTTCTTAGCAGCAATGGCTATGATGGTGTCGAATGGCGATTTACGAAATTAGATAGGGCTAAGCGCGAAGAAACGCCGTCGTTCTGGGGAAATAATTTATCTACCGTACAGTCGGACGCATCTGAGGAGGAGCTTATTGCTTTAAAGCGGCTCTCCGATGATGCAGGTCTAGAAGTGCCGAATGTGGCGGCGTACATTCAAAGCGGTGACCTGATTGCAACGGAGCGTGCGATGCGCGCGGCCAAAGTGCTTGGCGCACCATCGATTCGTATCGGTGTACCTGGCTATGATCGCAGCCGCCATTATGCGGATCTGTTGAAGGAAGCTCGCGAGTATTTGCACGAAACGCAAGAGCTGAGCAGAACCTATGGCGTAAAGGGTGCCATAGAAGTGCATTTCGGCAACATCGCGTCAAGCGCAACCCTTGCCCGCCAGCTAGTTGACGGGTTTGATGCCGATCGGATTGGAGTCATTTATGATCCGGGAAATATGGTTTATGAGGGCTTTGAACAGTACAAGCTTGGAATTGAAGTGCTGGGTGACTATTTAGCACACGTCCATGTGAAAAATGCAATGTGGCAAAAAACGAATGCAGCGATACCAGTCTCGGCCGCAAGAGCCGGGGTAGCAGTCTCCCCAGAGCAAAGTAAGCCGCACGATCCGATATGGCGGGCTGCATGGGCCCCGATCTCGGAGGGTATCGTTCATTGGCCGCAGGTCATTGCCGATCTTCGCGCTGTCGGTTACGACGGCTGGCTCAGCTTCGAAGACTTCAGCGGCTCTGCCCCGTCGGAAACGCTGCTGCGCGAGAATATCGCTTACATCCGCTCCTTGCTGTAAGTGCTGTGGAAACAACTACACAATTGACCCAAAACCAACGAACCCCGCTCGATGAGGTGCATCAATGCACCTCATTTGTGTGAAACCCACGAACCCAAGGGCGATTAGGTGCATAAATGCACCTCATTTACCCAAAACCCACAATGCCCGCGCGATTAGGTGCATAAATGCACCTCATTTCGCATAAATGAACTCGGGGCTGCTTCTCGTTGCCTGTAGCTGCTAGGCCGCCGCTGATGAGTTGCCGGCTTTCTTCTTTTTTGGCCGAGTCCCGCATAAGTATGGGTATAGAAAGCGGACAGGATGATGCGGGAGGGATTCCGATTGGCGAAATGGGGTAGGAAAGGCTGGCGTTTTCGTCCATTTGGCGGCAGCCGGATGCAGCTTTGGTCGGGTCGTCCATTTTCTAAAGTGAAGACGGTTAGCTGGGGCAGCCGCTCAGGCGCGGCTTCGTCAAGCTCGACCCCGAAGAAATGGGGATCGCGTCGGTCGGGGTTCACGTTCGGCAGACAAGCTCGAAGCAGCAATATCGGGGGGGCTTCAGGCGCATGGGGAACTCGTCCGCCTAAACCTCGTGTACGGAGACGGACTTTTGTCATGATTTCACTTATCGTGATTATGATTTTCTCGATTCAAGCCTTTGTATATGTGGAACGGAATTTGCGTCCGCCGCTTATGAATATCGCGAAAATACGGGTAAAACAAGTGGCAACGCAGGCGATAAACAAGGCGATCACCGATCAGGTTGCGCAGCGCTCTGAATCCGAGAAGCTGATTGATTGGAAGATGAACAGCAACGGAAAAATATCGGGCTTCATGCTTAATTACGCCGAGCATATGAGCATCACTTCACAAACAATAAATACGGTGCAGACGACCTTAAGTGAAATGAAGGATATCCCGGAGCATATTCCGATCGGCCACGCGCTGAACAGCGCCATTATTTCCTCCTTTGGACCAAGGGTTCCGGTGAAGTTCGAGCCCGTTGGAAGTGTAAAGGTTGACCTCAGCACGCGTCAGAAGGACGCGGGAATAAATATGATTTTAGTCGAGGTATACATACGGATTGTTGCGGAGGTCACGATTATCATTCCGTTCGATACCGAGCCGGAATTAGTTGAAACGGAAATTCCAATTTCGTATTTGCTCGTTGTCGGAGATGTTCCAATGTACTATTACGACAATACGGGCAAGCCGGTAGGCGAGTCTGCGGCCGAAGCGCCTAACATATCCGTGCCGCTCGGGCAGGGAGCAGGCGGCGGAGTGTCATCGGGCTCCGAGAGCAGCGAAAACTCTACTGATTCCGGTGCTGAAAACTCAGGTTCTACATCGGAAGAAGCCCCAAGCGAGGGAGCGGGTAACTCTAACGTTCATGACGGAGCTGCAAACAATGCTGGAAATTCAGGACCCGAATAATAAGCCCCTGCGAAAACAAAACGACTTTATTACCCTGATAGGGCGATAAAGTCGTTTTTACTTGCTTTTATTTTCCGGAACGCAACCGTTTACGCTCAGCTTGTTCCCAGCGGCGCAGCATCGGATAGGGATCAAACGACCACTCGATTAGTCCGCGGTCGCTATACACCCCGTAATGCAAGTGAGGCGGAAACTTCCCCTGCGTACCCGGCTTGCCGTAGCCTGAGCTTCCGACCCATCCGACGACTTGACCGGGCTTCACGATATCGCCTATTTTAACCGATTTGTCATAGCCGGACAGATGAGCGTAATAATGGTAAAAGTTGTTCAGATCGCGTATGCCGATGCGCCATCCTCCATAAGGATTCCAGCCCTTTACTTCAATAACGCCATAGCAGGTGCTGCGAACGGGGACGCCATGATTGGCAAAAATGTCCGTACCCTCGTGGGTTCGCCTTCCGCCCCAGCTCCTGCCAGTTCCCCAAGTGCTGCGGTATGAGTAGTTGTTTCCTACCGGCACAGGGAATGCATGCTCGAACAGGTCGAGTCGGCCGAACTGAGCGTAGATTCGGGCAAATTGCTGAACGCGTTGAACGGAGCGGCTATTTTGATAATATTCCCAAAGCCCGATTGAGAAATCGTCTTCCGCTGTCCCGTAGGTGGAAATGCTGTTTACAAGCGAGTACAGCAGGTCAACGTCGCTTGTTCGCTCTGCGTGCCCGTTACCGTCACCATCGCGGCCGATGCCATTAAACCAGCGGATGGATACAGGGGAGCTATCCTCCAAATCCGGATTTAAAGGTCCTGCCCAGCGCTCTTGGTCGATAAATACGCCGACGGTACTGCCAAGCATAGGCCGGGCCTTCGGCTTTGCCTTGGACATGGAACGCTCATACTGATCGATTGCCGCTATCCAGTACCAAGGAATGTTAGTAAGCACATTTAATTTGTCATACAGGCTTCTCCTTGCAGCGAGCTCATTCGGCTCTGCCGCAGCAGCCCGCTCATTTGCCGCTTTTGTCTGCTTGGATTGACCAGGGGATGCGATCACATAGCTGACTGGCTGGACAATGAGCAAAGTGGCTGCAATTAACGCTGCTGCAAGAGGTATAGTCAGTTTCAATCGTCTCACCCTTTCAAAAGCATGACGGTTATAACGATATGTTTCGCAAATCATTGGTTTTTATTCGAAACATGTTATAATAAACCCATGAGTTTTGGCCTTATAAATGAACGTGAAAGCAGGTAATGCCGCATGAAACAGCAGGAAACCCTTAAAAAGCCTGATTGGCTTCGCATAAAGTTAGCGACAGACGGCAACTTTGCCGAAATTAAAGATATGATGCGTTCCAAAACCTTGCACACCGTTTGCGAGGAAGCACGCTGTCCTAATATTTATGAATGCTGGGCCAACCGGACAGCTACATTCATGATTTTGGGCGATATTTGCACGCGCGCTTGCCGTTTCTGCGCGGTTAAGACGGGTATGCCAACCGAGCTCGATTTGGAAGAGCCGGAACGGGTAGCAGAAGCAGCCGAGCAAATGGGCTTGCAGCACTGCGTTGTCACATCCGTTGCACGCGACGATCTAAAAGATGGCGGAGCGTCTATATTTGCTGCAACCGTTCGTGCAATTCGCAAACGGATGCCGTTTTGCCGAGTTGAGGTACTTATTCCCGATTTTCTAGGTAATAAAGAAGCGCTGCAAATTGTCATGGATGCTAATCCGGATATTTTGAATCATAATGTTGAGACGGTGGAGAGACTTTCGGACCGCGTTCGGGCGAAAGCGAAATACAGCAGAACGATGGAATTGCTTAGACGCGCGAAAGAGATGAAACCGAATATTCCAACCAAATCGAGCATCATGCTCGGCGTAGGAGAGGAATGGGATGAAATTTTGCAGACGATGGATGATCTTCGCGCCAACGATGTAAATATTTTGACGCTGGGTCAATATTTGCAGCCAACGCCTAACCATTTGCCGATCGTACGTTATGTCCACCCGGACGAATTTGCAAAACTAAAAGAAGAAGGGCTGAAACGCGGCTTCCGGCACGTAGAATCCGCGCCGTTAGTACGCAGCTCTTATCATGCGCATGAGCAAACCGATTCGGCACACGCAGCCATTGCTGCAGATAACGCCCAAGCGGGAAATGACCGTGAGGTTTCCTCAGGCGCTTGCTCAAGCAGCATGTAATTGACGCTCAGATGAGGTGGAGAACATGGCATTGATTCATATCGGCGGCAAATCCTATGAAATAGTACATGAAAACAGAAACGGATGGAATCCTGAAGCGTTTCGGGATCGATACAGTGAAGTACTGGAACGATACGATTTCATTGTGGGCGACTGGGGCTACAGTCAGCTGCGGCTGAAAGGCTTCTTTCGCGATAATCATTCGAAGGCGACAAAGGAAAGTACCTTTTCCAATATGCCGGATTACATCAACGAATATTGTAATTTCGGCTGTGCGTACTTCATTCTTGAAAAAACGCAAAGCACGAAAAAGGAACCGGAAGATTACGACTTCGACCTGGAGGATCAGCATCCGAGACTGGAGGCTGCCGATCTTCGCGAAGCAGCAGAGGCTGGTTATTCGGAATTGTTTGAAGCTGGGGAAGCGGAAGATGATGAGGTAGCGGGCGGACGGGAAGCTGCCGTTGTACCGGTGCATGAAAGGCATAATCGCGGACCGCGCGGCGACAACCGAAGCGGCGGAGATAACAGGGGCGGAAGCGGCCGGCGTGAGCAGCAGCAGCGCAAAGGCTATCGCGGTAACGACCATCGGGGTAAAAAGCCGATCCGGCTTGCTGCCAGCGAAACTGCAGCCGCAGCCGCATCAGCCGAAATGAATCGACAAAACAAAGACACCGGACGCTCCTAATTGGAGCTTTCCGGTGTCTTTTTTACATGGATTATGATCATTCTGCCGTAAGCGCCGGCCTAATCTGCGACAAAAATCGCTGGAGCAGGAGGAGGAGTCATTCCCTCGCCCAGGTAATAGCTTGTATGCGGCGGCTGATTATAGGCTACGTTCTGCCATGCGATTCCCAAACGGTATACGGGATCGTGCATGAGGGTAGGAAGCCGGTAATCGGTAACGTCCGTCGTCGTATAAATCCGCAATGCCGTACTGTCTGCTGTACGCCATACAACTTCCTCCCGCCAGTCTCCGAACAAATCTGCCTGGAGGCTAGGGGTGCCTTTGGTATGATTATTCGAGAGCGTTCCCTCCGCAGATAATAGCGTTACAGGCAGGTTGTTCACGTAGTCCCACTTTTCGATCTTGCCGACGCCTGTGGCGGTTGTGGCGTTCCAATTATGATCGAGCAGCTCGCGCTGAAGATCGCCATCCCACCAGATTCCGAAGTTGATGGAATTCGGCTGCGTACTGCTTATCTTGATACCGGATGAACTGAATAGCCCGTATCCGCCGGAAGCCCACACTTCCTCGCCCGGATATCCGGGATGGATATCTGCTGACATTCCGCGTCCCGTATCTTTACCGGTAAACAGACCCCAAATGGTTTCCCCCGTATTTGCGTCACGGAATTCCAAGCCGTAAGCTGCCGATTTTGATTCATGGACTTGGAAGAGCTCCATCCCAGGCCTGCCCGGATCGAGGTCCCCTAGATGCATCGCATCGCCGTGTCCGAGACCCGTGGTATACAGGCCTTGGCCGTTATTATCAATGGCACAGGCGCCGTATATGATTTCGTCCTTACCGTCGCCGTCCACGTCGGCCACACTCAGATTGTGATTCCCTTGACCGGCGTATCCGGACAGTCCAGGGGTATTGGAATCAAATGTCCATACTTCGGAAAGCTGACCTTCGCGCCAATTATATGCGGTAATCACCGTCCGTGTGTAGTATCCCCGGGCCATGATCAAGCTTGGGTGCTTTCCGTCCAAATAGGCGATGCCAGCCAGGAACCGGTCCACCCGGTTGCCGTAGCCGTCTCCCCAATCGCTTACATTGCCGCGCGGCGGATTGTAAGGAATAGTCACCAGCTCCTTACCGGTGGCCCCCTCGAATACGGTCAAGAATTCCGGTCCCGACAAGATGCGGCCGGCCGAATTGCGGTAATCTGCATTTGGATCGCCGATAACTTTGCCGGTCCCGTCAATGGTGCCGTCAGCCGTTTTGAAGGCCACTTCCGCTTTGCCGTCGCCATCCAAATCATATACCATGAATTGCGTATAATGTGCACCGGCTCGAATATTACGTCCCAAACTGATTCTCCACAGGAACGTTCCGTCCTGCTTGTAGGCATCCATATAGACGGGACCGGTAGTTCCGTCCTGAGAATTATCCTTCGAGTTGGACGGATCCCATTTGACAATCAATTCGTATTTGCCGTCTCCGTCCAAATCCCCGACGCTTGCATCATTCGCACGGTACGTGTAGGCTGAACCATCAGGATTGATGCCGTCCGCCGGCTTCTGAAGTGGCACATCGCGATAGGCTTGCCCCCATACGGCAACCGGTTCCGACGGCTGCCGTTCCTTGCCGCTCCATATAGGCGTGACGGTATAACGGGACTCTGTCGTCCCTTCCGGATCAAGGAGGTTCGTGGAGGAAGTGATAGCCGTATCATTCAATCTAACTCCATCACGGTATACATGGAAGGAAATACTTGCCGGATCCGTGCCGAGCAGCCGCCAGCTTACAAATACTCCACTGTCCGTTTTAACAGCAGTAACTCCGCGGTCCAGAAACTCCATTTGCCGTTTTCCCTCTGCTGTAGCCAATGTTACCGAACCTGATTCCGCAACCGCTTTCAATGGAGCGCATACCGAGACGATTTGCAGCGATGCAAGCAGACACACTCCGGTAAGGGCAGCCCGCCGCTTCCACGACGCCTTCTGTTTTTTCTTCATCATCATCAATCCTCCTATGGAATGCTGTTTTTATTGCGACATGCTTAAAGTAATTTATGGAACCATCTTTCGTAAATAGGAGATATTTAAACGGTTTGAATTTTATTGCTGACAAGAAAGTGCGAGTCTGGCAAAAAAATGCTAAACCGTTATAGGCTGTCCCATCCTTACTTATTTGTTATGCGCAAAAAGTTCTTATTGATGGAAAATAATGACTTGTATAAATTTGTTTTAAAAGATAAAGGGGAGGTGGGATGCTTACTTTTTTCATTCAAAATAAATGCGGAGGATGAGTAGATGAATAAAAAAAGAATTAAAAACATGGTAATCATTACTCTATTGTTAGGTGTAATCGGAACTGGTAGCATCCAATCCGTCATTCCGGCAGCAGAGGCCGCCCCCTCCAAGAAATCGCTGCTTCTATTTGACTGCGGGAATGGGGCAGCTGCTAATGGTTATACACAGTTGTTACCGTCAACCGCTTTCAACATGACGTTAGGTTATGGATTTGAGGATGTTTCTAAGGTGGCTTCCCAGAACCGGGTGCATCCTGATGCGCTTCGCGGCGATTTATGCTTGCCGAACGATACCTCGTTTAAAGCGAATGTTCCTGATGACACTTATCAAGTTACCATTATATCGGGTGACCAGGAGGCCCCATCGTTCATGAGCGTAACGGCAGAATCCGTTCACGCCGCGGATTTTTCCGCCGCCGCCGGGCAATTTGATCAACAGAGCTTTCAGGTTCAAGTTCAAGACGGTCAATTGAACCTGGCCTTTTCCGGTTCTTATCCTGCGGTAAATGCTATAGAAATTTCAAAGGTTTATCAGTTTGATTTTGGTCCCGGCCTCGTAGAACCGGGTTACGAGAAAGTACTGGAGAATACGGAATACATGACCGGCAGAGGATTCGGTTTTGCCGATACGTCAAAGGTTACCTCCGCGGACCGTGTTGCTCCCGATGATCTGCGCAGTGATTTCGTGATGCCGGGCGGCACCTCCTTTGATATCGATCTGCCGATCGGGGATTATCAGGTTACGCTGATCGCGGGCGATCAAACGAGTGCGAACCTTATGGATGTCGTGGCGGAAGGGATAACGAAAGCAAGGGCGGTATCGTCTGCAGCAGGCCAATTTGCATTCGTTTCCTTTAAACTCGCCATCATTGACGGTCAAATGAACCTGGAGCTGGCAGGTTCGGATGCGCGTATGAACGCATTGAAAGTAGCCAAACTGCCGAATCGTGTGCAGGGTCAAGTGCCGAACGTGTATTTAGCAGGCGATTCGACTGTGATGACCTATTCTTCCCGTTATTATCCGCAAGCCGGCTGGGGACAAAAAATCGCGAATTATTTTACAAAAGATGTGATCTTCACCAATAAAGCCATTGGAGGCAGGAGCTCCAAGAGCTTTATCAAGGACGGGCGCCTGGATAACATTCTGACGGAAATTCGTCCGAATGACTATTTATTCATTCAGTTCGGACACAATGATGCTTCCAGCGTACCGGAGCGACATACGGATCCTTACACCACTTTTAAGCAATACTTGGCGATGTATGTTGACGGCGCACGGCAGCGGCAAGCGCAGCCCGTGCTTATTACGCCAGTGGGACGAAGAAACTGGGATAGCGCAGGCCTTTTCAAAAATGATTTTCCGGACTATTACGAGGCCATGAAGCAGGTGGCGGCGGAGAAAAGCGTACCTTTGCTTGATTTGAATGCAAGAAGCATCGCGTTTTACAATTCGGTCGGAATTGAGGAATCCAAGTCGCTTTTCTTTTGGCTTGAACCGGGGATATATCCGAACTGGCCAAACGGCGTACAGGACAATACCCACTTTCAAGAGTTTGGGGCCGAACAAATTGCAAGACTTGTGAGCGAAGGCGTTCGCGATTTGGATTTGCCGATTGAAGCTTACTTATTGCAAAGGAGCGATTATAGTGAATAAGGGGAAATGGATGAAAGCGCTAAGTGCGATTTTTATGATGGCTGTATTATTTAGCGGCATGCCGAATTTGCATGTTGAGGCGACAATAAGCGAGTTAAAGTTTGATTTTGGCAGCGGAAGTGTGGAATCGGGTTATATTGGTGTCAGCGCTTCTGAAAGCTACAGCCAGACAAAAGGTTATGGATTTAATACGCCGGAAAATATGCTGAATGTTACTGCATCCGGTACGGGCGAGGCAAGCGATGCCGTTCAATTTCTAATTTATGGAACGAAAAGCACAAACACGTTTAATGTAGATCTTCCTAATGGACTTTATGAGATTAAGGTCACATTAGGAAACACCGCTAGAGCAAGCGTGGCGGCGGAAGGGGTTTATCAAATCATCAATATGACAGGAAATTCCGCTGAGGATAAATTCCAAATTCCGATTACAGACGGACAATTAAACATACTCGTAACGGAAGGCAAGGCAGGTACGGCTTTTACCCTAAGCGCCTTAAAGATCAGGAAGCTGTCTGATACTCCTGTTACTAATAGAACCATCTATATAGGCGGGGACTCGACAGTTTGTAACTATTATCCGTTAGACAGCAGTGTGCAGGCCGGATGGGGACAACTGTTTCAGGACTTTGTTAGCGCAAAAACATTTCAAATAAGAAATATGGCTTCAGGCGGTCAGATTGCAAGGGGTTTCCGGAATGATGGACAACTGGAAGCCATACTGAAGTACATTAAGCCAGGTGATTATTTTATACTGCAATTGGGAATAAACGACACAAATCCGAAAAATAATACGACCCAAGCGGAATTCAAAGAGATTATGCGCGATATGGTTCAACAAGTTAAAGCCACAGGAGCCACTGTTGTCTTATCCACTCCGCAAGGAAGAGCGACAGATTTTAATTCGGAGGGCGTACACACTTCCGTGAACAGATGGTACCGGCATGCGACGCTGGCCTTGGCGCAAGAAGAAAATGTTCCACTCGTTGACCTTAATGTTTTAAGTTCCGCATACTTTACATCAATCGGTCCGGTAGCGACAAGCGCGCTTTATATGACGGGAGATAGTTTACATCCTAATCGTCAAGGAGCAGCGGAACTCGCCCGAATTGTAGCTGAGGACTTGCAGAAACAAGGCTTGGATGGTTTTTCTATTGATGAATAAGCAATAAATAAAAAAACAAGCTCCATCCGTCAGTAAGATATATGGCGGATGGAGCTTGTTCTTTACAGTTAATAAGAATTCGCGCTTTCGTGAGCTTATAACAAAATCGAAACGGATCCAATGTCCAAGGCCAGGCGTACGCGGACATTGAATCCGTTATTTATCCGTATTACCCCTCTTTTGAGGTACTTGCGGACATGGAATCCGTTATTTGCCGTAAAACAGTTATTTTAAGTGCACTTTAAGGCATATAGCAGATCCTATGTCCGCAAAGTTTGCATTTTAGGCCTCTTTCACACAAATAGCGAATCCTATGCCCGCATCCGTAATAGCTAGCTGAATCCTGATCTACGGGAAAGCACGGGTGCCTCTTTGCAAGTCATAAAGAGGAAATCACACAGAAATAAAGAATTATATTGATAGTGTTGCCCATTAGGGGAGTAAGGCATTATAAATCATTTAATAAGGGGTTCGCACAATGTCATGTTGCTAGAAAAATTATTTCTTAACGTCCTTATTGTCTTAGCTCCAGTTTTAGTCTTTACAGTATTTGGTGACCGCTCGCGGTACTCCAAATCTCCTTATGCGATAGGTCTTTTGCATGGGATTTCGTCTTCGCTATGCTTGATTTTCTCATACTACGCACTAGATTTATACTGGGATCTCAGGTATGTCCCACTTGTGATTTCTACGGTGTACGGTGGACCGATTGCCGGTTTTATTAATTACCTGATGATTTTGGCTACCCGGACTTATCTGGGCGGAAATGCGATATTGTTTGGATATATCAGCATTACGTTGGCGTTTTTGGGACCTTTATTATTTGCCAAGAAAATCGCCCGATTAACCGGGCGCCGGCGAATAAGAGCAGTGATCCTCATTTCCGTAATCCCCTCTATTGTAATGCTGCTTATTCTAATTTCATATACACTCCTTAAACAGGTTGAAAAGCCCTTGGATTTTGAGCCCATCTGGGCAGTTTTGTTTTTTGGATTGATTCAATCATTAGGGACTTGGTTATCCTGCACGCTTCAGGAGTTTAACTTTGAAAGAGCTTTAATGAAAGAGGAAATTCAACGCGCAGAAAAGCTAAAGACATTAGGTGAAGTCGCCGCATCCATTGCACATGAGATCCGCAATCCGTTGACTGTTGTTCAAGGCTTTTTACAACTCATGAGCGCAACAATCGTCGAGGGGAAAAATAGAAGTTATTTACAATTTGCGTTAGAAGAGCTTGCAAGAGCAGAGGTAATCATTAATGATTACCTCAACTTTTCAAAGCCGAAATTAACAAAATACGAAAAGTTTTCTTTATCTGATTTAATCGAGAATATCACTATACTCTTAACGCCATTGGCAAGTTACAAAGGAATACAGTTCGATAACCAAGTAGAACAGCAAATTCATATGCATACCGATCGCGGTCAACTGCAGCAAGCATTAGTCAACGTAATTAAAAACGCAGTAGAAGCTTCACCTGAAAAGGCAGTCGTACAAATAAAACTGGCAGTAAAAGGTGATCGAGTTGAACTGAAAATAATTGACAGAGGCAAAGGGATGACCCCAGAAGAGATCAAGCGAATCGGGACACTGTTCTATACAACAAAAGAAAGTGGGACAGGGCTCGGCACTTCTGTTGCAGTACGAATCATTGAGGCGATGAAAGGAAGCATAATTTATGAAAGTGAAAAAGGCAAAGGCACCGTCTGCACCATCTCTTTGCCATTAGAATTACAAAACAGCTTTTGAACTTAGTGAAGCGGATGTAACGAATGCTAATGGTAAAAGGGTCTGCCCTCGTCATTTGATGACAAAGAACAGACCCGAAACAACCTGCTTATGGAAGCTGTTTCACAGTAAGCGTGAACGTTTTTATATCTCCGGCTCCATTGTTACTGATCAATCCCATCATCGTTACCGTAATATCGCCTTTGCCATGAGCCGGGCGGTTTACGACCGTTCCATTATCGGAAATGACGGACGGGAGAGACGAATACCAGACGATCGTGCTGCCGTAATAACCTATGCCGGGAAGTCCGATCGGTTTGGTGACGGAACCCGCGGAATCCTTATCGGCGAATGAGATACTCAGGTCCGCTTTATCGGCAGCTACCTTCTCGACGCTCGTAAATTCCCTTTTGACAGTTAAGTAAAAGACTTTGAAATCCGACACTCCGTTACTTGTGATGACGGCGGTCAGAGCTATTGTTACGTCTCCTGCCGTAACCGCGGGACGATGAATCGATTTACCGTCGGCTGAAAGGATATCCGGAGCGCTGGAGCTCCAAAGGATGCCCGATCCGTTTGCCCCTGTTGTTGGTAATTGATCCAACGGCCGGGTAACGCGGCTTATCGTATCCGAACCGCCGAAATCAATCTCAAGGGCAGCTTTGTCGCTAGCGACCTTCTGTGCATCCGTAAGCTGCTGTTTAACGGTTAACTGGAACGTTTTTGTCGCAAAGGCGGTGTTGTTAACGGCATACGCCGTCATAATGACGATCGCGTCTCCACTGCCGGAGGCCGGTCGGTTAACAGTCTTTCCATCGTTTGAAATAATTGTCGGGGCGCCGGAGAACCATGTGACGGTGGAACCGTTGTTACCGGTGGCCGGAAGCGCTTTTAACGGCTGCGTCACGCGGTCGGCCGTATCCGTGCCGTTGAATTGTATTTGCAGCGCAGCCAGATCAGCAGCCGCCTTTTGCGCATCCGTCATCGTTGCAGGGGCTGCTTTAACGATCAACGTAAACGTCTTGCTGGCCGTTGCTTGGTTGTAGCGAAGGTTAGCCGTCATCACGACGGTTTCATCCGCCGATTGCGGCCGGTTCACAGTTTGTCCATTATTGGAAATAACATCAGGTTTGTTAGAGCTCCATGTAATGGCAGAGCCATTATTCCCTTTAACGGGAAGCTGGATAGCACCCGTTACCCAATCGGCCCGATTCCCGTCTGCGAAACGGATTTGCAGTGCCGCTTTGTCCCCGGAAACGCGTTGAACATCCGATAAGCCTTGGTTTTCTTCATCATTATCTTCTTTACATTTCTCTTGATGCTTTTCAATATTCGCTTTTATAGCCGCTTTCGCCTTCTCGTTCTTAACTTTATCAAGCGCTTTTAGCAAGCCCGGCGGTACACATTCCTTTATGTTCTTCCCGTGATCCTTTGCCTCGTGCTTTCCTTTGTCTCCACTAGCCATTGCAGTACTGCTGAATAGAAGCAAGGAACCTATAACGATTAGCGATAACCACTTCTTCATACCCGATCACTCCTCATTTATTAAAATGGTAATTGTTACCTTACTGAGAGGATTCGGTTAGATATGGAATTTTGTGGGGGCTACCGCAAAAAATGTTTCAATCGGTCCGTTTAAACAAGTTGAAATCTAAAAAATGTTAACGGCTGCGCTAACGTACGTCGTATCCAAGGAATGCTTCGCGTACCCGGTTCCAGAAAGGAAACGGACGATAGCGGGCAAAGCTGACTTTGCGGCTGGATACGTTGCAGCGAATGGAGCGGATGTCGGTCCGCATAATGCTGACATGATCGATCGTGAGCTGCAGCCGCTGCTCTTTCTTCGAGATGATGTCGCAATGATGATGCTGAGGGAGCAGCACCGACGAGCCAAGCGTACGGTAGACGCGATTATTGATCGATGCGATCTCAGCGATTTGCAGCGATTCAATGGACGGATGGACGATTGCACCGCCTAAACTTTTGTTGTAAGCCGTGCTTCCCGAAGGGGTAGAAATGACAATTCCGTCGCCGCGGAACATTTCGAACATTTCATCATTAATGTTGATTTGTACGACAAGCGTCCCGTCTACACCTTTTAGCGTAAATTCATTTAGCGCTAAATAGTGACGGCTTTCTGTAGGCGTCTCCAGCTCGATCTCCGCTAACGGGTACCTTACTATTCTCGGTGTTTCGTTAGCCATCATTCCGACAAGCTCCTCTAGCTCGTCTGCCTGCCAATCCGCATAGAAGCCAAGATGGCCTGTGTGAATTCCGACAAAAGCGACATCCGTAATTTGATCGACATACGTATGAAAAGCCTGCAGCAGCGTACCGTCTCCTCCAATGGAAATGACGATTTCCGGCGTTTCGTCATTTCGAATGAAGCCGCGCTCTGCAGCTAGTGTGTGAAACTTTTCCGTTAACGATTTGGATAACGAATCGCCTCGATCGATAACCGCATAATTCAAAGGTAAATCTCCTTCCGATCTCCATAGTACTTAAGATGATAAAGGAAATTACCCTCAAATTCAATGAGCCGCAGCGCGAGCCTTATTGAAGCTAGACTGATCATGGTCCGAGCCAGCCCCAAAGGACATATACAAGCGTCATTGCTATAAAGCTATGCAGCAGCCTAGCCAGTATAAAAGGGCGGTAACGCAAATCGGTCCGGCTGAGCAGGCTGGCTACTTGAGCATGTACCGATAATCCTCCCCAGGAGAGTACCCAAGCGGCAATCGCGGCTTGATGCATCAGCCCGGTACCTGCAGTGCCTGCTGCGCGAGCGCCAAGCGTAACCTCGAATAAGCCGAAAACCCCAGCATCTGCCAGCGGCTTGGGCATGCCTATAGCGCCGAATAAATAACGGAGCGCTTCCGCAAGCGCTTCAACGACGCCTGCATGCGTAAGCAATTCCATCACGACGGAGAAAAAAACGACAAGACCACCAACGACGATCATTAAACGCAGCGCCGACTGAACGGAATCCTGCAGCAGCTTTCCGAGATCCCTTCCATCCAGCAGCCTTGCGTCGTGCATGGCTTTCAGTGCTTCGGCAATGCGGGAGGGACGGCGTTTTTTTACATTTTTACTTGAAGCTTCAGTTGAGCCTGGAGCGCTGCCGATACGCCTGTTAGCCGATGATGCAGGGGCATGACGATCGTGGAACCGCATGAGGAGGCCGATCAGAAGTCCGCCTCCGTAATGCGCCGCCGCAAGCACGGGTGCCAGCGCTACATTTTGGAAGAAACCGACTGAAACAGCCCCGATTAGGAAAATAGGATCAGATGTCGTCGTGAAAGCGACTAACCGCTCGCCTTCCGAACGGTTGATAAGCCGCTGCTCCCACAGCTGAGCGGTTAGCCTTGCGCCGACAGGATACCCGGAAATATAGCCCATTGTAACGACAAAGCCACCGATGCCGGGAAGACGAAATAATGGTTTCATGAGCGGATCTAACAGCTTACCGAAGAAATGAACGATCCCGAACCCGAGCAGCATCTCGGATATTACGAAAAATGGGAATAACGCTGGAAAAAGCACCTGCCACCAGATCGAGAGCCCGCGAAGCGAGGAGTGCAGCGTTTCGGTTGGAAAGACGGTCATTAACAGCACAATAAATAGTGCGGCGAGTGCGGTTATCGATAAAGGATGGACGAGTGCGCGCAGCAAGATGACCGCCTCCTTGTCATTTTGAATGTCAAAAATAATACGGAACCCGAGGCGATGTACAACCCCTCCTAAACGTATATGTAGGACAGTGGTGATCCATCACTGGACATGGTAAAAAATAAATATTTGCTATTAAGAAAACGCTTGCAAAAAAGCTGGATTCCTGCATTTTTTATGGTACAATGGAATTACCTTTGAAATGGTTGGAGTGATGAGCATGAGTATAATCGCTGGCATCCTTGTCTGTGCTTTCGTCTATGTCATACGAGAATCTCTTACAGCACCTGGTGAAGAGGACTATGAAGGTTAAGCAGTACCCTCTAAATGATGAGGCCCGCAAAACGATGCGGGCTTTTTTTTGTCTCTGAATAAAATTTTTTGTGATATAATACTAAATACCTACAAAATGGAGATGAAATTGACGATGAATAGGAATATAAGCCTTTATGAAGCGATCGGTGGATCTGGGACAGTAAGACTAATAGTTGAGTCTTTTTACCCAAAGGTACAAGCTCATCCGCTGTTGGGACCTCTATTTCCACAAAATATAGATCCCGTTATAGAGAAGCAATATTTATTTTTAACGCAGTTTTTTGGAGGCCCATCGTTATTCTCCGATCAATACGGCCATCCGATGATGCGCGCGCGGCATCTGCCATTCCCCATTACTCCTGAGCGGGCGGAAGCATGGCTTGACTGCATGCGCAGAGCACTGCAAGAAGTCGGATTAGATGAACAACTGCAAGCGATCGTCCTGGACAGATTATCCGGTCCTGCACACCACTTTGTGAACACATCAGAAGAGGAGACGTGATCCCAATGGAACCGCTCTACCAATCGAAAATAGAATGCATATGCTGCGAATCAACCTATATGACATCACGCGTTCGTCCAAGCTTCAAAAAAGCTATCAAGACGGACACTGACTTTTGCGGCTATTATAAAACGGATGTAAATCCTGACTTTTATGTCGTCCGGGTTTGCCCGCATTGCGGATTTGCTTCGACTGAAAATGGGCTTGAACGCTTAAGTGATCTGCAGAAGAAGCAGTACATAGATAAAATAGGTGCTCGCTGGGAGAAGCAGGACTATTGTGGTGAACGTGATGCTCAGCAGGCTATGACCTGCTATAAGCTCGCACTTCTTTCTGCCCAAGCTGTTGGCGAGAAGGATCGCGTGCTTGCAGGTATTTTGCATCACATTGCTTGGCTGTACCGTTATGAAGCGAACCAGAGTGAAGAAAAGCGGTTTATGCGGTTTGCGCTGCAAGCCTACATACGCGTGTATGAAGTGGAAGGCGTCTCTCTTAACAACGCAAAGCTGATGTATATAATTGGGGAGTTAAATCGTCGTATTGGAGAACTGAACGATGCTGTACGATGGTTCTCTCGTGTCGTGAACGACAAAAAGATCATCGATGCGGCTATGATCCGGGCATGCCGTGAGCAGTGGCAGCAAATCCGCGAGGAAATGGAAGCGGGCCGCGCGAGCTCGTCCGGCGATACATCGCAACCGGATGGCCATGTCCATGCGGATACGACCATCTCATCGACCGCTTAGCGGCGCGGTTTGCGAAGCGTGCGATCCGTTAGCAAGTAATCACGGTCAGCACCCACTATCGTAACTTTATTGCGGCAGCACGGGAAGACGAGCAATCTCTTCATGCCGTCTTGAATGTCCTTAAGCTCTGCCGGACGAACGGGGAGCAGCACATTGTCCGCATTGCAAAAGGGACAGCTTGAGACGTAGAGATCACCCATTAAAATATCATAAGGCCATGCTTTCTCGAACGGAATCATGATTTTTCTTCACTCGGTGGCGATGCGGGACTGTCATTCTTAGCAAGCTCTGCGAGCTTTTGCAATAAGATATGGCGAGGCATATGCATCAAATGCTCTAACGGCACGCCAAGCTGCTCTGCCAGCTTAACGGCTGTATCTGCTGATATTTGCAACGGTTTAGACATGGTGATATTCCTCCATTTTCGATATAATTAAGTTATACACCGCCGGGAAGGTTTGCGCAAATAAAAACGCGGCCCCTTCTCGGCTTTTTTATTTAAAAATAGAGAGGATGAAGCAGATGCAGAATGGATATCCGCAAACCTGGGATTTAGACGTTTTTTATGATGGAGGCTCAAATTCGGCTGCTTTCTCGCAGGAACTGAAAGGCATCGGCGATGATATAGGCAAGCTCGATGCCGCGCTGTCAAATGAAGCAGGAATTGGCGGTCCGGAGATCGCGGCGATGACGGAGCTGCTGCAAAGCGTATTGCTGCGTCTGCGCGAATCCGAATCTTTCGTTTCCTGCTTATTGGCGCAAAATGTTAAGGATTCAGCAGCCAGTTCGCTCAATGATCGAGTGAAGACGTTAGCCGCTAAGTTTCTTGGCGTACTTACCCGCTTCGATAATACACTTCGCGGTTTCAATGATGGAGCATGGACGGAGCTGCTTGAAAACGGGAAGCTGACCGAGGTTGCATTCAACCTAACCGAGCGGCGGGAGCTTGCGAAGCAGAAGATGGCTCCTGAGTTAGAGGCGCTGGCCGGCGATTTGGCAGTAGACGGTTATCACGGCTGGGGCGATTATTATAATGTGATCGTATCAAGGGCTAAATTTACCGATGTCGGTAGGGATGGAGAGAAGAAGATTTTATCGGCTGGCCAAATGCAGAACCGTCTCTCGGACGGCGACCGCGCCGTGCGGCAGGCTGCGTTCGCAGAGTGGGAGCGGGAATGGTCGGAGCAAGCGGACCTGTGCGCCGAAACGTTAAATCGGATTTCCGGCTTTCGCTTGAAGCTATATGAGAAGCGAGGCTGGGAATCTGTGCTGCAGGAGCCGCTGCAGATCAACCGTATGAGCGAAGCAACTCTGCAAGCCATGTGGACAGCGATACAGGAAGGCAAGCAGGAGCTCGTCCGATACCTGGAGCGTAAAGCGAAGCTGCTGGGGGTAGAAAAGCTTGACTGGCACGACGTTGAAGCGCCGATTGGTTCTGCGACGCGGACGATTCCATATGATGAGGCAGCCGCTTTTATTGTAGAGCAGTTCCGAACGTTCAGTCCGGAGCTTGCTGATTTCTCCGAAATGGCATTTAAGGATGGTTGGATTGAGGCGGAGGACCGCGCCGGCAAGCGGCCCGGCGGGTTTTGCACCTCTTTTCCGAAGAGCGGGCAAACCCGTATATTCATGACCTACTCAGGTACGGCCTCGAACATTTCGACGCTGGCGCATGAGCTTGGCCACGCTTATCATCAGCATGTCATGAACGATTTGCCTGCATTGTCCCAAGAGTATGCGATGAATGTGGCGGAGACGGCTTCGACATTTGCAGAGCTGATCGTATCGGACTGCGCGATGAAAGTAGCGGTTGATCCGGAGGAAAAGCTGGGGCTGCTGGAGGACAAAATTCAACGATCGGTCGCTTTTTTCATGAACATCCATGCACGGTTTTTGTTTGAAACTCGTTTCTACGAGCGCCGCCGTGAAGGACTTGTATCTGCCGGTGAGCTGAAATCTATGATGGAAGCGGCTCAGCGGGAAGCGTATTGCGATATGCTTGGTGAAGTGCATCCGAATTTCTGGGCGTCGAAGCTGCACTTCTACTTAACGGATGTGCCGTTCTACAACTTCCCTTACACGTTCGGCTATTTGTTCAGCGCAGGTATTTACGCGAGAGCGCTAAAGGAAGGGGCGGATTTTAAGGAACGCTACGTATCCTTGCTGCGTGATACCGGACGAATGAGCGTCGAGCAGCTTGCGAAGGAGCATCTTGGCGTGAATGTGGAGGAGATTGATTTTTGGCGCGATGCTGTCGCTCTAACAGCTGTTGATGTGGAGCAGTTTATTGAAATGACAAACGAATAATCTTTTTGGGCTGCCCTCATCGTAGAGAAATCTATGATTGGGACAGCCTTTGTTTTATTTTCAGCTCAAAAGCATATCGATGCTCATCGGAGGAAATATATTTAGGCTTCTACTGCACTTTCTGCAACAGATACCTCACACAGGGCTTGTGATGAGGAGCTGTATTGCACTAATGCAATGGATTGGTCGCTTTCTTAGCTATAGTGGGATCAAAGGGACGGTTCTGCTGCAAAAACTGCATTGGATGCTAAAGAGCTCCCTCTTCGCTTTGAATCTGCTGTAAAAACTGCAATGGAACGCATCCAAATGAGTGGCGAGGTTAATGAATTCTATTTAAAGGAACGCATCCAAATGGGCCCGAAGTTAATGAATTCAATTTGTTGTATGGTAAATATTAATATGATATATTAATCATCGAATAGTAGTGCTATATCGAATAATTATGACTCATATAAAGATTGGGGGGAGTACGATTCAGCTATCATCACGGCAATTGGAGCTTCTTGAGCTCGTTAAGAAGCATGCGCCGGTTACCGGCGAACAATTGGCAGAAAATCTCGGAGTCAGCAGGCCGACGCTGCGCTCGGATTTATCGCTTCTCGTCATGCTGGGCTTGCTGGATGCGAAGCCGAAGGTCGGCTATTTTCTCGGTAATACGTATCGGTCAAGCAGTGAACCGATGCAGCGCTTAAACAGCATGCAGGTTAGAGAGGTACAGGGGGTTCCCGTCAATGTGCCAGACTCTTTATCCGTGCACGATGCCGTCATCACGTTGTTCACTGAAAATGCGGATACACTCCTTGTTGTTAACGAGCATAAGCGCTTCGTTGGCATAGTAACTCCTAAGGATTTGCTCAAAATAACGCTGGGAAATGCCGGCGCTGCAGCTATTCCCGTCAGCATGGTGATGACCCGCTATCCGAATATCGTGTCGCTAATGCCCGAAGATTCTGTTATGGAGGCGATACGCAAAATGTCGCTCCATCAGGTTGATTGCCTTCCGGTCATTGTCCCTCGCGAGGAGCAAGCGCTGGATCCGGAAGTAACCGGTTGGGTATCGAAGTCGAACATTATACGTCTGATGGCGGACATCGCGACAGTTGGGGAATTGGGGGAGCCGGATTTATGACACAGCAAATTATTTACGTATGCTCCGATGCTGTCGGTGAAACGGCGGAAGCGGTGGCGAAGGCGACCTTACGCCAGTTTTCATCCGAACACGTAAAAATAAAACGGTACGGGCATTTGAAATCAGAGGATGAGATTGTACGAATCGTTGCGGAAGCAGCATACACAGGAGGCTTTATAAGCTACACCCTCGTACAGCCTGAACTTCGGGAGCTGATGAAGGAAGAAGCACTTAGAACTGGCGTACGGGCAGTTGACGTGATGGGCCCGATGATGCAGGCATATGTCGATACGTTCGGCAGCTTTCCGAAGCGGGAGCCGGGATTGCTGCACTCCATTGACGATGACTACCATCGCCGGATGGATGCGATAGAATTTGCAGTGAAGTACGACGACGGCAAAGACGCGCGGGGATTCATGCAGGCACAGGTGGTGCTCATTGGCGTATCCCGAACATCGAAGACGCCTCTCAGCATATTTTTGTCTCACAAAGGGATTAAAACGGCCAACCTCCCCCTTATGCCGGAGGTTAATCCGCCAGAGGAACTGAAGCCTGCGCCTGGACGGTTAATCGTCGGACTAACGATGCAGGCGGAGCATTTGCTCGGAATACGTTCGGAACGGTTGAAGACACTCGGGCTGCCTTCATCGGCACAGTATGCTTCAACGGAACGAATTCTAGAGGAGCTCCAGTACGCGGAAGCCGTCATGAAATCGCTGGATTGTCCTGTCATTGACGTTACAAATCGGGCAATTGAGGAGACTGCGGGCATTATAACTGAATGGCTTAACAAATAAATGGCTATACCGTTAGAGACAAGGGGGAATCCAAAATGGATAGAACATTTGTAATGGTTAAGCCTGACGGGTATGCACGAGGATTGGTAGGACGCATTATGGCGCGCTTCGAGGAGAAGGGCTTCAGACTGGTGGATGCGAAGGTTATGCGATTAAGCAGGGAGCATGCCGAGCATCACTATGAGCATTTGCGCACAAAGGTGTTTTTTGATGAGCTGGTAGATTTCATCGTGTCTGGACCTGTATTCGCAATGATATGGGAAGGCAAGGATGCCGTAAAAAATGCAAGAGCGATCATTGGGGCAACAAATCCTTCAGATGCGCTGGCAGGAACGATTCGCGGCGACTTCGCGATGGACGTGGCGAGCAACATCGTCCATGGCTCAGACTCCGATGATAGCGCGGAGCGGGAGATCAAACTATTTTTCCATTAAAACAAGGGGAGATGACCGGATATGAAATTTTTCTTGGATACAGCGAACGTTGAGGAAATTAAACGGATTGCCAAGCTTGGGCTCGTTGATGGAGTAACAACTAACCCTTCGCTCATCGCGAAGGAGGGACGGGATTTTAAACAAGTCATCCAGGAAATCAGCAGCATCGTATCCGGTCCTGTCAGCGCAGAGGTCATCGGCACGAAGGCCGACGATATGCTGAAGGAAGCTTTTGAAATAGCGGAATGGGCTCCGAACGTAGTCATTAAGCTGCCATTGACGGAGGATGGCCTGTACGCAACGCACGCGCTTTCGGAGAAAGGAATTAAAACAAACGTGACGCTTGTGTTCTCCGCTGCGCAGGGGCTTATGGCTGCCAAAGCCGGAGCCACCTTCATCAGCCCGTTCGTTGGAAGGCTTGACGATATTGGCGTAGAAGGCTTAAAGCTGGTTCGTGACCTGAACGCTATTATCCGAAACTATGGGTATTCCACCGAAATCATCGTTGCAAGCATTCGTCATATCGGCCATTTGGAGCAAGCGGCTATTGCGGGAGCGCATATTGCGACAATACCCGGATCGCTGCTGCCGTCGCTATGGAAGCACCCGCTTACCGAAATCGGGATCGAGAAGTTTCTAAGCGACTGGGCCAAACAAAAATAGGGTTCAGAAAGAATATATTGAGTAGTTGACGAATGGAATATGAGTATGGTAAATTTTTAACAAGTTAACTTTCAAACACGGAAGCACCGTATTAGGCTGCAGATCTCTGCGCCTTTTATGGTGCTTTTTTTGTGTTTTCGGAGCTGAAGGGAGGGGAACCAATTGAAGAGATATCAGCTTGCTGTTGCGGTGAAGGAGCAGGAATATATGAGACGGTTAGCGGACTATGTACGCGAAAGTCCGCTTGGTGAGCAGTGGCAGGTAACGGCCTTTACGAATGCGGAAGCCTGTAAGCAGTATGTGAAGCAAGGCTACAGTATTGATTTATTGGCTGCGCAGCCGGAGTTGTTAAACGGGTTGAAGGAAGGGCTCCCAAATATTCCGACTGTTGCGCTAGTGATGAAGCCGGGAGAAAGCAAGGAGGAGAATGAGCTGCAGCAGTTTCAACCGCTACCGTTATTGCTGCAAAGTTTATTTGAATTCCATGCAGCCGCTGCCGGCAAACAAGCGCATTCAGCTGCTTCTGCCGAGAAGGCTTCAGAGGTGCAGGTTATCTCCGTTTATTCGGCATCGGGCGGCATCGGAAAAACCGCATTGGCGCTGCATTTCGTACATGCTGCAAGCTCGCACAGGTATCGTACTTTTTATTTGAATTTGGAACGGTGGAATACGGCGGATGTATGGCTCGGACAGATGCAGACTGGGGGCAGCGACAATAAGGGAGAGGATGAAGGGGAGGGGCTTTCCGAGCTGCTGTACGGTTTGAAATCACAGCCCGATCAAGCCTTGAGATGGCTCATGGAGCATCGCAAGCGGCATCCGCTGCTGAAGGGGGGTTATTTGGCCGCTTGCACGAATACGGAAGACCGGATCACGCTTGGAGCGGAGGATGCGCTTAGCTTAGTCGACCTTATTGCCGGGAGCGGTCATTATGATCTCATCGTCATTGATTTGGATGATGGACTGGATGAGCTGCACACTGCTATTTTTGAGCGATCCGACGAGGTGCTGTGGGTTCTAAACGACGATGCTTCCGTACGCAGGAAGCAAATGATGGCATTACGGTACGGTGGGCAAAAGTGGGGCAAGAGGTTTGAACGGCTATCGCACAAATTTATATTTGTGAAAAATCATGCTGCTTCTACGGCGCAACCGATAGCGAATGAGCTGGGCGGACTAGGATGCGCGCCTGTTCCATTGCCAGAGGTGCCGGAATGGCGTGGAGCAGCAACTGTAACGCTGCTTTCTTCCCCTTTGTTTCGGGCCGCGGTGGACCGGCTGTTTAAATACATCCTGAAGGAAGGAGGCGAGCGGGTTGCTGACCGATGAAACAGTTCTCGAGCTGCGTAACAAGGTGCGTTCGCGGATTGATTTTAGCGGTGAATTATCCGATGACAGCCTGCTGCGAATTGCAGAGGAAATCGTGTTCGAGTGGTGCGAACGCAATCCGCTCACCGCAACGGAGAAGGTTAAGCTGGTACGCAGGCTGTTTCATTCGTTTAGAGGCCTCGATATATTACAGCCGTTAATGGAGGATGCTTCGATTAGTGAGATTATGATTAACCATCACGCAGAAATTTTCGTTGAACGGAAAGGGCGGATGACACTGCTTCCCGTATCATTCGAAAACAGGGAGCGGCTGGAGGATCTCATCCAAACCGTCGTAGCCAGCGTAAACCGCGTCGTGAACGAGTCATCGCCGATTGTCGATGCCCGTTTGAAGGACGGCTCGAGGGTACATGTCGTGCTGCCTCCTGTAGCCTTGAAGGGACCATGCATGACGATTCGAAAGTTTCCCGAGCAGCCGCTCACAATGGAGCAGCTAGTATCGATCGGGTCGTTGACTGCGGATGCCGCAGCTTTTCTTAAGGATATCATCGGGGCGCAGTACAACATATTCATAAGCGGTGGTACCGGAACTGGCAAAACGACGTTCCTAAACGCGCTTTCGCAGTTTATTCCGAACGATGAACGTATCGTAACGATTGAGGATTCTGCTGAGCTGCAAATTCGGACACTGCCTAATTTGGTTTCAATGGAGACGCGTAATGCGAATACGGAAGGCAAGGGGGAGATAACGATACGCGACCTCATTCGTGCTTCCCTCCGCATGCGGCCTAACCGTATTATCGTCGGCGAGGTGCGGGGCGGAGAAGCGTTGGATATGCTGCAGGCGCTTAATACTGGACATGCGGGTTCAATGTCCACGGGCCACAGTAACGGTGCCAAGGATATGATGGCCCGTCTGGAAACAATGGTGCTTAGCGCAACGGACTTGCCTGTGCAGGTTATCCGTCAGCAAATTGCCTCGGCAATTGATATCGTCATTCATTTATCGCGGTTTCGCGACCGATCGCGCAAAGTAACCGAAATATGTGAGGTTACGGGCGTTGAAGCTGGTGAGATACAGCTTAATCCGCTGTTTCTGTTCGAGGAGGCAGGGGAGTCGGAGGGACAGGTGCTTGGCGGGCTGAAGCGGACAGGCAACCGACTCGCGAGAACGTACAAGCTAGCGATGGCAGGGAAGAGCATGAGCGGGGGAATGGCTGGATGAGCAGCTTGAATCGTTTGAATAGCCTTAACAGCCTGAACAGCCTGACGGCTAGGCGTATTCAAAGGGGGATTGAATGGTTCGGCTGGGAGAGTGATGCCGCTAACGCAAGCATACGAGCAGGCCGTGAATTGACGAATTACGGGCAATACCGCTTGAGCCGGCAACAGTTTATTGCTGCTGCTGCCGTTGCATCCTTAGTTATATTTGCTGCAGTCTACTTATTCTATCATTCGGTTACTGTTTCATGTATGGCAGCAATATTCGGAACGCTAGCCCCGCGTTATAGACGGCGAACGCTTCTGCTGCGGCGCAAGGAACGGTTGAAGCTGCAATTTAAGGAAGCGCTATTTTCATTAACTTCATCGCTTGCAGCAGGACGTTCGCTCGAAAATGCTTTTCTGTCAACGCTTGATGATTTGAAGCTGCTTTATCCCGATCCGCGAACGGAGCTGCTGCTGGAATTCCAGATTGTCCGCTTTCGTCTAGACAATGCTGAGCCGCTGGAGTACGCGCTGCGAAACTTCGCCAATCGGGCGGAAATCGACGAAATCACACAGTTTGTTGATGCTCTGGCAGCCTGCAAGCGCTCAGGCGGAGATTTGCTTGAGGTAATGAAACGAACCTCGATCATAATCGGAGAGAAGCTGGGAATCGAACAGGAGATTTCCGTCATGATCGCCCAGAAAAGGTTTGAGTCGCGCATAATGATGGGCGTACCATTCGTCTTTCTGGCCTTCCTGGGCTTTGCTGCACCGGATTACATGGCCCCTCTATATGGAGGAGCCGGATACGTATTGCTAACGATAGCGTTGCTTCTACTGCTCCTATGCTTCTGGTTCATGGCAAAAATGATGGGCATACGGATGTAGAAGGGAGGCGGATGGATGGCTGCTGCAGTTGCCGCGACTGTTCTTACTGCAATATGGTTTTATATCGTTGGCGTAAGAGCTTTGCACGTTGTTTGGTCCCAAGCTATGCAAAAGGGGACCCATGCAAAAAAAACGGAGCTTTGGTTACAACGGAGCATCATGATTGAGCCGTTTACACGAATTTTGGAGCGGCTTCATTTGTTCGATTCCTTACAGCTTCCGCTAGGCAGCTACCATATGAAGCTGCTTATTTTGAAGGGCAGCGACTGGACTATCGAGCGAACGAAGGCAGAGGTTGCTGCTTCTGTCAGTAACGGCTATACGGCCTTAACGGTCTGCGCATGGCTCAGTTTTCTTGCTAAGGAGCAATTGCTGCTTATGATAGGCATCATATTCGGCAGCCTAATTGCCCTACGGCCGATCATTGAAGCAGGTCGTAAGGTCGAGCAGCGCAAGCAGCTGATCATTATAGAGCTGCCGGAAATGCTTAGCAAGCTCATGCTGCTTGTAGGTGCCGGTGAAACGGTGCAGCATGCGTTGGCACGCTGCCTGGAGTTGAAGGAAACGGACAAGCACCCGCTTTATAAGGAGTGGAGCGATGCGGTTGCATCACTTCGCAACGGGCAATCGTTCAGCTCCGCCATGGAGAGATTTAACCGAAGGTGCGCTGTTCAGGAGGTTTCTATATTCACGACAGTGCTGCTGCTTAATTACCGCCGCGGAGGCGAGCATTTTGTACTCGCCTTAAGAGAGCTGTCCTATACGCTGTGGGAGAAGCGAAAGGCAATAGCGAGGACACGCGGCGAGGAAGCCTCCTCCAAGCTTGTGTTTCCCCTCGTAGGTATTTTACTTATATTAATGATTTTGGTAGCTGCGCCGGCAGTGCTTCTAATGTCTTAACCAAACAGGGAGAGGAAGATAGGACGATGAAAAAGCTAGGTCATGCTCTACGGTCATTTTGGAATGAGGAAGACGGACTTGGAACGCTTGAAATCATTTTAATAATTGCGGTTGTCATTATAATTGCTCTTTTGTTTAAGGACTGGATTGTTGAGCTGGTCGAACGGCTAATGGGCAAAGCGGATGATGAGGCAGATAAAATTTTTAGTTAGCGGGTGGCGGCGGTGAGAGGGCTAAGACTTAGAAAGAGGCTGCTGCTTTGGTTAAAGAAGGAGCAGGGCAGCTTTACGCTGGAATCTACTTTCGTTTTTCCAATGCTGATGGCGGTCATTCTGCTATTCATTCTCTTCGGCATGTACATGTATCAGAAGGTCGTGCTGTATTATGCAGCTTCGGCAACGGCTGAGCGTGCGGCTTTCAGCTGGAATAACAGCTACCGCGATCCGAGGAACGGCATGCTTGCGGAACCGAAGTATGACGGTTTATATTGGCGTGTCGGAGAGGATGAAATGCTCACCAGCTTGTTTGGAATGGCAGGCGATGCTGCGGATGCATCAGTTGCTCTTCCGCTGGAAATTCCAGATGGGGAGAATAAGTCCGAATTAGCCGGGCGCAAAATGGAGCAGTCGGTCCGGTGGATGGAGCAAGCCGGGCTTATGTACGAGGGTAAAATCAGTTATTCGCGCGGCGCATTAAAACGAATGATCGAAGTGAGGCTGAGGCAGCCGTTATCGGTTCAGTCTTTAGAGGAAGGCTTGTTGAAGCGAGAACCAAAATCGGCAGCCTCGGCTTCTATTGTTGATCCTATGGAGTTTATTCGAAGCGTTGATTTGGTGCGCTTTTATTCCACGAAGTTTGCGAATAACGGAGGCGGAGCAGCACAATCCAAGTCTCAGGCAGGCAAGGTTCTTGCTCCTTACAAAGGGGCTGCAGAAGCTGCAGCGCAATGAAAATGAAGGGAGGTGCAAGGCGGGGGTGGTTGTGCATAAAAGGAATATGACCGAATGCTTTCGCCAATTAAAGAGGCTTCTCTTCCGGGATGATGGTGCGGTAACGGTGTTTGCGGTTATCGTTCTCTCTTCGCTCCTGCTGTTCTTCTCTCTGCTCATTGATTACGCAAGAATTGCTGCTCTTCATAAGCTGAGCGAGGATGCTGTCCGCTCGGGAGTGCGGTCTGTCCTTTCCGCATATGATTCCACGTTATATGAGAGATACGGCTTGTTTGGCCGCGGAGGAACGAAAGGCCAGACGATTTTTGCCGAAGCCATGAATGCGAATACAGAAGGCAGCACCTCTTCAGCGAAGCAAACGCTTCAGCTTGTTCGTTCGAAGGTGGAAGATTCATCGCTGCATACGGCTGCGGTTCTTGGGAGTCATGATGTGTTCGCCAGACAAGTGCTCGAAGAAATGAAATATAAGGCACCGGTTGATTTTACGATGGAGCTGGCAGCGAAGTTTGCACCGATGGCCGGAGCCATGAAGGAAGCTGCTGTAACGATAGGTCTACTGGAAAGGATGCGCAAGCTGTATGAGAGGCGGGAAGCACATTTAGCACGGGTGCTTCAACTGCAGCAGCAGGCGGCGGCAGCTATAAGCGGCAGCGGTATCGATGCTATGATCCCCGTGCAAACGACAGCGTTAGCCTCAGGCGGCGACACGGCCTTGAGCATTGCCAGTGAGTACAGCGCGTATGCGGCTCATGTCATACATGATCAATCGCTTCCGAATGGCGGCGATGCGAAATATACGAATGAGATTGAAGCGTATGAAGAGAAAGCGAGATCGGCAGCCATGGAGCTGCGGCGGCAGAGCGATGCGATGCTGAAGCAGCATGTTAAGCTTCAAGGAGAGGCTTTAAAGGAATGGGAATTGGCTAGGACGCTTAATGAGGACATGCAGCAGCTCGTTCAGCAAGCCAATCAGTCACCGCCCGATACGGGATATGATAAGGTGTCAAAAAGTAAGGTTACCGGTTCCGAGCAGCATCAAGTACCGGCAGGCGCCGCATCCGACATTGAGCAAGTAAAGCAATCTGCGGATGAGCTGGTTTTGCTTGATACTTGGTTTGTCACATACAAACAGGAGCTGGAGGAGCAAGGGAGCGCTGCTGCTGCGGTCGATATGGAGGCTGGTGGCTTTCAATCGAATATATCAGCCTCGTTGTCGAAGCCGATCGTTAATCCATCAGCAGATGCATTGCTTGAAGGCGTAACAAACTTGCGGCTTGCCTATGGGATTTATGAGGAGAGGTACATTCGTCCAGCGACCATTATGGAGAAGCGAAAGCAAGCGCTCGAAAACGGCAATGTAAAAGCACAACTGAAGCAGCAGGAGGAGCAAGCAGGATCATTATGGAAGCAGGCACGCGGCATGCTTCACGGTTTGACGGCCGTGCCTCAAACGGAGGAGCATATTAAGCTCTTCGAGCACGTGAAGAAGCGTTTCGACGCTAACCTGTTGTTCAATCAACAGTCTGCTGAAGCGGTGAATGCTGCGGCTGGTACAGAGCAAGCAAGCGGTGCACATGAAGCTGCGGAGCAATCGACGGTACTTATGGGAGGCTTATTCACCGGGATGGCGGGTATGCTCGAGCGAACCAGAGACTCACTCTATTTCGGCGAATATGTTGTTCATCGCTACACATCCTTTGCTCCGCAAAATCTGCGTTCCATGATCATTGAAGGAGATACGGCTGAGCTGTCCCATGCCATTTCCTTCAATAATCAAGAAGCGGAATATGTCCTTTATGGATTTCACAATCCTGTAGGAAATATAGCTGCCGCGTATGGGGAGTTGTTTGCGGCCCGATTGGCTGTGCGGATGATGGAAGGGCTTATTGAAAGCAGATCGCTAGGCCATCCTTTGCTCATTTTATCAGCAGCTCTTATTTACGGCTTGGAAAAGTCGATCGAGGATATGCTGGCGTTCACGGAGCGGGGTACAGCTCCATTGTCCAAATTTGTGAAGGTCGAGCTTGCTTATACGGATTATCTACGGCTGTTCATGCTCATGCATGGCGGTAATGAGGCAACGAGGCAGGCTCGCATGATTGCCGTTATTGAACAAAACAGCGGAACGCTGCTGTCTGCCGTTCCAAGCGCTGTGACGGGAGAAGCACGCGTGTCCACGGAGCTTTGGTTCGTGCCTGGACTGATGCGGGTATTAGGCCGTTTCGGACTTTTGGAAGGAAAGGTTGTCGGCAACCGTTATGAGACGACGCAAACCATTGGCTGGTCATATTGAATGCCGACGCCGAACCAATGAACATGGCTCAATAGTAGTAGAAGCAGCATTAGTAATGCCTTTAATCATCGTTGTACTGCTAGTGTTTGTTGTGCTAATCCGTCTGTGCGCCGCGCAGATGGCACTTCATTCTGCTGCCTCACAAACCGTAAGGCAGATTGCTGTTCATATTCATCCCGCGAATTTAGCCTGGGAGCAGGCAGCCGCCAGCAATCCGCTGCCGGCACCGGTCACGGCGGAGCTTTCTTCATGGAGTGAGATTGCTGCGGAAGCTGCGGAATGGCTGCCGGCGCCAGCCGGAGGGTTAGTTTCATCAGCGCTTCGCGGCGACTTTCGTCCACTACAAAATATGGCTGCAACCGAAATTGGGCGTACCGTAGTTGAACCGTTAATCAGAGAATTCGCCGACAAAGCGATCATAGATCCCGAACGGCTAAGACTGCAATTGTTATCATTGCCTGATTTGACCAAGAGCGATGAGCCCTATTTGGCATTAGAAGTGGAATATGACTTTCCCCTTAAGCTTCCGTTTTACGGAAAGCCGATCGTTCTCAAGGAACAGGCTGCCGAGCGTGTGTGGGTAAGCGATGCTGCTCCTGCAAGGTATGGCATGGAAAGCGGCACCGATGATGTTATTCCGCTGCAAATTGTTTCCATAGAACCGACGCCGCTTCGCCCTGGCAGGAAGGCAACCGTCATTGTGAAGACGTCTCCAGGCGCTGCTGTTTCATTGGGTGTCATGTACAAAAGCGGTTCGAGTAAAGCAAAGCATCTGGGAGCATCGTCTGCCGACGCAAATGGATTTGCGCAGTGGACATGGCACGTTTCCGGCAATACGACTCCTGGAGTGTGGCAGCTTACTGCCTCGGAGGCCGCTAATCCAAACAATCAAATATCCATGCACTTTGTGGTAGAGAAGAGCAGTGAAAGCCAGTAGCAGTTGGTCAGGAGGAAGCGGGTAATGGACATCGTTCAAACAGCAGCAATCACCTTATTTTTAATTATCGCTTTTATTACAGATGTCAGGGCGCAAATTATTCCGAATCGATTAACGGTAAGCTTCTTCGCGGCCGCATGTATATACCATATAGCTGTAAATGGAATGGCTGGAGCAGCTGCGGCGGCTGCGGGTGCAGCAGCAGGCTTTGTTCCACTGCTGCTTCTCCACCTTGCGAAAGGTATTGGAGCGGGAGACGTGAAGCTGTTTGGCGCGCTCGGCGCGTGGGTAGGCGTATGGACCGTACTGCAAATGATGCTGTATGCCATTTTGTACGCAGGGTTAATCGGGGTATGTTTTGTTTTCGTTAATCGTGCTTTCGGGAAAAAAGTCACAGCTGGAGTAACCTCGTTCATCGTTCCCGGATTAGGATGGAGAAAGCACCAGTGGCTGCAATGGGCCGAATCGGGCAAAAAGTTTCCGTTTATGCTGGCGGTGGCACCTGCTGCTGTTACCGTATGGTCAATGATAAATTAAGTCATCTCATGAGAAAGGAGATAGGTATAATGAAAAGCTATCGAATTGATTTTGCTATGAATCGCGGACATGAAATGATATTAGACCGAGCTGAAGGCATACATAGAAATGAATTAGACGAAATCGAGCTAAACATGCTTCACGGCCAGCGAATACCTTACTTACTGCCGATTGATTGGTTTGAGCTGGATGGAAAAGTTACATTTCGTTATGAGCTGACAGGCAAGAAAATGCTCTTACACCGTCTTCAGCAGCAGACGCTAACGATGGATCAATACTATCTGCTCCTTTTGGGCGTTACGGATGCATTAAATGAGTGCAAGCATTACATGCTTCGGCCAGAAGGCTGTTTGCTCGATGACCAATATATATTTATCGGAGAGCAGCTGCATGACATTCGGCTGGTATATATACCTTTGAAAGGCAATGGCGGAGAGCAGCCGACAGGTTCAGGGGATCTACTGTCATTGATCGTAAGGTGGACTTCCTATATAGGACAAATTGACGGTGAAGGATTAAAACGTGTCTTACATCATTTAAATGCATCGAAATGGCCGCTCGCTGAGCTGCGGGCGACCCTGCTGGATTTGATTGGCGGGCATCGCTCAAAATCTGAAAACCAGGAAGAGCCGCGCCAACTTTATCAGCAACAGGCCTTTGAAGCGCAGCAACAACAGATGATGCCGCCTACCCGCGAATCCCATGCAAAACCAAAGCCCTTCAGCAGCTCTGTTACTGTCAAAAGCACATTTGATGATATTCCATATGTGGAAGAGGAGGAACAGGATAATCAAGTAACCAAGAGGAAATGGCTGGCTACCGCGGGACTTGCAATCGCTATAGCATGTGTATGGCGGTTTATTCATTTAGCTGCACCAACACGTCAAAGCTTGCTGATCAGCGCAGGCATTACCTTGCTCCTGATCGTTGGTGTTTTACTCGTATGGCGGAAACGTATAAGCCAATTGTCATCCTTAGAAGAAGAGCAAATCGAGATGGACCAGCATTTGCCGGATTCGGCGCCTTTTGCTAAGCTGCACAATTGGCATACAGAGGATGAGCTGAAAGAATCTACCCTAGTAAAATCATGGAATGACAGGAATGAAGGGAGTGTAGAGAATCCGGAAACTGCCCTGCATGTGGTGGCAGCCAATCGGCCTGTTCCGCTTGCTGAGCCAACGGTACTGCTTGCGTCTGAGCAGCAGAAGCAATTGCCGGGCGAGCAGATAGCCTGGCTAAAGCGATGCTGGGAAGGACAAGAAACGAAAATCGAATTGGTAGAGCATTGCTTTAAAATCGGTAGAGGAGGAGAGCAGGTAAGCTATGCGGATTCTGCGAACGGAGTGTCCCGCATTCATTTGGAGATTGAGTACTTAAATGGAGAGTATGGAGCAAAGGATCTAGGCTCTAGAAACGGAAGCCTGCTAAATGGTCAAACGATGATCCCATACAAGACTTATAAGCTTGCAACAGGAGACGTCATCCATCTAGCAGGCGATAAGGGTCCTGCCTATGAGCTGAAATCAGGATGAGATTAAGCTTTGCTTCGGCCAAACAATTCGAGCATAGCGCTGTCGATGGTCGGGTAACGAAAGATAAATCCGTTATCGAGCGCTTTGCTCGGCAGTGCACGTTGCCCGTAAAGAACCATATCAGCCATTTCACCTAACAACGCCCGCATAAGAACTGCCGGAACGGGAAACCAGTGCGGCCTCCCCATCGCCTTTCCTATCGCGCGGCCGAAAGCATCATTTGTCACTGGAACTGGCGCGGAAGCGTTGACTGGACCATTGATATGATCATTGTCTAAACAGAACAAGATGAGCCGGACGATGTCTTCGAGATGAATCCACGATAGCCACTGCTTTCCGCTCCCGATTTTGCCGCCTCCGAACAAACGGTAGGGGAATGCCATTAACGGAAATGCGCCAGCCTGTTTGTCCAATACAACGCCGATACGCAGCTTGACAAGACGCTCAGCTGGTATATCGTCTGCCGCTTTCTCCCACTTTCTTATTACTTCCGACAAAAAGTCAGTAACCGCGGTCGGGCTTGTTTCATCAAAAATACCGTCATCCGAAATGCCGTATGCCGAAATGCCGGATGCATTTATGACGAGCGGCGGCGTATGCTTTTGCGCTTTAAGAAGCTCAGCGATGCGGGCAGCTGCCGTTAGCCTTGAATCAAGAACACGCTGCTTCGCTGCGGCTGTCCATCGTTGATTAATGGACTCACCCGAGAGATTAACAATTGCATCCATTCCTTCTAGCAATGATGGATTGGCTGCAAGCCCGCTCCACGTAACGTGTTGGAGACCGGCACGAGTGTGCTGTGCCTTCGAGCTCTTTCGAGAAATAATCCATATCTCGTCGTTTCTCTCCAGCAAAGCCTTCGTCAGCGCACTTCCGATAAAACCTGTCCCACCGGCAATTGCAACCCGCATCCTGCTTTCGCTCCTTCTACAACCGCTATTTTATCTGTTCGATCTTTACAAGCCAATACTGCTTCAGCTCGGTTTCGCCTTCAATAGTTTTTTCCGTATACTCAAATGCTACTTTCGCATCGGAAGGCAAATTTTCTACCGTGCTTGCAAGCTCCTCCGTTATCTGAAGGGGCATAGCCCCAGCTTCCGTCTCAATCTCAATGGAGTGCGAGTCCATCAGGCCGATAAAGGTTCCTTCTCCGTGTTTGACTTCATCTGCGGCAGGATCCTCTGCATCACCGCTGTTGTTCGTATCCGCAGTTGGTTCAGGTGCCGAGACATCAGGCTCAATTACTCCGCTTTCGTCAGGCAGCTGGTCGACCACCGGTCCCTCGGTTACCGTACCCTGCTGCTCATTGGACGTATTGGTTGTCTCAGCACCGCTGCAGGCTGATGCGGCGAGCATAACAGCTAGAAGAACTGCTCCTGCTGTAGCTGCTTTTTTGTTTCTTCTTCGCTTTGATGTGTTCATCAAAAACACCTCCTGTAGTTAATAACGAAATAGGCGCAAGTAAGGTTACATTTTAAATTTAACCCTGAGATGGTGCTACGACGCAAAAGCTGCATTGTCCCGGAGGCAGCGTCAGCCGTTTATGTTTGTTCAAAAACACAAATGAGTTTAAGCCGCTCGAAGCGGCCTAAACTCATTTGTTGAGTAGATGCTTATACGGTCCGTAGTCGATTCCTTGCCGATCAAGAAAGCTGACCAGACTGCGGTAATCACGCTTCGGAGTGGCGCGTATGTAGCCTTCGATGCAATGCTCGCGCGTAACAGACGATGCACCATGTTCAATCGCCACTTGGCCGATTTTGGCGGCGATGGAATGTTTAGCTATATCGCGAAAAGCGCTTGGCACCGGGGATACGAGCTCGTCGAGCAGCTGCTTGGAATCATCAGTCCACATGCTGCGGCTCCGCTCAACCCAGTAATTTTGCCAATCGAGCTTGGACTTGCCGTCCCGCATCGGAAGCACCTTGAGAAATTTTCGAAACATGAAAAAACCGCCAATCGACATAGCGCCAACCATGACGACCGCCCAAAAAACGATAAAATACATGAACCAATCAGGCGCAAATTTCATATGTGTCGTTCACCTCAATAATGAATTATACCGTATTCCTAGATTTATTTCGACATTCCTTGTAAAATAAGGTTTGATCAACCGAAAGGGGCGTAATTCATGTTAAAAATAGGTTCCCATGTATCATTTTCGGACAAGGGGCTGCTTACGGCGGCTCAAGAAGCAATATCATATGGTTCAAGCGCATTCATGATCTACACCGGCGCGCCGCAAAACACCAGACGGAAGCCGATCGACTCCTTATATATTGAAGAAGGCAAAGCGCTTATGGAGCAATCGGGTATCCATGAGATTGTAGTTCATGCGCCGTATATTGTGAATTTGGGCTCGTACAAGGAAGATACGTTCGAGCTCGCGGTTTCTTTCCTTCAGGAAGAAATTCGCCGTACCGACTACATTGGTGTCCGTAATATTGTCCTGCATCCAGGCGCTTATACGGATAAGGATGCCGAATATGGTATTGCCCGTATAGCAGAAGGGCTAAACGAGGTGCTGTCGGGTACGAAAGAGACGAATGTCAACATCGCGCTTGAGACAATGGCAGGCAAAGGTACCGAAATCGGCCGCAGCTTTGAAGAGCTGGCTGCTATCATTGACAAGGTTCACGACAATCACCGTTTGACTGTATGTATGGATACTTGCCATATGCACGATGCAGGCTATGATCTAATAAATGATTTGGATGGCGTGCTTGAGCATTTCGACCATGTTGTCGGCTTGGACCGCGTAGCCGTTGTCCATGTGAATGATAGTAAAAATTCGCGAGGAGCAGGCAAAGACAGGCACGCTCCGGTTGGCGCAGGCTGGCTTGGACACGATGCCATCCGTTCCATCGTGCATCATGACGCGCTCAAAGGGCGGCCCTTTATCTTAGAGACGCCGTGGATCGGCAAAGAAGATAAATTGGAACGTCCGATGTACGAGGCGGAAATCGCTTTGCTCAGCGGTAATGCCGGCAGCCGCTTTGGCGATGAGTTCTTCGAAGACGTGGAGCGCCTCCATCACTTTTTTGGCAAACAAGAGATTGATCCAAGATTATTTATTCTTTCCACTTGGGAGCTGCTCAAAAACGACGCAAAAGCGAAAAAAGCAGATCCGCGTGAGCCGATGGAGCGTTTGTATGACCTTCTCGTTGCCGGCGGAGCATTAACTTCCTCATTAACAGAGGAACAAATCAATCAACGGATTACAGCATGGTTTGCCGGCAAACAGCTGCTGGCGAATGTTTAGTAATAGTCCTAGGAAGGAAGTTTAAAGTTCATGTCATCACAATCTATCTCACCCGAAAATACGAAGCAATCAGGCGGATACAGCGGCCGAGCGCGCATGCTGATCTCTTGTCCTGACCGCCCGGGTATCGTGGCGGCCGTATCACATTTCTTGTATGAGCACGGAGCGAATATCGTGCAGTCGGATCAATATTCGATGGATCCGGAGGGCGGAATGTTTTTCATCCGTTTCGAATTTGATCTAAACGATTTGGATAAAGAGCTGCCTGTGCTGGTTGAAGATTTCGCAAGAGTTGCCGATCGTTTCGATATGAAGTGGCATACATTCCGCGCCAGCCGTAGGAAGCGTCTTGCCGTTTTCGTATCGAAAGAGGATCATTGCTTGCTTGAGCTGCTGTGGCAGTGGAAAGCCGGGGACCTCGATGCCGATATCTCAATGGTTATTAGCAATCATCCGGATATGAGGGAGCTTGTCGAGTCGTTTGGAATTCCCTACCACCATATTCCGGTTACAGCCAGCACAAAGGCAGAGGCGGAACGCGAGCAGCTGGAAGTGGTTTCGGATAAGGCGGATATCATTGTTCTGGCCCGCTACATGCAAATCATTTCGCCGAAGTTTATCGAGCAGTTCCCGAATCGCATCATTAATATCCACCATTCGTTTCTTCCGGCCTTTGTCGGCGGCAAGCCATATGCACAAGCATACACCCGCGGCGTAAAAATTATCGGAGCAACAGCGCATTACGTAACGGAGGAGCTTGACGGCGGTCCGATCATTGAGCAGGACGTGCAGCGTGTAAGCCACCGCGACAATGTGGATGATTTGAAACGGATCGGACGCACCATCGAACGCGTCGTGCTTGCGCGCGCCGTGAAGTGGCATATCGAAGATCGTGTAATCGTACACCAGAACAAGACTGTTGTATTCAATTAACTGTATCTTTATACGGATTTTCTATTTTTTATGGAAAACATACATTTAGAGTGATACAATATTCAAAGCTATTGTGTACTGGTATGACGCTGTATCGTTATTGAGAAACCATATAACGAGGGCGACATTAGATTAGACTAGATCATAGGAGGAAATTGGAATGACTGTTACACAAAAATCGATTGAACAGCTTTCGATCGATACAATCCGTACTCTCGCAATCGATGCTATCGAGAAAGCAAAATCAGGCCACCCTGGTATGCCTATGGGCGCTGCACCAATGGGATATCAACTATTTGCAAAAAACATGAAACATAACCCGTCAAACCCTACATGGGTAAACCGCGACCGCTTTGTTCTCTCGGCTGGTCACGGCTCGATGCTGTTGTACAGCTTGCTTCACCTTTCCGGATACGATTTGCCGCTTGAAGAGTTGAAAAGCTTCCGTCAATGGGGCTCGCTGACACCAGGTCACCCTGAGTTCGGCCACACGGCTGGCGTTGATGCAACGACTGGTCCACTGGGACAAGGTGTTGCGATGGCAGTTGGTATGGCTATTGCGGAAGCACAGCTTGCGGCTACTTATAATAAAGAAGGTCACGAGCTTATTAATCACTTTACGTATTCGATTTGCGGCGACGGCGACTTGATGGAAGGTATCTCTCACGAGGCTGCTTCCTTCGCGGGACACCTCGGTCTCGGCAAATTAGTTGTACTGTATGATTCGAACGACATCTCGCTTGACGGCGAACTGAGCCTTTCGTTCTCCGAAAGCGTTCAAAAACGTTTTGAAGGCTACGGCTGGCAAGTGCTGCGCGTAGAGGACGGTAACGATCTCAATGCACTGTCCAAAGCAATTGCTGCGGCTCAAGCGGATCTGTCCAAGCCGACTTTGATCGAAGTGAAGACGGTTATCGGCTACGGCAGCCCGAACAAAGGCGGCAAAGGCGGTCACGCAGGTACTCACGGATCTCCGCTTGGCGCTGACGAGACTAAGCTTACTAAGCAAGCCTACGGCTGGTCGGAAGATCTTGAGTTCCACGTACCTGACGAAGTTAAAGCTCATTTTGCAGAAGTGAAAAAGTACGGCGAACAAGCAAACGCTGAGTGGAGTGCTAATTTCGCAGCTTACAAGGAAGCTTATCCTGAGCTTGCCGCACAATTCGAGACTGCGATCTCCGGTGCATTGCCAGAAGGCTGGGATGCAGACCTTCCTAAATACACTACAGAAGACAAGCCGCTATCGACTCGCGTAGCTTCCGGTAACGCGCTGAACGGCTTGGCGAAAAACGTGCCTAACCTCGTTGGCGGATCCGCTGACCTGGAGAGTTCGACTATGACTCACCTGAAAGGCTTGCCGCAATTTAAGCCAGGCAGCTATGACGGCCGCAACATCTACTTCGGCGTTCGTGAGTTCGGAATGGCTGCTGCTATGAACGGTATCGCTCTTCACAGCGGATTGAAAGTATTCGGCGGAACGTTCTTCGTATTTACCGACTACCTGCGTCCAGCTATCCGGCTTGCTGCTCTAATGAAGCTTCCTGTCGTTTATGTTTTGACGCATGACAGTATTGCTGTCGGTGAAGACGGCCCTACGCATGAGCCGATCGAGCAGCTGGCTTCGATCCGCATCATTCCTGACCTGACGGTCATTCGTCCTGCTGACGCTAACGAAACTTCCGCTGCATGGGCTTACGCTGTTGAAAACACAGGCAACCCGGTAGCTCTTGTTCTGACTCGTCAAAACCTGCCGATTCTTGAAGGTACAGTGAGCAACGTTCACGAAAACGTACGCCGCGGCGCTTATGTTGTATCCGATGCAGCAAACGGCAAGCCTCAAGCGCAAATTCTTGCAACCGGCTCTGAAGTACAGCTGGCGGTAGCAGCTCAAAAAGCTTTGGCGGAAGAGGGCATTCAAGTTCGTGTCATCAGCATGCCAAGCTGGGATCTGTTCGAAAAGCAATCGAAGGAATACAAAAATTCCGTCCTGCTTCCTGAGGTTAAAGCTCGTCTGGCAATCGAAATGGCGCACCCGTTTGGCTGGGAGCGTTACACGGGAGATCAAGGCGACATTCTTGCCATCGACCGTTTCGGCGCATCCGCACCTGGCGATCGCGTAATCAAAGAGTATGGCTTTACGGTTGAGAATGTTGTTAGCAAAGTGAAAGCAATGCTGTAATAACGGCATCCAAGACTTAGCATCCGATAGATAAAGGGGATTATTTCTACCATGTCTCAATTCGAAAATGTAACAGTCGTCAAGAAGGCTAACGTCTACTTCGACGGTAAAGTAACGAGCCGCGCTGTATTGTTCGCGGACGGCACGAAAAAAACACTCGGCATCATGCTGCCGGGCGACTACGAGTTTGGAACGGACTGCCTCGAAATCATGGAGATTTTGGCTGGTGATTTGAAGGTGCTGCTCCCGGGCGAAACGGAATGGCTGCACATTCAAGGCGAAGGCGAATTCAAAGTGCCTGCGAACACGAAGTTTAAGCTTCAGGTTGCTGAAGTAACAGATTATTGCTGCTCGTACATTTACGAGTAAGCAAGGCATTTCAGGAAGAAGGCTGCAACGCTTAGGCGCTGCAGCCTTCTTCCGTTCTTGCTACAGGTATAGGTGGAAAAACGCCGAAAATTCGATATTTCGTGACAAAGAACGGCGGAATCGAATTGTTTTGGCAGGACGTATCGGATACAGTTAATACAAGCTTAATGTTATTCTGACTGGAGGATTCCGATCATGAAAGAAAAAAACTATACGCTGCTCATCGCCATCCTTTCGCTCGTGCTAGTTGCGGTTATCGCAGTACTGTTCTTCCTGCCGGCTTACGAGGGCGAGGTTCACTTTGATGTCACGATTTTGCCGCTGCTGAACGCGATCTTCAATTGTTTTACGTTCATCACGCTGCTTGTGGCGCTAATCGCTATTCTGAAGAAGAACGTACGCATGCATCGCGCATTTATCGGGGCTGCTTTCACGTCCACAACCTTGTTCCTGGTTTCCTATGTGACGTACCATTACTTGACGGAATCGACGAAATATGGCGGGGAAGGCGTGCTGCGCGGCATCTATTTCTTCGTCCTTCTTACTCACATCGTGCTAGCCATTGTCGTAGTACCGCTTGCGTTGATGTCTGTTGTCAGAGGGCTGCAGATGAAAGTGGAGAAGCATCGGCGGATTGCAAGATGGACGATGCCGATCTGGTTGTACGTTAGCTTCACGGGTGTTGTCGTGTATCTTATGATTTCTCCTTATTATTGAAAAACAGTGAAGGCCGCCGGGACCATCCCGGCGGCCTTCACTGCATATAAAACCGTTAAACGGCAGTGCTTGCGCCTTCAATAAGCTCAAGCCTCTTGCGGTGCACAGCCCGCGAGAGAAAGACGCTGATCTCATAGAGCGCTACAAGCGGGATTAAGATGATAAAGGCGGAGACAAAGTCCGGCGGCGAGATCACGTTGGCGACGATAACGAGGATGAGATAGGCATAACGCCGCGATTTCTTAAGGCGTTCAGGTGTCAATAAGCCGATTTTGGTCAGGAACATGACGATAATCGGAAGCTCAAAAGCGACGGCGATTGGCAGGACGATGTTAATCATGAAACTGAAGTATTGGGTAACGCCGTAGGTTTCGACAAGATTCATCTTCTCGGAGACATCAGTGATGAAAGAGAAGCTCATTGGCAGCACGACATAGTACCCAAAGCTCAGTCCAAGAAGCAGGCATATAACGCTGTAAGGGATATATTTGAGTGCGGCGCTGCGTTCGTGCTGGTGAAGACCTTTCTTGACGAAGCCCCAGATCAGATAAAGCGTGACGGGCAAAGAGCCGGCGAATGCGAACACGAGCGCAACGCTCATATACATGCGGATACCGTCGAAGGGCGAGAAAACATTCCATTCGAGCGTCGAAGCCGGCGGTGTGCTTTTGATATAATCGAGTATGACCGGAGATAAAGCAAGGCCGACAGCAGTGAAAACGGCGAATACGGCAATAATCCAAATCAGCTGCCTGCGAAGCTCGATGATATGCTCCAATAACGGCATGATTGTTCGTTTGCTCATTAAGACGCACATCCTTTCCGAGTATTAGGAACGCACATGATGATGAGCAAGCGTCTTGCGAAGCTCGAACGTATGGAAGCCGTCTTGAAGTTTCGTATGAATTTCCTTAAGAATGTCCACATCCTCGAATGAGTACTTCCTGGCTCTGCCCTGCGTCCTGTCGGGGAATATGAGCTGCTTCTCCTCGTAATATCGTATCTGCCTCGCCGTTAAGCCGGTTAATTTGCGAACCGTTCCGATAGTCATTACTTTAATGCTCATTGCTTCGCCTCCTAGAACAATAGAAAATAGGTGGTTGCTTTCCTGCATATTCATGATAGGTTTGAGTTAGTTATCCTAACAATAGATCGGGTTTGATGGAGATTTTAGCAGGCTGTATATAAAATAACAATGGTCATTATGGACTACAGTCCTCAAATGTAAAAATTATAACCTTCATTAATATAGGCAGATATGACTATAGTCGACTTGTTTATCGATAACAAAAAAAGAGATAAAGAATATTTATGTTAGTTTTTCTAACATAATAATAGTGTCTGTTCCGCAGTCCATGTTATCTTGTCGGTGTGATACATACAAAGCCGACGAATGGAGTGAGCGGAATGGAGTCGACGAAAACGCCTGCTGAGATGTCAAGGCGGCAGTTTCTGAGCACAGTGGGGAAGCTCGGTGGAGGGGCGGCAGTATTCAGTGTAATGGGTACACTTGGGCTGCTGTCCCCGGAGACGATGAAGGCAGCAGATTTCGTCCCCCCGGACAGGAACGAGCTGTCGATGAGCAAACGCGGCGGCAAAAAAATTATTATATTAGGCGCCGGCATCGCTGGGATGACCGCCGCTTACGAGTTAGGGCAAGCCGGCTACGATTGCACGATTCTTGAAGCGCGCGCCCGTTCGGGAGGACGCATCTGGTCTGTGCGCCGCGGCACAACGGTCGCCGAGGTAGGGGCTTCGAAGCAAGTGGCGCGCTTCGCGGACGGCTTATATTTTAATGCAGGCCCGATGCGTATTCCGCAGTTCCATGTCACGATGGAGTACATCAGGAAGTTCGGTATTCCGATTGAACCGTTCAATAATGTGAATGAACATGCCTATTACTATAACGAGAATGTAGGCGAGCTGTCCGGGAAAAAGATCAGGAAGCGCGAAGCGAAAGCGGACGTTCGCGGATACGTAAGCGAATTGATGGCCAAGGCGGTTAACCAAAACGCACTGGATATGCCGCTCACCGCTGAGGAGAAGGAGAAGCTGGTTGCCTATCTGCGCTCGGAGGGTGGTCTGGATGCCGATCTGTTCTATAAAGCCTCCTCGCGAGGCGGCTACAAGGATGAGCCGGGCGCAAGGCTAGATGCCGGCGTTGTCCGGGACCCGTTCAGCATGAAGGCGATCCTGAATTCGGGCTTCGGCAATTACTTTAGCAGCGAATACAGCTATGACCAGCAAATGATGATGTTCCATCCGGTCGGCGGCATTGATGCGATCCCTAATGCTTTCGAGAAACGGCTGAAGGGCAAGATCAAATTCCATTCCGAGGTTATCGAGATTATGCAGAGCGACAAGGGCGTTACCGTTCATTATAAAGATCTTGCTTCAGGAGAGGAGCGCAAAATCGAAGGCGAATATTGCATTTGTACGATTCCTCTTTCCGTGCTGAAATCGATCAAATCCGATTTCTCTTCTGAGATGAAGCAGGCAATCGACAGTATCGGCTATGCGTCTGCGGGCAAGATCGGCCTGCAATTCAGTCGCCGATTCTGGGAAGAGGACGAGCAAATCTACGGAGGTAATACACTTACCAACATGGATATCACTTCGATCTATTATCCTCCGACAGGCTATATGCAGAAAAAAGGGCTGCTGCTAGGTTACTATGCGTTCGGCGCAAATGCGGACAAGCTGGGTGAGATGACGTATCTTGGGCGGGAAGCGCATGCGCTGCAGCAGGGTGCAAAGATTCATCCGCAATATCACAAGGAGTTCGAGGCTTCTTTCTCCGTTGACTGGAAACGAATCAAGTATAATCTCGGCGGCTGGGTATCTTATACGGGAGACCAGCGCACGACGGTATATCCGACGCTATGCAAGCCGGACCGGAGAGTCTACCTCGCAGGTGAGCATATGAGCTATATTACGGCATGGATGGCAGGTGGCATCGAGTCGGCCCGCGCAGTCGTCACCGATATTCATCAGCGCGTTATGAAAGAGTAAACAGGCGCATTCGGATCGGATGATGAAATTATAGGAGGAATGCTGAATATGGAAATGAAGATCAAGATGAAGCGCAATGTAAAAATAGTAGTCGGAGCCGTCCTATTGTCATGTTTTCTGGGAGCGTCCGTCTATGCCAGCGCGCTAACGCCTAAAAAATTGCCATTAACGCCAGTCCACGAGCCTGAATTCTACGGAAGCCCGAGCGCGTCAATCTCAAGCGCGGTTGCTATACCGGCGAGGACGGCGACGTTCTCAACGAGCGGCACTGTTCCACCGCTGCTGAACAAGGACGGCAAGACGGTATACGAGCGTTACGGTGATACGGAGAAGCAAGGGGAAGGGATACTTTTGAACATCGAGAAGCAGCTTAAGGAGCAAGGGCTTACCATGAAGGATGTAGTCTATCTCCGGGTGTATATTACCCCAGACGCTGCCAAGAAGGGGGAATTCGATTATCAAGGCTGGTTCAACGCGTATGCGAAGTTCTTCAATACGAAGGACAATCCCGTCAAGACGGCGCGTTCCACTGTCGGCGTCGCAAGTCTGGTCAACAAGGATTGGCTGATCGAGATTGAGGCGGTAGCCGCTTATCCGATCCCTCACAATCAAGATTAAGCGTAGAAGCCGAGCACTATACAATGAAGAAACGGAGATGATGGTTGATGCTGCAAAGTATTGGTTTGCCGGGACTTATTATGATTCTTGTAGTGGTATTAATCATATTCGGACCGTCCAAGCTGCCGGAGCTGGGCAGAGCAGTAGGACGAACGCTGCATGAGTTCAAGTCGTCAGCCAAGGAACTTGTCGCAGAGACGAAGGACGATGTCATTGAGAAACAGGAGGTTGCTAAGTAACGATAAGCGAAGGGTTGCCCCGATTGTAGATGAATCTACTCGGTGGGCAACCCTTTATTTATGTTATGTACATAGGCGCAGACCCTTCGCGAAGCTCCCTATGATTTAGCGCCAAGCTTGCGGCCTATCCATTGCTCATAAGCTTGGGCTACGCTGCACATATCCAGCTCGCCAAGGCCCATGCTGTCTCCGATCTGGAACTGGCTCTTCGCCGCCTCCAGCATTGGCGTTGGCACCTTCAAGCCGTCCGACAGGACGGAGCTGAGCTTCAAGTCCTTCAGCATCAGCTCAAGCGAGAATTGCACGTCGTAATTGCCTTCGAGCAGCTTGGCGCCTTTGAGCTCAGCTGCTTTGCTTGCTGCACCGCCCGATTGGACGAGCTCGATGAACGAGGCGCCATCGATGCCGCCTTTTGCGGCGATTGCCATTCCTTCGGCAAGTGCGACGACATTGATGCCAACGATCGTGTTATGAGCAAGCTTCGCCACCGAGCCGCTGCCGTTAGCGCCCATTGGAATAACCTTGCGTCCCATTGCAAGCAAGACGTCCTCAACTCCGTGAAGTGTCTCTGCCGGACCGCCTACCATAAAGACAAGTGTGCCGCCCTCTGCGGCCGGCTTGCTGCCGGTTACCGGAGCGTCGAGGAACGAGGCACCGAGGGTCTCCGCCGCTGCCGCGAGCTCCTTCGCCAAAGTCGGCGAGATTGTGCTGCAGTCAATGAGCGTATGACCGCTGCGAGTTCCGGCGAAGACGCCGTTCTCGCCCCAATAGACCTCGCGTATGGCCGCATCGTTGCTAATCATCGTAATAACGACCTCCGAGGCTTGCGCCACGGCAGCCGGGCTGTCCAGTTCTTTCGCCCCAAGGGTGGTTAGCGAGGCAGCTTTGCCCGGCGTACGATTATATACCGTCACCTCGAACCCTTTTTGCAATAAATTTGCCGCCATGCCTAAGCCCATAACGCCAAGTCCGATAAATCCTACTTTTATCATTGCTTTTCCCTCCACGCCTATTATGTATTTTCCTACGATTATACATGGTCTTCATGAAGAATTCATTCTTTGTACGCTTGTGTTTGAGGGGATAATCCGATATCCTAAACACAAAAGTTGAAATTGTGCTTTTTTCTCAAGAATAGGCTTATGAAGTTATTTTTGCTTCGCAAAAATTTTAGGAGGTCTTTGTTTACATGAGTAAAACAGTTAAATTTGACTACAGCAAAGCGCTGACTTTCGTCGGCAAGCATGAAATCGATTATTTGGCGGAGTCGGTTCGCCTCGCGCACGAGCAATTACATAACGGAACGGGAGCAGGCTCGGATTACCTGGGCTGGATCGACCTTCCTACTAACTACGATAAGGAAGAGTTTGCCCGCATTCAGAAGGCTGCTGACAAGATCAAATCGGATTCCGAAGTGCTGATCGTAATTGGCATCGGCGGCTCTTACCTGGGAGCCCGCGCGGCGATCGAAATGCTGTCGCACTCGTTCTATAATATTTTACCTAAGGAAGAGCGTAAAACGCCGCAAGTACTATTCGCTGGTAACAACATCAGCTCGACATACGTAACTCATTTGCTGCAATTGGTTGAAGGACGCGACTGGTCGATCAACGTTATTTCGAAATCCGGTACGACAACTGAGCCTGCCATCGCATTCCGCGTATTCCGAGCAGCACTTGAGAAGAAATACGGCAAAGAAGAAGCCCGCAAACGTATCTATGCAACAACAGATAGAGAGAAAGGCGCTCTGAAGAAGCTTTCCACTGAAGAAGGCTATGAGTCTTTCGTAATCCCCGACGATGTAGGCGGACGTTATTCCGTGCTTACAGCTGTAGGCTTATTGCCAATAGCTGCTGCGGGCATCAACATCGAGTCGATGATGCAAGGCGCGGCTGACGCGTCGAAAGAATACAGCAACCCTAACCTCGCCGAGAACGAGGCTTACCAATATGCGGCTGCCCGCAACGCGCTTTACCGCAAAGGCAAAGCAACCGAAATTCTCGTTAACTACGAGCCATCGCTGCATTTTGTATCCGAGTGGTGGAAGCAGCTCTTCGGCGAAAGCGAAGGCAAGGACTACAAGGGGATCTTCCCGGCAGCTGTAGATTTCTCGACTGACCTGCACTCGATGGGTCAATTCATCCAAGAGGGCAACCGAAACATTTTCGAAACGGTCATTCAAGTGAATGAAGTGGCTGAACAAATCACGATCGGGCACGACGATGCGGATCTTGACGGCCTTAACTTCCTGACAGGCAAAACGATGGACTTCGTGAACAAGAAAGCATTCGAAGGAACGCTGCTTGCGCATACGGATGGCCAAGTGCCGAACCTGATCGTTAACATTGCGGATATGACGCCTTACTCCTTCGGCTACCTCGTTTATTTCTTCGAGAAAGCTTGCGGAATCAGCGGTTACCTGCTTGGCGTTAATCCGTTCGACCAACCGGGCGTTGAAGCCTACAAAAAGAATATGTTTGCGCTGCTCGGCAAGCCGGGCTTCGAGAAAGAAAAAGCCGAGCTGGAAGCGCGGCTGTAATAAACCGGCACGACCGGTATACGGGAGCCGCAGCCTATGCTCGATAAGTATTCAACTGTGAGACGGCAAGAAAGCGCAGAGATCGTGATTAAGAAGTCCCGTTTCATCGGGCATGCGAAGCCGGTGGAGTCGGAGGAGGAAGCAGTCGCTTTCATCAATGAAATTAAGCTTCAGCACCGGCAAGCTACACATAACTGCTCGGCCTATTTGGTTGGCGAACGGGATCAGTTCCAGAAGGCGTCCGATGACGGAGAACCAAGCGGTACGGCGGGCAAGCCGATTCTAGAAGTCATTAAGCATAAGGGATTGAAAAATGTCGCTGTCGTAGTGACGCGGTATTTTGGCGGTATTATGCTAGGAGCAGGCGGACTCGTCCGCGCTTACACTGACGGAGCGGTTGCCGGCATCGAGGCGGCGGATGAAATCGTCAACGTGCTGCATCGCGAGGTGTTCGTAGATGTAGACTATACATGGTATGGCAAGCTGGAGAATGAGCTGCACGGCAGGGGTACACGCGTCGGCGGCACGGACTTTACGGACCGTGTCATCGTACGCTGTTTACCTGAGGCGCCTGAGGCAGAGGCATTTATCGCTTGGATAACCGACCTGACGCAAGGACAAGCTATCATTACCGAGGGCGAAAGCGTCTATTATATTGAAGGTGAATAAGAATGGAGGAGTATCGGCGTATGCTGATCTCCTCTCTTTTTGTATATAAGAATAAAACCTTGAGAAACGTTCATAAGAATATGCTATAAAAGCGATTAGTTTTTCTAAATTTAGCATTGACTTAATCCCAGTTTGGATGCTACATTATTAATACCTAGTAATTTAATAGGAATTATGTTTTTAGTCGTTTTGCTACACCTACGGCACGAGCCGATGGTCTGGAGGTTAAGTCACAGTGAATGCTATGTTTCGCGGCAAGTGGTGGAGCTTCGGTTTTCGGAGCACCATTATGCTCTACTTTATCTTTCTTATCGTTTTACCAATCGCCGGAATTTACTCGCAGTCATTTTCGCTCGGATGGACTCCCTTTTGGGAAAGCGTCTCGGACCCGTTAGCCTGGAAAGCCGTGCTGCTTACGGTAAAATTAGCGGTCATCGCAACGCTCTTGAATATCTTCCTCGGAACGATGATTGGCTGGGTGCTTATTCGTTACCGGTTTCCCGGACGAAGATTGCTTAATAGTCTAGTCGATTTGCCATTTGCATTACCTACAGCGGTAGGCGGTCTGATGATTTTGCTGCTGCTTGGACCCAATAGTCTCGTTGGCGGTTTAGCTGGGAAAGCTGGTATTGAGATCGTATTCCATGAGCCGGCAATCGTAGTGGCAATGCTGTTCGTAACGTTTCCTTTCGTTATTCGGGCTATACAGCCCCTGCTCGAGGAAATGGATAAATCGGAGGAAGAAGCGGCTTATACGTTAGGCGCTACACGCGCGAAGACATTTTTTAGCGTAATATTCCCGACCATGCTGCCTGGCATTTTAAGCGGCGCTATGCTGGCCTTCTCGCGCGGACTCGCAGAGTTTGGCGCAGTCGTGCTCGTTGCCGGCAACATTCCGGGCAAGACGTTAATTGCATCCGTTTATATTTTCGGGGAAATAGAAAGCAGCAATCCGCAGGGAGCGGCCGCAGTTTCTGTGCTGCTGCTGACGCTATCGTTTATCATCTTATGGACGGTTAACCTCATTCAAGCAAGGAGGTCCGGTCAATGATGAGAAGACTATGGATTACGTTAACCTATATTGTATTCGCGCTGCTGCTTATTGCGCCTTTGATCAAAATTTTCACCGGATCATGGGCGGAAGGCTGGAGCGGATTTGTTGAAGGAATTACTCGTCCGGAGTCGCTGCATGCGTTAATGATGACCGGAATTATCGTTGTCGTGGTTACGGCTTTAAATACGGTGTTTGGCATTATGCTTGCGATGTATCTCGTTCGCGCCGAATGGATTGGACGGCGGATGAAGCGGTTGCTCAATAGTCTAGTCGATTTGCCGTTCGCGGTATCGCCGGTAATTGGCGGTCTGATGATCGTCCTCATTCTCGGACCCAACACCGTACTCGGAGCATTGTTCGAGGACGCCGGCTTCAAAATCGTATACGCGCTGCCCGGGATGATTCTCGCGACATTGTTCGTGACGTTCCCGCTTATGGTGCGTGAGGTTATGCCGGTGCTTCAGGAAATTGGAGCGCAGCAGGAGGAGGCGGCCTCCACGCTTGGAGCTTACTCGTGGTATACGTTCTGGAAAGTAACATGGCCTTCGATCCGGTGGGGCGTCATCTATGGCGTCGTTCTGACAGTGGCGCGGTCGCTCGGTGAGTTTGGCGCCGTGCTCGTCGTTTCCGGAAACATTATGAATAAGACGCAAACCGCGACGACACTCGTTTATCAGGATGTTGAAAATTTTAACGTTGTTGCCGCCAACGGCGTTGCCCTTGTCCTTGCGGCATTTTCCGTCGGACTGCTGCTGTTGATGGAATGGGCAAAAAAACGAAAGGAAGTGCATTAAGCCATGCATATCGAAGTACGGAACTTAAACAAAAACTTTGGCGATTTTCACGCAGTGAAGGATGTCAGCTTTGAAATCGAAAAAGGTCATTTGATCGGCTTGCTCGGACCGAGCGGCGGCGGTAAAACGTCCATACTTCGTATGCTTGCGGGGCTTGAGACGCCTTCCTCAGGCGATATTATTTTCCATGGCCAACGGGTTAACGACCTCCCGCCGCAGGAGCGCGGCATCGGCTTCGTATTTCAAAACTATGCTCTATTCAAGCATATGACCGTATATGATAACATTGCTTTCGGCCTTAAGGTGAAGAAGCAGTCGAAGGAGCAAATCCGCGAGCGCGTTATGTACTTGGTGGAGCTTACAGGCCTTAAAGGCTTTGAGCACCGATATGCGCATCAACTGTCCGGCGGACAACGTCAGCGTGTCGCATTCGCGAGAGCGCTTGCGCCTGAGCCGCAATTGCTGCTGCTCGATGAGCCATTCGCCGCGATCGATGCCAAAATCCGTTCGGAGCTGCGTACATGGCTTAAGGACATGATTGAGCGCGTCGGTATTACGTCTATTTTCGTGACGCATGACCAAGAGGAAGCGATCGAGGTAGCCGATGAAATTATGATCATCAGCAAGGGTAGGCTGGAGCAAAAGGGCAGTCCGTGGGATATTTATAAAAATCCGGAGACACCGTTCGTTGCAAGCTTTATCGGCGAGTCGACGATCGTTGACAACATTGCGAAGCTCAAGGGCTTTGAGGATGCGGGAAGCCGTCCGGGAACCAAAGCGCTGATTCGTCCGGAATATATTGAAATCGGTAAGCCGGGAGAAATTAAGCTGGCATCGGCAACACTGCCAGGGAAAGTGAAGCATTTGCATTTCCGCGGCAGCGAGTGGATGGTAGAGCTGCTGGTCGGCGATACGAAGCTGATCACTTACCGTTCGCTTGAGAAGGAAGTGCTGCACCCTGGCGACCAGGTAAGCGTGCTTGTGCATCGTGCCTATCTGTTCAACGATAACGAGAGCTGGATTGCGGAAAATAAACTGAAGGTAGATCCAATGCCTATTCATATTTAATATCAACTTAGAAAGAGTTGTATGCGAACATGAAAATAAATCGAGCAACAAGCCAGCGCATGATCGCGGTGCTGCTTGCTGCGGTTATGCTGCTCGTTGCAGCAGGCTGCGGTAAAGCTGATCCGATCGATCATCCGGCTGATTCTTCCGTACAAGACGGCGACGTAACGCTTGTAATCGGTGCATATTCGGTTGTGAAGGACGCTTTCGCTGAACTTCTGCCTGCATTCCAGTCGTATTGGCTGCAGGAGACTGGGCAGAAGGTGACGTTCCAAGAATCCTACGAGGCTTCAGGTACCCAAGCGCGTGCCATAGCCGGCGGCTTCGAAGCAGACGTTGCTATTCTTGCAATGGAAGGCGATCTGGACAAGGTAGCGGATGCCGGTTTTATTACGCATGATTGGAAGTCTCAAATTAATAAAGGTTTTATCACGAATTCCATAGTCGTAATGGGGACGCGTGCTGGTAACCCGTTAGGCGTAAAGGATTGGGAAGATTTGACTCGAGATGGGGTTAAAGTACTTTATCCGAATCCGAAAACTTCCGGCGGAGCGCAATGGGATATAAACGCGATCTACGGAGCGGGACTGAAGAAGTCCGAAGAAAAGAACGGTACCAAGGACCCTGAATATGCCAAAAGCTTCCTTAAGGCTATTCACGCTAATGTCGAATCGCTTGATAAAAGCGGCCGGGCATCGATGGCAGCTTTCGAATATGGCGTTGGCGACGTCATCGTAACGTATGAGAATGAGCTGCTGGCGCGGCTCAAAAAAGGCATCGAGTATGAAATCGTCGTTCCGAAGAGTACGATTTTGATTGAAAATCCTGCCGCTGTCGTTGATAAAAATGCGGATAAGCATGGAACCCGCGAGATAGCGGAAGCCTTCATCGCTTACTTACATAGCGAAGAAGCGCAGCGGCTTTTCGTCGAACACGGTTTCCGCTCGGTAGATGCGAAGGTTGCAGCGGATACGAAGGACCGTTTTGAAGTGCCAGAGGACCTGTTCGATATTTCGTACCTGGGCGGCTGGGCCGAGGTCAGAAAAAACCTTTATTCTAAGAAGGGCGTCTGGTATCAGGTGCTGGCGGATATTTAAGTCATAAGAAACTCTGTTTGAAGCTATTCCAAGCGTGGAGTGCTTTGGACGGAGTTTTTTTATTTTAGCAATATTGCGGATACCGCATTTTTATATGGACATACTAATCGAGGTTTATGACCACATCAAACCTTTACAGGGGGTAGTTTGCATTGGCAGCACATATGGGCGCACATGAAACAATGGAAGTACATGAAATTTTGACAGCTACGATTGATTGTATCAATCTATTTCAATTGTATCGTCCGCATGTGAAGGATCAACGTTTACTTCAAATGCTAGACCGTCAGCTTCAGTTTACGATTAATGATTACAATCAAACCGTTCAAACCTTGAATCAGCAAGGGAGAGGCCAAGCGGTGCCTTACCGTTCGCCTAATAATATGGCTCCTATTTACGGTCTTGACAATCCTGCTCAGCAAAGCCCGAACTTATCGATGAACCAAATGGATGATCGGGATGTTGCAAGCGGCATTCTTGGCTGCCATAAATCGTCCGCAACCATGAAAATGATTGCCTCGCTTGAATGCGCAGATCCGCAGCTTCGCCGAATGATGCAGCAAGGAGCAATAAACTGTGCAGAGCAAGCTTATGAGGTATGGCAATTCATGAACCAGAGCGGTTACTATCAAGTGCCGACCATGAAAGAGGAAACAACGAATACGGTGTTAAACAGCTATCAAACGGCAGGAAATATGATGAATAACATGGGAATGATGCAGAACCAGCAACAGATGGCTGCTCCAATGTATATGCAACAGTAAATATCGGCAAGCCAGTCGGATTTCTCAATCTGCCGGTGCTCCCGGAAATCAAACCTCACTGAACTTTTTCAGTGGGGTTTTTTAGCGTATTTGCCCATTGTCCATTCTAGACGAAAGCCGTTCTAAATATGCAGCTCCTGAATATATTAAGTAACGAAGCCCGATTTTTGCAGGTCTACCATTATATTTGCAAAACAATAGAATAGGGCAGCAGGAGGAACATAAGTTGAATGATGCAATGAAGCATTTACGTAAGCTTTTTGAAGACAGCTATGCCGACAAGGAAGTCTTTCAAAACATTGAACAAACGATAGCGGAGTTGGAAATTTATTTGGCAGCCAATCCGGATGATGAAATTGCCCAGGTGCAATATCGGCAGTATTTGAGTAAACGGAAAGATTTCTTACAGGTTTTGATGACTGATTACGATGAGGATTCTGATTCGGAAATGCATGCATAACCAAATAGCGTCTTTAAAAAGGGTGGATTCGCATCAGAGAGATCTGAACTGCGGGTTCACCCTATTTCTATTTTAGTGGAAATTGGCTGAGCCAAACGTACTAAAAAACGTTCCCTTTAACGAAAAGTATACAAAAAGAGAAGTGGGCTATCAGGGGGGAACTTGAATGAATATAAATACGGCACTTAAGTTTAAAAAAATAAATGCCAAAAAAGTTGTGATCTTTGCCGCTGCTGTGTTTGCAGCGATCGTACTGGGAGGATGGGCTTCGTTCCGGGTGCTGGTGGCAGTACAAGATATTGACCAGCTTGAGGTGCCGCTGCCTGCGGCAACGATTTTGTATGATCAAAACGGGCAAGAGGTAACGCGCTTGTCCTTCAATAAGATCGAAGAGATCGGCTATGCCGATATCCCTAAACATATGGTTGATGCTGTTGTTGCGGTTGAGGACAAGCGTTATTTCGAGCACGATGGAATGGACATGCGGGCGATCGCACGCGCTTTTTTTACTAATTTTTCTGCGGGCGGGACGGTTCAAGGCGGCAGCACGATAACGCAGCAGCTTGCCAAAAACGTTTTTTTATCGCATGAACGGACGTGGTCGCGGAAATGGAACGAAGTGCTTTTAGCAAAGAAAATTGAAGAGAACTATAACAAGGAAGAAATTATGGAAATGTATCTCAATCAGATCTATTACGGCGACGGGGCGTGGGGGATTAAAAGAGCGGCGTATACCTATTTCGGAAAGCAAGTCAATCAACTGACGGTAGCGGAATCCGCTTTGCTGGCAGGCCTGATTAAGGCCCCTTCGGCGCTCACACCTTATAAGCATATGGAAAAGGCTAAGGAAAGGCGTAACGTTGTTCTGCAGCTAATGAAGGACCAATCCTTGATTACAGAGACGGAATACAACGTGTCTGTCAACGAGCCGATTGAAATATTAACCTCGAAGCCGAGCAGAGTGGATGACATTCGTTATCCGTATTACGTGGATCACATGATTCGCGAAGCCATGACACAATACGGATTATCGGAAAATGAAGTGCTGCAAGGCGGCCTTCGGATCTATAGCGCGCTGGATACTAAGATGCAGGAAGCGGCGGAGCGAGTGTACGCAGAGGCTTCGCTGTTTCCGGATAGCTCGCAAGACCAGCTTATACAAAGCGGAGCCATACTGGTTGATCCGCGCGACGGAGGGATTCGAGCGCTTGTCGGAGGCAGAGGCGAGCAGCCGTTTCGCGGATTTAACAGGGCTACGCAGCTGAAACGCCAGCCAGGTTCAACGTTAAAGCCGGTTGCTGTTTATACGCCTGCTCTTGAGCTGGGTTATCAACCGAACGATAAGCTAATTGATGAGCCGATTAATATCGGCGGCTATGAGCCTCAAAATGCGGGAGGAGGCTATCATGGAGAAGTATCGCTGTATGAAGCGCTTATTAACTCATATAATATACCGGCTGTAAAAATCCTTAATGAGATCGGGATCGATAAAGGAATAGATGCCGCCTCACGATTCGGAATTCCGTTAACGGATGAGGACCGAACGCTTGGGCTTGCGCTCGGCGGACTTCAAGAAGGCGTATCGCCGCTTCATATGGCTGAAGCATTTGGCGTTTTTGCCAATGACGGCATCCGAATGCATGCACATGCCATTATCCGGATAGAGTCGGCTGATGGTACCGTTTTAGCTGAGGCAAAGGGGACGTCTGGAGAAAAGGTCACGGAGCCGGCAATTGCACGCACGATGACGGCTATGCTTGAAGGCGTCATTCGAGAAGGAACCGGCGAGTCGGCTGCTATAGAGGGCCGTCCTCTCGCCGGGAAATCAGGAACGACTCAGATGTCGGGAACAACCGGATATGGCGCAAAGGATAATTGGTTTGTCGGCTATACGCCTCAGCTTGTAGGCGCGGTATGGTTAGGCTATGACCAGAGCGACAGCACTCATTATCTAACGACGAGCTCAAAGGCTGCGGCTGTTGTATTCCAAGCGCTAATGTCTGGGGCATTGGAGGATGAGCCAGTCATGTCGTTTCCTGAGGCTCCCGTCAAGCTGAAGAACAAGGAAAATAAATCAAACTCAAATGATGATAACGATGATAACGATGATAATGATAAGGATGAGAAGAAAGAGAGAGAGAGAGAAAGTAAACAAGAGAGAAAGGAAAGGAAAGAACGAGAGAAAGAACGAGAGAAAGAAGGTAAAGGTAAAGGTGATGATGACAATGATAATGACTGAATAATTGTTGATTTGAATAGATAAGTGGCTGTCCCAAAGGTAGGTAAACCTGCTTTAGGGGCAGCCTTTCTTTCAAGAAAGCTTAACTTACCATCTATTTTCCTTGGCAGTACCCCATTTAGCTGATTTGGTCGTTTAGTTGACTCTAGTGGAGGTGTGCTGGCGATTTGATTGGATTTCGTACAATCAGGCCGATAGGAAAGAGTCGTTATCTTAGTTAGAGAGGATTTTGTACAATCAAACGGGCGGCATGGCACTCGAGTGGGCTAGATTGTCGGTTTTGATTGTATGTTTTCCACTCAAACGTCACTGTAGCAGCAGTGTAGCCTGCTTTGACTGGATGAAATACAGGCAAAACTTAGCGACTCACTAAAAAGTCTAAGTTTTCCTAGCGTTGAAGGTTGCGTATGCATCTGTAAGAAATGTTTCCAAACGTTTGAATATCCTTTAAATAATCATAACCCGGAGGATTAGAGTCGGTCTGGTTAAACATTCGTACTACGACTGCTTTACATTCCGGGATAACTATACAGGCATTTCCATAGAAGCCAAGGGATTGATACGTACCCCTCGGAAGATCATTGCCTAGCTCGGATGCAGGCCGCGGTTGATCTTGTACCCACCAAAAAAATCCATGTCGGGGCAAGTATTCATCAAGATGTGCAGGTGAGACAATCGAGACAGCTTGTTCAAATACTTTACTGGGAATGATTTGTTTACCCATAAATTTCCCTTTAGTTAAATGTATATATCCCCAAACTGCCAGCTCCCGCGTGCTTACAAAGAGGTTGGCTTCCCCGCCTTGATCTCCAGCATAGGATTCATTTAGCCAAACAAGCTTGTCATTCTCTTGTTTTCTCCAGCCTGTTTCCTTAAAGCCGTAAGGCTGGAACACTCTCTTATCCATTACATGAGCGAGCGGCTGATCGAAGAGTTTGTGAATCATTCTAATAAGCAAATTAACACCTGCGTTATTATATTTCCAGTCTGTACCCGGTGGAAATTCTCTATTATTCAGACCCTCTAAACCATGTGTATGGGTTAGCAAATGGCGGATCGTCGTGTTACTCATTACGGATTCGTTCAGATCATCCAAGTAGTCTGTTACGCGGTCATTAAGGCTTTTTATCTTTCCTTCATACAGAGCCAGACTTATAGCAATGCCGAGATAAGTTTTGCGAATGGAGGCGACATTGAACTGGGATTCTGCATCTACCATGCGGCTCCCGTCTCTATTGTCATGAAAGCCTGCGTACCATTCATTTACGATGAAATCGTTTTGAATAACGAAAGTAGATGCGGCGGAGGCAGAAAGAAGATTTTTTGTTTCTAGAACATATTCATTCAGATCCGCAAACGCATGATTTGATACCCTAATATCTAAGTTCATCTAATCCCCCAATGGTTCCGATCGTTTCAAAAAACGATCTAATTTCTATTTTGAAGTATTCGTGAAATATATCGATTTTCCTGTCCTGAAAAATTACTAGGCGGATGTGCCGAGAAGAGATTTACTAAGCAAAAAAAAGGAAATTAAAACATTTTAACGAATAGTCATATAGCGTTTAGAGAAATGAATCGAGAGGAGTTACATAAAGGTGAAAGACTTCAAATTGAACGGGCCCACAATGGTTTTACTTGTAAAGGATCTAGAGAAATCGATTGAATTTTACAAAAAGCTTGGCTTTAGCTATGAGCTAATCGGCGGCCCGGATGTACGGCACGTTCACATGAACAGGGATGCGGTTACCTTTATCCTTCACCCGGCGCAAAATCAAGAGGACGTAAAACCTTTCTCTTCAGTAGAGGGCGGACTGTATTTCGATGCTTTTTGTTATACCGATGTACGGGCGCTGCTTGAAGAAATCAAGGACAAAGGGATTCCAATTGTTAAGGGACCGGATTTGAATGATTTCTTTAGCGAGTTTACGATTCAAGATGTAGATGGCTATCGAATCGCTTTCGGAGGGTAAGGATGAAGAAGGTCCGAGTAAAGATTTTGATTGAATCGCTCATGGTTTCATTTTTAACTGCAGTCGTTTTCATTGGTTGGCAAGTAGTGAATGGATATTTACTTACAAAAGCATATGTTCCGGATATTGTTAACAGCTATGCAAGTGTAGACAATTTGCAGCAAAAGGTTGCGTTTGGCACCAGAAGCAACGTAAATGGGTTGTTTATCGCAGCGGTTTGTTTATTCGTTGGCGCGGTCTATTATGTAACTAGAGTTGTTTTGATTGCTAAACGTACGAAATAAGCCCCGGTTGGGGCTTTTTTTCATTGCTGTCTGTGGTGTTTTTTGAGCAATTCGTATATGCTATGCATTAGTAGAGGAGGCATTTTAAAATGATCCTGGAAGTTGCGGTACTACAAGTGAAATCAGGGCTTTCTGACGAGTTTGAACGTAATTTTAAGAAGGCCTCGACTATCATTTCTAAAATGAAAGGTTATATCAACCACGAATTGCAGAAATGCATAGAGGAAGACAGTAAATATATTTTGCTAGTGAGATGGGAGACGCTGGAGGATCATACCGAAGGTTTTCGGGGATCGGCGGAGTATTTGGAATGGAAAAGTTTATTGCACCACTTTTATGATCCGTTTCCTACTGTAGAGCACTATACGAATGTGGACCTTGGTTAAAAGGGATTCGAATAACTTTATTTGATTTTAGGCATAGAGGGTGAGCAGCATTCAAGACTTTATACAATTACATCTTTGCTTTGATGGCTCGGGTCTAGAGGTTGAAGTTCTAGATGTAACGCAGCTGGATGACGACATCTATAAAATTGAGGAAAATCCTGTGTTTACGGAGAAGGTTTCGTTCGGGGACGTTATCAAAGTAAATACGACACGGGATGTTTCCATCTACATAGAAACGGTTAAAAAATCAGAATTCACAAGACACAACTGGCTGCTTAGCAAAGAGGTCATCCATTCCTTAGAGCTGAAACTGCTTAAAAATAAAATTCGTGATTGGCAGGGCAAGTCCGAGCAGGTTTTTGGCGGGATTTTCATTGTTAATCTGCCGTCGAATACGGAAATAGATATCAATAAAGAGGTGCAAAAGGTTATAAAAACGGTCCAAAAATAAGCATAATGGAGGGAATTAATATGGAGCTGGGACTAAACGGGAAAGTTGCGGTTATTACCGGCGGGAGCAAAGGGATTGGGCTTGCTACTGCGCGATTGCTTGCTGCCGAGGGGGCAGAGGTGGCGATCGTTGCCAGAGATGCGGGTACGCTGGGGAGTGCTTCGCAACATATAAAGGAACAGACGGGAAGAGAGCCTTTGGCGATCCGTGCGGACGTGTCAATACCGGAGGATATACGCATAGCAGTTGCTGAAACGGTAGAACGGTTCGGCAGGATAGATATTCTCGTTAACAATGCGGGCACAGCAGCTGCAAGGCCATTCGAGGAGGTAGAGGCGGATGCTTGGACGGCTGATTTGGACTTGAAGCTTTTCGGTGCCGTACATTTCTCTCAAGCGGTCCTTCCATACATGCGTAAAGCGGGAGGAGGGGCTATCGTCAACGTAACCGCTATCGGGGGGAAAACGCCGTCCGCATCGTCGCTGCCTTCGTCCGTAAGCCGTGCGGCAGGACTTGCGCTTACCAAGGCAATGAGCAAAGATTTGGCTGCTGACCGTATACGTGTCAATGCGGTTTGCATCGGGTTAATTCGCAGTGCCCAAATAGAAAAAATGTGGCAGAAGAACGCTCCTGAATTATCCTGGGATGAGTTCGCATCAGATCCCCGGCATAATATACCGCTTGGAAGAATTGGGCGGACAGAAGAAGCCGCTAATGTTATTGGATTCCTTGTTTCCGAGGCCGCTTTCTTTGTGACGGGCACTTCAGTAAATATCGACGGAGGCATATCCTCTGTCTTATAAGTATGAGTCATTAAAATATGGTATTTGCGTAATTCCGAAAAGTATACTACCATTAGATTATAATTATTCTAAAAGTAAGCCTTTACAAAAATGACAAAAACATATTCGTGTTTTGTTTAAAAGGAGGTACCCAGGCACATGTTGAACGTCACAGCGGAAATGGATAGAATTAACCGGCACATGATGGCGAACGGATACAAATTGACTACCCAGCGGGAAATTATTTTGCGGGTTCTGCTCGAAAATGAACAGGATCATTTGAGCGCAGAAGGTGTGTTCATGCTTGTGAAGCAACAATTTTCCGAAATCGGTCTTGCCACGGTGTACCGGACGTTAGAGCTGCTGGCAGAGCTGCACATTGTTGAGAAAATGAATTTCGGCGACGGAGTGGCCAGGTACGACCTTCGCGGCGAAGATCATGAGCATATGCACCATCATTTGATTTGCGATGTTTGCGGATCACTGCAGGAAATTAAAGAGGATTGGTTAGGTGAACTCGAAGAGCGGCTTGAACGTGAATACGGCTTTAAAGTATCCGATCACCGGCTCGACTTTACTGGTACTTATAAAAGCTGCAGCAAAGGCGAATGCAAGAAAGAATGCAAAGCCGTATCTTAACAGACAAGTCGCAAGTAAACAAAAGGAGTCTTCCCACTGCTGTGGAGGGGCTCCTTTTTGAATAACCGGTTAAACGCTTAGGCCTTCCTTGCAAATCGCAATGATTCTGATATAATAAATCGTAATAATTACGTATAAATGCGAGCGCAATTAAGGAGCATAATGAATGAATAATAAAAGCTATCGAATTACGGCTGCCGGCAGCGAGCGGAGAGACGAAATATTTGAATTTGTGTTAAGTACAATGAAGCAGCTGTATGCTCCTGGTACATATAACGAAAACCCAGCTGATTTAGCGCATTTCGACGATATATATGTCAAACCTGACCATGCATGCTTTTTTCTAGCCGAAAATGAAGCAGGCCAAATTATCGGTACGGCGGCAGTACGTCCATATGATGGAAGGTTTCCGCTTATGGAGCCATTCTTTCAAGGCACGGCTATTGGTGAAGTAACGAAGGTTTATGTTAGTCAAGACTACCGTGGGCAAGGCGTAGGCTCGGCTTTGTATGCAGAATGGGAGGCATTCGCGCGCCGAGCGGGCTATACGGATGGATACTTGCATACGGAGCTGCACTTGCCAGGCGGCTATCCATTCTGGAAGTCGCGCGGCTACGTGGAACGGCATTGGGCGACGGAACAGCTCGTTCATATGACGAAACGGATTGACGATTTATATTAGGCCAAGTCTTATTGTTAAAGGAGGGGAAAATGGTGAGCATCACATTGAATGATGATAAAGAGCACGTACTGAGCGCCCAGACGGATGAGCATTGGCTTCGCAGGGATAAAGAGCTCTCAGCTTGGGCTATGATGGATAAGCGAAGGAGAAAGGCCAAGCTTACGATGACTCTAGAATCGTTCAATGTGGATGCGGAGCTGTACCCGGCGCTGTCTCTGCTTCGGCGATTACAAATACAGACCGAGTTTTCATGTGCAGGCGTGAGCTTATTGGACGATCCTGAGGATCATTCGCTTTATGCCTATATTACTATACACGCTTCGGAAAGCGCGGAAAGATTCGTAAGCTTCGCTATGGTGTATATGAAGCATCGACTGCTCGTTACGTATGAGCCGGTACGGAACCGGTATGATCTCTCCTCATTTTTTATTAGTCATAACCGGTCATTTTGCCTACTGATGCAGCGCTGTGCAGAAACGTATGAGCCAATTATTTAAGGCCAGCGGTTAAATTCCATTGACTGTATGCCGCATAACAATAGGCAGCCCTATTTGGGCTTGAATTTTATCATAGCCTTACAAGGAATATTACCATCTAGACCTTAGGCTGGACCGATTCATTATAGGTGATCGTGCATTGCTGGCAAATACATGACTTGCCACGGCTTTCTTCAGGAACTTGCTCAAGAAGCCCCTTCGGAAACTTCTCCTTGAAGCACCAGCATTCGGTGCCTTGTTCTTTAAACGCGATGATGCCGCATTCATTCGGTCGTCCGCAAATTGGACAGTTCATATCTTTTTACTCCTTCTCTTAAAGGAACAGCCCTTTCGCTCGAAGCGAAGGGGCTGTTTCGCTTGATATAACCTATCGAAAGGCTATTCAGCTGAAGCGTTCAGCACGAACTTCTCGATGACGTGACGGACGCCCTCCTCGTTGTTGCTTAGCGTTACATAGTCGGCGATGTCCTTCAATGATTGTATGGCGTTGCCCATCGCCACGCCAAGCCCCGCAGCTAAAATCATTTCATTATCATTCCAAGCATCGCCCATGGCGATCGTTTGGTCCATCGTACAGCCGAGATGCTCCGCCATGAAACGCAAGGCGTGTCCTTTAGTTCCTTCCTTATGCATAAACTCCAAGTAGTGCGCTTTGGATTTCGTAATATGAACACGATCGCCGACTAGCGGCTTTAACTGCTCCGCGATCTCATCGAGGCGGGCGGGCTCATCGATAATGAGCATTTTGTTCATCGGATAGTCAAGCAATTTTTTGAAGTCAGGCTCTATCTTGTAAGGAATATTGGAAAGCTTGGAATAGGCCTTTATTTTGTCATTGTCTTCCGTACCGTAAAGTTCATCATCTACATAAAGCTGCAGGTGAAGACCGTTTGCTTCAGCAAAAGCATGAATCTCTTTGGCTGCATCGGTCGGTACATTTCTTTCATATAAAACCTGTCCGTCGAGCAGTGTTTTGACGAGTGCCCCTTGATAAGTAATAATAGGAACATTGAGTTCGATTTGTTTTGCGATTTTTTGGGCAGATGCAAACATGCGGCCTGTTGCCAGCGTTACGGTTACGCCTTGCGCAATAGCTGCCGCCATCGCACGCTTCGTGCCATCCGTTACAATGATGTCATCCGTTAACAAGGTATCATCCACATCAATAGCGATTAGTTTATACATACTAGCGGTGATGCTCCTCTCCAGCTCTCTATAGTTAAGAATAGGTTGATTGTAGCGAAAAAGCACCCTACATACAAGACTGATCGTACGCTTTCGAAGTAAGTTTTGCTTCACAAAACTGAGCTTGTGCTTTCGAAGTAAGTTTTACTTCGTAAAACTTTTAAGGAGATGAAGGAATGAACTATTTTACGACTGCCGCCGCGAAACAACGGTTTCTGACTCTCTGCGCCCTGGGAGCGGTATTGTTTACGGCAATTGGATTTGCACTGGGGCTGCTTTGGATGGGATTCAGGTATCCGATGCTGGGAGAGCCAACGTTCCAGCAGTTCACTGTGTCCTATAAAAAAATTATAAATGATTACTTGAACGGCGCGGAGCCGAAAAATTTAATTAACGGAGCAACAGAAGGCATGGTCGCGTCGCTGGATGATCCGTACTCTAATTATTTGGTTGAGGAAGAAGGAGACGCCTATACGCAATCGTATGAAGGGCAAATATACGGAATCGGGGCGGAGATCAGACAAGAAGAGGAGCAGTTCGTTATTTCAGCACTGACGAAAGGGGCGCCTGCTGAGCGCGGCGGACTGCTGCCGGGCGATGTAATCGTTACGGTTGACGGACAAAAGCTGATAGGAAAGACATTTCAGGAGCTGCTGGGCGTTATTAGAGGCGAAGAGGGAACCTCCGTGGCGCTGCAAATTCAACGCGGAGATGAGGTTGAGCCGTTCGATGTAACGCTCAAGCGGGAAGCGATTCCAATTCATACGGTAACTTCAGAGCTGTTAGAAGGCGGAATCGGTCATGTGACGATAAGCCGTTTCGGTGAAAAAACGGCGGATGAATTTGCTGCTGCACTTAAGGAGCTGCAGGCGAAGCAGCCGCTCAAGGGCCTTCTGCTCGATATGCGTTCGAATCCGGGCGGCTTGCTGCAGCCAACGATTAAGATCGCGAATACGCTTATTCCGAAGGATAAAGTCATTTTAAACGTTGTATACAAAAATGAGCGGCAAACGGTTACGTACAAATCAGAGCAGGAGAAGGCGTGGACTTTGCCGATTGCCGTATTGGTAAACGGTCAGTCGGCCAGCGCGAGCGAGGTTCTGACTGCGGCGCTCAAGGAGTCGGCTGGAGCTTCCGTCATTGGTGAGAAGACGTACGGCAAAGGCGTCGTTCAAGCATTCAATCAATTCAAGGACGGTTCCGTATTAAGCTTGACCGAGGCGCAGTGGAAGACGCCGGGAGGGACATGGATTAACAAAACAGGCGTTTCGCCGGATTATGCTGTCGCTCTTCCAGACTATGCTGAGTTAAAGCCGCTCGCCATCGGCACGGACATGAAGGAGGGAAGCTACGGCGAAGAGGTGAAGACGCTGCAGCTGATGCTGAAAGAGCTTGGCTACGGACCAACGGGTCAAGAAGGATTGTTTGATGAACAAACAGCTGAAGCGATTAGCAGATTCCAGGCGGATGAGAAGCTGGAGGTTACCGGACAATTTAATGATAAGACCGGATACCGGCTGCTTGAACGCCTTCGCGAGAAGCTTGAACACGAGGACAGCCAGCTGTTAAAGGGACTGGACGTGCTGAATCAATTACTGAAGAAGCAATAAAGAAAGCTTGGATAAAAGCTGCTTGGATCATTCATTAAAAATTTCGCAGTTGACAATGGGGATGATAATCATTATCATCTTAGTAGTAAGCTAATACGCCGTTGCGCTGCGGGGTGATTCGGATGAAGAAGATTAAATATTGCAAGCATAATTTTAAGAACGGATTAAAGCCGATTTATAAGGCAATGAAGGATCGCTATCCTGACATCAAGCAGAAAAAGAGCGATTGTCTAGGCAACTGTAAGACTTGTAAGCTGGAATGCTTTGTCGTCGTTAAATCGAAGACGGTAAGCGCGCCGTCAGCTGAGAAGCTGTATAAACAGTTGAAAAAAATGATCGGATAACAATATAAAATGGATACATTTACAAAGGACGGCATTTGCCGTTCTTTATTTTTATGTTAGAATAAGTACAAACTAGGAAAGCTGAGGTGCACGAGCTATGAATGATGGATTAGCGGAAGCGTTAAATGAGCAGATGAATTTTGAGTTTTATTCAGCGCATGTGTATCTTGCGATGGCAGCGTATTGTTCCGGTGAAAGCCTTGACGGCTTTGCGAACTTCTTTATTGTACAAGCTGAGGAAGAACGGTTTCACGCTATGAAAATATACAAGTTTCTTAATGACCGTGGACGCCGTGCGACGCTTTCCGCTTTGGGAGAGCCGAACAACAGTTATGCGTCGATACTTGACACCTTTGAGCAGGGATATGCACACGAGCAGCAGAACACGAAGCGGTTTTATCATTTGTCCGACCTTGCGATGAATGATCGCGAGCATGCGACGATCAACTTCCTGAAATGGTTCATTGACGAGCAGGTTGAAGAAGAAGCTTTGTTCGACAACATTATCCAGAAGCTAAAGCGGATCGACAAAGACAGCAATGCCTTCTATATGCTGGATGCCGAGTTCGCAGGACGGTCTTTCACGCCTCCGGCGCTGTAGATTTCTCCTTTAACCAAATTGTATAAAATGAAGAGGCCGTTCCCGCAGTAGAGCTATCTACTGAAGGAACGGCCTCTTCTGTTTCCCCGCATCTTCTCACTTTGATTTTTTGGGCAGCACTTTGGTCCCCTGCTCCATTGGCGAATTGCACATCGGACAAGCGCGCGAAGCAGCCTGAGAATCCTCGTACGTAATAATTCGCTGCCACACCTGGCATGAATCGCTGGAGCAAAGCCAGGCGAGAGCCGTCTCGGCCCCGGCATCTGCCTCTTGTTCAGCGACAAATGCGGAACGGATGAACCGGGATAATTCAGTAGGCTTGCCCCGATATAAGGCAGGTGAGCTGATATAAAGCTCCTCTTGCGCTCTTGTAACGGCAACGTATGCCAGACGTCTTTCTTCCTCCAAAGCCTCAGCCTTTGTATCGTTTCCCGTTTGGATTGAGCTTCGGTCGCTATGCTTGTCCGCGGCGAGCGCGGAGCTGTGAGGAAGGATGCCCTCCGAAGCGCCGATCACGAATACGACCGGAAATTCCAGTCCCTTCGATTTGTGGATGGACATGAGAGAAATAGCGCTGCGATTTGGCTCATGCTTCTGCTGCTGCTGCAAGGCAGCATGTTTATCCGTAATATCATCAATGTATGTTATAAAAGCTTCTATCGTATCGAACGTGCTTGCCGCGGCCTCGAACTCATCGAGAACCTCCTTCAGTCCTTCCTTATGCTCGGTCGCTTCATGACGTTTGCTTGTTTCAAGGAATTGATCATAGAAGCCTTGGCGAAGCTGAGTGATAGCGGCAGCAGGCTTGCATTCGGTTAACGACTTAATCAGCTTAATCCGTTCCTTAATTTTATCCTTCTGAAAATCCTTCAGCTGCGGATATTCCAGCAAATGAATGAGCGGCCATTTCTTCGCCCGCTGCTTATCCTGATTCCATATAAAGGCCATTGCCTGCTCACGGTTCATGTAAAGCGTCGGAAGCATCGTTTCCATCGCATCAAAGTTCCGGCGGTCGATCACGAGCCGCAAATGGGCGAGTAACGGCTTAATGGCCCATTGGTCATAGAACAGCTGGCCGTCTCCGAAATCGATAAATGGGAGCTGCCGCGTCAGCAGAAGCTCGATGAGCGCCCTGCTGCTGCTAGCTGTTCGGAAGAGAACGGCAAAATCGCCAAATGACCGTTTGCCTTGCCCGGTTTGCGCAATGATTGTATCAACAATTAATTGCGCTTCGTCTTGAGTTGTTTTGAGCCGGGCGTAGGAAGGATTGACACCTTTCGGCTTGACGGCCAGCAGTGTCTTCTCCTTGCGCAGCTTGTTATTTTGAATGATGGCATTGCCAAGTCCGACGATCGTGCTGGTAGAGCGGTAATTAATGTCTAGAACAATCGTAACCGCTCCCGGATATTGATGCTCAAAATTTAAAATATAATCGTTCCGTGCGCCGTTAAAGGAGTAAATCGTCTGATCGTCATCACCGACAACCATTAAATTTTGGTGTTTGTCGGCAAGCATTTGCACAAGCACATACTGGACTTGGTTCGTATCTTGAAACTCGTCGATCATGATGTATTGGAAACGCCTTTGCAGCGAGGCCAGCAGCGCCGGATCATCGCGGAGCAGCCGGTAGGCTTCCAGCAGAAGGTCATCGTAGTCGAGCTTGTCCATGTCCTTCTTCCACTGTTCATAGCGCGAGAAAAGCAGCTTCAGCTCCTTCTCCTCCGTCGTCGTTTCGGGCAGATCGTTAATGCTGATCATTTGCAGCTTAATCGCTGAGAGCTGGGCTAGCAGCGTTTCCGGCTCATAGTCATTTTGCAGTAAAAGCTCACGCATCAGCCTTTTGAAAAAAATATGCTTCTGTCCGGTTTCTCCGAGAATGGCTTGACGGTAACCCCGGCCCCGCAGCAGCTGGAGACAGAAGGAGTGGAAGGTACGCGCTTCTACGCCACCTGCTGAATGAGCATCAAGAACAGGAAGCGAGCGTATTCGGCTGCGCATTTCATCGGCCGCTTTTTTGGAGAAAGTCATAAGTAAGATATGCTGCGGCTGAACGCTGCGCACCGCTATCAAATAGGCTGTACGGCATACGAGAACGGACGTCTTGCCCGAGCCGGCGCCCGCAAGTATTAGCGCAGCGTCCGTATTGTGGCGGACCGCGGCGATTTGCGGTCTGTTGAGAGAGATCCCGAATTGCTCCAAAGCGCGGAAAAATGAAGCATCAGCCTCATTTGCGCCGACGAGCTGACGGCTTGTTTCCGCATCTGCTTTTGGGGCAAAGGGAACCTCGCTGTTATGGATACCGATCGGAAAAGTATAATAGTTGCTGCTCACTTCATCACCTTCAGAAATAATATTCATTTATTATAGCAGATGCATTGGAGAAGCGGTTTGATGAATGACCGCTGCTTGCCATCATAAAAGTTAATTATGGAATAAAAAGGATTTGTACGGTAAGATGAAAGTGTTGCAAGCGGTTTATATGTTGACTTTCATCGTAACCGGGAGCGTGTTATTTATGGCCAATTCAAGCTTTAAATCGAAATTAGCGTACAGCTCAGGAAATTTATCCGTCAATCTGCTTGCGCAGGCGTTTGCATCCTACATTGTATTTTATTATGTGGACGTGCTTGGCGTCAGACCGAGCTTAATAAGCGTTGCGATGGTCATTCACGGCATCGTGAATGCGGTGCTCAATCCTTTATTCGGACATGTATCCGACCGGACGAATTCCCGATGGGGCAGACGAATTCCTTACATGATGTTTGGTATGTTGCCATTGGCAGCGTTATTTACGGCGGTCTGGTTTCCGGTTGGTACAGGCTCTGTGTTGTTTTGGTATTTTCTGACGATCGTTCTACTCTATGATATTTTGTTTGTTATGGTTGTTCTCAATTATTCGGCTTTGTTTCCGGAAATGTTCACGACCATTAAGGAGCGCGCATCCGTATCGTCTTGGCGCCAAATGTTCGGTATCGTCGGAATGATTATCGGCGTTGCGCTGCCGCCGCTCGTATACGGCAAGCTGGGCTGGGGACCGATGGGGGCGATTTTTGCGGGGATCGCGCTGCTGTTTTTCATCATTATGGTATCATCCAGTAAAGAGAAAACCGTCGTTCAACGCGAAGAGGTCGGGTTTCTGAAGTCGCTAAAATTCACATTTTCAAATAAGGCTTTTGTTTTTTACGTGATCGGCAGCTTTTTCGTACAGTTCACGTTTGCCGTGCTTCCCGCCGCGATTCCGTTTTTCACGAAATACGTGCTAGGGGCCTCAGAAGACAGCAATACGGTACTGCTTGGCGTTATATTTATCGCTGCTATTCCTTGCGTATACATATGGGGAAGATTCGTTCAAAAGTGGGGCCCGCGCAGAACGGTTATTTATGCAGTATGCATTTACGCGGCCGCGATGATCCCGTTTCTGTTCGTATCGAGCGTGGCTGCCGCTGCTATTGCGGCAGCTGCAATCGGAATCGGCTTGGCTGGCTTGCTCGTTCTACTTGACGTGCTACTGTCCGAAATCATTGATGAGGATGAAAAACGAACGAATGTCCGCAGAGAAGGCATGTACTTTGGAATGAACGGGTTCATCGTCAAATGGGGCATATCGCTGCAGGCGGCCGTGATCGGCATTATTTTGGAAGCAACCGGCTATGTGAAGGATGCCGTGCAAACGGAAGCGGCTGTATGGGGCATCCGTTCCATGCTAAGCGTTATTCCGTTAGTTGCTTTAGTCCTTGCGCTTGTCTTCTTTTACTTATACCCGATTCGCAGCGGAAACACGATCCATGCCAAGGCTGATATCAGCCAATGAAGACAGCATACGATTGGATAATGTAAAATCGCTTCTTTTCAAGAATGACGACCTGCTGCCGGCAGCAGATTCCGGTTATACGATAAAGAGATTTAAGCATTACACGTTCGTAAGCGGCATGTGTACGGTGAATGCTCCTTGAGAGGAGAAATCGGAGTATAGTAAGATTGATAAAAAAACGGTTATCAAAAGGAGAACACTATGTGCCGAAACATCAAGACACTTTTCAACTTTGACCCTCAGGTTACCGATGATGAGATTCATGCGGCCTCGCTCCAATTCGTGAGAAAGATCTCGGGCTTCAACGAGCCCTCGAAGGCGAACGAGGCGGCATTCAATCGTGCCGTCGGGCAGGTGGCTGAGGTTGCCCGTAATCTATTAGATTCGTTGGTTACCAGTGCCGAGCCTCGCAATCGTGAGGTCGAAATCGAACGTGCACGCGCTAGAGCGGCGAAAAGGTTTGGAGATAGAGAGGATTAAGGAAAATGGGGGGCTAAAGCAGGAGGTTAGCCGAGAGTGGGAATCGAGCTATATTGGACAAATCCAGTAACTTCCGGCTTTTATGCCACTGCGAGTGCCCTATAATGGAAATTATCCAATTTAGAGCACTCGCAGCAGCCTGTTTTTCCTCGATAGTACCGATTTACGCTGATTTCACTGTAAGAAATCCAATATAGCTCAGCATACCAACAAACTTCTGCTCCTATCCTGTAGCAAATCCAATGTGGCACGCTGATCCCCTGGATGAATGAAAATAACGATTCCAACAGCTGTTTTATCCGCTGCTAGGAACCATTAGAACAAGGCTCCCCGTTAATGTAATAACTGTCCTCCCGATACGTTTGAAACACGACCTCGATCTCATGGATGCCAAGCTTCTGCACGGATCTGGTCACTGCCAGGGCAAAGCTGTCACGCACCTGTTGACCGCGTTCGAACCAGCCAATCTCGACAAAGGCAAAGGCTGGGGCGTCGGAACCGCCACCGAATACGTTCGTCGTATGCAAGCAGTTCATGGTGAAATTGTCTGTTCCGCAGCCGCATAGCGCTGCTAGCTCCTCGGCAAGCGGCGAAGCTACTGATTGCAGCTGCTCGGCCGGTACGCCTCGAAATAATATATGGGGCATGATTCAGTTCCTCCCGATATTTAATTACGGTTGTACGGGTGCTTGGAAAGGCTTTAGAAACAGCTTCGGAATATCGGTCTCAAACCGTACCAGCTTGCCCGACACCGGATGAATGAAGGCGAGCACACGGGCATGAAGACCGAGACGGCCGATTGCCTTGGTGCGCGCTCCGTACTTTTTGTCGCCGACTACCGGGTGGCCGATTTCTTCCATATGGACGCGAATTTGGTTTTTGCGGCCAGTTTCGAGCTGAACTTCGAGCAGCGAGAAGCTTTTGCTTGTACGCAGCACCTTATAATGCGTGACCGCATGAAGTCCGTCATTCGGATAGGGGCTGGAATACATTTTGAGCGTCTTGCTTTCCTTCAGCCAGGAAGAAACCGTACCTTTCTCCTTCTTGACCGTTCCTTCGACGAGAGCGACATAGATGCGCTCTTGAACGGTATCCTGCCAGCTGTTCTGCAGCTGCTGCTGGATCGCTTCGCTCTTTGCAAACATCATCACGCCCGACGTATCGCGATCGAGCCGGTGGACGACAAATATCCGATTTTTCGGATTTTCGGTCCGTACGTGCGCCATCAGCTGGCGGTAGGCTGTCAACTCGTTCTCTTTCGCAGAATCCGACGATACCGATAATAGACCGGCATCCTTCTTAATAACGATAATATGCTCATCCTCATACATAATCGAGAGCCCCTCTATCGGAGGCTTTTCCTGCATCCGTTCCTTGCTTACGGTCACCGTATGACCTGGCTGCAAGGAGTAGTTGTAGGCGGTCGTGGCCTTCCCGTCGACTGACACCTGCCCGTGCGCCAATATCGACTTCACAACGTTGCGTCCTGCGCCGGATATATTTTTTATAAGAAAAGGTAGCAGCTCCATCGGTTCAGTAACCGGGTAAGACTTGTTCTTATCTGCTTGATGAGTCGGGCGCTTTCTCCCCTTGTGCATGCCTAAAACCTCCTAGATTCATTGCTCCTACTATAACATGACTAACGGTTGTAATTCTAATCTTCCATCCCTTTCAATTGGAAAATCTATGAAAACCGTTTTCATAGACAAATCGCCAGACGGGATGTTACGATAAACAAGATAGATATACATATGGGGAATATGGAAGAGGTTGGAGGAGACCGTTACTTGAAAACAAAACTTATTAAATCTTTGCTTTGTCCATTGCTCGTAACAGGCTTATTGCTTGCTCCGCTGCCAGGACTTGGTCATTCGTCCGTATCGGCAGCTAGCATTCCTGCAAAGGCAGTTACAGCAAATAAGCAGCAATTGCAAGTGATTGTAGATGGAAAGAAGCTTTCGCTCGCTGCGCCTGCATATGCAGAGAAGGGCGTTACATTCGTTCCGATGCGCGATATTTTCACAGCACTAGGAGCATCTGTTACATGGGAGAGCAAGACGGAGACGATTATCGGCCGCAAGGGCGGCATTTCGATTTCTCTTAAGGTCGGCAAGAAAGAAGCGGTAGTTAACGGTAAAATCGTGAAGCTTGATGCTCCGGCAGTTGTGCGCAAGGGCGTTACTTTTGTGCCGGTTCGATTTATATCAGAGTCTCTTCGTGCGACGGTAAAATGGGACAGCGCCGCTAATGCGGTTCGTATTACTTCCCCGGAAGCGGCAGAATTGGCCGAGTACGAGAAGCAGCTGGAAGCAAAGAAAAATTTGCCTAAGCTTACGTCTGCCGAAATCGTAAATAAATATGATGAGAGTGTCGTTCTTATTATGACGAATAAGGCGCAAGGAAGCGGCGTTGTCATTGGAGAAAATCTGATTCTTACTAATCATCACGTAATGGCAGACGCAGCCTCGGCAACCGCGCTTTCCATTTTTGGAGACGAGCTGAAAATAACGGGTGTCGTCAATTATGACGCCAAAACCGATCTTGCTATTATCAAGACGGAGGGGCCTATCGATATTCCGGCTGTACAAATAGGCTATGGCTTGAATTCACGCAAAGGCGATAAGGTCGTTGCGATCGGAAGTCCGCTAGGATTGCAAAATACAGTATCAGACGGTCTAATCAGCAATATTACATACGAAGGCGGGGTCCGCTACATTCAGACAAGCGCGCCAATCGACCACGGCAGCTCAGGCGGAGCGCTCTTTAACGAATATGGCGAGCTGATAGGCATTACAACGCTAGGCTATTCGAATACGAATGCTGATTTGAACTTTGCAGTGTCGATTATGCATGCGGCTATTCTCAAAGGTGCAGCTACTGAAGCGCAGGTTAAGGACGCGAAATTTTTACCGGCCGGCCTGCCTGAAACACTCGTCGGCGCACCGCTGACTGATATTCAGAAGCTGATGGCTGACCAATATTCTTCGTTGCAAACAACGGAGGGGACAGCAAGCTTTACCAAATGGGAAGTGAACCGCGATTCCTCCGGCTGGCTCGTGCTGACAGCTGATATCGACCCGCTTTACTACATGTATTACGGCCCTGCGACTGCTGAGGAGCTTCGTATCTGGTCGATTAATTTAGGCTATGAGCTTCACCGCATGCTCCCGGACGAGAAAATCCAAGTACTCATTTCATTTGAACGCGATTACGGTTTTGAACCGCGCGGCTTTGAGCCTGGCGAGGTAAGCTCAATCGGGGGCGGCAAATGGCGCGTCCGTTATCCGGTCATCGATATGCAGCTCAAGGATCAGCTTCACATTAAAGTCAGAGACTAGTTTATGCGAGGTATCTGTTGCCGCGGCAAGCGGGAATGGATGCCTCTTCTTTTTTGCATTGATTTTCGGTACAATAGAAGGCATCTTGCTGCAGGTGCTGCGTATTCGCGAATTGAAACCATGCAAGCAAATGCTTAAGTTAGAGAGGTCATGTTATGAAAGTGGTACTGTCCACATTAAATGCTAAGTTTATTCACACATCGCTGGCGCTGCGCTGCTTAAAGGCATACAGCGGCGACCGATTCGATATGGAGATTGCTGAATATACGATTAAAGACCCGGCGATGAACATTGTGTCGGATATTTTCTCGCGCAATCCTGATGTGGTTGGCTTCTCCTGCTACATTTGGAACATTGAAGAAACCATAACAGTCATCAATATGCTGCGCAAAATAAAGCCGGATCTTAAGATCGTGCTCGGCGGACCGGAAGTTAGCTATGACATGGATTACTGGATGGATCGGCTGCAAGAGGTTGATTTTATCGTCATCGGGGAAGGCGAAGAGACCTTCCATCATTTGCTTACTGAAATAGAAGGCGACGGCAAATATCATATGGTATTCGGAATTGCTTACCGGAAGCAGCGGGAGGACCATGCAGAGGTTATCATTAATCCGCCTCGTCCGAAGCTGAATTTGAATGAACTGCCGTCACCGCACCGCTTCGAGGAGGACATTCCTCATTTGGCCAGCCGGGTCGTTTATTTTGAGACAAGCCGCGGCTGTCCGTTCAGCTGCCAGTTTTGCTTATCCAGCATCGAGGTCGGCGTTCGATACTATGATATGGAGCGGACGAAGGCTGATATCCTTTATTTGATTGATTCGGGGGCTAAGCTCATCAAGTTTGTCGACCGTACCTTCAACATTAAACGGGACTATGCGCTTGAGATCTTTAACTTTTTGATTGAAAACCACCGCGGCTGCGTGTTCCAGTTTGAAATCACAGCGGATATTATGCGCCCCGAGGTGCTTGATTATTTGGCGGAGCATGCACCGCCTGGCATTTTCCGCTTTGAGATCGGCGTACAGTCGACGAACGATCCGACTAACGAGGCCGTACAGCGGCGTCAAAATTGGTCGAAGCTCGTGCGCACGGTAACGAAGGTCAAGGAATCGGGCAAAATCGATCAGCATCTCGATTTAATCGCCGGCTTGCCGCTCGAAAACTATGACACGTTCCGCGGAACGTTCAACGACGTATTCGAGCTTCGTCCCGAGGAGCTGCAGCTTGGCTTCCTCAAAATGCTGCGCGGAACGGGACTGCGCCGCGAAGCCGATAAATGGGGCTATATTTATATGGACAGATCGCCATACGAAATGCTGGGCAACGATCTGATGCCGTTTGGCGACATTGTGCGGATTAAGCGGGTAGAGGATGTGCTGGAGAAATACTGGAACGCGCACCGGATGGATCATACACTGCTCTATTTAGTGGATCGGGTGTTTCCGTCGCCGTTCGATTTCTTCCAAACGTTCGGGGATTTCTGGGAGCGCAGCGGCTGGCAAAAGATCGGGCATCAGCTGGAAGATCTTTTCTCGAGGCTATGGGCGTTTCTCGGTTCGCTGCCGATTACTGCAGATGAGGCTGTTACAATTGATAAAGTCCTCTCAACTGCGGGAGCGCGGTTGGATGCCGATGTCGTGCTGGGGCTGATGAAATATGATTATTTCCTTAACCATAATTACAAGCCGCGCAAAACCTGGTGGGAGTTCACGATGGACAAGTCGGTATGGAGCAGCTGGATGCGCCGTCTGGCTGAACGCCCGGGCGATGTGTCCGATGAATTTGCTGCACTCGCTTTAAATGAGAAGGAGCTCCATAAGCATGCGGTTATTGAGAAGCTGCCATTTGATTTGGCGGCATTCCTTGCAAACGGAGATGTGATCAAAGAACGTCATACACTGCTAGTCGTGCTGTATGCACTAGAGGCGGGCAGCAATAAGCCGAAGCCGCGTCCGTTCATGCTTACGGTGGAAGCGGAAAATAAAGCTCTGTCCTTGTAAATGCTCTAGATAAGCCTTCGACTTGCTTGACAATTACAACAAAAAGTCCGACGTCTCCTAAGACGTCGGACTTTTTGTCGTTAAGCAGGCACGACGCTGCGAAGAACGGTCATACTGCCGGAAAGCTCATAGCCGCCCAGGTTAGCGGGAAGAAGGAAGCATTCGCCTGCTTTGACAGGCTGATCGCCGTCCGCCCATTTCAATCTGCCTTCGCCTTCTGCCACGACTAGGATGACGAAGCTCTCAAGCGAGGTGGACAGCTGCCAAGGCTCAGTGACAAGCCCTTTTTCAACAATAAAATAAGGAGAGGAAGCAATCGTCAGCCATTGACCGGCTACGGCATTATCAGTTTTCATACGCTGTGCGCCTGCGCCTTCGTAGGCAATCACGTTAAGAGAATCTTCAATGTGCAGCTCGCGCAATTGACCGTCAAGACCTGGACGGTCGTAGTCATACAATCGGTAGGTTGTATCGGAATTTTGCTGAATTTCAGCTACGACGACACCAGAGCATAACGCATGGACGGTCCCGGCTGGGATATAGAAAGCATCTCCTGCTTCGACAGATACTTCTTGCAGCGTATCCATAATCCGGCCCTCGGCAATCGCAGCTTCCATAGCCGCACGGTCAACGCCATCCTTTAAACCGTAGATGATTTTTGCCCCGGGCTTAGCGTCAAGAATGTACCACATTTCCGTTTTGCCAAGCTCACCTTCGGGAAGTCCCTCGTAAGCGTCGGTTGGGTGCACCTGAATGGACAGGTCATCATTGCAATCGAGCAGCTTAATAAGAAGAGGAAAACGTCCATTTTTTTCGGAGAAGCCTTGCGTACCGAACCACTCACGTCCGTAAGCCTCACGGATATGATCAAGACCTGTTCCTGCAAGCTCGCCGTTCATCACCTTTGTCGTGCCGTTCGGATGATCGCCGATCATCCAGCCTTCGCCAATCGACCCTTCCGGCAGCTCGAGGCCAAAGCTCTCAAGAGCCCGTCCTCCCCAAATGCGCTCTTTCATTTCCGCTTTGAATTGCAAAGGATAAGGTTTTACCGTCATCGTTCATCACTCTCCCATGTCTCTATTATGTATTTAAAACTACAATACGATGAACTCCGTGCCAGTGTACAGCGCATGAGCCATGCATTGGAATTTCAGTGTGCGGTATGAAGTTTTAAAAGGCTCCTTATTAAGTTTAACAGATGTTACTCTGCGAAATGAGGTGCATAAAGCTTGCATCTAATTGCCTATGACGCAGAGCGTTTCTCTACTGCGACGAGATACGGGGCTGCTGGACGCTGCAGCTGACGGTAAGTGACCGCATGTGCAACCGATTGAGGCAGCTGTGCAGCCCATGCCTCGACGGCTTCAGCTTCCGCCCCGCCGCCGGGGTGGCCTGGATACAGCACGCATGTGACGATACCGCCTTGGCGCAGCACAGCGATAGCCGCATTAAGCGCGGCTATCGTTGATGCAGGCTCCGTTATGACGGTTTGATCGCCGCCAGGCAAGTATCCGAGGTTGAACATAACGGCAGCCGTTTGTCCCGCGTGATGTGAATCAATGGCCTCTGCCATATGGGCATGATTCTCAAGCACTAGCTTCACTGCCGGCAGCTTGTCCTGGCCAGCGGAGGATAGCAGGCGCTCTCTCGTACGATCGAGTGCTTCCTGCTGAATATCGAAGGCGTATACGGTACCCTTGGGCCCAACGAGCTGCGCTAGGGCCAGGGTGTCTACGCCGCCGCCGGCCGTCGCGTCGATTACGGTGTCGCCGGGCGCAGTCCGCTCGGCGATCCATTTGTGCGCCATGCTCAGTACGGAAAGAAAGCCCATGCTACACCTCCGGCTGCCACAGCTTGCCTTGCCACGTATTGCGTCTGCGCAGCTCATCGTCGAAGGCGTTGAGCACTTCCCATTTTTTGAGACTCCACATCGGTCCGATCAGCAGATCTCGAGGAGCATCGCCTGTCAGCCGATGAACGATCATCTCAGGAGGTAAAAACTCCAGCGTGTCGACAATAAGCTTCACATATTCATCCTGCTCCAAAAATCGCAGCAGCCCTGCCTCGTACTGACGGACCATCGGCGTCTTGCGCATGAGATGGAGCAGGTGGATTTTTATACCCTGCACATCCATTTTCGCGACGGCGCGGCCCGTATCGAGCATCATCTCATGCGTCTCCTGCGGAAGTCCGTAAATAATATGCGCGCACACGCGAATGCCGCGCTCGCGCAGCCTGCGCACCGCATCGACGTAGCAAGCCGTATCATGTGCCCGGTTAATCAGCTCCGAAGTCGATTCGTGGACGGTTTGCAGACCCATTTCGACCCACAAATAAGTTCGCTCATTCAGCTCGGCCAAATAATCGACGACATCATCAGGCAAACAATCGGGACGAGTGGCAATCGATAAGCCGACAACGCCCGGCTGCTGCAAAATAACTTCGTAATACTCGCGCAGCTCCTCTACCGGCGCATACGTATTCGTATAAGCTTGGAAATAGCCGATGTATTGCGCATCCGGCCATTTCTGATGCTGGCGGTCACGTATGTTGTTGAACTGCGTGACGAGATCGTCGCGTCTGCTGCCGGCGAAGTCGCCTGACCCGCGGGCGCTGCAGAACGTACAACCGCCTTTGGCAATCGAGCCGTCGCGGTTTGGGCACGTAAAGCCTGCATCCAGCATGACCTTAAACACCTTGCCGCCAAACTGTTCGCGCATTTCGTAATTCCATGTATGAAATCGTTTATCGCCCCAGAGCATAGGCTGCCCCTGCGATGTGTGTAATTCAATCATCGTTTTCTCCTTCTTTCAAGTCGTTCACCCTTTATTTTAGCGAAAAACGAGCGGAAAAGCCACGTTTGATGGATGAGCGGGCAATGAACGTTCGGAAATCGCTTTAATTGGAAAATATTTTTGATTTGGTACATTTGATACTTGCGCAACCTTACATGAAGTGTTATATTAAAAGTGCGACAAGACAACAAAAAAACCTAACATAACCTAATTGCACCTGAATTCATGATACGTCGGTTAAATGGTAATACTGTAAAATAAATCGATGAGGTGATCTGAGATGAGTACATTTGCTAAAATTCCGCATGGCGACGACAAGGTTACGGTTGAGCTGACAGTTAAAGAGTTGATGGCATTGACGGGTGTCCGTTTTCACAATAATCATGGCGTAGAGATTTCTGCCCGCAAGAAGCTTAATGAAGTTCTTGTTGGAACCTATGAGCGCGAACAAGAAGATAAAAACCCGATTTCTTACGAGCTTCTGCTCTAAGCCGTAAACCGCATATACAATATGTAAGCCGCAGCGCCGACAGGCCGCGGCTTTTTATTTTGCCCACATACTCTTTACAATGCACAATTTCTTGGGCACAATAAGGACTAGCTGAAATGTAAGCATGTATAAGCCGCACCTTTATACTGTGCTTATGTCTACGATAAATGGAGGAATTACTGCATATGCGTCTAAGAGGAAGAAAAGGTATCCGCGAAAGCTTAGAGGGACAACCGGAGCTGGTTGTGCTCGATGCTGCTCCCCACAAAGGAAAATGGCGTGAATTTTTCGGGAACGACAATCCAATTTATGTCGAGCTTGGTATGGGTAAGGGACGTTTCATCAGCCATATGAGTGCCCGTTATCCGCATATTAACTTTATCGGCGTTGATATGTATGACGAGCTTCTGCGGCGCGCGAGCGAGAAGGCACGTGCAATATGGGAGCAAAAGGGAGAGGCGAATCCGCCGAATCTCGCGCTGCTGCGTGCAAATATAGAAGGTATTGAAACGATGTTTGCCCCTGGCGAACTTGAACGCGTTCATTTGAACTTCAGCGACCCATGGCCAAAAAGCAAGCACGCCCGCCGCCGGCTGACTCATCCGCGATTCGTCGAGAAATATATCGAGCTGCTGAACGAACGCGGTGAAATTCATTTTAAGACCGATTCCCAGTCATTATTTGAGTTTTCTTTGAACAGCTTTGCGGAAATGGAGCTTGTTATGCGCAATATTTCACTCCATTTACACAAAGAAGGCCCCCGGGAGGACCTTGTGTTTACTGAATATGAGATGAAGTTTATGGAAAAAGGGCAAAATATTTATCGCTGTGAGGTCGTTATCGGTTCTGAGGCGCTGCAGAAGCACCGCGAAGCGAAGCATGAAAAATCGTTGAAAGAAACCGAAGAAGCGAACGATTCAATGGATCAAGAAGATGAAGAAAATTGATTTTAGCCAAAAACCGATGTAACCCATGAGTAGTTGACCGCGATGGCGGTTACCGTGCCAATAAGTGCGCCTGCCGCGACATCGGATGGATAATGTAAACCAAGATACATTCTTGACCAACCGACAGATACCCCGATCAATAACGCCGCTGGCACCAATATCGCGAGCCATATGCCGCCTGTCAACAAAATGGGGACAAGCCAAGCAAATATAGCTGTCGTATGGCCCGACGGGAAGGAAGAGTCGCGCAGCGGTTTCGGACATGTATTCACGTCTGGCAGCGCCTGATAAGGCCGCAGCCGTTTGAATTTTCTCTTTACTATTGCAACAGGTAAATGGCTAACGATGACCGCAATCAAGCATTGCCAGCCTGTTGTGCTCCATGGAGCAGGAGCTAGAAGCGCATATAAAAGGGCGGTGGCAAGCGTAAAGGTAGCGCCGCCCATATGTGTGACAGTGCTCAACCATCTTCCAAGCAGAGTATGCTGCTTTCCCCCTGTTGGTCTCCGATTGGCCCAAATCAGCACCCGCTGCTCATTCGTTTTCAGCCAGCCTATCATTCGTTCCATCGCTGTCATCCTCCTAACGGTGGCTTACTGTTACTACCTATTTACGAGTTTAACATGTTTTTGTTACCCGGACGTAAACAATTTAATAATCCTATATTAACGATGTATTTATTTTTCGTTGATTTTGGGCTAACATTTGCCGTTTACCATAATAACCAAACCCTATTCGGTTGTTATAGCAGACGTTGTTCAAACGATCATTACCCGGCTCTTCAACCGAATGGACGGAGGCGATCGCATGAGAATAGCGCTTTTTACCGACACGTACGTGCCAGATGTGAACGGTGTGGCCCGAACACTGAAGCGTTGGATCGATTATTTGAAGCGTCAGGGTATTGAGTGTATGGTGTTTGCACCCGATTCTCCTGAAGATCCGAAGGAGTATAGGTCGCTTAATTCGGTCGAGCGGTTCGCCAGTATGCCGTTTATGCTGTACCCCGAATGCCGGCTGGCGCTCCCGAATCCGATTCACATCCGGCGGGCGCTCCAGCAATTCAAACCGACCTTAATTCATGTTGCTACTCCATTTAACCTCGGTCTTTGCGGCATACATTACGCCCGAAAACACGCTATTCCCCTTATCGCATCGTATCATACAAATTTTGATCAATATTTGCCATTTTACAATTTGCAATGGATGGCGAAGCTGTTATGGACATATTTGGAATGGTTCCACCGGGATTGTGGAACGATATTTGTACCTTCCAAATCGACCTATGACGATTTAATCAAGCGCGGCTGGAACGCTGAACGAATGGAAATTTGGAGCAGAGGAATCGATACCGCGGCTTACCACCCGGAGGTGAAGCGCGAAGAGTTATTAACAAGGTATGATATAAGAAACGACAAATTTATCGTGCTCTATGTCGGAAGGTTAGCGCCCGAGAAAAATGTCGAAACTGCAATCGAGGCTTTCATCTCATTTCAGAGAAGAGTTTGTCCGGAGTCGGTGATGGTATTGGCCGGTGACGGTCCTTCGATGGAAATGCTGCGGAAGAAGTGCCAGGATGAACATGTGGATGCTCGCTTTATCGGTTTTACAACAATGCCGGAGTTGCAGCGCTGGTATGCGGCTGCTGATGTCTTTTTGTTCCCGTCTCCGACGGAGACATTCGGCAATGTGGTTTTGGAGGCGATGGCGTGCGGCACGCCAGTCATATGTGCGGATAAAGGAGGTGTAGTGGATACGGTTGAACATGGTGTAACCGGTCTGCTCTGCTCGCCGCATCATATACAGGAGTTTGCCAATGCGATCGAGCTGCTTTACCGTAACGAGAACGTGAGGAGAAGCATGGCGGCTAAGGGACGTGCATATAGTCTAAAGCAGTCATGGGACACCATTTTTGAAAATTTGCTGAAGTGCTGTGAGCAGCAAATATCGTCAACCGATTCACCGATTCGTCACATTATCGACTAAATGCGGTAGAAACATTAACATTTTCTCACATTTTCACGTAAGTAAGGCCAATAGTGCTAAAAAATTAGTAAATGGTTGAAAATAAGGCTAAGTCGCCGTAAAAGGAGGTAATGTGTCCATTGGTATGCCATGGAAGCGTTTTTCTGACGAGATTAAGCGTAATCGCGTCTTATTCAACTTTTGACAAAGCCGTTGTTTCAGTGGAAAATCAGTAATGTTCGCGAGGCGTTTGCAGAGAAACGCTAATCAGAGAGAAAAATATATAATAAAAAGCTTGCCGGCTATCCCTTAGGGAGGCAATGAAGCAAGTAAAAAAATGGGGTCTCAAGGGGGCAGTACCGCATGTTCAATACGATAATGTTTGCTTTTCAAATTGTGTTCGCCGTGTTAGGTGTATACCAGTTGTTTTTAACGTTTTTTGGATGGCACCGCAAAAAAGAAGATCTTTCCCACGCGCCGAAAAAATCATTTGCCTTACTGGTGGCAGCCCATAACGAAGAACAGGTCGTTGGCGCGCTGATAGAAAACCTGCAAAAGATGAAATACCCGCGTGAGCTTTATGACATTTTTGTTATTTGCGACAACTGTACGGACGGTACGGTCAATGTTGTGAATAGTTACGAAGGCGTGTACGCGTGCGTTCGTGAAAACCCGAACCAGCGCGGAAAAGGCTTTGCAGTCGAATGGATGCTTAAAGAGTTGTGGAAAATGCCGAAGAGCTACGATGGCGTTGCGATTTTCGACGCTGACAATCTTGTGGCCACTGACTTCCTGCAGTACATGAACAATGATTTGATCAATGGATCCCGGGTTATTCAAGGCTACTTAGATACAAAAAATCCGAACGACTCCTGGGTCAGCTCTGCAAATGCAATTAACTACTGGTTCTGTAACCGTCTATGGCAGCTGCCGCGTTCGAATCTCGGTCTCGCAAACTTCCTTGGCGGTACGGGCATGTGCTTTGACGCGAAGCTGCTTAAGGAAATGGGCTGGGGCGCGACTAGTCTGGTAGAGGATTTGGAATTCACGGTCCGCTGCATCCAGCGGGGCATTTATCCGAAATTCAATTTCGAAGCAAAGGTGTTCGACGAGAAGCCGATCACGTTCCAAGCTTCGGCACGCCAACGGCTGCGTTGGATGCAGGGACACTTCGACGTCACTCGCAAGTATATGCTGCCGCTGCTTTGGCAGGGTATCAAGGAACGCAGCATGACGAAGATCGACGCTGCATTGTATGTCTTTAACGCTTATAATTATTTGGCCGGTTTCTTTATCGCGGCGATTATTTGGGGCGATATCTTTCTGTCGGGCGGAGACAACGTGACCTCCGTATACAACCTGCTGCCGCTATGGCTCAGCATTCCGTACATGGCATACGTTTTCGTGCAAATACCTTTGTCTATGCTTATGGCAAAAGTATCGTGGAAGCTATATCTGCGCATTCCAACATTCCTGTTGTTTACCTTGTCTTGGTGGCCGATTACGGTTCACGCGTTCTTCACGCAAAACAACAAGAAGTGGAGCCATACGCAGCACACCCGCGTCATCAGACTCGAGGAAGTACAGAGCAAACAGCTTTAATTTCGATGATCATTTGCCCAAGTTACCAAGTCACTTATAAAACATTCAGCGAGGCTGTTGACACTACTTTGCGGGTTATGGTATAGTAACACGGTAACATTTTCAACTAATTTAATGACGCACAAGCAGAAGCGCCCGCTTCTCACCTTTCGGCTAAGGCTGGCTGGTTCGCGATAATCGATTGGTCACTCCATTATTTCATACGAAATGATGTAATGGCATAAACGTACGGTTATGAGATGCGGGTTCGAGCGAACCCGCATTTTTTTATTTGTGTGAAAATATGAGAAGACCATTTTTGGAGGTGGCACGTTATTAGCAGAGAACATCAAATCAATGATGAAATCAGGGCCAGAGAAGTACGCTTAGTCGGCGCTGACGGTGAGCAAATTGGTATTAAATCGATTCGCGACGCACTGCAGCTTGCAGTCGAGCTTAATCTGGATCTGGTTAACGTCGCTCCGACGGCTAAGCCGCCGGTATGCCGCATCATGGACTACGGAAAGTTCCGCTATGAGCAGCAGAAGAAAGAGAAGGAAGCCCGCAAAAACCAAAAGATCGTAGATCTTAAGGAAGTGTGGTTCCGCGCTAACATTGAGGAAAATGACTACCAAACGAAATTTCGTAACGTTGTTAAGTTTCTGAATGAAGGCGATAAAGTGAAAGCATCCGTTCGTTTCCGCGGCCGTGAAATTACGCATGCGGCGATTGGGCAGCGGATTCTGGATCGTCTTTCGAAAGAGGTTGCCGAAATATGCAGCGTTGAGCGCGCTCCTAAGCTGGAAGGCCGGAGCATGATTATGATTTTGGCACCCAAATCAAACAGCTAACAACTGGATAACGACTTTTAAGGAGGATAACTGATATGCCTAAGATGAAAACTCACAGCAGTCTGAAAGACCGTTTCAAAATTACCGGTACTGGTAAAGTAAAACGTTACAAAGCTTACCGTAACCACTTGCTTTCGCACAAATCCGGACGTCAAAAACGCGTACTTGCAGGCCAACCGCTTATGGCTGCTGGCGACGTTAGCCGTTTGAAACAAGGCCTTTCCAACTTGAAATAATAAGCTCGATTAAACATATTTTAAGCAAAATTCAACCTACAGGAGGTTTCCACTCATGGCAAGAGTCAAAGGCGGATTTGTCCGCACTCGTCGTCGTAAAAGAATTTTAAAGCTAGCAAAAGGTTATTTCGGTTCGAAACATCGTCTGTTTAAAACAGCGAAGGAGCAAGTTGGTAAGTCCCTTATGTACGCTTACCGCGACCGTCGCAACAAAAAACGTGACATCCGCAGACTGTGGATCGTTCGTATCAACGCGGCAGCCCGTATCAACGGACTTTCGTACAACAAATTCATGCACGGCTTGAAGCTTGCGGGCGTAGAAGTTAACCGCAAAATCCTTGCTGACCTGGCTGTTAACGATATCACTTCGTTCAACTCGCTTGCAGGCATCGCCAAACAAAAAATTAACGCTTAGTCGTTAATGAACGAATAAGGGCTGTCCCATGTAGTCATTTCGATGACTTCGGGACAGCCCTTCTTGCTGTATAACACATTTTAAATTACGAAGGACAAACATACAGTCGGTCAACTCTTTCTCTGAATATACTAAAGAACAACAGGAAAGGAGGGATTTCGCATGCGTAATGTTTCCAAGCAAGAGGTTCGGAAACTGGTCGGCAAATCCATTTATGCAGTCCGTCAAGACGGTTCTGTCGTGACAGGCAGACTTGTTCAGGTAAGCAAAAATAAACTGGTAGTCGCTCCACTTAAAAAGGATAAGGGCAAGCTCGTACAGACTAAAGCTATTCTACCGCTCGTCTTATTTGATCTTCTCGCGATCGGTACGCTTCCTTATTGGGGAGGCGGGTATGGCGGCGGTTGCTGCTACTACGGTGGGCCATACGGGTATGGTCCAGGCTACTTTTATTAGACATTAGGGCAAGGATAACGGGGTCAACGGCTTAAGCAGCTCATAACAGCGAAGCTCCGGAAGGTAGCGGACGGTATTGTAGCCAAGCTTATTGTATAATTGATGGGCCTTGGCGTTTACCTGATCCACGAACAATCGGGCTACTTTGCATTGCTGCGCTTGGCCGTAGGCCTCGCTATGCGCTATCAGCTTCCTGCCCCATTGACGGTTCCGATGCTCGGGATGCGTAACCATCATATCCAGATACAGCACTTCACCCATTACTTCAAAATGAATGAAAGCGACGGGTGCGCTTTTTTTTGATAAAGAAGCTACATAAGTAACACCTCGCCTAAACCGCTTCGGCAGCTCGCGAATCGTTTGCGCGTCATGCTGATGAACGGTATGAGACAGCGGAATGAGCTCAGTGCGGATGAGGCGGACAAGCTCGGCTTCGTCAATTCGAGGTTCATATAGTCGTATCATGATTATCATTCCATTTCTGCGGCGCCGAAAGAATTGAACGCTGCATGAATTTGCCGATCAGGGGTTAAACTAGTATATGTGCCATGTCGTCTTATTGCGCTTAATAATTTCCCTAAGAGTTGCATATGGTTCTTGACGAACTGGATTATAAGGCATATAATAAAGAAAGTCTTATCTACCACGTACCGGTGTACGCACTGAGTGGTAAATACAAAATCGGCAATGATGAGGACGAAGTGCTAAGGGCTCTTTTGATCAGAGAGCGGACAGATCAGCTGCAACTGTCGCCAAAACCCCTTTTCTACGAGCTCACCTCGGAGCTGTTTTCCTGAAAAGCAACAACCAAAGCTGTTGCGTATTAGGGAAAATCGCAGGGCAAGCGTTAAAGTGCCAAAGGTATGAACGATTTGTGCGCGCACCGTTCTTACCTATGGAGGTTATGCATCGGGAGATGTATAACGAATTTGGGTGGTACCACGGAAGATCAACCTTTCGTCCCTCGTTGCTTCGTTTTGAAGCATGAGGAACGAAAGGTTTTTTTGTTTTTTCTGAGAGGAGGATGACTGATGGTAACGCAAGGTTCACTACTAAAGTCAAAAGAGGAATTAAAAGAAAAGCTCTCGAAGCCCGAAGTCATTTCGGGATCGGAAATATTGCTTCGCAGTTTATTGCTTGAGGATGTGGATTGCGTATTCGGCTATCCCGGCGGAGCAGTGTTATACATTTACGATGCGATGCACGGAAACCCGGATTTCAATCACCTATTGACTCGTCACGAGCAGGGTGCCATTCATGCGGCGGACGGCTACGCGCGTGCCAGCGGTAAAGTTGGCGTATGTATCGCAACGTCTGGACCCGGAGCGACGAATCTCGTAACAGGTATCGCGACAGCTTATATGGATTCGGTGCCAATGGTTGTCATTACGGGCAACGTCATGTCAAGCTTAATCGGAACGGATGCTTTTCAAGAGGCTGACATAACAGGTATTACAATGCCGATTACGAAGCACAGCTATTTGGTTCGCAACGTAGAGGACTTGCCGCGTATCATTCACGAGGCATTTCACATAGCGAATACTGGACGCAAAGGCCCGGTGTTGATCGATATACCAAAAGATATTTCTGCCGCAAAAACGTTGTTTAAGCCGGTAACCGAAGTGAGTATCCGCGGTTACAATCCGACCGTATCTCCAAACAAGCTGCAAGTCGACAAGATGATCAAAGCGATCGAGCAATCGTCCCGTCCGCTTATTCTTGCTGGCGGCGGAGTTGTATATTCCGGCGCCCATGAAGAGCTGTTGGAGTTCGCAACGAAGACGCAAATTCCGATTACGACGACACTGCTAGGTTTGGGCGGCTTCCCGAGCGGCAATGATTTATGGCTAGGCATGCCTGGTATGCACGGTACGTATACGGCGAACAAATCGATTCAAAGCGCGGACTTGCTTATTAATATTGGCGCAAGGTTTGACGATCGCGTTACCGGTAAGCTTTCCGGTTTCGCGCCGCTTGCGAAAATCGTTCACATCGATATCGATCCGGCGGAAATCGGCAAAAACGTCCCTACTGATATTCCAATCGTCGGCGATGTGAAAACCGTACTCCAGCTTGCTAATAAACAAGCGAAACGGGCCGACAACGCCGACGAATGGCGGGCGCATATTCAAGCGTCCAAAGCGCAATATCCGTTCAGCTACGTAGATTCGGATGTCGAGCTCAAGCCGCAATGGGTAGTGGAAATGCTCCACGAAACAACAAATGGCGACGCTATCGTTACGACAGACGTAGGTCAGCACCAAATGTGGGCGGCACAGTATTACAAATTCAACAAGCCGCGCTCTTGGGTGACCTCCGGTGGCCTCGGCACGATGGGCTTCGGATTCCCATCAGCGATCGGCGCCCAAATGGCTAATCCGGACCGTGTAGTCGTCTCCATTAACGGCGACGGCGGCATGCAAATGTGCGCGCAGGAGCTCGCGATTTGCGCCATCAACAACATCCCGGTCAAGGTCGTTATCCTTAACAACCAGGTGCTCGGCATGGTTCGCCAATGGCAGGAACTTATTCACGAAAACCGTTTCAGTCATATCGATCTTGCAGGCAGCCCGGATTTTGTGAAGCTTGCTGAAGCCTACGGGGTAAAAGGGTTCCGTGCAACGAACAAAGAGGAAGCGCGGTCCGTATGGGAAGAAGCGCTTAACCATCCAGGTCCGGCGGTCGTAGAATTCGTCGTTCGCAGAGATGAGAACGTGTATCCGATGGTCGCGCAAGGAAGCACGATCGACCAAATGATCATGGGGGATGCGGAATGAAAAAGCACACGATCGCAGTAATCGTTAACGATCAGCCCGGCGTTCTGCAGCGCGTATCCGGATTGTTCGGACGCCGCGGCTTCAATATTGAAAGCATAACAGTTGGCACGAGCGAAGAAGCTGGCTTGTCGCGTATGGTCATCGTCACTACAGGTGATGACCATACCCTCGAGCAAGTGACGAAGCAGCTGTACAAGCTTATCGATGTTATCAAAGTCATTGATCTTAGCTCTAATCCGATGGTTGCCCGCGAGCTCGCGCTTATTAAAGTAAATGCTGAGCCTGCGTCGCGTCCGGAAATTCTCGGCGTAGTAGAGACGTTCCGCGCAGCAGTTGTCGACATTGGCACTCATTCGCTCATGGTACAAGTCGTCGGAGATACGGAAAAAATCGATGCGATGGTAGAGCTGCTCAAGCCTTACGGTATCCGCGAATTATCGCGTACCGGAGTAACGGCGCTTATTCGCGGCAACGCAAAGTAAATCTATATTACACTTCAACATCCCGCTTTGAGCGGGAGTTTAAGGGGAGAACCGCTGCATATGCGCCATTCTCTGCTTAAACACCCGTTCAAAAGGGTTAAATTAAAGGAGGCAATTATTAAAATGGCAGTTACAATGTATTATGAAAAAGATGCCGATCAAGGCGTACTTCAAGGTAAAACAATTGCAGTTATCGGTTACGGCAGCCAAGGTCACGCGCAAGCGCAAAACCTTCGCGACAGCGGCTTGAAAGTTGTTATTGGACTTCGTCCTGGTAAATCCGCAGAAGTGGCTAAGAAAGACGGCTTTGAAGTACTTAATGTTGCTGAAGCGACAAAAGTAGCAGACGTTGTTCAAATTTTGCTTCCTGACGAAACGCAAGCGAAAGTATACAACGAAGAAATCGCTCCGAACCTGAAAAAAGGCGCGGCTCTGATGTTCTCCCACGGCTTCAACATTCACTACGGCCAAATCGTGCCTAGCAAAGATACAGACGTATTCTTGGTAGCTCCAAAATCCCCTGGTCACATGGTTCGCCGTACGTACCAAGAGGGCTTTGGCGTACCTGGTCTAATTGCAATCGAGCAAGATGCAACAGGAAATGCGAAAGCAATCGGTCTTGCATATGCAAAAGGTATCGGCTGTACTCGTGCAGGCGTTATCGAAACTTCCTTCAAAGAAGAAACAGAAACAGATTTGTTCGGTGAGCAAGCCGTTCTTTGCGGCGGCGCTACTGCACTCGTTAAAGCAGGCTTCGAGACGCTTGTTGAAGCTGGCTATGCTCCAGAAATGGCTTACTTCGAGTGCTTGCACGAGCTGAAGCTGATCGTTGATATGATGTATGAAGGCGGAATGGCGTCGATGCGCGATTCTATCTCCAACACAGCTGAATACGGCGACTATGTAACTGGTCCTCGTATCGTTACGGAAGAGACGAAGAAAGAAATGAAACGCGTTCTGGAAGATATCCAATCCGGCCGTTTCGCTCGCGACTTCATCTTGGAAAACCAATCGAACCGTGCAATGTTGACAGCTACTCGCCGTAATGAAGCTGCTCACCCGATCGAGAAAACAGGCGCGCAACTTCGTGAACTGATGCACTGGATCAAGAAGTAATAAAAGCGGCTAGATCGAAATAGTTTTCAAAATATAGGCATACTATAAGTTTCAGGAAGAACGATAATATCCCGGTTCGCCGGAGCGCGTGACGATATGTTATTATCGGCAGACGCTTCCACGCGCGTACCGGGATCATTCTGTTCACGGAGGTGCATAGCACAATGCGGAAGATTTATATTTTCGATACAACGCTTCGTGACGGAGAGCAATCTCCAGGTGTTAACCTGAACACGAAGGAAAAGGTAGAGATCGCGCTTCAGCTTGAGAAGCTTGGCGTAGACCGCATCGAAGCGGGCTTTCCTGCCGCATCGCCGGGCGATCTCGCTGCTGTTAACGCCGTTGCGCGTGCAGTAAAGAACGCTACCATAATCGGTCTGTCCCGCTCGCGTGAGCAGGATATTGACGCAGTACGTGAAGCGCTTCAAGGCGCTCAGGATCCGTGCATTCACTTGTTCCTTGCTACTAGCCCTATTCACCGTAAGCATAAGCTGCGGATGGAGAAGGAGCAGGTGCTGGAGACGGCTGAGCGTGCGATTCGTTATGCGAAGCAATATTTTGATAAAATTGAGTTTTCGCCTGAGGATGCCGGCCGTACCGAACTGGATTTCTTATGCCAGGTTACGGATATGGCGATCAAAGCAGGAGCTACCGTTGTTAATATTCCGGATACAGTGGGCTATATGAATCCGCAGGAATTCGGAAATATTTTCAAAACGCTGAAGGAAAACGTTCCGAACATCGAGACGATTCAACTTAGCGCGCACTGCCATGACGATCTTGGCATGGCAACGGCAAACGCGCTGGCAGCGATTCTGAATGGTGCCGATCAAGTGGAAGGTACGATTAACGGAATCGGCGAGCGCGCCGGCAATACGGCGATCGAGGAGATTGCAATGGCGCTGGCAACGCGTCCGGACTTCTTTGGCGCTCAAACGACGCTGAATCTGAAGGAAATTGCGAAGACCAGCCGTCTTGTCAGCAAGCTGACAGGCATGGTCGTGCCGGGCAACAAAGCGATTGTCGGAGCGAATGCGTTCGCGCATGAGTCGGGCATTCACCAGGACGGCATGCTAAAGGAAAAGACGACCTACGAAATCATATCGCCGGATACGATCGGTCTTAAGGAATCGAAGCTTGTGCTCGGTAAGCATTCCGGCCGCCATGCATTCCGCGAGAAGCTGATCGATCTTGGCTATGAGCTCGAGGAAGAAGCGGTTAACACGGCATTTGCTAAATTTAAAGATTTGGCAGACCGCAAGAAAACCGTTAGCGATGAAGACATTCGCGCTATGCTGGAGGAGAAGCTGATCGATACGCCAGAGGTGTACACATTGGAGACGATCCAAGTGAGCTATGGCAATCAATCGACTCCGAGCGCATCGGTTCGTATCCGCAATGCTGAGGGCAATGTAGTAGAAGAGGCTGCAATCGGAAACGGTTCCGTTGATGCTATCTACAACGCCATCGATAAAGTTACGCAGGAGACTGTCGAGCTTGAGGACTATTCGATCAAGTCCGTATCGCAAGGCAAGGATGCGCAAGGCGAGGTACACGTTGTGCTGAAGCAGGATGAAGTATCTGCACAAGGCCGCGGCCTTAGCACAGACATCCTGGAGGCAAGCGCACGCGCCTATATCGATGCGCTTAACCGCTTGATCGACAAACGCAAGTCGCCGGGACGCCGCGACAAAATGAGCTTGATTTAATTCTATACAAAAGGACAGTAAGCCGAGAAGGGAGACCTTTCGGCTTACTGTCTTTTATTTATAAGGGATATATTAACTCTAGTGTAATAAATGCATCTGAAACCTAACATCCGAGCTGGACGAACAAGCTGTATTGCATAAATGCAATAGAATGGCATGGAATGTTCGATATGGAAGCGAAATGACCTCATTCTATTGTATAAACTGCAATGCAGCTAATGAAGATACTGACTTTTGTCCGATCTGTTGTACAAACTGCAATACAGCGTATCTTAACCGTTGCTTCGCTGAAGTTCAGCTTGGCCGCAATCTTGAAAATGGTCAACTTCAGCTCAAGCAGATTGGCTGGATTGGCTGATAAGTGAACGTCAGCGTGACGCCTAATGAGCTTTATAGACGCAATCTATAGAGCCAATAGATTTTATATCTTTGTGTTCGTACAGGTTTTATGGTACAAATGATAATAGACTGAGAATGATTTCATAAGACAGCCCGGACAATCAGACACACATCGCTGAAGGACGGACAGGCTTAATTGAAAAAGAGGAGTGTTACATTTATTATGTCAGACGTAAAAAAAATTGCAGTTATTGCCGGCGACGGTATTGGTCCTGAGGTTGTAGGCGAAGCGCTTAAGGTGCTCAAAAAAACCGAGGAGCTGTTCGGTTATCAATTCGAAACGGAGCACGGCTTGTTCGGCGGTATCGCAATCGACGAGAAAGGTACCCCATTGCCGCAAGAGACGCTTGAGCTTTGTAAAGGCGCAGACGCTGTATTGCTCGGCGCAGTCGGCGGACCGAAATGGGATAACAATTCGAAGGAGCTTCGTCCGGAAACAGGCTTGCTCGGTATTCGCAAGGAGCTTGGCTTGTTCTCTAACATTCGTCCTGCTACTGTATTCGATTGCTTGAAGGAAGCATCGACACTGAAGCCTGAAGTGCTCGAAGGCACTGATTTGATCGTTGTCCGTGAATTGACAGGAGGTATTTATTTCGGCGAGAAATTCCGCCGCGAAGGCGCAAACGGCGAAGAAGCGGTTGATACTTGCGTATATAACGTGAAAGAGGTTGAACGTATCGTTCGTCAAGCATTCGATATTGCGATGACTCGCGGCAAGCGTCTTGCTTCGGTCGACAAAGCGAATGTACTTGAAACATCCCGCCTGTGGCGTGAGGTTGTTAACCGGATCGCACCTGAATATCCGGAGGTTGAGCTGGAGCACGTGCTTGTCGACAACTGTGCGATGCAATTGCTGCGCCGCCCATCGAGCTTCGACGTTATCGTTACTGAAAACATGTTCGGCGATATTCTAAGCGATGAAGCTGCGATGCTGACTGGTTCGATCGGGATGCTTTCCTCGGCTTCGCTCGGCGAAGGAAGCTTTGGCTTATACGAGCCGGTACACGGCTCGGCGCCTGATATCGCAGGCCAAGGCATTTCCAATCCAATCGCAACAATCTTGTCGGTTGCATTGATGTTCCGTCTAACTTTCGGTTACCACGAAGCAGCTGCAGCTATTGAGGCTGCTGTTAAAGAAGTGCTTGATGCAGGCCACCGTACAGGCGACATTGCCGTTGATAAGAGCAAGGCAATCGGTACGACAGAGATGGGCGATTTGATCGTAGCGGCTCTAAGAAAGTAATTTCTAGATTATAATTATTACAAAAAAGTATTAGTTATAATATTGACTTCATTATAGACTAGTGATACTATTTACTAGGTAAGTCACACAGATGAAGTGACATAAACAATAAAAATTTATGGATAGGTCAAGGAGGTTTTCTATTATGGCAGAACGTTTGGTAGGCCGCCCGGCTCCGGATTTTTCGATGGAAACTGCAACAGGAAACGGTCAAGATTTTGGTACAGCAGCACTTTCCGATTACAAAGGAAAATGGTTGGTATTGTTCTTCTATCCGCTTGACTTCACATTTGTATGCCCAACTGAAATTACAGCTTTGAGCGCTGCAGCTGCAGAATTCAAGAAGCTTGACACTGAAATTCTCGGTGTCAGCGTAGACAGCAAACATAGCCACCGTGCATGGATCAACACGCCGGTGAACGATAATGGCCTTGGCCAACTGGAATTCCCGTTAGCTGCCGACATCACGAAGAGCGTTGCTCGTGACTATGGCGTTTTGATCGAAGAAGAAGGTATTGCGCTTCGCGGTCTATTCATCATCGATCCGGAAGGCGAAGTAAAATACCAAGTTGTTAACCACAACAACGTTGGCCGCAGCGTTGAAGAAACGCTTCGCGTATTGCAAGCTTTGCAATCCGGCGGACTTTGCCCAATCAACTGGAAACCAGGTCAACAACACTTGGTGGCGAAATAATACATTTCGTGCTGTTTCATCCAAAACCCGTACCAATTATGGTACGGGTTTTGTTTTATTTAATGGGCCGCTGGACGGATATTGTCGTGCAAAAGCAGGAATTTCAGCCATACAAGTCGAATAAGGTATTCTTAGCCGCGAAGCTTAGGAAGATGCTTATGCAGCTAGGTTAGTAACCGTAAATCTTAGTAGACGCTTACGAAGCAGGTTTGTATTCATAAACCTATGCTGACACTTACGAAGCAGGTTTGTATTCACAAACCTTTAAGGAGGAGAGTCGTCGATGAGTTTTTGCTGTGGAGCTAGTATGATTGGAACGAAGGGCACGCTGAAGCATTTCCGGTCGCACATACATAATGTGCCTATCTTATTTTGTCCGGTATGTCACCGTGTTGACATCCATTACTTAATTGAAAACGAATATGAAATATTAGCCGAATATGCTCACGGCGACGGTGCCGCTGAAGTTGATTTTGGGGAGTATGTGGAGCAAGAAGGAAAGGCGCTGCTTGAAAACTGCGTCAATAATGAGAATGAGGATCCTATGGATGTCGTTCACAGTCAAATCGATATGGCGCTTGATTTGCTTAGCTTTGCCAAGCAGATTGAGGATTCGGAGTGGCAGCTTGTATTGAAAAAGCGTCTAGGCATGCTGAATAGCAGAAGAAATAAGCTGCGTCAGCGCCGTACTTCCGTTTAGATATTTAGGATTACGAAATGTGAGCCTCCTTATCGGAGGCTTTTCTTTTTTGAATAATCTACAATGTTCCAATAAAGTACCCCCTAAAACCGGATATACAGAAACGAATCATACTAATAGTGAGGTGGAGCGGTTGTTACTTGTATTGTTCAAACGCTTCCTGCGGAAATCAGTTTCCGCCGAGGCTGAGGAGTCTGAGCAAAAGCTTGCTCCCGAACAATGGGTTGCTCGCATTCGTCAAGGTGACGAGCTGTTGCGCGAGCAGTTCATAGCAGACTACAGACCTTATATTTTGAAAGTAACAAGTCGATTTTGCAAACGGTACATCGATCCAACCAGAGATGATGAATTCAGCGTGGCGCTGTCAGCTTTTAACGAAGCGATTAATCAATATGCCAGTCATGCCGGAAAATCATTCATCGGGTTCGCTGAAACCGTCATTCGCCGTCGGCTTATTGATTATGTCCGAAAAGAACAAAGGCATTCACAGGTTGTTCCTTACAGCATGTTCGATTCCGAGGAGGAGGAGCAGCCGCAATATAATTCCGTTGAGACGAAGCAGGCGATGAATGCTTTCGAGGTTAAGCGGACGGAGGATGAGAGACGTCTTGAAATTGGAGAGCTGAATCAGGAGCTTGAACGATTTGGCATTTCATTTCTGGAGCTTGTCGAGCATTCACCTAAGCATACTGATTCCAGAAAGCTGTTGATCGGAATCGCTCGAACGCTCGTCAGCGAATCGACGTTATTAGATACACTGAAAGAAACGGGTAAGCTTCCTGTTAAGGAACTGACCGAGATGTGCGGCGTTTCCCGCAAAACAGTCGAACGGAATCGGAAATATATAATTGCAATCGCACTTATTATTTCGGGTACATACCCTTTCATGCATGACTATTTAAGTATAGCGAATGATCAATTTGTAATGGATAAGGAGGCGAGCAAATGAAACGTGGAGTCGTCATGAGCATTCATAAACAGCATGCTGTCGTAATGACAGCGGACGGCCAATTTTTGCGAGCTTCTATTCAAGGGACACCGCAAATTGGTGAGGAAATTACGTTCGAAGAAGAATATAAGACTTCACGCACGTTTAAACCTTCGTACTGGTACACCAGCGCCGCAGCAATCGTTTTGGTGCTGTTACTTCCTTTGTTGATGATCGTTCAGCGTGACGCACATCCTGTTGTTGCTTACCTGAGCATGGATATTAATCCGAGCGTAGAAATTGGAGTAGACGGGAACGGAAAAGTGCGGGAGCTGCGCGCTTTGAACGAGGACGGCCAGCTGATTATTGAAGGTCTTGTTTACAAAGGGGTGAACGTGGAGACTGTAGCAACTTCTATTTTGGAGAGGGCGAAAGTTTCACACTATTTGGATACGCCGGATAAAGATATTTTTATAACGAGCGTGCTGCTGGATGACAACGCCGCAGCAAAGCTCGATTATGAGTCTATTTTGGCGGAAAAAGTCGATCAAGCGTTGAAGAGTCTGTTAGCCGAGCTTGAGGCTGAGGCGGTCAGCGCGAATGTCACTACCCTGAGCATACCGAATGAACTGCGCGAGGAAGCGGATGCGAACGGTATATCCTCGGGTAAGATGGCCGTTTATCTTATGGTAAAAGAGGAAGGCTATAAGCTTGAAATAGAACAATTGAAGCAGCAATCGATCGATAAAGTAACAGAGCCGCTCGGAGGAGTTAAGACGATTGTAGACAACGCAGCGGATACGAGCAAGGAAAAGCTGAAGGAGCTCGTTGCGCGCGAACAGAAGGAGAAAGAAAAAAAGCAGAAGGATGATAAGGAGTCCGGTTCAGCTAACCCGGCAGCTACTCCGATAGCTAATAAACCAGTGAAGACGGAGAAGCCAGTCATCAATGGAGCGGATAAAGCAGCAGAGACGGATAAGCCGGGCAAAAATGGGTCATGGGACAAAAAGACTACACCTTCTTCGGAAAGCTCGGACAAACCAACTGCAACAAGCAAGACGCAGGGAAATAAGAAGGACAACAATCGTAACAAAGATAATGAAGGTTCGGACGATGACGGGAACGATAACGATGATAAGGACGGTAAGGAAGAAGGAAATAAGAGCGATCGCAAAGACGATCGCGATGGCGATAATGATGATCGGGACAATAAGCAGGACGACAGCAGAAATCATGAATCGACTCGGGATAAGGATGACGGAAATGATGATGACAGCAGGGAGAATTGAAGCTAAGTCGCTATTGAAACGTCCGTTTTATCGCATATCTGTGAAATAAGGACTAGAGTGGCACCGGTTTGCCGGGATGTCTTTTTGCCTATTCATAACACAAAATTCGACAGGATTTCCGATTGACAGCGATTGTAAACTCCCCCTATGATTAGTATTAACTGTAACGTTGTCCATAGATGTTGCCGGGGAGGAGTACATGATGCAGGGAATTAGAAAGCGCTATTTCCCGGCGCTTGCCGACTATATCCGAAGTGGTAAGGAAGCATCACTTTTTCATGCAAACGAGCTTGGCAAAGAGCTATACGGCATCAATCCCGAAGAAATAATTGCCGTACACGAGGAATGTATTCAGTCTTTAGTCGCGAATGTAGATTCGGAAGAGGCTGTAAGGCTATATAATCGGTCATTTGTTTTTTTAATGGAAATTATGGTAGCCTGTCGATTCCGTTTGCCGCCTGACATGTCGACCGAACAGAAGTTTACGGAAATGCGTGAAATGCTATTCCGTTCCAACCGTTCATTTGAAATGGTGAAAAATAAATACGAAAACGTATTGCAACACATGGACAGCGGGATTGCTTTGTTCGACAGCGATGGAATTTTGTCGTTTATTAATGTGCAGATGGCCAAGCTGCTCGACATTCCTCGCAAAACGTTAATTGGATGTAATATCCGAGAAATATTAAGACATCCGCAGCTTACACGCAGCACGAAACGAACGGTGCTAAGACTGTACAAGGAAATGTTTCTCATGCACAGCCGCTATTATGAATTTCAACACAAGGACGGGAAGCATCTGCTTGTGACCGTTACATACGGTGATCAATTAGACGGCGATTTCTTGTTTAGTGTGAAGGACGTATCGGAGTACAAGCAAATTGAACAAACCGCGCTGCAAAACGACAAGCTTGCGATGCTTGGTAAAATAGCTGCAGCTATTGCGCATGAAATACGCAATCCTTTGACGAGTATTCGCGGCTTTATTCAATTGCTGCGCCCCTATTTGCTGGAGGTTGGAAAAGAGGAATACGCACGTATTATTTTGACGGAAATTGACCGGGCCAACGATATTATTTATGAGTTTCTTAATTCGTCAAAGCCGTCGGCACCGATGAAGCAATTGGTGTCGATTGACAATTTGATCAAGGAAGCTGTCCTGTTGACCGAAAGCGAAGCGCTGATGAGGAACTGCGAGATTAAGGCGGAGTTTTATTGCTCGGATCTTGTATCCATCGATGTGAAGCAAGTAAAGCAGGTTATATTGAACATTGTGAAAAATGCGCTCGATGCGGTAGAAGATGTACAAGGCGAACGCAGAGGTCTAATCGATATCATTACGCGCAGCAATGGACAATACGCGGAAATTATTATTAAAGATAATGGCAAAGGGATGGATAAATCGACGATGAGCCGATTATTCGATCCATTCTTTACGACGAAGCAATCGGGTACTGGGCTTGGATTATCTGTTAGCTACCGCATCATACGGAATCATAGTGGAACGATACGGGTAGACAGCCAAGCAGGTGTCGGAACGGAATTTATTATTTATTTGCCATTAGCTGAATAAAAGATTAGAATCGGGGTAAAACACCCCGATTTTTTTTATTTAATTATACAGGAATAAGCTTGATAGGATGGCATAAGACCGTTTTAGCCAGCTTACTGATGAAAGTGAGGTTTTTTGTGATGAGCGTTCAATTTACATACGGCGTTCGTTCGGCAGATGAAGCTTTGGCAGACGCGGTAATCCGCTTCGTAAGCAAATCAGAACTTACGCGGGGCGAAGCGCTTCAACCAATCGTACAGCCGCAGATCGATGAGGCGCTTCGGACTTTATTCGACAAAGGACAGTTCAAGGCGGAAGCGGAGCAAACGGAGGTTTTTGCGGCCTTAGGACTCTACCCGTCATCGCATATTGTTTTTGTCGGTTTGGAGCAAGAGGGCGGTGCGGACAGCCTGCGCAAAGCGGCGGCGGCAGCGGCGAAAGCGGTAAAAAAACTTCATGCCGCGTCCGTTCAGGTACTCCTGAATGAAACGTTGCTTGGAGGGACAGTTGCAGCGGTAGGCACCGAACAAGCAGCACAAGCTTTAACAGAAGGTTTGCTGCTTGCAATTCATGTGCGCCAGCCGCTCAAACGCGAGCAGAGTGAACGCTTTGAGCTGAAGAATGTTGCTTTTGTGCCGCAAGGGGCTGCTGCAGCGGCATCTGATGTAACTTTATGGGAGCAAGGGATAGAAAAAGGCAAGCTTTATGCTGAAGGAGTCAGCTTCGCGCGCGATCTGACTAACTTGCCTGGAAATGATCTTACCCCGGAACGGCTAGCGCATCATGCGGAAGAGTTAGCCCGCGAGCTTGATTTGGAAATTGAAGTTATTGACGAGTGGAGTGCGGCAGAGCAACGGATGGGCGGTTTACTTGGCGTCGGCCAGGGCAGCATTAACCCGCCGCGAATGATCGTGATTCATTATAAAGGCGATCCTAACTCCGATGAGACTTGGGGATTGATCGGCAAAGGCATCACGTTTGATACGGGCGGCATTTCGCTTAAGAGAGCGGAAGGCATGCAGGAGATGATCTCGGATATGGGCGGGGCGGCGGCTGTTCTCGGCGCCATTCGTGTTATCGGCGAGCTGAAGCCAGCCGTTAATGTGGTGGCCGTTATTCCGACTGCCGAGAATATGCCATCCGATCGTGCGCTTAAACCGGGCGATGTTCTGCGTATGATGAGCGGACATACTGTTGAGGTAGTGAATACCGATGCAGAAGGCAGACTCGTGCTGGCGGATGGTCTAACGACGGCAATCACCCGCGGAGCGACCAAACTGGTCGATGTTGCCACATTGACTGGCGCTGTTAGTGTTGCGCTTGGCAGCGAGGCAACAGGCGCTGTGACGAATAATGACGCGCTGCTGAAGCAGGTGCTGAGCGCCTCTGAACGTGCAGGCGAACGCATCTGGCAGCTGCCGGCATATCCGGAATATAAGAAGCTTATCAAGAGCGATGCGGCGGATTTGAAAAACAGCGGGGGCAGATATGCTGGAACGATAACCGGCGGGCTGTTCATTGGCCATTTTGCCGAAGGGTTGCCTTGGGTCCATCTGGATATCGGTGGAACAGCTTGGCTTGAATCGAGCAGGGGCTGGGAGCCGAAGGGTGCTACCGGTGTTATGGTAAGAACATTAGTTGAATTGGTCATAAACCACGAGTAAGCAGTCGCAATGGGGAAGGCAGGCGTCAAGAAAAAGACTTGTACCTGCTAATGAGTCCGGCTAAGACCGTGAGTGTGAAATGAGGAATGAATGCCGTGTATGCAACTGACAGAAAACAAAATGATTTGCTAGCCTATAACCCGCCAGCAACGATAGCGGCCGATGAGCTCGACCTGTACTGGAAGGGTGTTTTGAGCAGCTATGCTCAAAAGCCGCTGGACATAACGCGGGAGCAGCTGAAGTCACCTTTTCCTGATTTACGGGTACAACGGTTAACGTACAAGGGGAGTGATGAAACGCCGATTCATGGCTTATTCCTCTTGCCGCAGCAGCAAACAGCAGATGAGAAGCCGCCATGCATCATTATCTATCCCGGCTATACGGGAGATAAAGGCTTGCCTGAACGATACGCGGCCTGGCTTCTGCTCGGTTATGCAGTCTTTGCTGTCGATGTGCGCGGCCAAGGCGGGGAAACCGGCAATTTATCGACGTGGGAAAGCGGATCGGCAAAAGGCTGGGTTTCACAAGGGATCAGGCAGAAAGAAAATAGCTATTATCACGCCGTTACGATGGATGCGGTAAGGGCTGTTGATGCGGCTGCGCTGCAGCCGGAGATTGATGCTTCGCGCATCGCCGTCTACGGTAGCAGTCAAGGCGGCGGGCTGGCGCTATTAGCTGCTTCACTGAATCCGAAAGTAAGCGCGGTTGTCGCTAACATTCCGAATATGTGTCATATGGATTACGGAATTATGCACTCTACAGGTTCTTTGACGGAAATTGCGCAATACATTAAACGCTATCCGGAGCAGCTTAGCTCAGTTCTTGAAACCATCGCCCACTTTGATCTATTGAATTTGGCTGATCGGATAAAAGCGCCCGTCCTTATGTCGGTTGGCTGGAAGGACACTGTTTGTCTGCCTGAAACGGTTTACGCCGTTTACAATCGGATACGATCTCATAAGCAAATAATTAATTATCCTTTCTCCGGGCATGAGGTAAGTGAGTATCAGACGAGAGCGGCAATTGAATTTTTGAAGGGAGCATTCAAGCGGGCGTAGTAGAAGGTTTGAATGGGTTTCCGTTAATAGGGTTATACTCATTATAGGTCAAGTGCAGAAGCTGGAATGATTGGTAACATACGTATGAAGCTGGTATAGTTTGCGTGCTTGAGAACGATAATCTATGCTCAAAATGGATGATATCAATGCCTTAATGATTATGGATGGTAATCGGTTAATATACTAAAATATAAAGAAGCTGCGCAACTGCTGTTACTCAGCAATTGAATAGCTTCTTATTTTATTTAATAATGAAGGCTACTGTGAGCGGTTTTTACGAGGTAAGACGGCGGGTATGTATGATGAAGTCCGCCATAGAAAATAATAGGATGGCAATGAATAGAGAGGGTGGAATTTTCTGCAATGAGCATCCATGATGAGCGTAATCATTTGCCTTGGCAAAGCTACTATGGTCCCAATCTCGGGTATGTGCAGGAGCAATATGAACGGTTTTTAACCGAGCCGGATTCTGTTGAGACGTCACTTCGCGAGCTGTTTGTTCGTTTTGGAGCACCTCCTTCCGTATCACTCGGAGCAGCTCCAAGCACATCGGTCAAACCGGATCCGCAACAGGTAACGACAGCTGCTGCTCCTGGTCCGATTGATGCAAATATGTTGAAGAAGGTCGTGGCTGCACATCAGCTGATGCTGAACATTCGCAGATACGGCCATTTAGCTGCGGATATTGATCCGCTTGAGCTCAGCCAGACTGCTGATACGAAGCTGCTCGAGCCGGAAACCTTCGGATTGACGCAGGCGGATTTGACAGCTATTCCGGCATCGCTGATTTGGGACAATGCTCCGGCATCGGTTGTTAACGGCTGGGACGCAATTACTCGCTTGAGAGAAATTTATACCCGCTCTGCGGCATATGAATTCACACATATTCATGATGAGAACGAACGCAATTGGCTTCATAAGCAAGCGGAATCGGGTTCGTTCCCTGCGCCGCTATCGGCAAGAGAGCGCTCCGCGCTGCTTGAGCGGCTTATGGAGGTTGAATATTTCGAGAACTTCCTGCACCGCACATTCGTCGGTCAGAAACGCTTCTCCATTGAAGGCGTCGATATGCTAGTACCGGTATTGGATGAAATCATTCGTGCCGTAGCGCATGACGGGGCAAGCAATATTCTTATGGGTATGGCGCATCGCGGCCGTCTGAACGTATTGACGCACGTGCTCGGCAAGCCTTATGAGAAGATCTTCTCCGAGTTCCATCATGCTCCGAACAAAGAACTTATCCCGTCTGAAGGGTCTATGGGCATTAACTACGGCTGGACAGGCGACGTAAAATACCATCTTGGCGCGGATCGGGCTGTTAAGGAAGGCGAGACGGTTCGAGCGAATATTACGCTTGCGAACAATCCGAGTCACCTTGAGTTTGTTAATCCGGTTGTGGAAGGATTCACGCGCGCGGCTCAAGAAGATCGGACCAAGCCCGGTATGCCGAAGCAGGATTTGACGAAGGCGGTTACGATTTGTATTCATGGCGATGCCGCATTTATCGGCGAGGGCATTGTAGCGGAGACGCTTAATTTCAATCAACTGGAAGGGTACCGCAACGGCGGAACGCTTCATATTATTGCAAACAACCGTCTAGGCTTTACGACAAACAGCTTTGACTCCCGCTCAACGCATTATGCGAGTGACCTTGCAAAAGGCTTCGACATTCCGATTGTACACGTAAATGCGGATGAGCCGGAAGCTTGCTTGGCAGCTGTTCGCCTCGCTTGCGAATACCGGCTCCGCTATAATAAAGGATTTGTTATTGATTTGATCGGCTACCGCCGCTTCGGCCATAACGAAATGGACGATCCGGACGTAACCCAGCCGTTAATGTACGCGAAGGTTCGCAAACATCCAACGGTAAGCACACTTTACACCGAGAAGCTGAAAGGCGAGAAGGCGATTACGGAACAGCAAATAGAAGAATTGCGTCAGCGCACGAATGGTAAGCTTCAGGCTGCTTACGATGCAATGAAAGCTAATGAAAGCAAGTCGCATGCTCATGGCGAGCAGCTGCAAGCTGTCCACGCTACCGAAGAGGTTCGTACGGCGGTTCCGATCGAGACGCTGCGCGACATTAATTTGGAGCTGCTTAATCGTCCAGAGGGCTTTACTGAATACACGAAGCTTCAACGCATTTTGCAGCGCCGGGCTTCGGCGCTCAATGATGGTGAAAAGGTTGAGTGGGCCCATGCGGAGACGCTTGCGTTCGCAACTATATTGGCAGATGGCACGCCGATTCGTCTAAGCGGTCAAGATTCGGAGCGCGGAACTTTCGCGCATCGTCATATTATGCTTAACGATTACGCAACTGCAGCGAAGTTTTCACCGCTGCACATCCTGCCGCAAGCGAAAGCATCCTTTGCTGTTCATAACAGCCCGCTGTCGGAAACGGCTGTTCTCGGCTTTGAATACGGCTATAACGTATTCGCACCGGAAACGTTTGTTATTTGGGAAGCGCAATACGGTGACTTTGCCAACGTCGCACAAGTTATTTTCGATCAATTCATTTCAGCGGGACTTGCAAAGTGGTCACAAAAATCAGGTATCGTTATTTTGCTGCCGCACGGCTACGAAGGCCAAGGACCGGAGCATTCCAGCGCAAGATTGGAACGTTTCCTCCAGCTTTCTGCTGATAACAATTGGACGGTCGCGAATCTGACGACGTCCGCACAGTATTTCCACTTGCTTCGCAAGCAAGCGTCGCTGCTTGGGACAGAGAACGCACGTCCACTCATCCTTATGGCGCCGAAGAGCTTGATCCGTAATCCTCGTGTCGCTTCACATGGTGTTGAATTTAGCGAAGGTTCATTCAAGCCTGTGCTGCCGCAATTTAGCTTGACGGAGCCGAAGGAACAGAAGGATAAAGTGAAACGGTTGCTTCTTTGCACCGGTAAGGTAGCCGTAGACATCGATGAAGCTCTTGCTTCTGCGAACGCTGAGGATTTTGAATGGCTCCGCGTCGCAAGGGTGGAACAGCTTTATCCATTCGCGCAAGCAGATATCGAGCGTATCGTGAAGCAATTTGATAAGCTTGAAGAGATCGTATGGGTACAAGAGGAGCCGAAAAATATGGGTTCCTGGAGCTTCATGGAGCCGCGTCTCCGCGCATTAGCGCCTAAGAAAGCTTCGGTGCGTTACGTTGGCAGACCGGATCGTTCCAGTACGGCAAGCGGGCACCAAGAAGTGCATGCCGCAGAACAAAAATGGATTATTTCGACAGCTTTAAACGGCAAGCCAGTTGAAACAAGTTTGATAAGGGGGTAGTGACTAATGGCTGAAATTATAGTACCAGAATTAGGCGAGTCCATATCAGAGGGTACGATTACGAAATGGTTTGTGAAGGAAGGCGACTCTGTCAATCAGGGAGATGTCCTGCTGGAGCTTGAAACGGATAAGGTCAATATCGAAATAAGCGCTGACAACAGCGGAGTAATTGCTCGTATTGCTAAGCAAGACGGAGAAGTGGTGCTTGTTGGCGAAGCAATCGGTTCGATCGGTGAATCAGCGGGTGGCGCATCAGCACCAGTTGCAGCGCCAGTCGCTGTACCAGCAACGCCAGCAGCGCCAACAGCGCCAGTAGCAGTCGCACAACCGTCTGCGCCTGTAAGTGAAGGTTCAGCAGCAGCTGTAAATGCATCTCCGGCTGCACGCAAGCTTGCCCGCGAGCAAGGAATTGACTTAACGCAGGTTCAAAGCAGAGACCAAATCGGTCGGATTTACCCAGGCGATGTTCGTTCCCATTCCGGACAAGCACCAGCTGGAGCTACACCTGTAACTTCCGCGCCGCTTACACAAGCTGAGCCTGCTGGCGCAGCCAAAGACGCAGCCAAAGACGCAAAGCCGACAGAACGTAAACGAATGTCTCGCCGCCGCGTTACGATTGCGAATCGTCTAGTAGAAGCACAACGGACAGCAGCAATGCTGACGACGTTCAATGAAGTAGACATGACAGCGATTCTTGATTTGCGCAAACGCCGCAAGCAAGCTTTCTTCGAGAAAAACGATGTGAACCTAGGATTTATGTCGTTTTTTACGAAAGCGGTAGTCGGCGCACTTAAAGCATTCCCATTATTGAATGCCGAAATTGACGGCGAAGAAATCGTCGTTAAAAAGTTTTATGATATCGGTATTGCCGTATCTGCTAAGGAAGGTCTTGTCGTTCCAGTCGTTCGTGATGCAGACCGGCTCAGCTTTGCCGAGATCGAGAAAAATATCGTAGATCTTGCAGGTAAAGCTCGCGCGAACACTTTGTCGATCGCTGATCTTCAAGGCGGCAGCTTCACGATCACGAATGGCGGCGTATTCGGCTCCTTGCTGTCGACGCCAATTCTTAATACACCTCAGGTCGGTATACTCGGTATGCACAAAATCCAAGTGCGTCCAGTAGCCATTGATGATGTTCGCATGGAAAACCGTCCAATGATGTACATCGCCCTTTCGTACGATCACCGTATCGTAGACGGAAGCGAAGCGGTTCGTTTCCTCGTAACCATTAAGGAGCTTCTTGAAGATCCAGAGCAGCTTCTGCTCCAAGGCTAATATAAAAACATATATGGGACCGCCCTTAAAGCAGATGAACTGCTTGAGAGCGGTCTTTTTTGTTGGGATTTAGATTAATCATTATAAAAATAACAATTAAAGTAAAATGTTATCGATAACAGGGAGCTAATTTAACATTAATATTTTTTTTTATAATTTAAGACGCTTTAAGAGCAGGAAGAAGACGGTCGATGTTGAAAGTATTTGAAGATAGAGCTATTTTGTTTTTTTAGAGGTGGGGTATTTTGTTGGTCACAGATAGAGATGGGGAGCAGTTGAAAGAAAGCGAAGAGAGGTACCAGCACCTAGTGCATTTACTGCCTGATGGGCTAATTGTTTATGCTGATGAACATATCGTTTTTGCAAACGTTTCCGCACTCAAGATGATTGGAGTCAGCAGGCTGGATGAAATTATTGGACATCCGATCCATCGATTTATTCATCCGGATTATATTGATGAACTGCCTGCTCAAATTCAATATATGATTAACGAAGCCCGTCCATCGAATTTCGTATACAATAAGCTGCTTCGTCTCGATAATGGGGCAGTTGATGTTGAAATGAGAGCGGTTGCTGTAAAATACGACGGCAAGCAGGCCGTTCAGCTCATTATCCGTGATCTATCCGATCAGATAAGAATGGAAGCTTCATTGAACGAGAAGGATTATTTGTACAAAAGCTTGGTGGAGAGCGTCGCAGCGGGCGTATTCGTCGGGCAAGATAATAGCATTATTTACGCTAATCCTTATTTGGCAGAGTTGTACGGCTATACGGTGGAGGAAATGCTTGCATTGACGCCATTCGATCTATTGGGTGAAGCTGAGTTCAATAAAATAAGAAGTACTATAATTAATGGGGTGGTCAGTGGACAGCGACAATTTCCGCTTAAGTATAAAGGCATTAAAAAGGATGGCAGCACCATCTATTTAGAAGGCAACAGCACGATCATTACACTAAATGGGTATCCGTCGCTGCTTGGCACGGTACAAGATGTCACATTCAAGCATGAACAGGATTGCTTGCTGCGAGACAGCGCCAAGGTGTATCAGAAAATAATCAAGTTCGTACCTGAACCGATCGTGTTAAGCGATGAAGGCACCATCATTTATGTAAACAAGCTCGCCATGCAGATGATTGGCGCAAGTGAGGAAGAACAGGTTGTCGGCAAAAGCGTGTTTGATTTTATTCATCCCAGCCAGCACAAGTATACCAAAAATACGTTGGCGCAAATTATAGCCTCTGACGAACCGACGCCATTCCAAGAGAGAGTAATCGTATGTGCTGACGGCCGATTTTTAGATGCAGAGATTGCAAGCGTTCGAATAAACAATTATATGGGCAAGGACGTCATGCTTAGTGTAATTCGTGATTTGACCGACCGTAAGCGATCGGAGGAAATGCTCGTGCGCTCTGAGAAGCTTTCGGTAATTGGACAGCTTGCAGCGGGAGTTGCGCATGAAATTCGCAATCCGCTTACTGCGCTTAAAGGGTTTACCCAGCTGCTCCGTAACAAATATGAGAAGCAGTCGCATTATTTTGATATTATGTCGAATGAAATTGACCGGATCAACCTCATCGTGAATGAATTTATGACATTAGCGAAGCCGCATTTCTCTAAATTCAGCGTAGCTCAGCTCGAACCGATTATGCAGAGTGTCATTTCGATATTGGAGACGCAAGCGATTTTGCTTAACGTAGAGATATCGGTTAAACTCGATCGGCCTTTACCGAGCATCTATTGCAATGAGAATCAATTGAAACAAGTTTTTTTGAATGTGATCAAAAATGCGATAGAGGCTATGCCGGACGGCGGACGGGTTGAGATCACGGTAGATGCAGCGGAGGATGGATTCATTCGCATTCGTGTTAACGACGGAGGTCCAGGTATCCCAGAGGGGTTAATTAAAAAAATCGGAGAGCCGTTCTTAACGACGAAGGAAAAGGGAACTGGACTTGGTTTAATGATCAGCACGCGGATTATTGAAGCGCACAAGGGTACGCTTCAACTGCGTAGCGTGCTGAAGCAAGGAACAACTGTTGAAATTAAGCTGCCTGTTCAGGAAAAAATGATTGAGACAAATGCTTGCGTTTGTGATGTAGGGCATAGTAAATGACAGAAGTTAATGCAATCACGATAGCACATACTATATACATAGCGCTGTAGCCATAACGGGTAGCAAGCGATCCGAGCGTATAGGAGCCGATACCGTACCCAAGGTCGAATAGCAGATAGAATGTTGCAGTAGCCAATCCTCTGCGATGATGAGGTGCCGCTAACACCGCGATCGTCTGAAAGCAAGGCAGCAGTGCGCCGTAGCCGAGTCCGATAACGGCTCCCGATACGAGCAGCATAACCGGAGAATGGGCTTGGCTGAGCAGCAGCATGCCAAGAGCGAACACAGCGATACCCGGATAAACGATTACATGCTCCGAAGCGCGATCAAGCAATTTGCCGACGATTGGACGAGGCAATACGATCATAATGCCGAAGCAAACAAAGAAGTAGCCTGCGTATTGATCTATCGCTTTCTCGTGTGCATATACAGACATAAACGTTACCAGGCCGCTGTAGGCGAAAGCAACTACGAAGCCGCTAATCGCGATCGGAACAGCTTTCCGTTCCACAAGCTCCCGCCAATGAAACTTCTGCTTTGCGGCAGCGGGCTGTTGTCCCTCTATTTCAGATGACTGCTGATTACGCTTGCGATTCGTCGAGATGGCTAAGACTAAAGCAATTAACGAGCATACGGCACCTAGAACAAATAAAGCTGTAAAGCTGCCATGCGTCGTTATGATTAATCCGACAAACGGTCCGATGACCATAGCAAGGCTCATGAATAAGCTGAAATAGCTAATTCCTTCACCTTTGCGCTGCTCTGGGATAAAGCCGATCGCGGCTGTATTTGTCGAGGTAGTTGCAATGGCGAAGGTGCCGCCGTGCAAAAAACGGACAAGCAGGAGCATCGTATACCCGAAAACGCCTAAGTAGGCGATAGAGCACAACAGAAACAACAGCAAGGATACCATTACTATTTTGTGTTCGCCGAACCGGTTCATGAGCTGACCTGCGAAAGGCCTCAGCAAGACGGCAGCGAAGATAAATACGGTCATAGACAAGCCTGCATGCGTATCTGTTCCGCCCAGTTCATTCGTTACGTAGGCAGATAATGCAGTCACCAGCATATAGAAAGCAAAAAAAAGAAAGAAGCTGCTTAAACAAATTTTTATGAAATCTCCGCTCCACAGCTTGGTATTACTCATTATTTGTACTCCTCTCAGATGACGGATGTACTTGTATTCACAGGTATTGCTCCGCATTTTTGTTTATTTTCGCCATAAATTGTTGAAAAGCTTTAATTTCATCATCTGTAATATCGGTTAAAATATGACTGACAAAAGCCGCTTCAATTGGCGCTAACGTACGGGCAGTAATCCGTCCGCCTTCTGTTATATAGAGCAGCTGCGACCTTCGGTCTGTCGGGTTTGCCGCTCGCCGAACAAGCGCCTTACGCTCTAATTGATCGAGGAGGCGCGTAATGTTGGCAGGATCCTTTTCCGTGCGCTGAGCCAGATCCTTATGGGAAATGCCGTCCTGCTCATCAAGACACATGAGCAGTGACCATTGCTCCGTGGTAACGTCATGATCTTGAAAAAGCTGCTGCAATCGTTGACTTAACCTTCTGCCCGTATTGCTTATAACATAGCCGACAGAGTTTTTTAATTCCACCGTCTTCACCTGCTTCGCAAATTTAGTTGTTATGTCAATAATACGCTTAACAAATAAATGGGTCAACTGTTCCAAAAAATTAACTCTGATTGCGGACTATAGGGAGTTAGAGGATTGCAGCTTATGCTGCTTGCGGTATTGCTCGGGGGTTAGATTCGTTTGCAGCTTAAAGGCACGGCTGAAATGGGAGGGATGCTTGAAGCCTACCTCGTAGCCGACGTCCGTAATCGGCTGATTTCCGTCGATTAATTCGATTTTGGCTTGATAGATTCTGCGCTGCATGAGAAATTGAAAAATCGTAATGCCGGTTACTTCTTTGAACGTTTTGGCTAAATAATATTTGCTTAGATGCAATTCAGCCTGTATGCCATCAAGCGTAACATCTTCATGAAAATGGCACTCCAAATAGGAGATCACCGCTTGTACATGGTGCTCCTTGGATGATGGAAAAGCTGTTACCGCCTTCAGCGGCTGCTGGCATAGCTGGTTAATCATAATAAGAAAATCGAGCAAGAGTGCCTGAAAGCGCTGATGCGAGAAGGAATTGTTCTGCGCATATAGCTGATTCAGCTTAAGAAGCGATGCTTCAACCTCGGTTTTGTCGGAACCGCGCAGCTGCAGTCTTACGTTTTGCAGCTTCTGGAACGGGACAAGCAAATCAGCGGCAAAAGGCGGCTGGATAAATTGTTTAAAGTAAAACGGGTCGAAATGAAGGGTAGAGCGGTGATATTCCACGCTTGGATCGACATTCGCCCTATGGAGTGTCATCCCGTGCATTAACAGCAGGTCGCCAGGCTCGAGCACATAAATACGATCATTAATCAGATAGTTTACTTTACCGCCATGAAAGTAATAAATTTCATAATGAAAGTGGGTGTGATATGCGAAATTCACATTAAAATCTGAATTCGTATCCATTGTAAAAGGTAAGCTGAATTGATGCTGTGTGCCCATCGAAGAGCCTCCCCATTTTGAATATCATCATTATACACCAACCACAGTCAAATAAAAGCATAAACAGGCTAATGCGAATGAAGCCGCAACGTTCTTAAGGTGCTACCATAGAAGCAGGTACATTACAGTACGGCAACCTATTAAATTACTTTGAAAATAAAGGGGCGAATAAAGGATGCAGGTCGTTCGTTTGGGCGTTATCGGGCTTGGCAATATGGGCAAGGGACATATCGGTTATTTGTTGAAGGGCGAAGTAAGCGGCGTTGTCGTATCGGCTGTCAGCGACAGCGTGCCCGAGCGTCTGCAATGGGCGAAGGAGCAGCTTGGCGACAATGTAGGCTTATATTCTGATCCTTATGAGCTAATGGACTCGGGTACTGTAGACGGTGTCCTTATCGCGACTCCTCATTATTCGCATCCCGAGCTGGCCATTGCTTGCTTCGAACGCGGACTGCATGTGCTGTGCGAGAAGCCGGCGGGTGTCTACACGAAACAGGTTCGCGAGATGAATGAAGCGGGTAACAGGGCAAACGTGAAATTCAGCATGATGTACAACCAACGGACGAATCCGTTATATGTGAAGCTGAAGGAACTAATCGATGCCGGCGAGCTTGGTGAGGTGAAGCGGACGAATTGGATTATTACGAATTGGTACCGCTCTCAAAGCTATTACGATTCGGGTACGTGGCGTGCTACATGGGCGGGAGAAGGCGGCGGCGTGCTGCTCAATCAAGATCCGCATCAGCTCGATTTATGGCAGTGGACGATAAGCATGATGCCGAAGCGAGTGCGCGCGTTCTGTTATTTCGGGAAGCATCGCAATATCGAGGTCGAGGATGACGTGACAGCATTTGTTGAATACGAGAATGGAGCAACCGGTGTGTTTGTTACAACGACTGGAGAAGCGCCGGGAACGAATAGGCTGGAAATTAGCGGTGAGCGCGGTAAAATCGTCATTGAAAACCAGACATTGACGTTTTGGCGGCTGCGGGTGCCTGAGCCGGAATTCAACAAGCAATTTACCGGAAGTTTCGGTGAACCGGAATGCTGGAAATGCGAAATTCCGGTCAAAGGCAGCTATCCCGATCATAAAGGCATTACGCAAAACTTTGTAAATGCGATTTTGTTTGATGAACCGTTGATCGCTCCGGGCGAAGAGGGAATTAAAGGTCTTATGCTTTCGAATGCGATGCTGTTATCCACATGGACGGATGGGTGGGTCGACCTGCCGATTGATGAAGAGCTGTTCTATCACCATTTACAAGAGAGAATTGATAAATCTGCCTACCGGAAGGGGAAATAGCGGAATGAGCAAAGCTGACGGAATGAAATATGCACCGCAGGGAAAGCCGAATAAAGTGGTCTTGCAAGGACAATTTGTTATTGCCGCGGTTAGCTTGGATCATGGACATATCTATGGGATGTGCAATGGACTCATAGAGGCTGGAGCGGACTTAAAATGGGTGTATGATCCGGATCCGGTTAAGGTAGAGGCGTTTTTGCGCCAGTATCCGCAGGCGCAGGCAGCCGAATCGGAGGCGCAAATATTAGACGATCCCGAAGTTCAGCTGGTGGCGGCTGCGGCGGTAACATCCGAACGCGGACCGCTCGGCGTGCGCGTTATGCGCAGCGGCAAGCATTACTTCACGGACAAAGCGCCGTTTACTACGCTTGAGCAGCTGGCGGACGCACGTCTTGCTGCCTCGGAGACCGGTAAGAAATATGCGGTCTATTACAGCGAGAGGCTGCATGTGGAAAGCGCTGTTTTTGCCGGTCAATTGATCGAGCAGGGGGCGATTGGGCGTGTCGTGCAGGTAATCGGACTTGGCCCGCACCGATTGAACGCCCCGGCCCGTCCTGCATGGTTTTTTGAAAAAGACAAGTATGGCGGTATATTATGCGATATTGGCTCCCATCAAGTTGAGCAGTTTCTATATTTTACAGGCAATCGAAATGCGAGCGTCGTGAACAGTAAGGTTGCCAATTATAATAGCAAAGATTATCCTGAGCTCGAGGATTTCGGCGACATGACGCTCGTGGGGGATAACGGGGCAACCGGTTATTTCCGCGTCGACTGGCTGACGCCGAGCGGTCTCGGTACATGGGGCGACGGCCGGACGATTATTTTGGGAACGGACGGTTATATCGAGCTGCGGAAATATATCGATATCGCCAGAGATAAGGAAGGCGATCAGCTTTATTTGGTAAACGCGGACGGAGAGCAGCATATGCAGCTGGGCGGTAAGGTCGGATTCCCGTATTTTGGCCAGCTCATATTGGATTGCTTGAACGGTACGGAGACCGCGATGACGCAGGAGCATGCCTTCAAGGCGGCTGAGCTGTCCCTTCTGGCACAGAAGCATGCGGTAAGGGTAGAATAGGCATAAATCCAAAGAGCTACATGAACATAGCAAGCATTAAAGGTGAAGGACTATCCCATTCGTCGATGACGGAGGATAGTCCTTTTTAAAATATAAGAACGTATAAATTTGAACCTTATACGATGCTTATATTTCACCGCGAAACGAGCTTTTGCCGCCAAGGATGGCACAGAACCGAGCTGTTCATTACACAGCTAGCGGTTCGTGCGTAGCGACAGCCGTTTACGCTTGTTGTAATGATTACGATCTTGACGAGCAAAATTGATACTGCTATACTAGCTAAAGTGTAATGGTTACTATTAGTCGGCGAGGCCGATTTCTTTTTCGGATTATAATCGTAATAATTACGTTTTGTGTAAATATGAAAATAAGACAGAGGTGTAACGGATGACTGTTAAAAAAATACCGGTAACCGTTCTGAGCGGATATTTAGGTGCAGGAAAAACAACGATTATGAATCATGTCTTAAATAATCGCGATGGACTAAAGGTCGCTGTCATTGTAAATGACCTTAGCGAGTTGAATATTGATGCCAGCTTGATCCAGGATGGCGGCGGCTTGTCGCGTACGGATGAGAAGCTTGTGGAAATGTCGAACGGCTGTATCTGCTGTACGCTGCGCGAGGATCTGTTGAAGGAAGTAGAGAAGCTGGCTAAGGAAAACCGGTTTGATTACATATTGATCGAATCGACCGGCGTCGGCGAGCCGGTTCCCGTCGCTCAGACATTTACCTATATCGATGAGGAGCAGGGTATTGACCTGACACAATTTTGCAAGCTTGATTGTATGGTCACGGTAGTGGACGCTTACCGCTTCTGGCACGATTATTCGTCCGGAGAAACGCTGCTGGAGCGCAGTCAGGCGGTAGGAGAGGATGATACGCGCGAGGTTGTCGATCTGCTCATCGATCAAATCGAGTTTTGCGATGTGCTTATATTGAATAAATGCGATCTCGTTGCAGAGGGAGAATTGGCGGAGCTTGAGGGCGTTCTGCGCACGCTGCAGCCCCGCGCCAAATTTATTCGCACCTCTAAAGGGCAGGTCGATCCGAAGGAGATTTTGAACACCTCCTTGTTCGACTTTGACGAGGCAAGCAAATCGGCAGGCTGGATCAAAGAGATGGAAGCGCCGGCGCATACGCCTGAGACGGAAGAGTACGGCATTTCTTCCTTCGTTTATGAGCGGGCGAAGCCGTTTCACCCGCAGCGTCTTATGCAGTGGATGGAGGAGTGGCCGGAGGAAATCGTTCGTGCCAAAGGAATGGTATGGCTCGCTACGCGTAATCAATTCGCCCAAAGCTTAAGCCAGGCAGGCCCATCCATTCAATTCGGACCGGCAGGCCAATGGGTCGCCGCGCTATCGGAAGCGGAGCGGGAAGCTGTACTGGAGGAGGAGCAGGAGCTCGCGGCGTCCTGGCATGAGGAATACGGCGACCGTATGAACAAGGTCGTATTTATCGGCATTGAAATGGATCGCCAGAAGCTGGTCGACTCGCTCGACAGCTGCTTGCTCAGCGATGAGGAGCTTAAGCTTGATTGGAGCGGGTTCACAGATGATTTTCCTAACGCGTCAGAAGAGCAGCTTGAGTCGGCGATACATTAATAAAAAAATTTGTTAATGAGGTGAACGCAGTGAGAGTAATCGTAACACTAGTTTGCACAGAGACGGGCGACCGGAATTATACGACAACAAAAAATAAAAGAACGACGCCGGAGCGACTTGAGGTTAAGAAATACAGCCCGCGGCTCAAACGCGTTACGGTCCACAGGGAAACGAGATAACAGCAGCGATGAAACGGCTGGGCGAATACGTTCAGCCGATTTTGTTTTCATAACATTAGAGAGGAAGTTACCAATGAACTCATTATTACATACGAATAAACGTTTGATCGCATTACTTGTCCTGCTGATGCTTAGTACGGCTGCTATTGCCGCATGCAGCAGCAGTGAAAATGGGAACACAGCAGAGCAAGGCAGCGAGTCAAATGCCGAGAAGAAAGTAACCGTTATCCGCAACTTTAAAGCGGCGAGCCTCGATCCGCATAACAGCTTCGAGACGCTGCGCGCCGGAGTCGTGGAAACGCTGGTTCGCCTGGATGAAAATATGGAAGTGCAGGAATGGCTCGCTACAAAATGGGAAGCCGTGGATGAAGTAACATGGGTGTTCACGATTCGTGAAGGCGTCACGTTCCACGATGGAACGAAGCTTGATGCGGCCGCTGTTAAAGCCTCGTTCGAACGCGGTATTGCGGCAAGCGAGGTGCTGGCCGGTTCTTTGAAAATCGCGTCGATGGAAGCAAACGGCAGCGAGCTGAAAATCGTAACGACTGAGCCGCACCCGGCTTTGCCGTCAGAGCTCGTTAACCCGTACGCCTCCGTCATCAGCGTTGCAGCCGAGAAGGAGATGGGGACGGAAGCTTTCAACAATGCGCCGGTTGGCACGGGACCTTTTGAAGTCGTGAAGTTTACGCCTAATATTGAAGCGGAGCTTACGCGTTACGAGGGCTACTGGAACGGAATAGCCAAATTGAACAAGGTTATATACAAATTTAACGAAGACAGCAACGTAAGAGCGCTGGCGCTGCAGTCGAAGGATGCGGACATCGTGTATTCCGTTCCTTCCGAGACGGTAGCAACCATCGAGCAGGATAAGGAGCTTCATGTAGAGTCAATCGCGGGACTTCGCGTTCATTATTTGCTCTATAACCAACAGAAGCCATTGATGCAGGATGTCAGGGTTCGTAAAGCTATCGATTGGCTTCTCGACCGTCAGAGCGTAGCGAAGGATGTCATGCTCGGAAACGGCACGCCGGCTACGGGTCCATTCAATTCCAGCCTGCCTTTCGGCAATAAGGAAGCGGTTCAAGCAAAAAATGCGGATGAGGCGCAAAAGCTTCTTGAAGAGGCCGGCTTCAAGCTGAATAGTTCCGGCAAAATGGAGAAGGACGGAAAGGTTTTGACCTTGGAGCTGGCTACATACGGCGCACGTCCCGAGCTTCCGCTCATTGCACAGCTTCTGCAATCGGAGGCGGCGAAAGCTGGCGTAACGATCAACATTTCAACGATAGAAAATGCGGATACCTATATTCGTGAAAATAAAGATTGGGACATCGTGACCTACAGCAATTTGTCGGCACCGCGCGGCGACGGAGGCTATTTCCTTAACTCAGCGTTCATGCCAGGCGGATCTTTGAACGGTACGAACTATGAGAATGAAGCTATAACAAGCATTATGAAGAAGCTGAATGCAACGAGCGATATCGCTGACAGAATCAAGCTGACTCAAGAGGCCGTGAAGGAAGTAATGGATGATGTGCCGCATTCGTATGCTGTTTATCCGAATTTGATTGTCGGCATGAATAACCGCGTCATCGGCTGGAAGCCAGGTCCGGAGGAGTATTATATCATTACAAATTTAATGGATGTGAAGTAAAGTGCTGCAAATCATCAAAAAGCGTGCGCTTCAGCTCGTATTTGTGCTCTTCTTTTTGTCGCTGCTGACATTCGTATTGATGAAGCTGGCTCCAGGCGATCCCGTTCTGCTCATGCTGGAGGCTGACACCTTTGCCGTTACGCAAGAAGATGAGGACGCGCTGCGGAAGGAGCTCGGCTTCGACAAACCGGTTATCGTGCAATACGGGATGTGGCTGCTGCAATTATTGAAGCTTGATTTGGGCTATTCGTACTTGAAGGGCAAGCCGGTTCTGGAAGAGATCATGTACCGGCTGCCAGCAACGCTTCAGCTTACGGCGGGCGGTTTGGTCGTGATGGTGCTCATTGCCGTGCCTCTCGGAACGTTATCCGCAAAGTACCGCGGTAAGCTGCCCGATCATTTCAGCCGTATTTTCGCATTAACGGGAGCTTCGGTGCCCTTGTTCTGGATGGGCTTGCTGCTCATCTACTTGTTTGCTTACAAGCTGCAATGGCTGCCGATGATGGGCAAAGGTACGATCACGCAAATGATTCTTCCGTCACTTACGCTCGGTCTCGGAATGGCTGCGGAATATTCCCGTTTGCTACGGGCTGGCTTGCTCGAAAGCCTGTCAGAGCAATATATCCGTGCAGCCCGTGCCAGGGGGATCGCGGAATGGAGAGTGCTGTCGCTCCACGCAATGCGCGCGGCACTGCTTCCTGTTATTACGGTTTGCGGAATGAGTATAGGCAGCTTGTTGGCCGGGTCTGTTGTTACGGAGACGCTCTTTTCGTGGCCGGGACTCGGGACGATGGCCGTATCAGCCATATTTGAACGTGATTATCCGATTATTCAGGGCTTTGTACTGCTGACGGGTTTGCTAGTCGTCGGAGTGAATTTACTCGTTGATCTCAGCTATGGGCTCCTTGATCCGCGCATTCGAAAACCGAAGGGGGAACTGTCATGAAGTCGGCGCTTTCAGGCTTGCTTCGTCCTCATGGCGGCTGGAGCCTTAGGAGCAGTATGCGCTTCAATCCGCTGACCGCTATTGGTGCTTCCGTACTTACATTAATTGTTCTGCTTGCATTCATCGGACCGCTTATTCTTCAAAATGATCCGATAACGGTCAATATGTCCGAGCGGCTGCTGCAGCCGAGCTGGCAGTACCCGCTCGGTACGGATCACTTGGGCAGATGTATGTTCTCCAGACTTGCCGCAGGCGCACGGACCACATTAGGCATTGCAGCTCTAGCTCTGGCAGCTGTAACGCTTATCGGCATTCCGATCGGTTTGCTCTCGGGATACCGGCGCGGCAGGGTTGATGCCATATTGATGCGAATAGTAGATGCGGTAGGCGCATTTCCCGATTTTATTATGGCGATTGCATTTACCGGTTTTCTCGGGCCTAGTCTTACGAATCTGATGCTCTCGATCATATTGGTCAATTGGATTGGATATGCGCGCGTCGTTCGGGGGATTGTGCTGTCCGAGCGCGAGAAGGAATATGTGCTTGCGGCGAGAGCGGCAGGCTGCAGCTCATGGACGATCATTTGGCGGCATTTGCTGCCAAACATTATTTCGCCTGTCATCGTGCTTGCCGCGCTGGACATTGGCAAAATGATTTTAATCATCGCATCACTATCCTATGTCGGGCTTGGTGCACAGCCTCCGTCTCCGGAATGGGGCGCGATGCTGAACGACGGAAGACCTTACTTCCAAGCGAATCCGTCGCTCATGATCTATCCGGGTCTCGCGATCATGCTCGTCGTTATTTCCTGCAATTTGATCAGTGAGGGAGTTCGTGACCGTCTTGATGTAAAAGGCACCGTTTTCGGTAAGGGGGGAAGATCGCGATGAGTTATAGCCAAAAATCCGATACGCCGGTCGTATCGATCGAACCGGTACTGCGAATTGAAAACCTGTATATTTGCGCGGACAAAGGGAAGGAGCACCGCCTGCTCGTGAAGGATTTGTCGCTTGACATCCGTCCGGGCGAGACAGTCGCATTAGTCGGAGAAAGCGGATGCGGCAAAAGCGTGACTGCCGGCGCCGTGCTCGGACTGCTTCCTCATAACCTGCAGGTGACGGAAGGACGTATATGGCTCGGCGGTGAAGATATTACCTCATTGCCTGATAAGAAACGGAGAAAGCTTCGCGGGAGCCGGATCGGCTTCGTATTCCAGGATTATCAAGGCAGCTTTACGCCGTTTATTAAAATAGGCAGCCAATTAGTGGAGACGCTTCGCAGTCATCAGAAATGGTCCCGGAAGGAAGCAAAGCAAATTGCACTGGAATGGCTTGGGGAAGCGGGACTGCCTGCAGAACGGGTATATGAAAGCTATCCCTTCCAGTTAAGCGGCGGACAGCTTCAGCGGGCGGCTATGGCATCGGCTATGATGCTGAAGCCGGCTCTGCTCATTGCCGATGAACCGACCACTGCGCTTGATGTCTTGGCGGGAGAACGCGTTCTCGATTTGCTCGCCAAGCTGCAAGCGCAGACGGGCTGCGCCGTACTTCTGATTTCGCATGATTTGCGGCATGTCATGAAACGTGCTGACATGATTGCTGTCATGAGCGGCGGTCAGCTTCGCGAGCTGGAACGCACTGACAAAATCATGCGGGAAGCCAGTCATCCCTATACGAGAATGCTGCTGGAAGCGAAGCCGCATTTATTTGAAATTGAAAAGAGGCATCGCGAAGAAGCGATGATGGCGGAAGCTTTAATGGCGGAAACGAAGGAGGACAGCGCATGACACAGCTTCTGACAGTCAGCGGATTAAATAAGACGTATGCGGATGACGGCAGAACCGTTCATGCGCTGCGGGACGTGTCGCTTCACATTTCTGACGGCGAATGCCTTGGCGTCGTAGGGGAAAGCGGCAGCGGCAAAAGCACGCTGGTACGGCTGCTGCTTGCACTCGAGCGCCCGGACAGCGGTGAGGCGATGCTGGACGGCGTCCCTATGTTTCAATTGAAGTCTAAAGAGCTTCGGGCAATGCGGCGGCATATACAGGTTGTATTTCAGGATCCTTCAGCTGCGCTGAACCAGCGTCTGCCGATCTGGCGCTCCATTATGGAGCCTTTGGATAACTTTCCGGGCGAGAAACCAGCCTTCTTGGCTGACGTACGCCACTCCCGTCGCGAGACCGCGGTTAGGCTGCTCGAGATGGTGGGCTTGCAAGCGGCCCATTTGGATCGGTATCCGCATGAGCTAAGCGGCGGGCAGAAGCAGCGCGTTGCGATAGCGCGGGGCATTAGCCTCGGGCCGAAGCTGCTCATTTGCGATGAACCGACGTCGAGCCTCGACGTTTCGGTGCAAGCCCAAATGTTAAAGCTGTTGAAAGAATTAAAGCGTGAGCTCGGAATTGCATATCTCTTCATTTCGCACGATATTGCGGCTGTAAGCATGATGAGCGACCGCTTCATCGTTATGAAGGAAGGGCAAATCGTCGACCGGTTTGCACGCGGACAGCTGCTCGGCGAGGAACGGCATGCCTATACGCGGGAGCTGGTTGCAGCAGCTACATAATCTTTATAGGAACCGTCTCCAGATGCTGAAATGGAGATGGTTCTTTTCTTTTCTGCATGGCCATCTCATTTTGGTTTTATATTTGAATTGACAGCATGAGAGATCACTGGTAATATATGCCTGTAAACACGCGTTCACGGGGAGAAGGTTTTTGCTTGAACAAGGAGATTAACAGTACGGAAATCGCCAAGCTGGCTGGCGTATCCAGAAGCACGGTCAGCCGCGTTATTAACAATTACGCAAATGTTCCAGAGAAGACAAAGCAAAAAGTAATGAAGGTCATCGAGCAATACAATTACTACCCTAACTTATCCGCCCAGGTGCTGGCTGGCAAGCGGACGCGGACTATCGGCTTGTTTATGATTGATTCCGGCCGTGTATCGAGCGATATGATTTCGAGCCTGCTCCTTGCAAGGGTCATTGAAAGCGCTTCTTCGCACGGCTATTACGTGCTTACTCATATTGTCCGGGATACGAAGGAGCGGGAGGAAGTCCGCGCGATAAAGGAAAGCTTCTATCAGCGCAGAATCGACGGGGGCGTATTTATCGGCGCGGCTAATCATGAGCCTCTCATTGAAGAGCTGATAGCCGAAGGATTTATGGTTGCGATCGTGGATCAGCATTTGCCGGGCCGAAGCGAGCCGAATCGTATGGTATTTAATTTTGACAACGAAACCGGCGTGGGTCAGGCGATAGATTATTTAGTGTCGCTGGGGCATAAGCGGATCGGCATGATCAATGGGGATATGAAAAGGTACTCCGGACCGTCAAAATGGAGAGGCTTCCAAGCAGCGATGGCAAGGCACAGCCTTCCGCTCGTTCAGCAATGGATGATGCCGGGCGACTTTAATGAGGCAAGCGGTTATAAAGCGATTAAGGAGCTATTGAAGTCGGCGGCGGAGCTGCCGACGGCGATTTTTGCTGCAAATGACAGCGTTGCATTCGGAGCGATGCGGGCTTTGCAGGAGGCAGGTATTCGAGTACCGCATGATCTATCGATTATGGGCTTGGACGATCACACATTGAGCGCACACTATAGTCCGGCACTTACGACCATTCGAATAGATTTCTCAGAGATGATGGATAAGCTGACGCGCACCTTAATCTCAAGCATCGAGAACGGCGCTGAAGCATTCAGTCCGGTAACGGCCGGCACGGAGCTTGTTGTACGTCATTCTTGCAAAAGGGTAGACAGCGAGTAGTTCTGCGAAAAAACGCAGAATGCCCGGTCTGCCATTATTTTTCGACAAAAATTAACACGTGTTCACAAATTGTGCAGATCTATATGAGAGGGGGAATGCGGATGTAAGGTAGTGCTCGTGAATAACATTGAAATAATAGATACAGCTACTTGAGTGCGTTTGTGGCATGTCATAAACGTACTCTGAACAATGATAAAAGCAGCCGATAAGGAGACGATTGAACATGGACAAAAATATTATCGGAAACCGCATGATTACGCAAATCGGACTTTTAGTCAACGATATCGATGAGACCTCCCAGGCTTATGCCGATTTTTTCGGCGTGGAGAAGCCGCTCTGGTTTTGGACGGATACGGTAGATACGGCGCAAACGGAATATAAAGGCGAATCGTCGGTTGCACGCGCGAAGCTCGCTTTCTTCGATATGGGCTCGCTGCAGCTTGAGCTGATCGAGCCGGACCGGCATCCGAGCACATGGAGAGAGCATCTCGATAAGCACGGGGAAGGCCCGCATCACATTGCGTTCGTTGTTGACGGGATGAAAGAGAAGGTCGCTTTGATGGAGAAGAACGGCATGCCGCTTGTTCAAAAGGGAGAGTACAACGGCGGTCGTTATGCCTATATGGATACGTTTAAGCAATTGAAGATTATGCTGGAGCTGCTGGAAAACGATAAGTAATGCCGGTGAAACCATAAAAAGACCTTTGCGAGGGTGAATGGATAGACAGGAGGAATGGGGAAACATGAATATATTGATTACAGGCGCGAATCGCGGCCTAGGCTTGGCGCTTGCTGCCGAAGCCTGCGCGCGCGGCCATCAGGTGCTGGCGGGCGTTCGTGGACCAAGCTCTACGGCGGATAGGTTGCTGGAGCTGATTGCGGAATATCCAGGGCAGCTGACGATACTGCCGCTCGATGTTGCGGATGAAAATTCGGTTCGCTACGCTTACGGGCAAGCGGCAAGCCGGATTAGCAGCCTTGATTCGGTTATTAACAGCGCGGCGATTTTGCTTGGCCGGGAGCAGAAGCTGGAGCAGCTTGATTTTGATCAGGTTGAGCAGTCGTTCCAGACGAATTTGTTCGGACCGATGGCCGTGCTTAAATACTTCCTGCCGCTGCTGCGAAAAGGAGAGCGGCAGAGCATTATCAATATCAGCTCGGAAGCAGGCAGCTTTGCCGGCGCTTACGGCGGAGACTATTCCTATGCGCTTTCGAAGTCGGCGCTGAACATGTTCTCGGCACAGCTTCGCCGTGAGCTTTCGCCGCAGGGCTATCTGGTACACGCGGTTCATCCCGGCTGGATTAGAACTGATATGGGCGGCGAGCAAGCGCCGGGTGATGCGGCTGTTTCGGCAGCCGGCATCATGAACATTGTCGAGCGTAAGAAAGAGGCGGCAGAAAACGCTCTATTCATTGACTCTAATGGGAATCCGATGAGTCTGTAAGGATATCTCGGAGGGGAGGGGATTCGAATGAAAAAAGTGGTTGCTCTAGCAGGTGATTTTTATCATAAAGAGGAGCTTGCGCGTGAAGCGTTACTTCAAGCATTTGGCGGGAGCGCTGCAGAGGTAGAGTTACATTTTGTAACGGACCCTAATGTTTTAATGACGGCTATCGCAGACGGCCCCGCTGCGGTTATCCTATTCGCCGAGAATAGGACCGAGCCGCAGGCTAACCCCGGCGCGACATGGATGACCGCGGATTTTTCGGAGCAGATCGTCCGCTATGTAGAAGGCGGCGGCGGTTGGCTCGCTTGGCATTCAGGCCTTGCGTCCTATCCGGCGGACAGCGGTTATGTCCGCATGCTGCGGGGCTACTTTTTGTCGCATCCCGAGCAGCATAGGCCGGTTCGTTATTCGCCGGTTGACGAAGAAGCCGCCGGATTTGAGTTTCTGGACGAGCATTATTTTGTTCAATGCGATGAGCCTGACACCGAGGTGTTTCTGCGCTCTTTTTCGGATGAGGGACAATCAGTTGCGGGTTGGCGTCATTCCTTCGGAGCCGGCCGCGTTAGCTGCCTGACACCGGCGCATCGGTCGGAGGGGCTGCTGGATGCCGGTTTTTCGCGGACGCTTTTGCGGGAGATCATGTGGACTGCAGGACTAAATCAATTATAAAAGGAGCTAGTTGCTATGAACTATCGGAAGCTCGGAAGAACTGGCTTGAAAGTTAGCGAAATCAGTCTTGGAAGCTGGTTGACGTACGGAAACTCGGTCGATAACGGAACGGCGGCTAAAACAATCGCCCAAGCCTATGATTTAGGAATTAATTTTTTCGATACCGCTAATGTGTATATGCGGGGCAAAGCAGAGGAGATTGTCGGAGAAGCGCTGCGCGGCTACGCACGCGAGTCCTACGTGATTGCGACAAAGGTATTTGGACAAATGGGAGACGGACCTAACGACAAAGGCTTATCGCGCAAGCATGTATTGGAGCAGGCGGGCGAAAGCTTAAAGCGGCTCGGATTGGATTATGTAGATATTTACTACTGTCACCGCTACGATAAGGACACGCCGGTGGATGAAACGCTTCGCACGATTGAGGATCTCGTTCGCTCGGGCAAGGTGCTGTATGTAGGCGTCAGCGAATGGAGCGCTGCGCAAATTCAGGAGGCGCTGCAGACAGCAGACAAGTATTTGCTTGATCGAATCGTTGTCAATCAGCCGCAGTATCACATGTTCCATAGAGCAATTGAGAAAGAAATCGTACCGCTCAGCGAGCGTAACGGCATTAGCCAGGTTGTGTTTTCACCGTTAGCTCAGGGCGTGCTTACGGGCAAATATGGCAGCGGGGAGTCTGGCAAGCCGCAGGGCAGCCGCGCGACGGATGCGTCTTCAAATATGTACATCGGCAATTATTTGAGCGATTGGCACTTGTCCCGCGTCGAGCGGCTCAAGTCGTTGGCTGAGGAAATAGGCTGCTCCGCAGCACAGCTTGCGATCGCATGGGTGCTCAGGCTTCCGAACGTAGCGAGCGCTTTAGTCGGTGCGAGCCGTCCCGAGCAAATTATCGAGAACAGCAAAGCAAGCGGAGTGAAGCTGACGGAGGAGCTCGTTCAGCGGATTGAAACGATTTTGGCCGACTGATAGGTTGTGTATGCGATTGACTATAATGCACCCGTCGTCATGCTGATGTCCTTTTTGCAAAAAACTAATCGGTAAGACAAAAAAAAAGGAGCTGTCCGCCGGGTCTCTTCAGACCTGGCAGGACAGCTCCACTTTTATTAAAGATATACGGCTTTGCCGGTCTTGGAGGATTCGTATATCGCTTCAAGAATTTGCGATACGACATAAGCTTGCTCCGGCGTAACGACGGGCTCGGTGTCCTCGTCGATTGCTTTAAGCCACATTCTCATTTCAAGATCAGCGTCGCTCTCGGTTTTGCCGTCATAGAAAGCAACTCCGCCAGCTTTCAAATCAACCTTGGTCATGAACAAGCGGCTGTGCTGCTCGCCGTTAATGCGGAGGCCATCCTTCATATCCGCTCCGCCTTCTGTTCCCGATAATGTGCATTTTGCTTCGTCGACTTCAAGCGTGTTGAGGGCCCAGCTGGATTCAAGCACGATCGTAGCGCCGTTTTCCATCACGATCATTCCGAATGCGGAATCCTCTACCGTAAATTTCGCAGGATCCCAAGGGCCCCATGCATTTGCGGCGTTTTCGCGTTGCGACAGCTTATGGTACGAGGTGCCGAGCACCACTTTCGGCTTGTAGTTGTCGAGCATCCACAGCGTCAAGTCAAGGGCATGTGTACCGATATCGATAAGCGGCCCTCCGCCTTGCTTTTCCTCATCGAGGAATACGCCCCATGTAGGAACGGCGCGGCGGCGAATCGCATGCGCCTTGGCATAATAAATGTCGCCAAGCTCGCCGGCGGCACAAATCTTTTTTAAATGCTGGCTGTCTGGACGGAAGCGGTTGTTATAGCCAACGGTCAGCTTCTTGCCGGTACGGCGGGCAGCTTCAACCATGCGCTTCGCGTCATGGGCTGTTTTGGCCATCGGCTTCTCGCTCATAACATGCTTGCCTGCTTCAAGCGCAGCAATCGCAATGTCAGCATGCGAGTCATTCGGCGTGCAAACGTGGACGATATCGATGGAAGCATCGGTAAGCAATTCTTTATAATCCGTATACACGATAGCGTCTTCAGCGCCGTATTTAGCAGCGGCTTCCGTTGCGCGCTCCTCTACAATATCGCAAAAGGCGACGATTTCAACGTTAGCCAGTTTTTTTAAGCTCGGCAGATGTTTACCGTTAGCAATTCCGCCGCAGCCAATGATAGCAAGCTTGTAGATTTTTGACATGTTTAAACTCCTCCTAATTATAACGTTTGTTTATGGTGCGAGTTTTTCCGGTATTCGGAAGGGGTGACGCCAAATTTTTTACGGAATACGGCGTGCAGGTAGTTGCCGCCTGCGAACCCGGCAAGCTTTGCAATTTTCTCAATGGACTGCTCGCTGCCGAGCAGCTCGCGGCAAACGGCGGCAAGCCGGATGTCTTCCAGAATACCGCTGAAGGTTTGTCCGTGGTGGAGCTCCTTAAATAGCCTCTGGATATGCCTTGAGCTCAGGTTGAGCTTATCCGCAACATCCTCAAGCGTAATCGTACCGTCATAGTTAGCGTACATATATTCCATTGCAAGCCGGTAGCGGTAAGCTTTCATATCCCGGGTTGGGAACTGCTTCTGTTCACTCGCTGTATCATAAGCGCGGACAGCCCGCAGCAAAATTTGCACGACATTTTGTTTAATGGTTGTATAGCTGCCGACAAAGTTTTCGACGCAGGCTTGGTAGGCTTCGAGGAATCGGGGCATCGCTTGATGCAGATCCGCTGTCGGAAAGAGCGGAAGCGTTCTCAATTTCTCGATACAATCCCGTGCTTCGGCAGCTTCCCAGTCATCGTACGAATAGGTATCATCGCAGTCGCTTTGAACGGTCCGATCTATAATGTCAATGTGAAGGCACAGCTCATCCATCGCTTCAATTGAGTCGGCTTCTTGATAATGCATAATATCAGGTCCGGTTAAATAGAACATACCAGGCCGCAGCGCATACTCCTTATCGACAATAATGACTTTCCCTTTGCCCTGCGGAATGAAATGAAATTCATATTCCGCATGCTTATGAAATCCGACGATTCTGCCGGGTGGAAATTGCGTCAGATGGATTCGCAGCACATGAATGTCGTAGGGTCCCCACCTGATGCGAAGCTCCAGACGCTCAAGCGCATCCTGGCGTTCCCGCATCACCTCATAAGGGAAGTTAGGCATGCCGATTCCTCCTGGAAGTATTTTACTGAGTCTTTCCGAATTACTTGCCGAGTTCGTCTAGTTTAACAGAGCGGCGCTCGCGGGCGGAACGATTGGAAGCCTCCATAAGCTTCGTCAGATCAACGGCAAGACTAATGTTTTCATCTGCCGACGTATCGTTCATTATATGCTGTACCCATTGATGAAAAGCACTTTCTCTTGCAGGCGGTATCGGCTGTGACGTCCATTTCTCTGACGATTCGCCGCTCGCGGCAGATGTACGAAGCAACAGCTTATTGTCCGGTGTGCCGTAAAGCAGCGTGCCTTCGGTGCCATGCACTTCCAGCGTAAACGGCGAATGATTGTTAACGAAGCCGGCTTCAACGATACCGATCGCGCCGGAAGGGGCAGACAGTACTGAAACGGCGTTATCTTCGACTTGCTTGCCGGTCACATAACCGAAATGAGCCGATACTTCGCTCGGCAGCTCATTCAAGAATAGTCTTGTTAAATACATCGGATGGCAGCCCAAATCGATTAATGCGCCGCCTCCGCATTGCTCCAAGCTGTAGAAGTGCTCAGGCAGCCAATTGGCGGTAGCTCCGTTATGCGACAAGCGTGCCCGTACGAGCGTTACTTTTCCAAGCAGGCCTTGCGACAAAATGTCACGGATAGCGAGCGTGTAGCCATCGTTCAAGCGAGGCAGCGATACGGTTAATTTTACATTGTTTTTAGCGACTTCATCCAAAATAATGTTAACTTCTTTCAGTGTCGCAGCTACGACCTTCTCGGTAAAAATATGTTTGCCCGCTCTTGCGGCCGCAACCATCACCTCTTGATGCATGGTGGTAGGGGCATCAACGATGACAGCGTCAATATCGTCACGCTGCAGCATTTCCTCCAGGCTTGCGTAGAAGGGTACGCCAAGCTTTTCAGCCGCCGCTTGTCCCCGTTCAGCAATTTCATCCCATACCGCAGTAATTTCCGTTCCCGGATGCTCCTGCGCTTGCTTCGTATAATCCCATGCGTGCACGTGCCAATAGCTGATTTTTCCAATTCGTATCATCGGCCCATCTCTCCCCGCGCGTCCATTATTAACATCTATAAATTTATGACAACAAATATAATCTAACACATTTGTGTGCTTATTTTTAGTGTAATTTAATGACTATGACTATACGATATTACGACAACGGAGAGGAGCTTAACCATAATGCTTGCGATAATCGCGCGGTGATATACGGGTGATTTTTTTGAATGTTTTGCCGAAATGGGAAAAATTTTCGAAGCCGACGGCGGCTGCAATGTCCGTGATGCTCCTATCCGATTCGCGCAGCAGACGCTGCGCTTCCTTTATTCGCGTCAGAATGACGTAATCGGAAAAGGCGAAGCCCGTTATTTCTTTAAACATACGGCTTAAATAGTAGGGGCTTATGAAAAACTGGTCGGCCAGCGCGCCAAGCCGCAGCGAATCGGCAAAATGAGCATTGATATAGCGGATAACCTCCGATATTTTGGCGTGCATCGGTGTTGCATAGTGGAGAGGAGCGGGATCGTGCTGCTCCAGGTACCTGGCCGCAATCAGCAGCAGCTCGGTTACCGCTAGACCGGGAACCAGCTCGTATCCGGTTGGCTTATGTCCTATCTCTGTCAGCATTTTTCTTACGGTTTGCTCCGCGTCAAGCTGCTCTTGCCGCGGCAGCCGGATGATATGGCTTTGCTGCCGGAACGGACTTAATAAAAAATCTGCATGCTTGGCAGGCAAGCTGCTTGTCATGGTATCGTCAAAATGAACGATGACACGCTCATGGGCAGCGTCTCCCGCATGCATTGTTTTATGAAGCTCATGCTTATTGATGAATACGATGTCGCCCTGCTCGACGGAATAAGAACGGTCACGAATAAAGTAAATGCGTTTGCCTGACAGCATATAATAGATTTCGTAATAGTCATGGTAATGATCGTCCGCCATCGTAAAAGGCTCGGAACGTTTCATATATTCCACGTACAGCTCGGGAGTCGAGCCGAAGCTGTAGGTTTCGTGCTGAGACGGCATCATTCATTCGCTCCTTATTCATAATCGCAAAATAAGCGGTGTTTTACAAAAATAAAGCATGATATGACGAGAATTATACCACTCCTATGCGGTATTATAAAAGCAAGTAAACTGGAGGAGGAACTTTCATTATGACAAAGAAACGTTATGTATTGGTTGGCAGCGGCGGAAGAGCTGAATTTTTTTACGGTGCTCTTGCAACCGATTTCAGAGACACGTCGGAGCTGCTCGCTTTTTGCGATATTAACCAAACCAGGATGGATTATGCGAACAGCAGATTGGTGAACAAATATGACTATGAGCCTGTAAGAACGTACAAATCAAATGAATTCGACCGTATGATCGAAGAGGAGAAGCCGGATGCGGTTATCGTCACAAGCGTGGATCGTACGCACCATACGTATATTATTCGTGCGCTTGAGCTTGGCTGCGATGTGGTGACGGAGAAACCGATGACGGTGGACGAGAAAAAATGCCAGCAAATCGTAGACGCGGTTGAGCGTACAGGCCGCAGCGTGCGCGTCACCTTTAACTATCGCTATGCACCGCATCATACGAAAGCCAGAGAACTAATTGCAAACGGTGCGATCGGTAAAGTGACATCCGTACACTTCGAATGGCTGCTCAATACGCAGCACGGTGCTGATTATTTCCGCAGATGGCACCGCAACAAGCAGAACAGCGGCGGCTTGCTCGTGCATAAGTCAACACATCACTTCGATCTCGTGAACTTCTGGATTGGCTCGCAGCCGGAATCGGTATTCGCCTTCGGTGATTTGCTGTTCTATGGACGCGAAAATGCGGAGCTGCGCGGCGAGACGCAATTTTATGAGCGCGCGACAGGAAATCCGATTGCCGAGAACGATCCATTCGCGCTACACTTGGATAAAAATGAGCATTTGAAGTCGATGTATTTGGATGCGGAGCATGAGGACGGCTACCGCCGCGATCAGAGCGTGTTCGGAGATGGAATTAATATTGAAGATACGATGGGCGTGCTTGTCCGCTACAAAAACAATGCTATTTTAACCTATTCGTTAAACGCTTACCTGCCATGGGAAGGCTATCGGATTGCATTTAACGGCACGAAGGGCCGCCTGGAAATGAATATCGTCGAGCAGTCGTACGTCAACTCGGGCGGAGAAAAATCGCAGGAGGGCGCGCTTAAGGAAAAAACGATTACGGTATTCCCGATGTTCGCCGCTCCATATGCGGTAGAGGTAGAGGAAGGTGTCGGCGGCCATGGCGGCGGGGATCCGGTATTGCTGAATGACTTGTTCGGAAAGCCGGTTGATGACCCCTTCCATCGCGCAGCGAATCACGTTGACGGCGCGCGTTCGATCTTGACAGGCATTGCGGCGAATCGTTCCATTCAGACGGGCCAAGCGGTGCAGATCGATGACTTAGTTAAGTTCCACAAATAAGGTAATGGGGGAAAGCTGGAATGAAGCCATTTATGGACGAAAATTTTTTGTTATCGAACGAAACGGCCATACGGTTATACCATGATTTTGCAAAAGACATGCCTATCATTGATTACCACTGCCATCTGAGTCCGCAGCAAATTTACGAGAATACGAGCTTTGCGAACCTTACGGAGGCGTGGCTGTACGGCGACCATTACAAATGGCGCGCGATGCGCGCGAACGGGGTGGAGGAGCGCTATGTAACCGGCGGAGAAGGCGTCACCGATTATGAACGGTTTGAAGCTTGGGCGAAGACGGTGCCGCAAACGATCGGTAATCCGCTCTATCAGTGGTCGCATTTGGAGCTTCGCCGTTATTTCGATGTATATGAGCTTATTAATGAGAAGAACGCCCCTGCGATTTGGGAGCAGGTTAACCAGAAGCTGGCGGAAGGCAGCTATAAAGCGCGGGATTTGATTAAAATGTCGGGCGTCGAGGTCATTTGCACGACGGATGATCCGGTCGACTCGCTCGAATATCATATCGCCATCAAGCAATTAGAAGATTTTAACGTTCAGGTGCTGCCGTCGTTCCGGCCGGACAAAGCGCTTGAAATCAATCGCGCTCCGTTTCTGGAGTGGGTTGGGAAGCTCTCGGCTGCAGCGTCCCGCACGATAGACAATTACGATGCGCTGCTTGAGGCGCTTGAGGCGAGAGTGAAGTTTTTCGACGAGGTCGGCTGCAAGGTATCGGATCATGCGCTTGATTTCGTTGCTTACGCAGAGACGACGAGGGCTGAGGCAGCAGCTATTTTCGCTAAGGCATTGAACGGGGAAACGGTCAGCCTGGAGGAAGAAAAGCAATATAAAACATATACGCTGCTCTTCCTGGGACGCTTATATGCGGAACGCGGCTGGGCGATGCAATTCCATATCAACGCTGCGAGAAACAACAGCTCCCGCATGCTCGGCAAGCTTGGACCGGATACGGGCTTCGACTCGATCAACGACAGCGCCGTCGCGTATCCGCTCGTCAAGCTGCTCGATGCGCTCGATTCCGATGATGCGCTTCCGAAAACGATCGTCTATTCGCTTAATGCGAAGGACAACGATGTGCTCGGCTCCATTATCGGCAGCTTTCAAGGGGGCGGAGTACCAGGCAAAATTCAGCTTGGCTCGGCATGGTGGTTCAACGATACGAAAAATGGTATGCTCGACCAAATGAATGCGCTCGCTAACCTTGGGCTGCTTAGCCGCTTTGTCGGCATGCTGACCGATTCCCGAAGCTTCCTGTCTTATACAAGACATGAATATTTCAGACGCCTGCTCTGCAATTTGCTCGGTGAATGGGTGGAGAACGGCGAGGCGCCGCATGATATGGAGCTGCTTGGCGACATGGTCCAAAACATATCCTACCGCAACGCGAAAGCTTACTTCGGCTTTTAAGACGACGGTTCAATAGGAATGCCAGCCTACCTATTATTGAACTGGCACATGCAGGTGTGAGCTTTCCACGGAGGTAGGGGGCAATGTGTATAATTTGCAACAATATCTGGAATCCAATAGCGTGCATGAAGAAATGATGTACAGTATGCAACAATTAAGTTATTAATCCTCTCATTTAGGCGCTTTAGGACGTTTTTTTTGTAAAAAGTACAACTTTACGTTGTATAGGGGATTGAATGGTTCACCAAGCTGCAAAAAGTACAACAATTTTAAACAGACTATAGGTTTAATACGGCAACGAAACGTTCCGTATTCCTGCTAACCCGGCGGGAATGCGGAACGTTTTTTTTCAAATATAAAATATTTTCATCCTAACAGTCTGCCTATATTAACCGTGAAAAGTGCTGCTCCGTCAGAGGTGGAGTTAGCCGTTGACTTGGTCCTAGCCGGTCCGCCCGGTAGGCGGCCATCATATATTTGAGCATTTGCGGTCCGGCTATGTTGGCGGCAATCCCGAAGAGCTCGGAATTGACTGTTTTTTTGCAAATGAAATAAAACGCAGCGCCGCCGATTAATTCAAATGCGAGGAACTCCTTCCATTTCCAGGCGGGGATTATGTATACGGTAAATTCTTTGTTTCTGGCAGCTCGCAAACGCACAATGAAAGCCCTCCTGCTAATAGGCGGATTACAATCGTAACTAGGGTATGCGGAGCGGCTTATCCATCATTCTCATTAGTTTTTTGAGATAATATGAAGGAGTAGGGTCGTAACGGTAGCGGAACTCGGGGTTGGACCCGCGCTTGTTGCCAAGCCGGAATACGGGATCGCGTGTTTGCCTAGGGTGTTTTTTTTATTGACATCCATATATCCTAATGTTAGGATAAGATATATCCTAGTTATAGGATAAATAATCGTAGGATAAAAGGGAGAGAGTATTAATGAATGTTTTATCAATTATTCTTCAAGTTGTATTAGGATTAGGTTTCCTCATGTTTGGATTTATGAAGTTCGGATCAAAACAAATGGTAGAAGGATTTAAGCAATATGGGTATCCTGGATGGTTTAGAGTATTTACAGGAATGGTAGAAGTCATTTCGGCGATATTAGTTATTGCAGGTATTTGGAATAAGACATTGGCTGCTTGGGGTGGTTTATTCATTGCAGGAACGATGCTCGGGGCCATTTTTACTCATATTAAAATAAAAGATACTGCACAACAAATGATGATGCCGATCATTTTATTCATTTTAGGATTGACATTGTTATTAATAAACTTCGGATCTTTACTTGGATAAATACCCAATTCAACTTTAGGAGGGATACAAATGGATATTAAAATTATTAAACCACAGGATCAAGCGACCGGGCAGTTCGATGGCGGTAAAATAAAAGAGCAAAAACCGATTGGCTTTTCTGGAGAAGGATCAATAATAAATCGGCTAGGACCATTATTTTACTGGGCTTGGGGGAATTCTCAGGAACCAGCGGAGATTGGCCTACATCCACATCAAGGTTTTGAAATCATCACTTATGTGATCGAAGGTAAAGCTTATCATCGTGATACGCTTGGTACGGAAAGTGTTGTAGATGCTGGAGGCGCCCAGCTCATGCAAACAGGCTCTGGTGTGTATCATGCAGAAGCATTAAAAGAACCAACAGAAGCTTTTCAAATCTGGTTTGAACCACATCTAAGCCAGGCAGTAAAACGTACACCTGCTTATTCACAATACGATGCTAAAGATTTTTCCCTAACAGATAAAGATGGTGTGACCATAAAAACAATATTAGGAACCGATTCACCAATGAAAATTGTGACAGATGCGGGGATTTGGGATATCCTTATTCCAAATGGAAATGTATATACCCATAGTCTTTCACCTAGCCGGACATTAGCTGGTTTAGCCATCAGGGGCGATGGTTCATACTCGACAGCTGCGGATCAGGTGGTCAGTTTTGAGCATAAAGACTTCGTGATTGTTCAATCCAGTGAAGGTGGAGAAATCACAATTAGGGCTGAAGGCCAGGAGCTTCGAATTGTTTTAATCGAGGTTCCAACTGAAGTTGACTATCCGTTGTACCGTAAATAACCTTACAACAATTATTATTATTTCGAAATGGAGCGGGTTTATGTATCAAGATAATGAACAAAAGCAGCTTGATTTAAGGCTGTTTCGTATCTGGATGAAAGCTTCCAAAACCGTATTTGATAATATCCGCAAGGATATAGAAAGTTATGGAATCAGCCCTGATCATTTTATGATTCTTGAGTTTCTTTACAGTAAAGGACCTCATCCGGTCCAGAAAATTAGTGAAATTTTTTCTATACCTAGCGGGAGTATCACCTATGTAGTAGATAAACTCGAAAAGAAAGAACTTGTAACAAGACAACCAAGCCCTACGGATCGAAGAGCATCAAATGTTGTCCTTTCGGAGAAAGGCAAAACGCTGTTCGACGAGATTTTTCCGACACATGTTGAAACGATATCTCAAAATTTATCGTTTATCAGCAATGAGGAGAAACAACAGCTGATTCATTTGCTAAAAACAATCGGGCTGGGTGCTAAGGGACTAGGGTAACTGATCAAGTTCATAAAGAATCAAAAGGGGCTGTCCCACAAGTAGGTAAAACTTACTTGAGGGGCAGCCCTTCTTTTAAGAAAATCTTATAAATGTGTAGAGGCTAGCTGGATGCGGACATAGCTATAATGGAAAAATACAGTAACTTTTGGCTTTTCGGCCTTTGCGTTTGCTCTATCCTGTACCTAATCCAATGTAGCCCACTTATCCTAAAGAAAGTTATAAGCTTCTTAATCCCTAAGATCACGAATAATCGGTTTCCGTGATCATAAGTCTTATAGTTGGGATGTGGAAGCACGTACAACCAGTTCTGGTTCTAAATAAACGGTCTTAAGTGAAGCTGGAGCTTCTATTAGTTCAAGAATTGTTGCTGCAATTACGGACGTTATGGTATCAATGGCAACACCGACAACAGTCATCGGAATTTCAAGGTCTTCCATCTGAGGCAGGTTGTCATAACTGACAACGGAAATATCTTGCGGAACGCTAAGCCCCTGCTCTCCTACGGCCCGAAGGATGCCTCGTGTCAAATCGATGCCGCCGCTGATGACGGCTGTAGGACGTGTCGTCCGCGCCAGCATTGTACGCGCGGCCATATATCCGTCATGAAATTCCAAGCCATTCATCTGAAGAATCGCATCGTTTCTGGCGTGCATGCCTAGACGGATTATTTCGTCCCGAAAAGCTTCGATCTTGACGGTCTGCAGCGGATCTTGCGATTGAGGTTCCCCTATAAAGGCGATATCTGTATGACCGAGTCCAGCTAAATGACGAACGGCAAGACGAATGGCTTGGCCCCGGTTTACGTCAACTGCGGAAAATGGAGCGTAGCCGGCAGCACCATAGGTGAGAATCGGAATCTGCAGCGGATTCAAGTTATTAAAGCTGGAAAAACTATCCCTGTCCCCAAAAACGAGTATGGCGTCTACCTGGTACCGGCGGAAGGTATCAATCGCAGTATCTAAATTACTTATGGATAGTAATGTGATATAACCTTGCTTTTCGAGTTGTTCATTAATCTTCGTAATGAGGGAGGAAAGTGCAGCTCTTTCGATGGATGGCCATACGACGCCAATCGCCCCGCTTCTTCTGGAGACGAGACTTCGGGCTGCGATATTGGGTTGGTAACCCATTTCCTTTGCGATTGCAAGAATATGCTGTTTTGTTTTGTTCTGTACGAGCGGGCTGTCTCTCAATGCCTTGGAGACAGTCGAGAAACTGACGCCGGCTCGGTCTGCGATGTCTTTAATGGTTACCATGGATTCCCTCCGGAAACACGTGTACGAGTTCTCATTTATGACGTTCACTTTATCATAGAACACATTTTTTGCAAATGAAAGCGGTATATTTTTTCGTATAGACAGTAATGAAGTATTCGGATATCATGAAAATAACAACGTTGTTAATTTGGATTTAAAGGTGGTTTCATAATGTTTGAATTACAAAATACCGTATCGGTCGTTATCGGAGGCAATGGCGTGTTAGGCAGTGCCATGTCTGCCGCGCTTGCAGAAGCAGGATCAAAAGTGGCGGTTATCGGCAGGGACATGGAGAAAGCTAGATTAGTCTGTGAGCAGATAGAACGAAACGGCGGAACGGCGATCTCATTGCAGGCGGACGCGACTAGGAAAGAGGAGCTGGAGTCGGTTTTAAATGAAGTGCTGCTATGGGGCGGGCGTGTGGATACGCTTGTGAATGCCTCAGGGACGAACAGTGCGACCCCCTTTTTTGACCTGGAAATGGATGAATGGGACCGAATTATGGATGTTAACCTCAAAAGCGTCGTATTGGCAAGTCAAGTGTTTGGTAAAAGGATGATCGAACAGGGAGATGGCGGCTCCATTATTAATATTTCTTCCGTATCATCTTCGCCGCCGCTATCTAGAGTATTTACTTACTCGGTATCGAAATCGGGAGTAAATAGCGTAACTCAATATTTGGCAAGGGAGTTCGCTGCAAGTAAGGTAAGGGTTAACGCGATCATTCCCGGGTTCTTCCCGGCAGAACAAAATAAAAAAATCTTATCACCGGACAGAATTGAATCGATTATGAAGCATACGCCAATGAATCGCTTCGGAGATCCGGAGGAACTTAAAGGAACTGTTGTTTACTTGGCTTCAGCAAGAGCATCATCATTTGTCACCGGGGCTTTGATCCGTGTTGACGGAGGATTTGGAGCGATGACCATATGAGTGAATTACTTAGAAGCTTAGTTGAAAATACACCGATTCCGAAGCTGGTGAAAATTCGTCAGTCATTTGATGACACGGTACTTACGGATCCTATCGGAGAATTGATTGAGCGGCTGCGAACAGCAGATTCAATGACTGGAATTACTGCCGGGCAGAGGGTAGCGGTGGCCGTCGGAAGCCGGGGGATTTCCCGAATCGACGAGCTCACAAAGACTGTAATCGACGAGTTGAAAAGAAACGGTGCTGAGCCTTTTATTGTGCCATGCATGGGTAGTCACGGGGGAGCGACAGCGGAAGGGCAAACGGAGGTGCTTGCCCATCTTGGTATTGATGAGAAACGGATGGGTTGTCCGGTCCGATCTTCAATGGAGGTTGTAGAGCTGGATCGTCTGCCGAACGGCTTGCCGATTTACTGTGACAAAATCGCAGCTACAGAGTCTGATGCCATTATCGTCATTAACCGCATAAAGCCGCATACCGCTTTTCGAGGAGCTATTGAAAGCGGTATGTTTAAGATGATTTCTATCGGACTGGGTAAGCAGAAGGGAGCGGAGGCTTGCCATCAGCTTGGCTTTAAATATATGGCTGAGAATGTACCGGCCATGGCCAGGGTTATGATCGAGAAGCTTCCGATCCGGTTTGGCGTAGCGATAGTGGAAAATGCGTACGACCAAATCTGCCGGATTGAGGTACTCGGAACGGATACGATGGAAGAGAGAGAGAAGGAGCTGTTAATCGAGGCGAAAAGCCGGCTCCCGCAAATCCTTTTCAATGATTTGGATGTTCTTGTTATTGATTACATCGGTAAGAACATAAGCGGAGATGGAGCTGATCCGAATATTACGGGCAGGTATCCGACGCCTTATGCACACGGGGGACCTGAGGTGAACAAAATGGTTGTCCTAGATCTGACGCCGGAGTCCCAGGGTAATGCAAACGGGGTAGGCACAGCCGATTTCACCACAAGCAGACTAGTAAGCAAGACGGATTGGCCCGCTACCTACGCCAATGGACTAACCTCTACGGTATGTGCGCCGACGAAACAAGCAACAACGCTTGAGAATGATCGCGATGCCATTAAAGCTGCGATCAAAACCTGCAACATTTTGGATTACACAAAGTGCAAGCTGGTCCGTATTCGCGATACGCTTCATCTTGGAACGATTGAGATTTCCGAATCGCTGCTAGAGGAAGCAAAAAGAAATCCGCGCATCGAGATTTTGGAAGGGCCTTACGAGTGGACGTTCGACGAGGAAGGATTTTTGCCAAAATGAGTGCATGACGTAACTGAAGGAGGGATCAAGATGCATGATAAATACAGCAAGCTGCAGGCGATTCTAACGGAAATGGAATCCGTTGTGGTGGCGTTCTCTGGAGGCGTTGACAGTACTTTTCTTCTGGATGCCGCAATAAAAACACTTGGAAGCGAGCGTGTCTTGGCGGTCACGGCTGACTCGGAAACCTATCCGACCGAAGAGCTTGAGGAAGCTATTCAGCTCGCGAAGCGTATTGGTGCGACTCATAAGGTGATAGAAACGTCTGAGTTAAGTATTCCTGGTTATAAAGAGAACAATGCGAACCGTTGTTATTTCTGTAAGAAGAGTCTATTCGAGCATTTAGAACCTTTCATCAAGGATGGAGCTTACCGCCATATCGTCTACGGGCTGATTGCAGATGACATGAATGAGCATAGGCCAGGGGTTCAAGCGGCGAAGGAACGAGGCGTGCGCGGACCATTGCAGGAAGCGGGTCTTTATAAAGAGGAAATCCGTGACCTATCTCGCGAGCACAGTCTGCCAACTTGGGATAAACCATCATTCGCTTGTCTTTCCTCCCGAATCGCATACGGCGAGACCATTACGATCGAGAAGCTTGGACGTGTCGGAGAAGCTGAGCGCTATATTCGTTCACTAGGCTTTGGCCAAATACGTGTCAGAAGTCATGGCGATATCGCCCGAATCGAAGTGGAACCGGGAGCAATGGAGCAGCTTATCAGTCACGCCTCAATCATTTCAGACAGACTGAAGGAGCTTGGCTTTATCTACGTTGCAATGGACCTTTCCGGTTACCGCAGCGGCAGTATGAATAAGGTGCTTGAACTTGGAGGCTCGGCGATATGAATGAGTTTGAGGATCTTGGATTCTGCAAGCTTGACGTGGGGCGCAACGAGCGGACGGGACATCCGGAAGTCGTTTTCGGACAGGGAAAGACGGTCGATCAGGTTGAAACGATCTTCTCTCGGCTCGTTGAGATTCATGGAAGGGCGCTTGTCACCCGGGCAACAGCAGAGATGGCGGAGCGCGTGATCGCAAGGTACCCTGAGGCACGTTACGGAGAAGGAACTCGTCTGATCTCACTGGGTCAATCTGCTCGTAAGCTGCCAGGAAAAGTGGCTGTGCTGACCGGAGGGACATCGGACATACCGGTAGCGGAGGAAGCGGCAGGGACAGCGGAATGGATGGGCTGCGAGGTGGATCGTATCTTTGACGTTGGTGTCGCTGGAATTGATCGGCTTCTAAGCCAAAAGGAACGGATCCGCGAAGCGTCTGTTGTGATTGGGGTCGCCGGCATGGAGGGCGCCTTAGTGAGTGTAGTCGGAGGACTGGTGCGCAGGCCGGTGATTGCCGTACCAACGTCTGTCGGATACGGTGCAAATTTACAGGGCATTACAACGCTGCTTGCTATGATGACCTCCTGCGCAGCCGGCGTTACGGTAGTCAACATCGATAACGGCTTTGGGGCAGGATTTCAAGCAGCAATGATTTTACAATTGGTAGCGGAGGGCACTTAAAATGAGGACGGTCTATTTGGATTGTATTTCAGGCATCGCAGGAGATATGGCACTGTCCGCGCTCGTGGACCTGGGCGCAGACCCGGATTATATTGTAAGCCATTTAGCGAAACTGCCGATCGATCCATTCACGATGGAATTCGTAAAGGTGGACCGGAGAGGCATTACGGCGAACTGGCTGAAGCTAAACTTTGATCAGAGTGATCAAAAGGATGGTCATGTACACCATCATCATGACCACACTCATGACCATCATCATAGCCATGATCACCATCATGACCACACTCATGATCACACTCATGATCACACTCATGACCACCATCATGACCACACTCATGACCACCATCTTGATCACCATCATGAACACCATCATGATCACACTCATGAGCATTTGCATGAGCATAGAAAAGCTGCTGATATCATTAGAATGATCGAAATTTCAGATCTGCCGGAACGAGTTAAAGAGAGAAGTCTGTCAATCTTCCGCTTGATCGCTGAAGCCGAAGGCAAGATTCATGGCATAGACCCGGCCGACGTTCACTTTCACGAAGTGGGAGCCATGGACTCTATTTTAGACGTCATCGGAGTTTGTTTGGCGCTGGAGAGCCTCAATGCAGGCAAAATAATCGTTTCTCCCGTTCCAACAGGCACAGGCAAGCTTCGCATGGCCCACGGTCTCTATCCGATTCCTGCTCCTGCGACCGCAGAACTGCTTCGCGGCGTACCGTTATCTGCTTTTACGGCTGAGGGGGAATTGACAACGCCAACCGGCGCCGGAATCGTCAAAGCGCTGGCCTCTGGTTTTGGTCCGTTGCCCGCAGGGACGATTGATCGAATCGGATATGGCGCAGGCACAAAAAATTTCGATCATCCGAACGTTGTAAGAGCTATTTTATATCAGCAGGAGCAAGAGAATAATTCCAAAGAGACGATTGTCGTACTCGAAGCGCAGGTGGATGATTCAACGGGGGAGATGCTTGGTTATGCCATGGAAAGGCTCTTCGAAGCAGGAGCTCTCGATGTTTATCATACTCCGGTTTATATGAAAAAAAATCGTCCGGGTGTTCTCGTTACTGTTCTGTGCTATCCAGCGAAAAGCGACCGTTGCGAGGAGACGCTGCTTGCAGAAACGTCAACCTTCGGGGTGCGCAGGAGCGAATGGAAACGCAGGGCGCTTGCACGCCAGTGGATTCAGGTGGAAACCCCTTTCGGATCAGTGAGAGTAAAGCGGGCTTTCGACGGAGAAAGAATCATTCGCCAATCACCGGAATACGAGGATGCAGCTCAAGCTGCAAGAACGTTCGGTGTTCCTCTCGAGACCGTCTATCGTGAAATATATAAACAGTTAAACGGATAGGAGACGGGGTACTAGTGGAGTTTATAGGTTTGTTAGTTTTGTCTATATTATTAGTCTTCGACATGGCATAGATTTGGACCATGTGGCGGCTTTGGCTGATATTACGGGAGGCGGCTCAGGCTCGAATAAAGAGAGGATGAAGCTGTCTCTATGGTACGCGGGCGGACATGAAGCAGTCGTATTCGTTCTCGGCTGCAGCATTCTTTTATTTGCATGGAGCGTACCGATATGGGCCGATCAATGGATGGGCAAGGCGGTAGGCATCACCTTGATCTTCATGGCAATCCTTATTTGATAGGAAGAAGAAAAGGGAACAGTGCCTATTGGAGCCGCGGGATCGCCGTATTTCAGAAGCTCGGCCGGAGAAACGGTCTCATTGCGATAGTAAGCATTTGGTTCCATGATCTGGCCAAAAAAATTCGTCCCCTGTTTCCGGTTACGATGTATGCCGCATGCTTATTCAGTTTTGTACTTGGGGTTAGCTATTTACTAGAGTAATTGCAGTCATTTATAACAACGTTGTTATTGATAGGGAAGAATAGCTTAGAAAAGGGGAAATGAAAATGAATACTCAGATGGATATTAGTTTGGCTGATCTTCGGCAGACGGTTGAACGCCTGGCTCTCAGCACGCCCGTCACCGATATGCATACGCATTTATACGCGCCCGAATTTGGAAATTTGCTGTTGTGGGGCATCGATGAATTACTAACCTACCACTATTTGATTTCAGAATCTTTCAGGTGGTCAGAGGAGGAATATAATCACTTCTGGTCTATGTCTAAGCGCGAGCAAGCGGACTGGATATGGAAATTGCTATTCCTTGACCATTCTCCGGTAAGTGAGGCAGCTGCCGGCTTCATTACTATTCTCAAACGGCTTGGACTTGACGTATCCTCGCGTAACCTGGACGATTACCGTGAGGCACTCGAAAAACGAACGGTACATGAACAGGTCGATACGGTGATGCAAATCGCGGGAATCGAAAAAATCGTCATGACTAATGACCCGTTCGATCCCGTAGAACGTCCTGTATGGCAGTCAGGCAAAGGCAATACGGACCCCCGTTTTTACGCAGCGCTTCGAGTTGATGCACTGCTGGGTGACTGGCCTCACGCTGTAAGCGAGCTTCAAACTCTTGGTTATGACGTACAGGCTGAGTGGACTGATCGGACAAAAGAGGAAACCCGCCGTTTTCTGTCGGAATGGATCATTCGCATGGATGCTCTCTACCTTGCCGTTTCAATGCCAGGCGATTTCAGATATCCAGCCGATGACCATCGAAGCAGAATGATAGATGAGGTTATGATTCCGGTCTGCCAAAAGCAAAATATTCCGTTTGCGCTTATGATTGGCGTTCGGAGAAAAGTGAACCCATCGTTGAGGTTGGCAGGCGATATGAGTATGCTGTCTGACGTATCGGCAGTTGAAGCGTTATGCCGCCGATATCCGGATCAGAAGTTTCTTGTTACTATGCTGGCAAGAGAAAACCAGCATGAATTGACGGTGCTTGCCCGTAAGTTCCGTAATCTGATGATTTTCGGCTGCTGGTGGTTTCTGCATATCGAGTCGATGGTCGAAGAAATGACGCGATTCCGCTTAGAGCTACTGGGCACTTCCATGATTCCTCAGCACTCCGACTGTCGTGTCTTCGAACAACTGATCTATAAATGGGAGCATTCCAGAAGAATCATCGGGAACGTGCTGGCTGACAAATACGAGAAGCTGCATCATAGCGGTTGGAGCGTTACGGAAGAGGAAATAAAAAGAGATTTGGATGATATGTTGAACCGGAACTTCTGGCGTTTTCTTGGCAAGGAGCAATAATAGGTAAGAGATGGATTCATATCAAATGGGCGCAGCCGTAGCTGCGCCTTATTTGCAGGCAATGAGATGAACTGGCGTATCGAGACGAAAATTCCAGTCAGATTCAATAGAAGGGAGGTCAACATAGATGGCTGAACAGCTGCAGCTCGTGCTCACTAAGCCGATTTCAGCTGATTAAAAGCGCGGCGTAAAATGTGCAGCATTTCGTCAATGTCCTTCTGAGCGACGATCAGCGGCGGTACCAGCCGAATGGTCAACGGGTTTGGCGAGTTAATGAGCAAGCCCTCTCGTAAGCAAATAGCGGTAAGCTCGGCAGCTGCACCTTCCGGAACGTCGAACGCAAGCAGCAGTCCTTTGCCGCGGATGTTCGAAATGGCGAAGTCGCAAGCTAATTCGCGCAAACCTTTTACCAAATAAGAGCCCTGCTGAGCGGCATTGCGCACCAAATTCCGCTCCAGCAATTCCTGCAGCACCGCATAGCCGGCCGCCATTGCTAGCGGCTGACCGCTGTAGGTTCCCCCTTGATCGCCTGGCTCGAACAGATCGTATTTGCCTTTCGTCAGCATCGCCGATAGCGGGAAGCCGCCGCCTATTCCTTTGCCAAGCGTCAGCACATCAGGCTTAACATCATAATGCTCGTAAGCGAATAGCTTGCCTGTTCTGCCCATCCCCGTCTGAATTTCATCGAAAATGAGCAGCATGCCATACATGTCGCATATTTTGCGAAGGCCATACAAATACGCTTCATCGACGGCATGAACGCCGCCCTCGCCTTGAACAAGCTCGACCATAATCGCACAAGTATGGTTCGTAACGGCTGCGAAGCAAGCATCCAGATCATTGATAGGCACATGCCTGAAGCCGTCAACCTTCGGTGCGAAAAGCTCCTTCCATTGCGGCTTGCCGGTTGCCGACATCGTCGCTAATGTACGTCCATGAAAGCTGTTCGTTAACGTTATGATTTCAAATGCGCCGTTCATATTGACCGCGCCGTGCTTTCTTGCCAGCTTAATGGCGCTTTCGTTCGCTTCAGCGCCGCTGCTGGCGAAAAACACTTTATCCATACCGCTGACGCTCGTAAGCAGCTCTGCAAATTGAATCATTGGCTTATTATAGTAACCGGGGCTGGCATGAACCAAAGTTGAAGCTTGACGCGACAGCGCCTCCTGCAGAACAGCAGGCGAATGCCCCAGGCTAGTAACTGCCCAGCCGCCGACAAAGTCCAGATAACGTGTTCCTTCCGTATCCCACAAAAACATGCCTTCACCGCGTTCCATCACGATGCCAGGACGGCGTGCCGTATATAAGACCGATTTCTCCGCCGTTTCCAATAAAGCAGCTGTTACCGATTTCTCCATCTGAATCATTACGAGCCTCCCGTTTATTCAATGTACTGTATAAATATACAATATGGAGAATAAAAATACAACATCCTTCATCGCCTATTTTTGATTTAAAAAGTGCTGTTATTCATTAAAAAACCGCATTCCAATCGGTAGCCGCAACAAATAAAATATTTATATGGAATTCGTACAATTTGTAGAATTCGTTAATATTTAGTGATGCTTTTAAAGGAGAGAGCTTGCCAATGAACGTTCGCGAACATTCGAAAGGAACGTTATACGTAAATGGGACAAAGCTGTATTTCGAGGAAGCAGGCGAGGGAGAAACGGTTATATTGCTCCACGCCCATTCGGTTGATTCGAGAATGTGGAATGCGCAGTTCGAGGCGTTAGCGAACCATTACCACGTCATTCGTTACGACTTGAGAGGGTACGGGAAATCGGCAATGCCGGATCCGCGGCGTTTTTTTCGCCACGTGGACGATTTAATAGGCTTGATGCAGCAGATCCATGTGTCCAAAGCGCACTTGGTCGGATTGTCCTTAGGATCGATGGTTGCGGTGGACTGTCTGGCCTTGCATCCGGAGAAGGTGCTATCCGTTTCCGTGGCCAGCTCGGGTCTATACGTGAAGGAAGAGGATCAGTGGCTGCCCTTTACGGAGTCCGAACAAAGCGAGGTTGATAGCGCCGCAAAGGAAGTAGATATCGCGCCGTTTAAGCAGGAATGGTTCAGCGGGCTGCTTGGCAGCTGCGGCTTGCATAGGGATAAGATAAAGGACGAGCTTTGGCGCATGATTGAAAACTGGTCGGCATGGCAGCCGGTTTACGAACGGAGATGGCCGCTCGTTGGTCCTTCAATCGTGAAGCTGCTGCGGGATCGTCAATCGGATCTGCCTCTGCTCATCCTGATCGGTGAAGAGGATTCGATTGGAAGCCGCCATTCGTCCGAGCAATTGGCTTCGCTTATTCCGAGCGCGGAGACCGTTTATTTGCCGCATTCCGGGCACATGTCGAATATGGAAACGCCGGAGTTGTTTAATAATACGATAATGTCGTTTCTTCATAAGCGTGGAAATGCGAGGTCGACTCGACGATGGAACTGAAAGCGGTAATGGCAGCGAATGGGGGTCAAGCGATGCGAATGGTTCCGAAACGCTGAGTTCGCATTTAACGTAACACATCATGAATAGAATAAGAGTCGGGAGAGGTAGCGTATGTGGAACGGGGACGTGTTTTTGGAAAAGCTTTACGATGAGGCGATCAGCCTGCATCGTAATCAATCGAGGGTAGGGCTGCCGAACGAACGGAGATCAAAGCTGAAGGAAGCGCTGCGTGGTGCGATCGGCTCATTCGAGCCGAATGCAGGACATGCTCCGAAGCTGCTCGAGCGTGTCGAATGTGATGGCTACATTCGCGAGCGTGTAGAGCTATCGGCTACGCCTGGATTAACTTATGGCGCATATGTGCTTCTGCCATCTAACGTCAAGGGCCCGCTGCCGGGTGTACTGGCCCTTCACGGACATGGCTACGGCAGCCGGGAAATTGTCGGTCTGCTGAAGGACGGTTCGCCGGACGAGGGGACGCCTGGCATTCACCAGCATTTTGCAGTACAACTGGTAAAGCGGGGAATGGCTGTCATCGCACCTGACGTCATCGGCTTCGGGGAGCGCAGATTGCTCGCTGATCTCGCTGAAAATCCCGATGCGCCAAGCTCCTGCTACCGCTTGTCTACGCAGCTGATGATGCTAGGTAAGACTCTAACGGGTCTGCGCGTTACGGAAGCGCTGAAAGCATTCAATTATTTAGCCTCTATGCCGGAGGTCGATGCGGACCGTATCGGATTAATGGGATTTTCAGGCGGAGCGTTGATCGGATACGTGGCGGCTGTCATGGAAGCACGGATTAGCGCTACCGTGTTGACAGGCTTTACGAATACGATCAAAGACAGCATCTTTGCGGTGCATCATTGCATCGACAATTACACGCCGGGCTTGCTCATTCACGCTGAGCTGCCCGAATTGATCGGACTCATTGCGCCAAGACCGCTTTTCCTGGAATCCGGCGATAAAGATCCGATCTTCCCGGTAGACGGCTTCCTCAAGGCCGCGGCTGACATTCAGGCGATCTACGAGGCGGAGGGTGCCGGCGCGAAGCTTGAAACCGATTTATTTCCCGGCGTTCACGAAATCAGCGGACGAAGGGCTTATGATTGGTTGAAGGATAGTCTTTCATATTGATGTAAGGCAATAGCTAATAAGGTTATTTTTGTCCAATAGAAAGATAGCTTTATGCATTTTTATTCCATGCTTTCGTCGTTAGAATGAACATAGGTATTTTCATTGCGAAGGGAAGATGACGGTCATGGATGCAAGTGCATATTTGAAGGCTATTGATGATACGATTTCCAAAGGAAGCTTCAAGGACAATTGGGATTCACTTAGCGAGTTTCAGGTCCCTCGTTGGTATGAGAAGGCGAAATTCGGCATTTTCATCCACTGGGGCGTTTATTCCGTTCCTGCATTCAAGAGTGAATGGTATCCCCGAAATATGTATATTCAAGGCTCCGAGGAATATAAGCATCATATTGCTGTTTATGGGGAGCACAAAGACTTTGGCTATAAGGATTTTATCCCGATGTTCAAAGCGGAAATTTCAATGCTGACGAATGGGCGGAGCTTTTCCGGCAAGCGGGCGCCAAATACATTATGCCTGTTGCGGAGCATCATGACGGATTTCAAATGTACAAAAGCGATTTCTCTCATTTTAATGCCTATGAGATGGGGCCGAAGCGGGATCTTATTGGTGAAATGAAAGCGGCTTTTGAAAAGCGGGACCTGGCGTTTTGCGTTTCCTCCCATCGGGCGGAGCACTGGTTCTTTCTGTCGCATGGCAAGGAGTTTGATTCCGATATTAAAGAGCCGCTCGTGCGGGGAGACTTTTACTGGCCTTCGATGCCTGAGCCTGACCATCAGGACTTATACGGCTCGCCTCCGAGCCAGGAATATTTGGAGGATTGGTTAATCAGATGCTGTGAGCTCGTAGACCAGTATAAGCCGAAGGTGTTTTATTTTGATTGGTGGATTCATACAGCAGCGTTCAAGCCCTATCTCAAAAAATTCGCAGCGTACTATTACAACAAAGCGGAGGAATGGGGCTTCGAGGTCGCAATTAATTACAAGCATGATGCGTTTCAATTCGGCACTTCCGTTCCTGACGTAGAAAGAGGTCAGTTCGCCGAGCTTAAGCCGTATTTCTGGCAAACGGATACTGCGGTTGCAAAAAATTCATGGAGCTATACGCCAGGCAATGATTATAAATCATCGGTCGAGATTATCCGCGATTTGGTTGATATCGTCAGTAAAAATGGAAGCCTGCTGCTTAATATAGGGCCCAAAGCAGATGGATCGATTCCTGAAGAGGATAAGCAAATTCTTCTTGAAATCGGAGTATGGCTGAAGGATAACGGCGAGGCGATTTATGATACGAACTTCTGGCGCACTTTCGGTGAAGGCCCTACGAAAATCGAGGAAGGCCAATTTACTGACGGGAAAACGAAAAGATTCACTAGCGAGGATATCCGTTTTACGGTGAAGGGCAGCCGTCTTTATGCGACCGTTCTAGTGTATCCGGACAACGGAGTGGTCAGAATCAAGTCTCTCAGTAAAAAATCGCACCATTTCCACGGTATCATTGAAGATATAGCCGTTCTGGGGTTTGATGAAAAACCGCTGTGGGAGAGGACTGATGAGGCTTTGATTATTACGACAACAAAGGTTCAAAGCCCCGCCCCGGTCGTATTCAGGATTAAAGTCAATTAATAGACGCAAGGGACGCCAGCTTATGCCGGCGTCCCTTGTTCATTTATAGACGCTATTTCGTCAATTCGTTGCACGCGAGCATCAGGCAGATGAAACCCATATGGCTGACGCATCCCGTGCTGTCGATTTGGGGCTGTAGCGACCAGATCATTTCTGGCACACTTACAATTGGTCAAGAACGTGTTCGGAGCTACAAGCTTTGGCTGTAAAAACAGAATCGAAACGGCTCTAATGTCCATGGTTAGGCGTACGCGGACATAGAATTCGTTATTTATCCGTTTCCCCCCTATTTTGAGGTATTTGCGGACATAGAATCCGTTATTTGCCGTAAAACAGTTATCTTAAGTGCATATTAAGGCGTATAGCAGATCCTATGTCCGCAAGGTTCGTATTTTAGGCCTTTTTCACACAAATAGCGAATCCTATGTCCGCATCCGCATAAAGCTGGCTGAATCCTGATCTACGGAAAGATGCTAGGACTTATAAAAATGCCGCAGATAGGATGAAGGAGCTTCGCCTAATACTTTTTTGAACACTCTGCTGAAGTAATAAGGATTTTTATAGCCAAGCCTCTCGCTTATCTCAGATATATTCATGGAAGTACTGCGCATCATATCCATCGCTTTATTCATTCTCAGCTTCGTGTGAACTGCAATGATGCTTTGGCCAGTCAATCTCTTATACGTTGCCGACAAGTAGCTGTAATTGAGCTGGAGCTGCGAGCTTAGCTCACGTGAATCGAAATCCCGATCCGCATGCTGTACCAAATAGGTCATGACTCTTCCCGCAATCGTATCCGCTTTTCCGCCGGTCTCGCTGGTCTCCTCATGCTTCAAGGATGCCTGATGCAAATCCAAAAACAGCTGGTAAATTTGAATGCTGCTCCGCGTCATCCAATGATCCCTTACCCTATGATAATCATCCAAAATGGTCCGCAATCGGCTTTCCATCGTTTGGTGCAGAGAGGAGCTGCCGCTCTTCGGCATCATAAACCGGTATTCATAATGCTTTGGATAAAAATAACCTAGTTCGGGCAGCGGCAGATGCTCCTTATAAGCTACGCGCTCGTCGACAACGGTATTGAAATGAACCCAGTACCAAGCTGTTCCGGGAAGCGTCTCAGGCAATCCCAAGTGATGGAGACCTTTCTTCAGAAACAAATGCTCCTGTTCCCGAACGAGATATTCCGTCCCTTCTTCGATAACCTGCATCCTGCCTTTAACTACATAAAGAAACACATCGTAGTCCAATATACGGTCCGGATGGGTATATACGCTATCGATCCGGTTCCAGCCGATATCTCTTACGAGCGGCAGCCGGTCCGCTGTGAGATGAATGCTTGTATCGATGGCCAGACCTCCTCTCGTTATTTTCGATTTTGTCAATTATATTACCTAAAAAAAGTATATGCAATTATATAATTCGTGCATTTATCCTTTGTTTCACTAGGAATAAAATAATGATTAGAAACAAAAATAAGGAGGTTATCATAAATGACAGAGTCATTTTCAGACTATCCGGTTGGGCGGGTTCAATTAGCAGAAGGCCCATTAACGGCACGATTCGAGCTGAATAAACAATACGTCATGAGCTTGACCAATCAAAATCTGCTCCGCAGCTTTTATTTGGAAGCGGGGCTATGGAGCTATAGCGGAAACGGCGGTACGACAACCGCTTCCTCCACCAGTATGGATGGCCCGGAGCATTGGCATTGGGGCTGGGAATCGCCGACCTGCGAGCTGCGCGGACATATAATGGGACACTGGCTGTCGGCGGCCGCGCGCATTTATGCCCAAACGAAAGATATGCTGGTCAAAGCAAAGGCGGATCATATCGTATCGGAGCTGGCAAAATGTCAGGAAGCGAACGGCGGGGAATGGCTTGCGGCGTTCCCTGAGACCTACATGCACAGGCTCGTAAACGGTAAATGGGTATGGGCGCCTCATTATACGGTTCATAAGCTGCTCATGGGCTTATTCGAAATGTACGCTATAGCAGGCAACGCTCAGGCATTAACAATTATAAAAGGCATGGCAGCATGGTTTGACCGCTGGACAAGCGGCTTCTCGCAGGAACAAATGGATGAGCTGCTCGATATGGAAACCGGCGGCATGCTGGAGACTTGGGCGGATTTGTACGGGGTGACTGGTGAGGACAAGCACCGTGAGCTGATGTACCGTTATGATAGACGCCGGTTTTTCGATGCGCTTCTGGATGGTCAGGACGTTCTCACGAACAAGCACGCGAATACGCAGATTCCTGAAATACTAGGCGCTGCTAGAGCATGGGAAGTGACTGGCGACGAGCGCTTTCGCAAGGTGGTGGAAGCATTCTGGTCATGCGCAGTAACAAGCAGAGGTTACGTATGTACGGGCGCGGGAGACAACGCCGAGCTGTGGATGCCAAAGGAAGAGATGGCTGCCAGACTGGGAGTTGGCGGGGAGCACTGCTGCAATTATAATATGATGCGGCTTTCCCGGTATCTGCTTCGCTGGACAGGGGATGCGGCTTATGCTGATTATTGGGAAAGAAGGTTCGTGAACGGCGTTCTGGCCCATCAGCATGGGGAAACAGGCATGATCTCGTATTTCTTAGGGGTTGGAGCGGGCAGCCAAAAAACGTGGGGATCGGAGACGCAGCATTTCTGGTGCTGTCACGGCACGCTCATTCAAGCAAATGCATCCTACGATAGTGAAATATTTATGAAAGACGAGCATGGCATCGCTATTTCCCAGTGGATCCCTTCGAGCTTGCGGTTTGAAAGAGAAGGTGCCGGGATCGGTCTCCAAATCGAGCAGGATGGGCAAAATGGGGTGTATCCGCTTAACGGCTGGTCTGTCACGGGTATGACGGCCATTACGAAAGTGGATGTTCCGCCAATTCCCGTACATCGTCCCGACCGTTTCGTCTACCGGGTGACCGTCTCTTGCGACAAGGAATCAGAATTCGCAATAAAACTTCGGCTTCCATGGTGGTTGAGCGGTGAAGTGAAAATTTTGGTGAACGGCATCGCGGAGCCCGGCCCCTTCCAAAGCTCATCCTACTATGAGCTGCATGATGTTTGGCAGGATGGCGATACGATTGTCGTGGAATTTCCAAAGACGCTTACGACCGAGCAGCTGCCGGGCCAGCCTGGTACCTTTGCTTTCATGGACGGACCTATCGTACTTGCTGGTTTGCTGGATGAAGAACGCCGGTTATATGGCAATCCGGAAAAGCCGGATTCGATGCTTGTACCGGATCGCGAACGGCATCATGGCTGGTGGAATCCCGGCTATTACCGGACAATCGGCCAAGAGCGGGGAATACGCTTCTTCCCGCTTTATGAAGTAAAGGATGAAGCTTATACGGTTTATTTTCCGGTGGAGACGAGTGGGCTTGGAGGCAGCGGCCTTTCTGGCTGCTCGCTTTAACCAACCGGATTTTCTGATCCAATTTAAGACATATACTGCTTGCGAAACTTTGTCGGCGACAGACCTATTTGATTGGCGAAGCAATTGGAGAAGTAGGGAACATTTTCAAACCCGACATAGTGAGCGATTTCCGAAACGGGCCACTCTGTCTTCAGCAGCAGCAGCTTCGCCTGCTCAAGCCGGTATTTCGCCAAATAGTCGATGGGCGTCATGTCATAAACCTGCTTCATACACCGCGTAATGTAGTTGTAGTGAAAATTAAGCGCATCAGCCATCGTTTTGCTCGTTATTTCAGAGCGGTAATTGTTTTTAATGTAAGCCTCAGCCTTCTCCGCTAACGTGACGGCCGGACTTGTATAGGTGTCGTTTTGACGTAAATCCATCATTCGGAGCAGCTCCTCGAACGTCTGCTGCTGCGTCCAAAATGCGCTCGATTGGCGCTCTCCTCCCGCTTTATTAAGCGCACGCATCAGCCGGAACGCTTGCTCGGGATAGGGGAGCGTCCATTGCTTTTGCAAATGCAGGGAGTAGGGCGACGTTAGGAAGCGGTTGTAATGAACGTCATGACTTAAGCTCGCATGATCCTGCTCCGATTGCTGCCACTCGCCCACCGTTTGAAAATGTACCCAGTAGAAGCGGGTATTCTCCTCGGCCGGCTTCACCGAGTAATGATAACGGTCAGGCAGCAGAAGCAACGTCTGACCTGCCGTCAAGTTCCACTCTCGATCCTCCTCGCCTATAAATAAGCAGCCGGATTCGATCAAAATCAGATCGAATACGCCTAGCTGCTTTCGATTAGGGTGCTGTCCCCCCGGCTCGTAATACTCCTCTCCGCTTTCCAAATAATAAGGGAGCGGAGGTACTGCAAAATACACTTGATCCGATGCTTCCAACATCATCCTCCACCTTTCAAGCTTGTGTGAAATTTTATAAGAATTAAGTTCTATCCGTTTATATTTTTGTTTAATTGTAACGCATACAATAGAAATTAGCAGTATGAAATTTGAAATATTATAGAGAGGTGCGATTACTGATGGGACAAGTAGCAAGTACGGATAAAGCGAAGCCGGTTTCACTTAAGCAAGTTCAAATTACCGATGATTTTTGGAATTATTATATCAATTTAGTGAGGGACGTTGTTGTCCCTTATCAATGGGAAGCGATTAACGACAATGTAGAGGGCGCGGAACGCAGCGGCGCAGTCAACAATTTTAAAATTGCGGCGGGACTTGAAAAAGGCGATTTTTATGGATATGTGTTTCAGGATACGGACGTGGCCAAATGGCTTGAAGCGGTTGCGTATTTGCTTGTAACGAAACGGGACGCAGATTTAGAGCAGGTAGCTGACGAGATGATTGAGATCATCGGCAAGGCGCAGCAAGAGGATGGCTATTTGAACACGTATTTCACAATTAAAGAGCCCGATATGAAGTGGAAAAACTTGACTGAGTGCCACGAGCTGTACAGCGCCGGTCATATGATCGAGGCGGGCGTCGCTTATTTTGAAGCGACAGGGAAGCGTAACCTGCTGGATATCGTATGCCGGATAGCTGACAATATCGTTGACGTTTTTGGCGATGGTCCCGGACAAATTGCTGGTTATGACGGTCATCAGGAGATCGAGCTTGCGCTCGTTAAGCTTTACGGAGTAACCGGAAACGAAAAGTACCTGGAGCTCAGCCGTTACTTTATCGATAAACGCGGTCATAAGCCAAGCTTCTTCGAGGAGGAAGCCGAGCGCAGAGGCTGGACGACACATTGGAACAAGAACAAAATTCATATAGACCATGAATATTTTCAAGCTCATTTGCCCGTTCGCGAGCAGAATACCGCTGCCGGGCACGCGGTAAGGGTCGTCTACATGCTGGCGGGCATGGCTGACGTCGCCCGGGAAACAGGTGACAAGTCTTTGCTGGAGGCATGCCGCAGGCTTTGGGATAACATCGCTTCCCGTCAAATGTATATTACAGGCGGCATTGGCTCGATGGCGCATGGCGAAGCCTTTTCGTTTGATTACGATTTGCCTAATGACACTGTATATTCCGAGACATGCGCCTCGATCGGCCTTATCTTTTTTGCGCACCGTATGCTGCAGCTCGAGCCTGACAGCCGCTATGCGGACGTGATGGAACGGGCGTTGTACAATACGGTTATAGCGGGCATGTCGCGCGACGGCAAACATTTCTTCTATGTGAATCCACTTGAGGTTACGCCGGAAGTGTGCGACGGACGCAACAAAAACTTTAATCATGTTAAGCCGGTCCGCCAGGAATGGTTCGGCTGCGCATGCTGTCCTCCGAACATTGCGCGTCTGCTGGCATCGCTCGGTGAATATATGTATTCCGTGAAAGGGAATACGATTTACTCGCACCTCTTCATCGGAGGAGAAACGGAGCTTTCGCTGGGCGGTACAAATGTAAGGCTGAATCAGCAGTCCAGCATGCCTTGGGAAGGAACTGCCCGCTATGAAGTGACCGTTGCGCAACCGGCGACATTCGCTCTTGCACTGCGTATTCCGGACTGGTCCACTAAGGCCGAGGTGCTTGTGAACGGAACAGCCTATTCGATTACGGATAAAGTGGCAGACGGCTATGCGATCATCGAACGCCAGTGGACGACCGGCGATGCGGTGGAGCTTGCGCTCGAGATGCCGGTCATGCGGGTCAGAAGCCATCCGCTCGTGAAGCAAAATGCAGGCAAGGTCGCCTTGCAGCGCGGGCCGCTCGTCTATTGCGCGGAGGAAGCGGATAACGGACCGCTGCTTCAGCGGCTTATGCTGCCGCAGGATGCGCAGCTTGAAGTTGCTTACGATGCCAATCTCGCTGGCGGACTCAAAGTCATAACGGCGCAAGCGTTAAGGCTGCAGCTTGAGCAGTGGGGAACGCAGCTGTACAGGACGGATTCCAACGTGAGTCTTGAACCGACGGTTGCCACGTTTATCCCTTATTACGCTTGGGCGAACCGCGACAAAGGCGAAATGGCCGTGTGGGTGAAGGAGCATGTTTAAAAGCAAGTGAATATTTCTAGATAAAGCAATGACGCCGGACAGCAGTAACGTCCAGGCGTCTTCTTTTTTTGCCCCCAGCACCCAACACCACATGTGACAAATTAACATTCCCCTTGAGTGGCGACTCCTAACTTTCGCAACGTTTTGCCTGTATATCATCCAGTCAAAAACGATCCGTTCGCCGCTAAAATCACATTTGAGTGGAAAACATACATTCAAAACCGGCAGTCTAACTCCAATCTAACCCACACAAGCCATATCCCGTCCATTTGACTGCTCAAAATCCCCTCAAACTACGATAACTTCTCCTACTAAGCGATTTGATTGTATGAAATCCATTCAAATAGCCAGCACCCTCCACTGAAGCCACATGAATGACCGTGACTGACTGTGCAGTAATTGTTTAATTGTTTACTGGCGATCAGAAATTCGGCATATGGTTGAAAATGTTCTTTTTAGGTTCGTAAATGTGTGTTATGATGATAAACGAACAATAACAAACCTAAGAGTAGGCTTACGAAGTAAGTTTTACTCTACAAAACTTTTTAGGAGGTTTTTATACAATGGAAGTGCGTCACACAACAAACCCTACCGATGTTAAGCAATATACGACTGAACGTCTGCGCAGCGAGTTTTTGATCGAGAGCCTGTTCGAACAGGATCAAATTAAGATGACCTACTCTCACTATGACCGGATGGTTATCGGCGGCGCCGTTCCTGTGCATGAAGCGCTGGAGCTGGAGGATGCGGCCACGCTGAAGACGGAATATTTCTTGGAGCGCCGCGAAGTAGGCTTTTTGAATATTGGCGGTCCTGCATCGATTTCCGTTGACGGCGAGACGTATGAGCTGAACAAGCTTGACGTTCTTTACGTAGGCAAAGGGAAGCGTCAGGTTTTGCTGTCCAGCTTGGACAAACAAAATCCAGCGAAGCTCTATTTCTGCTCCGCGCTTGCGCATGCTGAGATCGCGACGCGCAAAATGACGATGGAGGAAGCAAATCCGCTTCACCTTGGCTCGCAAGAAACATCCAATGAACGGGTTCTTTACAAATATATCCATGCAGACGGCATTCAAAGCTGCCAGCTGATGCTTGGCGTGACAAGCTTGAAGTCGGGAAGCGTTTGGAACACAATGCCTTCTCATGTGCATGACCGCCGCATGGAAGCCTACCTTTATTTTGACATGAACGATGATGCGCGCGTATTCCACATGATGGGCGAGCCTTCAGAAACAAGACACCTGGTCGTCGCGAACGATCAGGCGATTATTTCTCCGCCATGGTCGATTCACTCCGGCGTGGGCACAAGCAATTATACATTCTGCTGGTCGATGGCCGGCGAAAACTACACCTTTACAGACATGGACGCAGTGCCTGCAAGCGAGCTAAAATAGAACCATTCGCTACAGGAGGTGCACCATGCTTGCTGCTGAACGGCATCGCAAAATTATAGAGAAATTGGAGCAGCTTGGCGCGGTTAAGGTTTCCGAGCTAAGCGAGCAATTTCAGGTTACGGAAAAGACGGTTCGCGAGGACTTAGAGAAGCTCGAGGAGAAGGGACTTCTGAAGCGGACGCACGGCGGTGCGGTATTGGAGCAGGGCGGCGAGGACAGCTTATATCCGCTGCAGTTTCCGAACAGCAAGCATCAGCAGGAGAAGACGGCCATCGCTTTGCTTGCTCTTACCTGTATAGAGCCGAACGATATTATCGCGCTTGACGCAGGCAGCACGACGCTGGAAATGGCGAAGCGGCTGCCGAATATGCCTGTAACGGTGCTTACGAATGATCTGCTCATTATTCGCGAGCTGACCGCCAAGGACCAGGTGAGGCTTGTCATTCCGGGCGGCTACCGACACAACAACCTGCTCATTGGCGCGGAATCGCAGGAATGGATCAACAGACTTAATGTCCATAAGCTGTTTCTTTCCACGACGGGCATTCATTTGGAATACGGACTTACCATATTCACTGAGGAATTAACGAAGCTGAAGAAGCTTTATATGGAGAACGCGAAGACCGTCTATTGTCTCGCGGATCATAGCAAGTTCGACAAAGGCGCGCTAATCACGTTTGCCGGACTCGAAGAAATTGATTGCATCATCACCGATGAAGGAATCGAGGCTGATGTGGCGGCGAAGTATGAAGCGCTCGATATCCGGATGCTGAAGGCGCCGCTGCCGGATCATGCAAAGCGCAATAAAGGAAAGGTGTGAGCAAATGAGTTTGTTTGATTTGACGGGGAAAACAGCTGTCGTTACCGGCGCGGGCCGGGGGCTTGGAGAAGCGATCGCGTTGGGGCTTGCCAGGGCTGGCGCCGATGTAGCGCTCGTAACGAATCGCACGCCAGCTGACAAGACAGCGGACGCTGTGCGCGCGCTGGGGAGAAGGGCTATTACGATCCAGGCGGATATCGGGGACCGCTCTAAGCTGTCTGGCATTATCGAGCGGACGGTAGATGAGCTGGGACGCATCGATATTTTGGTTAACAATGCGGGCATTATTCGAAGAACTCCTGCTGCCGAGCACAGCTATGAGGACTGGCAGGATGTGCTGGATGTGAATTTGAACTCGGTATTTGTGCTAAGCCAGCTGGCAGGCAAGCATATGATTGCGCAGGGCTCCGGTAAAATCATTAACGTAGCCTCCATGCTCTCCTTCCAGGGAGGGATAACCGTTCCCGGCTATACTTCCAGTAAGCACGCGGTTGCAGGGCTAACGAAGGCGCTTGCGAACGAATGGGCCAGCAAGGGCCTGCAAGTGAATGCTATTGCGCCCGGCTATATGAGCACGGATAATACGGAAGCGCTGCGTGAAGATCCGGTACGCAGCACGCAAATTTTGCAGCGTATTCCAGCAGGACGATGGGGCACCTCGGAGGATTTGATTGGACCGGCCGTATTCTTGGCTTCAGCTGCCTCCGACTATATGAATGGTCATATATTGGCCGTAGATGGCGGATGGTTGGTTAGGTAAGGTCATAGGAAAACAAAGCTGTCCCTAAGTAGCATTTGCCGCTTTAGGGACAGCTTATTTATTGTTCCATGATGAACGCAACATCAGATTCTACGAGGAATGAAAACCATATGAAAATAAATAAAGCCGAGCGTGCTTTGTGGGCACTAACTCGGCTTAATGTAATATGTCGTTTACCTGTTTTAGATAAATTTTAACTAAGATATAGCTGTCCTCGACTTCTATAATATTAGTATAACTGACGGAAAATTATAAGTCTATACTTTTTTGGCATTTTTGGATATATTTTTTTCTGCGGTTAGTTAGAAATTTTTTTGGAGGTTATAGGATGCAGAATGAGCGAGGTCCCTATTTGATTTCTCTGCAAGGTATCGGTAAATCCTTCAAGGTGGCCAAACGGTCTGCAGGACTAAGGCAGGCAGCAAAAGCATTATTTGTCCGCGAGCATACGATTGTAAAAGCGTTGAATGATATATCGTTTTCCATCCAGGAAGGGGAGATTGTAGGATATATCGGCCCGAATGGCGCGGGGAAATCGACTACGATCAAAGTAATGAGCGGGATTCTGGTGCCCGACTCCGGTTCTTGCTCCATTATGGGATACACGCCTTGGAAAGACAGAACGGCATATGTCAAAAATATTGGAGTCGTATTCGGTCAGCGGTCACAGCTGTGGTGGGATGTGCCTGTTATCGACTCTTACGAGCTGCTGCGGGACATATACAAGATCCCGGCCGAGACATACAGAGCTAACCTAAACATGCTTGTAGACACCCTGGAGCTGCATAATCTCATAAACACGCCCGTTCGGCAATTGAGTTTAGGACAACGAATGCGCTGCGAAATTGCCGCCTCCCTGCTGCACAGCCCCAAGATTCTTTTTCTGGATGAGCCCACCATCGGACTTGATGCCGTGAGCAAAATTGCAGTTCGTCAATTCATCAAAACGATTAATAAAGAAAAAGGTGTAACCGTCATTCTGACCACACACGATATGAGTGATATCGAGGCGCTGGCCGACCGAATCCTCATGATCGGCAAAGGGGCACTGTTATATGACGGCACGTTAAGCGAGCTTCGCAGCCGGTTCGGCACACACCGGACCATTACTGTCGATTTCCGGGAACGCCTTCAGCCTGTCGATATTCCGGGCGCTATCCTGCTCTCATGGACGCCGGAACGGGCACTGTACAGCTTGGATACCGAGCATGTATCGATCGCCAGTGTGATCTCCCAATTATCGGAACAGGTGGAGATCATTGATGTTGCAATCGAAACGAAGCCGATTGATGAAATTATTGTTCAGCTATATAAGGAGCATCAGATATGAACGCCTATATATCCGTATGGAAGCTGCGGTTCATCAACGGCATGCAGTACCGCGCAGCCGCATTAGCCGGTATGGCGACACAGCTTTTTTTCGGCTTGATTTTTATTATGGTATTTGTAGCTTTCTACAGCCAAAGCTCAGGTCAAGCGCCGATCTCGTTGAAAGACCTGGTAACCTATGTATGGCTGCAGCAAATATTTCTTGCTTTTATTATGCTGTGGTTTCGCGATAACGAAATCTTTCAGTTGATCACAAGCGGCAACATTGCCTATGAATTATGCAGGCCCTGCAGCATCTACTCGTTTTGGTATGCTAAGCTGCTGGCGCAGCGCCTCTCCAGTGCAGTATTGCGGTGCTTCCCCATTCTCGCCGTTACTTTTGTGCTGCCAGAGCCCTATCGGATGAGTCTGCCGCCATCCACGTCAGCGTTGGTGCTTTTTCTCGTAACGTTAATATTAGGGCTGTTGGTCATTGTCGCCATTTCGATGCTGATTTATATTTCTGTGTTCTGGACCATGTCACCGACCGGCTCTACTCTGATGATCTCGGTTGCCGGTGAATTTTTAGCCGGGATGATCATTCCCGTCCCTCTCATGCCGATTTGGCTGCAGAAGATTGCCTACGTGCTTCCTTTCCGCTGGACGACGGATTTTCCGTTCCGTGTATACTCCGGGCATATCCCGCAGATCGAGGCGCTTTGGGGCATACTCGTGCAATTGTTATGGCTCGCGGTTCTTATTGGCATTGGTCAGTGGAGCTTGCGCAGAGCGCTGCGTCAAGTCGTCGTACAGGGGGGGTGAAAGCAATGGGTTTATATTTCAAATATTTGTCGATCCTGTTCAAATCGCAGCTGCAGTACCGTACCTCATTCTGGCTCCTGACATTCGGCCAGTTTTTTATTCCGTTCTCCGTCTTTGCCGGACTTTACTTCATGTTTGAGCGGTTCGGGCAGCTCCGGGGCTGGAGCTTTTATGAGACGGCGCTCTGTTTTGCGATTATTCATATGGCCTTCTCCCTTAGCGAATGCTTTGCGCGCGGTTTTGATGCCTTCTCCAGTCTGGTTGCAGGAGGTGATTTTGATCGCGTGCTGGTTCGTCCGCGAAGCACGGTCGTGCAGGTTCTTGGCTCCAAATTTGAATTTACCCGGTTTGGCCGCTTGCTCCAAAGCGCGATCGTATTGGTTTGGGCTTTGTATAACCTGCCTATTGAGTGGAGCATCGCGAAAGTGATTACGCTGCTGCTGATGGTCGCGAGCGGAGTCCTGATTTTTACGGGAATCTATATGCTGGCCGCAACGCTTTGCTTCTGGACCATTCAAGGAATGGAAGTGGCAAACATCTTTACGGACGGCGGGCGGGAGATGGCGCAGTATCCGCTTAACATTTATCAAAAATGGGTCACGGTTTTCTTCACATTTATCATCCCGTTCGGATGCGTCAGCTATTTGCCGCTGCTTTATATTCTGGATAAAGTTCATGGCAGTGAGATCCTGTATATGCTCATGCCGCTAGCTGGCGTACTGTTTCTTCTGCCTTGCATACTCGTTTGGCAGCTTGGCGTTCGACATTATCGGTCAACGGGGTCTTAATCCGGATTTATAAATTAAAATTTCATCTAATAGAGAAGCCCGCACCTCAATAGGAGGGTGCGGGCTTCTTGTATAGCGTCATAAATTTAGCCGGGTCAGTTTCCAGTACTCTCATAACGCTTCAAGCCTCTGCGGAACATTACATAAGCGATAAAGGAACAATAAATGACCGCTGCCGGCGATAACAGCCAGAACCATTCCGATCCCGCTTTACCGAATATATAATTCGCCGGGTAGAAGCTGATAAACGCAAACGGTACAACGATAGCTACAAGCAATTGAATGCCGAGCGAGAAAATGGTGATCGGGTACTTAGCGAAGTCGCATAAGTTATGGATCATAAGCGGAAAAGCATTACCCGCATTTTTGATCCAAAACGCCGACGTATTCGCTGCGAGATTGATCGCTACGCGGATGGCGATGGCAGCGAGGAGCAGCAATGCGGTAATTGCTATTTTACCAAGCGTCCAATCCATGTTCATATGTCGGAACGACTGCCATACCATAATAGCGCCGATAACGATATTGCCGAGACCGTTCATGCCGACGCCCGCCGATAATACCTGCACGATCGGCGACACCGGACGCAGCAGAAAGGTGTCAAATTCGCCCCGGTTTACAAGCCCGCCAAGACGCCATGTTCCATCGAAGAACAAGGAAGCGAACCCCTCGGACATAAATATCATCGCATACATAAATACAACTTCCCAGAACAACCAGCCGTTAATGTCCGGTATTCGGGAATAGACGGCCCACAGAAAAACGACTCCTAGCAGCTGGGTTAGTGCTGCCGCAACGACCATAATCAGAAAATCGGCCTGGTACTCAAGTATCGCCTTCAACTGCTGGCTGAACAAGCGGAAATATAAATAGACGGTTCGTTTGCCCCGTTTAAGCATGCTGGTCATCTGATCATCCTCCGTGAATCGTAATTTGCAGGACGGCCCACTTCCACATCAGCTTGCCGGCAAACCAAAGAAGGATGCCCCAAACGATTTGAAGGGCAACGAGCCGCAGCGCTTCCGCTCCGCCAACCTGTTCAAGGTATATGACGGCAGGTGTATGCACGATGCTTTGGAAAGGGAGAAGCAGAGAGATGGATTCGAGCCATTTTGGGAAAAAAGCGAGCGGAACAAGCGCACCGGAGAACAGGTTCGTAATTGCCGTTCGCGCCCAGACGATTCCGAGCGATCCGGTCGACCAGAAACAAAGTAGTCCTGCTATGTAGACAATGCCGAATTTGACCGTCAGCGAAGCGGCCAAACTAAGCAGAAATAGCGTCCCGTGCAGCGGACCGGGCATAATAACGCCTGCTGTCAAGGCAAGGACAATGACCATTACGATGACGGTCAGCAGCCCTTCAACGACAGTGGAGCCGACTGTTTCCGCAAACCGTGCTTTCTGAAAGTCCAGCGGCTTAAGCAAATCGGCGGCAACGCTGCCGTCGAGAATTTTTCCGGAAATACGTGTTTCGGAATAGTAAGACAGCAATGAATTTGCGGTAAACGTCACAAGCAAATAAGCTTTCATCTGCTCCCACGTCAAACCGCTTAGCTCAGCGCGTCCGTCGTAAATGGCCGCCCACAATGCGTACATTGCCGCAAATAAAATGGCGTTTGAGGCGAAAGTGATAATATAGGAAGCGCGGTATGAAATCGTGTTTTGCATCGAGCGGTTAGCTATGCTTATGTAACCTTTGGGCGATTTCATAGGGCCATTGCACCTGCTGCTTCCGCAAGCCTTAAATCAAGCTGGCCTTCGTACACTTGTTTAATAACGTGCTCGATGCCGGGCTCATCAATGCGGAAATCTGCTACCTCGCCGTGCGTCATGACGGCGGCAACGACTTCGCTGGCCGTGATGCGAAAGCGGTCAAAGCGGACGGATAAGCTTGTCTGCTCGGCTTTCTCGATGACAACGCCGTTCATGCGCGTAAGCGAAGCGGCCGCGGCGCCGCAGCTATCCGCCTCCACTTGGAAATGAATAACCCGCTCGCGGGCAAACCGGTCTTTTACCGCATCGAGCGTACCGTCGTAAATAATCTGTCCTCTATCAATAATAATCAACCGCTTGCAAATATCCTCTATATCACCGAGGTCATGGGTTGTGAGCATAATCGTCGTTTTCCATTCTTCATTTATCGTTTTAATGAAGGCGCGGATCTTCTGTTTAACTGCAATGTCCAGTCCAATCGTCGGTTCATCCAAATAGACCATCCGCGGATTGTGCAGCAGGGCGGCTGCTAAATCGGCACGCATTCGTTGGCCAAGCGACAGCTTGCGGGCAGACAAATGAAGAAATTCGTCCATGCCAAGCAGCTCGATGAAGTCGGATAAATTCTTTTTGTATTGGTTTTCCGGTATATCATAAATGTCTTTGATCAGCGAGAACGATTCGATGATCGGAATGTCCCACCATAGCTGTGTACGTTGGCCAAATACGGCACCGATCGTACGGGCGTTGTCCATTCTCTTCTTGTACGGATCAATTCCGTTGACCAAAATGCTGCCGGACGTAGGGATAAGGATACCGGTCAGCATCTTAATCGTTGTCGATTTTCCAGCGCCATTCGGTCCTACGTAAGCGACCGCCTCGCCCTCCTCGATGCGCATGTCGACGCCGTTTACAGCTGCTTTCTCGACATACTTTTGGGAGAACAAATGCTTCACCGCGCCGGCCAAGCCTGGCGATTTCACGGCCTGAAGAAAATGCTTCGTTAAACCTTGCACTTCAATAAAACTCATGGTTAAGCCCCCCTTGCTATACTCACTTAAAATCGAGAGTAAGTAATTCCCAATTGTAAGCGATTAAGCAGGAGGGGGATACCATAATAATTAGAGATAAATAGCTATACAAATTAGTGATTTCTTGTTAAATCAAAGAAACATAATTGACCGCACGCTGCCGCAAAACTAATTCTTCGGCATCTCGTTCGATTTGAGCCGAATCCGGTGATTGAGTCAAGACTTGATTGACGGCTGTGGTAAATAACTCGAATGCGCGTCCGTTCTGACTGGTCTTGTCATAATGGAAATCGTGAAGAGGCGGAAGGGTAATTCTGCCGATAAATGAGACGAGCAGATCGCTCCAACTATCCAAGTCAATCATATCTTCGGTTTCGCAAATAAACAGCTCGCTCCAACCGTAACCTAGAGAGCTTGTTAAACGAAGACATACGCGATGGCCAGCGGAATCAACTGCGAGTGCGGGGATGACGAATAGTTCAATTCGAGAGACGGTGAGTGTTGGGGACTGTTCGGTGACAAATGGGAAATGATTTGCAGATTGACACAACATAAATAAATCTCTCCTCTTTTCGCTTACGAGGTTAGCTGTCGGATTCGGGCTAGAGAGAATGCCCTACCAGGGTTACAAATCCCTGGATTCACCCCTTGCGATCCGTTAAAATAACGTTCGCGTTGGTTCCCCCGCTTTTTCTTTCGAAAAATTAAGCGTTATTGGTTTGCCATTTAATTTTAAACCTGATGCACGATTTTGTAAACCACCAAGCTCTCAAAAATGGAAACTCTATGAAATTAATCTATGTGGAATCAGAATAAAGATACATATGAAATAGTAAAAAGGCTATTGTCATTATTTTTGAAAACGAGAGATAAACGGAGAAATAGTTAAATATATCGAGATCAAGCCCAATGAAAGCGTTGCTTTTCACTTTACAGCATCTATAACAATCTGATTTAGCCATCAGGCTTGCTTTACAGTGCTACTACCGAGGAGTAAGATTCGATACAGGAATTACAAATAGGTTTCGATTTGATGATCGCTGAGTTTCCGTTATAGCGGAAAGCGGGGGAACCAATTATTAGGCAGTGTACGCGTTCGATGTGAGAGTCGGACCGTTGCACCGCAGGGGTGAATCTTTGCACGGTACCATGGATACCGGACAAAGTAGGGCGACTCTCACCGCCCGAATCCGACAGCTAACCTCGTAAGCGTGGATCGAGAGAGGAATGATGAAGCTTGTGATCGATTAACTTCGACCGCAGAGTGTCATAGGCCTCTGCGGTTTTTTGCTGCCCGGAAAACGTGCATCTGGTAAGAATATGAAGTAAACGCTGAGTCCTGCAGCAGCAGGAGCGGGGGAACCAACGATCGTTTCGTGTTTAATGACACGCAATCGTATCATGGGGTGAATCGCTTGGCATAGGCCAAGCGTAGGGCAACTCTCAAGGCCCGAATCCGACAGCTAACCTCGTAAGCGCACTCGAGAGAGGCAACAGCCATCGTGCTTCCTGCTGCTTATTAAGCTGCGGGTAAAGAAGCCGCGGGAAAAGTTCCTCTTATCCCCAGGCTTCTTTTTTGTTGCCTTTTTTTCAAAACATGAGGAGGGATTTCCGTGGTTGATGTCTATTTGATTATTGCCTTATTGGCTTTTTTCGGTTTGTTTTACGGATTTTTGACTTGGTGCGGCAACGTTATTGAGCAATCGGGAGGCGATAACGGATGATTATCGTAACCGTTCTGGCCTTGTTCGTGTTCGTTTATCTGATCTATGCCTTAATTAATCCGGAAAAATTTTAGCCCAGGAGGTTTACGATGGATATTTTACAGATGCTGGTAGTTATTGCCGTTCTCGTACTGCTAGTCAAGCCGCTAGGAACGTATGTCTACTATGTATTTTCCAATGAACAAAATCGGCTAGACAAGGTTTACGGAGGAACGGAACGGTTTATTTTCAGGCTAATCGGCTTAAATCGGCGTGAGGGTATGAGCTGGAAAGGATATGCGCTCAGCTTCATTGCAACGAATATCGTTCTCGTCGCCTTTAGTTATTTGATATTACGGCTGCAAAATGCGCTCCCGTTTAATCCGAACGGAATGGGCAGCATGGAGCCCACGCTAACCTTTAATACAGTCATCAGTTTTATGACAAATACGAATCTGCAGCATTACAGCGGGGAGAGCGCCTTATCGTATTTCTCGCAAATGGCTGTCATCATGATGATGATGTTCACGTCTGCGGCAACGGGCTTCTCGGTAGCGATTGCCTTTGTCCGCGGCATTACAAGCAAAGGAGAAACGATCGGCAACTTCTTCGAAGATTTTGTTAAAGCACACACGAGAATATTTCTTCCGGCTTCCTTCATTATTATGCTTGTGCTCGTGGCGCTTCAGGTGCCGCAAACGCTCGATCCGACGTTATCGGTCAAGACGCTTGAGGGCGCGCTGCAGCAAATTGCGGTCGGACCTGTCGCTTCGCTGGAATCGATCAAGCATTTGGGAACGAACGGCGGCGGATTTTTTGGCGTGAATTCGGCTCATCCGTTTGAGAATCCGAGTCCGCTCACTAACGTCATTGAAATTTTATGCATGTGGGCGCTGCCGGCTGCATTGCCGTACACGTTCGGGTTATTCGCTAAGAACAAAAAGCAAGGCTGGGTTATTTTCTCGGCGATGTTGTGCCTGTTCCTCGTCTTCCTAAGCGTGGCGTATACGTCGGAGAAAGCCGGCAGCCCGGCGATGGAAGCTCTTGGCATCGACGCTTCGCAAGGCAGCATGGAAGGCAAGGAAGTGCGGTTCGGAATTGCGCAATCGGCGCTGTTCACTACGGTGACAGCCGCCGCAACGACAGGAACCGTAAACAATATGCATGATACGCTCACACCGCTAGGCGGGCTGGTCCCGCTCGCAGAAATGATGCTAAACGTCATATTCGGCGGGAAAGGCGTCGGATTGATTAATATGCTGATGTATGCGGTCTTGGCCGTGTTCATATGCGGGCTCATGGTCGGCAGAACGCCGGAGTTTCTCGGACGGAAAATCGAGCCGCGCGAAATGAAGCTGATTGCCGTCGCCATACTTGCTCATCCGTTCATTATATTAGTGCCGACGGCGATTGCCTTCATGACCGATCTCGGGCAAGGCGCGATAACGAATCCCGGCTTCCACGGCATTAGCCAGGTGCTGTATGAATACACCTCCTCGGCAGCGAATAACGGCTCTGGCTTTGAAGGCTTAGGCGATAATACCCCGTTCTGGAATATGAGCACCGGGCTCGTCATGCTGTTCGGCCGATATATTTCCATGATCGCCATGCTGGCTGTTGCCGGATCTCTCGTCCGGAAGCAGCCGGTGCCGGAGACGATCGGTACGTTCCGCACGGATAATGCTTTGTTTACAGGCTTATTAATCGGTACCGTTCTACTAATAGGCGCATTAACCTTTTTGCCGGTTATCGTTCTTGGACCGGTTGCAGAATATTTGACACTCCGCTAACGGATGAGGTGAACGATGATGAGTAGAAATCGAACAAAAAAGATGCTGTCTGCTGATGCGGTGAAACGCGCTTTAGTGGAGAGCTTTATCAAATTGAATCCGGTCGTCATGATGAAAAATCCGGTCATGTTCGTCGTTGAGGTCGGTACGGTTATCGTGCTGCTGATGGCTGTATTCCCTGATTATTTCGACTCGCGGGAGCGTGTCGGATTCAACGCAACGGTGTTTCTCATATTATTGTTTACGCTGCTGTTTGCAAACTTCGCAGAAGCGGTTGCGGAAGGCCGCGGCAAAGCGCAAGCTAATTCGCTCAAAAAGTCGAAGCAGGAAATAACCGCAAACAAGTTAGTCGGCGGATCTATCGTAGTAGTATCGTCAACCGAGCTTCGTAAAGGCGATATCGTAATGGTGTCGCAAGGGGAAATGATTCCCGGCGACGGCGAGGTTATTGAAGGCTTGGCTTCGGTGGATGAGTCGGCTATTACGGGTGAATCTGCTCCGGTTATTAAGGAAGCGGGAGGGGACTTCAGCTCCGTAACGGGCGGAACGCGAGTCGTTAGCGACTCTATTAGGATTCGCATAACAAGCGATCCTGGGCAATCGTTTATCGACCGCATGATTGCGTTAGTCGAAGGTGCCAAGCGGCAGAAAACGCCGAACGAAATTGCGCTGAACACGCTGCTGACCAGCTTAACGATTATTTTCTTGATCGTTGTTGTGACACTGGCGCCTATCGCCAATTATTTGGACATAAAATTAGAGATTCCTGTATTGATCGCATTGCTCGTATGTCTGATCCCTACGACGATAGGCGGACTGTTATCGGCCATCGGCATTGCCGGCATGGACCGGGTAACGCAATTCAACGTGCTGGCTATGTCGGGTAAAGCGGTCGAAGCGGCAGGCGACATTAATACGATGATTTTGGATAAAACAGGTACAATCACCTTCGGCAATCGGATGGCAAGCGAGCTCGTTCCCGTTGGAGTCGGCAATATTCAGGAGTTATCGGAATGGGCAGCCATCAGCTCGCTAAAGGATGAGACGCCTGAAGGCCGATCCGTGCTGGAGTGGATGAAGAAGCAAGGTATGAGCTACGATGCATCGCTTGCCGAAGGCGGCGAATTCGTAGAGTTCAAGGCGGAAACACGGATGAGCGGCATTGACCTGAAGGATGGCCGCCATGTTCGCAAGGGCGCGGTCGATGCAGTCAAGAAATGGGTGGCTGCCCAGGGCGGGGAAATTCCGTCCGATTTGGATCAGGCAGCGAACCAGATTGCGACATTAGGTGGAACGCCGCTCGCAGTAGCTGTCGACAACAAATTGTTCGGCGTTATTTATTTAAAGGATACGGTGAAGCCGGGAATGAAGGAAAGGTTCGACCAGCTGCGCGAAATGGGCATCAAAACGATCATGTGTACCGGTGACAATCCGCTTACGGCAGCAACGATCGCGAAGGAAGCCGGCGTCGATGATTTTATTGCCGAGAGCAAGCCGGAGGACAAAATCGCCGTTATCCGTAATGAGCAGGCTGAAGGAAAGATGGTCGCCATGACAGGCGACGGTACGAATGATGCGCCTGCGCTTGCGCAAGCGGACGTTGGGCTCGCCATGAACAGCGGTACGATCGCGGCGAAGGAAGCGGCAAATATGGTCGATCTGGACTCTGACCCGTCGAAAATTATTGAAGTGGTGGCCATCGGCAAGCAATTGCTGATGACAAGGGGAGCACTGACCACGTTCAGCATCGCCAACGACATTGCCAAATATTTTGCGATTATTCCTGCGATGTTTATGCTCGCTATCCCGGAGATGGGCGTGCTCAATATTATGAAGCTTGGATCTCCGCTGTCGGCTATTTTGTCGGCGCTTATTTTTAACGCGATTATTATTCCGCTCCTCATTCCGCTCGCCATAAAAGGCGTAACGTACAAACCGATGAGCGGGGCGCAGCTGCTAAGCCGCAATGTGTTCATATACGGGCTCGGCGGGGTTATTGTTCCTTTTATAGGCATAAAGCTAATCGACTTAATCGTGCATGTATGGATCTAACTTAACTTACATTAGCAGAAAGAAGGCATGAAATATGGACGGTCAAGCAAAATCAAGCCCGCGGGGCGGATTTTCGATTCTGTCGGTTTCTATACGTATCAGTATTTTGTTCATGCTCATATGCGGAATCATTTATCCGCTCGCAAGCACGGGTGCAGCGCAGCTGCTCTTTCCGCATCAGGCGAACGGCAGTTTATTAAAGGACAGCAATGGCGAGGTGACAGGTTCCGAGCTTATTGGGCAAAGCTTCTCGGATCCTGCTTTCTTCCAAGGTCGTGTATCAAGCATCGAATATAATGCGGCCGGATCAGGCTCTAATAACTTCGCACCGTCCAATCCCGCACTTATTGAGCGGACGAAAGCTTCGGTCGAGGAATGGAAAGCGAACAATCCGGATGTTCCGGTCGCTCAGGTGCCAATCGCGCTTATTACGAACTCGGGCTCCGGTCTGGATCCCCACATCACGCCGCAATCCGCGGCTGTCCAAATTCCGCGGATCAGCAAGCTGACCGGTCTGCCCGCTGCGGAGCTTGAAGCGATTGTTAAGGAGCATACCGAAGGACGCGATTTAGGACTATTCGGCGACGAGCGGGTTAATGTGCTTAAGCTGAATCTTGCATTATCAGCCAAATTGGTGAAATAGCATGCAGTATCGCAGAAAGACGCCGGAAGAGCTGCTGCTTTCCATTTCAAAGCTTCACCTTGGAAGGTTGAAAATATTGATAGGCTCCGTTAGCGGATCGGGCAAAACCTATCACATGCTGCAGGAAGGAACGCAGCTAAAGCGGGATGGAATCGATGTTGTCATATGCGCGGTATCCACGCTGCAAAGGCCGGAAACGGTCGAGCAACTCGGCGAGCTGGAGCGGGTTCCGAGCATTCATTGGTGGAAGGGCGGCATTGAACAGAAGGACTTGAATCTTGATGCGCTGATCGAGCGCAACCCGGAGGTCGTGCTCGTAGACGGGCTGGCGCACCGCAACCGTGCGGAGGCGCGTTTTCCGACGCGTTTGGAAGATGTTCTCTTTTTACTTGAGAAAGGGATCAGCGTAATAACGACGATTAATGTATACGAACTGGAAGGGGCGGATGAAGCGGCATTAAAATGGACCGGCATTCGTGCGGAATACACCGTTCCGGCCCATACGCTTGAGCTCGCGGACGAAGTTCGGTTAATCGACGTTTCGCCCGAAACGATATTGCAGCGGATTAAGGACGGCGTTCTCGGCGAGCATACGCATCCGGCGATTTCGAGGCGGGGAAACCTGGCGGTGCTGCGGGAGCTGTCGCTGCGGCTCGTTGCGGAAGGCGTGAATGAAACGCTGGAGAAGCACCGCGAGCAGCTCGGGCTCACCGGACCTTCCGGGGCGTCGGAGCGAATTTTAGTAACGGCTCAGTACCATTGGAATGGTTCAATATACGTACGCAGGGGTCAGCAAATTGCAAGAAGGCTGAACGGTGATATTGTCGTTGTTTCCTTTGTTCACCCCCGCAAGGTGCTTTCTAAGGAGGAGCAGGCTTTCAAGAGCTCGATCATGAAGCTCACGAAAAAGGTAGAAGGCAAATTCGAAGAGCTGCCGCTCCTTCATCGCCGTAAGCTGCCCGCCGCTCTCGTTTCGTTTGCGGAAGAACAGAACGTGACGCGAATCGTGATGGGACACTCCAAGCAAACGCGTTGGCAGCAGTTGTGGCAAGGCTCGATCGTTGACAACATGCTGCGCAGGCTGAGTCAGATTGATTTGTTTCTGATGGCGGATCGTGCGGAGCACGAGGGCGAGCGTATTATGCCTGTCAGACAGAAAAGCGATTCGAGCAGGGAGCTGTTCCGCCGCTTCAGCATGGAAGAGAAGGAGAAGCGAATCAAATCGATACGCAGAGGTACGTTCAAGGTTTATATCGGAGCGGCGCCGGGCGTAGGGAAGACCTATACAATGCTTACAGAAGCGAATGTCCTGCTCCGGAAAGGCATCGACGTCGTAATCGGTTTGGTCGAAACGCATGGGAGGCGCGATACGCTCCATCAAATCGGCGATCTTCCGATCATTGAGCAGCAGACGATACAGTATCGCGGGACGTCGCTGAAGGAAATGGATGTCGATGCCATTATTCGCCGAAACCCCGATGTTGTCTTGGTCGACGAGCTTGCCCATACGAACGTTCCGGGAAGCTTGCGGAAGAAGCGGTATGAGGATGTCATTTATTTATTGGAAAATGGGATTACAGTCATATCCACCATGAACGTGCAGCATATTGAAAGCTTGAATGATGCCGTCGAGCAAGTAACGGGCGTGCGCGTCAGGGAAACGGTACCGGATGCGATTTTACGACTGGCGAATGAGGTCGAGCTCATCGACGTGACGCCTCAAATGCTGCAGCAGCGTATGAGAGAAGGCAAAATATATGCGATGGAAAAGGTGGAGCAGGCGCTTGGCGCATTTTTCACGACCGGTAATTTGATTGCGCTGCGCGAACTCGCTCTCCGCGAAATTGCCGATGATGTCGATGAGCGGCTCGAATCGTGGGATCGCAACCAGTCGCTTCGGGGGCCGCTTCGCAGGCGGGAAGTTATTTTTGTCGGCGTTGATATCGACTCCGATGCCGAACGCCTCATTCGCCGCGGCTTCCGTCTCGCTTACCGGCTCAAGGCCGAATGGCATGTGCATTACGTGCAGGACGGCAGCCCATGGACGGATGAGAAAACAACAAAACAAGATGCATTGAGGAAGCTGACTGAGCGCCTCGGCGGGAGGTTCGAAATGTCAAAGGCGGAGAGCAAGAAGCATATTGCTGCGACGCTTCTTACGGCTGCCAATCTTGCGAAGGCAACGCAGCTCATAATTGGCCAATCCAACCGTACATTATGGCATGGTTTGCTGCGCGGCAATATCATCCGTCAACTGCTGCGAACGGGCCGGCATATGGATGTGCTCATTGTCGCAAACCGGGTGACGGAGAGGGCATAAATACAAAACAGCCCGAACCGTCTGCGGTTAGGGCTGTTTTGATTGTACTCGATCAGTATCAGGCTTCCTCACCTGGTTCAATCCATTCTTGCGACCATACTTGTATTTCCCTAATGACCGGCTCAAGCGCGCGGCCTTTCGCTGTTAACGAATATTCTATGCGAACAGGTATTTCGGGGTAGACGTGCCGGTCGACAATACCTTCGTTCTCTAAGTCTTTGAATCGCTCCGATAACAGCCTGCCGCTGATCGGCAGCGCCGATTGTACGGCGCAAAATCGCTGCGGGCCTGACAATAGCTGATATATGATTAGGCCGGTCCAACGTTTGCTGACGATGTCCATTCCCTTTTGGAAACGGGGACAAAGGTTTGACTGATCCATGTGTATCACCTCTTCTTAACTTCCATTAAGTATAACTCCAATATCTTATTTATACAAGCACACCTGAGTATTGTTAATTACTTGACTATCTTAAGTTATAAAACTATAATTAGTTACAAATAGTAACTGAATATTAAGGAGGCACAACCATGAACCCGTTATTTTTAGCACACGGATCACCGATGCTCGCTGTCGAGCAAAATGAATATAGCAAGTTTCTTCAAGCAACCGGAGCGAAGCTGAAGCCTGATGCAATCGTTATTTTTACGGCACACTGGGAGACCGAGACGGTTACCATTTCGTCAAAGGACGATGAATACGAAACGATTTACGATTTTTACGGCTTTCCCGATGAGCTTTATCAGGTAAAATATCCGGCTAAAGGATCAACGAAGGTTGCCGCGCTTGTCGGTCAAATGCTGAGCGGCAAAGGCATACCGGTCGCTTATGATACTACGCGTGGACTAGACCATGGCTCCTGGACGATGCTGAAGCATATGTTTCCGAAGGCTGATGTGCCGGTCGTTCAGATATCGGTTAATCCTTACCGCTCTGCGGAGGAGCAATACCGAATCGGCGAGGCGCTGCGCAGCTTAAGCGAACAAAACATTTTGCTGATCGGCAGCGGTGTTACTGTTCATAATCTTCGCGCTGTGAAATGGGGACAGAAGGAGCCGGAAAGCTGGGCAGTCGAGTTTGACGAGTGGTTAATTAATAGAATGAACGAGCTCGATACACAATCTTTATTTCAATATGAACAGCTTGCCCCATATGCTAAAATGGCAGTACCGCGTGCGGAACACTTAGTTCCATTATACATTGCGCTTGGAAGCGGAAACCCTGCGAAAGCGCCGCAGGTCATTTATCGCAGTTATGAGTTTGGCACACTGAGCTACCTTTCGTTGCAATTTTAAATAATATATTTGTTGGAAAAGGTGAACAAGGATGATTAAACCCAATATTGCAGCCATTATTAAAGATAAAATAAAGCGCACGCAAAGCGGAAGCAATGACATTTACGTAGTTGGACCGGTAAAACTTCCTGTCGAGCTGGACGGTGAAACGAAGATATTCCACTGGTACAGCTGGCTCCGTAAGGAGGCTGGCGAAGAGCAATCAGCCGAACAGCTTGTTGAGGATTTGAACCGCTTCTCCTATGCCGATATGCAGCAATCGAGCGTGCTTGTGTACGGTGATTTCGAGAATAACTCCGATGCGCTTATCCGGATGCACAGCATTTGCCATACGGGCGATATTTTTGGAAGCGCAAGATGCGATTGCGGCTTTCAATTGAAGCAGTCGATGCGTATCATTACTGAACATGGCAGCGGCGCGCTCTTTTATTTGGCAAACCATGAAGGCCGCGGCATCGGCTTATTTAGCAAAGCGATCGCGTATTTACTTCAAGAGGAAGGTTTGGATACGGTCGATGCGAACACGGAGCTTGGCTTTGCTGACGATGCCCGTAATTACAGCGATGCAATCGCCGTACTTAAGCTGCTTCGCGCCTTGCCAGTGTCGATTATCACGAACAACCCCCGCAAGGTCGAGGCGCTGCGTGCAGCCGGTTTGAACGTTGCTGCGAGAGTACCGCTGTGGGGCAACTCCTCGGTCTATAATGAGAAGTATATACAAACCAAAAAGAACCGGTCCGGTCACTTCGGACAAGAGCCGCAATCGATTGTGCAATAAAGTTTATATAGGAATAAGGAAGCCGTTTTTGCGTGTATGCGCGGGAACGGCTTTTTTTGTTGGTGAGGAAATCATAATCGTGAGGATCCATCTAACTGGAAAACCTCCTTATAAAATCGGCGAATTGTTGATAATTGCGTAAAATTGATTAATTTAACGGGAAGATTTCCTTTTATATCATTACGAAATCGATTAAATTGAATAATTAGATGGATGTTTTCCTGTTATGTCCCCAGGGTGAATTTGTTCTGGCATCTCAACCTTTTCGACTTATGTATCGTCTATATAATATCGGAGTACAACTCAAATCGTATCGTATGGAAAGGGCGGATAAATGATGCAAAACAAAGATCATACTAAACCGTATAAGCGGAGGAAGTGGCTGCTTGTTGTGCTTGTTTTAACAGCCGTTTTAGCAGCAGTTACTGGCTGCAGCATAGGGATTGAATCAAAGCCGGTGGATACTGACATTACGACTGAGGATGATGGTTTTGCTGCTTCAGAAGGAAAAACGGATCAGCAAGCGCTGCTTAAACAGTTCCAGACGGTGGTGAAGGGGGCGGCAGAAGCCCCGCCTATAATTGCTTATCTGAATGCACAAATCGCAAACGCGGATCAGATAACGGCGGATACGATGCTCCGCGGACTGCATACTTATTACGAATCGAATTTGGAAGCGGCACAAAATGCTTTCTTTACAGGTAACGTTCAGGATGCACTGCTGAAGGAAGAATGGCCAATTACGGTGCAGACCGCAGCATCTATACAAGATACAGCTGTACGAGAGCTTGTACAGCGTGCATTCTATGGCGGATATAAGCTGGAAATGGTTGAGGGCTCTATCTATCCTATCGTGGATTACAGCTTTCAGAAGCGGTATAGCAAATTTCTATCGAATCAATTGAAAACATTCGTCGAGCTGCAAGCAGTCGAATCGGATAAGGTATCGGCCAAGGATGGAGGACTTATGATTACATGGGATGAACTAGCAGAGCGGGCTTTGCTTGCGGAAGCTTTTATTACGGAATATAAGGATTCGCCTGAGCGCGAGACTGTGTTGAATCAATATGTAGATCGTTATTTGATGATGTATATTAACGGTTTGATTAATACGCCGATCTACGATTTTGAGACTTTTAAGCTGCATGATGATGTGAAGGCCAGCTATAAGAAAACGGCTGAAGAAGCACCGCAATCCGTTACGGGTAAGCTTGTTGCGCAATTTTTGGATGTGCTCGCCTCGACTGGTGATCAGGTTTTTGCTGTGAAGGATGGAGAACAGATTGAATTACCTGCTGTTAAGCAGTTCCGTGAAGGCCTTTCAGCTGAAGCGGAAATGCTTCTAAAACGGCCATAAAACGACAAAATTATTTTGCGTTCCGCATCCTTTTCAAGTATGATGAGAAAAACTGAACTCATGTTCACATCAAAGGAGTTACAACGCATGCATTCAAAAACGAGCCATTGTAAAATTGTTGACTGCACGATCCGTGACGGCGGACTCGTGAATAACTGGGATTTTAGTGTCGAGTTTGTTCAGCATTTGTACCAAAGCTTGAACGAAGCCGGCGTCGATTATATGGAAATCGGCTACAAAAACTCGCCAAAGCTGCTGAAAGGCGCTGAAAGCGCAGGCCCTTGGCGTTTTCTGAACGATGATTTCTTGAAAAAAGTGCTCCCTAACAAAGGCAACACGAAGCTTTCCGCACTCGTTGATATCGGCCGTGTAGACGAAAATGATATTTTGCCGCGCAGCGAGAGCTTGCTCGACCTGATCCGCGTAGCTTGCTACATTCAAGATGTTGACAAAGCGCTTGAGCTTGTAAAAGTGTTCCATGATCGCGGATACGAAACGACGCTTAACATTATGGCGCTCTCGAACGTTATGGAGAACCAGCTTGTCGAAGCATTCCAGCTGATCAATGACAGCGTGGTTGACGTTGTTTACATCGTTGACTCATACGGCAGCTTGAAGCCGAATGATGTAAGCTACCTGGTAGATAAATTCCGTCAACACCTGCCGAACAAACGTCTTGGCGTGCATGCGCATAACAACCTGCAGCTTGCTTTCGCCAATACGCTGCTTGCAGCTGAGAAGGGCGTAGAATTGCTTGACGCCTCCGTATACGGCATGGGCCGCGCAGCCGGCAACTGCAACACGGAGCTGTTGGTATCTGAACTGCAAAACACGAAGTACAGCATCCGACCTGTACTCGATATGATCGAGAAATTCATGATTCCGCTTCGCGAGAGGGAAGAATGGGGCTACATCATTCCCTACATGATTACGGGGATTTTGGACGAGCATCCGCGGTCCGCGATGGCGCTTCGCGATTCCGCTGACAAAGACAAGGGCGTAGAGTTCTACGACCGCCTTACAACGCCGGAAATTGCACACAGCAAATAAACAAACTAAAGGGCAGCTCCGACCAGTCTGATAAAGACTGTCGAAGCTGCCCTTTTTTTTGTGAAAACACAGGTAAGCTATTGCTCCAACAGCTCGCCGTCTCCTCGAATGGCTGCCGCTTGATGCGGCTCGTTCGGATGCAGGTATCCGCTGCCCCGGAAGGTTTGACCGCTGTTTGCAACCGCAGTAAGCTGTACGCTTATATCCTCGCTTTGCCCAAACCAACTGAGCATCTCGCGGTCGGCCACGCCGTTAATGTCAACGTACCAAAGCCGGTCGCCATATTCCGTAACACGGACCAGCTCGGCGGATGTGAAGGTTAAGGGCTTCGTTTGCCGCTGGTAAATGATTTCAATTGCGATTAATTCAAAAGTTTCCACGATGAAGTCCCCCTGTATATCCAGCATAATGCAGCCGATCCTTGGACTCGCCGCATGTCTGTTATCCGATTGTAATGTTACGGGCCAATTTATGCAACATTTGTAAGCCGCGCTTCGTTAGAGTAGCAAATACAAATATAAGGGGTTGAAGGGATGAAGGCGGGTCATTCGTTCAAAGGGTCAGGTAGACTTAGAAGTGCGGGAAGCTGGATTGCTGCTGTTCTGCTCGCGGTTATGTTACTGCTTAGCGCATGCTCCTCCGAATCAAATGATGCTTCAAACCGTAACGCAGGAAGCGATACGTCAGACAGCCGGGGGTCTGGTAATGAAGCAGCCAAGGAGGAGGATCACGGCACTAGTTCCGAGAATCGCGCCCCATCAAGCGAAGAGCCTAAGCCTGAGAAGGAAGGCGGCAAGCGCGGCTATGATAATCAAGACAAAGAAGCGCAGGCTGGTCAATTAACGGCAGGCGAGTGGGATGATTTGGCGGCTTGGGAGCGGTTCGGCAATTTGCTGAATAGTCAGGAAGGCGACAGCAGCATGCGGATGTGGTCATTTTGGAATTTTCACAGGCTTGAGGTCGTAGTGACCGCCAACGGTAAAGCAGTGTCGGATGCCGAAGTGCAGCTGCAGGCCGGCAAGCATACGGTTTGGAAGGCGCGCACGAATACGGAAGGAAGAGCATACGTATTTGCCGGACTGTATGAGCGGGATACAGCCAATCAAGGTAGTTTTACGGTGCACGTGCAATCCGGGCAGGAAAGCAAAACAACACAGCAGGTTGATATCCCGCAGCAGGGCACCATTAAGGTCGATTTAGGCAAAGGAACGAAGCTTTCGGAACAAGTAGACGTTATGTTTGTTGTCGATACCACAGGCTCGATGGAGGATGAGCTGAACTACTTGGAAGCGGAGCTTAAGGATGTCGTTAAACGTGTTGCAAACGAGCATGCCAATCAGCTTGGCATTCGGATTAGCGCGAACTTTTATAAGGATAAGTACGATGATTATATTGTAAAGCCTTATCCGTTCACGACGGATATCGATAAAGTTATCGGTCAGTTCAGCAAGGAGGATGCAGCTGGGGGCGGCGATTACCCGGAAGCAGTCGATCAAGCGCTGCGCGATGCCATACATGAGCATAAGTGGAGCGAGGAAGCGCGGGCACGGCTGTTGTTTCTTGTCCTGGACGCACCACCGCATGATGATCCGCAAATTATTGATGAGATCCAACAGCTGACGGAAGAGGCAGCGGCTCAGGGGATTCGCATTATCCCCGTAGCCTCCAGCGGCGTCGACGTCGATACGGAATATTTACTGCGGTTCATGGCGGTAGCGACAGGCGGGACGTATTTATTTCTAACTGATGACAGCGGCATAGGCGGCGAACACTTGGAGCCTGCGGTGGGCGAATATGAAGTCAAGCTGCTGAACGATTTGCTTGTCGAGGTTATTAACCGCTATGTGCAGGAGTAAGGTGTATATTTAAAGCTAAAATCAGACGAAGATGGCTGAGCGGAATAGAGCTAAAATTTAGTGTTATTTCAGCACTTTCCGCAGATCAGGATTCAGCTAGCTTATGTGATGCGGACTTAGGATTCGCTATTTGTGTGAAATAGGCCTAAAATCCAAACTGTGTGGACATAGGATCTGCTATACGCCTTAAAATCCACTTAAAATAACGGTTTTACGCCATGTCCGCAAGTACCTCAAAAGAGGGGCAAAACGGATAAATAAAGGATTCCATGTCCGCATACGCCTAGCCATGGACATTGGATCCGTTTCGATTCTGTTTTTACAGCCGAAGCTGTAGGTCCGAAAATGTTCTTGACCACTGGCAACGCATGAATTCTGTTTCAACCAAGCCGCGCAAAATTCGCCTTAACATCTCGAACGCTTACTCTAAGATGAAGCGCCAGAGCCGGAAATTCAGGCAGACGAAGATGGCTGGGCGGAATAAGCTAGAGGCATTGTAATATTACGTAAGTAAACAAAGGTCTATCTTGAAAGCGGTCTATAACGCTTTCAGGATAGACCTGCTTTTTTTTTAATGGAAGTTTGAGACTACCTCGTCTTACGCATTTTGGGTTAGTTAATCGACAGTCTCAGTTACTCAGTACAGCTTACCCTGCCTATACAGCACGGTGGACAGCTTCATGACGGCGTGGTTGTAGCAATTTTGGCGAAGCGGGTTAGGATCCCCGAAATAGGCCGGCAAGATGCCGTCTAACGTTTTTTGCATTTTCGCGTAGAGCATCTTATGAATTTCTTCTTCGCTGTAAAATTGTGTTTCCCGCCCTTGCAGCCACTCAAAATAGGATACGATAACGCCGCCGGCATTCGCTAATATATCGGGGATGACCATGGTACCCCTAGCGGTGAGCGCTTCGTCCGCTTCGCCCGTTACAGGCGCATTCGCTCCTTCAACTATAATGCGGGCCTTCACTTTCCCGACATTGTCCTTGCGTATTTGATCTTCAAGCGCAGCAAGGATGAGTGCATCGACATCCAAAAAGAGGATATCCTCGCGTCCGAGTATTTGTGCTTTTAAGCCAAGCTCGGATAGAGCGGCTTCGGAAGCTGGCAAATCTCCTTGATGATAAGCAGCGTATTCGATCAGCGCCGGGATTAACAGTCCATCCGGATTATAGAGCGTAACGTTTCGATCGCTTATTGCGACCACTTTATTGTGTAAGTAAGAGCACTTATATGCTTCAAGCGCGGCTACCGATCCGACATTACCGAAGCCTTGTACGGCGATGGTCAGCGAGCGATTGGAGTGGGCAACCGCTGTTTGCACGAACGGATTGGTGCTGCCGGCCAGCCAGCTGCTTTGTGCCTTGAGAAAATCGTAAATCATATAGCGGAAGGTGAAGTATACGCCTTTGCCGGTAGCTTCTCTTCGTCCTAACGAGCCGCCGTTAATGACGCTCTTTCCGGTGAAGCTGCCAAGGTAAGGATGACCGGGATGAATGCTCTTGTATTCCGCCATCATCCAGTCCATCTCGCGCTCGCCGGTGCCCATATCAGGGGCTGGAATGTCTTTGTCCGGCCCAAGCACGTCGCTGAAGTACTGCACATATTTTTTGCAAATGAGATACAGCTCTTTCACGGAATAGGTGCGCGGATTAATGACGACACCGCCTTTGCCGCCGCCGAAGGGAACTTCGTGCAGCGCGTTTTTCAGCGTCATAAGGGCAGCCAGATTGGTTACTTCCTCTTCACTCACCGATTCATGGAACCTGATGCCGCCCTTGTAAGGACCTAGCGTATCGTTATGCTGGATGCGATAGGCTGGAATGCGAACGACATTGCCGCTATCGACCGTTATACGCAAAAATGCCTTATGTACTTTATTAGGCGTTGAAAGAATAGCGGCGAGCGACAAAAAGGCTTGCTCGCGGGTCTGGTCCTGTAGATGCGGCAAAAATGACGGGTCTCCCATTAAAGCGTTTAAGGATTGCTGTACGATGGCACCAGTTTGGCTTGCCATATCTAAACGACCTCCTTGTTCATGAATGGTAGTGCCGAAACAAGATGAATGGGCGGAGCGCGAATGGAAAAAATTCACATGATAATAACTTTACCATATTGCAGCAATTTAGCCAAAAGAGCCCCCTATCCGCAGACTGGTTATGCAGTCGTCATTTGGACAGGGGGCTATAAAGTGAGAATGCCAGATAGTTATATTACATTATTACGTCAATTTGAGCAGCAAAGAGCTGTGCGGAGGCAGCGAAAACGATAGCTCGTCTAAGACGCCTAAATCCTCACGCTTCCACAGGTCGCGTACACGTTGCGCACCCGTCAAGCCGAGTTGTGACAACGATACACTAACGGTATCATTCTGTTCGCCGGCATTAAATAATGCAGCGTATACGGATCCGTCTTCACCTTGCGCGGTCCATACGATTCGATCGGCCTCACGATAAAGCTGGCGGGCGCCGCGCCCGTTGCGATGCAGCTCGAGCACCTCTACATTCGTAAGCAAGGACAGCGTCCACTCATCGTTATCGCGCATTTCACCGCCAAACATGAGCGGCGACCTAAAGATCGCCCACAGCGACATCATCGTTACCTGCTCGTCCCGCGTAAATCTGGTCCAGCGATCGCTGGCACCGCCATCAACGGAGCGAATGCCAAGATGGCCAAGCGGCAGCATATCGCAATCCGGCCATGCTCCAGCAGCCACATGCGGCGCCCACTTCTCGCAGCGCTCGAACATATCGTGCAGAAGATGCCATAAATCCCAGTAATCGTCGGTCATCCGCCACATATTCGCATGATCCGCGAGCGCTTCCGCATGCTCAAGCGGTGCCGGACCGGGAGACAAGCTGAGCACCATCGGCCGGCCGCATTGTTCGATTGCGTTACGGATTAATTGGATTTCATCGAGATGAATGCCGTATAGCCGCGAAGCAGCAATATCATCCACTTTGACAAAATCGACGCCCCAAGACGCATATAGATCAAACAATGAATTGTAATATTGCTGCGCACCATCCTTCTTAGCATCCACCCCGTACATGTCCGTATTCCATGGACAAATGGAGTTCGGGTGAGCGATGGAGCGTGCGGTTGCGCTTGTACCTAATATTGGGGTATCGGCATGGACGGCCTGCCGCGGAATGCCCCGCATAATATGAATGCCGAATTTTAGGCCAAGACTGTGTACGTAATCTGCAAGCGGCTTAAACCCTTGACCGTCCGCAGCGGAAGGAAACCGTCCGACTGCAGGCAGCAAACGGGAATATTCGTCCATTTCCAGCGGTACGAAAGGGCGGTACTGCGAGGAGTTTGCGCCAGGCTCATACCATTGGATGTCAACGACAACATAGTCCCAGCCGAAAGCCTTTAAATGCTCGGCCATATACTCCGCATTGCCGCGAACCTCGTCTTCCCTCACACTGGCGCCGTAGCAGTCCCAGCTATTCCAGCCCATTGGCGGTGTTACGGCATATTGATGATGTTTAGAAGCAGTTGTCATTACTTTTCGTCCTCTCTTATCGTAATATTGCTCTCATTGATAATCGTAAAACGAAACAACAGCCTGTGACTAGCACAATTTATTGCGATAATGTGTAAAATATTGCTCTCTAATCAAATTGCAGTCGATCGATGGAAGGGAGCTCCTTCGCCATGCGGAAATCGCCGGGCGGGAAGCCGACTCTGCTGCGAAACACCTTGCTAAAATAGCTGCCGCTCGAATAACCGACGGCAAACGCAACCTCCTCAACCGGCAGGGCGGTGAAGCGCAGCAGCTCGACCGCTTTCTCGATTCGAAGCTTCGTGACGTAATCCATCGGCGACATGCCTGTCGTTTGCGTAAACATTCTCGTAAAATAATACTTTGACAACCCAGCGGCATTAGCGACGTCATCCAAGCTTTGCAGCTTATTATATTCTGCTTCCATATATGCGGCAGCCTGCTGAATCTGAACGGGCCAATTCGCTCTTTCTTTTTGCTGCACCGAGCCTGATTGAAGCAGCTCCATCATGAAACGGTATAGAGATGCCGAGGCCTGATAGCTATTCTGTATCCGATTGCCGCGGGCATCCCCATATAAGCTTTGCAGCGCACGGACGGCAGCGCTGGACGGCTCGAGCTTAGGCGTGGCGCCAACGCTCTGAACGAGCTCAGTCCACAGCTCCCGCAAATGCCGCTGACGGAACAGCACGAAATAAAACTCCCATTTGTCGCTTGTTTTCGGTAAGCAGTAATGATGATCGCCTGGAATCTCCGCCAAGAAGGCTGAACCGGCTGGAACTTCGCAGGTATCTTCTCCGAGCCGGAATTGGCCGGAGCCGGAAACGGTATATTGAAACAAATATAAGGGACCGTCGATACGCTTCATCCCGTCCCAGTAATAATCGTGCTGTGTAACAAGCTGGTAGCCGACGGCGAATAGCTGATAGACCGGAAGCTGCGGCGCGTCTTGGAAACGGTAGCCGTAAACGCCGTAGGGGTGGTGCTGAGCCATGTGCGGATAACTCCTCCTCCTGTGCAATTTGTATTTTTGTATAGCGGAAAGATGTCAACAAAAACTATTGAACTGTGTGCGAATTTCAATCATAATGTTAGAAAAACTAACGTCACATATCGGAAGGAAGGCAGTGTTTATGGATCTCATTCGCGTTTTCATTTATGGTTCGCTGCTTCCCGGTCATAGCAATCATCATGTTGTCGCTAATTTTGTGCACGACTGCTCGCCAGGCCAAATTGCCGGCCGGTTAGTCGACTTCGGTCCATACCCGGCTGCTATTCGCGATTCCGTTGCAAGGGAATGCAATAGTATTATACGTGGACAATGGATTACCGTCGATAGAGCGGGCCTTGCTTCGATGGATATGCTTGAGGACTTTCACGGTATCGATGAGCATAACGACTACGATCGCATTTGGGTGCAGGATATTCAAAATGCCGAGGTCTCGGGATGGGTATACGTATGGGATACAAATAGAGGCTGCCCGGCTATTCCGGAGAGCTATTGGCCGGATTTCTTCGCCCGCAAGAGCGGGTAAGCTTGTGCACGAGTCATCGTGTGACCGTTCCCGGACACAAATAAAAGGCACTGTCCCAAGGCGTAATTAACTCGGGAGAGTGCCTTTCATCGTCCTGCGTATCCCCGCCGGACAGCTTAGCTGTCGTCTTCTTCCTGCTCGGCGCTGTAAGCGATCAGCACGACATCCGAGCCGTATTGCTTGCTTAGCTGCTGCTCCAGCTTGTGAATCGCGTCAAGAGCATCGGTTTCGCTGCTAAGCTCGGCGATCCGAAAGTCTTTGTCCATCATCGTCTCCCACATCCTTCTTCATTTTGCTCTATCAATAGAATTAACACTATGGCACTCCGTTATACGGGACGGTATAAGGATGTGCTGCCCCATCGGCCGTTTCATTGTTCTTTTGGTTACGGTCTAGTACACTGAAGCTGAACAATATAAAGGAAGTGACATCGTGAGCAATATGAAATACATAGTCTTTTTATCGCTATTTCTGATCTTCTCTGCAGCCTCGCCCTTACTAATCGCAGCACCAAGCGTATCGGCACAGCCGCTTTCCATAATCGAAGCATCCGTCTTCGATTCGCATCGGCAGGTCGGACACGATCATTCGGCCGCTGAGCATGCGGATGCCGGCGTCACCGTGGAGCAAGCTTTATTTTATGCGGTTAGAACGGCTTATTATTTCGCGCTTATGGCTGCAGCAGGCATTATGCTGTGGATGATTGCCCTTCCGGCAGGAGCAAATGAAACCGCGAGGCAACTTGCGGACAAATGGAGCTTACTCGCATTAAGGGGGCTGCTGATCACAGTCCTTGTATACGTCTTTGTTCATGTCCAAACCTTATTGAAGGGATATGAGGGAGACAGTACCAACGAATGGCTCCGTTTGCTTACCGAAACAGCGACCGGAAGGTCTTTTCTAAGCATAGCCGTACTTTCGTTACTCGGCTTTGTCGTGCTGCGGTTAAATGATTCATTCAAAATGGTATGGGCGCTGCTGCTCGCGGCCTCAGAAAGCTTTAACGGCCACGTCAATGCTCTGCCAGCCAGCACGTTAGCTATCGTAATTGATTTTGTCCATCTTATATGCTCGGCTTTGTGGGCAGGGGGCTTAATACTGCTCCTGTTGTTTTGGTATGCTGACCGCAAGGAAGCGGGCAGATTTGCCGAGAAATTTACAAAGGCTGCATGGCTGTCGATCTTGCTGCTTACAGCGAGCGGAATTGGAATGACTTGCCTCATACTCCCGTCCTGGCGTTACTTGCTGTATACGGATTGGGGAATTATGCTGCTTGCGAAAGCGGCTGTCGTTGTTCTAGTCATTGCAGCCGGAGCTTTATTGCACATAAGGGCAAGGCAACGAGAGCTGCCAAGCGGCAGGCTGCTGAAGCTGGACGGCCTGTTGCTGAGCCTCATCATAGTCATCGTAAGTGTGTTCACCTATTTGAGCCCTGTACCGGAAACCGAGCCGCTGTCCTATCATAAAATGGGTGATACTCTGCATTACACGCTGGCCGTTACGCCTAATGGACCAGGACCAAACCGGATAACGCTGAAGGTGTGGCTGCCTGAACAGCTTGGCCCTCCAGTGGAGGTGCAGTTGCGGCTGTTTGCGGACGAGCATCCGGAGCGGTCTGCCATCGATGTCCCGCTGCATAGCGTCGAGATAGAGGCGGAGGAGTCGTTCCCAGGGTTTCTTGAATCGGATTATCTAGCAGAAAAAGTGGATTTACCTTCGCGCGGCGCATGGACGGCGAAGCTTGTCATTATCGATGCAACAGGTGCGGAAACGAAGCAATCCATCGCTTTTCGCAACGACTAAACGTGGAAGGGAGCAGGAGCTGTAATGTCGTATAAATGGTTGAAATGGCTCATTTTATGGATTCCGACGGTTACAATCGGGGTGTGGGAATATTTGCGGCATACGCTGCTGCTTCCGTTCATTTCAATGGGTCTAGGCAATTTGCTCGCTCCTGTCTTCGTATTTCTTATAACATTAACGCTGCTGCGGTCGCTGTTCGCTAAGCTGGAGCAAATGCAGGAATCGCTGCAACGCGAGCGTATCGTCAAAGCGGCTTTCGAGGAACGAGAGCAATTGGCCCGTGAGCTGCATGACGGCATTTCGCAATCGCTGTTCATGCTTTCGGTTAAGCTGGACAAGCTGGAGCGGGCGCAATCGGATTCGGATGTGCGGCAAACGACGGAGCAAATAAGGCGGACGGTGCGCCATGTCTATGACGATGTGAGACAATCGATTGCTAACCTGCACGATGCCCCGCTCCCGGAGGATATGTCCTGGATGCAGAGCATTCATCATTTGGCAGCTGAGATCGAGCAAACCAGCGGCATACAGACGATAGTAGAATGGCATGTTCAAGAGCGTTTGTTGTCTCACAAGCAAAAGGTTGAGCTGCTTGCCATTATGCGCGAAGCGCTCATGAACGTGCAAAAGCATGCCCGGGCTGAGCGAATCGTTATTCGCGGAGAGTATGAAGCCGCTATCCTTTCGGATGAAAGCACCTTCAGATGCACAATTCTAGACGACGGCACAGGAGTGTCAGAGCAGATGCTTAACGAAAAAGGGAAATACGGTATTAAAATGATGCAGGAACGGGCTGCCGCAATGGGCTGGACATTGACGGTGCAGGCAGCGCAGCATCATGGAACAAAGGTTGAAATAATAGGCAGGAGCGTATGAAGATGACGGGGAAAATCGAACAGGTACGTGTGTTTTTGGTCGATGACCATCCGCATGGGCGCGAAGGAATGCGCGATATCGTCATGAGCGACGATTCCTTTGCCATTGTAGGAGAAGCGGCGAGCGGCGAGGAGGCGATTGCAGCCATACCTGAAACGCAGCCTGAATTGGTGCTGATGGACATTAATATGCCGGGAATGGGCGGTCTCGAAGCGACACAGCAGTTGAAGCTGCTTATGCCTTCTTTGAAAATTGTGATGGTAACGGTGTCGGACGACATCACCAACCTGTTCGAAGCGATTAAGCGGGGAGCGCAGGGCTATTTGCTCAAAAATTTAGCGCCGTCGGCCTGGATGGAATATTTGCGCGCTGTATCGCTTGACGAGACGCCGATGTCGAAGGAGCTTGCGTTCCGGCTGCTGCAGGAATTTTCAACAGACAAGGGGCAGGTGGCAAAGCGGACAGCGAGCAAATCAGAGAAGGTGAACAAAGACGCGGCCATCATTACGACTCCTTTGACGGAACGGGAGAAGGAAGTGCTGGAGCGGGTTGCTACCGGTGCTTCGAACCGCGAAATTGCCGGCGTATTTGGCCTGTCTGAGCATACGGTCAAAAATCACCTCAAAAACATTTTGCAAAAGCTTCATCTCGACAACCGGGTGCAGCTGACACGCTACGCGCTTGAGCAGGGACTGATCGAACGGTAATATCCGTTTCTTGCTTAATGACCGACCTAAACATAACTGCTTCCGTTCCATTGATAAAATGCGAGCATTTCAAGGTCGATTTCGACCCCGATCCCATGGCCGGAGGGAATGGCAATTTCTCCGTCCGACGGATAAATCGGGATTAATTTAGTAAAAGGATTATCCATAACATCCCATTCAACAGGCTCGATGGCGTCCGTTCCCATTTTGCTCCACTCTTCCAGACAGGCTTGAGCGAAAATGGCGTATAAGCGCGTTAACGCACCGTCAAAGGTATGCGGTGTTGTACGTATTCCGAAATTTCTGGCAAGCCTTAATGTTTCCCTGTATCCGTCTATCCCAGTGACATGAAGGGGGTCGGGAGTGATGAAATCAAGAGCATGCTGCGTAAGGATAGGAAGGAAATCGGCCGCAGCCTCGAAATTTTCACCGCCGGCAAGCGGAGCTTTTAAACGGTTTCTCAGCATCGCATAGCCGGCAGTGTGGCTGATCGGCAGCGGCTCTTCAACCCAAAGGAGATTGGGCCATCCCTCAAGAAGAGATTGCCATTTAAGAGCAGCAGCCACGTCATAGCTTTGATTGGCGTCCAAAGCCAATTCAATCTTTCCTTGCAGCAAGGTCTGTACTAAGAGGATATGTTGTTGATCCTCAGCGATTGATTTTCCGCCTATCTTCACCTTGATTTTCTCAAATCCTTGATTAACCGCTTCTTCAACGGTCCTTAGGGAATGCTTTTGCCAGTCCATCTCTTCCGAATAGGACTGAAACGAAGCATAAACGGGCACTTTCTCGCGAAACTTTCCTCCCCAAAGGCCGCATACGGAAACTCCGCATATTTTTGCCATAATTTCGGTTAGTGCCATACTAACGGCCGAAGCTGCGCGCGAATGCCATTTTTGTATGCTCCGGACTAATACGTTTCTATCGGCGATAGATTTGCCGGTCAAATAAGGAATGATACGCTCGTGAAATCCTTTATGCAAGGTTGGCAGCCAATCGACGCATTCGCCCCAACCCTCCACGCCGGTATCAGTCGTTATCCGGATTATATAACAGGCTCGGTACGATTTAATGCCGTTGGCATCCCCATACGGCTTAGGAAGGCGATAAAAGAGCGGAAACGTATCGATTTTATGAATCTGCAAGGTATGCTGCCTCCCAAACTTTTTTATGCCAGCTTAGTATGTCATATGTGCCTCATTTTATAACGGAATCTGAGATCAATAGTAAAAAAAGAAAAGGACAGTCCAGAACTTTAGTTCTGGACTGCCTTCTTAGGCACCTGTTTTCAGCAAATTTCGCTCTGCCGCCTTCCGGCGGGATCGGGATCGGGATATTCCGAAGGATGCGGCGGCTGTACCCGCTGCGATGAGTACGCTAAGCGCCCCGATCCAGCTTATGGACGTCAGCGACGTTTTCTCTACGACGACGCCCCCAATTCCCGCACCTGCAGCCATTGCAAGCTGCAGAACCGAAGTGTTCAGGCTAAGCATGATACCGGAAGCTTCCGGAGCAAGAGTAATTAAATGATACTGCTGAGTCGGGCCCGACGACCAGGCAGAGAACGCCCATAGCATGAGCAGCGGGAACACGACGGCCGGGGATTGGCCTGCAAGTGAAAGCAGGACAAGAGCAATTGCATGGAACAGCATTCCGCTGACCAACGTACGGGGAACTCCCCATTTATCTGTGCTAAAACCTCCTAATTTGGATCCGATCAAGCTGGCGATGCCGAATGCGAACAGCCCTGCACTCACTCCCTGTTCGCTTAATCGCGTTACCGTAAGAAGAAACGGCGAAATGTAAGTGTAGACGATGGAATACCCGGCGATCCAGAAGAAGGTTACTAACAAGGCTGCAACGATTCTCGGTTTCTTCAGCAGCGCAAGCTGTTTGCTCAGCGGTACCGGTTCCTCGCCCTCCGTTCGAGGAATCGAGAAGAGAATAACGAGCATGGCCGCTAGTCCCAATATGCCGATTCCAGCGAAAATCAGCTTCCAGTCATAAACGGAAGCGATAAGTCTTCCAAGCGGCACACCAACGATAAGGGAGGTACTAAAGCCCATTACCAGCGTCGCGATTGCGCTCCCCTGCTTTTCGGGCGGAGCCAGCTTAGAAGCTACGGTCAATGCCGTAACGACGAAGACCCCTGTACTAAGGGCTAATAAGATCCTTGACAGGATTAGGAATTCAAAGCCTGGCAATAAAACGGCGATTCCGTTTCCCGCTGCAAATAATCCGAGAGAGTAGAGCAGCAGCTTCCGCCGCTCCAAACGGGCCGTAACGGCCATAAGAAAAGGGGTACCGAAAGCGTAAGCGAGCGAAAAAACGGTAATAAGCTGACCGGCAGCAGACACTGAAACCCCAATGTCACCTGCAACTTTATCCAGTATTCCTGCAATGATAAACTCTGAAGTTCCAACCAGAAAACTGATAACGGCCAGCATGTAGATTTTCCAAGCGTTTGACATGATGGTTGAGCTCCTCTCTCCACTCCATTATTTTTATGTTTCTAAATATATAGAAATTAAAGCGAAAAAATTACTCGAGCAAATAGGGAGCGTACTTTTTCGCCATTTCTCGATTTACGCTGTAATAGATGTATGTTCCGTCTTTACGGAGATTCAGCAGACCGCAATCCGTCAATTGCTTGAGATGATGAGAAAGCGTCGAGCCGGCGACGGACTCCAGCTTGCTCCCGATATCGGAGCAGCACAGATTTCTCTCCTCAGTAAGCAGCAGAGCGATTTTAAGCCTGGTCGGTTCTCCGAGTGCTTTGTATACTTTGACGGCTTGCCGTACTTCCGCGTTTTCTTCCAGCATCGTTACCTCACCTTTGCGGGTTGCTATTTCTATAACTGTAGAAATAAAAATACCATACCTTAGCACAAAAGTAAACAGGGAAGATCGAACCGGTACAGCCTATTCAAACACTTGGGAACAACACTTTTTCATAATAAAAGGGCTGCCAATACAGCAACCCTTAAATCCGTCACTTAGAAAAGCTTGGCGTAGCGGAAAAAAAGATTTCATTGTAGACGAAGCACTTTGTAAACTTTTTCAATACCTGACACTTAAACCGCCCGGCTTGAAATAATTCCAAATAGCTGTCCTCATTACGTATATAATCGCCGTCATCATACCAGTTCATAAACCGGTTATTAAATTTATTTTTATTACATAGGTATGGCTCCATGACAATGACTCTTCCGCCAGGCTTTAAGATCCTCTCAAATTCAAGCAGATAATCCTTGATTTGATCGTCTGATATGTGATGAAGAACCGCAACTACAATAATATAATCAACCGATTCATTATGCGTCGGAATCCGTTTTTCATCAAATATCATAAAGTTGTGGTTCGGGTAAAGCCGCTTGGAAAGATCAACCCTCTCTGCACTCGGTTCGATCCCCAGATAATGACTGGGATTACATATGGAACAATTCGCGCCGGTACCGGACCCAAAATCCAGCACGGCTTTATTGTCCAAAACGAAATGGCTCTCAATATGGTCGTGGATGTATTTTTTTGTAAACCATCGTGGACGGACAAACCAATGGTACAATTGCGGAGAAAGATGCATTTTGCAGTACTCACCACCATTTCTTTAAAGTAACGAAACATAATTTAACTCTTTCCTCCAGTAAACATACATGGAAAATATTACTGAACCCGCCCTAGAACATAGGTGAGAGCAACCGGGCGAAAACTTCTTTCAGCTTTTGAATTCCAGGCCGCTTTTTGAATTCTGCCAGCAAAATCTCCTTGCTGAGGCTAAGATCCATGAAAAAATCTTGAACCAAACGGTCAATTACCTTTCCGTCAAAAAAGACCGCATTCAGCTCGAATTGGCCGCAAAAGCTGCGTATATCCATATTTGCGCTGCCAGAGCAAGCCAAGTTATCGGAAATAATTACTTTGGAATGAATGAACCCTTTCTGATAGCAATAAAATCGGGCTCCCGCCTGCAGCAATTCCTGGACATAGGACAAGGATGCATTGTACACAAGCTTTTTGTCAGGAACGGCCGGTATAATAATGCGAACATCGATTCCGCTGATGACGGCCGTTTTTAGAGCCAATAAGATGCCGGGATCGGGAACGAAATAAGGCGTTTCAATATAAATCCGCTTCTTCGCTGAAACGATGAGGGAGAAAATAACCTCCAAGATCGTCTCGTCCGGACCGCTTTTCACGATTTGCACAAATTCTCTCCCTTGACTTTCCTGAACAGGATAATAGACAGAATCGGTTATTATTTGTTCTTTGACCAAATACCAATCTGTCAAAAACGTATATTGGATCCACAGTACCGCATCGCCTTTCAGGCTGAAATGAGTGTCCCGCCAGTAACCGATTTCCGGATTCTTCCCCAAGTATTCATCTCCAATATTCAAACCGCCGAAAAAACCGATTTTGCCGTCCACAACTACAATTTTGCGGTGATTGCGGTAATTGAGCCGCTTATCGAAAAATGTGGCTACCGGGGGAAAAAAGCAACCCGTTTCCACGCCGGCATCCTGCAGCCGCTTCAAATAGGCCTTTCCCAACCGACGGCTGCCGATTCCGTCATATAAAAACCGCACTTGTACCCCTTCCTGCGCTTTCCTGACCAACAATCGTTCAAACCGGGTACCGAGATTGTCGTCGCGGATAATGTAGAACTCAATATGGATATGGTGCTTGGCCCCTGCTATCGATTCCAGCATCGCTTCAAAGGCTTGTTCACCTTCGGCATATACCGTCGTTTCATTGCAAGCGGTAATAGGGACGGACGGCATGTTTTTGAGTAAGGCATGCAAGTTGCTCTCTTGGCCAACGGTCTCCTCAATCATATCTGTCGATATTCGCTGTTTGCATCGATGAATGAGGTCTGACTTGAATGATTCCCACTGCCTGTTTTTTTTCCGCCGAAGGGTACGATGGCAAGAATATTCTTTCGCTACAAAATAATACGGCAAATAACCAATTATTGGAAATATGAACAAGATGATCAGCCAAGCAATCGCCTTATTCGAACGACGATATTCGAGGACGATGATGGATGCGATTTGGATGATAAACAACAAGAGAGCCACAATGATCCAAAGCAATTGCAATCCCGCCTCCTTAAAAACGCACGTCTTAAATCATAAGTTTAAGTTTTTGAATAACCATGAAATAAAATACCGTTACATGTTTTTTGTATGGAATGGCTAATTTATACGCAGGGTAATACTTATGAATTTGGAAAAGGAGCAGTGGGATGGAAAATAATTCAAAGCATTCAGACAGTATAATCATCGGAATTGACGTCGGTTCAACTACTGTCAAAGCAACCGTAGTCAACCCGGCTAGCAAAGAAATCATATGGTCGGATTATCAGCGCCACCATACGAAGCAGGCGGAAAAGGTATTGGAATTACTGGTTACAATCGGAAATGAATTTCAAGAAGTCAAGCAGGAGAACATTCGTGTGTTTATAACGGGCTCCGGCGCCGGACCGATTGCCGAGCATATCGGAGCAAAGTTTGTTCAGGAAGTGAATGCTGTTTCGATGGCCGTCGAACATCTTCATCCCGATGTGGGCAGTGTGATTGAACTCGGAGGACAGGATGCCAAAATCATCATTTTTAAAGTGAATGAGGAAACCGGCAATAAACAAGCGCTGACGTCCATGAACGACAAGTGCGCATCCGGAACTGGCGCCACGATCGACAAGTGCATGATTAAAGTGGGAATGCCTATGGAAGAAGTGGGGAACCTGCACTTTGACGATTCGAAACTGCATCATGTTGCTGCCAAGTGCGGGGTATTTGCCGAAACGGATATTGTCAATCTGGTGAAGAGCGGTATTCCTTCAGCCGAAATTATGTGTTCTTTGGCTGATGCTATCGTTATGCAGAACCTTTCCGTTCTGACCCGGGGCAATACGCTGCGGCACCGTGTTTTGCTGTTGGGAGGACCCAATACATACCTGCCGTTTCTGCAGGAATGCTGGCGGATGCGCATACCGCAAACTTGGAAGGACCGTGGATATGATTATCCCAAAGACATCCCGCTAGAGGAATTGATTTTCGTACCCGACAATTCCCAGTACTATGCTGCCTTTGGGGCCGTCATGTACGGCATGCATGAGCCGGCCGGCGTAGGCAATTACACAGGATTGGAAGAATTGAAACAATTTATCGCGCACGGCCGGAAAGCGAAGTTGGGCGAAAACGCGGGTCCGCCGCTGTCTAACGGCGTTACGGAGCTGGAACAATTCCGCACAACGTATAAGATTCCCCGCTTTACGCCGGCAACTTTCGAAACCGGGCAGAAGATAAGGGCGGCGATCGGTCTGGATGGCGGTTCCACTTCGTCCAAAGCCGTTCTCGTTGATGAAAGCGGAGAGATTCTTCTTAAGGAATATCAGCTTTCCAAAGGCAATCCGCTCGAGGATACGAGAGAAATGCTGAAACGGATCCGCGATAAGGTAACGGGGCAGGGAGCCGAATTGGAAATCATCGGTTTCGGCGCCACCGGATATGCGGCGGATGTATTGGAGAAAACGTTAAAGGCAGACGTCAACATTGTCGAGACCGTTGCGCATATGATGAGCGCCGTTAACGAATTCGGCGAGATTGATGTCATTTGCGATATCGGCGGTCAGGACATTAAAGTGTTGTTTCTGAAAAATGGGGATTTTCGGGATTTTAGGCTGTCCAATCAATGTTCCGCCGGAAATGGGATGCTGCTGCAGGCGATGGCGGATCAGTTTGGCATACCGGTACAGGATTACGCGGATACAGCGTTCGCGGCGGATCTTTCACCAAAATTTTCATACGGATGTGCCGTATTTCTCGATGCGGACCGGGTTAATTTTCAGAAGGAGGGCTATTCCAAAGAGGAATTGCTGGCCGGACTCGCGCTCGTCCTCCCGAAGAACATATGGCAGTATGTCGTGCAGATCCCGCGCATGGCGGAACTAGGCCGTAAATTTGTCCTGCAGGGAGGGACGCAATACAACTTGGCAGCCGTAAAAGCGCAGGTGGATTACATTAAACAGCGGGTTCCCGATGCTGAAGTATACGTTCATCCTCACCCGGGGGAAGCGGGTGCGATCGGGGCGGCGAGGGAAACGCTGCGTGTGGTGAAACGGCGCGGATATTCCACGTTTTTGGGCTTGGAAGCGGCGATAATGCTAAGCTATGTATCGCGCAACGACGAATCTACCCGCTGTACCTTCTGTCCCAACAACTGCAGCCGGACTTTTATCGACTCTCAGACGCCGGACGGACAAACCGCCCGTTACATCTCGGGTTTCAGCTGCGAGAAAGGAACCGTTGAAGACCAGGAAGCCGTCACCACATTAACCAAGAAGCGGCAGGAGCTGAAAAAACATTACCCGAATCTGGTGGAATACGAAGCGCGCCGCATGTTCCAGCATTTTTACGATCCGGAGCCGCTGCCCGAATCAGGCGAACAGGCAAATGACCTCCTGCCGCAGCGCAGCTGGTTTGGACTGCGCAAAACCTCGCACCGGCCGGATTTTGAACGTTCCTCCGCCGAGGCGGCGGAGCGTCGGAACCGTCTGCGCATCGGCATTCCGAAAGTCCTTAACATATGGTCGACTGCGCCTTTTTGGCGGACCTACTTCGAGACGCTTGGCATCGATCAGCGGAACATCGTGTTCAGCGACAATACGAGCGAGGAAATGTGGCAGGAAGGCGGCAAATACGGATCGATCGATCCTTGCTATCCGTCGAAAGTCGCGCAGGCGCATGTTCACAATTTGTTGTTTAAACATCATGAGAAAAAACCGCTCGACTATATTTTCTTTCCGTGTATCACCCACATTCCGACCCATCTGCAAAATGTGATGGATTCGACGAGCTGTCCGATTGTGGCCGGCGCTCCGAATGTAATCAAGGCCGCCTTTACCAAAGAAGTAAACTTCTTTGAAACCAGAGGGGTAGTCTACCTCGATCCGGCGATGACCTTCACGGAACCGAATCTTTTGAAGAGACAGCTGTTTGAGGCATTCGGCGACTATCTGTTGATGACGGAGGATGAGAGCGATTTTGCCGCCGATCAAAGCTGGAAGGCGATGGAATTGTTCGATGCCGAAATGCAGGAGAAGGGTCGTCTGATTCTGGAACAGATGGAAGAAGAGAACCGTATAGCCATTCTGTTGACCGGCCGCCCTTATCACTCCGATCCGGGCATGAATCACAACGTATTGGATGAGTTTCAAGTGCTGGGCTATCCTATTTTATCCATGCGCTCCATCCCCAAAGATGAAGCATGGCTTCGCCGGTTTTTCAGTGAGGACCTGCAAAGCGGCCGGGTGGAATATGCGCTCGAAGTGACCGACGTGTGGCCCGAGAACTTCAGTTCCAACAGCGTGCAAAAGGTGTGGGCTTCCAAATTTGCCGCGCGCCATCCTCATGTGGCAGTACTGGACCTATCCAGCTTCAAATGCGGGCATGACGCTCCGACCTACGGTTTGATCGACTCGATCATCTCTGCGTCGGGAACTCCGTTCTCGGCATTACATGACATCGATGCGAACAAACCAAGCGGTTCAATTAAAATACGCGTGAAGACATATGCCCACAGCCTGGGGCTGCATGAAGAACGGCTGCAGGATTTGGCCGCGAGAAAAGCGGAGCTGCAGCTTCGTATAGAGCAAAAACGTTCCGAACTTTTGAAAAAAACCATTTAAAACATGAACAAGGAGTGAAAACAGTTATGGCAATGGAGAAAAATGTGCTTGAGGACGACCTTCGCAAGTTTAAAGAGGAACAGGAAAAGGAACTCGGTTTGATTCAGGCAGGCAAGCACCAGTGGTTTGATCCTGTCCCCCGCAGGTTTTTGGCCAAAGACAAAGCGTCTACAACTATTCTGTTCGGCGGTCTGACTATGGCTCATGACTACTTGGTGGAGGGCGCTTTGTCCGGGCTCGGCTACCGGGTGCAGCACATGGATTGTCCGGACAGCGATTCGCTGCGTTATGGCAAGGAATTCGGCAACCGCGGACAGTGCAATCCGACGTATTTTACGGTCGGAAATTTGATCAAATACCTGCACCATCTGCGCGACGTGGAAGGGAAGTCTAAAGAAGAGATTATCAGCAAGTACCTATTCGTGACAAGCGGCTCCTGCGGTCCCTGCCGTTTCGGCACTTACGTCACGGAATACCGGAAAGCGCTGCGCGATGCGGGCTTTGACGGCTTTCGAGTGCTTTTGTTCCAACAGACAGACGGTTTGAAGCAAGCGACCGGCGGAGAATCGGCGCTTAAATTGGACACTTCGTTTTTTATCAGCTTCCTGAAGGCCGTCCTGCTCGGGGACATCTTGAATGCGATCGGTTACCGCATTCGTCCCTACGAAGTAAAGGAAGGTTCAACCGACGCCGCTCTTGCTCGCTGCAAGGAGCTTATGCATGACGCTTTAAGCCGGCGCAAATCGCTCATTTCGACGCTTATCCAGTGCCGCAAGGTGCTGAAAGCCGTTAAAGTGGATCGGACGCGTGTGAAGCCGAAAGTCAGCATCATCGGGGAATTTTGGGCCATGACGACGGAAGGGGACGGCAATTACCATTTGCAAAAGTTTCTCGAAACAGAAGGGGCCGAGGTTGAAGTTCAATCGGTTACCGCTTGGATTCTGTTCCTCATTTGGTCGGGGCTCTACGATACCCGGAAGCGGATGAGCTTGCGGAAAGCGGATGCTGGAGGTAAAGGTTTGAAAGGTAAGAATCCCGTTAAAACGTTACGTATGCTGGCGCTTGCCGACCGGGGTATTCGGTTGATATTCCATACGTATGCCCGAATAATCGGTTTGCGCGGCTATCATTTGCCCGATATGGAGGAAATCGCCCGGGTTGCAAATGACCACTACAACAACCAGCTGCGCGGCGGAGAAGGGCATATGGAAGTGGGCAAGTTGATTCTGAACGTGGTCAAACGGAAAGTCAACATGACCATCTCCGTCAAGCCTTTCGGATGCATGCCGTCTTCCGGCGTATCAGACGGGGTTCAATCCTTGATTACTGAGAGATACCCCGACGCTATCTTTCTACCGATCGAAACGACGGGTGACGGGGCGATCAATGTATACAGCAGGGTACAAATGATGCTGTTCAAGGCAAAACAGGCGGCACAGAAAGAGTTCGACGAAGCGCTTACGAGAAAGGGCTATGCCGGGGAGCCGTTACCAAGCGGATTAATAGTAAACAATCCGCTGCACGCAAGCCGTCACTTCGTAGCTTGTACAGCCGCAAATGCTGTATACGAAATGCCAGGAGGGTATTTCAACTGGCTTCCCTTCGGAACCAAGAAGAAGGGAATGGAAGACGCAAAGCAAAATTGACCATTCTAAAGGTGGGGCCAACCAGAATTTACTGGTTGGCCTTTTGTGCGCTTTGCAGCGCATCGATAGCATGATAGTGACACGAAAAACGGCTCCCTGCAGAGGGAGCCGAATTTAAGTTGCGGTTACAGCTTTGATTAGTGTACTGGTTCGTTATCTATAATAAGTTCATCAACCAGTTCGTTTTTGAACATCAGTGAGAGATTCAGTCCGTCGTAGTCCCTTTCTTTGTCAAGCTCCTTCATAAGCGCGGAAGTAATAGCTCCAGCATCGTTGACGTTGGGTTGGTCACGGAAATCAATGAAGCCGGTTAACCGGCGATGCCTAATGTTTACAGTGGCGGTACCAATCGGCAGTTTTCCGGCAGTATGCTGATAAATCTCGTAGGTTAAGACTTCTCCGTCATCACGGGCTAAAATGACGTTAAAATCTTCCTCCTCTGCAGAATCCCTGATTACCTCGACCGGAGTATCCAATAGGTCATCGTGGGTCAATTCCACGGTTTCTAATAGTTCCCCATTGAATTTATGGTTAATAATGAATGTATCCACAATATCTTCATCAAAATCCGAAACCAGCAGCTCAGTGATGTTTTCGACTTCATCATCATCCGGCTCGATTACCCAGCGTACGTCCCCCGAAATGTGCGCATGTTCAGTTCTGAGCAAGGCTTCGGCAATCCATTTTCCTTTGTTGTCGTAAACCTGATAATCGATGCGATTCCGTTTTTTGTTCACCATTACCAATTCATACTCGGCTGATTCCCAATCCTCCGTTGACACTTCGTTCTTATCGGATAATTGACGACGTTCTTGGTAATCTTTCCGGTCCCGAGAAGTAAACTCCTCTGCTTTAAACTCCTCTGTCTTGGCTTCATAATCCTCCTCAGCCGTAGTTACAATATCATCGAAACGGCTGAAAGTCATGACAACATCGCATGTCTCTGCCCCGACTGCATCGATCAAGGATTGAACATAGTCCTTCAAGTAGGATTCGACGCGTTGTTTGTAAGCAGGCTTCAATGATTCCTTGTCCAGCTGGACGGACCCCGTGACGCGGTCTCCTTCCCGGTAAACCAATGTTAAGGTGCCGGCAAACCGGCCGCCCACCATGATATCACTAAACTCTCCTCCGGCCGTTCTAAGATTCGGCCTGATTTCAATATTACGCATGTTTTCGCCTCCCGTGTGATTTAAAGCAGCGTTTGTTAGTGTTTCCGAACCGGGACGGAAATATATATAACGTTTTGGAACTCCGCTGTTTCTGGAATAATTTTATTCCATACAAGCAAAACTAATCAGGAAAAAAGCTTCAAAGAAGGATGGGTAATCCTATGATAATAAGACGGAAAATGGTCATCACGATATGGTGTATCGTTTTGCTTGTTACCGGCTGTACGGCGGAATCCGGGGACCGGATCAATAAACTGAACGCAAAGTCCAATGTCAAAGCAAATCAAAATGGCAAACCTGTCATTTTGATCATGGTCGATTCTATTATGGACAAGCCTCTTCGTAAAGCGATTCAAGAAGGCCGCGCTCCAGCAATAAAGTTTCTGCTCGATAAAGGGCAATATTATCCGCAGGTCGTTAGTTCGTTCCCCACGATGTCCGTGACGATAGACAGCTCATTATTAACCGGAGTGTATGCCGATAGACATCATGTGCCTGGACTTGTCTGGTACAGCGGCAAAGAAGGCCGCATGATTTTTTACGGAAATGGTGCCAAGGAAGCGTTAAAGATCGATCAGCCGCAAGTATTAATGGATTCTGTTTATCAGTTAAATCAAGTTCAATTGAACAAAAAAACGAAGACGATCCATGAAGAGCTGGCTGATAAAGGAAAAGACTCCGCATCGATCAATGCTGTAATTTTCAGAGGAAAAACGGAGCATACCTTACATGTGCCGCAATGGGTATCGGACAGCACAAGTTTACCTGAACAATTCAAAGTAACAGGACCGAAATGGTTATCCTATGCGGCACTTGCACAACAAGACCCGAACAATATCCTGGATACTACAGTCTGGAAAAAATATGGAATGAATGACGAATTATCGGCGCATGATACTGCTTATCTTATTAAACAAAATAAACTTCCAACGTTCACGATTACATATTTTCCGGAAAATGATAACATCATCCATAGAAAAGGCCCTTCTGAATTGGGGGGGATTGAAAAAGCCGATCAAGCGCTGCAGGAGGTGCTGGGCGCTTTCGGTTCATGGGATCAAGCTGCAAAAAATGCCATATGGATCGTCATGGGAGACAGCGGGCAAAGCTATGTAGACGATGACCGGGAAGTATCCATTATTGATTTAAGGCCGCTTTTGAACCGGTACCGCATTGCAAAATTAAATCAACCTGTAAGGACCGGGGACCAAATTGTGATTGCCGCTAACGAACGGATGGCCTATGTTTATGCGATAGATGCTAAGGTGGAGTTATCTGACATCGTGAAGCTTTTGAAAAACGAGGAAAAACTCGACATCATCGCGGTGAAAGATAATAAAAATATTCGTGTCACCGCAGGGAAAAGCGATAAAACGTTTGTGTATCAGCCCGGCGGAAAGTACGAGGATGAATATGGGCAAACCTGGACAATATCGGGCGACCCCGGCCTCGTGGATATTTCGATAACGAACAACCGGATCAAGTATGGAAGGTACCCTGACTTACTTGCAAGATTATACGGGTCCATGCATTCTCATGAAGGAAAATATGTTGTCGTCACGGTGAAGCCCGGATATGAAATAGTGGGTGAAAGCTCCCCTACTCATATCAACGGAGGGGCTCACGGTTCGCTGCATGAACTGGATTCGCTTGTTCCATTAATCGTATCCGGCACGAATACCAGGCCCAAAACACTGCGAACTGTTGATATCAAAGACTGGATTCTGAAATTGGTGAACGGATAAGCTTGCAGGTGATATGAATACTCGAACCTTAATTGTTGCAACGCTGCAACAGATTGCATATAATAAAGATTAATATTTCATATTCGCAGTAAAGCGATGATGGAGAATAGTACGCAGTGCTTTCGTACAGGGAGAAGACGCCGTAGATTGAGAGCGTCTTTGTGAAATCAGGCTGCCGAAGTTCGCTCCGGAGCAGACCCCTGAAACGCTGGCGCAGCTTGCTGCAAGGCGCGGGTAGGGAGTGTCCGGTTCCCGCCGTTATGGGGCTAAGGGATTACAGTCCGCCGTCAGGCGATAGATGTCAGGCCGGCATGTAATCCGAATTAGGGTGGTACCACGGTTCTTTCGTCCCTTTAGGGAGAGAGGGCCTTTTTTTGTGTCAAGATTTATGGAAGATGATATGGAGGCGAAGAACGATGAAGGAAAGATTGGAAGGGCTGCGCATCGAAGCGCTTCAAGAGCTGCAGCATGTGGAAACGCCGCAGCAGCTGAACGATTTGCGCGTAAAGTACTTAGGGAAAAAGGGCGCGCTTACAGAAATTTTACGCGGAATGGGCGGACTGAGCGCGGAAGAGCGTCCGGTTATCGGTCAAGTGGCGAATGATGTCCGCGCGGCAATTGAGACGGTTATCGATGAGAAGCAGGAGGCGTTCCAGCAAGCGGAAACGAACAACCGGCTGCTCGCCGAGACGATTGATGTGACATTGCCGGGCAAGCAGCTGCCGACAGGCTCTGTGCATCCGCTCAATAAGGTAGCTCAAGAAATCGAGGATGTGTTTATCGGACTAGGCTATACGATAGCGGAGGGCCCGGAGGTTGAGGAGGATTACTACAACTTCGAGGCATTGAATTTGCCCAAAAATCATCCGGCACGCGACATGCAGGATTCGTTCTACGTGACAGATGATATTTTAATGCGCACGCACACGTCGCCTGTACAAGTCCGCACGATGAAAGTGATGAACGGACAAACGCCTGTTAAGGTTATTTGCCCGGGTAAAGTGTATCGACGCGATGATGACGATGCGACACATTCGTTCCAGTTTAATCAAATTGAAGGACTCGTTATCGGCAAAAACATTCGGATGAGCGACTTGAAGGGGACACTGCTGCAATTCGTGCAGCAAATGTTCGGAACGCAAGCGCAAATTCGTCTCCGTCCGAGCTTCTTCCCGTTCACAGAGCCGAGCGCCGAGGTTGACGTGACTTGCGTGCAGTGCGGCGGCAATGGCTGCCGGATGTGCAAGCATACGGGCTGGCTCGAAATTCTTGGCTGCGGCATGGTCCATCCGCGCGTGCTTGAGATGGGCGGCTACGACCCGGAAGAGGTCAGCGGTTTTGCTTTCGGCATGGGCGTTGAGCGTATCGCGCTTTTGAAATACGGCATTGACGACATTCGTCATTTCTATACGAACGATCTGCGGTTTTTGAGCCAATTTGCGAGAATGTGACGAAGAGAGAAGGGAAGAAGAGAAATGAACGTATCCTATCAATGGTTAAATAAATATATCGATCTGTCGGGTTATACGGCCGAGGAGCTGGCGGAGAAAATGACGCGCGGCGGCATCGAGATCGACAGCGTGGAATCCCGCAACAAGGGCGTGACCGGCGTCGTTGTCGGTTATGTGAAATCGAAAGAAAAGCATCCGGATGCTGATAAGCTGAACGTTTGCAAGGTGGACGTCGGTACGGGCGAAGAGCTGCAAATCGTATGCGGCGCCAAAAATGTCGATGCAGGCCAGCTTGTTCCCGTAGCGGTCATTGGGGCGAAGCTTCCCGGCGATTTCAACATTAAGCGCGCGAAGCTGCGCGGCGTTGAATCGCAAGGCATGATTTGCTCGGCGAAGGAGCTTGGCCTGAACGACAAGCTGCTGCCGAAGGAGCAGCAGGAAGGCATTCTTGTGCTGCCTGCAACGACACCGGTCGGCGCGCCAATCGGCGAAGTGCTTGGCATTAATGATGAGGTGCTGGAGCTTGATCTGACGCCGAACCGTTCGGACTGCTTAAGCATGCTGGGCGTAGCGTATGAGATCGGGGCGCTGACCGGCCGCGAGGTTCGTCTGCCAAACACAGCCGTTAATCATACACCGGTTCGTACCGATAGTCTCGTATCGGTTAGCATCAGCGCAGCTGAGCAATGCTCGCATTATTCTGCTCGTTATATTAAAGACGTTAAAATCGGCACTTCTCCTTTGTGGCTGCAAAACCGTTTGATCGCTGCAGGCGTGCGTCCGATTAATAATGTCGTAGACGTGACGAACTTCGTCATGCTGGAATACGGTCAACCGCTGCATGCATTCGATGCAGACCGCGTGCGAGGCGGACGTATTGACGTCCGACTTGCAAAAGCCGGCGAAACGCTCGTAACGCTGGATGATCAAGAGCGCCGCTTGGAGCCTCATATGCTCGTTATTACGGATGGCAATCAGCCGATTGCACTGGCGGGCGTAATGGGCGGAGCAAGCACCGAGGTAACAGGAGAGACCGTTAATATTTTGCTGGAATCGGCTAAATTCGATGGCGGCACGGTACGGAAAACGTCGCGCCAGCTCGGCCTTCGCTCGGAATCAAGCATCCGCTTCGAGAAAGAAGTCGATCCGGCTAGAGTTATACCGGCTCTAGACCGTGCGGCTGCGCTTATCGCAGAGCTTGCGGAAGGTCTAGTTACTGAAGGTATAGTCGAGGTTTCGAAAGGTGTCGTACAGCCGTCCAAAGTGGACGTTTCCTTGGATAAAATCAACGGCTACCTCGGCACGGAGCTTTCGAGACTTGAGGTTCAGACGATATTTGGCCGCTTGCACTTTGAATATGAGGTGTCTGACAGCAATGTGTTTAGCGTTAACGTACCGACCCGCCGCGGCGATATTACGCGCTCTGTCGATCTAATCGAGGAAGTTGCCCGCTTGCACGGCTACGATAACATCCCTACGACGCTTATTCACGGCGATGTGGTGCCGGGCTCGCTTACGAAGCCGCAGGCGATTCGCCGCGAGCTGCGCAAGCGTCTGACGGATGCAGGTCTTCACGAGGTTGTCAGCTATTCCTTCACGGGACCTGGACGGACGAAGCTATTCCCGGCATTAGCCAAGGATACAAATCCGGTTCGCCTGGCGATGCCGATGAGTGAGGACCGCAGTGTGCTTCGGACGACACTTATCGCACAGCTGCTCGAAACAGCTGCCTATAACCGCAATCGTAAAAACGAATCAGCCGCGATTTTTGAAATCGGCAGCGTGTTCCACACCGATGAAGCGCAGCTGACGCGCTTGCCGCAGGAGAAGCACCGTTTTGCGGCGCTGCTGACAGGCAACCGCACGGAAGCGCAGTGGAACGCTAAAGCGGTTCAGGTTGATTTTTACGATGCGAAGGGTATTTTGGAGACGGTGTTTAGCGTGCTTGGATTAACGGCAAGCGTATCGTATGAGGCGGCTCAGCCGGAGCATTTCCACCCGGGCCGAACTGCTGCTGTTCTCCTTGATACGCCGAATGGGCCGGAAGTGATCGGTTACGTCGGACAGCTGCATCCCGCGCTCCAGCTGGAAGCGGATCTCGCTGATACGTATGTGCTCGAAATCGGTCTGGATTTGCTTTATGAATTGGCGGATTCGGAAATTGAATACAAGGTGCTTCCCCGTTATCCGGCTATGCAGCGCGATATCGCGGTGGTCGTTGATCAAGCGGTGGCGGCTGCCAAGCTGACCGGTACAGCATGGGACATTGCAGGTGAATTGCTTGAGTCTGTTCGAGTGTTCGATGTGTATACGGGTGAGAAGCTTGGCGCGGGCAAGAAAAGTGTCGCAATATCGCTTGTGTACCGTCACGGCGAGCGTACATTGACAGATGAAGAGGTAACAGAGCTGCACGGAAAGGTTGTTTTACAATTGGAACAATCTTTTGCAGCGGAATTACGAAAGTAGGCAGGAAACCTTCAAAGTCGCATCGAAATAGTTCCTAGTGAGCTACGATGCGGCTTTTTGTTTTGTTGCTCTACTTGGACAATGGGAGGATTTGCCTTAATGGATGCTGAACAAACGGTAGTTACGGTTGATATATATGGAGTTCAATATAAGCTAAAAGGTCATTCCAATGTGGAATATATGAAAAGGGTTGCAAGTGCAATCGATGAAAGCATGAAGAAGCTTGCCAAAGGTTATCCTCGTCTGGATATGCCTAAGCTGGCTGTTCTCTCCGCCGTGCAAATGACGGAGGAAGTATTTCGTCTGCGGCGGGACAATACAAGACTCCAGGAGGAGGAGGCGAAGCTGCATGTGCTTAGTCAGCAGCTCGAGCTGGCGACTAAGCAGGCAGAAGCGCTGCAGGCTCAATTAGCTGAGGCGAAACGCGCAGTTGACGAGAAGCTGCAAGAGGCGAAGGCTGCTGCTGAAGCGGAGCTGGCGGAAATGCTCGGGCTTGCCGCTGAGCAAGCGAAGGCTCAGCAGGAAGCAGCGGCTGGGGCGCTCAAAGCTCAGGAGGAGAAAATCGCGCAGCTTACTGCGGCACATGCGGAACAGTTAAGCGCGTTAAAGCTCGAGAAGGAAGAGCAGCTGGCAGCATTGGAAGCAAGCAACGCATTGCTGATTGCCGATATAACAGCAGAGAAAGAAACACAGCTGACGGAGCTGGCAGCAAGCTGGCAGAATAAATGGGATGAGCGTGAGCAGGGCTGGCTGGCGAATGCTAAAGCTGCGCAATTGGAGCGTGACCGCCTGAATGAGGAACGGGAGCAAGCATGGAAGGCAGAGGCTGCAGAGAAGGAGCAATCGTTCCGCGCGGATCTCGAACGGCGCAGAAACGGCTGGCTGGAAGAGCGGAGCAGGCTGCAGGCACATATAGCCGAGCTCCAGCAAAGCTGGAATGCGGAAAAAGAAGCGTTGGAGAATCGTATTGCGTTAGCAGAGGAACAGCTGGTACGGGCAATGGAGCAGGAAGAGTCTATCCGTACATCCTTTGCACAGCTTGAGCAAGAAGGCCGGGATCGTGAAGATCAGCTTAATGAAACCAGTAAACAATTAGCGGAGCTGCAGGAGCACAATAGCAAGGCTAATCAGATCATACAGGAGCTTGAGCAGAAGCTGATACACGAGCGCAATCACGTTTCGGCAGCAGATAAGCGCGCGACGGAATTGCAGTTGCGTCTGAAAGAGGCAAAAGAGCGGGAGCAGCAGCAAGAGCAAAAGCTGCTGCAGCTTGAGGAGCAGCAAATGGGGCAAGAGGAGCTGATTTTGCAGCAGCAGCTGGAGCAAGAAGAGCACCGGAATATATTGAAGTCAGAGCTTGAGAAGCAGCGGGATATGCTTCAAGAGACGCATGAACAGCAATTACTATCGCTCAAGAAAGAGCATGATGAGCTTCTGCAATCGTTATATCAAGAGCAGGAAGAGCAGCTCAAGCGGGTAGAAGCAGAAAATGATGAGCTATTCAAACAATTGGCGGCTGAAAGCAACGAACGACTAGAGCAGACGATAGCTGAGCGGGATGAGCGTTACAAACAGCTTGAAGCTCAGAATGAACGATACAAGCAGTTGGCAGCTCAGCAAGATGAACAGTATAAGCAGCTGGTTGCCCTGCACGATGAGCAATATAAGCAATTAGAAGCGAATCATGAGGAGCAGCTATTGCAGCAGCGTCATGATTACGAGACGAGCATTCACAAGCTGCAAGCACAGCTCGAGCAAATCGAGCAAATAGCAGCATCCGCAGCGCAAAGCGAGCAGTCTTATAAAGCGGAGCTGGAGAAGCTGGAATTGAGAGAACAGGAACTAACCGAGCAGCTCGAGCTTACGGCAGCCCACGAGCGTATTGCGGTGCAGCAGCTTGAAGCGGCTGCAGCCCGTGAGCGGGAATTGAGCGAGCGGCTGCAAGCACAGCAGCAATATGCGGAGCAAACGGCAGCGGAAGCGGAACGGCTGGAGCAGGAGAAGAAGGCGCAAGAGGCAGGCGAAGAGGCGCTGCGCATACAGCTTGAACGGGCGGTGCAGGAGGCTGCGGCGGCATCTGAGCTGCAGGAGGAACTGAGCGAGCATACTTCGAAGCTCGAAAGCGAGCGTGACGAGGCGGCCCGTGCTGCTGAGAAACTGGCGTTCGAGCGTGATAAGGCAGCCCGGGAAGCGGAGACGTTGGCATACGAGCGCGATGAAGCAGCCCGCGCAGCCGCAAAGCTGGCTGAGGATCATGCGCACTTACTTGAGCAGCATCATAAGCTGAAAAACGAGTATTCCAAGCTGCAAACCGAATACAATGAGTGGATTGAACTTATTGAACAAAGCTAACAAACAAAGCTAAACGACGAGAAACCCTGCAGTGACAGGCCTAGGCAGAAGCCGAAGCATATCACTGCAGGGTTTTTTCGTAGAAAAGAATTGAGCGTGAATTAGCACGCTAACCCTTGTATAATTGCCGTTGCCTACCCATAGGAGAGGATCGTCCCGGTAGGACCACCGACAGGCAGTGTTGCCAGTCGAATGAGATCAGGCGTTACGATGGCAGGATCTTTACCGGTTGCATGCATTTCCGTACGCAGCGTACCTGGATTGTACAAGTTAACGAGAATCCCGTGCTCATGCTCTTCGTCTGCAAGCGTTCGCGTTAATGATTCCAAGCCGGCCTTTGCCGCGCTATAAGCGGCATAGCCGCCGGCTCCGTTCCAGGATAAACCGGAGGTTATATTGATAATTCGTCCGTATTTTGCTTTACGCATGGCTGGCAATACGGCCTTCGTCAGAAGAAACGGTCCGGTTAAATTAATTGCGATTTGATTTTGCCATTCGTCGGACGTTAGTTCAAGTACTGTTCCAGGCTCAAACACGGCGGCATTGTTTAAAATAATATCGATCCGGCCCCGTTGCTGAAGCGCAGCCGTTACGGCATCCTGTACTTGCTGCTCATCTGACACGTCAGTTTGCAATATCAGCGCGTCCTTGCCCGTTTTTTGCTTAACGGCTGCTGCTGTTTCCTCAAGCTTAGCCTTGCGCCTTCCCAGAAGGACGACATCCGCACCTTCGGAGGCGAAAGAAATTGAAGCTGCGCGGCCCAGACCCGTACCGGCTCCGCTGATTATGGCGACTCGATCGTTTAATGCTCCCATCACCGTTCCTCCATTCCTTGTTCGTATTGTGACTATCTTATCAGAGGTCAGTTAGCAGCGGAAGAGGCAGAGCTATCAGACTTTTTTACTTAACGGGTAAGGAAAGATTATATTAATGCGGGTAACTTGCTCCTGCAAGACCTTAACCGGATTACAGAAGATCGATCTATCGTGGATTTTCTCCATTATACGTTGAACTAAAGTTTGAAAAAAGATGAACAGGAAAAGCTCCCTCTATTTTTCATGTTACGATGTTTGTATCTGAGTTAACGGGAATTTCTCCCTCTAATTCGGCACGTTGCCCGAACAAAACTAATTTTTTGCTATATTAACGGGAGGTTTTCCAGCAAAATAATCCAACAGAGCGCATGCGGGCAAGATTAACAGGAGGTTTTCCCGTTCTTTTTGCCGGATGCTTACATGGAAGTGGAAAATGTGCGATTGCTGAGCCGATTGCGGTCTAGCAATCAAATAACACATCTGTGATTCATTAGTTCAACTTATATAGAATATATTTTATGACGTCTTATCGCATTTATTCGCAGCAATAAAAGCAACATAAACAAAACCCGCAGCACAAATGCCGCGGGTTTCCTCATGATTTACTTACTCTACAACTAATGTAGTTTTCATTTGTCTGTGGCCTTGTCCGCACTGAACGCTGCAAATTAATTCGTAGGTTCCAGCTTCCGTAAAGTTGACAGGGACTGTTTTGCCATTATCGATTTCATAGTCTGTTTTTAGGATTTGGATGCCGTGTACGCCATCAATCGATTTAAGCGTAAGATTAACCGTTTCCCCGGCTTTGATCTTGTATTCCTTCTGATCGAACTCCCAGTTGGATGCCGTGATAACAAGCTCCGAGGCTGCTGCGCCGCTGTCAGCGACACCGGTGCTAACCTCCTGATTAGCTGCGTTGTTCGTGCTTTTGTTGGTACCGCATGCTGCAATGACAAATACGACACACATGACGCTCGCAAAAAGTAACCATTTTTTCATTTGTAAAGCTTCCCCTTTCATTTGTTTAACTTTGTTAAAATATAAGAAAGTATAAATTTGAACCTTATACGATGCTTATATTTCACCGCGAAACGAGCTTTTGCCGCCAAGACGGCGACAGCCGTTAACGCTTGTATGGCTTGAATATTTTTATTGTAACCTATCTGGTCTGTAAATACAGTGACAGGAGTATGACAAACTAATGAATAGCAGGTGAATGCAGCAAGCAGCCCTTGAAGGCCGTTTCGGGCTGTCAAGGGCTGCGGCTGCAACATCATTTAGGTACGTTCGCGTCTGCCTGCTTCATAAGGGGTGCTGACCGGAATGAACAGGTCGATAATCCCTATGACAAGAGCAGCCAAAATGGCGCCAAGCCATGTTACGGTAACGTCTCCGACGATGAATTGGGCGACCCAGATGACCGCTGCGCTGGCAAGGAACCCGACGATACCGCGCCCAAACGGCGTAATCCGTTTTCCAAATATGCCTTCAATAATCCAGCCGATCGCAGCGATGACGAGAGCAAGAAACAGCGCGCTCCAAAATCCGCCGACAGTAAACTGAGGAACAATAAACCCGACTATCATTAACACAATCGCGGCTACAATAAAGCGGACAACATGGCCCAAAAACCTCATATCATAAACCCTCCTTAGCATAAACTTACGTTTTGTGTAGCAAAGGTCACTTCGTAAGGCGGTTCAATCGTTACTATTGTGACCATTTCAGCATGAATTATGTATGGATTTGATGCAGGGCCCGTGCATAGCGTTCGCGGTTCGGATATAATAATAGGGCGAGAGGAGTGTTATTTGTTGGATACGAAAATTTTGACGACACTTGAGTTTCCCAAAATCATACATAGATTATCGCAGCATGCCGCAACATCGCTCGGCAAATCGGTTTCAGAAGCGCTGCAGCCGGTATCCGACCTGGAAGCGGTTAAGCTCATATTGCAAGCTACGGACGAAGCTTATACGGCAGACCGGCTTAAGGGAAGCGCGCCGTTCGGCGGAATCGTCGACATTAAAGCGTCTCTGCACCGTGCCCGGATCGGCGGTACGCTTAATCCTGCGGAGTTGATGGATATAGCGGCTACCGCTCGAGGCGGACGCCGCGTTAAGAAGCATATCAGCGTATTGAATGAAGATAATCCCATTCCGATGCTTCAGCATATAGCGGAGCAGATCAGTGAGCACAAGCCGCTCGAGGATGCTATCTTTGATTGTATCGATGATCAAGCTGAAGTTATGGACAGCGCCAGCACAGAGCTCGCTTCGATTAGACGCGAACTGCGCAATGGAGAGTCGCGTATTCGCGAGAAGATGGAGCAAATGATTCGTTCCTCTTCCGTCCAGAAGATGCTGCAGGACGCAATCGTGACGCTTAGAAACGACAGATACGTTATCCCGGTAAAGCAGGAGTACCGTTCCCATTTTGGCGGCATCGTGCATGATCAATCGGGTTCGGGTGCGACCTTATTTATTGAGCCTGAAGCTATCGTAGCCATGAACAACAAGCTGCGTGAACTCAAGGCCGGAGAGCTGCGCGAGATTGAGAAAATTTTGCAAAAGCTGACCGCTCTCACATCGGATCATGTTGAAGATCTGCTTATCAACTTAGATTTGCTCGGCCAAATCGACTTCGCATACGCAAAGGCGCGGCTTGCGCATGAGATGAAAGCGACATTGCCGCGAATGAACGACAGAGGGTTTCTAAAACTTAAGCGGGGCCGTCATCCGTTAATTGCCGCCGATAAGGTTGTTCCTATAGATGTGGAGCTCGGCAATAATTATACGGCAATCATTGTGACCGGGCCGAATACAGGCGGAAAAACCGTCTCGCTCAAAACAATTGGGCTGCTTAGCTTAATGGCGATGTCAGGCTTGTTCGTGCCTGCCGAGGATGGAAGCCAGCTATGCGTATTTGACGCTATATATGCCGACATCGGCGATGAGCAAAGCATCGAGCAAAGTTTAAGTACATTTTCCAGCCATTTGAAAAATATCATTCGCATTCTGAGCTCCATGACTTCCAAAAGCTTGGTGCTTCTGGACGAGCTTGGCGCCGGAACAGACCCTGCAGAAGGATCAGCGCTGGCGATTGCGATATTGGAGCATGTGCATGCGATGGATAGCCGAATTGTCGCGACGACGCATTACAGCGAGCTTAAGGCATATGCCTATAATCGAAAGGGCGTTATTAATGCAAGCATGGAATTCGACGTTGCAACGCTAAGTCCGACTTATCGTCTGCTTGTCGGCGTTCCGGGGAGAAGTAACGCTTTTGCCATTGCTGAACGGTTAGGACTTGACCGTTCGATTATTGACCACGCTCGGGGCGAGGTCAGCGAAGAGGACCAACGGGTTGAAAATATGATAGCTTCGCTTGAGGAGAATCGATTAGGCGCTGAATCGGAACGTCAAACGGCAGAATCGCTCCGCCGTGAGATGGAAACGCTCAGAGCGCGTCATGAGGCGGAACGGCAGCGGTTCGAGGAGCAGAAAGAAAGGCTTCTGCTAAAAGCGCAGGACGAAGCACGCGAAGCAGTAGCGAAGGCAAAGCGGGAAGCGGAGCAAATCATTTCCGATTTGCGCAAGCTGGCTTTGGAAGAAGGCGCTTCGGTTAAGGAACATAAGCTTATTGAAGTACGCCGAAAGCTGGATGAAGCCGCGCCTGAGCTGCAGAAGGCGAAGCGCGGAGGTACGAAAGCACCGAATAAGCCTGCGAAGATAGAAGCAGGTGACGAAGTGACCGTCTACAGCCTGAACCAGAAAGGTACGGTCGTCGAGATTCATGGCTCTGATGCTACAGTACAGCTTGGCATTATGAAAATGAAGGTTGCCTTGGACGACTTGGAGCTGCTTAAATCATCGGCATCCGTAAAGACTCAGCAGCCGAAGCAAGCGGCAAGCCTGAAGCGTTCACGTGATGAGAACATCAAGATGGAGCTTGATTTGCGGGGCGAAAACCTCGAGGAAGCTATTCTTGAGGTCGACCGTTTCTTAGATGAAGCGTTTTTGTCGGGACTTGGTCAAGTGTCCATTATCCATGGTAAAGGCACTGGCGTGCTTCGTACGGGAATTCAGCAGTATTTGCGGAATCATAGCCATGTAAAGAGCTTCCGTTTAGGCAATTACGGTGAGGGCGGAATTGGTGTTACAGTAGCGGAGCTTAAGTAACAGGCACCCTGCCTTTCGTACAATTGAACACGCTTGATGATGGAGGGGTCAGGTTTGGATAATGAAGTCGATATGCTGCTCAGCAACCCGTATGCCGCCTCTCTCGTGTATGTATCGGTAACGGTTCTTTCACTTATTTTGTTTTTGTCATGCTTTGAATTCGTTACACGCTATAAGTGCTGGAGTGAAATCAAAAAAGGCAATATGGCGGTAGCTATGGCAACTGGCGGAAAAATATTTGGGATTTGCAATATTTTCCGCTTTTCGATTGAAGCGAATGATTCGGTTTACCAAAGCTTGATTTGGGGTGCTTTTGGATTCGTTATATTAATGGCGGCCTATTTTTTATTCGAATTTTTGACGCCTGTATTTCGGATTGATGAGGAAATATCACGCGACAACCGTGCCGTCGGGCTTATCGCAATGATGATATCCGTATCGATTTCCTACGTTATCGGAGCAACTGTCGTTATTTAAAATATAAGAAAGTATAAATTTGAACCTTATACGATCCTTATATTTCACCGCGAAACGAGCTTATGCCGCCAAGGATGGCGCAAGCCGTTTACGCTTGGTTGGAGGCAGCTAATGAAATATTTATGGGGAATTTTACTTGTTATCGCTATTTTATTTTTTGCATTCGGAGTCGTTTACTTAATGAACAATTAGAAGGGAAGAAACGTAAATGGGAGAGCAGGTCATTTGTCCATGGTGCTTGACAGAAATTATTTGGGATGAGGAATTAGGGCCTGAGGAGCTGTGTCCGCATTGCGGAAGCGAGCTGAGCAATTACCGGTCCGTACCGCTCGGCTTGGGCAGCGATGAACAGCAGGATGATTCGGAAGAAGAATATGAGGAAGAGGCGCATGATGAAGAGGATTATGAGAGTACGGATCATAAGCGCTGGTTAGAGCAAGGAGAAGGCTACCGCAGCGGAAACATCGCCAGGATTGCGGTCGAAAGCACGGTTCAGCGCATTGTCGATGATCAAGAGGAAGCGCCTGAATGTCCGGCTTGCCGTGAGTATATGATAAAAGCGGGAATTCAGTCGATAGGCGATCAGCATTTTATTCCGGCTATTGCACCTGCTATAGGCGGACCGGTTTTGACTGCGCCTTTTCAGGTCGAAATGTACGTTTGTCCAGCATGCTTCCACACCTCATCTTTGCTCAGCCATCGAGACCGGGAGCAAATGCTTGAACGTTTAACTCCGAGCGAATAGCGCTCACTGGTAATAATGGACGGGCATGGCTTACGGCGATTAAGGGAACCTTACAAAACGTATTTCTGACCACAACGGCAATGGATGAGTGCTTCTAAAAAGCTCATTCTGACGGCAGGAGGAATCGTTTTGGTAAAATCGACATTAGGCGGACAAGCCGCGCTACTATTAATCGTACAGGGATTGTTCGCTGTTGCAAATGCGCTGTCGGGTACTTTCGTGCCGATTTACTTATGGAAGGCCAGCCAATCGTACATGCTCATCGGTTGGTTTGCGTTAAGCCAATTTGTAACAAGCGGATTAACGTTCTGGATTGCAGGGAAATGGGTCAAAGAGTATAACAAAATGCATAGTCTGCGCATAGGCATTATATTGTCGGGAGCTTTCTATTGCGCGGTGCTGCTGCTAGGACCGCAAGCGAAAACATACAGCGTGCCGCTAGGTATTTTAGACGGGATGGCGCTCGGATTTTTTTGGATCGCGTTTAATGTCATTTATTTCGAAGTAACCGGTCCTGATAACCGGGACCGTTACAATGGGTGGGCAGGACTGCTTGGTTCCGCCGCAGGTATCGTTGCACCGTGGGTTTCCGGCCTGCTCATTACAACGATGAAGGGGGAGCGCGGGTACCGGTTCATATTCACCTTGTCGCTGGTCATTTTCGCTGTCAGTGTCGTACTGAGCTTTTGGTTGAAAAAAAGACATGGTCAAGGAACTTATAACTGGAAGCACGGCGTGCAGCAGCTTATGAAGAAAGGGAACCCTTGGCGTCGCATGTTCCCGGCTGTTGCGGCACAAGGCGTGCGCGAGGGCGTATTTATGTTTCTCGTCGGTCTTACCGTATATGTAGCAACGAAGAACGAAAGCAAGCTGGGAATGTATTCGCTCATTACATCCTTAGTAGCCCTCATCAGCTTCTGGTTCGTCGGCAAAAAGCTGAAAAAGAACAATCGCAAGCTGTCGATGCTGATTGGCGTCGTGATGATAGCGGTTGTTATTTTGCCGCTGTTCTGGAACGTTTCATATACGACGCTGCTGCTGTTTGGTATCGGCACGTCATTATTTATGCCGTTTTACATTATACCAATGACATCGAGAGCATTTGATTTGATCGGGTCATCGGAGGAAAGCGCACGCGAACGCGAGGAATTTATCGTGCTTCGGGAAGCAGGGCTTGTGATTGGCAGAGTCATTGGCTTATCCTCTTATTTAATCGTTTTGCCGCTGAACGATTCACCGCTTGCTATTACATGGCTGATGTTTGCGGTAGGTATTGTTCCAATTGCGGGCTGGTGGTTCATGAAGCCGTTTCTGGAGCAGCCGCAGAAAGCATAATATTGAATGGTTGGAAGGAGGCGGAGCAGATGCCGAGAGTAGTATCGGATATAACGAAATTGATCGGAGATACGCCGGTTGTCCGGCTGAACCGTCTTCCTGCGGAAGGCAGTGCTGAGGTGTGCGTCAAGCTGGAGCGGTTTAACCCTAGCGGAAGCGTGAAGGACCGCGCTGCTTTCTCGCTTATTGAGGATGCGCAGCAGCGCGGGCTGATTCATCCAGGCGATACCCTTATAGAGCCCACGAGCGGAAATACAGGTATTGGGCTTGCGATGAATGCGGCAGCGAAAGGGTACAAAATGATTTTGGTCATGCCGGACAACATGACGGCCGAGCGGATTAAGCTGCTTCAGGCTTACGGGGCAGAAGTAGTACTGACCCCTGCGGCTGAGCGGATGCCGGGGGCAATCCGCAAAGCGGAGGAGCTGCGGGCTGAACGGCCAGGCAGCTATATTCCGAATCAATTTGAAAATATGGCGAATCCTAATATTCACCGGATTACGACAGCACAAGAAATTATGAGGCAAACGGAAGGTAAGCTTGATGCTTTCGTCGCGACAGCCGGTACCGGGGGAACGATAACCGGAACGGGAGAAAAGCTCAAGGAACTGCTTCCTAAACTATTTGTAGCTGTTGTTGAACCCCAGGGCTCGCCTGTCCTGTCTGGCGGGAAGCCAGGTCCTCATAAACTTGTCGGAACGAGTCCCGGCTTTGTACCAGCTATACTGAACACATCCGTTTATGATGAAATTATTCAAGTTTCTGATGAAGATGCATTAACTACGATGAGAAGTCTGGCAACCAGGGAAGGATTGCTGCTTGGTCCATCTTCCGGCGCTTCGGTATGGGCGGCGATGGAAATCGCGAAGCGGCTTGGTACCGGCAAGAGGGTACTTTGTATTGCCCCGGACACTGGAGAACGATACATGAGTATGGATATATTTTAAGAGGAGCTTTCGAGAGGGAGGGATGGACTTACGCCCACTCCCTTAACGATTTCTGAATTAATTCTCTTCGCTCTTCAATATAATCGCGAATAAAGGACGGTTCTGAAAGAAAGGAGTCGTAGCTAGCTTTTCGCGTATAGTCATTACGTATGGCAGGTGATAGACGCTGGTGCATCTTTTGGATGACCGGCTGGAGTTTTTCAACGGTAAATGATTTTTTAAGCAGCTTTTTTATAATTTTGCTGTATTTTCGGCGGCAAGCCGGAAACGTGAAGAGCTTGCTGGTCAGCGTGTTATAGCCTTCTAAACGGACAAGGTCGCTGCCGCAGGCCTTCCCGTAACAATTTCTTCCCCATGTTCCCTCATAATCCCACGGAATTATTCTATATTTTCCGCTTGACCGATGCTCGTAGAGTGCGTAATTTTGATCAAATCCATCATAATTCCCCGTCAAGACTGCACCAGCCAGCCACAATAAATATTGTGAAATATCAAGCCTGCGGGCAGTGAATGTACTTAAGCTTTTACCAGACTTGCGATTAAGATTCCGAATAAAAGAAACAAGCCGGCTCTTAGTGCCCGTCTTCCCATGCATCGTCTCATAGCCGTCGAATAGCGAGGGCTTCCTGTGTTTCGATTCCGGATCGATTAAGCTAAAGTCAGCGCTGTCGTTTACAGCATAAATGAGCGAGCGGTAACCGATTCCCCGTTTCTCAAAGAACAGTCGGTCAACAGCCTCAATTTCCAAATAAACGCCTTGCGGCACCCCATTGATTACAAGCCAGAAGTGGTTCGTCTGAGGCGAAGGTACCCCGATTTTGTTGAAAAAATAAAAGGAAAGCGCGTTGCGCATCATCGAGGGATCATCAAATTCGGCATTCCAATGAAGCGTTCTGCCCCCTTCAAGCCGCACCTCATATGACTTTTTGGAATAATTGCGCGTATGACCGCCCCGCAGTCCAAACTTAGCTTTGAATAGGTTCCCCTCTTGTTCCAATTCAGCAGGTTTAAATGATTTACCCCAAGCGTTGCTTTGAATTTCTTGAAGATCAGAGGCATTAATCCGAATGGAGCGAGTAGGCAATATTTCAGTGGCCATTTAACCATCCCCCGAGGCAAAAGATAAAGCCTACCGTCAGACGATAGGCTTCTATTTTATTTACCGTATTCAGTTGGCGCCTAGAAGGTCACTGTTATTTCTGTGTTTATAAAGAAGAAATGAGAAGAAATGATCAGAGTCGACTCTATTATTTTCGTCACGGGTCATTCGCTCAATCTTTAATAAATAGATAGTAATCTAGTACCACTGCTATAGGGGATACATATAAATATATTACATATCGCTTCCCATGATAGATGAACCGAATCAAGTATAGGAGGGATGCTCGTCGCAGTTCATTCATTATGCTGGTGATAGGCTCAAGGCGTCGGTCGTGATGTAACGTTTGGAAATCTATTAATGAAATTATCGGAGGGATTTTCTTATGAATTATGGTTGTAACAGTTACGTGGCTGGTCAGTACGACTTTAACTACGTCAGTCCAATGGTTAGTCCAACTAGCAACAAAAGCGGAATCAAAGACCACAACTTTCTTGCAAGCTTGGTAGGTAAACACGTAAAAATTAACCGCGGCGGTCCAGATTCGCTTGAAGGCAAGCTGCTTGCGGTCAAAAGCGACTATCTCGTATTAAGCACGGACAAAGGCATTGTTTATATCGCTACCAGCCATGTGAAAAGCATCACCGAGCTGGACTGCGACAAAAGCGGCAACAAAAGCGGCAACAAAAGCGGCAATAAAAGCGGCCACAAAAGCGGCCACAAAAGTGGACACCGCCATCCGGATTTTATCAAAGCCAATAATTTCGAAGGAGTCATCCGGGCGTTAAACCAAACATTCGTACAAATTAACTGGGGCGGTCCGGAGAAGGTCGAAGGCTTCATTGCGCAGGTAGGAAAAGATTCGATCCTGTTAGTCTCAGGCAAAGAAGCATTGCTAATTCAGATCGACCATATCAAAACGATCAAAGAAGTATGCAATGACAAATCTGACGGCAACAAAAACGACAACAAAAACGATAACAAAAAAGATGACAAAAAAGACAACAAAAAAGATAAAAATAAAGGCAAAAAAAGTGCTAAAACTTCTACTCTCCAATTAGTGCGAACAATGACTCGTCGTTCGAGCAAATAAGGCTGATTTATGCCGGGCAAAGGTCTCGACCTTGCCCGGTTCTACTACCTACTCGGATGAAAGGAGGTTGATCGCATGAAAAACCGTCATCCGCTGCTGGACCGACAGGTCGAATTAGAGATTTCAGGAAAAGTGGCACCTATACGGGGGAAATTGATAGAGTTTGGCCAAGATATTTTAGTGATCCATAACGGAACACAATTTTTGTATATACCGCTAATCCATCTACAGCAGCTCCGTGCCTCGACGCGTGAAGAAGAAGTCATTTTTGAAGTGCCAGAAATGCCTTTTGAGCCTTATAACGAGCCGATTTCGTACCGGAAAATATTAATGAACGCCAAAGGGATGTTTTCCGAGATCTATATTACAGGGAACCAGTCCATCCACGGATACTTGACGACTGTGATGAATGATTTTTTTGTCTTCTACTCCCCCGTCTATCATACTGTCATCATTTCGCTCCATCATTTGAAATATTTAATTCCTTACAATCCGAACGTAACGCCGTACACGTTAACGCCAGAGCAGTTTCCGCTTAAGCCGTCGCCTTTAACGCTCGCGCGAACGTTCGATCAACAGCTGCGTAAATTAATCGGGGAATTTGTCGTTCTTGACTTAGGTGAAAATTCGAACAAAATCGGTGTTTTGAAAAGTGTAGATCAAAGCATGATCGAGCTTGCAACAGCTAGCGGAAATGCCGTAATTTTACATTTCGACCATGTAAAGACGGTTCATATTCCGTAGATTCATAGACTGTGCTCAAAGCTAATTAGCGGCTTGGGGACAGTCTTTTTTATGGTAAAAAAGTGGACTTCATTTCTTATGACCATATTCCGGCAAGTTTGAATTGAACAATGACACATAAATAAAGGAAACTTTGTCCATAATACGGTTTTACAGGTAATGACCCTTCGGGGTCTTTCGTTTTTTGCTTTGCAGGATGCCCGAATTCGTTGTAAAATATTCTTTATAATCGCAAGCGTACTGGAAGGAGTTATACAATGAACGAATTACAGTTAAAAGTGTTAGAACTGCTGAAGGAAGACGCGCGAAGGGACGCCGGGTTGATCGCAACCATGCTTGACGTACCGGAAGAAGAAGTGAAGCAGGCGATTGCCGCCATGGAAGATGAGCACGTTATCGTGAAATATGCGACAGTCGTAAACTGGAGCAAGATTGACGATGAGAAGGTCACAGCGCTCATCGAGGTTCAAATTACACCGGAGCGCGGCCGCGGGTTCGAAGGCATCGCGGAGCGTATTTATTTGTATCCGGAAGTGAAGTCGGTTTATTTAATGTCCGGAGCTTATGATTTGCTGGTAGAAGTAGAAGGCAAAAATTTAAAAGAGGTTGCCTCTTTTGTTTCTAATAAATTATCTCCGATTGATGCGGTATTATCGACCAAAACATTTTTTATTTTGAAAAAATACAAACAAGACGGCATTATCTTCGAGGAGCATGAAGGTGACCATCGGTTGATGGTTTCGCCGTAAAAAAGGGTGATGGCAAATGATTAAAGACGAAGAAAAACAACCCTCCACACCTGTGCAGCGTCAAACGATGGCTGATTATTTGTCCCCGCTCGTACGAGGCATCAAACCGTCGGGTATCCGCCGGTTTTTTGATTTGGTCAGCACGCGCAAGGATGTCATTACGCTCGGAGTGGGCGAACCCGACTTCGTAACGCCATGGCATGTCCGGGAAGCTGCGGTATACGCGCTTGAAACCGGGAAAACACAATATACGTCCAATGCCGGAATGCCTGAGCTGCGCGAGGCAATCGGCCAATATTTGAATGACCAATTCGATGTGGAATATAATCCTGCGAATGAAATACTCGTTACAGTAGGCGGAAGCGAAGCGATCGACCTTGCGCTTCGCGCTTTAATTGCGCCGGGGGATGAAATATTGATCCCGGAGCCATGTTATATTTCTTATTCTCCTATTACGGCTCTTAGCGGCGGCAAGCCGGTAGGCATCGAAACGTATGCGAAGGACGAGTTCAAGCTGAAGGCGGAATCCCTTCAGGCTGTCATTACGCCTCGTTCCAAAGTACTTATATTATGTTATCCGAGCAATCCGACAGGCGGCACGATGACTTATGAAGATTGGCTGCCCATCGCAAAGGTTGTTGAGGAGAACGATTTAATCGTCATCTCCGATGAGATTTACGCGGAGCTGACTTACGGCTCGAAGCATGTAAGCTTTGCTGCGATGCCGGGTATGAAGGAACGGACGATTCTCGTTAGCGGGTTTTCCAAGGCGTTCGCGATGACCGGCTGGCGGATGGGTTATGCTTGCGGGCATTCCGATTTGCTGTCGGCGATGTTGAAAATTCATCAGTACACCGTTATGTGCGCGCCGATTATGGCACAATATGCGGCTCTTGAAGCTCTCCAGCACGGTCTGGAAGAAAAAGATCGAATGGTTGAAGCTTACAATCAGCGGCGCCGTCTTGTCGTAAAAGGATTTCGGGATATCGGACTCGACTGTCATGAGCCGCAAGGCGCGTTCTATGCCTTTCCGTCCATCGTATCGACAGGCTTAACGAGCGAGCAGTTCGCACAGCGTCTGCTTGAAGAAGCGAATGTAGCTGCAGTGCCCGGTGATGTCTTCGGACTCGGAGGCGAGGGACATCTGCGCTGCTCTTATGCAACATCCGTCACGAATTTGACCGAAGCGCTTGATCGGATCGGCCAGTTCGTATATAGATTGAAGCAGCAAGGCTAGAATGATGCTTGCAAGCAACAAACAGCAGGTCAGGAGTGCATCCGGCCTGCTGTTTGCGTAATATATAGAGGAACGATTGAACGAGGAGGAATAACAGGACGATGAAAATATATACGAGAACGGGAGACAGCGGTCAAACGTCTTTGATCGGCGGACGGGTGCGGAAGGACGATATTCGCGTTGAAGCGTACGGAACGATTGATGAGCTGAATTGCTTCGTCGGGCAGGCTGCTGCAGAAGCTGTTAAGCACGTGGAGCTTGCGGAAATGGCAGGCTGGTTAGTTGATATTCAGCAGGAGCTGTTTGATTGCGGATCTGATCTCGCATATGCCAAGGAAGGTGCCCCTCTCAAAATATCAGCGGAGCCTGCCGCTCGTTTGGAAGGCTGGATTGATCAATATACTTTGGAGGCGCCGGAAATTACGAAATTTATTTTACCGGGAGGAAGCTCTCTTTCCTCTCTGCTGCATGTATGCAGAACGGTGTGCCGACGCGCAGAGCGCCGTGTAGTTACGCTTGCCTCAGAGCATCCCGTCAATCCGGAGGTACAAAAATATTTGAACCGCCTGTCTGACTTTTTCTTTGCTGCGGCAAGAGTGGCGAATGCAAAGCTGGGCGTGCCGGATACGGAATATATACGGAGCGCGGAAGTGTTTCGGAAGCCGAAAAAATGATGGAATCGATCGATAGCAGGTACTATAAGCCGTTAATCGCTGTCGTTAGCGAAGCGGAGCACGGTAAGACAGTTCGAGCGGTGCTGGAGCGGCAGCTCGGCGTATCAAGGAAGCTGCTTTCGCAGGTGAAGCTGACGGAGCATGGCCTGACGGTTAATGAAAAGCGCGCATATACGACAGCGCCGGTCGTTCAGGGCGATATTATACGTGTTCGAATGGAGCGGGAAGTATCCGGGGACATATTGCCTCAGCCTATCCCGATCCAAATTGTTTACGAGGACGAGGATTTATTAATCGTTAATAAGCCGGCGGGCATGATCGTTCATCCGACACACGGACACTATACGGGGACGATGGCGAACGGCGTCGTTTATCATTGGCAGCAAAAAGGGGAACGGGTGCGGTTCAGGCCCGTTCACCGTCTTGACGAAGAAACGTCCGGCCTTGTCGCCATAGCCAAAACGTCGTACGTTCATCAGCAGTTGTCCGAACAGATGCAGGCGAATACCATTCTGAAGCTTTATCGTGCTTATGTGTACGGTATTCCTGAGCCGGCAGAGGGAACGGTTGATGCGCCGATCGACCGTAATCCGGACGAGCCTCATATTCGCATAGTGACGCCGGAAGGGTATCCTTCCGTAACCCATTATGAAAGGGTAGAGACCTTTCGTTCGATTGATGGCAATCCCGCTGCGTCTGCCGTTCGTTTGAAGCTGGAAACGGGACGGACGCATCAAATTCGCGTTCACATGCAGCATATTGGCTGTCCTCTTATTGGGGATAAAATGTACGGTTCGAAGCTAGGCGCTGTCGAGGAGTGGGAGGAGGCAGCCAGCCGTCAGGCTCTGCATGCCGAAACGCTCGGCTTCAAGCACCCGATATCCCGCCAATGGATGGAATGGCATGCGGCTTTGCCGCCTGAGCTTATTTTGCTGGAGCAGAAGCTCCGCCAATAGTCTTATTGGCGCTTCATATTAGGAGGACATTCAACATTGAGTAAACAAAATGCACTGACTATTATTCAATACCCGAAATGCGGGACGTGCAGAGCGGCCGTTAAATCTTTGCAGAGCAAAGGCAATGAGTTGCTTTCACGCCATATTGTCGAGGAGACGCCGACTGCAGCCGAGCTTAAGGAAATCGTAGCCAACAGCGGTTTGGAGCTCAAAAAGTTTTTTAATACATCGGGCGAAGTATATAAAGAGCTTGGCTTGAAGGACAAGCTGGCTGCGATGACAGAGGACGAGAAATACGCGCTGCTTGCGTCGCACGGTATGCTGATCAAACGCCCAATCGTAACGGACGGCAAGAAGGTAACGGTAGGCTACAAGGAAGAGCAGTATGAACAAGTTTGGAACGGAAACGGGTGATTGGAAGATGACGCAAACCAAATGGAGATCCGAAAGGCTATCGCTGCTGGGGTCTTCCATTTTTGCTGAAGTAGCAGCGTGGAAAATGGCGGCCGCGGAAAGCGGGCTCGATATTATTGATCTGGGTATCGGCAGTCCGGACCAGCCGCCGTCAGCTGCCGTGCGGCAAGCGCTGAGCGAAGCGGCTCTTCGCTCCGATATGTATGCTTATCCGGCGACGAGAAGCGGGCTTCCATTTCGCCAGCATGCCGCGGATTGGATGAAGCACCGTTTCCAGGTAGAGCTTGATCCTGTGAACGAGATCGTTACGCTGATGGGCTCGCAGGACGGGCTTGCCCATTTGGCAATGGCGCTTTGCGATCCGGGCGATATAGCCTTGCTGCCGGATCCGGGCTATCCGATTTATGCGGCATCGTTAGCGCTGGCAGGCGTTGAACCGGTGCTTATGCCGCTGCGTGAGGAAAACAACTACATGCCTGATTTGGATGCAATCCCAGATGAAATATGGGAACGGGCATCGTTCATATTATTGAATTACCCGAACAATCCGATATCAGCCGTAGCGGACTTATCATTTTTTGAACGGCTTCTGGCCAAAGCAAAACGTCATGGCGTATTAGTCGTACATGATCTGGCTTATTCCGAAATGGGTTTCGACGGCTGCGAGCCGCCGAGTATTTTGCAAATACCCGAAGCATCGGAGCAAGCGGTAGAGTTCCATTCGTTATCCAAAAGCTTTAATATGGCAGGCTGCAGAATCGGTTTTCTGGCCGGCAATAGAACAGCTGTCGGTGCGCTTCGCGAACTGAAGGCAAATATAGATTACGGGGTATTCGATCCCGTTCAGGAAGCGGGCATCGTCGCACTGAAGGAAGCGATGACGAACAAAGACTTGCCAAAGGCAGGAAAGCTGTACGAACAACGCCGGAATACGTTTATTGATGCGCTTCGTGAAGAAGGGTGGTCCGTTACTGCTCCGAAAGCGACGATGTTCGTATGGGCTCAGCTGCCTCCGATGCGTTGGTCGTTAGACGAGCCTTGGACCTCAAGGCGGATTTCCCAGGAAATGCTCCGCCTAACCGGCGTTGTCGTCGTTCCCGGCGAAGCGTTCGGCACAGAAGGTGAAGGTTACGTGCGAATCGCGCTTGTTGAAAGTGAAGAACGTTTGAAGGAAGCGGCTAGAAGGATTGGAAGCTTCATTCGCGGGCAATAAATGAAGAAATAAGAGCATGATAATCGGAGAGGAGTTTGTAATGATGAGTGAACATCGTTTGCTTTTAGTGGATGGGATGGCTATATTATTTCGTGCTTATTTCGCTACCTCCTTCGGCGGGAGCGTTAGGAAAACGAGCGCGGGAGTACCCGTCAATGCTGTGCATGGTTTTGTCCGTTATTTCATGGATGCGGTAAACACGTATAACCCTACGCATGTTGTCTGCTGCTGGGATATGGGCAGCACTACCTTTCGTACGGAGCAATATGACGGCTACAAATCGAATCGGCCATCTGCCCCTGAGGATTTGATTCCCCAGTTTGATCTTGTGAAGGAAGTTGTCGCAAGCTTTAACGTTCCGAATATCGGGATATCCGGCTATGAGGCTGACGATTGCATCGGTACGTTGGCTGCCGCGCATAAGGATCAAGCGCAAATTTTCGTTGTAACCGGCGATCATGACATGCTGCAGCTCGTTGATGAACGGGTCTCGGTTGCGATCATGAAGAAGGGCATCGGCAACTACATGGTATACACGCCAGAAAGCTTGATGGAAGAACGCCAGCTGACGCCGGCCCAAATCATCGACATTAAGGGACTGATGGGTGATACGAGCGACAACTACCCGGGCGTAAGAGGCATTGGCGAGAAAACGGCACATAAACTCATTCAAGAGCATGGTTCCATTGAAGGGCTGCTTGCTAATTTAGATGCGGTGTCCAAAACGATCCGCGTGAAAATCGAAGCGGATCTCGATATGCTTTACTTATCCCGTGATTTGGCGACCATTCGGTGCGATGCACCGGTTTCAGCTGCGCTTGATGGCTGCTGCTGGTCGTATGACCGCGTAAGTGTGCTGCGCAAGTTCGAGGAGCTGGAGTTTAAAAGCTTGTTATCGCTTATAGGCTAGCAGTTAATAAAAGCTGACGTCTGTTATTTGCAGACGTCAGCTTTATTAACGGAACCTCTAGGTTCTACTCTGTTTTCTTAAATTTTCAACTCCTTGCATTAAATTCACTTTATCTCCACTTGTTTGCCCCGTACCAACTATTACTATTGGTCTTTTACGAATAAAATCTTGTATCTGTATTAATCCCTCTTCAAAATTCATAGTATCCTCGCTTTGAAGTGTGACTTAAACATCTAATTAACTAATTCTCCCAATAATCAGCATTTTCCTTTTTTTGTGGCAAAATCAATGGGGATCCATTTCGCCAATCGGATTGGGCTAATTCAACAGGATACGGTTTTAATAGTAAAATTTACCTATTTTCTCAAGTGACATTTTTTGCGGAAGGAATTGTTTATGAGGCGACGAACATCTAACATGAAATATAAATTGGAAATTTAAGGAGCGTCGATCATGCCCAACACTATTCTGCCCAATGCGTTGCTGATCAAGCCCACAGCCGTTAATCCGGCCCAATTTTTAACCGCAGCCGATGTGGTACAGAGCAAGTTGAATCAGCATAAAGCAGTATTGGAGTCGCTGGGTATTACGAATCTATCCGGGCTTGGCAAGCTGAATATCCAGGGCAGCGTCGTTCCCCAACCGGGGGTAACCAAGCCGGGCGCAAACTTATACGGCGCTGAGACCTTGTTTCAGTCGGCGTTTACGGTACAGCCGCAAGCACAGGATTCGATAAAGCTAGTTCCAGTCGGCGGCAAAGCGGTGCTGCTTAATGCGATTCCTTTGCCGCAAAAGTCGGTTGCGAGTCCTACGATTCCTAAGGTCCCAGCGATTCCTAAAATACCTGCGATTCCGAGGCCGTACCCATCTTTCCCCTATCGAAACATCGCAACGGGAGGCGCAACAACTTCAGCAGCAACGCTGCAAATCGATACCGCTTATTGGGTGGCGCAGGAAATTAATTTGGAGAGCAATACGACTGTTGTTTTGAAAAACCCGCAAAAATACTTGATTCTGATCGCAGAGAAGATAAGCGTCGGAACCAATGTCACGTTTACGTGGGAACGTCCGGATATCCGGAAGCCTGTCAAGAGAGCAAAGCTGTCCGATCCGCCAGCGAGAAGCATTTCAAATACGTTAAGCGGAGTGACGGGCATAGACGGGATTGCAGGAGTGAAGGGCGAACCGGGATTAGACGGCACTCATGCACCGGAGCTGGAAGTATGGACGCTGGAGCTGAACGGCCGGCCGACCTTTGACCTTCGCGGCCAGGACGGGACGGAAGGCGGGGACGGCCAAGACGGGCAGAACGGAGGACGAGGGTCCAAAGGGAAAACAGCGGTTAAGGATAATTGGGGATTTTGCAAAAGCGGCGCCGGCGCCGGCGGCAATGGCGGACGCGGGGGCGCGGCGGGCCATGGCGGCGAAGGCGGAGACGGCGGGCGAGGCGGGAAGTTTTCACTCTATGCGCCGCAGTCGGTGCTTAGCAGTTATACGCAAGGCTTCTACGTAACGGTAGATGGGGGCAGAGGCGGTTCCGGGGGATCTGCAGGCGTTCCCGGAGCAGGCGGCGAGGGCGGTGCGGTCGGCGACTCGGTGAAAACGATCGGAGATTGCGGCCCGGGTCCTCGCGCGAGCGGCCAATCCGGCGCGTCAGGGACAGCGGGAGCAACGGGATACCGCGGTGCGGACGGCAATCAGCAAGGTGAACCGATTTCGTTCAAAGTGATTGATGCCGATGAATTCCAGCGGAAGCTGCTGGAGCCGGCCATCATCTCTACATCGCCTGTCTCGGCATTCTCGGGTGACAAGGTGACGGTGTACGGCAGCCGTTTCTCCAAAAACGATATCGCGTTAGTCGGCGGAACAGCGGCGCAGACGCTTGTCTACAGCGACACACAGCTTCAGCTAACCGTTCCGTCGCTAAGCGGCGGGAGCCATCCGGTTCAGGTTCAGCAGAGCGACGGCACCTTATCGAACCGGGGATCCTTATATGTTCTTCCCCAATTAATTGCGGCCGGTCAATCCCGTATCCGTCCGGGAGAGAAGGTACAGCTGTCCGGCAGCGGTTTTGCCGAAGGCATCATGGTTAAAGTGAACGACCAGAATATGCCGAGCGTCCGCTTCATCAGCCCTACGCAGCTGGAGTTTACGCTGCTGCGTCCGGTGGAAATCGAGGAGAACTCTTCGGGAGAGCAAGTACGCGTTCAAGTAATGCTGTCCGACGGCACGCCGTCTAACGGTATCGAACTGGTAATGGATACGTTCCATTTGCTCGTGTTAGGCGATTCGATTCTATGGGGTCAAGGGCTGCTCGAGTCAGAGAAATTTCACAGCCTGGTAGGGACTGCAGTGCAAGCTAAACAAGGCGGTATCGGCTTCTATAAGACGGTGCTTGCTCATTCCGGCGCCACCATCGGTGCCGAAGATACAGCGGTGCACCCCCGCTTGCCTGGAGAAGTGCCAACCTCTTACCCTACCATAATGCAGCAGGTGGATGAGTTCGCAGGTATCGATGATTATGTCGACCTTGTGCTGTTGGATGGCGGAATGAACGATATTGGAATAACAACGGCTCTTAATCCGCTCGGACCGGATCTTGCGCCATTGACCAAAAAATTCTTTTTGGATGATATGGTGACACTATTGACGAAAGTAGCCGGACGCTTCAAAAAAGCTAAAATTATCGTTACCGGCTACTATCAGCCCGTCTCGGAGGACAGTAATCTGACGGCTGTCGAACTGTTTCTGATTGCGCTTGGCGTCCGCCTCGGAGGGGCTGCCGGAGGAGCGGCAGGCGGAGTGCTGGGAGCGCTCGAGCTTCAGAAGGTTATCGATAGGAGCAGACAATTGCTGAACGAGTCAAGAATGCATATCCAGGATGCTATCGATCTGGTTAATGCAACCCCAGACGGCGGCAATCGGATTCTATTCGCGGATCCGAACTATGGTAAGGCGCACGCGGCGCTCACAAGCGACCCTTATCTATACGGAATTAATTTGAATTTTACGCCGGAAGACGGCAATGTCGCACCTTCCCGCCTTGTTGATTGCGTCGCGACCAATCAAGAAGGAATACAATATGAACTATGCCGCGTTGCCTCTGTCGGGCATCCGAACCCGAAAGGTGCCGAAGCATACGCGAATGCCATAGTTCCGTTACTGTAAAATTAGGAATAATTCCGTTACTGTTAATTGAGGAGCCTTTCCCGGTACAGAATTTCTGTAACGGGAAGGGCTTTTTTTCTTTAACCGCCAGCACTCAGAAATGGGTGACTGGCATTTTTTGAATTGTATTGACCTGTTCTATATAAAGAACTAAAATAACTATAATATCTGTTATAACGTCTATCTATACAGGAATATCAGGGGGCGGATTAAGCAAACACAGCTAGTTTATTTTGAGGAGGTAATGAAATGCCGACAGTAAATAACACAGCTAGAGAGATGCAGGATGGGAAGAACGTAACAACCTTTGTAGATGTGGCAGATACAACAAGTAAAACATTCACTTTTACGGATGCACAAGACTCAGTTGACGTGTGGCGCAGATTTATGAGGCGTTTGATAAATGTATTGAAACAGTGGCTATACAAACCATTCAAGTCTACCAATCAACATGAATTGACAGAGTATGAAAAGTGGTGCCCGGTCTGTGATGGTGCTGGTTATGAGGATATCCTGCCGTGCGATACTTGCGATGGCAAAGGATATGTAAGGATGAATTTTAGAGAGAAACATGGTTTATGACGCAAGAGGGGTTAACAGATGGACAACAAACTAGACGAGAAATCACAGTTTAAGATGATTCAAACCGACTTTAGACAATCGTTAGGGGCATTAAAGGATGATCATGCTGAATGGCGAGAGTATGATGAGTTTTACCTCTCCAAGCATTGGAGCATGCAGCGTGCCTCATGGATTCCTGATCCGGTAGTTAAAGTTGACCCTGACCAATCGTTTGAAACGGAGATATATGAGAGGCCTAGCGTGGATCAAGCGAAGAATCGTGTCATGCTGTACGAGTATTGGTACAAGGAAAAAGGCACGATGGGTTCCATTCCGATCAAGGGAATCGCGTCTAATCTTCACACGTCCATTAAAAACGTTTGCTTATGTAAGTGCTTAGTTTTACGCTATGATCTAAATTGGCCGAAGGAGAATATTATGATTGGGGAACGGACGAATGAAGAGCCAACGGAGTAATCCGAAGGCTCTATTTATTCGTCTTCCTTGTAGTATCGTCTTACTACCCATTACCTGAACCTGTTGCGCTATCGAACTTCGTTATTTAAAGAAAAGACACCCCTTCGGGTGTCGATGAAAAACAACTATTTCATCATATCGACTATTAACCATACCCACCCAATCAACGATACCCATAAAGGAATACTTAATGTGGTACCCCAGAGTAACCCGATAACAAGACTTCCGTCCTTATTCATTGGCGTCAACTCCCGAATAAGATGTCGTCCATTTCTGTTCAGGGTGCTTAGTTTATAGTATATGAAAGCGTTTCAAAAATACAACATAATTGTATACACAATTATGTTCAATAATCGTTTGGGTGCCGTTAGTATCTTAACATTTTTGCCATGCGTAAAATAATCACCCCGCAAATGATGCCTGCAGTATCTATGGCTATGTCGTATAACCTTCCGTGACGTCCAAAATATAACTGGAGAAATTCTGTTAATATTGCGTAAACAACCGCAAGGATGATACTTTTTCCCATTCTTTTATTTTGAGAAATTAAAAGTACCGCGAATATTGCAAATCCCGAAAAATGTCCAATCTTTTGCGAAATGTATGAAATAGTCATCCTAAAATCCATTTTTATCAAGTCATGATAATTAGGTTCCGACGACCATCGGAAATACGGAACCTCTCCTATTTTCCAAAATCCCCAGTTAGATGTGCAAGTAAATATAAACAACGCTAATCCCCAAATTATGATTGCAGCAGTTCTCATAAATTTCCAACTTTCTATTGAAGTGTTTATAGTATTACAGAACTGTGCACAAATATCCAATGGTTCCTTCTTATTGCGTTGCTTCGTCCTACGCACTTTATAGAATTCCTGTAAAGGGAAGGGCTTTTTTTTCTTTAAGTATTGACCTGTTCTCTTTAAAGAACTAAAATGAGTACATCGTACGTTATTACGGATCTACTTTATATATGGTTGTCTATATTCTGTATAGATCTAAACTGGCCGAAGGAGAATATTATGATTGGGGATCGGATTAAAAGTCTACGGAAAAAAAAGGGCTATTCGATAACGAAGCTTGCCGGCCTTGCAGGCGTTTCAAAGTCCTATTTAAGCTACATTGAACGGAATATGCAAAATAACCCTTCTCTGCAAGTGATGGCAAAAATCGCAGCTCCCTTGGATTCCAACATCGAATATTTGCTGGGAGAAGAGACTTTACCTAAAATTCATAAGGATGAAATTTTGGATGAGGAATGGCTTCTGATTATAAAAAACGCTGTTGATGAGGGGATGAGCAAAAGGGATTTCCAAGCGTTAAAATACCTGATCCGCTCGAATTTATGGAAGGAAAACCTGAAAGATACCATGTCTCCTTAAACGAGAAAAAGAGAACATCAAATGTCACTATTCTTCACATAGATAACTGATTTCGACTGAAAAGCAGGAAAAAGTGTATTGACATGTTCGTTATAATGAACTAATATTGGCTTAACGTTCTTTATAACAAACAAAAAAGCAATGGAGGAGACAACTTGGATCTAAAACAGTATTGGTCAATTGTCAGGAAAAATATTTGGATGATCCTTATGCTGATCATCGTCAGTGGAATGTCAACCGGCATCTATTCTTATTACTTTATGGATAAGGTGTATGAAGCGTCCACGAAGCTGATCGTGAATCAGAACATGGAAGCGGCCGCCTTAAACAACCGATTAGATATCGGTACAATCAATTCCAACATTCAATTGATTAAGACCTACAAAGAAATCATCAAAACCCCCCGTATTATGAGCAAGGTCGTGGCGCAATTTCCCGACCTGAAGCTAACAGAGGATGATCTTATCAGCAAAGTCAGCGTTACCTCCGTTAATGAGACACAGGTTATGTCGGTTACTGCCAGGGATCTGTCCTACAGTAAGGCGGCGAGCATCGTCAATGCGGTTGCTCAAGTGTTCCAGAAGGAAATTCCGACGCTAATGAAGGTTGACAATGTCAACATCCTGAATGAGGCCAAACCAAATAACAAACCTGTTCCGGTATCCCCAAATCCGAGCTTGAACATCGCAATCAGCATTATTTTGTCCCTTATGATAGGACTGGGCTTGGCCTTCTTAATCGATTATTTGGATGATACGCTGAAATCGGAAACGGATGTCGAACAAATTCTTGGCTTATCGACATTGACGCTTGTACCGCGTATGAGAAAAGCCGACAAAGTTTCGTTTAAGGATAAACAGAAGGTTACCAAACCAATAAGAGGTGAGAAGAATGTCACGCTCGATACATAATGATCAGTTGATCACAGATAGCAATCCGAAGTCGCCGATCTCCGAAGCCTACAAAATTCTTCGGACCAATATCGAATTTTCGAATGTGGATGAGAAGTTACAAACGATAATGATTACCTCCACCAAGATGAGCGAAGGGAAAAGTACGACATCGGCAAATCTGGCTGTTACTTATGCGCAGTCGAACAAGAAAGTGCTCCTCATCGATGCGGACTTAAGGAAACCGACTCAGCATCATATTTTCAGACTTTCGAACCGATTCGGACTGACTTCTTTATTGAGTCATCAGAACGACCTGGATGATGTGCTGCTTCAGACAACAGTGGATAACTTGAGCGTCATTCCTTCCGGACCGATACCTCCCAATCCTTCTGAGATGCTCGCATCGAAACGTATGGAAGTACTGCTGGAGGAATTGAAGCAGCGGTTTGACATCATTATCATCGATACGCCGCCTGTCCTGGCGGTCGCCGATTCGCAAATCGTCGCCGCTCAGTGCGAAGGTGTAATAATGGTTATCGATTCCGGGAGGGTCAAGAAGGAAGCCGCCCTGAAAGCCAAAGCGAGTTTGGAGCTAGTTAATGCACGGATAATTGGTGTCGTCATAAATAACATTAAGCGCAACGACGCAGATGATTATTATTATTATGGCGAGCGGAAAGAGAAATAAAGTAGTGCAGAAATAGAACGTAGAGAACGGAATGGACGAATCTACAGGTAATGTCTCCTGCACCTATATCACTGGAGGCACTCGGTCATGCTGTGGGTTAGCAAACCTTAGACGTAAATCGTCAAGGGTGTGACGTGAGGACAGGTTTAATGCCTGAACTTGGACAGTAAAAGTCCAAGCTATGCTTTCTTACGTGCTTAACAGGCGTAAGGAGGCATAGCTTGCATTTTTGACAACTAGATAAATAGGGAACAAGAGAAATAGAAAATCAAAGGATAGGTGATGGTGTTGAAAAAAGTGAGAAAAGCTATTATTCCCGCAGCTGGTCTTGGAACGCGATTTCTTCCAGCAACAAAAGCGATGCCGAAGGAAATGCTGCCTATCGTTGATAAACCTACCATCCAGTATATCGTAGAGGAAGCCATCCTATCCGGTATTGAAGACATTATTATTGTAACAGGAAAAGGAAAGCGGGCGATTGAAGACCACTTCGACATTGCTTTCGAACTGGAACAAAACCTGTATGAGAAGGGCAAGCATGACATCCTCAAAGAAGTCCAAAAGTCCTCGAGCATCAATATCCATTATATTCGTCAGAAAGAAGCCAAAGGGCTAGGGCATGCGGTATGGTGTGCCAGGAATTTCATCGGCGATGAACCGTTTGCAGTTCTCCTTGGCGACGATATCGTACAGGCGGAAATTCCTTGCATCAAACAGCTGATAAATCAATATGAGCAAGTGGGAAGATCGGTTATCGGTGTTCAAGCCGTTGCCATTGATCAGACTGAAAGATACGGCATTGTGGATCCAGTGGAGGCGGCAGATACGAAGCTCGTTCAAGTTCGTAATTTTGTTGAGAAACCACCGTTAGGTTATGCACCTTCCAATCTCGCAATCATGGGAAGATATATTTTAACTCCAGCCATATTTAGTTTTCTGGAAAATCAAGAAACTGGAGCCGGCGGAGAGATTCAACTGACGGATGCTATTCAGAAATTGAACGAATCAGAAGGCGTTTATGCTTATGATTTCGACGGCGTTCGTTATGATGTTGGAGAGAAGCTGGGCTTTATTACGACCACCTTGGATTTTGCGCTTCAGAAGAAAGAACTTCGATTGCCATTACTTATGGCTTTAGAAGAGATACTGGAACGTGAAGGGGCCAACAAAGTCTTTATTGATCGATAAGAGGGGGAATGGGGATGGCTCCGCAAAGGAATGATGCAGAGATCGCTCTGGAAACCAATGTTTATAATTCTTCGGTAGCGCTAGAACATAATAGAGATTTAAGAGCCTATCTAATGACCAAGAGAGCGATGGATATTATTGGCGCTTGTATTGGAATAGTATTTCTTATTCCTTTATTTATTGTCGTCGCCATCTTAATCAAGATCGAGGACCCCCGCGGTCCTGTTTTCTTTCATCAGGTTCGAATTGGTAAGAAAGAAACGCCGTTTCGTATGTATAAATTTCGTTCAATGGTCTCCAATGCGGAAGAACTATTAGAGGGGTTGCTGAACCAGAACGAAATTGAAGGTGCGATGTTTAAGATGAAGGAAGATCCGAGGATCACCAAAGTGGGAAAGTTCATACGAAAAACAAGTATCGATGAGCTGCCCCAGCTATGGAATGTGATTCGAGGTGACATGTCCATTGTTGGTCCTAGACCACCGCTTTCACGCGAAGTAGCAGAATATACGAGTTATGACAAATTAAGGCTCAAGGCGACGCCAGGCTGTACCGGCTTATGGCAGGTAAGCGGAAGAAATGAATTGAACTTCGCCGAAATGGTTGAGCTGGATCTGGCTTACATAGAACGCAGAAGCATTCTATTAGATCTAAAAATTATATTCAAGACAGTAAAAGTATTAGTTGGATCGAAAGATGCTTTTTGAAATGAAATAAACATTTTGATGCACCTTTCGAAGATGAGTACGTAGCCATTTAGCTATACAAGGCAGATTCCTATAGTGATTGAGGGGTAGAGTATGAGTAAAGCAGAAATAAGCGTTGCTATGATTGAGCCTGTAGGCGGTCATGGAGGCATGAATTATTACGATTTCGAATTATGCCAAGGGCTTCGTAATTCCAATGTGGATATTTCCCTATATACATGCACAGAGACCGTCGTATTAGATACGCTGCAGTTTGATGTGCATACGCATTTCCAAAACATTTATGGAAAGGATTCAAAGTGGTTGAGGGCAGCACGTTATATGAAGGGGCTTCTTAAATCTTATTTGCATGCGCGAAAGGAAGAGAAGAAGATTGCACATTTTCATATTTTCCAAATTACGATGCTGGAATGGCTAACCGTCAAGCTGGCGCGATGGTTTGGATTTCGTATTGTAGTTACGGCGCATGATGTGGAAAGCTTTGCAGATAATAATCAGTCCCAGTTAGTCTCTTCCGTCTATGAAATGGCTGACCGAGTCATCGCTCATAATATGGTGAGTAAGAGGGAACTTGTCGAGAAGCTTGGTTTGCATCCAGATAAGATTAATACAATCCCGCATGGACATTACATCAATACGATCGGTGAACGTCTGACGAAGGAAGCGGCTAGAGCGAAGTTAAAGCTACAAGTGAGCGGTCCTGTTCTACTCTTCTTCGGGCAAATCAAGAAGGTGAAGGGGCTCGAGGTTCTGCTCGAAGCGTTGTCAATCGTAAAGCAGTCGCAACCAAGCGTGAAGCTGCTCATTGCCGGCAAGCTGTGGAACAATGATTTTTCAGTTTATGAACCTATTATTGCAAAGCATGGGCTGGAAGAGAATCTGATCCTTCATATTCGCTATATTCCCGTGGAATGGGTGGATGCTTATTTTCAGGCGGCAGATATGGTTGTGCTTCCTTATCGGAAAATCTATCAGAGCGGTGTACTATTGCAATCAATGAGCTACGGCCGACCAGTTGTCGTGTCTGATATTGAAGGGATGACGGAGGTCGTCACGAATGGAAAAACAGGTTATGTGTTTAAAGAAGGAAGCCCGCAGCATCTGGCGGACAAATTAATTGAGGCCCTCTCGGACAAAACAGAGATGGAGAATATGGGGCAGCACGGCTTCGAAAGTATACAGTCTCGGCATGATTGGAGCGAGATCGGCAGAACTACAGCTAATGCTTATTCAGCAGCTATGAAGTGAATGAGGGAGGATAAAATGGCTAATATTTTTATCATCGGATCCAAGGGCATTCCTGCTAAATACGGCGGCTTTGAAACCTTTGTGGAACAGCTTACTGCAGGACAAAGGGATAAAAAAATTCAATACCATGTGGCCTGCCTTGGCAAAGAAAATAGGGAGTTTGAGCATAATGGCGCACGCTGCTTTGAGGTCAAGGTGCCTAATGTGGGAAGTGCAAAGGCGGTTCTTTATGATTTGTTTGCACTGCAACAATGCATAGCTTATATCAAGGAGCATCGTCCACAAAATTGTGTCATTTATGTGCTTGCATGTCGCATGGGTCCTTTTCTGCTCTACTACGCACCCATCCTACGCCGCATGAATGTAAAGCTCTATATCAATCCAGACGGTCATGAATGGATGCGAGGCAAGTGGAATCGCGCCATTCGTACATACTGGAAGGTATCAGAAAGGATGTCAATATCCAAAGCTGACCTTGTTATCTGTGATTCCAAAGGTATCGAGAGCTATATTCATCGAGAATATAAGTCCTACAACCCAAAAACACGCTACATTTCATATGGAGCGAGCATGAGGCGCTCTTCTCTCAGTCTCCTAGATGAGAATCTGACGAATTGGTATCAACGGTTTAATGTGAGACCCAATGACTATTACTTAATTGTCGGCCGCTTTGTACCGGAGAATAACTATGAGCTCATTATTCGAGAGTTTATGCGTTCTGATTCAACCAGGGACCTCGTCATTATATCAAATGTGGAACAAAATAAGTTTTTCGAGCAACTACAGGCTGCAACCGGATTTCAATCCGATCCCAGAATTAAGTTTGTCGGTACCGTGTATAATCAAGAGCTGCTCATGAAGCTAAGGGAGCAGGCCTACGGCTATTTCCATGGACATGAAGTAGGCGGAACTAATCCGTCTCTGCTTGAAGCTTTGGCAAGCACCCGAATAAATTTGCTACTGGACGTTGTTTTCAACCGTGAAGTCGGAGAGAATGGCGCTTTTTATTTTACAAAGGAAGAAGGAAGCTTATCGGATCTCATCAACGAGACCGACCAGCTGAGTGAGGAGCAGGTTGCATTCCTATCGAGAAAAGCGAGAAACCGCATTGAATCTTACTATTCTTGGGACTTTATTGTCTCTGAATACGAGCTGCAGTTTGCTAGTTCAGATGCGATAACCCTGCAAGAGAATAAAGGCGATCAGACTATGTACAGGGTGAAAGAAGGAGTGGTGAGCAATGAACTGAATTGAAAACTAGGACGGGATTCTATTGTCTTTAATATTGGGGACGATGATGGGCTATTTATAACAGATAACGCCCGATCCTTTGCAGATTACATTTTACAGCTATATGCCCTTCAAGTAGAGAGCCACAAACAAATTGGGGCAGTTGCAGCCGGAAATATTAATACAGATTTTAATGGAAGCAATAATATCAAACTGCTGCAAGAAGTTTATGTAATGTACTAAATACGAATGAATTGAAAAGTCAAATTAGTTGAAACTGTAATAAGAGGTAGGAGTGATCAAAATTATTACGCCAGTTCTGAAATCAATTCTGATGCAAACTAAAGAATTAACTCTAGTTGGCTATTATGGAGTTAATAATTTCGGCGATGATTTGATGTTGAAAAGTATCATCGACGAGCTATGCAAATTTGAATTGAAGATCAATGTTATTACTTTTGCTCCTATTCCTTGGTTGGATCAAAGGGTTAATGTTTTCGTCAGGAAGGAAGGTAAAAGGCTTGAGAAATCAAGATTCTTCCATTCCGTGATTAGAAATAGTTCTTTGATATTGTGGGGGGGAGGGACGGTTTTCACTGACGAAGATGGTGATGGTTATTTCTTGTCAATGATGTATGCCAAGCTGTTTGGTAAAAAGTTCGCTTATGTTGGTGTCGGAATTGGCAATATGACAAAGTTTTCTCGCCGTCTTAAGACAAGGCTGCTTTGTAACATGGCAAAATACATCTCATTCAGGGATAAATCTTCCTATAATCAAGCATTACAATGGCGAATAACAAATAAGAAAATGATTGAAAAGATTGAAGATCCGGCAAATTACTTGCTCCAGAAATTAGTTGCTGAAGAGCCAGGCGAATCCTTAGATAAAAGAAACATGGTTTTGGCTTGGAGAGATCTTCGAGAATATGATCAAACCACGATCGGTAACAACTACGAGGAGGTTGCGAGATTGTGTTTAGAACTTTGTTTGGATCATGAAGTAGACGAAATCATACTTTTAGATACAGATTCCACTGTTGATCAACATGTCAATCATGAACTTTTTGAACTAATTCACCAAATAAATTCCAACATTTCAGTCCAATACAATAGGTCCACTTCTTTTGAAGATAAATTGGATTGCTTGAAGAGATCGAACATCATATTAACTTCAAGGCTTCATGTTGCAGTGACAGCCAGTTTCTTAAAGAAAAAATGCTATGTGTATAACTACTCACCGAAAATAAAGTATTTTGTGGAAGAGAGAAAGAATAAAGAGATCATTCTGCTAAATCAGGATTTGAGTTATTCACTACTAAACGCATGATGATTGGTGAAAATATATGAATAGAAAAAGTTCGTACGATGTTATTTCACTCGGTATATCCCAACTTATAGCTGTTTTTATGGCTTTTGGGTCGCAACTTTTATTAACCAGGAATCTGTCGGTTTCTGATTATGGTGCTATCTCGACCGCTCTCTCCATAACAGGAATTGTTGGAACATTTGCTGGATTTGGAGCTGGTCCCAACTGGTTAAGGGTTTTCGGGAAAGAAGGTAGACTTGGTCTTCGATGGGTTAAGCCTAGTTTAATTATTTGCGGTTTCTCTGTAGTCATAGCGGAACTGATCCTTATGGTTATTGTGTTATTTGGCAATTTATCGAGAATTACCGACTATTTAATTATCATGTTTACTTTACTAATCGTACAACAAGGAATCACACCTGCGGCTGAAGCAGTTTATCAATTGGAAGGAAAATACAAAAAGTTAGCTATGCTCAAAACGCTGCTTCATAGCTTGCGTTTTTTTCTCACGTTATCGCTCGTCTTTTGGGGTGCTACCACAGTCGAAGTAGGATTGGGATTTGTTGTAGCATCGCTATTAATGATTATTATTCAAGGTTATTTGATTTTTCGCATCATTAAGGGCCGTGTTTCGATTATAGAAACAGGGAAGAATGGCAGTATAGGTGATTTAGAACGCGTAACGTACAGAGATGCTTTCCATTATATGTGGCCGTATGCAATGGCCAATGTGTTTTACCTTCTGTATTACCAATTTAACATATTGATCATCAGTATGATGTTGGGCGATGCGGAGGCCGGAATATATAATGTAGCATTCACAGTTATGACAGTAGTATTTTTATTTCCAGTAACCCTTTACCAGGGTTATCTAATACCGAAAATACATCGATGGATCGAAAGCGATAAGAGCAAAATTAGCCAAATCTTCGATCTTGGAGGAAGGATCGCTACGATCTTCGGTATATTAATGATGGGTCTCGTAGCAAGCAATGCAATTTGGGTGGTTCCATTGGTGTTCGGAAAAAATTATGTAGAATCGGCATACTCCTTAATTATTCTCAGTTTGGCTCTACCGTTCCGCCTGATTAGCAATAATATTGGAAGTATACTGGTCACAGAAGGAAACATTATTAAAAAGGTCCAATATCAAGGATATGGAGCAGCTCTTAGCATTTTATTGACAATAGTATTGATATACGAATTGGGTATTTACGGTGCAGCAATTGCAACTGTAATTACTGAATGTTTCGTATCAATTCTATTCTATTATGGGTGCAAAAAGCATGTTCCTCAAATCGTGGACCATAAGTCTATTGGAAGTGGTAAATATTTCTTTTCACCTTTTGTGCTGATTGGCGTCACCGTTTTATACTACATTTCGATTTATCAAGATCGCCACATAATCACCTTTAGCATCTTTTTACTCTTCATTACGCTGTTAATAACTGCAGGTTTAACACGTAATCTTATAAGAGAGAGAAAATTTATTAAAGGATAATAATAACAGAAATGGATGATGAAAGTGGTACAACGAATGAAGTTAGTTCCACTAAGTTTTGTACTCTCGTTGTGTCTATCAACTATAGTAATAATTACACCTCAATTCATACACAATGATTTATTTTCAACTGCCTTCTTGCTCTTACTTATAATGCTAGTGGGGTATGTAAATCTTTGTATCATATTTGATCCGTTGAAGTTATTTATCTTTGCGGGAGTCATGTTGGGGACGATTGGGACGAAACTGCACATTGGCAAATATGAAGATTATATTGGGGGTGTAGGAGCAAGTCATTTTTTCTTAGGCATACCACATATCGCGTTGATATTTGGTCTAATATCGATTGTGGTACATGGTATGAAATATCCAGAGCGTAAGATCTCTTTTTCAAAGTTAAACAAAATGGATCTGGCGATTATTCTGTTTATCTTCATATCGTGTTTAAGTGCGATCATTGCACCCTTTAAAGCCGCTAGTATGAACCAATTTAATTTTTACTTCACTCTCTTAATTGTATACTTGTTATGGTCTCGTATCGCATCCTTCTTTACGAAAAAAGAAGGAGTGGGGCTATTCATTAAAGCACTGAGTGTTGCTGTCGTCTTTGAAATCACTATATCCGCAATTCAGCTGGTCAAAGGTTCAGCAATTGGTCTCGTGTATTTGGGAGAAGGCGATGTAACACAGAGGGTAGGAGTGCCATTTGTCATGATAAATGGAACAATGGGTCATCCTGGACCACTATCACTTTTTTTAACCTTTGTTGCTTGCATCATATTTCCTTTTATTCTTAAAAAGAAAAACTATTTTTATTTATTTATCTTCTTACTTTCTTTTATCGGGATTGTCATGACGTTCTCAAGAACAAATTTAATTGTTGCTTGCGCAATATTATTTTTTGAGTTCATTATATTGAATGTCAAAAAGGTCTCGTTTTCTAAAGGAAAACTATTTCTGATGATCTTAAGTGTATCTATTTTTATAGCTACGTTTGGTTCATTGGTTATTGCAAGATTCACTAGTCTAGAAAGTTCAAATGATCCGCAGGTGGAAAATAGGTTAGTGCATTTCCAACTAGCATATGAATATATCAAGGAAAAACCTTTTATTGGCCACGGATTAAACAACTGGTCTTATGTTAACCATCAAAATAAACTAATGAATGTGGGTTCCTTCTTTTATGATAATCCTGTTCACAATATGTATCTGTTGCTCTGGTTTGAAGGTGGAATCCTTTTACTGGGAACTTTCGTTGGCGTGATGTTTATAGCCATCAGGATCCTGATAAAAAAGTTTTCCAGAGGAGAACCCTTGTTTGAAGTTGGGTTATTGGGAGCAATATGCACTGCCTTGCTATACGGTTTTACAGGCTGGGGTTTGTTCAATGGTGATCAATTATTGTACATCGTCTTTATTGTTCTGGCTTTTGTTAAAGTTGATTTCTCAGATGAGAAATCGATGGTTAAGTAGTCACAAGAAAATTTATAAAATCAGTCCATATAGCAATAAAAACACACTAAGTTGACATTCCATTCGAAGGTGTCAGGCTAGAAATTCGAAACACGATTCGAAAATATTATATATTGCTATGGAGGAGATAGTATGAAAGGAATTATTCTCGCAGGTGGTACAGGATCAAGGCTTTATCCATTGACAAAAGTAACAAATAAACACTTACTTCCCGTGGGTAAATATCCAATGATCTATCATTCGATTTATAAATTAATAGCAGCTGACATTAACGACATCCTCATCGTCACTGGCCGTGACCATATGGGCGATGTCGTTAATCTTTTAGGCAGCGGCTATGAATTTGGAGCATCCTTCTCTTATAAAGTACAAGATCAAGCTGGTGGTATCGCCCAAGCACTAGGATTGGCTCAAAGCTTTGTGAGAGATGAACCAGTTGTTGTAATCCTGGGTGATAATGTCTTCTCGGATGACTTAACTCCTTATGTGGAAAATTTTAAACGTCAAGGGACGGGAGCCAAAATTTTGCTCCAGGAAGTTCATGATCCTGAGCGCTATGGTGTTGCTGAACTTGAAGGCAACTTTATTAAGGGAATAGAAGAAAAACCTAAGCAGCCGAAGAGCTCTTATGCTGTAACAGGTATTTATATGTACGATTCTAAAGTATTCGACATCATTAAGAAGTTGAAACCGTCAGGTCGTGGTGAATTGGAGATTACTGATGTCAATAATGCTTATATCCAAAAAGGGGAGTTAACCTATGATCTCCTCTCCGGTTGGTGGACAGATGCAGGTACACATGATTCTTGGGCACATGCAAATGAACTTGTAAGAGACCGTGAATTTGATTTAACTTTTGGTAAACAAGTTGCTGTTACGAAATAGAGCGAGGGATTAAATGTGAATATCTTACAAACGAAATTAGACGGTGTATTGATCATTGAAACTGATGTATTCGGCGATAATCGAGGCTTCTTTACTGAGAGCTATAATAAGAAGAAATTCCATGAAGCTGGAATCACCCATGAATTCATCCAAGATAACCACTCCTACTCTGCAGAGGCTGGTACGATTCGAGGTCTCCATTATCAATTGGATCCAATGGCTCAAACCAAATTAGTAAGGGCCGTTTCTGGTGCCATTTACGATGTCGTTGTCGATATTCGGAAAGGGTCTTCAACTTACGGACAATGGGTAGGCGTAATTATTAGCGAGAGCAACAAGCGGCAAATTCTTGTTCCCAAAGGCTTCGCTCATGGCTTTTGCACTATAACCCCGCATACCCAGGTTCTGTACAAAGTAGACCAAAATTACTCCAAGGAGCATGATCGCGGCATCTTATGGTCAGATCCGTTGCTTGGCATCGACTGGCCAACGAAAAATGCCATTTTATCAGAAAAAGATAAAATACATCCGGGTCTTCAGGAAGCAGACAATAAGATTTCGAAATAGGAGAAGATAACATGAATCTATTAGTAACCGGTGGAGCCGGATTTATCGGAAGTAACTTCATTCGTTATATGTTGAACGAATATCCTCATTACAATATCATCAATTTCGATAAACTTACTTATGCGGGTAATCTGGAAAACCTTATTTCAGTTGAACAGAACCCGCATTATTTTTTTGTTAAAGGAGATATTTGCGACAAACAGGTTGTAAACGATACGATTCAGAATTACAACATTCAAGTGATCGTTAATTTCGCTGCCGAGTCGCACGTTGACCGAAGCATTACAGAACCTGATATCTTCATTAAGACCAATGTACTTGGTACACAAGTGCTCCTAGACGCTAGTAGAGACAATAAATTACTGAAGTACGTTCAGATTTCTACAGATGAAGTGTATGGCTCACTTGGGGAGAACGGTTATTTTACGGAAGAGACGCCTCTTGAACCAAACAGCCCTTACTCTGCAAGTAAAGCAAGCGGTGATTTGCTTGTTCGAGCCTATCATGAGACATTTGGTATAAATGTGAACATTACACGCTGCTCTAACAATTATGGACCTTTTCATTTCCCTGAGAAGTTGATCCCGCTTATGATTACGAATGCGCTGGAAGGCAAAGCGCTTCCAGTCTACGGTGACGGCTTAAATGTGCGCGACTGGCTCCATGTTATGGACCATGCTTCGGCGATCGATCTCGTTATTCACAACGGCAAGTCAGGTGAGGTATACAATATTGGTGGACACAACGAACGCAAGAATATCGAGATCGTTAACATCATTCTCGATATGATTGGCAAATCTACTGATTTGATTCGCTATGTTGAAGATCGTAAAGGACATGACCGTCGTTATGCAATTGATCCAACCAAGATCACACGAGAATTGAATTGGCAACCGCGCTATACTTTTGAAACGGGAATTAAAGAAACGGTTCAATGGTATCTTGAAAATCAATCGTGGTGGCAGCATATCAAAAATGGCGAATATACAAGCTACTATGAAGCGCAATACGGAGAGAGGTTATATGGTTAAAGTGAAGGTGCTTGTAACAGGCGCAAGTGGCCAATTAGGGAAAGATATGGTAGAGTATCTGCTTGCTGCGGGCTATGATGCCTTAGGGTTTGGTCGGGGAGAACTCGACGTGACAAACTATGAGCAGGTGAACAAACTGATCAATGAAACCAAGCCTGACGTAATCATTCACACAGCTGCTTATACTAAAGTTGATTTAGCGGAAACGGAAGTGGATGTCTCGTATGAAATAAATGCTTATGGGACACGAAACTTAGCAGTTGCTGCCGAGAAGATTGGAGCCAAACTAGTATATGTAAGCACCGATTACGTATTTAATGGTGAGGGAAACGAGCCTTACGATGAGTTCCAGGAAACCCGCCCGATTAATGTATATGGGAAGTCGAAGCTGGCAGGCGAGCAGTATGTCCAACAATTTCACTCCCAATATTTCATAGTCAGGACTTCTTGGGTCTATGGTAAACATGGTAACAACTTCGTAAAGACCATGTTAAAGCTAGCACAAGAACGGGACTCACTTTCTGTAGTCAGTGATCAAGTCGGTTGTCCAACGTATACGAGGGACTTGGCTGCATGTATCACTGATTTAATCGGGACAGAAAAGTATGGAATTTACCATGTTTCAAACTCTGGAAACTGCTCTTGGTACGAGTTTGCGAAGAGCATATTCGAACTTAGCGGCAGCAAAGTGGACGTAAGGCCCATCACAACGGATGAGTTCCCGCGTCCTGCGAAACGCCCGTCGTATTCCGTATTTCAACACAAAGCATTGGCACGCAATGGATTTCAAGAAATGCGGCACTGGAAAGACGCATTGGCTGATTTTTTAAGAGTAACATCATAATAAATGGAAAGTTTGGAGTGGGTTAGATGAGGATTGTACTTCTTTCTGGAGGGTCGGGCAAGAGGTTGTGGCCTTTATCAAACGATTCAAGGTCAAAACAGTTTCTCAAGGTTCTGAAGAGTCCAACCGATGAAGATGAGTCGATGGTGCAGAGGGTTTGGAGGCAAATCCAAGCGGTAGGTTTGGGGAATCAAACCAGCATTGCGACAAGCAAACCACAGGTGGATATGATACAGAGTCAATTAGGACATCATGCCCAAATCATAGTTGAGCCGGAAAGAAGAGACACTTTCCCTGCAATCGCTCTTGCAGCAACATATTTATACTCAGTTCAAGGTGTAGGGTTAAATGAGACAGTGGTTGTGATGCCTGTTGATCCGTACGTAGATGAAGCTTTCTTCCAAAAAGTTAAGGAATTGGAAGATGTTATCGGAAAGTCTGAAGCAGATCTTGCGTTAATAGGAGTAAAACCAACCTACCCTTCTGAGAAATATGGGTATATTATTCCGAATCAGAAAACAATCGATTATTCGGAATCGGCTTATCTGAAGGTAAGCCGGTTCCAAGAGAAACCCCGTGAAGAAGAAGCAGCAGCAATGATTCAAGAGGCTGCACTTTGGAATTGCGGGGTTTTTGCATTCAAGCTTGATTACCTGATTAACCTGCTCATTGAGATGGGGCTTCCTATCCAATATGATGAAATCCTAAAGCAGTATTCAAAGCTGCCCAAAATCAGTTTCGATTATCAAGTTGTTGAAAAGGCGAACCACATTGTGGTATCACCATTCGATGGTGAATGGAAAGATCTAGGAACATGGAATACACTTGCGGAGGAAATGAATCATTCCATAGTAGGTAAAGGTATTATTTCTGAGGATTCAGTGAATACGCACCTAATCAACGAACTGGACATTCCGGTTACGGTTATTGGTCTATCGAATATAATTGTTGCTACAAGCCCAGATGGCATCTTAGTTAGTGAGAAATCAGCGAGTCCGAGAGTTAAAGAAGTGCTCCGACATACGGATAGTCGGCCGATGTACGAGGAACGCAGATGGGGATCCTATCGAGTCATTGATTATGTGAAATATTCCGAGGCCAATGAGGTACTAACGAAGCGCATATGTATAAAGAGCGGTAGAAATTTGAGTTATCAATACCATCAAAAACGCAGCGAAATCTGGACCATTATTTCTGGTAATGGCGAGTTGATATTGAATGAACAAATTGAGAGTGTAGGTCCAGGTGATGTAATAAAAATACCGCAAGGTACACGACATAGTATCCTGGCTCATACAGATTTAGAGATTATAGAAGTTCAAACAGGTAGTGAGTTAGTGGAAGAAGATATAACGCGGCTGAGCATGAGTTGGGATGACATTGTTCTTAAGTGTAATTAATCGTTGGAGGTAATGTTTAAGTTTAGAACAGATCCGAATCACAGGCCTCGCTTGCTATCCGGTAGGCAGGCCTGTTTTTCATAATAAAAGCAAGTATTCTCAAGAAGTTATCTAGGAGGAGTGATAGGCGTGGAATTAAGAAAAAAAGCAATATCGGTGGGGCTTGCAGCAGCTCTGCTGTCAACGACGCTTGGTGGTTTTCCGTTAAGCGACAAAGGCATAGCTGCGAAATTTGGGGCAGACACAGCTTATGCGGCTGCTTCAGCATTCCCAAGTGATGCATTCCTGGCAAGAATCCAAAAGGTGCATGATGCGCTTCTGCTCGGTGATCCGGCAGACGTACAAGATGTAAGAAATTTACGTACCGAAATTGACGGACTAACGTTTGCCGCCAATGGAAGCCTGATTGATCCGGTATGGAACAAGATCGAAGGTAAGTTGACTTTTGCGAGTGATGCAGATAAAGCCCGCTTCAAGGAGTCGCTGTTTAAGTTCTTAAAAGCGGTGGGTACGATTATTTATGATCCGAGCCTGACGGATCTCGAGGCCATTCGTTCGAACCCGGAATACGTTTCGGCCATTCAATTACTTGCGACGACAGGCGGGCAGCCGAATCTAACGATTGATCAAATCCTTACCTTCCTGCTTGGCAATGGTACCAAACCGGGATTGGAAGGAACGTTCCGCAATCAGCTGGCCGCCAAATCAGATGCTCAATTGGTAGCCATTGTTGCCAGCGAGACACAGCGTAATGGTTTCATTGGCGACGTCATTCAATCCGTAGTGTCTGACACAAGTTATGATGTTAGCGCCATTTTGGGAAGTCTAGGCGTTACCGGCAGTGATATCATCACGTCGATTGCCAACTTCCGAGCAGCTCTAACGAAAGAAGGCCCGGCGTTTAATGCCCTGCTTGTGGCTTATATCCGTTCGGAAGCGCAAGGAAAAGTAGTGGTTAGCAGCGACGGCCGGACTCATACGTATACCCTTAATGTTCTTGGCAGAGATGTGCCTTTCAGTGCACCTATTAAGTGGTCGTGGGTGAGTGGGGATACATCTGTAAAGGTTGCTAGTAACGGTACGATAATGTTGCCGAGTGGAACAACAGGAACGGCTGTTATCCAAGCCGAGTTCTTGAACAAGGTCATCTTCTCCAAGCAAGTTACGCTTACAGCCGTAAGCACCGGCGGTGGTGGCGGCGGCGGGGGTTCAACCCCTGCGACGGATGGAATCCTGGAGCAGTTTAACAAAGACTTCGCAGTTATCCAAACCAAGCTAGCTACTGCTGATGCTGCGACGAAAGCTGCATTGATCAAGGAAGCTGAAGCGCTTGCGCTTGCTGCACTTGAGAAGGTCGATACATACGATCTGTCCAAGTCGGTTAAAATCGAGGGCGGTAAAGCGGTAGCAGCCCCTGACGTTGATGACATCATCAAAAAAATCAACGCTTTCGCAGCAACACTTGCTGCATTGGAGGCGAAATTAACTTCAATTGGCGGCGATATCCGTGTACTCGACAGCGTCAATTTCACCTTTGATCTCGGCAATGCAGCTGTTGATTCGACAGAGCTTCCGCTTTCGAAGAAAATCCTTGATGCTCTTCATTCCGCTTCAATCGATAAGATCAATGTGAAAGTCTATGGCTTGAACATTATAACTCCGGTTAAGCAATTCACCGAAGATCTTAGCCTTACCGTTAATAAACTGCCGGCACCACGCGGTCTGAATCCGTTGACACCTGTCTTCGAATTCGGCGTAAAGACGGGCGGCGTACAGAAGAACACGTTCACTGATCCGATTCGCATCCAGTTCCCGGTGCCTTCCAAGGCCAATCCGGATCTAGTTACCGTTGTACGGCTCGAAGGCAATTCGTATACGGCAGTCGGCGGGGAGGTGCATGGCGGATATATCGAAGAGTCGTTCCCTCACTTCTCGCCGTACACCGTTATTGAGAATAAAGTGACCTTCCGGGATCTGGACAGCGTACGTCCTTGGGCAGGCAAGGCGATCGAGGCTATGGCGTCCAAAGGAATTACGGAAGGCATGGCGCCAGGCATCTTCGGTCCAAATGAACGCATTACGCGTGCCGAGTTCGCGAAGATGGTCGTTCGTGCCTTTAACCTGGAGCTGAATGACGCGGTAGAGCAATTCGACGACGTCAAAGGCGATGAATGGTTCGCCCCTTATGCACAAGTCGCTTTCCAAGCAGGCATTATTAAAGGCCGGGCGCCTGGTAAATTCGTACCGAATGCCCGTATTACGCGAGCGGAAATGGCGACGATGGTTACACGTGCATTGAAGGTGGCGAAAGGCGCGGTTGATGTGAAGGATGTCGCCTCGGAGCTTGCTAAGTTTACGGATAGCTCCGGCATTCATTCGTCGCTGCGTTCTGGCGTAGCTTTCGCCGCTAACCATGGACTCATTGTAGGTAATAAAGGGAAGTTCCTGCCGAATGCTTATGCTTCTCGAGCTGAGGCAGCCGTTATTATGTATCGTTCAATTGGTTTTACTACTGAATAATAAACGCACCTTGATCTAAATAGCCGGGCGGAGATTCTATCTCCGTCCAGTCTTTTTTCTTTTTCAGCTGATTGTGAAGGTTGGTCATGTCAATTCGATTCAAAAAGCAAAGAGGTAGATACAATGAAGAAATTTTGGAAGATAACAGGGATCACACTCGGTGTTCTCCTCTTGTTAATCGGCGGGGGGATAGCGTTCTTATATTGGAAGCTGACGTCAATTGATCTAGGTGATATTAAGACTCGTCATACGGCAGAAGCCGCCTTGCAAATATCGTCTGATGGACCAACTGCTGTTCCTCCGTCTGAAGGGAAGGAGGATGAGCTGCCCTCTGCTTTAGATGGCGCGGTAGGCAAAGCGGAGCAGATTGCGGGCAAATCCATTAAGACACAGGATGCCGTCGATGCTGCAGCCATCTTGCTTCAGTCCGGTTTGTCCATGAGAGAAATGTACATCTTGCTAGGTCAATCAAGCGAGAAGTTGACGAATGAAGAGAAGCAGGCCATTCGCGATTTGCTGCTCAAGAAGCTGACCAAGGAAGAGATCGGGATGCTCCGTTCGATTACGGTAAACTACGGCAAAGGACTAGTCATTCTCGATCCCGATTATCCGATTGAGCTCGTCGGTATTGAAGATCCGGAGGAGCGGGCAAAGATTAAGAAGCAGCTGGAAGCTGAGGGAAAGCTGAAGGGGCCGTCCCCTTCCCCGAAACCGGCGGTACCGGAAACCGAAAGCGGTCCCGATAAGGATTACGCATCGGAAACGACGGTTGCGGATAACAAAACAGCGCAAACGGAAACGGCCGATACTAGTAAGGCGACGGATGAGGACAAAGCGCAATACGCTGCGACTAAAGCCAAGTATGAGTCTAAGCTGGCGTCGCATAAGGCAGCTTGCCTAGGAGAAGCGAATGCCCTGACAAATGAGGTCGTGGCAGCAATCAAAGCGAATGAGGATAAAGGCGAAGAGACGATTAACGCCAAGCAGCAGACGCTTCTCGCGGAGATCGCGAAGGCGGAATCCGCTTGTGATGCGAAGTTCAGCTCATTAATGAGCAGTGCTCATGCGGAATTCAAGGATACAGGTATTTCATCGGCATCAATTGAGCAGACCTGGCGCAGCCAATACGATAGCGTCAAATCGTCTATGCGCAGTCAAGCCATCAGCCGTATTAAGCTTGCTTTGAACTCATAAGGAGGTGCATCGATGTTTACTGGACGTCTATTTACCGGTATGATCGCATTCCTGTTATTCACCGGCATTGGAGTTTCCTCTGCATCAGCTGCTGCCGGCAATGCCGCGAAGCCGGTCAACGTGCAATCGGTTTCGGTCACGCTGAATTTTGACGGCCGCAATCTTACGCTGCCGACAGGTCAATACGCATTTGCGCTTCAAGGGACGACGTATGTGCCGCTTCGCTTCATCGCTTATGCCCTGCTGAAGAATGTACAGTGGGATGCGAAGAGCGCAGCAGTAGCAGTAAACGCGCCGAACAGTCAGGAATTGACCTATCTGGGCGAGTATTTGGATAATGCGGTGGCGGAAGCGGGGAAGGAGAGCACAATAGGCGGCATTACGCTTACCGTCTCCCCGATCCAATCGAAATTCACGTTCGATGGCGCCGCCAAGCCGCTTCCATCCGGCCAATCCGCCTATATCCTGAAAGGCTCTATCTATGTCCCATTACGGTTTATTGCGCAATCTGTGGGAACGGCGGTCAAGTGGGACCCGGTTACTAAACGGATTACCGGGACTTCTAAGTCGTACATGGAGAGCCAAGCAGGCCATACTCATACGGGCAGCGGGTCAATTGGGGGATCCGCGGATAACGCGGGCGGAACGAACAACGGTCAAACCGGCGGATCAGTCGGCGGCAACGGAGCAGGCGCTGCGACTAAAGCATCCATCGAAGCGGCTGCTGAAGTGAAGCTGAGGGCGCTTGAGAGCAGCGCCATGAACGAGCTATACGAGCTTGCCAATCAATATGTAAAGGCGAATGATGCTGAAGAGAAGCAGCAGCTGATCAACCAAGGCCAAGCCAAGCTGGATGCGTACACGGCTCAATTCAACCAAATCGTGAGTGATACCGAAGCGCAGCTGAAGGCAGGGGGATATTCCACGGAGAAAATCGCGGAGTATCGCGCGTACTTCCAGAAGCAGGTTGCAGACGGCCGGGAGATTCTCGAGCAATTGGCGAAATAGCCCGTTCATTCGCCTTCGTCATACGAGGTCAGACCGGGGAATAAAAGATGCCTTCTGTTCATAAAGTGTAATAGCTTTATGGACAGAAGTGTGATATGGTCTTGGTGAAAACCCTATGTAGTTTCGAGCCATGCGTTGTTTTGAAAGCGCTATACTGGCAATCGAAACTCGTATTACGAAAAGAAAAAAGTGAAGGGAAGCCCCCATAAAGCAGCCGTGATTACTTGCGCCAACAAGTAATTAGGTCACGTCTAAGCTGCGCTCAAGAAGGGGCAAACCTACACTCTATAAAATGTTAATAACCATAAATTCCTATTAAAAGACTTCGAAAAATATTAGTCATAGCTTACAAGCTTTCGCAATCGATCATTATTCGTTATAATAGTAAGTAGTCAACAACGAATTGATAACGGGGGAGTTTGTTATGATTGGTGAACGCATTCAGATGCTGCGCAAGAGAAAAGGTCTGTCCCTGACTGAGCTTTCCCAAAGGGCAGGGATCGCAAAATCTTATCTAAGCTCCATAGAACGGGGGCTTCAGCAGAATCCTTCGATTCAGTTTCTCGAAAAGATAAGCGGAGTATTAAACGTTACGGTAGAAGAATTACTAAATAGCGATCAGTCGGAGCGTAAGTCCGATCATCTTGACCATGAATGGGCTGATTTAGTAAGAGAAGCTATGGCCTCAGGTGTAAGCAAAGATCAATTCAAAGAATTTTTAGAATTTAACAAATGGAAAATTAAGCGCGATTAGTGCTTTTATATTTTTATATAGCCGATTCTTGTATCTCATCCTTTCCGCTTTCCTTAAGAGTATGAAGAGCTTTGAGAATATCCTCTTTGCTTAAGCCCAATGTTCGTGCGTCCATGATTAATGCTACCCATTCCGTATCCAAGTCCTGATCGTCATCAGACTTTACAAGTACCATATCCCCATGTCCCCCATTCATATTGGGACGGTTGCACCACTGACTCCATGCGTTTAAGGTGCCCAGATACTAAACGCATTTCAACGTCTCCCTATGCTTCTCATTTTCTTAATATACGTATTATAATGCAGACCAAATGCGTATGTTGTCGTTTTTTGCCTCCCAAAAATGATAGATTATTACATTTTTTGTCGAATTGCATGAAGGATTAATGAACGGCGTTGAACAAAAGGGCTAGGATGATATAGGTATGAAGAGCTATTGCCTATTATACACTTTGAAAATTAATTTGTATCTAACAGGAAATTTAAGTAAAGGAGGGCACGCATGTATGTTTTACTGACGGTGGCGGCATCTGTGCTGCTCTTGTATATCTTTTTTATATTCCCGACGCAGTGGCTAAAGACTGAACGAGTTCATCATCCGATCGGCATTAACAAGCGAATCTTGCAAATTAGCGATCTTCACGTTGATATGCTTCGTGTTGGCACGCAGCGTATACGGCAAGTTATAGAAGCTCATAAGCCGGATTACATTTTCTTGACCGGAGATTATACGTATAAGGAACGTTATCTTCCACGCGCAGCCCACTACTTTAAAGTCATTGCCGATTATGGCGTTCCCGTCTATGCTGTCCTGGGCAATCACGATTATGATCTGCCCCGCTTAGAGAGGCTGCTTGTTTTATTTCAAGCATACGGTATTCAGGTTCTGCGCAACGAGTCGGTTTCAACTTCGGATTTTCATTTAGTCGGTATTGACGACTTTGGGACCGGCCACAGTAAAATCGAGCCCGCCTTTAAAGGCGTTGACAATAACAAGCCGGTTGTGGTTATTACGCATGATCCAAATGCACTCCTGAGTATTATGCGTCCGTATGATTATCTTATGGCTGGTCATCTCCATGGGAAGCAGCTGAACGTGCCGTTCTTTTTTGCTTTGAAATCAAAAGGCCCGCTTGCGGATAAAGGCATATACAAAGGCTTGCATACGAATGAGCAAGGCGTTTTTTATATCTCCAAAGGAATCGGCCAGGCCGGTGTCAATGCCCGTTTTATGGTGCGGAGCGAAATCACGGTTCATGATCTTTAACGCAGGGAACTGAACGTCTTATTAGCAAAAAAATGCCCTTAGCCCACACAGGTGTGGCGCCAAGGGCATTTGCTTCTTTAGGGTTCGTCCTGTACTTCGGGAACCACATCGTTGTAGTCGTCCGCACCGGGATAGTCCCGTTTTATTCCTTCATGGAGTGTTCGATTTTCGTAGCCGAAAGAGTTGGGCGACCGCTGATCGATTCGCCACGGCTTGCTCTTGCCAAGAGATTCCACCTGCAGGTCAGAGCCGTAAGGACCTTCCGGAAACTCCTCCGCAGTAAGATCGTTGCGTTGCGATTCCACTGTCGAAACATCTGTGTACGGCCCGCGATTCTCATGAATAAACCGATCCATCAGCAATCTCCTCCTGAAATGGTAATGTAATACCATTTCAGTGTACCCTGATTAATCGGTAAAATGCACGGTTCCTACTACAAAATACAAAAACTGGACTAGCTCGGCTGCTTCTTCCTCCGTCAGCTTATACGTATATTCGAGATATCCTTCTTCCTCTAGATCGTCGGGACCGATAATTGCAGTTTTTCCGGATTGCAGATCAGTGACCAGCTTCTTGCCATAAAAACGGCTTGTAGACGTAACAGCCAGGTCAAAACGCTTCAAGCTAGGTCCGATAAAAGTAACAAATCGTGTAGAAGTTTGTTCAGTAGTGTCAGACATAAAGTCAAAATCAGGCAACAGCATGTTGTATAGCCTCCAATTCATTGGTTATAAACATTATACAACAATAAAATGCTTGTAATAAAGAAATCATTATGATAGCATGAAAGCAATCGAATCATTGAACGTGAGGAAGCACCTCATCCGCCTAGGCGGATGAGGTGCTTTTTTTGTTGTTTGGCATCTTGGCCCCTATCGGACTGTTGCCTTGCCGTTCAATATATTCTCGATATTACTTGAATTGGAGGATTGAGGCAAACATGCAAATCGTTTTTTTGAACACGTTTGAGAAGCCGGGTGCGGGGCACCATGTCGCGAGTGCGCAGCTGTCCATTTGCGAGCGGCAAGGTGTATGGGCGGTACTATGGATGGAGGGGGAGGAGTCGGACGGTAATCCGCAAACCTGGTTTGAAGGTACATCGTGGGAAGAGATGATTATGGCTTTCCGGCATGGGATAGCCAGGATGATGGGCGAAGGGTATGCCCCGATTATTGATGGCATGCTGGACGATCGGCGCACAGCTGATGGCAGCTTCTTGTCTATGCTGCAATGTTACGGGGAACTTCATGCAAATCCGGCATTGTTCCAGTCACTGCGTGAGTGGCGCCGAACAAAAGCGGTCGAAGAGAAAAAATCGGCCTATCTAATCGCAACAAATCGGATGCTGTGGATGATCAGCGCGTTCGTTCCCAAGACGGCAGATGAGCTGACGCAAATACCGGGCTGGGGCAGCGGGAAGCATGCTTCCTATGGGCAGGAGGTGCTGGCAATTACAGGAGAAGCAGATAGAGCGACTGAGTTTCCGCTGCAATGGGTAACGGAACGGCTTGATTCGGCTGCTTATACGCAATGGTTATTCAAGCAAAAGGAGAACAAATATAAAAACCAGATGAACCGCCAGCAGGCTAAGAAGCAAATTTTATTGACCGTGCAGCAAGGCGGTACACTCGATCAGCTGGAGGCAGAGCTGGAAATGTCGCGGCGCGAGCTCATGGATCGTATTGAGCAGCTTGATCAGGAGGGCTATGATTTCGATTCGCTCATTACCAGAGAGCTGGCCGAGGTGCCTGAAGACGAGTTCCAGCTTGTTTGGGATGCTTTTTCCTTAGTCGGAGACAAATATTTGAAGCCGGTTTTACAGCAAGTTTACGGTTCAACGGAGGCGGCCCAGCTTAACAAGCCGGTCGAGACGTTATATGAGCGGCTGCGGTTGATTCGGCTGCGCTTTCGCAGAAGCCATATGAATAAGGCGGTTTAGCCTGTCATAATAGGCTGAACGGCAATGGTGACGGAGCTTCCTTCTATTTTACCGAAGGAGCTTCCGTTAGACCATACTAATCCGGCCAGATGGTATCCGCATAGCGGATTGCAGCACCGGAGTCGCAAGAGAGTCCGGTCTCATAAGAACGGTTGCCGATTAATGCGATGGCCTCATCGCGAAGCTGCCGCACTTGCGTACGATCCTCCTTGGTTGGTTGTGGTCCCTCGTGTGCCCGCAACCAAACGAGAACGGCTCGTATGACCTGGACCGCATCGTTCATGGCTTGCTCCCATAACGACCATGCGCTGTCCCGGTGAAGGACGTTATGGTCTACAGGATCGATCCAAGGCTGTTCTGATAGATTCAAAATATCATATTGGAACGGTTCCCGCTTAAAAACGAATGGTTCAATTTGACCAAAGGTCAGCCTTCGGCGTATGCCGGTCGGATCGTGGAACAGTCGCTGCGCAGCTGTAAAATCACGGTTAGCTTGATTCCAATCCTGACGGCGAATAAGAGGTGAAAGTTCCGGATAGTAGTTAGCCGTAATAGACTCAAAAGCATCGACGATCGGTTCGGGAAAGGCCCCTTGCGTATCAATGTATTTCCAAACCGCAGTTTTCCACGTTTCTACTCCCCATAGTTTACGAGCTATAAGAGTGTCCATCATAATTTCAAACCGCTGATGATCCCATTTACGGAACCCGGATTTGCTGAATACGTACGGATGCATATTCCGGTCAAGTATATGATGCAGGACAAAGCCGAGCGCATAGAGGATGGAGGGATCGGGACGAGTTGGCAAGGATCGACGCCCGTTAACGGAATCCAGCATTTCCACTATGACAGGACCGCAGTGCCGATTATGCATCTCGGTCCCCAAATGGTTTAATGCCAAGCTTTGCTGCCATGGGAAAAATCGGTGATAAAATAAAAAATCAGGCCCTTGACAACCCATATTAAACATGTTTTTTTGCTCATTGTTTTGGAGAAGTGCTGATTCGCCAAGCTTTTCTAACACAAGCTGTCCAAAAATGAAATGAGCCCAAACGTTAGGCATAGAAGAGTCTCCTCAATATAAATAGCCATTTTCATATCTCGCGATTGGAGTGAATCTTTTTGAAACCATTTCCAGCAGATTGTCTCGCTATATTCCGCTCATTCTCGCCAAAAATTTTACACTTTTATTGTAACACATGAATTCTTAATAAAGAACAACTTTATTATAAATATTCTTTATTTAGTTAAGACCCAAATGAAACTATTCTTTCATGGGAAAATTGAGTTTAAAAAAGTAAATATTTGTAAGTATTTTATGAAATGGTAAGAAAATTGGTTAATTGAGGCTTTAATTTTGTGGGAGTCACTGATTCAGATAGTACTTTCGATTCATACATTTCTTTTATAGTATACTTGTCCTAGTTAATTAAGTATAATAGTAACAAATATGACAAATCACGAATTTTGTCGAAAAGGAGCGTAACCTTTTTATGAAGGCAGAATATATTAATCCGTTTCTTGAATCCGCAAAAATTGTGATTGAGCAAGTTGTTCAAATTCGTCCTGCGACTGGAGAACTTGGTCTCAAGGATATCAAGTTTGTCGAGAACTATATTTGGATTCAAATAGGTCTTAATGGACAAATGAACGGTGATATTGTATTCGGACTTAGTGAACAGGTAGCTATGAAAATGGTTTCTGCGATGATGGGTGGATACGTCATTTCTGAAATCGACGAAATCGTTCGGAGCGCAATTTCTGAGCTTGGCAACATGATAAGCGGAAATGCCAGCACGATGCTGTTTAACCAAGGCGTAAGAGTGGATATTACACCGCCGAAAGTTATTCAATCCGCACAATCAGCCGGTTTTACTGCACAAAAGGCGCTGACGATACCGCTTATTATGGACGGAATTGGAGAACTGGATATCCAAGTTTTAATCGCATCTTAGCACAGAAACGGCTCCTGAGGGAGCTTTTTTTGCGTCTGCAGCATGAAATCAAGTAAACTTGTAGATGGGTGATGTTGGATGTTAAAAGGGAAAATTGTATTCATTTCCGGCGCTTCGAGCGGAATCGGTGCTTTGACGGCTGTCAGGCTGTCTGAGCTGGGGGCGATCCCCGTACTGACCGGCCGCAATATCGCTAAGCTAAAGGAAATTGCCGCATCAATAAAGGGCAGCTGCGCGTTCTATCAAATGGATGTTACGAATAATGAGCAGGTCATACAAACGGTGGATGCCGTTATTAAAAAATACGGGAAAATAGATATTTTGCTAAACAACGCGGGATTTGGCAAATTCGAGTATTTTATCGATGAAGCTGTGGAAAGCTTTGAGGAAATGATGGATACAAACTATATGGGCACCGTACGCTGTACGAAAGCCGTTCTGCCTCATATGCTGAAGCAGGGCTGCGGTCATATTGTCAATATTGCTTCTATGGCAGGGAAAATCGGTTCTGCGAAATCAACCGGCTATACGGCTACCAAGCATGCCGTTCTTGGCTTTACCAATTCGCTTCGAATGGAGCTTCGAGGACAAGGGATTCAAGTGTCTGCTGTTAATCCCGGACCCATCGATACGCCATTTTTCTCGCTTGCTGATCCTTCCGGCTCTTACGTAAAAAATGTCAGTTGGTTTATGATGAAGCCGGAATATGTCGTTAAATCGATTATTCGATTATTGGAACGCAAGAAGGCCGAGGTCGACCTTCCTAAGACAGCTTCTATAGGCATTAAGCTTTATCAGTTGTTTCCGCGGACAGCCGATCGGTTGTTTGGCGGTTTGTTTAACCGAAAATAATGGTTTGTACAAGAGAGGATTAAAGAATGAGTACATATACATGGAATGAGATTGGTGTAAATGAATTGCTTGCCGATAAGCTGGCAGCAAACGGAATAACTCAGCCGACGGCTGTGCAGGCGGAGACGATTCCGATCCTCCTTGAAGGCAGCGATGTTTCGGCAAGATCGCAGACAGGCACGGGCAAGACACTTGCTTATTTGTTGCCGCTCCTGCAAAAGCTGAATTCCTCCTCGAATGCTGTGCAGGCTGTTATTTTAGCACCGACCCAGGAGCTTGCCATGCAAATCGTTCGGGTCGCGGAAATATACGGAGAGCCTCTCAATATACGGGTGCAGCAGCTAATCGGGGGAGCGGCATTAAAGCGTCAGGTGGAGAAGCTAAAGCTGCATCCGCAGCTTGTCATCGGTACGCCGGGACGAATTCATGAGCTGCTGAAACTGCGTAAGCTGAAGCTGAAGGATGTTTCCAATGTCGTTATTGATGAGGCGGATCAAGTGTTTCAGCTAGGTTCGACGAAAGAAGTGGAAACCATTTTGTTTGGGATGGGGCATGATCGGCAAATGGCTTTCTTCTCCGCTACATATCCCGACCAAATGGCCCGCTTCGAAGGACGTTGGATGAAAAATCCGGTTCGCATCCAGATAACCCCGGAGCACCGGGTTTCTGAAACGATTGACAATTATTTTATCGTGAGCGATAAGCGGGATAAGACCGATACGGCAAGACGCCTGGTTCGATTGCTGAATCCGACATCGGCTCTGCTGTTCTTAAATGATACGGATAACATCGCTAACTGGGAATCCAAGCTTAGCTATGAAGGCTTTACCGTTGAAGCGTTATATGGCGATGCCGATAAGCAGCGGCGCGCAGCTACGCTGGCGCGGTTCCGTGACGGACGCTGCCAGCTGCTGCTCGCAACGGATGTTGCAGCCCGCGGCTTAGACATTGAAGGATTGCCGCTTGTTATTCAGCTCGATCCTGCCATGGACGCTGATCACTATGTGCATAGAGCGGGACGGACAGGGCGGATGGGGCGTCCAGGGACGGTCGTATCCATCGTGACGCCGCAAGAGCTTTTCATCATGGAAAAATTCCGTAAGCAGCTTGGTATTGAGCTAACGGAACGGACGATGTTCAGAGGCAAGCTGCTGACGGAGGAGGAGCTGCGGGAAGCGACACGTCCGTTTGCGCGGCAAGAGGCGAGGACTGCGGAGCGGCGGGACGAAGCGCAGCGCGACGGAGGCGAAGCCGATGCATCTGAGAAGAGGCCATCCAACGGGAATGATCGTCAAATTGTTAAAGTGACAAAACCGCTCAAAGCGCGGACGGCGGCTTCGCAGGCTGCAAAGCCGGTACAGCCTGCGGGAGCAGGTCCTTCTTCACCTCAAGAAAATACAAAACAAAAGCCGGCGCCTTCGAAGGCAGCGGCAAAAGTCGAACGGAAGCGGGAAGGTAAAAACAAAGGCGCTCCGAAATGGTTGAAGGCGAAGCGCGAAGCGGAAAAAGAATAATACAATAAAATTTTTGAAAGCCACCCTCTTAAATCGAACAACCTTCTCCGAAACATATGGGCGAAGGAAAAACGCGGTAATACCGCAATCGAAAAATAGGAGAGTGGCTTTCTTGACGAAACAAACGATGTGGAAAAAGACAGCAATGACCTCGCTAGCGCTGCTAATGCTTGCAGGCGGAGCAACGTCGGCATTTGCAGACGGCAAAGGCAGTGAATATGACAACGATCGGGACGAAAGTGGACGTCATGATAGCAATCACGACAATGATGATGATGATGATGACGATGACGATGATGTTAAATATAAAATTACATGGCAATTCGAGGACGAGGATGATTTAAAGTGGGCGACGGAATACATCATGCGTCTTGCTTCGAAAGGTGTATTCACCGGCTATGAGGATGGAACGTTTAAACCAAATCAAAAAATTTCCCGCATTGAAACGCTGGTCGCGGCTGTCAGATTGATGGGCCTTCGCGCTCAAGCTGAATCGGCAGTGGAATTAAGTACAGACCTGCAATTCAAAGATGCAAACAAGATTGAGAAAAAATATCCTTGGGCTGTCGGTTATGTAGCCGTAGCGTTGGAAAACGACCTGTTCTCCGAAACGGAAACAGAAGTGAAGCCAGAGGCGAACGCTACAAGACTTTGGTCGACGATCCTTCTAATTAAAGCGCTTAAACTGGAAGATGAGGCGAAAGCACTTAATAATACGAAGCTTGACTTTAAGGATGCGAAAGAAATTCCGGCCGGCTCTGTCGGTTACGTAGCGCTTGCCCTTCAGAAAGGGATTATTACCGGATATGAAGACAAGAATGGCAAAACATTCCGTCCGAACCAACCGGTAAGCCGCGCTGAGCTTGCGGCGCTTCTGGACCGTACCGATGTGGAAATGCCCGATCACGATGCTCAAGCGATTACAGGAAAGCTGAAAGCAGCTGCAGCAAACGGTAAAATTACGATTGTGAAGCCGGATAATACGGAAGTGGAGCTGTCGCTCGGTGCGAACGCATTCATTTTCCGCGATGATAAGAAAGTTGCGGTAAGCTCGCTTCTCGCTGGCGATGAAGTGCTTGTGCGCACGTATCAAAATAATGCAGTATTCATCGAAGTGACGAAATTGGCTGTCATTTCCTTCACGGATCTGGGAGTGGTTAATACGCTTGAATACACGGATTCGAAGCTGTCAAAGATTATAATCACACGTATTGAAAATTCGCAAGCGGTCGTTCTTACTTATAACGTTGATGCAAACGTATCGTTTACCGACAATGAAACTCTGCTGGTGATTGGTCAAATTGTTGAGTTGAAGGGCGAAAACGGAACAGTCAAATCAATCGATATTAAATAAAGCGGTAACCAAACGGGCATCTCCATCTAATGGAGATGCCTTTTTTTTGATATTAGCCGTTTTATTCGGTATGCTGGTTAATAGTTCATTCTAAATCGTAATAATGAAGGTGATGTCATGGATGCCATTTTACAAGTAAATCATTTAACAGGCGGCTACAGCCCGCGAAGGCCTGTGCTGCACGACCTCTCATTTGAGGTGAAGGCGGGCGAAATGGTCGGGTTGATCGGTCTAAATGGCGCCGGCAAAAGCACGACGATAAAGCATATACTCGGATTAATGAAGCCGCAGACCGGAGAAGTGAAGGTCGATGGCGTTACGCTCGAGGAGCAGACGGAGAAGTATCGCGCAGCCTTTGCTTACGTTCCGGAGACGCCTGTGCTGTTCGACGAGCTGACAGTGGAGGAGCATTTACGCTTGACCGGAATGGCATACAGTGTCCATAAAAATCAATATGAAGGAAGAGAGGACGAGCTGCTGCAGCAGTTTCAAATGCTGCCGAAGCGCAAAGCTTTCGCTTCGCATCTGTCTAAAGGGATGCGTCAAAAGGTGATGATTATGAATGCGCTGCTCGCAGAACCGCCGCTATACATTATTGATGAGCCGTTTCTCGGGCTTGACCCTCTTGGTATCCGTTCCTTGCTCGAGCGTCTTGTGGAGGTGAAGCGGAAGGGCGCAGCCATTTTAATGAGCTCACACATTCTTTCAACGGTTGAAGCGTATTGTGACCGGTTTATCGTGATGCACCACGGTCATATCATAGCGCAAGGCACGCTTGACGACGTCCGGCAAGCAGCAGGCCTTAACATGCGCAGCGGATCATTGGAGGATGCCTTCTATAAGCTCGTAACCGGAGGCAATAACTGATGGGGGCAAACCAGACGCTTGAGGCGATATGGAGCCGACGCTCACGAGCCTTCCGTGAGGAAACGCTGCCATACTTTCGTTATATGGGACAAAGCGGCTTTCCTGCTTTTATGTCACTTATCTTAATTTCCTCGGCTATTGGATACATATCACTGATTCGGCATTTGCCTGCGGATTTTCCTATTTCGGCTGCAGGCGTATTTTCTCTCATGCTCGTACTGTGCTGGAGCCCGTTGCGAACTTGGCTGGAAGCGGGTGACACCGTATTTATGATGCCGCGGGAAGCGGAAATGGACGGCTATTTGCGGCGTTCGTTGCGGTATACGTCAGTTGGATGCACACTTTTAGCTGCTATTGTACTACTGCTCTATATGCCGATTTATAATCAAGGCCCGGCAATAAACGGCGGCTGGATACTCGCGGCCGTTGCTGCAGCGCTGAAAGCTGGAAATGTATGGGGCGCATGGAGAGAACGGCAAATGTCGTGGCCAGGCATGAGACGTGTTATGCGGCTGCTGCGCTGGGTGACAACAGCGCTTGTGCTGGCCGTGTGGCTCACCTGCGCCGCCATGCAAGCGGCAGCTTTTACGATACTGGTTGGCATATTATTTCTATTAATTCACCGGTTTCCAAGCAGGCATCGTCTGCCCTGGGAGCGGTTAATCGAGGAAGAAGCGAGAACGCGCAAACGTTATTACGTTTTTTTCGGATTGTTCATTGATGTACCAACGCTTCCGTCCCGTGTTGCGAAGCGGCCGTATTTGACATGGCTGCTCCGTGCTGTGCCGTATTCCAATCGAAATACATTTGTTTATCTTTATACGGCTTCACTGCTGAAAACGGAAATTGGCGGAATTGTCATCCGGTTGCTCCTGCTTGGCTGTCTCATTATCTATTGGTTGGCTGATGCGGTATCGCTTTCCGGCTGGGGAAGCTTCCTCGTATTCGGCGTTTTCATGGGGGTGCTTGCTGTCCAACTGAGCGGTCTGCGCCATGTTCACCGCTATTCGGTATGGAAGCATGTGTATCCGTTGCCGGATAAACAGCGCGTTGACCAATATGTGAAGGTTGATCGTGTCGCTATGTTAATATGCGCAGCGCTTCTGTGGCTGTTTATGGCGCTGCCGCTGGCATTGTCTGCGGTTTATACCCCAACAATCGCAGCTGCAGCCGGGGCAATCATTTATGTTGCCGTTCGGCCTTCGCGTATACGGAAAAAGATGCTTGCTGATGCCGATGAGGAATAAACAAGCTCGACATAAAAAAATCCCCTGAGCGATGTATTCTCTCGCGAGAGAGACACATCAATCAGGGGATTATTATTGCTTACTGATTCAGTTCATTGACTGCTTTGTAGATCGTATCGAACAGCTCCTCGAGGTTCTCTTCCTCGATGCAGGAGAAGGCAACGCGCAGATCGGTTTCACCGAGAGCAATCGTTCCGATGCCGTATTGATTCAGCAAATGAACACGTACCGCTTCAGCGGAGACATCGCTCAGCTTGAGGCACATGAAGTAGCCGGAATTAAACGGATAGTAGCCCCAGACGTCGCCGTAGCGGCCGCTGTCGAGCAGCGACTTCACGCGATTGGCGCGTCGCTTCATAATGTCGTACTTCTCTGCCTTCTGTGCTTCAAAATCAGGAGATGTCAAAGCCCGCAATACGAATGTTTGCGAAGGATGCGGACCGCTGGAAATCGTGGCACGGATAATGCCGAGCGTTTTTTGTTCCAGTGCGGTTAACGCAGCTGCCGAAGACGAAGCATACGTAATGAAGCCTACGCGGAAGCCCCATACGTATTCTTCCTTCGTCGCGCCGTCTACCTTAACGGCAAGGACGCGCGGATGAAGGTCAGCAAGCTTGGCAAACAGCGATTCGTGCAGCGAGTCTTCGAAAAATAGTCCGAAGTATGCGTCGTCAGTTACCGCAACGACATTGATTCCGGCTTCGGCTGCATCGCGTATCGCTGCTATAATTTCTTCGCCTTCCTGCGGTCCAGGCGTGTAGCCGGTAGGATTATTCGGGAAGTTGAGTACGACGATCGCTTTTCCCTTGTCCTTCTGAGCCAGCAATGCTTCGCGCAGGCCAGCGCTGTTGAAGCGCATTTGGTCATTATACAGCGGGTATTCCACGATTTCGGCACCGCGGCGGACGCCGAAGGTCAATTCGTAGTTTTCCCAGTTTTTATTAGGAATAACGACGGCATCACCGGCATCGGCGAAAAGATCGGCTACGATGCTGAGACCGTGCGTCAACGCATTCGTAACGACAGGATTGCCGAATGGTTTTGTTTCAAGCGAAGGGTTTTCCTTGATCATTTTGGAACGCCATGCCGCACGCAGCTCCGGCTTGCCGCCGGGAGGCGCATATTCATATATATCTTTCGGATTGTAAGCAGAAAGCGTCTCTTGAATGACCTTGAGATGCATCGGCTGTCCGCCTTCTGTTGCAATTCCAATAGTAGCGTTAAATTTAGTTGCTTTTGTTTTCGCTTCGGCGGACTGACTGAGTATGCCCTCCTTCGGGAAATAAATCGCTTTGCCTAAGGTTGACAACATGGCGTAGACGTTCGGGCTTTCCGTTTGTAACGTCTCGTTTAACTGCTGAGCAAGTGGGTTCATGGACTTCATTCCATCCTTCCGAAATCATTCATTTGAAATTAATATAGCCGTTTCAGCTTGTCGGGTGCTATTATAACATTTTTTTTAAGGTGCAAACCATTCTCAAATCAAATTTTTTCGTAACTTTAGGGCGGCTTGCGCAAAAGTTTGCCGCTGTTGTACGATGAGTGCATATATTTAAACGGGAGGTTGCCTTATGCTGCACATTGCGCCTGAGTCGCTCGTCCTGCTGCCGGCGTTTGCCAAAATCGTTTGTGAGCCGGGCTGGAGATGGGCTCGACGCGAGAAGCCGATGGCTAATTATGATTTATTTTATGTATGGAGCGGCGAAGGGGAAGTTGAAGTTAACGGTACTCACTATGAGGTTGGCAAGGGCAGCTGCTTCCTGTTTCGTCCAGGAGATTACACGAGTGCAACCCATCATCCGCAGCGTCCGCTCGTACTGACCTACATACACTTTGCCGTTAATGAATCCATCGATGTCGTGCCTAACCGGTACAGGACGCTGAATGATACGGTTGACTTCGAATATATGCTGTCGCGATATGTCCGTTTGTTTCTCGTTCAGACCTATGCTGCGCAAGAGGAAGCGCAGCTCATTTTGAAGCAGCTTATGATTCATTTGCTGCGTGAGGACAATCAGATGCCGGTCGAGAAGAAGGCGAGCAATCAGTTGACGGAAGCCATTCACGAGGTGGCTAACTTTATTCGGCAAAACCCGAGTATCGCGCATCGTGTGGAGGATTTGGCCGTGCGCGCGCAGCTGTCGCCACGTTATTTTTCAATGAAATTCAAAGAGCTGATCGGGATGTCGGTGCAAACCTATATGATTCGCACACGAATTGAACGGGCGCAGCATTTGCTCATGCACGCGGGCATGAACGTAACAGAGGTAGCGGATGCGCTTGGTTATCGCGACATCTTTTTCTTCAGCCGCCAATTTAAGCAATATACAGGACGAAGCCCTTCAGAAATAAGATAAATATACCGAAATAACCCGATTCCCCAATAAATCGTAAGGGGAACGGGTTATTTCGTCAGCATATGAAAGCTCGCCGTTTTAATCGGTGCGAAGCAGGCCAAGCCGTTCTCCCACTCGTACCTTTAATCCCGGCAATACGTCTTCGCGGGGATTAAACGTATCGTCTTCCATTAGAAGCACGACAGTAGAACCGAATTCGAAGTAGGCCAGTTCCTCACCCTTAGCCATCTCGCCCTTGAGCGGCTGCACGTATTGAATGCTGCTCACATTCAGCGCGCCGACCTTAACGACTGCAATTTCACCGCTCTCGTGCCGCATGTATGTAATAAGCCGCTCGTTGCGGCTCAGCACTCTGCGCATATGACGCAAGCCAAAGTCGTTGACCGGATAAACCTTGCCTGCAACGTGCTCCCGCTCGACAATGCGGCCGCTAACCGGCGTATGTATGCGGTGATAGTCGGTTGGACTTAAATAGAGGACGATATAAAACCCGTTCATGTAGCTGGCTGTTCGCGGGGACCGGTTAAGCAGCTCATCAATGGTATAGTCTTGTCCCTTTACGTTAACAATCGTACCGGCATGGATAGGTCCAGCTCCGGTAATGAGCGCATCGACCGGACTCACGAGCGAGTCGGCACCGTCATGCACCATCCGCAGTCCTGGCTTTAGCCTGCGTGTAAAAAACTCATTTAACGTTTTATATTGAGAGAGGGGCTTCTCTGCTTCCTCTATCTTGATGCCGTATGTCGTTGCGAAACGGGAAATAAAAGGGCGGCTGGCGGCCGATTGCGCGAATTTTCCAGTTATCCTGGAGATCCATTTGCGCGAGCTTAATTCTGTCATGGAACGAAGCAGCCATTTCGTCATACGTATACCGTCACGTCCTTCCTAAAGGGGCAATTTGTGAATTCACCCACCACACAGTGTGACATATCCGGTTCTATTTATCAATATGCCGGAGCTTGCGGTGCTTTCAACTATTCCAGTATGATAAGGACAGACTTGGAAGGGGGATTCAACCATGAGCGAGCTTAAGCTCCCTACGCCGGAAGCTATTATTTTTGATATGGACGGAACATTGTTTGAAACCGATACGCTGCTTATCCCCGTACATCATCGGGTGTTCGAGACGCTGCGTGTGGAAAAGCTGTACGAACAGGAAACGCCTCCAGTGGAACGGCTGCTTAGCTGCCTTGGCATGCTGCTTGAGGATATTTGGCGGCAAGTGATGCCAGGCGGCACAGAAGCGGCCCGAAAGCGTGCAGATGAGCTGCTGCTTCAATACGAGCTGGAGGGACTGGCTGCGGGAGAAGGGGAGCTGTATCCTTATGTGGAGCAAACGCTGAGGCATCTGAAGGAAAGCGGTATTAAGCTGTTTGTCGCAAGCAACGGACTTGAGGACTATGTGAAGGGTGTTGCTCGTTATAAAGGGATTGCAGAGCTGTTCGACGGGGTATACAGCGCAGGAGAATATGCTACCGCAAGCAAGGTTGATTTAGTCGCAAGATTGCTTCAGGATCACAACATACATACGGCTTGGATGGTCGGCGACCGTTCATCGGATGTGGAAGCGGGAAAAGCGAACGGCCTGCTAACAATCGGCTGCGCCTATGCGCGCTACGGAAGAGCTGCGGAGCTGGATGGTGCTGATGTGCTCTTATCCGATTTCCATGAGCTGATCATTCTGCTGGAGCAGTAAAAAAAGGGCTACCGATCAAGCAGCACATGGCTTGATCGGTAGCCCTTCATCATTGTGTTACGCCAAGACGCTTTATCTTCGCTTGTACGAGAGCCCGGCCTCCTCCCGTTCCACGTTATGCGCCACCAGCACTGCCAGTATCTCCAGCTTTAACCGTTTTAGCCAAATAAGCTCCATAATGAAAAATTTGCTCGAGTGATTTTTTGCGAATATGCGGCTCATCGAATTTCATAGGCTTTGAGTTAGCTTCAAAAAACCACATGTTGCCTTCACTGTCTATTCCCAGGTCCATCGACATTTCACCGAGAAGCTGTCCGGATGCCCGCTCGATCTGCTTCGCAATGAGCAGAGCCGTGTTTTTTGCTTTTATTAATAGTTTACGTGCTTGCTCCTCATTAAATGAATTGGCGAGCAGCTTCTCGGGATCTTCGATCATACCGCCGCGCGGCACATGAGTCGTAATGCTGGCGGCGCCTGCTATCCGTGCGCCAATACCCGTTATATCCCATTTGCCGCGCTTGTTTTTTTGTACGAGCGCCCTTAAGTCGAATTGCCTGTCGTTGAAGGAGGCAAGATTGATGCCCTGCTGGGCAATGTAAGCTTCGCCACCGCTTTGTTTTTGAATGTGGCTCCAAAGCTTGTTAATCGAAGAGCAGTTATAAGTTGCACTCTTCTTATCCGCTTGTATTTTTAACCGGTACGGCAATTGCTTCTCGGCTTGCACATTGATGGTCATAATGCCTTTGCCGGCCTTACCGCTTTCAGGTTTTAAATAGAGGTAGGAATGCTTGCGCATCATCCGTCCTAGACCGTTTACCGTCATCAGCTTTCGCGTTGAAGGTATATAAGGTTTGGTCGTTTTGGATAGGCGCAGCCATTCGAATAAATCCCATTTGTTGAAGAAGGAAGGATTAAACAGCTTAACGCGTGAATGATTTTGGCAAGCGGCTATCTTTTGTTGGGCAATGGGCAGAATTTCATCTTCCCGCTGGGGAATCCGGTTGTAAATAATATCGGGAAAAGGAAGGAGTCGCTGCTGCCAGCTGTCGTCATCTTCGTTGTATACATAGCCTATCAGGCTGTTCCTCGTGAACAGCAAGTCTTTTACCGTCAGCACATAGACGATGAAACCCATCGATTGACCGGTTTTGATCAAATCTATAAAGTTGCTGCGATTACCCCGGAAGAGATTGACCTCGTCGTCCATGGTCAAAATAGCGAGTACCGTTCGGTCAGCGCGCAGCTCCTTGAAGTTCAATTCTTCCGGAAGTAAACTGTTCATCAGCTATTACCTCCTTGGAAGTTGCTAAGGTACATGCAATGCTCAATAATGTAAGAAACTGAAGCACGCCCCTCCGAACGAAGCGCTGGATGCTTATAGATCGATCGTCCCGGTTTGGCATTCGCTTCAAACATCCATACTTCACCGTCTTTATCAATTCCGATATCAAGGCCGAGCTCTCCAAGCCGGTGCGGATAGTTCCGCTCAATGGCTTCAGAAATCTTAACAGCGGCTTCCTTCGCTTTATCCAGAACAGCCTCTGCTTGATCGCCAAACGTCCTGCTCAGCGCCTGCTCCGGCGTCATCAGCGACCCGCCGTTTTTCACATGCGTCGTTACACTTCCCCGGCCTGCTTTCTTCGCGCCGATGCCGGCGGGCACCCATTCGTTTTTGCCGTTCTTATGCATATGGAACCGGAAATCAAGCGGACAGTTGTCGATCTCAACCAACCGGATACCCTGCTGAACGACATAGTGATTTAAGCTGCTGCCATGCTTAGCCTGCAGCATCCTCATTAAGCTCTGGAAGTTCGTGAACCGCAGCAGCACGTTTTGACCGCCTTTGCGGTAGCGGGCGAAATAGCCGCGTTTCGGATGATAGGTAAGCCGGTAAATCCCGGCTCCCAGGCTGCCGGCAGTAGGTTTGAGATATAGAAATTGGTGCTTCTCCAGCAGTTCTTTTATATTGTCTGCGTTAGGACCGGAAACGGACTCCGGCAAATGGCTTAACGCCTCAGGATCGTTGTCTAGCAGCTTATACACATCGGCTTTGTTGAAGAAGCTCCAGTTGAAAAATGGGATTTTATGGCGTACGAAACGTTCCCGGAGCGCATTAATCGATCCGGAGGTTTCCGCCTGACGATTCGGTAAACGGTTATAGACAACGTCAGGCAGCGGTATGATTTTGCGGTACCAGCCGCCTTGCGGATTTAGGAAATAGCCGTTAATCGTTTCTTGGTGCCAGTTAATATCATGAGGAGTAAACCCGAATAAGTAACCTTTATGCTCGCCCGAACGGATAATTTGCTTAATAAATTCGGTACGGCCGCCAAAAGGATTGCTTTCGGAGCGGATGCCGCTATCGCTTAATATACCGACGAGAGGTCCAAGCTTAACCTCGTTATCACCAGTATTAAGCACGTATACGCTCCCGGATTTCGGCACCTTGATTGACTGGCGCACGCCTGCTGACAAATACAAATGGTTGCCAGGTCGTTTCAGCTGCTTGATCTCTGTTGTAATAACTTCATTGCCCAGTTTAAGTTGAACGGACTTTTTGCCGGATAGCTTCAGCTGTTTCAGCAACGGGCTGGACAAATATACGATTTTATCGGGTTGCTGTGAGAAATGTACGTTACAAGTTGTCAAACTCATCGATGAACCTCCTGAACGTTGAAAGGCCGTTTTTGACTGTTCATACTCGAATTACCGAAACGGCCGTTTGCGGATACGTTAGCTACAAAGGACGGATGAAGGCGCCTTGACAGAAAGCGGGCGTACAAGAGAGGCCGTACAATCGATTGCCGCGCAGCCTCCAGGTCGCCTATTATTCGAAAGGAATTACGCCCGGGCTTTGAATTCGCTTCTATTAGCCAGAGTCTGCCGTCCGGCTCTATCCCGTAATCGAGTCCAAGTTCGGCAAATCTCCCGAATCTGCTTTCAAGTTGTTCTGCTGTTTGCTTGCTTATTGTATGGATCTCTTCTAGTAAACGTTCGACTTTTTGCGACCCAAATTTAACAGAAAGCAGCCCGCTAGCCGGGCGAGCGTCGCCTCCGCCATGCAGATTGGACGTAACGGAGCCGATTTGCCCGCTGCGAACCGCGACTCCGGAGAGCGACCATCTACCCTTACCGTTTTTCTGCAGCAAGGCTCTTACGTCAAAGGGTTTGTCATCCTCGCCGCATAGCTCTAAATAAGGTTGTATTAAATAGGTCGTGCGGTTTATGAAGCGGCTCAGCCATTGCTTCTTCGCGTTGTTGTCGGTGAATGTTTTGGAGAAAGGTCGGTTTTGGAGGGTTCTGCCGTTCACTTGGGTCGACTGATCGAGCGGGCTTCTCTTCACATGCGCTATTCCTCTGCCCTGCATTCCGGCCGCCGGCTTCAAAATGACACCAGCTTCATATCGTTCTTCCAGCTGTCCCAGTTGCTCTGCTGAATAGTAACGTATCGTTTCTGGCAAATACTTTGCCAGCATACTGTTATCCTTGAGTGCTTCATATACGTCGAGCTTTGTCGGAAGAATGCCGTTCAGCATTATATACGGCTTACGCAGCGCTATTGCATTCAGCATGCTGCGACAGCTTATCCGCTGCTCCGGACGCGTGTAAAAACAGCGGTCGTAGATGATATCCGGCAATGGAACTAACTGCCGCACCCAGCGATTTTGCTCCAGCCGGCAGGCTTGAAGAAGTCCGGATTGCGATTGATAGTCTTCCGCTTCAAATACATATACATCGATGCCAAGCTGCACGGCGGTCAAGCTAAGCGCACGGTAAAAAGAGGGCTCCGGAATTACCGGTTCCGTCTTAGTACCATCGGCGGAACGGCCAATCGAAGCGACGACGATACCGAGGATGATCGTTCCAATTTGCATAAGCGCCTCCGTTAAAATCCCGATAAAAATCGGGAGTATTGAATCATCATCCGGACGGATGGACGTATTTTATTCTCATTTAGAGGTGTGTTATCGTTTTTGGACGGCTTTGAATTCACTTCCAGCAGCCATACGCGGCCGCTAGTGTCGAGCGCTAAGTCGATGCCCAGCTCTCCAAAATGTGCTGGAATTTGCGTGTCGAGGCTGCGGGCGATATTAAGCGCCGCTTGCTGCAATCGATTCGTTGCATCTTGTCTGCTGATTCCGGACAGATTCGATTTGGCAACGGCCTCTCCTACAGTGCTGAGCGTTCCTCCGCGTGCCAGGTTGGATACGAAAAGATCGTTGCCCGCCGTACGGGCGACAATCGAGGTGACCGTCCATTTGCCGCTTGCGTCTTTTTGAACGAGCGCGCGAAAGTCGACTGGCCGTTTCTGAATTTCAATAAGCTGAAGGCCTTGTTGTATTTGGTAACGACTTGTTTTCATTTTCGCTGATAGGGTTGAATAGAACTTTACCAAGCTGGTAAACTGCTGCTTGCGTGTACCTGCTGCAGTCGTGTACATCGCTTGGTAGTTATCCGTGTCCATACGTGTGATACGAATGATGCCTTTACCCAAACTGCCGCGAACAGGCTTGAGAAATACGTTGTTGTAGCGCGAGCACATCGACTTCAGCATCATGTAGTTGCGCAGCAAATGCGACTCAGGCAAATAGCGGGCTATTGAACCGTCTTTTTTCAGCGCGTCAAAAACTTCGGCCTTATCCAGAAACTTTTCATTGAAAACGCTCGTCTGATGCTGCAGTTTTACCTCTTTCATAAAATGTTGTACGCTGGGTTTGCTCTCCAATTTCCGGGATGACAACCGGTTATTGACGACGTCAGGCACGGGCATTACGGCCTTTTTCCATCCATCTGAAAATATCCAGCCTTCAATTGTATCAGGGCTGCTGCCGATTTGATTCGGCGTGAAAAAATAAACGTAAACGCCTTGCGCCGTACAGGCTTCGACTAGCTCATTGCAAAACATAGTAATGGAACCGAATGGTTTATCCGGAATATGCGGATAATCGCGGGTAACGAGTATGCCGATTAAAGGTCCGAGTACGAGTGTGGATGTCCCGGCTTTGTATTGTAATCTGATCGACGCTCCGTTCACTATTCCCATCTGCCCTGCTAAGCCTTGGCTGATCCGCAGCCCGTCGTACTTTGCGACAGGAATGACTTTCACATTCTTACGAAAGGCACCGAATTTTAATTGGAGGTGTTGGCCTTGCGGAATTTTCCATTGCTTTACATATGTTTCGCCAAGAATGAGCGTATCATCCGGAAGCATGCCGGAGCTGATCACCTGTACGGCTACTTTCGATTTGAGCATCATAAATCTCCTTTCAAGCAGGAGGATGACGATATGGGGTAAGCGGCCTGAAGGTGTTTTACACGAATTACTTCATCATATGAGGACATCTATCCCTTTGTGATTCAAAATCAGAAGCGGTGCATGTGTTGTTTTCATTAGCTTTTCCATTTATGACTTGGCTTCGGTTGTCTTAAAGCGGTATGATTGAACCTATAAAACAAAAGATGAAAAGAATGGGAGAGGGTATTATGAATATATATGACAAAGCTTATGAATTAGCCAAAGCATTGAAGGAAAGCGATGAGGCGATGCAGCTTAAGGCTGCGAAGCAGGCTGCGGAAGCTGACCCGGATGCGAAACGGATGCTGGATGATTTTCGTGAACGGCAAAACTTTCTGCAGCAAAAGATGATGGCAGGAGAAGAGCCGTCCGCTGAAGATATGGAGAAAATGAACAAGCTGTATGAGGTCATTGCGCTCAATCCGCTGATTGGACGTCTGCTCGAAGCCGAGCGCCGCTTTGCAGTCGTATTCGAGGATATCAACCGTATTATGTCAGATGTGCTGAAGGCTATTGTTGACTAGAGTCATATACTAGGAACTTCTTTCATAGAATGGTAATGCGGACAAGAAGGCTGCCGCTTACGACCTTGTGGAGGAGTTGAAGGCAATGATTTCCGGTAAAGGCCGTCATTTGTTGTATTTGCTTATTGCGCTCGCGATGCTCATATATGCGCTGCCGCGTCTTGAGCTTAATGCGCCATGGGATTGGACGAGTGTGTTCGGGCTTGTCTGGGTAGGCTTTGCGCTGGTCGTCATTACGGCACATGTTAATGCGCTGCTGCTCATGGATGACGAGAAGCGCAAGGAGATGGAGCGTATAAAGAGAGCTAAGGCGCTGCTTTGGGAGCGCAGGCTGCTTCAGAAAGCAGTCGTTTCTAAGAGAGCCCGGGGATAGATTGCGGGCAGTCTTAAATAGAGATTGCGCTATGATAAAAAAGAAGATCCGCTGGCATATAACCAGTCGGATCTTCTTTTTTTTTAATTAATTGATTTCCTTAAATTGAACAAGCTGCTTCACAAATTTGTATACGGCTTCCTGCTCCTTCAAGCTTAAGCCGTTTAATTGATGGGCAATTTTATTGGCATAGCCATTTTCATCATTATCATCATTGTGGTCAGCTTCATGAGCAATAGAAATGACATTTACGATTTGCTCAATCGGCGTTTGAAGCGCCAGGGCGATTTTGCTGAGCACGTCAATCGTCGGATTTTTTTCCCCGCGTTCAACTTGTCCCATATACGAGGCGTTTATATCGGCCCGAAAAGCCAGCTGTTCTTGGCTTAGCCCTCTTTTTTTGCGAAGCAGACGAATGTTTTCTCCGATTAGTCCTGCAATCTCACTCATAATGTCACCTCAGCCTAACGATAGAACTTTCCTTGTCTATCAACAACATTCTATAGAGCATATTAAAAATAGCGACTATAGTCATTGACTAATAGGTGGGTTCTTTACTATAATTGTGTAAAAAAGTATCATTCTAATATTATCATTGCCTTTATAGGGGGAATTTACCAATTTCTTCGAAAGTGATAGGATAGATGAATTGGCGATAACGTGGATGCGAGGAGGCTGACAGAGTGGTTGACGAATTCGAGTTTTTTAGAAAAGTTCGCGCTTATTATTGCAATGTTCCCTTCCTTGTCCGATTCACTTATCGATTCTCACATCGAATTGACAAAGCTGCAACGGCTCGCGGTTCCTTCAGCTGCCGCGTCAATCCGCATACACAGATCGTGGAATACGTGCTCGAGCTCAAATCTGATCCTATTTCAAGACCATACAGTGAACACAACTCTTTTTTGTTTTCCAGCGCCTATGAAGAAATTCCATCTCAAACGATTGAAATCGATCATTTTACTATTCAAGCATTGCGCTATCCTCTTCCGATCGAATATGACTGGCAGGTTTTTATTATGTCCGGTGCGGAAGACGCGATTAATGTGCAAACGATTCAGCAGCTGTTCAAAAAATGGAGGCTGAAGGGCGCGGGAGGCGAATGGGTCGACGGGAAGCTAAAGATAGAGCAGGTGCTTCTGCAATGGCAGCTTTAATTTTTAGATAGAGAACGGAATGAACATGACTTGCTCCCCGCTTTCTCCTATAATGGGAAGAAGACATTGTTTGTAGGACGGAGGAATAGCAATGGATCCAATCGGACCGGGGAACGAGACCAGAACGAAGCATGAACAAATTTTACACTATATACAGAGCTTGAAGATTGGTACGAAAATTTCGGTGCGGGCAATTGCCAAAGCGCTTGGAGTTAGCGAAGGCACGGCATACAAAGCGTTTAAGGAAGCGGAAAGCACCGGAATAGTAAGCACGAAGGAGCGTATCGGGACCGTGCGGATCGACCGGAAACGGCGGGAGGCGCTGGATCAGCTTACGTTCGGCGAGGTGGCGGAAATTGTCGAAGGCCGATTGTTCGGAGGTGCGGCAGGACTAGAGAAAACACTGCATAAGTTCGTTATCGGAGCAATGGAGCTCGAAGCGATGCTGCGGTATATTGACGAGGGCAGTCTGCTTATTGTCGGTAACCGTGTCGGTGCGCATCGCTGCGCGCTCGAGGAGGGGGCTGGCGTTCTGATTACGGGCGGCTTTGAGCCAAGCCCGGAAGTGATCAAACTAGCCGACGAACGGTCGCTGCCTATTCTTTCATCCCGCCATGATACCTTTACGGTCGCCTCGATGATTAACCGTGCGATGTACGACCGGCTTATTAAACGGAAAATTATGCTTATTGAGGATATCGTAACGTTCAGCCGTCCTGCTGACGTTCTGCAAAGTGGGCATACCGTATCGAACTTTCACAAACTTTCGCAAGAGACCGGCTATTCCCGTTTTCCTGTAGTTGATGAGAGAGGCAGGGTTGTCGGGATGATGACGGCTAAGGATGCGGTGGGCTCGCCTGAAGATACCGTCGTCGACAAGCTGATGACGCGGCAGCCGATCACGGCAGCACCTAACATTAGCGTTACTTCGGCAGCGCACACAATGGCAGCGGAGGGCATCGATTTGCTGCCGATAGTCGATAGGCACCGTAAGCTGCTAGGCGTCGTTACAAGACAGGAAGTGCTGGATGCGATGCGTTTTGCAGGCAAGCAGCCTGAATCGGGAGAAACGTTCGAGGACTTAATGTGGACGGGCTTTATGGCTTCAACAAGCGTAAACGGTCAAGATGATGAATTAGGCATTGCTTACAAAGGGTCGATTACGCCGCAAATGTCCGGAGCGCTCGGAATGGTCTCAGAGGGGCTGCTCGCCACATTAATGACGCAGGCAGCGCGCAGAATGATTCGGGAAACTGCGAAGCGTGATTACTTGCTTGAGAGCATGACCACTTATTTCGTTAGGCCGGTTCATATTGACAGTGAAATTTCGATCATACCGAGGGCGCTGGAAATGAGCCGCAAATTTACGAAGCTGGAAATCGAAGTTATGGACCCGCAAGGATTGGCCGCCAAGGCGATGATGACGGCCCAGATGATTGATCCCTATTGATGGCCGTTTAGCTTTTCATTGTGCGATATAGGCTAAGGTTGCGGAGGCCTGCAAATAGATTGAACACCCCGAGCACCATGAACAAGGCGCCTATGACGATACGGAGAGTGGACTCGGCTGATAGAAACAGCTGAACCAATGCGATGATCAGCAGCATGACGCCCATGCAAATATTCATTCTGGCAGCATATATGCCGCGCATCCTGGCATCGGTGGAACGGCGTGATTTGAAGCTGAAAATGACCGAGAACACAAGTGAAATAAGGATGCCTGGCGCCAGCAGCCATTGTATTAGTTGATCCATTGTGAAGCAGCTCCTTTATTTATGCGTTAATGCAGCATAGTGAAATCAGCATCTATTGTATCACGAAAAGCTGCTGCGCGCTTAGGAAGAAGGAGGCTTCGCATAGTTGCGGACCGCAACCCACACTTGCAGGGCGTTATCTACCACAAGCGCAGTCTTCACTTCAATGCTGTAATCTTTGTTATACACGTCGCTGTACACTTTCCGTTCCAGCAGCGTTCGCGCCAGCCTTGCGTCGGAATCTATTTCATATATGCTTCGGCCAAGAAAGCTGCTTAGATCCTCTTTTATTCGTTTTATTAGCTCGGCTTCCGTTACTTGATCGAGATTCGGCCTGCCAGATTTTTGACCGGTCTCCTTTTCTATACGGGGAAGGACGCTTTTGATGACTGTATGCTGATTTTTGAATTGCTTCAAGTTTTTTATATCCTGCTCGTATTGCTCCAGCTGTACCTCCAGCTCACTCTTCAAAGTTATCAAGGCCTGGAATCGCGCCATAAAAATAGAATTATATATAATTGCTCCTATTATTATGCCGAGCATTAGCATCCCAGCCATCTGCAGTCCAATCACATAACGTTCAAAAGGTGGCACCCGCATCGCTTAAGCAGCTCCCTTGCATATGAGCCGGACAAGCTCCGTTCCTAGATGCGCCCCAAGAAAAGCAATAATAATAAAACAGATCTGCTGTGCGGCCGGCGACAATTGACCAGCAGTGATGTTGCTCTCAATGACACGAACAGGATCAATCGATCCGCCGATCGCTGCTACGATAGCCCATATTTTCAGCCTTGCTGCCGTGTCGAGCATCGTAGCCGCAGGCGGCAGCAGCATGAACACAGACCCGATCCCCGCCAGCATCGAGCCTCCTATGACAATTCCGAACGCTATGAAGAAATCAAGTCCCGCCTTGGACAGAAAGTAGCTCATCACTAGACCTCCTAAAAGTTTTGCGAGCAACGCCCGCTTCGAAAGCATATGTGCTCTACTACCATTCTATGGGCGTGTCCTCCTCTATTATGATAAAATAGAGCTAACTTAATCGGACGAAGCGGAAAGGAACGGATGCGATGAGCGGTAATAATGAACAAACTTTCGTGCATTTGCACGTCCACAGCGAATACAGCCTTCTCGACGGCGCCGCGAGAATCCGCGATCTTGCGGCGAGAGCCGCAGAGCTTGGCATGAAGGCGCTCGCGCTGACCGATCACGGCGTCATGTACGGAGCAGTGCCGTTTTACCGCGCTTGCCGGGCTCACGGCATCAAGCCTATTATCGGCTGCGAGCTGTACTTAACGACCGGATCACGCTTTGACAAAGGGACGCGCAAGGATAACCCTACCTATCATTTGATTGCGCTCGCCAAAAATGAAACCGGATACCGGAACCTGATGAAGCTTAGCTCGATCGGTCATTTGGAAGGGTTCCATTACAAGCCGCGAATCGATCTGGAGGTGCTGCGGGAGCATTCGGAAGGACTGGTCTGCTTAAGCTCCTGCTTGAAGGGCGAAATATCGCAGCATCTGCTGCATGACCGCCGTGATGAAGCGCGGCAGGCCGCATTGCGCTACCAAGATATTTTCAGAGACGATTTCTATTTGGAACTGCAGGATCACGGCATGCTGGATCAGAAGAAGGTGGCCGCCGCGATGATCGAGCTGGCACGCGAGACCGGCATCAAGCTGGCGGCTACGAACGATGTTCATTATTTGCGGGCTGAGGACGCAGCCGTGCAGGATGTGCTGCTTTGCATCGGAACAGGCAAAACGGTTGACGATGCCGACCGGATGCGCATGCTGACGGATCAGCTGTATATGAAAAGCCCGGACGAAATGGAGATGCTGTACCGCCATGTTCCGGAAGCGCTGGAACATACGTTGGAAATCGCGGAGAAATGCGACTTCGAGCTGAAGCTTGGACGCGCCCCGTTACCGGTATTCAGACCGGTGCCGGCAGGAATGAGCTCATCGGAATATTTGAGCGTTCTTTGCCGCGATGGCTTGACCGCGCGTTATGCCGGACTTTCTGAATGGGCGACTGATGCGGACTTTCGTATAAAAGCGGAAAAACGCCTCGATTACGAGCTGTCTGTTATCGAAAAAATGGGGTTTAGCGATTATTTTTTGATCGTCTGGGATTTTATACGGTTCGCACATGAACGCGGAATCCGAACAGGTCCGGGAAGAGGATCTTCTGCCGGGAGCTTGGTTGCTTACACACTTCGCATTACCGATGTGGATCCGATAAAGTACAAGCTTTTGTTTGAACGGTTTCTGAATCCTGAGCGCATATCGATGCCGGATATCGATATCGACTTCAATGACGAGCGCCGTGATGAGGTCATCGCTTATGTCGCTGCCAAATACGGGGAAGAGCATGTTGCGCAAATTATTACGTTCGGTACGATGGCAGCGAAGGCTGCTGTGCGGGATGTCGGCCGGGCGATGAACGTTCCGTTTCAGGAGGTAGACCGCGCGGCTAAGCTCATTCCGAACCAGCTCGGCATTACGCTTGAAGAGGCGCAACGCATCAGCGCGGATCTGCGCGAAGCATGCGAGCGACAGCCGAAGACGGCTGCTATGATGCAAATGGCGCTGAAGGTGGAAGGGATGCCGCGCCATGCCTCGACGCATGCGGCTGGCGTAGTCATCTCGCAGGAGCCGCTGACCAATTACGCACCTCTTCAAACGGGAAGCGAGCGCATACCACTCACGCAATATTCGATGGAGCATCTGGAGGCGATCGGTCTTCTCAAAATGGATTTTCTCGGCTTGCGCACGCTGTCCATACTGGAGCGAACGCTGCACTGGGTAAAAGAGCTGTACGGTAAGGACATCGATTTTCGGTTGATTAACGATGCCGATCCCGAAACGTATACGATGCTTGGCCGCGGCGATACAACGGGGATATTCCAGCTGGAGTCAGCGGGAGTGCGGCGGGTCCTGCGCGATATGAAGCCTACCGAATTCGAGGATATCGTCTCGGTGCTCGCTTTGTACCGCCCAGGTCCAATGGAGTTTATACCAAAGTATATTCAAGGCAAGCACGGGCTCGTAAACGTCGAGTATCCTCATCCGACGCTTGAGCCGTTGCTTGCCGACACGTACGGCATTATCGTGTATCAGGAACAAATTATGCAAATCGCATCATTGATGGCAAGCTTCTCGCTTGGGGAAGCGGATTTGCTGAGGCGAGCCGTTTCCAAGAAGAAGCGGGAGGTGCTCGATGAGGAACGGGCGCACTTTGTGAAGGGAAGTCTGGAGCAAGGCTATTCGGAATCGGATGCAAATCATGTATACGATATGATTGTGCGATTTGCCGATTACGGCTTCCCTCGGGCGCATGCGGCGGCCTACGGCGTGCTTGCGTTCCAGACCGCATGGTTGAAAGCCCATTATCCCGTTCCTTTTATGGCATCCATGCTGGCATCAGTGACCGGCAACCAGCGTAAAACAGCAGAATATGTGGATGAATGCCGACGCATGGGTATCGAGGTTTTGCCGCCTGACGTGAATGAAAGCAGTATTTCCTTTACACCCGTGGCCAAAGCCGTTCGCTTCGGGTTGGCGGCAATCAAGAATGTCGGTACGCAGGCGATTGAAGCGCTGCAAAAGGAGCGCAGCGAGCGTCCATTCGCCAGCTTGCTGGATTTGTGCCAGCGGGTCGATCTGCGCGTCGTGAATAAGCGGGTTCTGGAATCGCTTATTCAAGCGGGAGCATGTGATTCGCTTCCCGGCCACCGGGCTCAGCTGCTTGCAGCGCTTGAGGAAACGGTGGAAACCGCGGTTAAATGGCGTAAAGAACGCGAAGAGCTGCAGATTGAGATGTTCGGCTTCGACGAGGTGCAAAATTGGGATGTCGAGCTGCCTGATGTGCGTCCTTATACGACCGGACAGAAGCTGGATCTGGAGCGGGAGCTGCTTGGACTTTATTTGTCCGGGCATCCGCTGGATGACGCGGAGCAGCAGCTGGCGCACCTTGGTCTCGATCGGCTAGTCGAGCTAAGCGATGCGAAGGACGGAGCGGTCGCGATCGTCGGCGTGATGATCGTCTCGCTGAAGCCGTTTACGAATAAGAAAGGTCTCGCGATGGGTTTCCTTGAGCTCGAGGATCGTATTATGCGCGTGGAAGCGGTCGTGTTTCCGTCGGTTTGGAAACGGTGCGGGAGCAAGCTCGAGAAGGGCGGTCTGGCAATCGTGCAGGGGACCGTTCAGCAGCAGGACGACGATTATAAGCTGATCGTTGAGGACGTCGTCCCGCTTGGACGCCCAGGGCAGGATCTTGCGGAGCAGGTGCGGAGGCTGCAGAAGCAAGCGCAAGCTCGCGCAGCACGCACGGCAGCCGGGGGGGCGGAAGCAGGGCGAGCGGTATCGCAAGGTCTTGCTCCGCAAGGACAAGTCCAAACAGCACAAGCTGCGCTGCAGCGTCAAACCCCTGCTGAGCGTAAGCGTCAACGGGTTTACATCAAGATCGTTGCAGCAAATGAGCAGCCTGCTGTGCTGGCAAAGCTGAAATTGCTGCTGGCAGACCATTCCGGTCAACTGGATACCGTTCTGTTCTATGAACAAGATCAAAAGTCGATCGCGCTTAGCGACAGCTATCGCGTTAAGCCTTCACCGCAGCTAATCAGCGCTATCGAGCAGCTGCTGGGAGAAGGCGCTATTATTGTCAAATAAAGATTTGCCGCTTCTGACCTTTTTCCGAAGATACCCGTCCTTTCCTTAAAATCTCGCAATCAATTGTATTTCATATGCACGTCAGAGCTTGTACTTGCATATGTTTAGAGATACAAGCGGAAACGGCTGGATATACGCGGCTTTCGTTCGGCCGCTCTGCCCAGTTTCCGAGATAAACGTACAAGCAGTTGCGGAAGGGATGGGGCTAAAATGACAGGAATCGAGAAATGGCTCTTGAAACGGGGAGTATCTGTCGATGATGTGACGGAAATCGTGTATACGCTGCAGCGTCCTTATAACGGGGATTTGACAATGGAGGAGTGCGAGGAAAGCGTAAGGGCGGTGCTCGCCAAACGGGAGGTGCAATATGTCATGTACACAGGTATTGCCCTCGATGAATTGGCAGAACGACGGCTGCTGCCTGAGCCGCTTCAATCGATTATGGAAACCGACGAGTCGCTTTACGGCGTTGATGAAACGCTAGCGCTCGGAATAACGAATGTTTACGGTATGATCGGATTGACGAGCTTCGGATATTTGGATAAAGTAAAACCCGGTATCATTCGTCAATTGAATTTGAAGGGCGAGCGGATTCATGTATTTTTGGATGACCTTGTCGCTGGATTAGCCGCCGCCGCATCTGCTCGTATTGCTCATCAGGACCCAAAAGCGAACCGATATGATTTGCCGGATTCGCCATGACTATGGTATCATTATGAGATCATATGGCCTGTTACCGGGAATTAGCTATGCTTAGGAAGTGAACTTTGCGCCAGCAAAGTTTTCAGGAGGTACCATGATGTGGACGGTCATTTATATCGCACCAACAGCAAAAATAGCAGAGAACATCAAGAAGCGGCTTACGGAGGAAGGGTTTTTAGTGAAAATCCGCGCCGTTAATCTGTCCAAACAGCAATATGAGATACTGGTTCCATCAGGTGAGCTGGAGGAAGTTCAGGAAGTGTTTAACTCCATTATGCGGCCATGATGGTCTGCCCTATACTATTGCGCCTTGAGAGGTGTCACACGTGCAAATAAAGGACTTATTTACGAAGAAGAAATATGCGACGATACCTTCGGAGCCGCGCAAGCGGGATATACCGGAAGGTTTGATGAATAAGTGCTCCAAGTGCGGCACGATTCAGTACAGCAAAGAATTGGAAAAAAACTTAAAGGTGTGTTCTTCTTGCGGCCATCATTACCGGCTAAGCGCATGGGAACGAATCGGATTAACGCTCGATGAAGGGCACCTGGTAGAATATGATGCGGATATGGAATCCGTCGATCCTCTTGCATTTCCCGGGTATGCGAGTAAGCTTGAGCAGCAGAAGAGCAAGTCGAATCTGCGCGAAGCTGTCGTAACCGGAGAAGGCACGATCGGCGGTTTTCCGGTTGTCGTAGCGGTCATGAGCTTTGATTTTTTCACCGGCAGTATGGGTTCCGTCGTCGGAGAGAAGATTACTAGGGCAATCGAAGCGGCTCATGTCAAGCAGCTGCCGCTTCTTATTTTCTCTACATCGGGCGGAGCCCGGATGCAGGAAAGTATTTTGAGCTTGATGCAAATGGCCAAAACGAGCGCAGCGCTTTCTAAATTTCAAGGCGCCGGTGGTTTGTTTATTTCGATTTTCACCGATCCTACTACAGGTGGCGTTTCGGCCAGCTTTGCGAGCTTGGGCGATTACAATTTGGCCGAGCCTGGCGCATTAATCGGCTTTGCCGGACGTATCGTTATCGAACAAACGATTCGTCAGAAGTTGCCTGATGACTTCCAAACGGCAGAGTTTAATTTGCAGCACGGCCAGCTGGATAAAGTCGTACACCGCAAGGATATGAAGTCTACGTTAGCAAAGCTGCTTGACATGCATTGCGTAAGGGAGGGAACATCCCATGGCGGGTGAGCTGCCTTTTGAGAAACCGCTGAATGATTTGCGGCAAAAGATCAAGGAACTGAAGAGTCTCAGCGTAGAGAAGGGCATTGACTTCTCGGAAGAAATTTTGGGCTTGGAGCAGAAATGCAAGCAGCTGGAAGATGAGCTGTATAGTGAACTTACTCCGGCTCAAAAAATGCATATGGCGCGGCATCATCAACGTCCGACTTCACTTGACTACATTCAAACGGTGTTTACCGATTTCATGGAGCTGCACGGGGATCGTCTATTTGCGGACGATCTTGCTATTGTGGGCGGTCTTGCCAAGCTGAACGGTATACCGGTAACGGTAATCGGCCATCAGCGGGGCAAGGATACACGCGAGAATATCGCGCGTTTCTTCGGCAGTCCGCACCCAGAAGGCTTCCGTAAAGCACTTCGATTCATGGAGCAAGCCAACAAGTTTAAGCGGCCTATCATCACGTTTATTGATACGAAGGGCGCATATCCGGGCAAAACCGCCGAGGAGCGCGGACAATCGGAAGCGATTGCCCGTAACTTGCGGGAGATGGCCGGCTTCGGCGTGCCTATCATTTGTATCGTTATCGGTGAAGGCGGCAGCGGCGGCGCGTTAGCTTTAGGCGTCGGTAACCGGGTATTAATGCTAGAAAATGCGATTTATAGCGCTATTTCGCCAAACGGAGCGGCATCCATTCTATGGAAGGATGCGTCCAAAGCGGATCAAGCTGCTGAAGCGATGAAAATAACGGCAAAGGATTTACTGGAATTTGGCGTTATTGAAGATATTATTGCCGAGCCGCAAGGCGGCGCGCACAAAGATCTGGCATTTCAAGCAGAACAGATTAAAGATAAGCTGTGGCATCATTTGCAGGAGCTGTTGCCATTAAACGAACAACAGCTAATTGAGGATCGCTACAACAAATTCCGCAAGGTTGGCCAGTATAAAATTGCTGAACAGCACTCTTTGGAAGCGCCGATCCCGAATGCGCAGACTGCAAATGCAACAAATGCAGCCAATGAAATTGAGAAATCGGTTGAACAAGCTCCGGAAGAGGCACCGACCATCCAGTAAGTCATATGTACAATTGATTTTCCGCTGTACAAGCAGCGGAAAATCGTGTCAGAATATAATAGAATATCAGGCAATAAATGGAGGAAACTTAGCATGCGTAAAACAAAAATCGTTTGTACTATCGGTCCATCCAGCGAATCGCTGGAAAATACAAAAAAGTTAATTAATGCAGGAATGAATGTTGCCCGTCTAAATTTCTCCCACGGAGATTTTGAAGAGCATGGCAACCGGATCATTAACATTCGCAAAGCAAATGTTGAGCTCGGTACTTCGGTAGCCATTCTGCTTGATACGAAGGGTCCGGAAATTCGTCTGGGCAAGCTGAAAGAAGAACCGATTGAACTCAATCAAGGTGAAACTATCACGCTGACAACTGAAGAGATTTTGGGTGACCGTAATCGTATTCCGGTTACATACAGCAATCTTCCAAACGATCTATCCGTAGGTTCGACTGTTCTAATCGACGACGGTTTGATTGGTTTGACTGTTGAAGAAATTAATGGTTCTGAAATTTTATGCCGAATCGTAAACAGCGGTCCCATCAAAAGCAAAAAAGGTGTTAACGTACCCGGCGTGAAAATTTCATTGCCTGGTATTACAGAAAAGGATGCTAACGATATCGTGTTCGGTATCGAGCAAGGCGTAGATTTCATCGCAGCTTCTTTCGTTCGCAAAGCAAGCGACGTGCTTGAAATCCGTGAGCTCCTTGAGCGTCACAACGCTTCGCATATCCAAATTATCTCGAAAATCGAAAACCAAGAAGGCGTTGACAATCTGGATGAAATTCTTGAAGTGTCCGACGGTCTGATGGTAGCCCGTGGTGACCTCGGCGTAGAAATTCCAGCCGAAGAAGTGCCGCTCGTTCAAAAAAATATGATTAAAAAGTGTAACCGCGTAGGCAAACCGGTTATTACGGCTACACAAATGCTTGATTCCATGCAGCGCAATCCGCGTCCAACCCGCGCTGAAGCGAGTGACGTTGCGAATGCAATTTTCGACGGAACAGACGCAATTATGCTATCTGGTGAAACAGCTGCCGGAAGATACCCGGTGGAATCGGTGCAAACGATGGCGCGTATTGCAGAACGCGCTGAAGGTTCGCTTGAATACCGTGAGATTTTCACAAAGCAAGCAAATGCTCAGCAAACGACCGTAACGGAAGCAATCAGCCAAGCGGTAGCTAACTCTGCTCTTGATCTTCAAGCGAAGGCAATCATTACATCGACGCAAAGCGGCTTTACTGCCCGCATGGTATCGAAGTACAAGCCGAAGTCGCCGATTATTGCCGTGACTACGGATGAGAAGGTTATGCGCCGTCTGTCCCTTATTTGGGGTGTACGTGCCGTATTGGGTCCGGAAGCAGATACAACCGACGAAATGTTTGAAAATGCGGTTAAAGGCGGCATGAGCACTGGAATGCTGAGCCTTGGCGATACAGTTGTGATTACAGCCGGCGTTCCTGTTGGCCGTTCAGGTACAACGAACCTAATTAAAATTCACCACATCGGTGAGCTTTTGGCACAAGGACAAGGTATCGGCAGCCAAATAGCAACAGGTAAAATCGTTGTTGCGCGTACGCCGCAGGAAGCGATTCAAAAAACGACACAAGGCTCAATTCTTGTTACGGTAACGACTGACAAAGATTATATGCCAGCATTCGAGAAAGCGGCAGCGGTAATTACAGAGCAAGGCGGAATTACAAGCCATGCCGCAGTAGTTGGTTTAAATCTTGGAATTCCTGTCATTCTCGGCGTTTCGGGTGGAACAGAGCTGCTTAAGGACGGCATGGAAGTGACGGTTTACGGCGAAACAGGCGTCATCTACCACGGTCAATCCAAAGTGTTGTAATTGTTAGTCATATAAAGTAACAATCATATATAACAAAAGCTAAAGCGATGGTGATCTCACCGTCGCTTTTTGTTAACTATATACTTATTAGTTAAGTAAGGTTTAATTGCAAGGAGGATATTTTATGGCATCGGCATCCAATTGGTTTATGCATCCGCTTCGTGTAAGATATCAAGAAACCGATCAAATGGGAGTCGTTTTTCACGGCAATTATGTAACTTGGTTTGAAATCGGACGTACAGAATGGATAAGGAATGCAGGCTACGACTACAAAAAAATCGAGCAGGGCGGCTTACTGCTGCCAGTTGTCGATTTACAGTGCCGTTATTTGCTTCCCGCGCTTTATGATGATACCGTTCTCGTATGCACACAAATTACGGAATGCTCACCTGTACGGGTTACCTTTCAATCGCAAATCAGAAGGGTGACGCAAACTGACTTCCATCCCGCAGAGCTTGCAGAAGATCAACAGCTTCCCGGCGAGCTGCTCGTGGAAGGCGGAACGAAGCATGTATGGGTGAGCGCGCAATGGCAGCCGACCCGAATAAATAAGGCGATGCCGGAATTATATGAGCTGCTGCGCACAAAATCAACCTGAGCACAGAGCTTTTGCCGCAAAGGACGGCACAGAACCGAGCTGAGCACAAACGCAGCTAACGGTTCGTGCGAAGCGTCAACAGTTTACGCTTGGCAAAACATTCAAGGAGGGTCATGCATGTATAAATGGCTACTAGCTGCTTTTCTTATTGTGCCTGTTATTGAGCTATGGGGAATTTTACAGGTTGGCGATTGGCTTGGCGGGTGGACCACTTTTTTTATATTGATCATTATGGGGTTTGCCGGCGCTTACTTGGCTCGTGCGGAAGGACGTAAGGTGTGGATGGAGGCTCAGCGGCAAATGCAGGCGGGACAAATTCCTGGCCGAACGCTGCTGGATGGCATCTGCGTGCTTGCCGGAGGTATCCTCTTGCTAACACCAGGCTTTTTCTCGGATATCGTAGGTATTACGCTGCTGCTTCCTATGACGCGTCCGTTTTACCGTCAAATACTGCTGCAATGGATCGAAAATAGAATGAGAAACGGTAATTTTAAAATAGGCCGTTTCTAATATTTACGTCGCTTTTACAAAAGGTTAACATGCAAATAATAGTCATGCTTCATAATAGAATAGAATAATACTGCACAAACCTTGCAGGAGGCGTGAGAAATGACCAGACAACATTTGTCCAACTATGTAAACCGTGACTTGAGTTGGATCGAATTTAACCGAAGAGTTCTTCAAGAGGCTCAGGACGCAAGCAATCCTTTGCTGGAGAGAGCTAAGTTTTTGGCGATTGTCACGAGCAACTTGGATGAATTTATGAGCGTTCGCGTAGCCGGCATTCAAATGCAGATGAGAGCCGGTTTGACAAAAACCGATTTCACCGGCTATACGGCGCCCGGCCTTTGGAAAAGACTTATCAAACGGGCAACGCAAATGGTTCATGATCAATACCGTACTTACAGGGAAGTATTTCGCGGCCTCAGCCGTGAAGGAATATTTATACGTTCGATTGATGAGCTGAATGTTTCGCAAACGAAAGCAGTATCGGATTATTTTCATGAAATCGTCTTTCCGGTATTAACTCCGATGGCTGTCGATCAAAGCAGACCTTTCCCGCTCGTTCATACGAAGGAATTATATTTGGCTGTTCTGCTAAGGCAAGAGGGTGACCCGATAGAAGAGGAGCCGTTCTTTGCTATCGTGCAAGTGCCTTCCATATTGTCAAGATTTGTTCCTGTGCCTGGAAGGACGAATAGTAAAAAGACGGAATTCGTGCTTTTGGAGGATTTGATTGAAAAGTTTATTGATACCTTGTTTAACGGGTACATTCCTTTCTCTGTTAATCCGTTCCGACTGACGCGTGATGCCGACATCACATTGAATGAGGAAGACGCAGATGATCTGCTTGAGGAAATTGAGAAGGAGCTGCGCCGCCGCCGCTGGGGCATTCCCGTTCGTCTCGAAGTAGGGAAAGGTATGCATCCGTATGCGCTTGAAATGCTGATGGAGGAGCTGGAAATCGCGGACAATCTTTTTGAAATCGATGGTCCTCTTGATTTAAGCTTTCTTATGAAGTTTGCGGGCGCATTACCGGGCTACGATAATTTACGCTATGAAAAGATGGAGCCGGTATATCCGCGGGAATTTGATGATACGGATGATATGTTCGAGGTAATAAGGCAACGTGATGTATTGATGTATCATCCATACGAGTCATTTGATGCGGTTAATGATTTTGTGATGCAAGCCGCTTATGACCCGGACGTGATGGCGATCAAAATGACACTGTACCGCGTCAGCGGCCAATCTGCGCTCGTTCAGGCGCTTGCTAAGGCTGCGGAGTCGGGTAAGCAGGTTACGGTCGTTGTGGAGCTGAAGGCAAGGTTTGACGAGGAGCGGAATATTGCGTGGGCGCGACAGCTGGAGAAGGCCGGATGTCATGTCGTATATGGATTAGTAGGCTTGAAGACGCATGCCAAGATTTTGCTGGTCGTTCGGCGCGAGCAAGGAACGCTGCGCCGTTATGTGCATGTCGGAACAGGTAATTACAATGAGAAAACAGCAACATTATATACGGACATCGGATTATTCACTTCTCACCCAGTAATTGGCGGGGATGCTTCGGCGTTATTCAATGAGGTAACGGGCTATTCATCGCCCTATGAGTGGAAGGCATTTGGTGTTGCGCCTACTGATTTGAAGGAAAAGCTGTATCGTCTCATTGACCGGGAGCGATTGAATGCAATAGAGGGAAAACCGGCACGAATCATAGCAAAGATGAACTCGCTGTCAAATCAGGAAATGATCGATAAGCTGTACGAAGCGTCCCAGGCAGGTGTGAAGATCGTGCTCATCGTGCGGGGAGTATGCTGCTTACGGCCTGGAGTACCCGGCCGAAGCGAGAACATACAAGTTATCAGCATTGTTGACCGTTTTCTCGAGCATGCAAGAATCATGTATTTCTACAACGATGGGGAAGAGGAAGTGTATTTGTCCAGCGCGGACTGGATGACACGTAACTTGACTCGGCGTATCGAGCTTATGTGTCCGGTATTTGACACTACTCTTCGCCAAATATTAATTAAAATGCTGCAGCTCAACATTAACGATAACGTTAAAGCGCGCGAGCTGCAGCCTAATGGTACTTATGAGCATGTCATGAACGATAACAATCAGCCGTTCCGCAGTCAATTTGAAGCGAGAGTCATATCGTCGTGGAAGGGCCGTGCGTAGCCGAATAGTCTAGTACAGGGAACACACCCCATAGTTTTTTGAATTCAGCGCCCAGCTCTTCAACCTCACGGCTTTCGACTGCGAGTGAGCCTCTCGGATGAACAGGCCGCAGCAAAAGCTGGGAGCCCGACTTTTGCGTATTCATTTGTCCGATGGCCTGCGTTTCCGTCCGGTCAAGCGCAGCTGACAGCTGCAGCAGCGCCCCAAGCTTATAAATGACATCAAGGTCGGACTCGTTCAGCAGCTCCCTATATTCGGATATGTGCTGACGAGTCCGGTTTTTGCTTTTGTAAGAGGCGACTGCGGCCGTCATTATGATTTCCCGATGCGACAAGCCATTCAGATGCGAGTTAATGATGAGATAAAATGAATGTCTGGCATATTCGTAATAATCGATCGAAGCGCCGATTCTGAACAGCTGTGAAGCGGTGTCCAGCACAACCCTTGTTTGCGGCGGCAATTGATGAACGAAGTTCAATGCGTCATATAGCTCAAGTGCGAGCCGGTTAACCTGCATAACGTTGTGCTTGGGTGCTTCGGGATGCAGCGCGCTTAAATTCGTCAGGCTGTAAGCGAGCACGTCGTCCAGCTTTGGATGATTCGGGAACCTCGTCGCATGAAATAATCCATCACGCAGGCCAGCGCCGCATATGCGGTAATAAGCGGCTCTTGTGGCCCGGAACAATACACGAAGAATGGCTACTCCAGGAACAACGACATCGGCGCGGTCCTTGGACAAGCCGGGCAGCTTGCGTCTCTTGTCGAGTGGAAGCTTTCTCATTTGATTAAACAGCTCATCAGTATGCTCGCCGGTTAAAGGATAGTTATGGGTTTGCGGAAAAGGATACTTATGAGCCGCCTGATGCATTTTACCAAGTGCTCTGACGGTGCCTCCTACTCCGACGAGCGGTAATCCGGGAGCTTCGCCCATCCACGATTCGTGTCGCAACGCTTCTGTAACATGCGCTTCGAGCGCCTTCAGCTCATCGTCATGAAGCAAGCCCTTCGAGCCGAACCGTTTGTTAAGGCTAACGCAGCCGAATGGCAATGAAACCGTACGGACAAGTGCACGATTACGGAATAACGACAGCTCCGTGCTGCCGCCGCCGATATCGATGAGAAATCCGTCCCGGATATGGAGCGAGTTGATCATGCCGAGAAATCCGTAAGATGCTTCCTCTTCGCCGGATAGCAATTCAATGGTTAGACCTGTATCTGCTTTTATCCGCTCGAGAATCTCTGAACGATTCTCGGCATTTCGTATAGCTGCAGTTGCTACTGCGCGAATCTGGCTGGTATGATTGTGCGTACATATCATTGTAAAATGGCGCAATGTGTCGACAAGTTCTTCGAGAGCCGCTTTCGAGAGCCGTCCATCCTCGTCTATGCGCTCGCTTAGCCTCGCAGGCCGCTTGCTGCTATCAGCGACACGATGTGCGCCATTCGCTGTCCTCTCGTATACGACGAGCCGGACGGAGTTGGAGCCAATGTCTATTATTCCGATGCGTTGTTCTGTCATGTAGCGCCTCCGATGCGGCAAATTTTGCACTGCCAGTTCTCTATTGGACATTTTACCATTATATTCGCTTCTGTAAAAATAGTTTTAAGAAGCGGCTAAAATTGGCGCAATTAGGGAAAAATGCTGCTGGAGCAGACGATAAGGAACGGCGAAATATAGTGCGAAAAAAATATTAATGATGCCGATAAAGCATTTTTATGTCTGTATTTGTTCACTTAACTGCGAAAATCATTTATGATTAATAGCGATGGTACAAATTACAATCCCTATTACTGATAACTATACCCAAGTTAAAGGAGAGAGAACGATGACAGCAACTAAAGGTCTGGAAGGAATTGTCGCCGCGGCGTCTTCCATCAGCTCGATTATTGACGGAGTACTGACGTATCGCGGAATTGATATTGACGAGCTCGCCGAAAACGCTACTTTTGAAGAGGTCGCCTACCTGCTTTGGTATGGTAAACTACCTAATCGTTCCGAACTTGACGGACTGCAGAAGAAACTGGATCAATATGCGGCAGTTCCGAACGGAGTGCTTGAGCAATTAAAGCTGTATCCAAAAGACACGAACTCGATGGCCGCGCTTCGTACAGCAGTATCCAGCCTAGCATTGTACGATACATCAGCTAACGATATGTCACCTGAAGCGAACCAACTGAAAGCCATTAAATTGCAGGCGCAATTGCCGACTATCATTGCCGCTTTCGCACGTATTCGTGAAGGCAAAGAGCCTGTAGCTCCAAAACAAGGGGTATCGATCGCATATAATTTCTTATATATGCTTACGGGCAGCGAGCCAGCTGAAGTAGCTGTTAAGGCACTTGACCAGGCGCTTGTTCTTCATGCCGATCACGAACTTAACGCATCGACATTTGCAGCCCGTGTTACGGTTGCTACGTTGTCGGACATTTATTCGGGCGTAACATCTGCAATCGGCGCGCTCAAAGGACCATTACACGGCGGCGCGAACGAAGCCGTTATGGTTATGCTTGAAGAAATCGGCTCGGCGGCAAACGTTGAAAGCTACATTAACAACGCGCTTGCAAACAAGCAAAAAATTATGGGCTTCGGACACCGCGTATACAAAAACGGCGATCCGCGTGCAAAACATTTGCAGCAAATGTCCCGCGAGCTGGGCAAGCTGACAGGCAACATGGAGCTCTATGAAATGTCAGTTAAGATCGAAGAGATGGTTACGGGTCAAAAAGGCTTGAAACCAAACGTCGATTTTTACTCCGCTTCCGTCTACACGACGCTTGAAATTCCACGCGATCTGTTTACGCCGATCTTCGCGATTAGCCGCGTATCCGGATGGAGCGCGCACATTCTTGAGCAATATCAAGATAACCGTTTGATCCGTCCGCGTGCTGATTATGTTGGCCCTGTTAACGCGAGGTATATTCCGATCGAGCAGCGTTAATTTTCAAACCGAATGCAACGGAAAGAGTGAGGGCGAACGATGTTCGTTCTCCTTTTCACGAAATAAACTAACTTCTACTTGCCAAGCAAGTACATATCCAAGGAGGATTTATTCATGGCTAAATTCGAAAAATTCGCGCTTCCGACCGAAGGCGAGCAAATTACAATTGACAACGGCGTACTTCAGGTGCCTAACAACCCAATCATTCCTTTCATCGAGGGCGACGGCACAGGCCGCGACATCTGGCGCGCTTCGAAACGCGTATTGGATGCAGCAGTAGAGAAAGCATACGGCGGCAGCAAAAAAATTGCTTGGTACGAAGTGTTTGCCGGCGAAAAAGCATTCAACGAATATGGCGAGTGGTTGCCGGCCGATACGCTTACTGCAATCCGCGAATATATCGTTGCCATCAAAGGACCTTTGACTACGCCAATCGGCGGCGGTATCCGTTCCTTGAATGTAGCTCTTCGTCAAGAGCTTGATCTATATGTTTGCCTTCGTCCTGTCCGTTACTTCGATGGCGTGCCTTCCCCTGTAAAACGTCCTGAGTTGGTTAACATGGTTATTTTCCGTGAAAACACTGAGGATATCTATGCAGGCATCGAGTACCAAGAAGGCACTGCAGAAGTGAAAAAAGTAATCGAATTCCTGCAAAAAGAAATGGGAGCTAACAAAATCCGTTTCCCTGAAACTTCCGGTATCGGTATTAAGCCAGTATCGAAAGAAGGCTCGCAGCGTCTTGCCCGCGCAGCGATCGAATATGCGATCAAACACGGCAAAAAATCCGTTACGCTCGTACACAAAGGCAACATCATGAAATTTACAGAAGGCGCATTCAAAAACTGGGGTTACGAAGTGGCAGAGCAAGAATTTGCTGAGCAAACGTTCACTTGGGGCCAATATGACCGCATCAAAGATGCAGAAGGTACAGAAGCTGCCAACAAAGCACAAGCAGAAGCAGAAGCTGCTGGCAAAATCGTCGTGAAGGACGCAATCGCGGATATCGCGCTTCAACAAGTTCTTACCCGTCCAACTGACTTCGACGTTATTGCAACATTGAACCTGAACGGTGACTATTTGTCCGATGCATTGGCTGCACAAGTTGGCGGTATCGGTATCGCACCGGGCGCAAACATCAACTACTTGACTGGTCACGCGATCTTCGAAGCTACTCATGGTACTGCTCCGAAATACGCGGACAAGGACGTTGTTAACCCTGGTTCCGTTATCCTGTCCGGCGTTATGATGCTTGAGCACCTTGGCTGGCAAGAAGCTGCTGACCTTATCTATAAAGGTATGGAAGCATCCATCAACAACAAAACAGTAACTTACGACTTCGCACGCCTGATGGAAGGCGCAACAGAAGTAAAATGCTCCGCCTTCGCAGACGAAGTAATCAAAAATATGTAGTAAAAGCCTTAAAAGGCGTTTTCGAACCCTCCTAAATCCTCCCTTCCAAGGGAGGACCCCGAGGCGCTGCGCCCTCTGGACACCCGCAAGGGGAGGGACGTTAGAGGTACAAAGGTGATTGGAAGTTTCTGATGCGGAGGAGCGCTTTCGTCCCTATGGGACACGCTTTACGTTTGAGAGTTGGACGTTTAGTTCAGACTTATAACAAATGAAAGCAAACAACAAAAAATCAGCTCATGTAAAAGGGGACTAAACATCCCCCTTTGATGAGCTCATTATTGGGAGGGTTTATTCTATTGGCTATCAAACGTAAAAAGATTACGGTTGTAGGCGCTGGCTTCACAGGTGCTACTACTGCGCTGATGCTTGCTCAGAAAGAACTTGGCGATATTGTTCTTGTCGATATCGCGCCGCTTGAAAACCCGACCAAAGGTAAAGCGCTCGACATGCTTGAAGCAACACCTGTACTTGGCGTTGACGCTAACATCATCGGTACTTCGAATTATGATGATGCAAAAGATTCCGACGTTGTGATTATCACTGCCGGTATCGCTCGTAAACCGGGCATGAGCCGTGATGACCTCGTTAACACGAATGCGGGTATCGTAAAATCCGTTTGCGAAAACGTAAAAGCGACTAGCCCTAACGCATATGTAATCATCCTGAGCAACCCGGTTGACGCGATGACTTATGCAGCTTTCCAAACGCTTGGATTCCCTAAAAACCGTGTTATCGGTCAATCCGGCGTACTGGATACAGCTCGTTACTGTACATTTATTGCACAGGAGCTGAACGTATCCGTTGAAGACGTTCGCGGCTTCGTGTTAGGCGGACACGGCGACGATATGGTGCCACTCGTTCGTTACTCGAACGTTGGCGGTATTCCAATCGAGAAGCTGATCCCAGCAGAACGTATTGAAGCAATCGTTCAACGCGCCCGCGTTGGCGGCGGCGAGATCGTTAACCTGCTTGGCAACGGCAGCGCGTATTATGCGCCTGCAGCATCGCTCGTTCAAATGACAGAAGCGATTTTGAAAGACAAAAAACGGATCATTCCGGTTATCGCATTGCTTGAAGGCGAATACGGCTATGACAACCTGTTTATGGGCGTTCCGACAATCATCGGCGGCGACGGCATCGAGAAAGTACTCGAGCTTGACCTGACTGCTGAAGAGAAAGCAGCGCTTGATAAATCCGCACAATCCGTCCGCAACGTTATCCAAGTCGTAACAGCGGGCTAAGCTAAATAAACGAACATAAGCATTTTATTAATAAATGCGTTTGGGAGGACCCTGACAGTATGCTGCCAGGGTCCTCCTTGTTTACCTGCCTAGGAGGGATACAGATTGATCGAACAGGCAAGACAAGCTTTAAAACAGATATACGGCTATGATTCGTATCGCAAAGGACAAGAGGACATCATTTCGGGCATATTGCATGGACGGGACACACTTGCTATTTTGCCAACCGGCGGAGGAAAGTCGATCTGTTATCAAATTCCTTCGATGCTGCTGCCCGGAACGTCGCTTGTCATTTCACCTCTCATATCTTTGATGAAGGATCAGGTGGATGCGCTGAAAAGGCTAGGGGTATCGGCCGCATTCCTTAACAGCTCGCTTGGAGCGGCGGAGTACCGGGACGTCATGCGGAGCGCGATGCAAGGGGAATATAAGATGCTCTATGTAGCGCCGGAGAGATTAGATGCGCCGATGTTTCAGTCGCTGTCGGAGCAGCTTGCAATACCGCTCATTGCTATTGATGAAGCGCACTGCGTATCGCAATGGGGACATGATTTCCGTCCTAGCTACCGTCAGCTTGCCGGTTGGATTGCCAGAATGGCAAACCGGCCGCTCGTTGCCGCGTTCACTGCCACCGCCACTAATGAGGTTGCGAAAGATATTGCCGATATGCTCAAGCTTCGTAATCCGAGCGTGTTCGTAACCGGTTTTGCGCGGCCGAACTTATCGCTCTCTGTCGTTACCGGCGTCGAAAAGAGAAGGTTTCTCGAACGCTATGTAGCGGAACGCAAAGAGCAGTCGGGTATCGTCTATGCGGCCACGCGCAAAGAAGTCGAAAACGTCTATGAGCAATTGACTCGAAGCGGTATCCAAGCCGGCAAGTACCATGGCGGATTATCGGACGCAGAACGGGCTCAAACCCAAGAAAAATTTCGTTTTGACGAAATTCGCGTGATGGTCGCAACGAATGCTTTTGGCATGGGGATCGATAAGCCAAACGTCCGTTACGTGCTGCACTGGCAAATGACCGGCGATATCGAATCCTATTACCAAGAAGCGGGCCGCGCAGGCCGCGACGGCGAGGAAAGCGAATGCGTGCTGCTGTTTGAGCCTGCAGACATGCAGGTGCAGCGCTTCCTGATCGAGCAAGGAACCGGTGACATGGATCGAAAGTCTATCCAGCTGTCCAAGCTTCATACGATGATGAATTACAGCCGGACACAGCGCTGCTTGCAGCAGTTTATCGTTGATTACTTCGGCGAAACCGGCGTAGAAGCATGCGGTAAATGCAGCAGCTGCCTCGACAAAAGCGAACCCGTCAATCGGACGGATGAAGCGAAGATGGCTTTATCCTGCGTAGGGCGGATGAAAGGTCGTTTCGGTGTGACTATGGCGGCAAAAGTACTGAAGGGCTCCCGCGATAAACGGCTGCTGGAGTTCGGACTTGACCGGTTGTCTACTTACGGTCTCATGCGTCATTTGCCAGAGAAGGAAATCGCCGACTGGCTCTACTGGTTAGTTGCAGAAGGATACTTAAGGTTAAGCGAAGGGCAATATCCGGTTGTATCGCTGACTGCTAACGCGCTTCCGGTTCTCGAGGGCCGTGAGCCGATCATGCAGCGGGTTCGTGCGACCGTCCGGCAAGCTGCGGCTTCTGTCAGCATGGGCGCTTCGCCGTTGTTTGAAGCGCTCAAACAGTGGCGCAAGGAGAAAGCGGCTGTGGAAGGCGTTCCGCCATTCATGCTGTTTTTTGACGCGACGCTTAGGGACATTGCTAATGTGCAGCCGCAAACGGTTGAACAGCTGCTGGGGGTAAAAGGAATAGGCGCGGCGAAAGCAGACAAATATGGAGATGGATTGCTTGAAATCATCCGATCATTCGGGGATGAAGCAGCAGCCTCAGCAATAACGGATACGAGATACAAGCAAGCTTCAGTTACTAAAAAACGGGCGAATACAGCAGATGAGCGGGCCAGTCATTTGGCGTCACTCGAGCTATTTCAAGCAGGACAGGAGCCGGAGTCGATTGCAAAGGAAAGAGGAATGAGTAAGGTTACGATTGAGGGGCATTTGATCCGCAGCGCTGAGGAAGGGCATGAGCTTGATTGGAGCCGTATCATCCCTGCCGAATATGAGCAGCAAATCGTAGAAGCCATTCAACAGTTGGGTACGGACAAGCTGCGTCCTATAAAGGAGGCGCTCCCGGAGGAGATTGCCTATTTCGCAATACACGGTGTAATTTGCAAATATGGTCTCAAAGGTTAAGTCAAAATATAAGAATTTATAAGATTAACACTTATAAATTAGTTTATATTTCACCGCCAAACGTAAGCTGTGCCTCCAAAGGACGGCGACAGCCGTTTACGCTTGTTTGAAAAAAATCTCATTTCTGATAAACTAGTCGTATTATACGATTTTGGAAATTGCGGCTAGCTGCTTATGTTTTTCCAAAACAGGAGGAGTTTAAAAATGTTTAATGCAATGATGTTTTTGCATGTCTTAGGTGCGGTTGGAATGGGATTCTATATTGTGCTCCCGATTATGGTAGGAAGAGCTTCAAAGCTTGCTGGAGTAGGACAAGGCGGCTTGGCCGACGGACTGCTGTCTGCAAACCGGATTGCCCAATACTTCCTCATCGTGCAGCTGCTGACGGGCGGATATTTGATGTCGCAGGCCGATTATACGGTAGCATGGATGGTTATCATTATTCTATTGTTCCTGGGTATAGCCGCGCTGGGCGGTATCGTTTCGAAGCCGCTAAAACGTGTAGTCTCCTCCATTCAAGAGGGACAAAGCGCGACAGCTCATATTAACAAAGCGCGCGTTATGAGCTTGATCATTCTGGTGCTTTATATCGTCATTATTTACTTCATGATGTTTCCGATGATGATTGAAAGTTAATGGATATAAATAAGAACGCTGTAGGAGGATTGCAACGTGCATGAATCATCACCTCAAATTATAACGTTTGGCGAATCAATGGCTTTATTTATGCCACAGGAGCATAAGTCTATCGAACGTGCCGCAACGCTAGAGCAAAGCTTCGGCGGAGCGGAAAGCAATGTCGCAATCGGGCTTGCGCGGCTGGGCTCCTCGGTAGGATGGTTTGGCGCGCTGGGCGACGATCCCTTTGGCAAAATCATTCTGAAGACGCTGCGCGGCGAAGGGGTGGACATTTCGCGGGCGCAGCTTCATGCGAATGCGCCAACAGGCATGATGTTCCGCGAGCATGTTGCGGGAAAACTTGCCGTTCATTATTTCAGAAAGCATTCGGCCGCCAGCAGAATGAAGCCTGAGCAGCTGGACGAGGAATATATTCGCGGCGCCAAGCTGCTTCATGTAACCGGTATCACTGCGGCGCTCAGCGAAGATTGCCGTAAGACGCTGCGTCGTGCCGTCGACATTGCGAAGGAAGCCGGCGTACTCGTCAGCTTTGATCCGAATTTGCGGCTTAAGCTGTGGTCGATTGAACAAGCGCGTGAGACGCTGCTGCCGATCGCGGCCGATGCAGATTACTTTTTGCCGGGCTGGGACGAGCTTAAGCTGCTTTATGATACCGACGATTACGAACATATTAAAGAACAGCTGACGCAGTTGAAGGCTATAAGCATTATTAAAGGCAAAGGCGATACAACAGTAATATTAAATAATGGGCAAGAAGAAAGCCTGCCTTTTTATCCGGCTGAGCAGGTAGTCGATACGGTAGGGGCGGGAGATGGCTTCTGCGCAGGCTTCCTGGCAGGTATTATGAAGGGGATGACGCCTGTTGAAGCGGTGCGTCTTGCCAGCATTAACGGCTCGCTAGTCGTTCAAATGCGCGGCGATTGGGAAGCGCTGCCGGAGTGGAATGTCGTAGAGCAGCGCATGTCTGCCAAAGCATGGGTGGAGCGCTGACAATGGCGGATGGATACGGCTCCAAGGGACAGCGTCGCCGGGAGGCGGTGCTGCAGCTGCTTAAGCAGCAGGGACGGGTCACGATCCCAGAGATGGTCGAGCGCTTCGGCTGCTCAGAAGCGACGGCCCGCAGGGATCTCGAGCAGATGGAAGCGGACTATCCGGTCATCCGCACAATTGGCGGCGCGATGTACGACGGCATGCATACGGTGCGCGAGCTTCCTTTTGCCGAGAAGGAAGGACTGTCCATTTTGGAGAAGGAGCGTATTGCCGAGCTGGCGGCATCTTTAATTACCGAAGGGGATGTCATCGGTTTATCCGGCGGGACGACCAATTTCTTAATTGCGAAGACGCTAAAGTCCCGCAAAGGAATAACGGTAGTGACCAATGCGGTCAACATCGCAATGGAGCTTGCGGGCAGCCAAATTCAAGTTGTAGTGACCGGCGGCATTATGCGGCACAACAGCTTCGAGCTATGCGGTCCGCTTGGTGAAGGCATGGTCGGAAACTTACATATCGGCAAAATGTTTATCGGTGTCGACGGTATTTCTGCCGCCGGCGGCATTACGACCTATTCCGAGCAGGAGGCGCAAATTGCGAAAGCGCTAATTAAACGTTCGCAAGAGACGTACGCTGTATTCGATCATACGAAAACAGACCGGACTTCGCTATTTTCCATCGCTTCTTTATCCGAGCTGCGCGGAGTCATTACGGATGTCCCGCTTTCCGAGGAGCTTACGGCTCAAATAGAGGAGTATGGCATTTCTGTACATGTAACTGGGTAGAAAAAATGAAAAAGACGGTATCCTTTTTTCCATAGGATACCGTCTTTTTGTCTTTTGGTTTGGGTAGTACAAACCCTTCGTCCCGGCTAGATGAACAGGAAAAGCTCCCACTATTTTTCATGTTACGATGTTATATCTCATTTAACGGGAATTTCTCCCTCTGATTAGGCAAGTTTCCCGTGTAGAAGGGATTTTCCGCTCGATTATCGGGAGGTTTTCCATCAAAATGATCCCTTAGAGCGCATTCGGGCAAGATTAGCAGGAGGTTTTCCAGTTCGTGTTGTCGGACGCTTAATTCAACCTATTCTCATAAACGGAACGGCCTTGCACCCATGTCCGGCGAACGTTGAACTGCGCGTCGGTCCAGACGAGATCGGCTTGCTTACCGACTGCAATCGAACCGGTGCGGTCGCTGATTCCGAGCTGTTTTGCTGGATTGCCGCTTGCCATACGGCTCACTTCTGGTACGGACAAGCTCGTATGATCAAGCATGAAGCGAAAGGCACGTATCATTGTCAAGCTGCTGCCTGCCAGGGCATTGCCATCGCGAAGGCGCGCTACGCCTTGCTTCACGACGACGGCCAAGCCGCCTAGCGCGTAGTCTCCGTCCGGCATGCCTGCTGCCGAGATGGCGTCGGTTATTAGAATGACTTTATCCGCCGGCTTCGCTGCAAGCAGCAGCCGGATTGCTGCGGTATGAACATGCTCGCCATCGGCAATCAACTCGGCATAAATTCGGTCGTCGGTAAGCACGGCACCAAGCGTTCCAGGCTCGCGGTGGTGTAAGCCGCGCATCGCATTGTACGTATGCACCGCATGAGAAAGTCCGGCGTCCGCTGCAGCTTCTATTTCAGTGTATACAGCATCGGTGTGCCCGCACGCAGTAATGATTCCTTGTTCAGCAAGCCATGAGATCGTTTCAATAGCACCCGGCTTCTCTGGCGCTAGTGTAAGCAAACGAATGAGATCCGGCCATTTCACATTCCATTTCTTTAGCCAGTCGAGCTGAGGGTTTTTGATGTGGGCAGGATTTTGCGCGCCGGGCCACTTTTCGCTTATGAATGGACCTTCCAAATGAACGCCATACAGAGCGGCAAAAGGCATTTCAGACGATCGGTACTCTGCTGCTGCCTGAAGCACCGCTTCAATCGCTTCTTGGGAAGCGGTCATCGTCGTCGCCAGCATGCCTGTTGTCCCTTGAGAAGCATGAAACCGGGTAATCGTATCGTAGCTCTCGCGGCCCGCGTCCATAAAGTCTGCACTAAAGCCGCCATGAACGTGAATGTCGATAAAGCCAGGCAGCAGCCATCCGCCTTGTCCGTCAAATGACTCAAGCGATTCGGCAAGCTCTGCTTTATCCATACTGTCATGTGAAATAATCCGTTCTATACGGCCATTAAGAACGATGACACTTCCCGTCACCACACGATCCTCTAGTACTATATTAATATTACGAATGAGCCAGTCAGCAGAGCTGCTATTCATTTAATCCAACATCCTTCCTGCCTCGCGATCGAGCAGTACGATTACGCGTGCATGTGTTTGAAGCAATGAAGCCGGAACACTTGTCGTAATTGGGCCTGTCAGTGCTTCTTTTACAATTTCCGCTTTATCAGATCCGCGAACGGCCAATACGATGGTGTCTGCCTTCAAAATCGAGCCTACACCCATCGTAACGGCATAGCTTGGAACCTCGTCCATGGAAGCAAAGAAGCGAGCGTTCGCTTCACGGGTTTCATCCTTCAGCTTCACTGCGTGCGTACCGCCGGATAAGTTGACATCTGGCTCGTTAAAACCGATATGACCGTTATGTCCGAGGCCAAGCAGTTGAATGTCGACTGGCTGGGCTTCGAGCATCGCATCATAACGTATGCACTCCGCGTCAATATCATTTGCCATCCCGTTCGGCAAATGCGTCTGGTCTTCCGGGATATCGATATGCGAAAATAAATGCTTGTTCATGTAATACGCATAGCTTTGGTCATTTTGCGGCGGCAATCCGACGTATTCATCGAGATTGAAGGTCGTCACGCTGCTGAAGCTTACTTTTTTCTGATTGAATGACTCTACCATTTTGTCATAAATTCCGATAGGTGTCGATCCTGTTGCCAGCCCCAATACGGCGTTTGGTTTTTGGTTTACGGTATTTACGATCAGCTCTGCGGCGTACGCATCTAATTGCTGCTGTGTATCAAAAATGATAATTTCCATTTATGTGCCTCCTCGGTGGATTCGTTGATTTTATATTATATGAATTTCGACGGATTAACAATAAAAAATGATTGTAAAAATCAATTTAATGATTGTAAAAATCATAAATGGGCAAACAGCTTCATGGATATTCAAATCCATAGGGCTTGGGAGCGAGAAATGAAAAAATATGCTATGCTTGTACGTAGCCGGCGAAGTGTAAGATAACTAGCCCTAAGCGCAAACTAACGATGTTGTGAAAAGATAGAGAAGCGAAACTGAGCTGCAACGCTATAAAAGGCATCAGCCGTTTACGCTTGGGAGGAACAAGCATGACAGTAGAACAACAAGCAGCTACCGCGAAGCGCAAAGGAGAACATATACGCATTTGCTTACAGGAGCAAGTGAATAGCGTAGGTATTGAGACTGGGCTCGAGAGGTACCGGTTTAAACATAATGCGCTGCCGGAGCTGTCCTTTCATGAGGTGAAGCTGAGTACGGAATGGCTCGGCAAGAGGCTGGGAGCTCCCTTGCTTGTCAGCTCCATGACAGGCGGTACTGATGAAGCGGGAGCCATTAACCGCCGATTGGCGGTTGTGGCTGAGGAGCGGGGCTGGGCTATCGGGCTCGGCTCCATGCGCGCAGCAATAGAGAATGAGGAGCTGGCAGCCTCGTTCTCTATTCGAAAGGATGCTCCTACCGTACCTGTCATAGCAAATATAGGCGCGGTACAGCTTAATTATGGATTTGGTGTAGATGCATGCCGAAGAGCAGTTGAAATTGCAGAGGCAGATGCGCTCGTACTGCATTTGAACAGTATGCAGGAGGTATTTCAGCCGGAGGGCGACACTGATTTTCGCAGCTTGCTTTCGGCAATTGAGCAGGTATGCAAGTCAATTGGCGTGCCTGTCGGCGTGAAAGAGGTTGGCTGGGGAATCGATGGAGATACGGCGGCAGCTCTTGATCGTGTTGGCGTCGCATTTATTGATGCTGCAGGCGCGGGCGGAACATCATGGAGCCAGGTGGAGAAATACCGGTCGAATGATCCGCTTCGCAGACAGGCGGCTGAAGCTTTTGCCGATTGGGGCATTCCTACTGCTGAAAGCATCGTGGAAATTCGCAAGCAGCTGCCGGCTGCGAGCGTTATTGCGAGCGGCGGCTTGCGTAATGGAGTTGATGCGGCCAAAGCGATTGCATTAGGCGCGAACTTGGCTGGCTTCGGGCGCATTTTGCTCCCGCAAGCAGCTAACGGAAATAGCCAAGTATCTGTAGAACAATTGAAGCTGCAATTCGAACGGATTGAATTTGAACTTCGGACAGCGATGTTTGGCATCGGCGCAGGCTCCGTGAACGAGCTTCGGCAGACGAAGAGGCTTATTCCTAGATTGGAATAAGCGGTACAAGCTTTCTTAAACGGCAGAGGGGTGAGCTCTATGAGCAATCCCTCTGCCGTTTATTTATCATCTCAGTCGAGAAGACTCCCTCTTCAACATAGTAAGGGGGAGATGAATCGATTTCTTTTCGGTTCATTAATGCGAACATATGTGCTGTAATTTGGATGAGGGGGTGATCCCAATACTCGTCCATAAAGCCTACAAATTTCGTATCTATCCGAACAAAGAACAAGCAATACTCATGAACAAAACGATAGGCTGCACGCGTTTTGTGTTTAATTTTTTCTTGGCCAAGCAGCTAGAAAAGGATGCTTATTGGCACATTGTCGAAGAAATGAAGCAAAGCGGTCAATTGCCTTCGAACGAATGGAAAGGCGAGTTTTTTAACAAATATGAAGCCATCAAAGGCGTTCGGGAGTTAAAACAGCATTATCCTTTTCTTAAAGAAGCGGATAGCATCGCCTTACAAAAGTCGCTTGAAAATCTAAACGAAGACAACCATATCAAGCTGCCGAAGCTCGGTTTGGTTCGTTTTTCCAAAAGCCGTGCGGTCGAGGGAAGAATTCTAAATGCTACGGTTCGCCTTCATCCAAGCGGTAAATACTTTGTATCATTGTTGGCAGAAACCGAAGTGCAGGCGTTGCCTAGAACCCATTCCGCATGCGGAATTGATGTTGGGTTAAAGGATTTTGCTGTTGTCAGTGACGGAACCGTCCATGAGAATCCGAAGTGGTTTAAGCGATTAGAACAGAAGTTAGCAATCGCACAGCGATGGCCTGCCAGACGAACAAAAGGTTCTTCGAATTGGCATAAGCAGCGGATTCAGATTGCTCGTATACATGAACGCATTGCTAACGCACGAAACGATTACTTGCATAAAATCTCTACCGAGATCGTCAAAAACCACGACATCATCGGGATCGAGGATTTAGCGGTAAAAAATCTTTTGAAAAACGCAAACCTTGCCAAAGCGATCAGTGAAGTATCATGGTCGCAATTTCGTGTGATGCTTGCGTACAAAGCAAGCTGGTATGGCAAACAGGTGATTGCCGTGGCGCGCAACTTTGCCAGCAGCCAATTATGCTCCTGTTGCAGAACGAAAAACAAAGACGTGAAGAATCTTGCTGTGCGTGAATGGGAATGCCCAAGCTGCGGCAGTCATCACCATCGTGACCTGAACGCAAGCATTAATCTGAGAAACGAAGCCATCAGGCTTCTAACCGTAGGGACTACGGGGATAGCCTAATCCACATATTTGCCCGTTAGGGTGAAGTTCTTAGGAATCCCCTTCTTCAAAAATCTATTGATTTTAAGAAGGGGTAGTTCAATTGATTAGGTCCCTTTGATAACGGCCTGATTCTTACCGCTAATATGATCCTGTGAAAGTTTTTTGGTATCGGGCTTATGAATGATTAACGCCAGCAGCGCAACGGTAACGGAAACAGAAGCAGGCTGATAAACTAAGTAAACATCCTCCCATTTTGGTCCGAATTTATTCTTATATTCATACAGCCCCTTAAAGTTATACAGCTTGCTCCCGTACTTGTAGAGCAGTTTGCCTAAGATAAAATCGCCCGCGTTCGCTAAGGGAGCCATGCCCAAGCTGCAATGGCCATAGTTATGCTCCCTGGCCCACAAGAATAGTGAAAGAAACAGAACATCCATTGTGCCGTGCGGGCATGCTTTCGTATAACGCATGAGGTCTACGGTTATTCGCCGGCGAACGGAGTCTTCTTCCTGACCCGTGGAAAATTGACGATGATCGCCTGCGACCGAAACGAACGCCTCGTAATTTTTATCCGGGCCAACCAACACTGCAACAGGAAACCGGCTCACGTATTCCGTTGCAAAAGACCCCACGGAGAAGCTTTTTTCCTTCCGATTACTGAGCCACTCATCCGATATGGCTTGAAGTCGCTTCAGGAATGAATCGGAATAAGGCGGGAACAGAACCTCGACGGAGAAGCCGTTACGTTTAAATTTATTCATACGATTGCGCAGCTTAAGCCAGTGCTTGCCCTTCAATTGAAAGCTGGACAAATCTACTTGAGCTTCTTCTCCGATTTTGGCGCAGTGCAGCCCAAAATGCTTATAAAGCGGCAGATATGAGGATTTTGCCTGATAAAATACCGGCATACATTTATTTTCGTAGCAGTTTGCTATAAACTGCTCGATGACTTTTCTAATGGACTGGGGTTTCCCAATCGGGTCGCCAAGCACAATTCTTCTCTTCCCGACCGAACGGTACACGATTAAAGCCTCGTGTTCAGAATCCCAGAACCATTCCTTATCACCAAGGTAATATAAATGAGTGTGTGAAGTGTGTCCGCAGCTTTCAAGAAGGTGCTTAAGACGTTTTTCAGAATTGATATCGATCATGGGGAAATCCTCCAAGTTGCTGTATCTAAGCTAATGTCAGTGTCGAATTATGTCTAACCCTATATTCACAATTTGTATTATAGAATAGAATATAGGCCAATGGGAATCTATTTTGCGAGCATAGCGTAATTCAAGTACAATAAGTAATCATAACGATTTACATAGCGGACGACCGATAATGAAGGAGAACACGGATATGAAAGCATGGTACGAACAAAGCTTTGGCACTGATTATATGCTCGTTTATAAACATCGTAATTGGGAAAATGCGAAAAAAGAAGTTCAGTGCATGATCGATTGGCTGCAGCTGCCGCAGGGCGCCAAGGTGCTGGATATCGGCTGCGGAATGGGAAGGCATGCACTAGCGCTATCAACCTTAGGCTATACCGTAACCGGTATCGATTTATCGGATATATTACTAGAGGAAGCCCGTCGACACGATGAGACTGGCGCAGTTAAATGGGTGCAGGGCGATATGCGCGTGCTGCCGTTCGAGGCAGGCAGCTTTGATGCGACGGTTAATTTGTTTACCTCATTCGGATATTTCTTCATAGAAGAAGATAACGTTAACGTGCTGCGGAATATTCGGAAAGTGCTTCGCAAAGGCGGATCATTTTTAATCGATTTTTTAAATCCGGTCTATGTGGAACGGCATTTGGTTCCTCGCTCCGAGCGGCGTGATGCGTATACGGGTCTGCTTATTGAAGAGGTTCGAACGATTCAGGGCGGCTGGGTTCAGAAGGAGATCACGGTATCCGATCCTGATAAGCAAGACGAGCCTAGACAATATTTAGAGAGAGTCAGGCTGCTTCCGCTCGAGTGGTTTGAACGGCATTTGGCGGAATGCGGACTTGTTTTGGAGCAGCTGTACGGGAATGTTGACGGCTCGGGGTATGAGACAGAATCATCTCCTCGCATGATTATGACTGGGAGGGCGAGATGATGAGTGGAGAGCAAGACGAGTATAGCTTGCCGGTGAGAACGGACGAAGTAGCAGTGGATTCAGTGATATGGCATGGGGAATGGGTTCAGGTGAAGGTGCCTCTGCCATTTTCGTTAAAATGGGTGAACAGCTACCTCTTCCCTGAAGAAGAAGGCTATACGCTGATCGATCCAGGATTACGGACGGATGAAGCGATCCGTGTATGGGATGCCGTTCTGCATAAACACGGCTTGCAGTGGACAGATATTACCCGTATCCTATTGACGCATCAGCATCCCGATCATTATGGCTTGGCTGGATACGTGCAGCAAAAAAGTGGCGCGCCGGTGTTCATATCGCGTCTCTCCCATGCTTATGCGGTTAGATTATGGGGAGGAAGCAGTGATTTTTCTGAGCAATTGCAGGCTCTGTATGGCAAGCATGGGATGCCGTCCGAGTTAAGAGAGGCTATCGGGGAGAATCTCGAAACCTTTGTCGCAATGGTGTCGCCGCAGCCGAAGGTAACCTACATCGAAGCAGGCAGCAGCATCGCAATTGGCGGAATGGACTGGCTGTTGATCGATGCTCCGGGTCATGCAAACGGACAGCTTTGCTTCTATGAGCAGGAGCGGGGCTGGATGCTCTGCGGCGACCAAGTACTGCCGCACATAACGCCGAATGTGAGCGTCGTCCCGGGAGAGGGAGGAGATCCGCTGGAAGCCTTCCTTACTAGCTTGGAAGAGCTTAAAGCTTATGAAGTCAAGCTTGCATTTCCCGGACACCGTGATCCATTCACTGATTTCGCCGGCCGCATTACGGAGCTGAAGCAGCACCACGAGCGCAGGCTTGAGCGGATGCGTGCGATGCTCGCGGAAGAGCCCCGCACCGCTTTCGGCATGTGCGAGGCATTGTTCGGCAGCCGTCTTCGAGAAAACCCGCACAATCTACGATTTGCGATGTCGGAGACGCTCGCTCATTTGGTTTATCTGGAGCGGCGTGGGCGGATTGCTTCCGTTGTCGTGGATGGCGTTTATCAATATGCCGCAACCCTGCTTTAACAGTCGCGGAAGAAAGAGGGCTTTTCTTTGAGGCAGATTGCCTCAAGGAAAGCTCTTTTTTAATTAAACACACATTATTTAGCTTAATGATGATTTAATGAAGATTTTAAAATATATATTGCGACATATATAAATATATGATACATATTAAATAACGGAAACAACCTCATCATGCATTTTTATTACTTATTCCGTCATAAGAGACCAGAGGGAGATTGGATAATGGAGAGAGAATTGGCACTGGAACTTGTACGTGTAACGGAATTGGCGGCGCTGGCATCCGCACCATGGATGGGGAGAGGCGATAAGAATAGCGCAGACGGTGCGGCAACCTCGGCGATGAGGGCGATGTTTGATTCGGTATCGATCCGCGGAACGGTCGTTATCGGCGAAGGGGAAATGGATGAAGCGCCTATGCTTTATATCGGGGAGGAAGTCGGCAGCCTGAACGGTCCCGAGGTGGATGTTGCTGTTGATCCGCTTGAAGGTACGGAAATTGTAGCAAAGGGCTTAAATAATGCGATGTCGGTCATAGCGGTTGCAGGTAAAGGTCAATTGCTTCATGCGCCTGATATGTATATGGAGAAGCTTGCATTCGGTCCCGCGCTTGTAGGGAAGCTGAGCATTACCGATCCTATGGAAGTGACGCTTCAAAAAGCGGCAGATGCATTAAACAAGAAGGTTTCGGATTTAACCGTCATGATATTGGACCGTACTCGTCACGAGTCTATTGTTAAGGTGCTGCGTAAGGTCGGCGTCCGTATCAAGTTTTTGTCAGATGGCGATGTAGCTGGCGCTATGGCTCCCGCATTTCCGGAGGCGGGTATCGATTTATATGTTGGTTCAGGCGGAGCGCCAGAGGGCGTATTGGCGGCAGCGGCGTTAAAATGCCTGGGTGGAGAGTTACAGGCGCGGTTAATGCCAGCGGACAGCAATGAATATAATCGCTGTGTCCAGATGGGAATCGAGGATCCGTACCGGGTGCTCACCATGGAAGATATGATTGGTACGGGAGATGTTTATTTTGCGGCAACAGGCGTAACGCCCGGCGAGTTTCTCGGCGGTGTACATTACTTCCCTGATCAACGTGCCGAGACGCATTCCATCGTCATGCGCGCGAAGACGAAGACGATCCGGTTCGTTCGTTCACTGCACTATTTACCGAATAAGACGTTTCTAAATAATGATAAAAAATAAAAAAATAGGGGCTGCTCCTGCTGGTCGAAGACTAGAGGGGACAGCCTCGTTCTATTATTAATGCCTATTAAAAAAGGAGCAGCGTCCGGGGACATGCTGCTCCTTTTGCTGTCGTTTGATTGCCTTAATCGAGAGGAGGCTGCGTGACGCCTTCTCTTTCTGCCTGTTTGCGGTGAGCGATCCGGCTTGCCGCCGATGCGGCTATCGCGCCGACGATATCATCCAGGAACGTATGGATTTCACCGTCGCTCTTATCGTTCAGCCTGACCAAGATACCGGGCTTCAGCTTATCGATATAACCGAAATTTGTAAAGCCGATGCTGCCGTATACGTTGACAATGGACAGCGCCAAAATTTCATCACAGCCGTAAAGCCCCTCATCGTATTTAATCATATCCTGCAGCGGCGCCATCAGCTTGCCTTCTTCTGCGAGAATATCAAGCTGAATGCCAGTCAGAACCGCATTTTGCACCTCGCGCTTGGATAGGACGGCATCGACATGCACAATACATTCCTCCGGCGTCAGGTCAGGGAAATAATCCTTTTGCAAAAAGTGAACGAGCTCTGCGATCGCCAGCTTCGTTACTCCGCGCTTAACGAGCCATTCGTCTGTTGCATCCGCGACCTTGCGGCTGTTGAGGCTGTAAATTTCCGGATTGGACATGTTTCTGTTCCCCCTCATGATTTTATGGACAAAACTGGTCTAAAACAGGGAAGGGCTCGTATACATAGTACTACAAATAAGGAGTTGTACAAAGCCGTCAGGCAAAAAATGATTAGGGAGGAAAGACGAATATGATTCAAAAGAGATGGATTCGGGGCACTGCGATTATCGGTGTATTGGTGCTGCCCCTTCTGACAGCCGGGTGCGGATTATTTTCACAGGAGACAGGCAAATCGATTGATCCGCCGCAGTTAGAGGTAGAAGACGGAATAGACGGCGCTGGAACCGGACAGGCTACCCCGCAAGGCGAAGAAACGCAAATGACCGTTTACCTGCAGGACCGCAACGGCTATTTAGCGCCAATCTCATTGAAGACAGCGCTTGGCGCCAATGAAGTTGCAGCCCAGAAAGCACTTGAGATGATGGTAGAAAACGGTGCTTATGCCGACCAACTGCCGGAAGATTTCCGTGCGGTAATACCGCAAGGAACGCAAATTAAACACTACAAATACGACAAAGAGCAGAAGCTGGCCATCGTTGAGTTTTCAGAGCCCTTTATCGATTACAATGCTCAAGACGAGCGGACAATCGTTGAAGCGATTACGTGGACACTAACGGCAATGACGGGTATTGAAGGCGTCGAAATCTGGCATGAAGGCGCGAAATTGCCGGAAATGCCAGTCGACGGCTTTCCGCTGGACGATACGCTCACCAGGGCGGTAGGGATCAATATTGAAGCTGCCGACAGCGTCAACTACGCGCAGTCCACGCCGGTAACGCTCTACTTTTCAGCACAGACTCAAAACGATGAGCAATACTACGTGCCTGTTACGCGCCTTATTGCCCGCACGGAATCGGCGGCTCAGGCTGCTCTCGAGCAATTGATCTCAGGCCCGCTTAACAAGAAAGAGCTGACCAGCGTCATTTTGCCGGACGTACAGGTGAAGAGCATCGAAGAAAAGGATGATGTCGTTACTGTTGATTTGCAGGATGAAGCATACGAAGCTGGACAGAAGGTCCCGGCGGAAATGCTGCAGGCTCTTGTCCTATCCATCACTGAAAATACAGAAGCAACCAGCGTTCAAATTAGGCTTAACGGGGAGACGAACTTCGTAGACGACGCCGATAAATCCTACAGCGAGCCGGTCACCAGACCGCACCATGTCAATGCAATTAAATCGTAAATCATAAAGAACAGGATGAACAAAAGGGGGACGGGCGTCTCCCTTTTTTTCTTTTTCCAAAGGATCGGATGCATTTCGTATGTCACTTTGGTAAAATAGGAAAGATTATAGAATGGTTCGTTTTAGAATAAGATTATGTGGCGTAGTGGGGAAATCGTTCTGAAGAAACGAAGTGGTCGCTTCTTGTTCCCGGATTTTTACCTCTAAATGTCTTATTAAATGAAAAAAATCTGGGAACGAAAGCGATCATAAGAATGATTTACCCACATAGCCATTTGTAATCAGCGAACTTAATGATGAAAGAAATACTCAGGAGGCTACTTACATGCGAATTGACGGTCGGCAAACGAACCAGCTTCGGCCGGTAACAATAACGACAGGTGTAAATAAATACGCGGAGGGCTCGGTCCTTATCGAGGTTGGAGATACGAAGGTCTTGTGTACAGCAAGCGTCGAGGAACGTGTGCCGCCATTTATGAAAGGACAGGGCAAAGGCTGGATTACGGCTGAATATGCGATGCTCCCGCGCGCGACACACTCTCGTAACATTCGCGAAGCGGCAAAAGGGAAGCTTACCGGAAGAACGATGGAAATCCAACGGCTGATCGGACGCGCATTGCGCTCGGTTGTTGATCTGCAGGCACTCGGAGAGCGGACGATAACGCTGGACTGCGATGTCCTTCAAGCGGATGGCGGCACACGGACGACTTCCATTACCGGCGCATTTGTTGCCCTTTCGCTCGCGATTAACAAAATATCGGAGAAAGTGCAATTCGCAAAATACCCGATCACCGATTTTCTGGCATCTGTCAGCGTCGGCGTCATCCAGGAGAAGGCGCTGCTTGATCTTAATTATGATGAGGATTCGAAGGCGAAGGTCGATATGAACGTCGTTATGACCGGCAGCGGCAAGTTCGTAGAAGTGCAGGGAACAGGTGAAGAAGCGCCATTCTCGCGCGATGAGCTGAATCAATTGCTTGCACTCGGAGAAGCGGGGATCACGGAACTGATCATCAAACAAAAGGATGTGCTCGGACCGCTCGCGGCTCGTATCGGAGGTTAAATTTTATGTCGATCCCATCGATTCTATCGCATGAGACCATCGTTATTGCGACCAAAAATACCGGAAAGGTGAAAGAATTCACCCATGCACTGGAGAAGCTTGGCAAAAAGACGGCAAGCTTGCTTGATTACCCGCAAATTCCGGATATTATCGAAGACGGATTAACGTTCGCGGAAAATGCCCGGATCAAGGCAAAGACGACAGGCGACGCGCTCGGAGTTCCTGTGCTGGCGGATGATTCCGGCTTGCGGGTGGAAGCTTTAAACGGTGAGCCTGGCGTATACTCCGCCCGTTATGCAGGTGAGGGAGCTAAAGACAGCGACAATAACGCGAAGCTGCTGAAGCAGCTGAATCTTTTACACGCGGGCAAAGAAGCTTTGGCTGAGGAGCTATTACCTGACGGTTCGCGTCTGCTCAGCAAAGCGCAGTTCGTATGTGCGCTTGCTTTGTATGATCCGGCAACAGGAAAGTTTCTGGAAGCGGAAGGTGCAGTGGACGGCTGGATAACGGATCAGCCTCATGGCACAGGCGGCTTTGGTTATGATCCGCTGTTTTGGCTTCCTGGCCTCAGCCGCGGAATGGCGGAGCTCACGAAGGATGAGAAGCAGCAAATCAGCCATCGCGGCGAAGCGCTGAAGAAGCTGCTTCCGCTGCTGGAGCAAGCACAGTAGCTTGAACAATAGAACAACCCCGAATGCATGAAGCCTTATGAACAGGCTTGAAGCAGGCGGGGTTGTTTTTTTAACCAATTACAACTTTATATTGCTTGAGCCACAAATTCACCTGATAAAGATAGGCGAACAGCTGAGGGCCGGACATGAGCTGGCCGAACCAAGGAATGTTCGACCTCGCTGAATCCGACTCAGCCAGCTCTCTGACCTTCTTTACATTAATAAGCGGTAGGAGCGGGGAGGTTGGATCATTCAGCACTTCAAGCAGCAGACCTTTAACGGCAGCTAAATAATTCGGATTATGTGTTTTTGGATAAGGGCTTTTTTTGCGGGTCAGAACATCATCCGGCAATACTCCGCGCAGCGCCTTGCGCAATATGCCTTTTTCCCGGTCACCCGACGTTTTAATTTCCCAGGGGATGTTCCATACATATTCGACCAGCCGATGGTCACAAAATGGTACCCGAACCTCGAGACCTGCCGCCATACTCATCCGATCCTTCCGGTCGAGCAGCGTAGGCATGAAGCGGGTAATATTCAAATAAGACATTTGCCGCATTTTTCTGAGCTGCTCGTTTTCTCCGTCAAGATGAGGCACCTCCGCAATTGCCTGCGCATACCGGTCACCGATATAATCGAGCGGCTTAATCCACGCGGCAACGTCCGGTGACAGTAAATCGGCGCGCATTGAGGAAGCGAGAGACCAAGGGAAGGTACCGGCGTTAAGCGCTTCTTCGCGGTGAAACCAAGGGTAGCCGCCGAATATTTCATCAGCCGCCTCACCGGATATGGCGACCGTAGCATCCTTCTTGATTTCATGGCAAAAAAGCAGAAGCGACGCATCGACATCAGCCATGCCGGGAAGGTCGCGGGCGAATGTAGCGTCCTTTAATGCGCCGACAAGCTCAGGCGTATCGAATTGAATCGAATGATGTATGGTGCCAAGGTGTGAGGTCATTCTCTCAATCCATGGCGCATCGCTGTTCGGTTGAAAGGCGTGAGCCTGAAAATGCTTGTCGTTGTCAGTATAGTCGACCGAGTAGGTGTGCACGTTTCCTTGATCGTTCTGGTCGTAATAGCGGACCGCGAGCGTCGTCAAGGCACTGGAATCAAGACCGCCCGACAACAGCGTGCAGACTGGCACGTCCGAAACGAGCTGGCGCTCTACAGTATCCTTTAGCAGCTCCCGTACATGCTCAGCTGTTGCTTCCGTATCCTGCTCATGCGGCTTGCTCTCCAGCTTCCAATACGTAATGGTCTTAACGCCTGCATGGCTGACCGACATACATTGACCGGGTCTGAGCTCGCTAATATGTTTATATACGCCGTGACCTGGTGTACGGGCAGGGCCGAGTATAAAGATTTCGGCTAATCCTTCCGCTCCTACATCGGGTTTTACCGCTGGATGCGCCAATATACATTTTTGCTCCGAACCAAAAATAAACAGACCGTTCTGCGTGCTATAGAATAAAGGCTTTACGCCAAGCCGGTCGCGGGCAAGAAAGAGCTCCTGCTCGGCAACATCCCATATGGCAAAAGCAAATATCCCGTTAAAACGCTCGACGCACGCTTTCCCCCATTCCATGAAAGCGACAAGCAGCACTTCCGTATCACAATTCGTCGTGAACGCTCTTCCTCTGCTTTCCAATTCCTTTCGAAGCTCAAGAGCGTTATATAATTCGCCGTTATACACAACGACATATTTGTCATCGCCGGTATGACGAATCATGGGTTGGGCTCCGTTTTCAGGATCAATAACGGATAAACGCCGATGCCCTAAGGCGCAATGCGCCGATATCCACGTGCCGGAAGCGTCGGGACCGCGCGGTGCAAGAGTGTCGGTCATCTTCTCTAAGCTTTCACTTTGCTTAGTCAGATCACGGTTCCAATCGATCCAGCCGGTAATTCCACACATCGATCTCATTCCTCTCTTTAGCTGGTCTCCAGTAGCGATAATATCAGTTATATGCTGAAAAAAGGGATAAAATGTCTGTCCGACGGGGGATGCTAAAGGTAGCTGCAAAGTATGGGAAGCAGGAAAGGAGTCCGTATTTATGAAAGGTGACGAAGCTGTAAGCAGTGAACGAAAGCCCTATTACGTATCGGTTCAAGCGGGGCAAATTTTAGAGGATCCGCAAGCGGCCGCATATGAGCTTGAAATTTTGGCGAACGAGGAAGAGTACACCAGGCTTCGGGAGCAGTTCGATGAGCTGGCGAGCATGGATGAAGCGCAAGCCTTCCATTTTGTCAGCCATCCTTATGGCTCTGCAAGCGAAATTGAAATGAATAACGGATATGACGAAATTATTAAGCGGATTTACAAGCAGATCTATGAATACGGGACGGAAACGACGAAACAGCATATCGAAACGATGCGGCTGATATAATGATACATGCGGGAGGTAATAGAAGTTGCAAGTAATAGAGGCACATGTAAGGGGTGCCGTCCAGCACGGCGGCATTCGATGCGGCGAGGTAGAGGTGACAACCGATGATGCGAAAGCTCATGTTGTTCTTGCTTATTTCTCGCAGTCCGAGGATAATGACTTTGATTTGCAGGCGATTGTAAGAAATGAAGCGGACACAAAGACGGATTGGTTCGACAACAACATGCATCAAGCATTTGAGGACATAACGATCAGCGCCTTCCGGAACGTTAATATGAAGACGGATTGGGGAGCGCGCGAATCGTTTAAAGTGCAGGTGCTTTCCAGCGGCCGTGTGCGGGAAGAGCTTGCAGAGCTGCTTGAACAAACGGAGTGAAAGGAAAGGCTGTTCCTACGGATCATTTCCGAATGGAACAGTCATTTTGTTTTTACACACTTTTAAAGCGGTCGATTCTATTAAAAAGGTGTAATTAATGATATAATTCTACAAAAAATAGTGGAGGCATATCGTTTTGCAAAAGTTGGTTTTTTTCGTCGGAGTGGCAGGCACAGGCAAAACAACCGTAGCTAGAATGCTGGCGGATCGCATTCCCGCGGCGTTTCTCGACCGGGATACGATTGGGGGCAGATTCGTTGAGGCCATTTTGGAGATGAACGGTCTGGACAAAAATGACCGCGATTCCGATTACTACAAACGGAATTTACGCGATTTGGAATATAATACGGCCAAAGACGTTTGCATCGAAAATTTGGCAGCAGGCCAAAATGTATTTATGATTTCGCCTTTTACGGCGGAGCTTAAAAATAAGCAGTGGATTGAAGAGGTCATCAGCGCTGCAGGCTTGAAGAAGCAGGACGTGGACGTGAGGGTAATCGTTGTTACGCTGCTGGACATGGGCATGCAGAAGGAACGCATTACCGGACGACAAACCGAGCGCGACCAATGGAAGCTGAACAATTGGGGAGAATTCGAAAAGCGTATCGATTTTGTGCCGCAAATCAATTGGGATATTCCGCAATCATCGATTTTCGTATTCGACAACAGCGGCGAATTGACACAGGAGAAATCAGAGCAGCTCTATCAGTTCGTTAAAGGGAAGCAGCCTTCGTTAACGTTGTAATTCATCGCAGACCGTCCCCGATATTTAAATACAAACCGAAAAAAACCTCCTTCAGATAAAATCCGCTGAAGGAGGTTTACTTATATGTAATGTGTTTATGTAAAATAGAATGGCGTCCCAGAAGAGATTCGAACTCCCGACCGACGCCTTAGAAGGGCGTTGCTCTATCCAGCTGAGCTACTGGGACACGAATAATAATATACCATATGTTAATCGTTTATTGCAAGCAAATATGTATATTTTTTTTCAAGACGCTTCATTTTCTCGAAAAAAGAGTGAAATCGCGGCGTTTGTTTTTTCTTTTGACTCGGCATGGTATAATCGTACGCGAGATTAGTTGAATGATCAAACGGCGTGACAATAAGGCGGTGTTACCATAACGACTCCCAATGACACACAAGGCGACAACAAGGATAACGTTTATTTGTTCCCTAGCATGCTGGACCATTATCAGGTACAGCTGACTCGTATGCTAGAAGCGGAACAGTATGGGGAGGCCAAGGAGCTGCTTCGCTTTTTGCTGCAGTGCCAAGGCGAAGATGAGCGCCATTATGAAGAGTGGGACAGCCTTCTGACTTGGCTCGATATGGCTTTTCCTGAAGATGGATCAAGCATGGATGACACTGGCTTCATCATGGCAAATCTGGATAAGGATGAGAATGAGGCATCTATGCGCGAACAGATTCTCAATCCTCCTGACCAGGATGAGGCTTATGTGAATCAAGTGCTGTATATCATGCAGCATCATCCGATGATAGACCAGCAAATGCTTGCTCTGGAACGTGCGGCATATATTCAAGCAGCAGATATTAATGATACCATTATTAAATGGCTATTGACCCAGCAAGTACATCCAGTGGTTCAGTTTAAGGCGCTGCAATGTCTGCGTAAGAGAGGAGCTTCCGGAACGGTTACGATCGAGAGACTCGGAGAGATAGTGGAGCTGGAAATGGATGCTACTCCGCTGTCTATGGATGATTTTCCTGAGCCAGTTAATCGTATTTTAGACCGGACGGAGCAGGTTGCGGAAGTAGATGATCCTACACTGCCTCATTTTGCCAGGGAGCTTTGGAAAGAAAGCCTGCAATTTTTGTATGGCACGGCTGCTTATCATTGGATGCTGAGAGAGGATGAGGATACGGTCGACTGCTTTGCTGCTGCATTGCATTTGACGCTGCTGCTCACCGTGTACGGCTCAGCCAACGATGACGATATTCGCGATACATATGGCATTTCCGAAGGATTAAGATTTCGTTATGAGCAAGCATGCAGAGCTCTGAGACAGGTTGCCTTATTGCAGCAGTCCGGAGATGATGAACCTCAGTCTTGAAAAGGTTGTCCATCTTGTTTATAATAGAATGGTTTATGGAACGTGAAAACTAGGATGCATGAGCATTTTCGGAGGGGAAGGCATAAAATGAAAGCAACTTGGGAAAAGATAGACAAGAACATCGTGTCGATCGACGTGGAGGTAGAAGCGGAGCAGGTCGCACAAGCTCTTGATCAAGCATTTAAGAAAGTCGTTCAAAAAGTGAATGTTCCAGGATTCCGTAAAGGTAAAGTGCCGCGCGGCATTTTCGAATCCCGTTTTGGAATTGAAAGCCTGTATCAGGATGCTATTGATATTCTGCTGCCGGATGCTTATTCCGATGCAGTCAAAGAAAACAATCTTCAGCCGGTTGACCGTCCTGAGATTGACGTAGAGCAATTCGCAAAAGGTCAAACATTCAAATTTAAAGCTAAAGTTATCGTTAAGCCGGAAGTAACGCTTGGCGATTACAAAGGCTTGGAAATTGAAGCTGTCGCATCTGAAGTAACGGAAGAGGAAATTGCAGCTGAACTGGAGCGTTTGCAGCAGCGTCACGCAGAGCTTTCGGTCATTGAAGAAGGCGCTGCTCAAAACGGCGATATTACCGTTATCGATTTCGACGGTTATGTAGACGGAGAGCAATTTGAAGGCGGCAAAAGCGAGCGTTATTCGCTTGAGCTAGGTTCAGGCTCCTTCATCCCTGGCTTCGAGGAACAAGTTGTAGGCATGCAAATCGGCGATTACAAGGACGTAGAAGTAACGTTCCCTGAAAGCTACCATGCTGAAAACCTGGCTGGCAAACAAGCAGTATTCAAAGTAAAATTGCATGAAATCAAACGCAAAAACCTTCCGGCTCTGGATGATGAGTTTGCTAAAGACGTCAGCGAGTTCGATACGATTGACGAATACAAGCAAGATCTGTCCGCTAAGCTGAAGGAACGCAAGGATAAAGAAGCCGAGCAAGCTCTTGAAACAGCGGTTGTCGAGAAAGCAACGGCGGCAGCAGATGTTGAAATTCCTGAGCCGATGATCGTTACTGAAACGGACTACATGGTCAAGGATTTCGAAAACCGTCTTCGCATGCAAGGCATGAACATGGATCTTTACTTCCAATTCTCTGGTCAAAACGAGACTGTTCTTCGTGAGCAAATGCGTTCGGATGCCGAGAAGCGCGTTCGCAATAACCTGGTGCTTGACGCTATTGCGAAAGCGGAAGGAATCGCTGCGACTGACGAGGATTTGACGGAAGAGCTTGAGAACCTGTCCAAAGCTTACAACCGCCCTGCGGAAGAGCTTCGTGAGATTTTCACGAAAAACGGCAACATCGACAGCTTGAAAGAAGATGTTGTGCTTCGTAAAACAATCAAGTTCTTGCTTGAAAACAGCAAAACGGTTTAATCGATCACATAAGCGAAATTAAATAAAACGTTTTACACAAGATAAGGCACGTCTTCGATACGTGCCTTATTTTGACCCTACATATGAAAATGTGCTTGCTCTGGAGGCTAATCTCCGTACATATCGAACGACCATCGCCGTATACTGTATTATTGGAAAAATGACATCACTTCGATGACGTGTTACAATAAGTAAGTAATCTAAGCCATAAACGAAAAGAGGTTGGTCGCATGAATCTAGTACCGATCGTAGTCGAACAAACAAACCGTGGGGAACGTTCTTACGATATTTACTCCCGTTTGCTGAAGGACCGTATTATCTTCCTTGGGAGCGCAATTGATGATGACGTAGCAAACTCCGTCATTGCACAGCTGCTGTTTCTGGCGGCCGACGATCCGGAGAAAGACATTCATCTGTACATTAACTCTCCCGGCGGGTCCGTAACAGCTGGGATGGGTATTTTTGATACGATGCAATATATTAAGCCTGAAGTGTCTACGATTTGCATGGGCATGGCAGCAAGCATGGGTTCGTTGTTGTTGACAGCGGGTGCGAAAGGGAAGCGGTTCGCGCTTCCAAACGCTGAGGTTATGATTCACCAGCCTCTCGGCGGCGTGCGCGGTCAAGCGACCGATATCAAAATCCATGCGGATTGGATTTTGAAAACGAAACAAAAGCTGAATCAAATTTACGTAGAGCGTACCGGACAGCCTTATGACAAAATCGACCGCGATACCGACCGTGACTATTTTATGAGCGCGGAAGAAGCTCTTGCTTACGGTTTGATTGACAAGGTGATTACTACTCCGGTATCGGCGATTTAATCAAAAGGGGTGATTACATGTTTAAATTCAACGATGAAAAAGGCCAGTTGAAATGTTCGTTCTGCGGAAAGTCGCAAGATCAAGTACGTAAGCTGGTTGCCGGACCCGGCGTCTATATATGCGATGAGTGTATTGAGCTGTGTACAGAAATTGTTGAGGAAGAGCTTGGGAATGAGGAAGAGCTTGATCTCAAGGACATTCCGAAACCGAAAGATATCCGGGCAATATTGGATTCTTATGTTATCGGGCAAGAATTTGCGAAAAAATCATTGTCTGTAGCCGTGTATAACCATTACAAACGCATCAATTCCGGCAGCAAGATCGAAGACGTAGAACTGCAGAAGAGTAATATTTTGCTGCTGGGTCCAACGGGCTCCGGTAAAACATTGCTGGCGCAAACGATGGCTAAAATATTGAACGTTCCATTTGCAATTGCAGATGCTACATCGCTTACGGAAGCCGGTTATGTAGGCGAAGACGTGGAGAACATTTTGCTCAAGCTCATTCAAGCTGCCGACTACGATGTGGAAAAAGCGGAGCGCGGCATTATTTATATCGATGAGATTGATAAAGTGGCCCGCAAATCGGAGAACCCGTCCATTACCCGCGACGTATCGGGTGAAGGCGTGCAGCAAGCGCTGTTGAAAATTCTAGAAGGCACGGTTGCATCCGTTCCGCCTCAAGGCGGTCGCAAGCACCCGCATCAAGAGTTTATTCAAATCGATACAACTAACATTTTGTTCATTTGCGGCGGCGCGTTCGATGGGCTTGAGTCTTTGATCAAACGCCGTATCGGTAAGAAGGTTATCGGCTTCAACTCCTCGGGGGAAATGCAGAAGGATTTGAAACCAGGCGAATATCTAACGATGGTATTGCCTGAGGACTTGCTCAAATTCGGACTCATTCCGGAGTTTGTAGGACGTCTGCCGGTTATTTCTACTTTGGAGCCGCTTGATGAGCCGGCACTCGTTCGGATTTTGTCCGAGCCGAAAAACGCGCTTGTGAAGCAGTACCAAAAGCTGCTTGAAATGGACAATGTGAAGCTCGATTTCGAGCCGGCCGCACTCGACGCAATTGCGAAGGAAGCGATCAAGCGCAACACAGGCGCACGCGGTTTACGCGCAATTATCGAAGGCATCATGCTCGAGGTTATGTATGAGGTGCCGTCACGTGATGATGTGAGCACATGTCTCATTACGGAGCAATCCGTAAAGGACAAAATTATGCCTGAGCTTGCTGCTAAGAAGGGTAAGAAGAAAGAAGAGAGCGCCTAGCCATCACTACCGTCATTGTTTCCACCCAGCCGTGCGGGTCACCGCCAGTCAAAGGGTGGACTTTGACGTTCATGGGAGAGATAAGTAAATGTACTTACGTCAAGATACGGTAGCGGTTAAAGTCGGCGATCTTACGATTGGCGGCAGCAATGAAGTAATTATTCAAAGCATGTGCACGACCAAGACAGCAGATGTGGAAGCGACAGTCGCAGAAATATTGCGTCTCGAGGAAGCGGGCTGTCAGGTCGTGCGTGTAACCGTCAATAACAAGGAAGCAGCAGAAGCGATTAAAGAGATTAAAAAGCGCATTCATATTCCGCTTGTCGCAGATATTCATTTTGACTACCGTTTGGCACTGATGGCAATCGAGAACGGCGTAGACAAGGTGCGGATTAATCCGGGCAACATCGGTCGCCGCGAGAAAGTTGAAGCGGTTGTTCAGGCGTGCAAGGATAAGGGAATTCCAATTCGGATCGGCGTAAACGCAGGTTCATTAGAAAACCACTTGCTTGAGAAGTACGGTTATCCGACTCCAGAAGCGATGGTAGAGAGCGCATTGTTCCACATCGGGATATTGGAGGAACTTGATTTTCACGATATTATTGTGTCACTGAAGGCCTCTGATGTGCCGATGGCGATTGCCGCATACAGCATGGCTGCCGAGAAAATTAAATATCCGCTGCATCTTGGTATTACGGAAGCAGGCACGCTGCACACGGGCACAATCAAGAGCTCGGCGGGCATCGGCGCATTGCTGGCTCTTGGCATCGGCAATACGGTACGGATTAGCCTCAGCGCTGATCCGGTTGAAGAGGTGAAGGTAGCACGCGAGCTGCTGAAGACGTTCGGACTGATTACGAACGCGGCAACGCTCGTTTCGTGTCCGACATGCGGCCGATTAGATATCGACCTATTTTCAATTGCCAACGAGGTAGAGGATTATATTGCAAAAATAAAAGTGCCTATTAAAGTTTCCGTGCTTGGCTGCGCGGTGAACGGGCCCGGCGAGGCACGCGAGGCCGATATCGGCATTGCAGGCGCAAGAGGCGAGGGCATGCTGTTCCGATACGGGGAAATGATCCGTAAAGTACCGGAAGCAGAGCTTCTAAACGAGTTGAAGAAAGAAATCGATGAAATCGTACGCGTGTTTGAAGAAACAGGCGAAATACCTGGCCGCAAGCATCATGCGCCAGCATAAGGCATGACAGATTAAGAGACTTAAATACGTCCATACGTGACGTAGTTAAGCCTCTTTTTTATAGGCATGAAAAGTGATGAATAGGGTAAATTATCCACTGATGAAACACATCACAAGCTGAGTAAAGATGCGGAGGTGAAAAACGTGGATTGCGATCAACCGAATCAACAATGCGAAATCGATCAAGAAAGTTTAAAGCGGATTCTGCAGCAATCGCTTGATCAAGAAACGGATCTTCTGCGAACCTATACAATGACTTCGGAACAGATCCATCATAACGAAGAGCTCAAGATCCGGCTGCAAAATTTTGCGGAAGGGAATGCCAAACGTTCCAGGCAGCTGATGGATGAACTGAAAGCTTTGAATTAGGAGTACCCTTTTCGGCAGGTGGACAGTTATGTTCGGACGAATTCGGAAAAAAATCGCGAAAGCGGTTATTCCCTCTTCTAAGGGGTAATACTACCAATTATGTAGTTTGTTCGTACTGCCAAAGGACGGCGCCAGCCGTTTACGCTTGAGAGGGGCGGATAGGTAATGAATTTAAGTGTTGTATTAATGTTGATCCAAGTGTTTTTTGCTGTAGTTATTGGCCTGTATTTCTGGAATTTGCTGCGCAATCAGAAGACGAACCGTTCTGCGGTAGACCGGGAATCGCGCAAAGAAATGGATAAGCTGCGTAAGCTGAGGTCGGTTTCTCTGACGAAACCGCTGGCGGAGAAGACGAGACCACAGGCGATGCAGGATATCGTCGGACAACGCGACGGGCTGCGTGCCTTGAAGGCAGCGCTCTGCAGCGCAAATCCGCAGCATGTTATTATATATGGGCCGCCAGGCGTCGGAAAGACAGCTGCCGCACGCGTTGTGCTTGAGGAAGCGAAAAAAAATCCATCATCGCCGTTTCTTCCTGAGGCAAAGTTTACAGAGATTGATGCGACAACTGCGCGGTTTGATGAACGGGGCATTGCCGATCCGCTTATCGGTTCTGTGCATGACCCGATTTATCAGGGTGCAGGAGCAATGGGAGTAGCGGGAATTCCGCAGCCGAAGCCAGGTGCCGTTACGAAGGCGCACGGCGGTATTTTGTTTATTGACGAAATAGGTGAATTGCATCCGGTACAAATGAATAAATTGTTAAAGGTGCTTGAGGACCGCAAGGTATTTCTTGAAAGTGCTTATTACAATTCGGAGGATGCGAACATCCCGGTTTATATTCATGATATTTTTCAAAATGGATTGCCTGCCGATTTCCGGCTTGTTGGAGCAACTACCCGCTCGCCGCAGGAAATTCCGCCTGCTATCCGGTCACGCTGTATGGAAGTGTTTTTCCGGCCATTGCTTGCAGATGAAATCGGGTTAGTGGCGGAAAATGCGGTGAAGAAGATCGGCTTTGCTCCGTGCCCGGAGGCTATCGACGTTGTCAAAAAATATGCAACGAACGGCCGTGAGGCGGTAAATGTCATTCAGCTTGCAGCCGGCGTAGCCTTATCCGAGAAAAGGGACAGCATCACAGCCGGCGATATTGAGTGGGTAGTCAACAGCAGTCAAATTCCGCCTCGTCCTGACCGCAAAGTGCCTAATGCTCCTCAGATTGGCTTTGTAAACGGTCTTGCCGTATACGGTCCGAATATGGGTACGCTGCTCGAAATTGAGGTTAGCGCGATTCCTGCTGCCTCAGGAAGTGGTCAATTTACGATTACCGGCGTTGTAGACGAGGAGGAGCTTGGAGGCGGCTCGCGTACGCTCAGACGCAAAAGCATGGCAAAGGGCTCGGTGGAAAATGTGCTTACGGTGCTGCGCCGCATTGGTCTTAATCCGCAGGATTACGACTTGCACATTAACTTTCCGGGAGGAACGCCGATTGATGGGCCTTCCGCAGGCATTGCCATGGCAACAGCTATTACATCGGCTATTAAAGGCGTGCCGATCGACAATAAGCTGGCGATGACAGGAGAAGTCGGCATTCATGGCAACGTGAAGCCTGTCGGCGGCGTCTTAGCTAAGGTAGAGGCTGCATTCCAAGCAGGTGCCAAGCAAGTAATTATTCCGAGAGAAAACTGGCAGGCCATATTCGCTGATCTGGAGGGACTTAAGGTTATTCCGGTAGAACGGGTTGAAGAAGTGTTCAGTTATGTGTTTCCTGAGGCTGACGTCTTGCCAAATCGCATGGAAACACCGCTTGGAACAGATCTTTTTATTGCATCAGGCGTTCCCTATTTGCAGGCTGATTCCGTAGAATGATAAAATGGGGAAGACGTTAACATTTGGAGGTGCTGGAGTGGGACCTAGTAAATCGAAAGGTCGTCGACTGCCCTTGCTTCCGCTGAGGGGTCTACTCGTTTATCCCAGCATGGTGCTCCACCTTGATGTGGGTAGGGACAAATCGGTTCGGGCGCTTGAGCGCTCGATGGTCGAAGATCATATGATATTGCTTTGTTCACAATCTGAAGTGAACATTGAGGAGCCGACCGAGGAAGATATATATAAGGTCGGTACGATTGCGAAAGTGCGGCAAATGCTGAAGCTGCCGAACGGTACCATTCGCGTTTTAGTGGAAGGTGTCATTCGCGCAGAGATTTTGGATTATTTGCCGAATGATGAGTATTACGAAGTGTCGGTTAAGGAGCTGCCGGAGCAGGAGACGGATGACCCTGAGGTTGATGCGCTTATGCGTTCCGTTCTGAGCCAATTCGAGCATTACATTTCGTTATCGAAGAAAATAACGCCTGAAACGCATGCTGCGGTGTCGGACATCGACGATCCGGGCCGCCTTGCGGACGTTATTACGAGCCATCTGACTCTGAAAATCAAGGATAAGCAGGATATTCTTGAAACGGTCGATGTAGGAGAGCGTCTGGAGAAGCTGCTCGACATTTTGAACAATGAGCGCGAGGTGCTTGAGCTCGAACGCAAAATAAACCAACGCGTCAAGAAGCAAATGGAAAAGACGCAGAAGGAATATTATTTGCGCGAGCAAATGAAGGCGATTCAGAAGGAGCTTGGCGAGAAGGAAGGTCGCGCCGGCGAGGTTGAGGATCTGCGTAGTCAGCTTGCCGAAGCAGGTATGCCTGATCTCGTTAAGGAAAAGATCGAGAAGGAAATCGATCGGCTGGAGAAAATGCCGGCTACATCAGCGGAAAGCGGCGTCATTCGAAATTATATCGACTGGCTTCTGTCATTGCCGTGGAATAAGCAGACGGAGGATGACCTAAGCTTGAACAAAGCGGAGGCTATTCTTGACGACGATCATTATGGATTGGAAAAGCCAAAGGAGCGGGTGCTTGAATATTTGGCGGTGCAGAAGCTCGTCAAGCAGCTCAAAGGACCTATCCTTTGTCTAGTCGGTCCCCCAGGCGTCGGCAAAACGTCGCTCGCACGTTCCATCGCGAAGTCTCTCGGTCGAAAATTTGTACGTATTTCACTTGGCGGGGTGAGGGATGAAGCGGAAATTCGCGGTCACCGCCGAACTTACGTTGGCGCGATGCCAGGCAGAATCATTCAGGGAATGAAGACGGCGGGATCGTTAAATCCTGTATTTCTGCTGGACGAAATCGACAAAATGGCAATGGACTTCCGCGGCGACCCTGCATCAGCTCTTCTAGAGGTGCTTGATCCTGAGCAGAACAATACGTTCAGCGATCATTTTATCGAAGTTCCATTCGATCTGTCGAACGTTATGTTCGTAACTACAGCGAACGCCATGCACAACATTCCCCGGCCGCTCCTTGACCGCATGGAGGTTCTGTATATTCCAGGCTATACGGAGCTTGAGAAGCTGCAGATCGGTAAGCGTTACTTGCTGCCGAAGCAGAAGAAGGAGCATGGGTTAACGGAGGAGCAGCTGAAGGTATCTGACGAGGTGCTGCTGCAGCTTGTTCGAGAGTACACCCGTGAGTCGGGCGTACGTAATTTAGAACAGCAAATTGCTGCTGTGTGCCGCAAAGCAGCGAAGCACTTCGTTGCGAATGAGCAGGCAGAGCCGGCTGAGCCGCTTGAGCTTCAGAGCGAGCTGCTTAAGGAATGGCTAGGACCGGCGAAGTTCCGTTACGGGCTTGCTGAGAGCGAGAACCAAATCGGCGCTGTTACCGGTCTGGCTTGGACGGAGGTTGGCGGCGATACGCTAGTCATCGAGGTAACCATTATGCCTGGCAGCGGGAAGCTGACGTTAACCGGCAAGCTCGGCGATGTCATGAAGGAATCGGCGCAAGCGGCTTTCAGCTATACACGGTCAAGAGCGATCGAATTAGGGCTTGATCCGAGCTTCCATGAGAAAAACGATATTCATATTCATATTCCGGAGGGTGCCATTCCGAAGGATGGTCCATCTGCAGGCATTACCATTGCAACGGCTCTTATTTCGGCTCTTACCAATCGCTATGTTTCCAAGGAAGTAGCGATGACAGGTGAAATAACGCTGAGAGGCCGCGTGCTTCCGATTGGCGGTTTAAAGGAAAAATCGCTGGCTGCACATCGCGCAGGCATTCGGAAGGTGCTGCTGCCGAAAGACAATGAACGGGATTTAAGGGACATTCCTGACAGCGTACGCAATGATATGCAATTTATTCCTGTCAGTCATATGGATGAAGTGCTGAAGCATGCGCTCGTTCCGGTTCAAACGGGGGAGAAGGCAGGTACATCGATTTTATGAAAATAACACAAGCGCAGTTCATCATCAGTGCGGTACAGCCGCATCAATATCCTGAGGACGCCTTGCCGGAGATTGCTCTGGCAGGGCGTTCGAATGTCGGTAAATCATCATTGATTAATAAATTAATTTTACGCAAAAACTTAGCAAGAACAAGTTCGCAGCCGGGCAAGACGCAGCAGCTTAACTATTACCGGGTAAACGAAATGATTTACCTGGTCGATTTTCCCGGTTATGGCTACGCGAAGGTGTCGAAGACGCAGCGCGAGCAGTTTGGTGAGATGATTGAAAAATATATTCGTGATCGCGAGCCGCTTAAGCTGCAGCTGCTTGTAATCGATATCCGTCACGAGCCGTCGGCGCAGGACAAGCTTATGTACAAATGGCTGAAGCATTACGAGATACCGACCTGTATCGTGGCGACGAAGGCGGATAAGATTCCGAGGTCGAAATGGGACAAGCATATAAAGATGATCAAAAAATCGCTGGAAGCGGATCCGCGCGATTCAGTCGTTTTATTTTCATCAGAAACGGGGCTCGGACGCGAGCAGCTTTGGGACATCATTACGGAAGCGATTGCTACATGAGGTAGCAAGTGCAATAAGTTCTTATATAAAGCAGAGGATACAGTGAAAAAGTCGGCTTTCCTCGTGGAATCCACCGTTTTTTTGTGGAATATGCGTAAATATCGGGTATGGACGACAGGAATATAATTCGCTGATCACGTATAATATACTTAAGCAGCAAGACCAAAGCAACCAGACCAAAGCGTGCAAGTTTAAAGAATTGAGGAGATTTTTATGGCTAAGCGGCTAGCCACAGAGTATGTAAATGCCAAACTGCAGTTAACGAATGATGAGATGGCTGAGTTTATCCGATTATTTGAAGAGCAGCAATTACGCCTTCAGGTGCTAGTGCTCGATAACGGAAACCAGGAGCTGGTTCTCGAAGACGTGGCAGGGAGGGAAGAAGTCCGACTGACCTTTGAACGTCAACAAGACTATTATGTATGCGTACTTACTTGCCGCCTTATTGGGCCAAGGCTGACCAATGCTATGCGCAAAGCGGTATCTGCTTTCCGCGGCAACGCGATCGTCAACCGAATCTATAGTCATTATACGATGATCTATCATTATATGAACGGTACTGTTCTGAAAATTGTTGAAAGCTCCAAAACAGGAGAACGAGTCGTATTTGAGTTTAAGGATACGCTTGGTCAACTGGAGCGCGTTTTCCGCAGCCGTCTGATTGAGCGTGAGATCAGCTTAATCAACAGCGCAGTTAACGAGCTGCTCGATCTGCGCAACCAAACAAAAGAGGCTGGAGAGATTGGCGAAATCGATGAGCGATTAACCGAATTGACCCGTAAGCTGTTTGTTCTTGAAGCGTAAAAATGAATAAGAAAAAAGGAAAGGAGCCGCTGCCGCGGCTCTTTTTTTTCGTTACATCTAATATTTCTCATTCGTTGTATATGCAACATATTGCGTCTGTATGCAGTTAATAACAATAGGAACACGAATGTAATGACTGTTTACAATACACACATAGGATAAGGAGAATGAGCTACATGAATCAAACAGCACGGTTCAAACAGTTTACAATTGGCATCTCCTTTGCGATTGCCATTTCATTATCGTCTTGCAGTAACAGCGATGCTAGTATGAATCAAACACCGCCACCAGCTTCAGCGTCTCCAAGCGTACAGCCGAGCACAGAGCCAAGCACGGAGCCAAGCGATACAAATGACGGGAACATAAAGGAAGAGGAGACAGGCGGCTCTGAAGCGGCAGTAACGGTTGATTCCCTTGTTGAGCTTGCAAAAGCAGGGAAGGTGCCAAATTGCGAATATGCCGCGCATACCGCTTTATTTGATGAGATTGAGAAGGCATGGGGCAAGGCTGATAGCAATAATACTTCCGGTAAAGGCATATATGCCGAATATAAAGACAAAGGAATCACGTTCGGGTACAACAAAGGGATGATTGTATTCGATGTAAGATCATATGAGAATAACCTTCAGACGCTTACACTTACAGATATTGAAGCCGCTCTGGGCAAAGCGGATGAGACAACCGTTAACGGATCAGACGACATTTATACGTATCAGGTTAACGAGCAATACCAGCTGAAATTTATTATTTCGGAGATAACCGGCAAGGTTGACCACATCTCCGTATATAGTCCGGAGGACACCAAAAATAATATGGCGGGATGACCGGTTATTGAGTTGCGGGATAAGCTTATAGATCATACATTGAGAACGGGGCTGAAAGGTGAACGCCAATTCAATCCTTGCAAAAAAAAATGTTGCAATTATTACGGATAGATGTTATTTTTATTCTCGTTGAAAAGATTGTTGGACGAAAATAATAGGAACCAGGATTCACTCAGGACATTGTTATGTTGCGAGAGATTAATCCCTCGGGAAGTGAATGACGTAGGTCCTAGCGGATGAAATTTTTCAAACATTTTATTCCTAGGAAGGGGGAACCGAAAGATGGAATATTCAACTTTCGGAAGACACGTTGCTGTTGATACTTGGGGTGTAGACTTTGATCTACTGAACAGCGCTGAATTTTTGCAATCACACATGGTAGAGGCTGCTGAAGCTTGTGGTGCTACTGTATTGTCAGTTCAAGCGAAACAATTCGAACCTCAAGGAGCAACTGTGCTCGTGCTGCTGTCGGAGAGTCACCTCTCGATTCATACGTATCCTGAGAGAGGTTTTGCTGCGCTGGATTGTTACACCTGCGGTGAAACTGTTGATCCTCAGCTTGCGATCGACTACATGCTCGCTGTACTGAAGCCAAAAGCAACTTATGCGAAGAAGCTTGTACGCGGAATGGGCGAACTGCAAGTGGAAGAACCAAAAATGAAACAAACAGAGCTCGTTTAAGAGCTTTAAATTAATCGGTCATATCGAAATAACCATGGGATTTCTCCATGGTTATTTCTTTGCCTGAAAAGGGAATAATGAGTATGTATTTTTCAAATATTATTCATAAATGAACACTATCTGAATGTCGAATTGTGCTATACTTAACGGTAATATAATAGGTTGATACGAATTGGAGAAGGAGGCAGGTGACCGCGCATGCACATTATCGCGATAGGACTGAATTATCGAACGGCTCCCGTGGAAGTTAGAGAACAATTTGCGTTTGCGGAACGGGATTTACCGGAAGCGCTAAAGCAGCTCATTCAGACACAAAGTATAATGGAATGTGTCATAGTAGCGACCTGCAATCGGACGGAGCTATACGCTGTTGTAGACAGGCACCATTTGTGCGGGCACTATATTCGAAGCTTTATGGAGAAATGGTTTAAATTGCCTCGTCAGCAATTTACGAACCATTTATATATGTACGAGGATGACAAGGCAATTGACCATTTGTTCCGTGTCACAAGCGGACTCGATTCGATGGTCATAGGCGAAACGCAAATTTTAGGCCAAGTGAAAAGCGCGTTTTTGTTGGCGCAACAGTTGAAAACGACCGGAACAGTGTTTAACATGCTGTTTAAACAAGCAGTCACGCTGGCTAAACGCGCGCATTCCGAGACAGCGATCGGTGAATCGGCTGTTTCTGTCAGCTATGCAGCCGTCGAGCTCGGAAAAAGGATTTTCGGACAATTTAACAAAAAGACTGTTATGGTTATAGGCGCAGGAGAAACGAGTGAGCTGACAGCTAAGCATTTGTATTCGAATGGTGCTGACCGGGTTATTGTCGTGAATCGGACGTACGAGCGGGCAGCGAATCTGGCGGACAAGTTTAACGGCGTCGCATGGTCGATGGATGAAGCGTCGGAGAGGCTGCACGAAGCGGACATTATTATTAGCTCAACTGGGGCACAAGGCTACGTACTCAATCGTCAGCAGGTAGCTGGAGCGATGCAGCGCCGTAAAGCAAAGCCTCTGTTTATGATTGACATAGCGGTACCCCGTGATTTGGATCCTTCAATTGCGGCTGTCGATAATGTCTTCTTGTACGATATTGATGATCTGGAGGGCATTGTGGAGAGTAACCTGGAGCACCGCCGCTTGGAGGCTGCCAAAATCGAAGCAATGATCAGCGAGGAAATCGAGCTGTTTGAGCAGTGGTACAAAACGCTCGGCGTCGTTCCGCTTATTAGAGCGTTGCAAACGAAAGCGGCAGACGTTCATGAGGAAACAATGAACAGTTTGACGAATAAATTACCTAACCTTGGGGAGCATGAGCTCAAAGTCATTCGAAAGCTGACGAAGAGCATTGTAAACCAAATGATGCAGGACCCTATTTTGCGCATAAAAGAAATGGCCGGTGAGAAGCGGGCTGATGAAGCGATGGATATGTTCGTCAAGCTGTTTGCACTGGAGGAAGAGCTGGCTAAGACGCAGCAAGCAGAGCTTGAGGCGGCTGCCGAGTCTGGCGTTGCGGCAAAAAAGAAAAACGTTCAAACCCATGCGGCTGCGGTGGCACTAGCTCCTATTATCAGATAGAGGGCCGTAATGTGGAGGGACAATGCTGATGCAAAACTTGCTATATGATGCGATACTTTATATCTATGCCCTGAGCCTACTGTTTTATTTCTCCGACTTCATGAACGCGAGCCGGAGAGCAAAACGGATAGGTACAGGGCTGCTTATTTTTGTTTGGGTGTTGCAGACTGGTTATTTGATCACCCGCATCGTGTCTCATTTACAAATGACAGTTGTAACGCCTTTTGAGTATTGGTTAGGGTTTTCATGGCTTCTGGTTACAATATCGTTAGTCATCAGTCGGTTTATAAAGATTGATTATATCGTCTTCTTTGTAAATGTAGTCGGATTTGCGGTGCTGGCGCTTAACTTGTACAGCAATCCAGGGAACGGCGAATCGTTAGCGGTATGGAAAACAACGAGGGATCTGCTGTATGTACATATTAGCCTCGTCCTTTGTGCATATGCGGCACTGACAATTGGGGCTTTATTCGCCTGCATGTATTTATTTTTGCACAACCAATTGAAGCGTAAACGATGGTCAAATTTTGTGAGAAGACTGCCAAGCTTAGATCTGATCGAGCGCTATGGAGACCGGGCGGTTATCATCGGCGTGCCGCTGCTGGCTATGTCCCTCGCGATTGCGGTTATATCTCTGCTCGTTGAAGGCCGCATTGCGCTGCTGTTTGACTGGAAAGTCCTTTCTTCGTTTGCGACATTGATTATGTATATTATTTATGTGTATCAGAGAGCGATGCTAAAACGACCAGGATTGCAGCTTGCCAGACTATATATCGCTTCGTTCGGAATGCTGGTTTTGAATATATTATCGAATTATTTTTCATCTTTTCATTAATTAAACGGAAGATGCTTTGGATGGAGGCGCTAAGCAGATGAATGGATATTATCCCGTCGTCTTGCAGCTCCGAGGCAAGCGGTGCGTCATTATCGGTGGCGGGGGCATTGCGCAGCGCAAGCTGCTTGGACTCCTGGAGGCAGGGGCGGATGATGTGCTGCTGGTCAGCCCTTCTGTCACGGCGAAGATTGAAAGGTTGGCGGCAGAGGGCAAGATCCGTTTAGAGCGCCGCGAATATAAGGAAGAAGATGCGAAAGAAGCATGGCTTATATTTGCGGCAACGAATGATAAGCGTGTCAATGCAGCAGTTGCTGCAGACGGAGAGCGTTTCGGTATTTTGGTCAATGCGGCAGATGAGCCGGACAACAGTACTTTCATTTCACCTTCCGTCGTACGCAGAGGCGATCTATTGCTTGCTGTCACCGCATCCGGAGCGAGTCCGGCGCTGTCGCAACAGATCAAGCAGGAGCTTGAAGCGCAGTACGGCCCGCGCTATGAAGAAATTGCGGCGCGGCTGCGCCGCTTGCGTGATCGGACGCTTGACATGATATTGGATGAGCAAGAAAGACGTGCTGTACTAAAGCTTGCAGCTGAAGAAGCTGTGCAGTTTAATCGTAACAACTTCGACACTGATGAATGGCTGCAAAGCCTGTATCATCGGATAGACAGGAGGCATTCATAATGGCAGCAGCAAACATGGAGAAACGGGTTATCGTTGTAGGAACAAGACAGAGTGCGCTAGCGTTGACACAGACTGGACAAGTCATTGATGAGCTAAAGCGGATCAGCGAGAGGCATGGCTTCAATTATACATTTGAGGTAAAGAAAATTGTAACGAAGGGCGACCGCATTCTTGATGTTACGTTGTCCAAGGTAGGCGGAAAAGGATTGTTCGTGAAGGAAATCGAGCAGGCGTTGGTTGACGGGGTAATCGACTTGGCTGTGCACAGTATGAAGGATATGCCGTTTGAGCTGCCGGAAGGCTTGATCAATGGCGCCATCCCTAAACGCGTCGATCCTAGAGACTGTCTAGTGATGCGTGAAGGCAGCAGCTTGGATGACTTGCCGATTGGCGCACGTATAGGTACGAGCAGCCTGAGACGGTCATGCCAGCTTAAGCATGCCAGACCGGATCTTCAGTTGGAATCCATTCGCGGCAACATTGATTCACGTATTCGCAAGCTGGAAACGGAAGGCTTTGATGCGGTCGTACTTGCTGCGGCCGGACTAACTCGAATGGGCTGGCAGGATCAGATTTCGGCAAGTATTCCCGTAGATGTATGCCTGCCGGCTGTTGGCCAAGGGGCGCTCGGCATTGAATGCCGGGAAAATGATAAGCAAATACGACAATTGCTTGCCTATTTTAACGATACCGAAACCGAACTTACTGTGCGGGCTGAACGCAGCTTTCTTGGTGCGCTTAACGGAGGCTGCCAAGTTCCGATCGGCGCTTATTGTGTAATTAGCGATGCAGATCAAGGCAATGCAGGTGAGCGGCAGCTAGTCATGACTGGAATGGTCGGTTCGCCGGATGGTGAGACCATGCTGAAGGAAGTCATGCAGGGGACGAATCCCGAGCAGCTTGGACGCGATGTTGCAGCTGCTCTCATTGCACGCGGTGCAGACCGCATTTTAGCCGAAATTGGGGGATGACAAGCTTGGATAAGGGGAAAGTTTATTTGGTCGGTGCGGGACCTGGCGATCCAAAGCTGATTACCGTGCGGGGCCTGCAATGTTTAGAGCAATGCGATGTTGTCGTGTACGACCGTTTGGCGAGTCCTCGGCTATTGAGACATGTGAAGCCCGGAACGGAGCAAATCTATGTCGGCAAGCTGCCGGATCGTCATACGATGAAGCAGGAAGAGATCAATCAGCTGCTTGTTGACTTGGCGCTGCAAGGGAAGACGGTTACCCGGCTAAAAGGCGGCGATCCAACGATTTTCGGACGGGTCGGAGAAGAAGCAGAGCTGCTTTACGACAACGGTATTGAGTTTGAAATTGTGCCCGGCATAACGTCAGCGATCGCTGTACCTGCTTATGCCGGCATTCCGGTGACGCACCGGGACATGGCCTCATCGCTTTCCATCATAACGGGACATGAGAGTCCGGACAAGCTCGATCGTTCGATTCACTGGGATAAGGTGACGAATGCGACCGGAACGCTTATTTTTCTTATGGGCGTCGCCAAAATCGGATATATCGCAGAACAGCTCATACGTCATGGCAAAGCTCCGCAAACACCGGTAGCACTTATTCGTTGGGGTACAAGGGTAGAGCAGCGCACGATAATCGGGACGCTTGAGACGATTGAAGCGATCGTGAGAGAAGCGGATTTTCAACCCCCAGCGGTCATCGTTGTCGGAGAGGTCGTACTTCAGCGCGAGAAGCTGCAATGGTACGAAAAGAAACCGTTGTTCGGCATGCGTGTCCTCGTCACGCGGGCAAGAGCGCAGGCTAGCGAGCTTGCGGATCAAATTGAAGCATTAGGCGGCGAGCCTTGCGAGTTTCCAGTCATCGAGACGCAGGAGCCTTCAGAGCCGGCTGAGGTCGAAGCGCTTCGCGAGCGGCTACAGAATGCGGAACATTACCAATGGATCATGTTCACAAGCGTGAACGGCGTAGATTATTTTTATCGCTGGCTGCGCGAATTCCATATTGATATTAGAAGGTTTCATGGCGCCAGAATTGCCGCGGTCGGTCCAAAGACGGCAGAAGCGCTTAAACAGCGCGGACTTACGGTGGAAGAGCTGCCGGTGAAGTTTCATGCGGAAGGATTGCTTGAGAAGCTGGAGGCGGAGCTGAAGCCGGGTGAGCGCGTGCTGCTGCCGCGAGGCGACTTGGCACGCGAAGTATTGCCGCGTGAGCTTAAGGCGAAAGGGCTAGTTCCAATCGAAATAGATGTTTACGAAACAGTTCTGGCAGATTCACAGGATGAGCTGGCGCTGGAATGGATCCGTGAAAAGAATATTCATATGATTACATTTACGAGCTCGTCCACTGTGACGAATCTGCTTGAAGTATTGAAACGCAGAGGCATTGCGAATCCAGTGGAGCTGCTTGCGGGAATACCGGTTGCAAGCATCGGTCCCATAACGACACAGACGGTAGTTGATGCCGGCCTCAAGGTAACCGTCGAGCCTGAAGATTCGACGCTGGACAGCTTAATGCAATCGATTGTTAACTATCATCACGCCAATAGAAGCGCAACGTAAGGGAGGAAGAGCCAGGTTATGAGTTATCCCACAGTGAGGAACCGCAGATTGCGCAGAACGTCTGCGCTGCGCAGCTTAGTTAGAGAAACGGTGCTGAGCGCAAATGATTTTATTTATCCCATCTTTGTTACATTCGGTCATAACATCAAAGAGGAAATTCCTTCGATGCCGGGCGTATACCATCTTTCAATGGACCGCTTGGAAGAAGAAATACGGGACGTTGTTGTAGCCGGCATTCAATCCGTCCTGCTGTTCGGCATTCCGGAGCATAAGGATGCAATAGGCACGTCCGCTTATGACGCGAACGGTATCGTGCAGCAAGCGATTAGAGCGGTAAAGGAATGGGCTCCGGAGCTTGTTGTTATAGCAGACACCTGCTTGTGTCAATTTACCGATCATGGCCATTGCGGTATCGTTCATGTGCATGAAGCGACGGGTACGGCTGAAGTGGATAATGACTCCTCCTTGGATTTGCTTGTTCAGACTGCAATATCGCAAGCGCAGGCGGGAGCGGATATCATCGCGCCTTCGAATATGATGGATGGCTTCGTTCTCGCAATCCGTGACGGACTCGATGAAGCAGGCTTCAGCGATATTCCTATTCTTTCGTATTCCGTGAAATATGCCTCTGCTTTCTACGGACCGTTCCGTGATGCCGCTCATTCAGCACCGCAATTCGGTGACCGCAAGACGTATCAGATGGATCCGGCTAACGTACGCGAGGCGCTGCGCGAAGCGGAGTCAGACGTGGCCGAGGGTGCTGATATGCTCATGGTGAAACCGGCATTAGCATATCTTGACGTCATTAAGCTGCTTAAAGAGCAATTCGATTTGCCTGTTGCAGCGTATAATGTAAGTGCCGAATATTCCATGGTAAAGGCTGCAGCTGCTAACGGATGGATTGATGAGCGTGCTGTCGTACTCGAAACGCTGACCGGCATGAAGCGCGCCGGTGCCGATCTCATCATTACGTACCATGCGAAGGATGCGGCCCGTTGGCTCAAAGGAGAGGAATAACCAGATGAGTGAACATTTGAATATTAGAAATGACGAACGCTCGGTAGCGGCATTCGCACGAGCCAAGAAAGTTATTCCAGGCGGTGTGAACAGCCCGGTACGGGCATTCAAATCGGTAGGCTTGAACCCTGTATATATGGAACGGGGACAAGGCAGCCGCATATACGATATCGATGGCAACAGCTACATCGATTACGTCGCTTCATGGGGTCCGCTTATTATGGGACACGCGCATCCCGAAGTGATAGAAGCCATTAAACGTACGGCAGAGAAAGGGACGAGCTTTGGCGCGCCGACCGAGCTTGAGACCTTAATGGCGGAGCTTGTGTGCGAACGCGTCCCTTCCGTTGACGTTGTGCGGATGGTTAACTCCGGTACGGAAGCAACAATGAGCGCACTTCGGCTCGCACGCGGATATACGAAGCGCAGCAAAATATTGAAATTTGAAGGATCCTATCACGGCCATGCGGATAGCTTGCTGATCAAAGCGGGCTCAGGCGTAGCGACGCTAGGTTTGCCTGATAGTCCCGGCGTACCTGAGCATGTAGCTTCGCATACGATTACCGTTCCTTACAACGATCTCGAATCGGTTAAGCTTGCATTCGAGAAGTTCGGTGAAGAAATCGCATGCATCATTGTGGAGCCGGTGGCAGGCAATATGGGCGTTGTACCGCCGCTGCCAGGTTTCCTGCAAGGACTGCGTGACGTAACGACGCAATACGGCAGCGTTCTTATTTTCGATGAGGTCATGACTGGCTTCCGCGTCGGTTATAGCTGCGCTCAAGGTTTATACGGCATAACGCCTGACCTGACTTGCTTCGGCAAAGTAATCGGCGGTGGATTGCCGGTCGGCGCATATGGCGGCAAACGTGAATTAATGGATATGATAGCGCCGAGCGGGCCGATCTATCAAGCGGGTACATTATCAGGTAATCCGCTTGCGATGGCTGCAGGCTATACGACACTCAAGCTGTTAACTCCGGACACTTACGAGCAGCTGGAACGGCAAGCGGTCAGGCTGCAGCTCGGCTTCGAGGCAAATGCCCGCAAGCACGGGATCGCAAGCACCATTAATCGCGTAGGATCAATGGTATGTCCGTTTTTCACCGACACGTTTGTTATTAACTATGAAACAGCGAAAACATCTGATCTCGAACGCTTCAAGAGTTATTTTGCGGCGATGCTTGATTTGGGAGTAAGCATTGCTCCATCCCAATTCGAAGGCATGTTCGTCTCTGCTGTTCATACGAATGACGATATTGATGCGACGATAGAGGCGCACGATAAAGCGTTAAGCCGATTGTAGGAGGTTGCGCAGGTGACGAATGGGCAGGCGATACGGAATGGTCAATGGCTTGAGCTTGATTGGCCGGCTCTCGCTGCCAATGCCGCTTCTGAGATAAGCGATCCATCTTCGGAAAAGGCTTCGGCAGCTCTGCCGGAGCTTGCGCAGCCGCTGGCCGGCAGTCATCCGCATCTTGTGCGGCAGTGGCTGCTGGCCCGTTCCTTATTTCCGGAAAAATGGATCAATCGGCTGTTCTCGGTCGGAGGCATTCAGTGGAGGGGCGAAACTCTTCAGCTGTTAGCTTTTCCACCAATAGACCCTCATAGAGATCCGTTATACCGCAAAGCATTAGCGGGCTCTCAAACGGTGGTTCCTGAAGTGCTTTATGAAGATGCTTTTTGTATCGTGTTCCATAAACCTGCAGGAATGGCTGTGCATGAATCAGTCCCCGGCCAGTATGGGACTTTAGATGAAGCTGCAGCAAGACATATGCTGAGTCTGGGTGATCCGCTCACGGTACGTCACATTCATCGACTGGATGACGATACTTCGGGTCCGGTTTTATATGCTAAAAATGATTTGGCCGGGTGGAAGCTGGATGATGCGATGCGGCGAAAAGAAATCGACAGGCAATATATCGCCGTTGTACACGGGCGGGTGTCCAAGCCAAGCGATACGATTAATTTGCCGATAGGGAAAGATAGACATCACCGTGCGCGGCGCCGCGTCTCGGAAAGCGGCGAACAGGCGATCACGCACTATGAGGTGTTAGAAACCGGTTCGCAGGCATCTATTGTAAGAGTTAAGCTTGAAACCGGCAGAACGCATCAAATACGTGTTCACATGAGTTACATTGGCCACCCGCTCGTGGGTGACGCTTTGTACGGCGGCGATTCCCGCCTGCTGCCGCATCAAGCCCTCCATGGTGAGAAGCTGCTTTTTCCGCATCCATGGAATGGTTTAGTTGTCGAAGCAGCAGCTCCATGGCCGCAATGGCTTGAACAGCTCGCGCGAAACGTTCAATCCCGTTCAAAATGATAGTCATGCTCCTGCCAATCCTACCATATAGATAAGTAGTGAATGTAACGTTAGCCCAAGCATTCAGTACGAGAAGGGAGGACTTAGGCGTGTCGGATCAAACGAACGGGTTACGCTTTGATGTGTATGAACGCGTCCATTTGCCTGATGATGTCGCAGCAATCGATGAGCTGGAGGAGATTGAGCTAGTTCCCCGCATCCAAGTGATCGATGAGGGGGATCATGCTGTTTTGAAAGGACAGCTGCTCTTAAGCGGGGTATATAGGGGGCAAAATGCTTCCGAAGCTCCGCTGACGCTTGAGCACTGGATTCCCGTCGAAATAACGCTGCCGATGAATCGCATATCACGGCTAGATGACATTTCGATAGAAATCGATAACTTTGACGTCGATTTATTATCTGCCCGAACGTTAAATATTACAGGTGTGCTATCCTTACGCGGTATTTCCGTAGAGCCAGTTCAGGAGTTGGAGGAACAATGGCGGGAGGAGCCGTTCACCGTTGTCCATCAACGGGAAGCTTACGATGAAAGGCCTGCAGAGGAGATTTTTAGACGGACAGAGAACACGGAACAGCCGTACATACCGGAGGAGACTTACTTTGCTGCTGATGAAGAGCTCCAGTATGAGCAGCGGCCGGCATCGACGGACGAAGCAGAGGCTTCGGTTACGATTTCATCCTCGGCAGCGGATATAGGATGGTCATCCTCGCAGCTGTTCAATCCAACCGTGCAGCATGCGGAAGAGGAAAAGAACGAGAACGAGGATGAGGAGGCGCGGGAAAATTCGTATACCTCACAGCAATCGAGCGACGACAGCTGGTTAGCAACATCAGCGCCATATATGGACTCTGCCCAAGTTGAGCCTGTGTCTTCAGAGCAGTATGCATCTGAAAAAGATCGGACGGAGCTTGAAGCGAATGAGCAAGCTGCTCCGTTTCTGCCGGAACCGATCCTTGAGCAAGGGCAAGAACCAGAGCCCGAAAAACAAGAGCTTCGCATTGCTTTTGCCGGTAAACAACCAGAGGAAGGCAGCGGCCCAGCCTCCAATGTCGGCATACTGACATTGCTTTCATCGAGCAGACGCGAGCAGGCGGCGCGTCAAGCGGCGGAGGAGGTAGTGGCCCAGCAGATTGCAGCTGAAGAAGCAAGGGTACAGGCATCAGGCGATGAAATAGAATGGAAAAATTTATTTCTAGGCAAGCGGAACGAAGATACCGAATTTCGCAAAATTCGGATGTGCATCGTGCAAAGAGACGAGACGCTCGACGTTATCGCCTCGCGTTACAGCTTGAATCCAAGAGAAATATTAGCATATAACCGTTTGGATGAATCTGCTGTTACAGAAGGACAGCTGATATACATTCCTTCTTTAACAAAGAATTAACTAAATTTGCCCTTATTGCTCATAAAAATGAGCGATAAGGGCATTTGTTGCTTTAGCCCAGTTGACTCCGCCGTGGAACAAAGGTATGATTATACATATATGTGTTATAACGACGTTGAAGGGGAATAGTAAGCAGCGAAGCCTTCAGAGAGTGGAACCGTTACGCTGAGAGGTTCTGCAGGATGTGACTGCTACGGGTCGCCCCGGAGTTGCCTGAACCAAGTCGGAGCAGCCTGTGCTCCACCGAAGTTAGGCCGGCCGCAGCCGTTATCTGTTTGAGTGTCGCGCGAATGCTGTTCGCGTGAAACAAAGGTGGTACCACGGAAGCTAAACCTTTCGTCCTTTATGATAAGGGCGGAAGGTTTTTTTGTTTTTTAGATCGATTTGTGGAGGATGGAACGAATGTCAGAAAATCAAACGACAACTGCGATGCCAACGACTTATGATCCGAAGGCAGCCGAGCAGAAATGGTACGATTACTGGATGCAGGGCAAATATTTCGAGGCAGGCAAACGGCCTGATGCAGAGCCATATACGATTGTTATCCCGCCTCCTAACGTTACCGGTATGCTGCATATCGGGCATGCGCTCGATTTTACGCTGCAGGATATTTTGATTCGAACGAAGCGGATGCAGGGCTATGACGCGCTTTGGCTGCCAGGCACAGACCATGCCGGTATCGCAACGCAAACAAAGGTTGAGCAGAAGCTGCGCGAGCAAGGCATTTCCCGTTATGATCTGGGTAGAGAGGCATTCCTTGAGAAGGTGTGGGAGTGGAAGGATCAGTATGCGACTACGATCCGCGAGCAGTGGGCCAAGATGGGACTTTCCCTTGATTATTCAAGAGAGCGGTTCACGCTGGACGAAGGGTTGTCCAAAGCCGTTCGCGAGGTGTTCGTTCGTCTGTACGAGAAGGGGCTCATCTATCGCGGCAAAAAAATCATTAACTGGGATCCGGCAGCCCGCACGGCGTTATCGGATATTGAAGTAGAATACAAGGAGCTTAACGGGCATTTGTATCATTTGCAATATCCGCTGAAGGACGGCTCGGGCTTCATTACAGTTGCAACAACCCGCCCGGAGACGATGCTTGGCGATACTGCTGTTGCGGTTCATCCAGAGGATGAGCGGTATAAACACCTCATCGGTCAATTAATCGTACTGCCGGTTATCGGACGCGAGATTCCGATTATCGCAGACGAATATGTTGAGAAGGAATTCGGCTCCGGCGCCGTGAAAATAACGCCAGCCCATGATCCGAACGACTTCGAGGTTGGCCAGCGTCATAACTTGCCGCAAGTGATCGTTATGGATGAAACCGGCACGATGAACGCTGAAGCGGGTCCTTATCAAGGATTGGACCGTGCGGATTGCCGTAAGCAGCTTGTGAAGGATTTGCAGGAGCAGGGCGTGTGCATCCGCATCGAGGATCACGTTCACCAGGTCGGACACAGCGAGCGCAGCGGCGCCGTTGTTGAGCCTTACTTGTCAACGCAATGGTTCGTTGCGATGAAGCCGCTGGCTGAAGCCGCTATTGCAGCTCAGAAAGCAGGCAAGGGCGTTAATTTTGTACCCGAACGGTTTGAGAAAGTATATTTTAATTGGATTGAAAATGTACGTGACTGGTGTATTTCGAGGCAGCTGTGGTGGGGACACCGTATCCCGGCATGGTATGACGATGCTACCGGTGAAATGCACGTATCGCGCGAGGATATGACAGGAGATCATCTCCGTCAGGATAATGACGTGCTTGATACGTGGTTTAGCTCTGCATTGTGGCCGTTCTCGACGCTCGGTTGGCCGGATCAAACGGAGGACTTGAAGCGCTACTATCCAACTGACGTGCTCGTTACGGGCTACGATATTATTTACTTCTGGGTTGCCCGCATGATCTTTACAGCGCTTGAATTTACGGATGAAAGTCCATTTAAGGATGTGCTGATGCATGGCCTTGTTCGAGACTCGGAAGGCCAAAAAATGTCCAAATCGCTCGGAAACGGCGTAGATCCTCTTGATATCATCGAGAAATACGGCGCGGATGCGATGCGCTACATGATTTCGACCAGCAGCACGCCGGGACAGGATTTGCGTTTCCGCCTCGAGAAGGTCGAGCAAGCTCGCAACTTTGCCAACAAAATTTGGAATGCTTCGCGTTTTGCGCTTATGAACCTGGAAGGCGTTGAAGCTAAGGACATTGATATTAACGTTCATTTGGGCACCGCGGACCGCTGGATTCTGCATCGCTTGAACGAAACGGTGCGTGATGTCACCCGTCTGATTGACAGCTACGAGTTCGGCGAAACCGGCCGTTTATTGTATAACTTTATTTGGGACGATCTTTGCGACTGGTATATCGAATTCGCGAAGCTTAGCTTGTACGGCACGGATGAAGCAGCGAAAAAAGCGACGCAATCGGTGCTGGCTTACGTGCTTGACCGGACGCAGCGCTTGATTCACCCATTCATGCCTTATATCAGCGAAGAGATCTGGCAGCATTTGCCACATGTCGGCGAGACGATTACACTCGCTGAATGGCCGGTGTATGATCCAGCGCTGGAAGCGGCGGATGCCGTTAAAGAGATGGAACTGTTAATGGAAATGATCCGTGCAGTGCGTAATATCCGCGCGGAAGTGAACGTGCCGATGAGCAAGAAGATCGAGCTGCTAATTAAGCCTTCGGGTGAGGCGGAAGCCGCCATCTTAGCCCGCAACGAAGAGTTCATCATTCGGTTCTGCGGCACGTCGAAGCTCGATGCGGGCTTGCATATTACTGCGCCTGACAAAGCGATGACTGCTATCGTAACGGGTGCAGAGCTTTATTTGCCGCTTGCAGGGCTCATCGATATCGAGCAGGAAATTGCTCGACTGGAGAAGGAGCATCAGCATTTGAATACCGAGGTAGAGCGTATCGAGAAGAAGCTCAGCAATGAAGGCTTTGTTGCGAAGGCGCCTGCCAAGGTCATTGAAGAGGAACGCAGCAAAATGAACGACTATGCAGATAAACGCGAAAAAGTGCTTGCCAGAATTGCGGAATTGCGCGGATAACGCTGCAAAAACGGAAGAAGGATCGATAAGATGACGGATCAAAATTATGAGCAGCGGCCAACTGGGCCGCTGCATTCTTACCCGGAAGCGGTAGATTGGATTACAGGGCTCATTCCTTTTGGCATTCGCCCGGGGCTTGAGCGGATCGAGAAGCTCATGGAGCTGCTGGACAATCCTCATCGCAGGCTGAAATTTATTCATGTCGCAGGTACGAATGGCAAAGGCTCGACCTGCGCTTACTTAACCAGCGTGCTGCAGCGCGGCGGTTATGACGTCGGAACATTTACTTCGCCGTATATTACGAAATTCACAAACCGGTTCCAGTATAACGGCGTCGACATAGAAGAGGAGACGCTGCTCAAGCTTGCGAACGAGCTGAAGCCGCATGTCGAAGCACTGGCGGAAACAGAGCTCGGCTCGCCGACGATGTTTGAAGTGTCGACAGCGCTCGCTGTACTTTTTTATGCGAAGGTTACTTATCCGGATTATGTCGTGTGGGAAACGGGACTTGGCGGGCGGCTCGACGTGACGAATATCGTTCAGCCGGTCATTTCCGTCATTACGAATATCGGGCATGACCATATGGATCGGCTAGGGGACACAATTGCCGCCGTTGCTAGCGAGAAAGCTGGAATCATTAAAGCAGGAATACCTGTCGTGAGCGCGGTAACGCAGCCTGAAGCGATTGAAGTGATTAAGAAAACGGCGAAAGAGAAGCGTAGTACCCTTTATTTGCTCGGGGAACAGTTTCATGAAACCGAGCTGTCGGTACGGGAAGATGAGCAGAACTTCCGATTCGACAATTTGTTCCGTACGATCGAACCGTTGACGATAACGCTGAACGGTGCGCATCAACGGACGAATGCGGCGGTTGCCGTCATGACGCTTGAAGTGCTGCGGCAGTACAATGCACTCGTTATTGAGGACGATGCACTGGCAGAAGGATTGCGTGCGGCAGCTTGGCCGGGACGATTGGAAATGGTATCGCAATCGCCGCGTATTTTACTCGATGGCGCGCATAATCCGGAAGGCGCTGAGACGCTGGCCGCTGCGTTAAAAAACACATACAAATATAATCGTTTACATCTAATGATGGGTATGCTGGAGAATAAGAATCATCATGAAGTGCTTAAGCATATACTACCAATAGTGGATACGCTAATTGTGACCGAGCCTGATTTTCGGATGAAAAAAGAAGCAACGGCATTGGCTGATTTGGTACGGGAAATGCGGCAGCAGCGGCCTGATGAGTATTCTTTCGAGCTTGTAGCAGAACAGGATTGGCAAACAGCGTTACAAAAACTACAACAGTTAACCGGGGAAACAGACCTTGGGGTCGTGACAGGCACGCTTTATTTAATAGCGGACGTTCGCTCCCGCATATTGTACAACTCGGATTCTGAAAAAGGTTGGTGAACCGTCTTTGAATACGGCAGAACACGTTCATTTCATCGGAATCGGCGGTTACGGAATGAGTGCCATTGCCCGCGTCATGCTGGAAATGGGCTATAAAGTAACCGGATCCGATGTCGCCCGTCAAGAATTGACAGAGAAGCTAGCGGCTAATGGGGCCAGCATTTATATCGGTCATGAGCCAGAGCATGTGAAGGGAGCCGACCTGGTCGTGTACTCGACGGCGATCTCGAAGGACGACGTCGAGCGGAAGGCGGCGGAGGCGCTTAACATTCCTGTGCTGCACCGTTCACAAATGCTGGCAAGATTAATGAATATAGGCAAGGGAATCGCGGTGGCAGGCGCACACGGTAAGACGACAACCTCCTCGATGATCGCGCTTGTCATGGAATCTTGCAATGCCGATCCGACCTATATTATCGGAGGAGAAATCGTTAATCTTGGCACGAACGCGAAAGCCGGGAAAGGTGAATATGTTGTAGCGGAAGCGGATGAAAGCGACGGTTCGTTTCTTCAGTATCACCCTACGCTAGCTATTGTGACCAACATCGAGCCGGACCATCTCGAAAATTATGACGGCGACTTCGGCAAGCTGAAGGCAGCTTATGTACAATTTTTGCAGCAGGTGAAAACGGGCGGTAAAGCGATTGTATGCGCGGATGACGAGACGGTTACCGAACTGATTCCGCAAGTATATCAAGGTACTGCTGACCCCTCGCAGCTTGTAACGTATGGAATAGACGGCGATGCTGATTACAAAGCCGGGAACATCGAGCTTGGTGATCGCAGAGTTTCATTTACGATGACGTATAAGGGCGCGCAGCTAGGGGCGATTGAGCTATCCGTGCCAGGCCGCCACAATGTGTATAATGCGATGGCTACCGTGATAACGTGTCTGGAGGCAGGCTTGTCTTTTGACGAAGTAGCAAAAGCGATTCGTTTGTTCAGAGGGGCAAAGCGCCGCTTTCAGGTGCTTGGCGAAGTTAATGATATTCTGGTCATCGATGACTATGCCCATCATCCGACTGAAATCAGAGCGACGATCAGTGCTGCCAAAGCGACGGGCAAACGTATTGTAGCTGTATTTCAGCCGCAGCGCTATACCCGGACATTCTTCTTATTTGAGCAGTTCAGCCGTGCGTTTCCCGAAGCGGATGAGGTTATCATCACTGACATTTATTCGCCGGCCGGGGAACAGCAAATCGAAGGCGTGCACTCGCACAAGCTTGTGGAGCTTATCAAGAGCAACAGCAATGCGAATACCGTATATCTTCCGACGAAGGAAGAAGTACTTGCATATTTGACTGATAGAGTCGCACCTGGCGACCTTGTCATAACGATGGGAGCAGGCGACATTTGGAAGGTAGCGGATTCGCTGGCAAAATCGCTAAAATCGAAACACTGAAAGCATAACGCCCGAAGGTTCCATAATGGAATCATCGGGCGTTTGTTTATTTCGGAAGTGAAAGCGACTTATGAAAGAGAGGGTTATGCAGCTGATCCCCGCAGCATTTAGGGTCCTGTGCAGTTACGATATATGATACAATGATAAAATCATACTTCCAAATACATTAAGTTATGCGTCTTGAACGCAGCAAGGAGGGCTTTATTTTGTCAGTACATAATTGCAGTTATGCAGGTTATCTTTTGGTGCATTTTATCGGGGAACAGCCTGACGGCGAGCAGGTCTATTTCTCCTACAGCGAGGACGGCCTGCATTGGAAAGACCTGAACGCGGGCTTACCGGTTCTGCGTTCCGAACTGGGGGAGAAGGGCGTGAGAGATCCGTTTTTAGTGCGCTCGCCCAAGGAGGATAAGTTTTATCTGATTGCCACGGATCTCCGCATTGCCAACGGAAAAGGCTGGTCCGCAGCAGCGAATGAAGGAAGCCGCGATATGATCATATGGGAATCCGCCGACCTGGTGAATTGGTCTTCACCATGGGCAGTGACGCTTGGCGTACAGGGAGCCGGCTGCGTCTGGGCGCCGGAGGCTATTTATGACGAAGCCGCGGACGAATTCTTGGTGTTTTGGGCCTCCGCGACGCAGGAGCCGCAGGAAAAAGAGCGGAAACAAAAAATTTATAGCGCCCGTACCAAGGATTTTCACAGTTTTACAGCGCCTGAAAAGTATATTGAACGGGAAAACCATATCATTGACACTACGATAATTGCCCACAACGGTAACTACTACCGTTTTTCTAAGGATGAAACTACTAAGAATATTAGGGTCGAAAAAGGCACATCGCTGGAAAAAGACTCATTTTCCAATTTGCATGTTCCGGTTTTGGAGGAATTGTACGGTGTGGAAGGTCCGCAAATTTTCAAGCTGGGCGACCGCGAGGAGTGGTGCCTTATTGTGGATCGCTTTGCGGAAGGAAAGGGCTACCTCCCCCTGCTGACCTCCGACCTTGAAGGCGGTGAATTCCGGGTTCTGCCGGAAGGGTCGTTCGATTTGGGGAAAACCAAGAAACGCCACGGCGGAGTCCTCCCTATTACCGCTGCTGAATGCAGCCGCCTTCTGGCGGCGTTTGGCGACGGCCATCAGGTGTTGCCCGGACAATTCGCCGATCCGGATCTTGTGAAGTTCGGCGACCGCTATTACCTTTATCCCACAACCGATGGCTTCACGGGCTGGTCGGGTACGCAATTTCATGCGTTTTCTTCGGCTGACATGCGTATTTGGAGAGACGAAGGCGTGATTTTGGATCTTGCGACGGAAGATGTACCCTGGGCTGTCGGCAGCGCGTGGGCACCGGCCATTGCAAGCAAAGATGGGAAGTATTACTATTATTTTTGCGGCAAAATGAAAAGCGGAGAGAGCGCCATAGGGGTTGCGGTTGCCGAGACTCCGGAAGGCCCGTTTCGCGCGCAGCCCCAGCCGCTTGTTACCATGGAACAGACGAAACGTCTTGGTATCGCCATGGGCCAGGCCATTGACCCATCCGTCTATTTTGAGGATGACGGTACGGCTTACCTGCTGTTTGGAAATGCACACCCTGCAATCGTACAGCTCAGCGAAGATATGGTAAACGTAATTGAGGATACGATGAAGAATCTTGTAGGCCTGCACGACTTCCGGGAGGCGGTCACCGTTCTGAAGCGCGGCGGGCAATATCACTTCACGTGGTCCTGCGATGATACCGGCAGTGAGGATTACCACGTGAACTATGGCACGGCGGAGCATCTTTACGGGCCGGTAACTTACCGTTACCCGGTTCTTCTCAAAAATAAGGAAAAGGATATGCTCGGCACCGCTCATCATTCGATTCTCCAGGAGCCTGGCACCGATAAATATTGGATTGCTTATCACCGGTTTGTTACGCCGCTGACCCGGTTTACACAAGGAAAAGGCTATCATCGCGAAGTCTGCATAGACCCGCTCACCTTCGGCGAAGATGGGTTGATGCAGCAGGTGCAGCTGTAGAGGATATTTCGTAATGATTAATCTTAAGAATATGTCGTAAGCATCAAACAGCCCTCACCTTGAATAAGGATGAGGGCTTTGGTTTGTTTTAAGGAATAAAAAGCCCTTGAGTTCCCCGGTTCTTACTATTTAGATTCACATTAAACACTACTGTTTCTTCTCCAATCCAAAATGCTCAAACCTCCAGCGTGTCCCGCAGGGACGAAAGCGCTCCACAGCAAACACGTAACTTGCACACGTCTCACTATCTCCAACGTTAGTCCGGTTTAGGAGGTAACCCGAGTGCGACGCCTTCCAGCGTGTCCTGAAAGGACGAAGCGCTCCACAGCAATCATGTCACTCGCACGCGTCTCTCTATCTCCAACGTTAGTCCGGTTTAGGAGGTAACCCGAGTGCGACGCCTTCCAGCGTGTCCTGAAGGGACGAAGCGCTCTTTCTCTAATGAGACTTACACCCGCCTCTCCTCTGCCTACGTTAGTCCATTTGCAGGTGTCCAGAGGGCGCAGCCCTTGGGGCCCTCCCTTGGAAGGGAGGGTTTGGGTGGGTTCGAAAAGCCCTTGAGGGTTGGGTTGAAAATCCCTTAAGGGGTTGGGGTAGCCTTTGAAGGTCTGGTAGATATCCCTTACAAGGGCTCGGGTCTAAATCTCTTAAAAGTCTCATAGATTAAAAAGAGAAGAATGGGACAAGGAGCGAATGACATGAATCAAAAAAATCGTATTACTTACCGTTTTGATCGTAATGGACAATCTATCCCCGATGAGAGCCGTAAAGCGGATAATAAGCAGGAGGCCGCCACAAATTCCGTTTCGTCCCATATTACTACAAAAAATAATGCCGCTAAGCCGGCTAAATTAAATGTTATTCCGTTGTATCCTGCTAATGATCAGCATGCTATCAGCGAAATAAGCCCTTGGAATAGCCCGTTTCAAGAAGATATTGGGGCACTCGAGCAATTAATTCGAAACACCGATACAGAGCCGGTACCGTCCTTGCCAGTGCAAGCGAGCCCGCCGAAGGTGAAGCTGGAAAGCCAGAAGAAAAACGAAATGGAAACTCCGCAAATAAACACGGATAAGCGTGAGTCTAGCAAGACGGATTTCTTTGTTGCTGAGAAGGAATTTGAGCCCATAAATGCTGACAAGTCGGAAATGGACGACTCGCGAACGAATCCGCTTTACACCACACGTGTAAAACGCGTGTCTGGAGGGCCTTCTTGGTTTAATGTTTTTTTGTCGGTTGCAGGCGCGCTTGCTACCGGAGCGTTGTTTGGTTATTTGCTTCTGTCGTTGTTTACAGGCGCAACGATTTGGCCTGGAGGATCAAGCGATAAAGTGAACTCGGAGCAAGTATCGGGCAACACATCTACTGACAATACGCCAACAGATGCTAATTCGAATGCAAATCAAGACTATACGGTGACGCCTCCAGAAAACGGGATGAATTCAAACAGTGAGACAAACCCTGACGTTCCTATAGTCAGGCATACGGGTTTTAGCCGTACGTATTATATGCTGCAATTTGGCGTATTCAGCAATACGGAAGGACGTGATGCGGCATTAGCTCAGCTTGCAGAAAAAGGGCTGGCAGCCGCAGCAATGACGGGTAAAAACGATTATCGCGTATATGCGGGAGTGGCCGCTGACAGGACCAAAGCACAGACCTTGCGAGCACAGCTGCCGGAATTGGAGCTTTATGTAAAGGAAGTGACACTTGCTGTGCCCGACAAAATACCGTTCAGCGGCGATGGTGCAGCCGCGCAAGTCTTCTTCGAACAGACAAGTGACCTCGTCCAAATGTTGGATGAATTGGCATTAGCACAGCTGGAGCAGCCTACGTTATCCCCGCTAAGTAAAACAGCAGCTGATGCTTGGCAATCGGAGCACCAGAAATGGACGGAAAGTGCAGTAAAAATGCGGAATGGAACGACAGATGCAGCATCTAAAAACTATTTGAATACAGTCATTTTATCTATAAATACAGCAGCCAAATCGATGCTGGAATACGATAAAAAACCGTCTCGAGCTCATTTATGGTCGACGCAATCTGAGACAATGAAAGCTATCATTACGCAAAAAGAGTGGTTTGAGTCCATCAGCGCATTGTAAACGAATAACATCATGCGTATAATAGATTCAGGTGTCACTTCATGGCGAGAGGCGTTGAAAGATGAAGAAAAACGGCTGGATACTTCTCATTTTTATCATACTGGGCTTATTAGCGGGTGCATTAGTAGCACGCTGGCTGGCTCCGGTTCCAGGCATTTCTTTTTTGACAAAACCGATTGAAGCATCATGGTCACCCGCCATTGATTTATATGTGTTAAGCTTCAATTTATCGCTTCATCTTCAGTTTAGTTTGTTCAGCTTGATAGGAGCCGTTATAGCGATATGGTTGTACCGCAAAATATAAGCCGTCAGTACATAAACTAGCGGAGGCAAGCACGAAGGAGCGCAGCAATTTCGATATGGAACCGATAAAAACACGCAACGAATCGATAAGCCGGCTTGTATTGGCTTCTTCGTCACCGCGCCGGAAGGAACTGGTCGCATCGCTGGGCCTTTCCTTGCCGGTTTATATTTTGTCTACGGATACCGATGAATCCATCCTGCCTGGCTGGACGCCGGTTCAAGTGGTAGAGCAGCTGAGCTTGCGCAAAGCTCAAGCTGCGGCAAGCATGCTGCAGCAAAAGCAGGACAGGGAACCATCTCTCATTATTGGAGCAGATACCATTGTAGTATTAGATGGAGACGTTCTTGGCAAGCCAAGTCACGATGAAGAGGCAAAGGCAATGCTAAGACGTCTGCAAGGCCGCTCCCACGAGGTTTATACAGGCGTAGCCTGTGTGCTTTCATCTAATGGTGAAGCTGCGGTTGCCCATCGGATGACGAAGGTTCAAATGAAACCGCTCAGCGAGCAGCAGATTGCAGGTTATGTCGCAACGGGTGAACCGCATGACAAAGCAGGATCTTATGGCATTCAAGGACTAGGCTCAACGATGGTCGATCGAATCGATGGCTGTTACTTTAACGTCGTCGGACTGCCGCTTGCTCTTCTCTCAGATATGCTGGCCCAATATGATGTTCATGTTTTTTGAAAAATAAGGCAGCATATGATTTGAACTATATTTTTTGGAGAAGGCGGGATTGGGACATGGAGCCGCAATACATGATTTTGCGTGATGTCCCCCATGAAGAACGTCCAAGAGAGCGCATGATGCGATATGGGGCAGAGGCACTTAGCCATACGGAATTGCTGGCAATATTGTTGCGTACAGGTACACAACGGCAGTCTGCCGTTCATTTAGCCGGCGCGATACTGAAACAATGCGGAAACTTGCGGAATTTGATGGATATGAGCATGGAAGAATTGACGGCCATTCGAGGAATAGGTCCAGCAAAAGCGATTCAGCTGCGGGCAGGCATTGAGCTCGGCAGACGAATTACACGCAGCCGGTTGGGTGAAGCAGTTACTGTGCGCAAACCGCAGGATGCTGCGGATTATGTGATGGAAGAGCTCCGTTATTTAAAGAAGGAGCATTTTGTATGTTTATTTTTAAATACGAAAAATCACATTATTGCCCGGGAAACGTTATCTGTAGGCACTTTAAATGCGTCGCTGGTACATCCGCGCGAAGTATTCCGTGCGGCGATTCAGAGAAGCAGCGCATCGATTATATGTGTCCACAATCACCCCAGCGGCGACCCGACCCCAAGTCCGGAGGACATCTCGCTGACGAAGCGGTTGTCGGAGGCCGGCCAGCTAGTGGGGATAGAAGTGTTAGACCATTTGGTGATCGGTGACGGACGTTTTATAAGTTTGAAGGAACAAGGTTACATGTAATATAATAAAGTGATTGTCGCAATTAGAAGGGAGCAACAACATGTTTGGTGGTTTTTCGAAAGATTTGGGAATAGACTTAGGTACAGCGAATACGCTCGTATTCGTCAAAGGAAAAGGGATTGTGGTAAGGGAGCCTTCGGTGGTGGCCCTTCGTACTGATACAAAAACAATTGAAGCAGTAGGCGAACAAGCCAAAAAAATGATCGGCAGAACACCTGGAAACATCCGTGCTATCCGTCCGATGAAAGACGGCGTTATAGCTGATTTCGAAACGACTGCTACTATGATCAAATATTTCATTCGTCAAGCGCAAAAGCAGCGCTCTTTATTCCCTCGTCACCCGAACGTTATGGTTTGCGTACCGTCAGGGATTACCGCTGTTGAGAAGCGTGCAGTTGAGGATGCTACTAAGCAGGCTGGAGCGCGCGAGGCCTATACCATTGAGGAACCGTTCGCGGCAGCTATCGGCGCAGATTTGCCCGTATGGGAGCCGACAGGCAGCATGGTTGTCGATATCGGCGGCGGTACGACTGAGGTTGCCGTCATTTCCCTTGGCGGCATCGTCACCTCCCGCTCCATTCGCGTAGCCGGCGATGAAATGGATGAAGCCGTTATTCAATATATTAAACGGCAATACAACCTAATGATTGGCGAGAGAACGTCTGAACAATTGAAGATGGAAATCGGGTCTGCGCTGCCGCTTGATCGTGCGGAGTCGATAGAAATACGCGGCCGTGATCTTGTAACGGGCTTGCCGAAAACTCTTGCAATAACATCCGATGAAGTTACGGAAGCATTGACGGATACGGTAAATGCTATTGTAGACGCTGTTAAAGTTACGCTTGAGAAATGTCCACCGGAGCTTTCCGCTGATATTATGGATCGGGGTATCGTGCTTACAGGCGGCGGGGCATTGCTGCGCAACCTGGACAAGCTGCTGCAGCGCGAGACGGGGATGCCGGTCATTGTTGCCGACAACCCGCTTGATTGCGTTGCAATCGGAACTGGGCGTTCGTTAGACCACATTCATTTATTCAAAACGAGAGGCAGTTCGGCTCGCTCGAGACGTTAGTGCTCATCCAATGGGGAATAGGATATGAAATGGGCAGGTGATTCGAGCTGTTTAAGCTAATGCGAAATAAGCGTATGTTTATGCTTATGATCGGGTTTATTCTGTTCATTGCGGTCATCGGCTTCTCGCTCAGCGACCGCAAGGAATTGACATGGCCGGAGAAGTTTCTGAAGGATTCGGCAGCATACGCGCAGCAATGGTTTTACAAGCCCGCTGGTTATATAGCGGGCTTCTTTGAGGATATTGGCAATCTTCGTCTTATCTATGAAGAGAATGAGCAGCTCCGGATTACGGCGGCAGCTTATTCCCGTGATAAAATAGAGTATAACTTCGTCGAGAAAGAGAATGAGCGGTTGAAGGAGGCTCTTTCTTTTACGGAGCGTCAAAAGCAAATGTATAATTATAATTATTTGATTGCACAGGTCGTGTCCGTTAGCAATGATGCGAATAACCGGACAATGAATATTAATTTAGGCTCCAAAAACGGTATTAAACCAAATATGGCGGTAACGACCATCGACGGATTAATCGGACTTATTAGCGCCGTTACCCCTTTTACGGCAACGGTGACACCCATTACGGAGTTAGATGAAGCATCGCCGACATTCAATTCGATTGCAGTCACAATTATGGGCCGCGAGAATGATTCGTTCGGCATACTGAGCAGCTATAACAAAGAAACGAACCGGTTGCTTATGACGAAAATAGCTGAAAACGATAAAATGGATATTTCGGATACGGTAATTACTTCGGGTCTCGGCAACGTATATCCGCGGGGGCTGGTTATCGGTACAGTCGAATCCATGCAGCAAGGCGATTTTGGTCTGACTAATACGGCATCCGTGAAGCTCGCTGCCAGCTTTGACCATCTAACCGAGGTGTTTGTTGTTCAGGTTCCGGAGCTGGAGGACGCCGGGCAATGAGCATGAACCGAATCATTGTGCTCATGCTGCTTTTATTTGTTATCGAGGGAGCTGTCATGCCGTGGATCATTCCGGCAGGCTTCGGCCATCGAATTATTCCGCACTTCATCTTTGTGGCGGTAGTTTTCTCAGCGCTCTATAGCGGCCGCCACCTTGCGCTATTGCTTGGAGTAAGCTTCGGACTTCTTCAAGATATCGTATATTTCGGCCATTTAATCGGAGCTCATGCTTTTATTATGGGGTTAATCGCTTATTATACGGGAGTGCTGCTGGAGCGGCGGCGTGCTACGGTCATGATGGCGATCTCGATAATTGGTTTTGCTTGTATCTTGTACGATTCTGCTCTATTTTTTATTTATAAAGTGTTCCGCATTACGAACGTGTCCTATGCGTGGGCTTTAATCGATCATATTCTGCCGAGTTTGTTTTTGCAGCTTGCGTTTGCCCTAGCCTGTTATGTGCCTGCAAGACGTATATTTGAATCTCAGTCGAAAGCGAATTCAGAGCAGGATGAGGAATAAAAATACGGGCAAAAGCAGGAATTTGTCAGGTTCAGCAAGAATCCAATAGGTTGGGGAGGGACGAACGTGACCGAGAAGCAGCATATTATCATTAAAGGCGTCAAGGAAGGTCTCGTGTTCCTTCTCGACGATAAGTGTGAATTCGCTACACTTCTGGATGAACTGCAATACAAGCTGGAAAAAACACATCAACAATTGCTAACTGGACCGCTGGTTCATGTACAGGTGAAGCTAGGCGCAAGGCAAGTGACTGATGACGACAAGGATCGGATTAAGACAGTCATACGGGCTCAAGGCAATTTGATGGTTCAATCCGTTGAATCTGATTCGCCTCGGTTGGATTCCATGCAAGGTACGCAGCCGAACCTGCAAGTGCTAACGTCTATTATTCGCTCTGGACAAACCTATGAGCATGACGGGGATTTACTATTGATCGGCGATTTGAACCCGGGCGGAACGTTGTTATGCACGGGAGATATATATGTAATGGGCGCTCTACGCGGCGTTGCGCATGCTGGTATAGGCGGTCGTACCGACGTCATTATTGCGACTTCGCTTATGCGGCCTACCCAGCTGCGCATAGCGGATGTGATCAGCAGACCCCCGGAGGAATGGATGACCGGCGATGCGACAATGGAATTCGCCTTCTTAAGCGAAGGCCGAATGCAAATCGATAAGCTAGCGCAATTATTCCGCATACGGCATAATCCTATTATGTTTAAAGGAGTGTAGAACATGGGAGAAGCGATTGTTGTTACATCGGGCAAAGGAGGCGTCGGCAAGACGACTACCTCGGCAAACCTGGGAACGGCGCTAGCTTTGCTTGGCAAAAAGGTATGTATGGTGGATACGGACATCGGACTCCGTAATCTGGATGTTGTAATGGGTTTGGAAAATCGCATCATATATGATTTGGTGGATGTAGCGGAAGGCCGCTGCCGTTTAAATCAGGCGCTGGTGAAGGACAAGCGGTTCGATGAGCTGTACATGCTTCCGGCCGCACAAACGAAGGACAAAGATTCGGTAACGCCTGAACAGGTCCGCAGCATGATTTTGGAGCTTAAGAAGGAACACGATTATGTCATTATCGATTGTCCTGCCGGAATCGAACACGGCTTCCGCAATGCTATTGCCGGTGCTGATCGCGCCATTGTAATAACAACGCCTGAAAATGCGGCCGTTCGGGATGCTGACCGTGTTATCGGTTTATTGGAGCAGGAGAAAATCCCTTCAAAGCTAATCATAAACCGCATTCGTCAAAATATGATGAAGAACGGCGAAATGCTCGATATCGATGAAATTTGTCAGGTGCTTGCAGTAGATTTGGTCGGGATCGTTCCAGATGATGAGAAGGTTATATCTGCAGCAAACAATGGTGAACCAACGGTCATGAATCCGGCTTCGCGTGCGGCTATTGCATATCGAAACATTGCCCGCCGTATATTAGGTGACATGGTTCCGCTTATGGTGCTCGATGAGAAGGCGGGAGCGTTCAAACGTTTCCGTAAGTTTCTTGGAATAGGATGATTTCGATTTGCTTAATAAACTAAAAAAGCTGGACTGGGGAATTTTAATTATTTTATTGTTCCTCATGATTATCAGTACAGTTGTCCTTCACAGCGCCACAGCTAATTTCCCCCAATATGCCAGTTCAGACATGAGGCAGTTGTTATTTTACGCGGTTGGCTTCTCCATAGCCATTGCAGCTACACTGTTTGACTACCGTATTATTCTGAAGAGTTGGCATGTTTTATATGGTATTGGCGTTTCATTGCTTATTCTCGTCTATTTCTTCGGTGCGGTAATCAACGGTGCGAGAGGCTGGTTCAAATTGCCTGGCGGGTTTTCGTTTCAGCCTGCGGAAATTGTTAAAATCATACTCATTATCGGAATTGCCTATATTATGGGGCGAAGGCAGGGCGATCGGCTGACGTTCTCGCAGGACTTGCTGCCGGTCGGGGCCTTTGCTTTCCTCCCATTCATGCTCGTTATGATTCAGCCGGATCTTGGCAACGCAATTATCTATTTGGTTATCGTGCTTGGCATGTTATGGATTGGCAACGTGAAATATACGCATGTGTTAATCGGACTTGGCGTCGTAATTGCCGGAATGATCGCTTTCGTTACCTTATTCAACATGTTCAATCAAGAAATATATGATTATTTAGAAAAGCAAAAGAAGGAGCACTGGCATGAACGGATAAACACATTCATTAACCCTGAAGAGGCCTCCGCGAACGCAAGGCACCAATCGGAAAACGCGCAAATTGCAATTGGTTCCGGCGGCCTGAGCGGTGATGGTTATTTGCAGGGAGATATGAAAAATGGCGGCTTCATTCCTTATCCGTATTCGGACTCCATCTTCGTCGTCATCGGAGAAGAGTTCGGCTTCCAGGGCTCGGCCATTTTACTGATGCTTTACTTTTTGCTCATTTACCGGATGATTGTGATCGCTTTCCAGTGCTACGATTTACGGGCGTCATTTATTGTTATTGGCATTGTGTCGATGTACGTGTTCCAGGTGTTTCAAAACATTGGGATGATGATCGGCATCATGCCGATTACCGGAATTACACTGCCGTTTATAAGCTATGGAGGCACTTCGCTCCTTCTTAACATGATGTCGATCGGACTCGTATTCAGCATTAAGGCGCACCAAGAGAAATATGAGCTGGCCGATTAAGGATATACTATATGAAGCGACAGCAGAGCTGTCTCAGAGCCGGATGTAATCCGTTCCCTGAGCAGCTTCTTTTTTTTGCAGAAGCCTTTCTCCGCATACTTGTCTACCTCTGCTCATATCCATGTATAAAGGATCAAGCTATCGGTAGTGACGATGGAAGCGGGGAGGAACAGCGATATGCAAACGAAGGATGGGGTAAAGCAGCGTAGACAGCAAAAAATAAAATCGTTGCTGGAGCGGCAACCGTCAGCAGCACAAACGGAGGATATTTTCCCGGAGCCGGCAGATTCGTATAACCGTGCTTTTATTTATCCGGATGAGAGGGACGAGCTTGATCCCGAGGTCTTATGGAAAACAAATCCGAATCCTTGGGCAAGCTGGGGCGGGGATAGAGGCAGTTTCGATAAACGAAGCTTCATAAAGGGACCGGAGCTGAGCAATAACAATGAACCGCCGCATAACCAAAAAAGGAACTCCTTCCTTAAAGAGCTGCGATGGAAGCTTGCAATTGCTTTGTTGATGTTTGCAGCTGTGTGGGCGATGTTTCGTTACGATACGGAATGGACGCTGCAGGGACAAGCTCTCGTAAAGCAAGTTTTGACTGACGAGATGGATTTCGCTGCTGCTGCGGCATGGTACAGGGAAACGTTTGCGGGTGCCCCGTCTATTATTCCTATTTTTGAAGAGGAACCTCAAACCGCGATTGGAGCGGACGGAACCGTTAAGCTGCCGATCGTATCACCTTTGCCGGATGGATCGCTTGTTCGAACGTTTGCGGAGCTGCTTAATGGAATAGAACTTGCAGGTGCATCGGAGGAACAGGTGGTTGCCGCAGAAACGGGGCGCGTGCTGCAATTGACCGATCAGGATGAAAGCGGCAGTACGATTGTTATTCAGCATGCCAATCATCGTGTAACGGTATATGGCAAATTGGGCCAGACTGAGGTTCAAGTGAATGATTGGGTTGAGGCAGGCGATCCGATAGGCCAATTGTTAAAGTCGGAAGGTACGGAGCCGAGCCTGCTCTATTTTGCGGTGAAGCAAAATGATCAGTACATAGATCCTGTGGACGTGATACCGATTGATTAAATGGAAAGGAATAATTTGGTCGGTCCATCCACTGTTCGTTATCATTATGCTCGGATCGGTCATTACAGGTTTTTTCGCCGAGCTGTTTACGTTGTTTTTGCTTGTATTGGTGCATGAGCTCGGTCATGTCATCGTTGCGCGCAGTCTCGGCTGGACCGTGCGTGAGGTTAAGCTTCTGCCCTTCGGAGGAGTGGTGGAGGTCGAAGAGGCTGGTGGTGTACCGGCAAAGGAGGAAGCACTCGTAGCAATTGCCGGTCCGCTGCAAAACGTGTGGATGGGGCTCGCAGCATGGGCGTGCGGTGAGCTTGGACTATGGGCTCCGGAATGGGCGCAGTATGTTTGGAAGGCGAATCTGATGATTGGGATGTTTAATTTGCTTCCTATTCATCCTCTGGACGGCGGCAAGCTGCTGCAAGCCGCATTAAGCTATACGGTTAATTACTATAAAATGCTCATATGGTCTGCCCGCGTAAGCTTATTGTTTAGTGTATTGATGACCCTTAGCTCACTTCTTCCGCTGTTGATTTATAAGGACGGGATACAGCTTAACCTGTTTATCGTCGGTATATTTTTGCTGATGACAAATTGGACGTACTACCGGAATGTTCCCTATTTGTTCTACCGGTTTTTGATGTATCGGGGGCGTGTCGCCGTGCGGGCGATGACAAAGGGAGATTTGGCTAGTCCGATTATCGTCAGCGGAAGGCAATCGATTTTGTCCGTAGCACGGCTGTTTCGAAGAGAGAGGTATCATCTGATTTATATGGTTGAGTCAAGAAGCAAGGAAGTCAAGGTGCTGCCGGAGCAGAAAATTGTCGAAGATTGCTTGTCGGAAAATAATCCGAATCGTGCAGTATCGGAGCTTTTCAGGTAAAATAGATGAAAAGCGTACTGGCAGGTGATGTTCGGGAATGAAGCAAATGTTGATGCACGTACAGGGGGAAATGCTGCAAACTGCAGTACTGGAGAATGGCCGCTTAGTCGAATTTTTTATGGAGCGATCCAAAGCTAGCAGTTTGGTTGGCAACGTCTACAAAGGCCGTGTCGTAAATGTGCTGCCTGGCATGCAGGCGGCTTTTGTTGATATTGGGTTATCCAAAAATGCTTTTCTGTATATCGATGAATTGCTTCATCCGCATTTGGACAAACAGCCCGAACATAAGCCGCTCATACAGGATCTTGTTAGACCGGGGCAGGAGCTTATCGTTCAAGTAATGAAGGAACCGCTTGGCGGTAAAGGCGCGCGTGTGACCACACATTTTACGCTGCCTGGACGCTGGCTTGTCTATATGCCCAGTTCTGACTATGTCGGCGTTTCGAAGAAGATTGGCAGCGAGAGTGACCGGGCGCGGCTTCGTAACATTGGCGAAAAGCTGCGGCAAAATGAAGAGGGCATCATTTTGCGTACAGCGGCAGGGAGCGAGAGCGAGCTTTCGCTGCATGCTGATGTATCACAGCTAAGAGAGCTTTGGCAAACGATAGAGGGCCACGGCAAGAAAGAGCATGCGCCCGCTGAGCTTCACCGCGAAGCTGGTCTTATGCACCGCGTCGTTCGCGATACGTTAACAGCTGATATGGATGAAATATGGATAGATGACGCACTTCGCTATGAGGAGGCCTTATTGCTGCTGCAGGAAATGACCCCAAAGCTGCTTGAACGGCTAAAACGATATGAGCAGCTGTCAGGATCAGGTGTGAGCTTATTTGAAGCCTACCGGGTTTCGGAACAAATAGCCGCTGCATTTGAACGGCGCATTCCGCTGGAGAGCGGAGGCCATCTCATATGGGAAGAGACGGAAGCACTTACGGTGATTGATGTGAATACAGGTAAATTTACCGGTACATCAGATTTGGAGGATACCGTATTTCGCACGAATATGGAGGCGGCGGATGAAATAGCAAGATTGCTGCGGGTACGTGATGTCGGTGGCATAATTATTATAGATTTTATTGATATGGAGCAAGAGAATCATCGTGAACAAGTCATGCACAGGCTTGCCGATAAAGCCCGCAGTGATCAGACGAAATGCTCGATTTTAGGCTGGACAAGACTCGGTTTGCTTGAACTGACACGCAAGAAAGCCCGCGAGAACGCCGTTCAGCAGCTTTCAGAACGATGTGCGGGGTGCGGCGAAATCGTCAGACGAAATACGACGTTTAAATAGTATAATTTTTATTCGATAAATAATTGATCTGATCTGCATAGTATGGTAAACTGTTTGGGTGTCTGTCTCGTACCTTGCGAGGAATGGGATGTACAAGTACCGCTCCGATTGGGTCTAGAAGCGTCTGCGGCGTCAGCCGTATACCACCTGAATTAGGCGAGTCTTCGAAAATAAGGAGGTGCACCAACTATGTTCGCAATTATTGAAACTGGCGGTAAGCAATACAAAGTTCAGGAAGGCGATGTAATCTACATCGAGAAACTGGACACAAACGCAGGCGAGAGCGTAACATTTGATCGTGTTTTGGCCGTATCCAAGGGTGAAGGTCTTGTGACTGGAACTCCTGTTGTTTCCGGCGCGTCGGTTTCCGGCAAAGTCGAGAAGCAAGGTAAAGGACAAAAGATCATCGTTTACAAATACAAAGCCAAAAAGAACTACCGTCGCAAGCAAGGTCATCGTCAACCGTTCACGAAAGTAACAATCGAGAAAATCCAGGCGTAAGAGGGATTTCATGATAACCGTTACGTTCGTACGGAGAGCCGCTGACAGACGGATCGTATCATTTGCTGTCGAAGGACATGCTAAATATGCGAAACCCGGCAAAGATATCGTATGCGCGGGTGTGTCGGCCATTTCGGTCGGCACCGTCAATGCAATCGAAGAGTTAGCAGGTACTGAGCTTCCTGCCGCTATGAAGAACGGCTGGCTGTCGTCGGAAATTCCGACGCTGGCAGACGAAGAGGCGGATGGACGGATGCAGCTGCTGCTGGAATCGATGGCGGTTATGCTCGGCACAATTGCACAATCTTACGGCAAGCATGTCGTAATTCATGAACAGCTTCTTTAAGCCTACGAGGTAGGTTTACTTCACAAACCTTTAAGAAGGAGGGAATAACTATGTTGAAACTGAATCTTCAGCTCTTCGCTTCGAAGAAAGGTGTAGGTTCCACGAAGAACGGACGTGACTCGCAGTCGAAACGCCTTGGGGCGAAACGCGCTGACGGTCAAACCGTATCGGCAGGAAGCATTTTGTTCCGTCAACGCGGAACAAAAATTCACCCAGGTACCAATGTAGGCATCGGTAAAGACGATACGCTTTATGCGAAAGTAGAAGGCGTAGTCAAGTTCGAACGTTGGGGACGCGAGCGCAAAAAAGTGAGCGTATACCCTGTTGAGCAGGCTCCGGTAGCCGCTGCAGTAGAAGCTTAATAGCAAAAAGTCCCGGCCTGCATCGTTAGGCCGGGTTTTTTATTTCAGCGCTGATGACCGTGCGGCATTCGCATGATATACTGGATAAGCTAGGAAATACGAAGAAAGTGGGTTTAATCGATGGAACGCTTAACAACGGCGAAATATTACATAGCGGCAACTGTTTTGCTGCCTTGTGCCGCTGTACTTATTTGGCCTTCTAAAGTGTGGTTAACTGCTGTCTTTCTCGTTTGGCTTATTGGTGCAGCGATTTACTGGATACGGACGGAACGGAAAGAGCATGCGCAGAGGACAGCGCGGACGATTCAATCGTTGCAAACATCGGCCATAAAAACACTCAATCATCATCGACATGACTGGATGAACGATCTGCAAGTCGTATATGGCTACATTCGGCTAAAGAAGCTGGATAAAACGGTCGAATACGTGGAGAAAATAAGCGAACGGATGGCTATGGAGAGCAGTATATCAAAGCTTGGCGTACCATCTCTTATTAGCTATATTCAGTCGTTTCGTACGATTTCGAATTCGCTGGAGCTTCAGGTTAAAATTAACGGCGATATTCATTTGAACGAAATAACGGCAGAAGCCGATCAAATAGCCGAAACGCTCATTCATACGATTAATGCCTATCGGTTTGCAGTGAAGACTAGCTACGGAAATGCTGCTGTTCTTACGTTGGAGCTGTCACTGAATGATAACGCGCTGTATGCGGCATTTTATTATCAAGGCGAATTAATGAATGAACATCAATGGAAGCAAAAAATACAACAGCAGTTACAAGGCGCGCCTTTGCAGCCGATCAACTTCGAGCAGCCTTATGCAAAGGTGCTGCTGAAGGCGGAAATGCGCGCTTGAACGGGGGCACAACATGTTTGTCGATAAAGCAAAGATTTTTGTGAAAGGCGGCGACGGCGGCGATGGTATCGTCTCGTTTCGCCGTGAGAAATATGTGGAACAGGGCGGGCCGGCCGGCGGCGACGGCGGACGGGGCGGCGACTTGATTTTTCAAGTAGACGAAGGACTGCGCACGTTGATGGATTTCCGTTATCAGAAGCATTTCAAGGCTGAGCGCGGCGAGCGCGGCAAAGTGAAGAGCATGCACGGTGCAGGAGCCGAGGATACAATCGTCCGCATACCGCCTGGTACGATAATTATCGATGATGATACGCAGGAAGTCATCGCCGATATGACACGGCACGGTCAGCAGGTCGTTATTGCTAAGGGCGGACGCGGCGGACGCGGCAACACACGCTTTGCAACTCCGACCAACCCGGCTCCGTACATTTCGGAGAACGGTGAAGAAGGTCAGGAGCGCTGGGTCGTGCTTGAGCTTAAAGTAATGGCTGACGTTGGTCTGGTTGGTTTTCCGAGCGTCGGTAAGTCGACGTTGCTTTCGGTTGTATCGGGAGCAAAGCCGAAGATTGGCGCCTATCACTTTACGACGATTACGCCGAATCTCGGAGTCGTCGATGTCGGAGACGGACGCAGCTTTGTTATGGCCGATCTGCCTGGTTTGATCGAAGGTGCGCATGAGGGCGTAGGACTCGGTCATGAGTTTCTTCGTCACGTTGAACGTACGCGTGTCATTATCCATGTCATTGACATGTCCGCATCGGAAGGACGCGATCCATTCGATGATTGGCTTAAAATAAATGCGGAGCTCGTGCTTTATAACGAGAAGCTGGCAGATCGTCCGCAAATTATTGCGGCTAACAAAATGGACATGCCGGAGTCGGAGGAGCAGCTCGAGCTGTTTAGGCAGCAGCTTGAAGAAGCGCGCGGCGATCGTGAATATGAGATTGTTCCGATCTCCTCGCTCACGAAGCAAGGCATTCAGGAGCTCTTGTACAAAGCGGCTGATGTGCTCGATACCGTATCTGAGCAGGTTGATATCGAAGAAGTGAAGGATGTTGAGGAACGGAAGGTGTATACCTACGAGAAGCGTGAGGAGACTACTTTCACCATCCATAAAGAAGATGAAGTGTTTGTCATTGAAAGCGCGGGAATCGATAAATTCATGAAGCGGATGAACTTGAATTCCTATGATGCGGTCATGCGTTTTGCGCGTATTATGCGGAAGATGGGTGTCGATGCAGAGCTTCGGAAGATGGGCGCCAAAGACGGCGACATGGTGCAAATTGGCGATTTTGCATTCGAGTTCTTTGAAGGCAGCGATTATAACCCGAATGGCTAGCGTTAGCTTGCACATACGAATGACCGAAGACGGCGCAAGCCGTCTTTTCATTTTTCCTATTGCCCCGGGCCGTATATTCCGATATAATGTCCACTATAGGTGAACAATTGTCTTTTTGAGGAGGACGTATAGTGATTAAGCGCTATTATGTCGTTCGGGAGGACATTTTACCGGAAGCGATAATGAAGACGATACAAGTAAAGGAGATGCTGAGTCGCGAAGATGCGCTTACCGTTCATGAAGCGGTTGAACGCGCGGGTCTTAGCCGAAGCGCTTTTTATAAGTATAAGGATGGCGTTTATGCGTTAAATGAGCTGGAACGGGAACGGATCGCGACGATATCGATGGATTTGGAGCATCGATCGGGCGTGTTGTCGAACGTCCTCAGCATGGTAGCAAGCATGGAGGGCAATGTGCTGACGATGAATCAGACTATTCCGCTCCAAGGCTTTGCCAACGTCGTCATTTCCGTCGATATTTCGCAGCTTTCCGGGGAATTGTCATCGCTGGTCGAATTGCTTCGCAGTCAAGCTGGCGTACGTAAAGCTTCGGTCATCGGGCAAGGATAATAGGATAGATAACGGAGGGAATATATGAAGCCGGTAAAAGTAGGTTTGTTAGGTTTAGGAACAGTAGGTACAGGCGTCGTCCGCATTGTGGAGGGACATCAGGAGGATTTGCAAAGTCAGGTCGGTTCGCCGATCGTTATTGAAAAGGTGCTTGTCCAAAACAAAAGCAAATCGCGTAATATTTCGATTTCTGCAGATAAGCTGACAGAGGATCCGTGGGAAATTATCCGTCATCCCGATATTGATGTAATCGTTGAAGTGATGGGCGGCATCGCGAATACGAAGGAATATATTTTGGAAGCGCTCGAACGCGGCAAGCATGTTGTAACGGCAAACAAAGATTTAATGGCGCTGCATGGACCGGAAATTTTGGCAAAAGCGCAGGAGCACCGCTGCGACGTACTCTATGAAGCGAGCGTAGCAGGCGGCATTCCGATTATTCGTACGTTGGTCGAAGGCTTCTCCTCTGACCGTATTACAAAGATTATGGGAATTGTGAATGGAACGACTAATTTTATATTGACGAAGATGAGCCAAGAGGGCGCATCCTATGCCGATGTGCTTAAGGAAGCGCAGGAGCTTGGGTATGCCGAGTCGGATCCGACATCGGATGTAGAAGGACTTGACGCAGCCCGCAAAATGACGATTCTTGCCACAATCGGGTTCCGTGCTAATGTAGCACTCGAGGATGTATCCGTTCAAGGTATTTCATCTGTAAGCAAAGAAGATATTTTGTATGCGAAGCGACTTGGGTATGAAGTGAAGCTGCTTGGTATTGCAGAGCGTCAGGACGACCTTATCAGCATTAGCGTACAACCAACGATGGTTAAGCAATCCCATCCGATCGCATCCGTAAACGGCGTTTTTAATGCGGTTTATGTGTTCGGTGAAGCGGTTGGCGAAACGATGTTCTATGGCGCAGGCGCAGGCGAGCTTCCAACTGCCACTTCGATCGTATCCGATCTGGTTGCCGTTGTGAAAAACCTGAAGCTTGGCGTTAACGGCATGCAAGGCAGTCTTGCTTACAAAGAGAAGAAGCTGAAAACCGACGAGCAAATTTCTTCGAAATATTTCTTGCTGCTTCAAGTGGCAGACCGTGCCGGTGTTCTGGCACGCATTACGCAAGTATTTGCTGACTTTGAGGTTAGTTTGGAGTCTGTGCTCCAGCAGCCAGCTCCTTCAAACCCGGAAGCCGAAATTATCATCATTACTCATGATGCGAATAAAGCAGCTATACAGAAGGTGCTGGCAACGTTCGAATCGCTAGATGTCGTCCACAAAGTGAAGAGCGTTTATCGCGTTGAAGGTTAAGCGGCATGAATAATCGCAAAGTTATTGTTAAAATACCAGCAAGTACGGCAAATTTAGGCCCGGGCTTCGATACGCTCGGCATGGCGCTTTCGTTGTATTCATGGATTGAGATGAGCGTGTCCGAAAGGACCGAATTTCATCTTTTCGGCGATCAAATGAAAGGCCTGCCCAGAGACAAATCCAATTTAATCTATAAAGTCGCACAGCTTGTGTTCAAGGAAGCAGGCGTGTCCGTTCCTGAGCTGTCGATCTCGATGTATAGTGATATTCCGCTTACCCGCGGTCTTGGAAGCAGTGCATCGGCTATCGTAGGAGCGCTTGTTGCCGCCAATGCGTTAATTGGCAGCCCGCTAACGGATGACAAGCTGTTCCAGATAGCGACTGCGCTGGAAGGGCATCCTGACAATGTAGGAGCGTCGTTGTTCGGCGGCATCGTCGTTTCCGCATGGGATGGCGAGCGTGCCGACTATGTGCGGATTGAGCCGCATCACAAGCTGGAGACGCTCGTTGCTATACCTGCGTTTCAGCTGTCAACGGAAAAGGCGCGTCACGCACTCCCGGCGCAAATCAGTATGGCTGACGCCGTATTTAACGTCGGCCGCAGCTCTTTGCTCGTCGCCGCGCTTGCAAGCGGCAAGCTGGGAATCATACGTCATGCAATGAAGGATCGTCTGCACCAGCCTTACCGTGCAGCATTGATTCCCGGCATGACAACGATTCTTGAGCGCGCGCACCAGTTCGGCGCGCTTGGAGCTGCGCTTAGCGGGGCTGGGCCGACGATAATCGCGTTTGTCGATGCCGATAGTCCGGATAAAACGTCACTGGAGAGGTTTTTGCTCGACACGTTGAAGATGGAAGGGATTGAAGCGGAGACGCTTTGGTTGTCACCGTGCGCTGACGGGCCCGAAATTACGGTAGAGCAGCGTTCTGAGCAAACCTCCGGTTCGTTGCTGGACAGAATTAAAGGAGACGTTAAGGCATGAAGACGATTGCAGTATTACCAGCCGGTTCTGTATCGGATGAGGCGGCTAGACATTTGTTCCGCGGAGAAGAGATTGACTGGAAGCATCACCGTCTTATTTCGGATGTTTTCTTGTCGACGGTAAACGGGATAAGCGATTACAGCATTATCCCGATTGAAAATACGATAGAGGGCTCCGTAAGCTTACATATGGACTGGCTCGTGCATGAAGTGGACATCCCGATTCAAGCAGAATGGGTATACCCTTCAATTCAAAACCTGATCGGGCGGCAATCCGAGCTGTTGAATGGGTCCGGCGAGCTCGATTACTCCCGTATTACGAAAGTAATCAGCCATCCGGTAGCAATTGCCCAATGCTTGCAGTTTTTGCGGACCCATCTCCCGCATGCTGTAACCGAGCATGTGAGCAGTACAGCCGAAGGCGTTCGGATCGTCCGGAATAATCCGAATGCCGGATGGGCGGCCATTGGAACGATGACAGCTGCGGCGAATGAAAACCTTGATGTGTTAGCGCGCGGGATCACGGATCACGACAATAACTATACGCGTTTTTTGCTTGTCGGATCAGAGCCGTATACGGCCCGTCAATCGGATACGATGAAAACGAGCATATTAATAACGTTGCCTGAGGACTTCCCGGGAGCGCTGCATCAGGTGCTTTCTGCGTTTGCATGGCGGAAAATTAACCTGTCCCGCATAGAATCCCGTCCAACGAAAAAGAAGCTGGGCAATTACTATTTCTTTATCGATATCGATATGGCGCTTGATACGGTGCTGCTGCCCGCGGCTCTGCAAGAAATTGAAGCGCTCGGGTGCCAGGTTCGCATATTGGGCAGTTATCCTAGTTTTTCAGAAGATAAAATCTTATAGCTTTTCGTTTAAGACATACTTTTTGGAGGTGTTGGAAAGGTCATGGCACAGCAATGTATCTACTTGAATGGTGATTATGTATCGAAAGAAGACGCTAAAATATCGGTTTACGATCACGGTTTTTTGTATGGCGATGGAATCTTTGAAGGTATCCGCATATATAACGGCAATATTTTTAAATGCAAAGAGCATCTGAATCGGCTGTATGATTCGGCAAAATCAATTATGCTCGATATCCCGCTATCGCTAAGCGAGATGCAGGATGCGCTCGTTGAAACGATTCGCCGCAATGAAATGCGTGATGGGTACATTCGTCTTGTCGTGTCCCGCGGTCCGGGTAACCTGGGTCTTGATCCGAAGCGATGTCCGTCAGCATGGGTTATCATTATTGTAGAGCAGCTTGCCATATATCCGGAGGAAGCGTATCAGAGCGGGCTCGTGTCCGTATCGGTATCGCAGCGCCGCAACATTCCTGATGCACTTAATCCAAAAATTAAGTCGCTCAACTACTTAAACAATATTTTGGTGAAAATTCAAGCGAATTTGGCTGGGGTCGGTGAAGCGATTATGCTGAACTCGCAGGGCTACGTTGCTGAAGGATCGAGCGACAATATCTTTATCATTAAAAATGGTACTGTCTATACGCCGCCCTGTTACGTTGGTGCCCTAGAAGGGATTACGCGTGCAGCCATTATGGAATTGTGTTCCGTACACGGCTACAAGCTGAAGGAAGAGCCATTTACACTGCATGATGTCTATGTTGCGGATGAAGTGTTCTTTACAGGGACAGCTGCAGAAGTAATTGCCGTACGTGAAGTAGACGGCCGGACGATTGGTTCAGGTCAGGCAGGTCCGATTACAACTCATTTGCTTCAAGAATTCCGTAAAATTGTATCTGTAGACGGCGTAAAAGCATTCGATTAGCACGCCGCAGCATAGTAAAGCCGGGTTCACTTAAAAAAAGTGAGCCTGGCTTTACTATTTTTTTTGTGAAAGTGGAGACACCCGCCCATGTTCTGCATAGGATGTAAGGATTGATAGCAGGCAATTAACTATGCCTGGTTATTCAGAACGTGACAGGAGGGTATCAGCGAGTGAAAATTCATATGGTAAAAAAAGGCGATACATTATACTTCATTGCTCAAAAGTATAATGTGTCGCTGGAAGAAATTTTAAAGCTGAATCCGGGGATTACGAATCCGGATGCCATCGATGTAGGCATGAAGCTGAAAATTCCGTCCAGCCATACGGGCGGATCAGGCGGAATGGACATCATGCATCAGCATGTGGTGAAGCAAGGGGATACGCTTTGGAAGCTGTCCAAAGCATGGGGTGTGCCACTCGCTGATATGATTAAAGCGAATCCGCAGCTCAAAAATCCAAATGTATTGCTTACAGGCGAAATTGTCAACATTCCGAAAGTTGGCGGTGTAATGCCGGAAGCACCTGCTGCTCCGGGCACCGCAGGAGCTCATTCGCTTCATCCTAGCTCCATTATGCAAAATGTGCAAGGATGGGTCGGGAAAATGGCTACGGCTCCGATTCTTGGAAAAAAGCCGACAGGTCCTATTGCGGGCAAGGCGCCTACTGCGCCCATAACACCGTTGGCAGAAGCTGCGCCAGCAGCGCCAATTACACCACCGCAGGCGGCGCCTATTCAAGAGAAAAAGCCGACTGCTCCGATTGTGAAGCCTGTTGCGCCAGCAGCAATTCCTGCTCCGAAGCCGATGGCGATTGAACCTGCGAAGAAGACGCTGCCGATTCAAAAACCGGTAGAGAAAAAGCTTGCTCCGATTCATGCCGAATACAAACCAAATGTCGATTTGTTTAAGCAGTACGGCATTCCGGCTACAGAAGCGTTGTCTTTGTATGATTTGCCAAAAGCTCCAGAAACTGTTTCTCCGGCAGCTAAGCATCCTACTTACGGTGGATATGATTACGGTCAACCAATGACTATGCCTGCACAAACAGGTCATGGTTACGGCTACGGCTATGGCGGATGGCATCAGCCCGTACCATTCAGTAATACGGTAAGCCCACTCGGCGAAGGACACGAATCGTATGATTGCCCGCCGGGAACGGTCTTCGTTGGAAGCTATCCTTCTCCATCGACGATGCCTCTAGGCGCTGGACCGGATTGGGGCTACGGAAACCCAATGGTGAGCCCGCTGCAGCAAGGTTTTGGCGAAAATAATAACATGGTAGCGGGAGCTTACGCAATGCCGAAT
>JBNJJW010000001.1:0-684310 GCA_051750645.1 Bacillota bacterium | reverse complement strand
GATACGGGCTGGAATGTAGACTATATTATATTGCAGCAAGGTGATCAATTATTTAGAGCAGATAAGGACTTCGTAAAGCCGATCGGCAGGACCGTGTTCTATAATGACACGCTTTGGTTGGCGTTGTCCGGCAGTGGAGCGGAGTTCAAGTTTAGAGGCACGAAGGCGCAAATTACAATGAAAGGCGACCAGATTGCGTTAGGGCAGACCGATTATGCAAGGATCGGCATTTATGCCAACGGAGTACGAGTCGTAGACGATTTATTAAATCAGCCTCAGAAGACTTACACCGTATTTGAAAGTGCTACCGAACAGGATGTCGTCATTCGGATCGTCAAGCTGTCGGAGGCGAACAGATCTACCGCAGGAATCCAGGAGATTCGCGTTAATGCTGTGAATGGGATTCAACCGACACAGAGTTCGGCTCGGAAGATCGAGATCATCGGCGATTCGATCACGGCCGGCTACGGGGTTGATGATGTGAAGGAGAACGGATTTTCCACTGCGACTGAAGACGTGACCAAAACCTATGCATACAAAACGGCAGCTGCGCTCCAGGCCGACTACAGCGTGGTTGCCTACAGCGGTCATGGCATAGTCTCCGGCTACACCGGTAATGGTGAGAAGAACGTCTCGCTGCTGGTTCCGAATAATTATGACATCATTGCCAGATCTGCCGGCCGTATTGACGGGAATCTGGATGTCAACAACTCACCATGGGACTTTAACAAATTCGTACCTGATCTGATTGTTATAAATCTTGGGACGAACGACTATTCGTATACAAAGGATGATCCGGTGAAGCAGGCTGAGTACAGAGATGCCTATGTCGAATTCCTGAAGCAGGTTCGATCGCGTAACGCGAATGCACGTTTGATGTGCACCGTGGGCATAATGGGGGATGCTCTTTTCCCGATGGTGGAGCAAGCAGCCGCAGCTTATACGAATCAAACCGGCGATACCAATATTTCGGTTATGAAGTTTGACGTTCAATTGTGGGAAGACGGCTTCGGTGCAGATTGGCATCCGTCGGAGGCAACCCATACCAAAGCTGCAGCCAAGCTGATTGCCAATATAAAACAGGTGATGAATTGGTAGGTTCGGCAGTTTCCATGCAGTTGGTGTTATGGAATAGATGTCGTGCAGGGAATGTTACGGAAACATCTGTCGCCGTAACGGTGCCCCATGATCAGTCAGATAAAAGAAAGTAAGCATAATCAGCATCTAAAGGAACTTTTCCTGAATAAATGAATGCCTTAATTACAGTAAATGAAATAGAAAGAACCTCGAGTCTATACGCCGCAAGCGAAGATATTTCGAGGTTCCTTCTTTTCTGTAACGATTTCGGTATCGTTGGTATTGTTTCGTAAGAAAACCTCGAGATGTCCAGTATCTTCATTATTGTGGGTATTTGTGTTCGTGACGGTTGTGTAAACTTATGAATAGAGAAAACCTATCTTCCTCATGCAATATCAAACATTACTTACACGGTGACTATCAATGGACAATGCACAACAACAATTGATTTGGCTATATCTCGATAACCTTCAGGTTCAAGTAACCGAGATGGGACATAAGCAGGTATGGCCTGACTGGCGGGATCTCGATTACACACCGGACTATAACAAATTTTATTTGATTTGTGATGGCGAAGGTTGGCTTAAAATCGGCGATAAGGAATATGCCCCCAAACCGGGTCAGTTGTTCCTGATGCCGCAAGGAGTGAAGCAATCGTACTCTTATACGGACGGCCCGCGGTTTACGAAATATTGGTGTCACTTTACGGCTAAGGTCGGGGAAAACAACCTATTCAATCTGCTGAAAGTACCCGTATTTCTCGAATCGGGACTCGAAGGCGAACCGAAACGTTTGTTCCGGGAGCTGCTATCCTGTGAATCCGGTACGTCCCTGACCGCCCCCTTGTTGGTAAAAGCCGCCATGATGAAGCTGATCGCATATTATGTTGAGCATGCGGCGACAGATGTGGCCGGCGTCGAACCTGCTGCAGTGTCCAAGCCGCTTCAAGCAGTCATCGAATACATCCACCTTAACTACTATCGAAACTTAACGATTGACGAACTGGCGGAACGCGCCCACCTGCATCCCAATTATTTTATCCGTGTGTTTAAAAGGCATTTCGGAACATCTCCGATCCAATACGTGAATAGAAAAAGGATAGAGGAAGTGAAGTGGCTATTGACCTCCACGAACCTCCTGCTAGCAGAAATTGGCGCCAATGTTGGCATTCCCGACATATCCTACCTATCCAAATTATTCAAATCATCGACAGGCTTGTCTCCGACTGCGTATCGATTGGCCCATCATCCGGATCCTCCGTTAAATCATCGTTAAAAAATCTCCGTTAGTTCGTAATGGACTTCCGATTTTGTTCAGGTTTCAATTTTGCTGGTGAAGGTCCAATAGCCCTATCCTCGCAAAATCCCTCAACAACACCACAATGAAAGGATTAGGATTCTTATTCTTTTCAGATTATTACCGACAAGTCATTGTGTAAACTCAGGAACCGCCGTATACCGAACGGTACGTTACGGTGGTGTGGGAGGTTGGCTGTCCAAATAATGGACAGCCTCCTACCCGATTTAGGCTTAGGACTAAGAATTTAGTTCAATCGCTAGGCAGTTGACGTACGGCGTCGGAAGTCTGTCCGGCAGCGAAACGATCAGAGCTCCGTATGACTGTTCGAATGGAACTTCACCTGCTCCAAGCAACCGGACGGACTTCACTTGGTCTGCTGGAGTCAACGTACGAATGACGGCACGATGATCATCAGGCCACCGCATTTGGAAAGCGTACAGCGTATTTCCTTTTTGTGTGAAACGGAAGTCGCCGGCGTTCCAATCTACCCTGTCCTCCGTAAAATGGTCAATGACGACGCGGGAACGGCCTTCGCCCGATACGCGGAACGGCCTGGTGCCGTAAACACCTTCCCCGCAAACCTTGATCCATTTGGCCATCTCCTGCAGGATATACGTGCACTCGTCATCAATTGTACCGTCCGGCTTTTGCGGAATATTGAGGAGCAGGTTGCCGTTCTTGGCAATGATATCGACCAGAATTTCGATGACGTGCCCCGGTTTCTTGTATTCGTTTTTCACATGGTAGAACCAATCACCGACACAAGTATCGGTCTGCCACGGGTCAAGCCTGATGTCCGGAGACTGGCTGCGCTCAATGTCGAGAATCCCGATGCGGTAAACGTCCTGCCTGCGGTCTTTCTGATTAAAAATGGCGCGATTCACCCCGCCGTTAGCCGCTGCGCTGGTATTATACAGGTGCGAGACTGCTTGCAGTCCGGCTGTGAACAATGGGTCGTCCAAGGAAGCGTCTCTATTATCCCATGCGCTGGCGAACGGCAGACCGCCGTCGGAGTACAGCAGATCCGGCTGGTACAGATCAATGACTTCCTTGATCACGTCAAGCCAGCGCTGATGCCACCAAGGATTGGTTGTATACCATGGTTTCGGTTCGGACAGCAGATTGTCCGGATCATAATGCTCGCGGTTCGGCAAATACAAATCCTCGTATTCAGGGTCGTTACCATCATACGGGACGCCCGCATAAAGGCCTTCCTTATCTTGGCCCTTATTGAATTTATACCAGCTGAACGTCGCTCCCAGATGCTCGGTCAAACCGAAAGGCAGTCCCCGGCGGGAAGCGGCAGCTTTCCATAGTGCTACTATATCTTTCTTCGGTCCCATGTTGACCGAATTCCAGCGGTGGATTTTCGAATCATAGTTGAAGAAGTTGTCATGGTGCATCGCCTGTGCGACGAAATACTTGGCGCCGGCAGCTACGTACAAATCCATAAGAGATTCCGGATCGAAATTTTCCGCTTTCCACAGCTGAACGATATCTTTGTAGCCGAATTTCGACGGATGTCCGTAATGGCGAATATGGTACCGGTATTGCTCGGAACCTTCGTAATACATGTTCCGGGCGTACCAGTCCCCGTACATCGGCACCGATTGTGCGCCCCAGTGCGACCATATTCCTAGCTTCGCGTCACGGAACCAATCCGGACACTCGAATTTCCTGAGCGATTCAAATGTGGGTTCGAAAGAACCCTTGGCGATTTGCGCTTTAACCATGCATAACTGGCCTCCTATTACTTGGATACAGCCTAATTCTAGCAAACTATTGAATGTAAAATCCTAACTTCCTCTAGTATAATATTATCTATTATCTTGAACGGCTGACCCGATTTCACCGAATAGCCAAAGGGCTGTTCTGGACGATGGACAGCCATTGCCGAGCTTGCTGGCAATGATAAAAGCGTAGCCGTGTCCCAAAATGTGGTTCGGGTCCTCGTTGCGGTCACGGTTGCCATCGGTAATGGAATCACCTTGAAACAAAATCGTTTGTCGTCTTGGATGCATGATTGATTTTTCTTTCGTTATTAGAATTTTTTGGGAGCGAGAAAGGAGTCCTGTCGTACGCACGGGCGCAAGGCAGGACTCCTTTTTTACCGAAACGATTTCAGTTCTACGATGCTGTGCCCGAGATGCTCGTGCCGTTCTTCGTAATCGTGTATTCGATGATGGCGCCGCTCCAGAAGTGGAACTTCAGAATCACCGTTCCGTCGTTCACTTCATTGAAGAAGCTCTGTGTAAGTGTGATTTCATTTGCAGCATAAGATGGTTTGAATGTCCGGGCGAACTCCTTGAACGAAGTCCAGTTATGCGGACCGGCGTTCCCACCTTCAGCGTACACGGCCTCCATCGTAGCGAGACGGTCGCCGTTGAAGGCGGTCGGAATCGCAAAGTTTGCTGTGGTGCCTTCCACGTTTTGCAGCACTGGCGTGTCATTGTACATGACATAGAAGGTCCAATCGGCGCCCTTGTTGAATTGGGCTTTCAATACGGCAACCTCGCCGAGTTCGGCCGATTCGGTCAAGTTGGCGAGAAAACTTGCTTTGAGGGTCAAGTCTTCGCCGTTCAACGCATAGTCCGTGCCTTCCATCAATTCGTAGTCTCCAAGTTTAATGCTGGTCAGAACATTGCCGTTTAAGTTCAAGGGCATTACGGTATCCTGAGCCGGCACGTCTTTCCTGACAAAGATTAGATCGGATTCGGCAGTGGCTGAGCGGCTCTTCAAGCTAGCCATGATCAGATCGTATAGCTCAGGGTCGTTCCACTGAAGCGTTCTGCGGTCAAACCGCCCGCCGTTGTCCCACAACATAAGAGTAAGTTTGTTCTCTATGGATTTGTAGGTGAAATACTCTAAAAACTTCAGCATCTCGCCATGCTCGGGCACACCTTCGCTGAACGGCGATTTGAAAGGGGTAGCATCCCAGCCGAGCAGTCCGAATTCACCTATGACAACGGGAATTCCTTTCGATACGAACGTATTATATACATTGTTAGCCATTGTATCGATATCGTTAATCGTTAATTCTTCAAGCTTCGGGAAGCCCGCAATGTTTACGCTGAACGGCCAGAATCCGTAAAAATGAATGGTAGCGATCAAATTCGGATCGTTCAGATCGGCAATCGTGCTTGCAAGCGAATCCACATGCTCTTGCGAGTTATTCGTAAATAACGTCGGCAGCACAAGTGGACGAACGTCATTTTTGCCTCCCGACGCTCTTACAATATGGAAGAAGGATGTGTTGAGCTCATCAAGAAACGCGTGCTGCGTCGCCACATCAACGTTATCAAAAAACGGTTCGTTGACGCTCTCGAACATCAGTTTGTCGGAATGATTCTTGAAGCGGTCGGCGACTTGCGTCCAAATCGCATTATATTGGGCCAATACGGCGTCATGATTCTCCGGCGCCTTGTTGATCCACATCCAGGAGTCGTGGTGAATGTTGATCATGACATACAGTCCCTCTTGCAGCGACCAATCGACAACTTGCTGTACCCGGTCCATCCAGTCCGGATTGATCGTATAATCCGGTGCGCCGCCCATCCGCCCGCTCCATGTAATCGGAATGCGGATGCTTTTGAAGCCCTGCTTCTTAATTTCCTTAAGGAATTCTTTGGTAACGAGCGGGTTGCCCCAGGACGTCTCGTCACCATTATTTGGAGCATTCGTATTAAATGAATCAAATGTATTGCCCAGGTTCCATCCAGGCTGCATCGCGCTGACATAAGACTGCATTTTGGTTTCTTTCGGAGAAGAAGCGGCCGAGCCGACGGGTGGAAACATCGCCATCAGCAGGACAACGACCAAAAGGACGGATAAATACGATTTTTTTGCTCTCATGGAAATTCTCCTTTAGTTTTATAATCTAGGGTTACTGTACATTTGGTTGCTACCGCGAATTTACTGAGGCGTGCCTGTAATGCGGCCACCTTTAGTCGTAAGCTGATATTTGACTATGGCGCCGCTCCAGAAGTGGAACGTCAGGTTGATCGTTCCGCCTGTTGTTTCGGCGAAGAATTTCGGCGTTATCATGATCGTGTTGTTCGCATAGTTTGGCAAGAACGCGTAGGCGTACTCCTTATACGAGGTCCAGTTATGGGGACCGGCGTTAGTGCCGTTCGTGTACACCGCTTCCATCGTGGCAAGCACATCTCCGTTGAAAGCTGTCGGAATCACCAAGCCGCCGCTGGAGTTGCCTGATGCTTTTGACAGTACCGGCGTATTGGAATAACGGACATGGATTTTCCAATCGGGGCCCGAGTTGACACGGACCGACAATACTGTTTTCTCGCCGAACGAGCCTGAAGCGTAATTGGCGAGCGCGTTTGCTTTGATGGTCAATACATTGCCGTTCAATGTGTAGTCCGTGCCGGAGCTCAATGCGGCAGTTCCGTTCAACAGAGAAACGAAAGTATTGCCGTTCAAGTTCAGGTTGATCACGGCGTCTTGAACCGCAGTGCCGGCCTTGAGGAAGATCAGATCGGTATCCGTGGTGGATGAACGGCCTGTCAAGCTTTGTTTGAATATATTGAAAAGATCCGGATCACTCCACTGATATGTAGTACGGTTAAAGTACGAGCCGTTATCCCACCACATCGTCGTAATGTTCTTCGCTTGAGTACTGTAGAGAAGGTATTCGAAAAATTTGAGCATCTCTCCGCGCTCGACGGTTTCCCTGTTCTTATCGTGACCGAGTATTCCTAATTCGCCTATGACAACGGGAATACCCTTCGATACGAACGTATTATAGACATTGTTAACCATTGTATCGATATCGTTTTTCGCATCGGCATTAAACGTTGTGTAGCCTGCGATGTTTACAGCGAAATGCCACAAGCCGTAATAATGAACGGTGACAATCAAATTCGGATCGTTCAGCGCGGCAAGCGTGCTTGCAAGCGAATCCACACGCACTTGCTCGTGATTGCAGTATAACGTCGGCAGCACAAGCGGACGAACGGCATTTCCGCCTCCCGACGCTCTTACAAGATGCACGAAGGATGTATTGAGCTCATTAAGCAATGCGAGCTGCGTCGTTATATCAACGTTTGAAAATTCCGGTTCGTTGATGCTTTCGAACATCAGTTTGTCGGAATGATTCTTGAAGCGGTCGGCGATTTGCGTCCATACCGCGTTATATCGGGCCATTACGGCGTTATGATCCGTCGGCATCGAGCTAACCCACATCCAAGCGTCGTGGTGAACGTTGATCATGACATACAGTCCCGCCTGCAGCGACCAGTCGACAACCTGCTGAACCCGGTCCATGAATGCCGGATCGATCGCATAGTTCGGAGCGCCGCCAATCCGATAATTCCATGTTATCGGAATGCGGATGCTTTTGAAGCCTTGTGCCGCAATCTGCTGGATAAAGGCTTGGGTGACAACCGGGTTGCCCCAAGACGTCTCGCCGCCTCCTGTCGGATCATCCGGATTAAATGCATCCAAAGTATTGCCCAGATTCCATCCGGGCTGCATCGCGCTCACATACGTCTGTATGGGAGTTGCGGCAGAGGTCGAGGCCGGGAACGAAAACGAAAACGCTGTAAACAACAAAGCAATAGTCAGCATCAACGACAGGAAAGCATTTGTTTTACGCATGAATTTCCTCCTTTGATTTTAAAAAATGCAAGCTTGCTTTCTTTTGAGGAACCGATTACAGCGACACTTGTGACAGCGCTCCGATGTTGCTTTTCATGCACCTCCTTAAATAGTGTAAGCGGTATCATTTTTATTTTAACTGTGTGACGTTCCAGATAATACAACAAAAAATAAACCAAAAATCATATTAAAATTCCCTGGAAGAGCATGCAGACACGTCCGAAGCTTATCAATACAAGAAATTTTGTCAGAGAATCGAAACCTGAGAATATCAAATGGAAGAAATAACTAATAGTGGGAGGTGGTTATAATCAAGCGTTTGGTTTCAGCCGTTTTGATGCTGATGATACAGGACGCTGGGGACGGCGGGAAATGAGCGATATTTCCATCGTTGCCGGTCTCGGTATCGATCAGGGTACAAACAAAAAATATAAAGTTAGTCTGCAAGTCATCAATCCGGGAGGAATTGCTGTCAGCAAAGGAACGGAGGGCGGCTCGCCGACTTACTTGTTTCAAGGCGAAGGTGTTACGGTGTTCGAGGCCTTCCGTAGAACAACAAAAGGAATGCCGCGAAACTCATACTAAAATATTAGTGATCGGGGAGAAGACAGCGAGGAAAGGAATCGGTGAGCTGTTAGACGTCATATCCAGATTGTATGAGTTCCGCAATGATTTTTACATTATGATCAGCCTGATCACACACCCAAACCCGCAATATGTGAAGGATTTCATCATCTATTCGGAGATGCTGCTATTATATTCGTATCTTTGATTGTTCAATTGCTGCTGCTTATTGTAAGCCAATTCAATCGATCTGATTGAGGCGGTTACGGGTAAAACGTCCTGGAGGCACTCCTTCCGATCTCGTAAATTGTTTGGTAAAGGAATAAATATCTCCATATCCAAGACTAACGGCTACGTGTTTGATGGGGAGTCCGGAGAGAAGCATCATTTTTGCCTGTTTCATTAAATGATTAATATGGTACCGCTGAGGGGAAATTCCGGTCACGGCTTTAAATATCTTCCTGAAATTCTCATAGCCCAGATTTATGGCTGCTGCAGCTTCCTTCATATCATAATGGATATCATTGGAGGCGCCGATTAATTGGCAAGCCTTCGATATTTTATGATCATAGTGCTCTCTTTGCATAGAATGAACGCTTCCGTGCAATCGGATAATAAGCTCTTGCGCTCTCAACAGCAAATAGGGGAGCCTTTCATCAGCAGCGTCTTTAAGGCTGTTTAGCAAGGCGGCAAAATCAATAACAAAATCGCTCGTAAGCCGCGTTGCTTGCACCTCATTATCGGAATTTATAATTCCAAGCTTATGCAGATAATGATAGACAGGATAACCTACGCTAATATAAAACTCTATCCATTCCCCGTTTGGCTCGATTTCGGTGGAGTGCAAACGCTCGGGCAAACGCTGAACGAGATCCCCTGCTTGCATCGGAATAACGGTACCGTCCTGTGAGATAAATCGTCCGCTGCCTTGCAGGATCAAAAAACAGCTGTAATATCCGATCTTAAAGTCATATTGGGAACGATCCGCCGTTCTTTTTCTCATAAAGCCGCACGATAAAATGCCTTGGTCGAAGTCGTCGCCGATACACCGGTATATGACATCATTTTCCTTTATGTCGTCGCAATTCATATAGTCGCTACACCTACCAAAATGGATAAATGAATTACCAAACGTAACATTTAAATATGAAGACTTGTCCTTATATTATAAGGGTATCGATATTATGGTACAACCAATTAGAACAATTGATAGGGGGATTAGTCGAAACATATGAAGCCGAACAGAGAATGGGAGAATCCGCATGTCGCTCAAAAGAACCGTTACCCCATGCATGAGCCGTACGGAGTATACGAAACCGTAGAACAGGCGCTAAGCGGCGATCGCAGAACGTCAAAACGTACAATGCTTAAACGGCTCGTGGAAATTCAAGTTGTCTTCGTCTCCGGATGCTGTAACCGGTGAATTCTATCATCCTGAATATGATGTATCACGTTGGGATGATATCGCGGTTCCTTCCAACTGGGAGCTTTCCGGATATGGAAAGCCTGTGTACACCAATACATTGTATCCCTTTGCACGGAAGGGGGCGGACTCCCATCATGAAATTCAACTGAAGAAAGATGAATTTGTTTTGAATCCGCCTTATGTGCCAGAGGATAACCTCACCGGATGTTATGTCCTCACGTTCGAAATTCCCGAGCATTTTCACGACCGCGATCTATTTATCGATTTTGCCGGCGTGGAATCTTGTTTTTATTTGTGGTTAAACGGGAAGCTCGTCGGTTATTCGACGGACAGCAAGCTTAACGCTTCTTTCGATATTTCGGATTACATCCAAAGGGGACAGAACCATTTAGCCGTTCAGGTAATGCGATTCGGAGCCGGTACTTATCTGGAGGATCAGGACTACTGGCATCTATCGGGGATCTACAGAGATGTTCTGATTTATGCAAAACCGCGAATGCGCATTCATGATTATAAAATCGAAACGCTCTTTTCGGGTCAATACGACAATGCCGAATTAGCTGTGTCGGTTTATCCGAATAATCAGGCAAGCTGTTACGGGGAAGCTCATGTGTGCCTGTCTCTTTATGATCACGATCAACAATTGGTTACGCAATTTGAAACGGATAAGTTTGCGGATTACAGATCCTACCTGCAAGAGATCTTTGTGGCGAGGGTTAAACAACCCATTAAGAATCCCAAATTGTGGAGCGACGAAATTCCTTACCTCTATCGATTGGTATTGGAAATGATCGGCCCTGACGGAAATGTCGTTGACATCGAGAGCGCAAATGTCGGCTTCCGCGAAGTTAGCATCGATAAAAACGGATTATTGAAAATGAATGGCAAACGGCTTATCATCCGTGGAACCAACCTTCATGCGTTTTGTCCCGAAACGGGGCGCGTGGTGTCGACGGAGTATATGCGCGAGCAAATCAAGATAATGAAGTCGCTAAATATCAATGCGGTAAGGACGAGTCATTATCCGCATGCGGTCGAATGGTACGACCTGTGTGATGAACTGGGCATGTATGTCGTTGATGAGGCCAATGTTGAGACCCATGGCATCGGCGGCCAGTTGAGCGCATCTCCCGAATGGACGCATGCTTATATGGAACGTGCAGCGCGGATGGTGCTTAGAGATAAGAATCATCCCTCGATCATTCTCTGGTCCCTGGGAAATGAATCCGGTTACGGAGCGAACCATGCCGCCATGTACGGCTGGATTAAGGAATATGATAAAACAAGATATGTCCAGTATGAGTCCTTAAATCCTCCGGCCAATATTTCCGATATCCTGGCGCCTATGTATCCTCAGAAGGATTGGATCATGGAATGCATGGCAAACTGCGAAGACTTGCGACCGTTTATCATGTGTGAATATGCGTACGCGAAAAGCAACAGCAACGGGAATTTCAAGGAATTTTGGGACCTCATTCATACATTTCCGCGGTTTCAGGGCGGATTTATTTGGGATTTCCAGGATAAAGCGCTTGTTAGGTTTGATGAATTCGGGAACAAAAAATATGTATATGGCGGCGCGTTCCAAGAAGAGATTATTGATTCCGCGCCCGATATGTGCCTGAACGGCATCGTATTTCCGGATTTAACGCCGAAACCGGCTGCCAATGAAATCAAATATGTTCAAGCTCCCGTCCAAATCGATTACTTTGAACGGCCTTTTCATGCTCTGGGTAACAAAAGCTATCGAATTTATAATCATTATACGCATCGAGACTTAAGCCATTTGGACATCGGTTGGGAGCTTGTTTGCGACGGGAAGGTAGTCGAGAATGGTACATTGCCCATATTGAACACGCCAGCCGGATCTATGGACAGTGTTCAAGCACCATACGATTCATCCAGGGTATCTGGAGAAGCGTACCTGAATTTCTATGCTAATCTTAACGAGGACACCTATTATGCCGATAAGGGAACCTGTATTTATGCATGCCAGATCGAGTTGAATGATTCCGTTTATGAAATGCATACCGGAGATATTGAAAGCGGAAGTTTGGTCTATGAAGAAGCCGCAGATCGAATTCATATTTATAATGAACATACGAACGTGGTCTTTTCGAAAGAAACGGCAGAGTTCATTTCCGTGAGATACAATAACCATGACTACTTTACGGGCGGAGCCAACAATTTCTATCGTCCGCCAACGGGAATAGACGTCGGCGTACAAGGCGAGACGCTGAACTATGCGGATGACTGGAGAAGCCTCGGTCTGGACTCCAATCGGAAAGAGATCAAGCGTATCCGGATATATGAGGCGCCTGCTTCTGTCATCATTCAGGTTCATGCTTTGTATCATGGGTGCATTGAAACGCGAACCGACTATGCGATTGGCGGTAAAGGCATTGAAATTGCCAACACTGTCGTGAATAATGCCCCTGTCGAAACCCTTCCGAGAATCGGTCTAAGCTTTACCTTCTCTGATGCCTGGAAGAATATCAAATGGTATGGCCGCGGGCCATGGGAAAACTATGCGGACCGTAAAACGTCTGCCTTCGTCGGTATATATGAAAGCTCTGTTGAAGAACAACATGTTCCCTACATCGTGCCGGTTGAATGCGGGGGCAAGGAAGATGTCCGTTATTTAGTTGTGTCCGCGGATGATCGCAAGGTAAAAGTTAACGCGGCGGGTTGCTTCCATTTTGATATTCATCAATACAGCATCGGACAGTATGACAATGCCGCCTATGAAGACGAGCTTGGCGCATCCGATTCCGTATTCCTTCATATCGATCATAAGCATGCAGGTCTTGGGGGAGACAACGGCTGGACCAAAAATATTCACGATGAATATAAAATCGGAAAGGGCATCTATGTATACAAGATCACTTTAGAGATTATGGATTGAACAGCAGAGCCCCGAAAGCGAAGAATAGAAGTGAAATTCTTAAACCGGCACGAGGTCGAGTCATCGATCTGTGCCGGTTTTTTTACAAGTTTATTTTGCAGTATTATCCAGCATAATTCGAAATTCATGTTGACTTGTTGAGTTTCCTGAAGTGATGTTTCAGAAACATCTGCAAGATTTGGATAAAAAACAATTGATATTCCAATAACACTTCATTATTTCAATATGATGCAGAATATTGATATTAGAATTCGTTTTTATTTGATGTACAAGCGATTGTGAATATGACTAATATTAGACCAAAAGCGGCCGAGAAACATTTCGAGCGGCTAATAACTGATAAAGGGGGGGAGATCTTGAAGAACGTCGACGTCTATTTGGAATGGTTCGTGAAGGATGAGCAGTTTCCGTTCTTTATTCAATATGGCGGACACGACGAGGACATAGACCTGCATAAGCATATCGACTTCTCCGAACTCGTGATTGTGTTGAATGGGAACGCAACGCATATTGTCCATAACGAAACCTCTTTTATTAAGAAAGGAAATGTATTTGTCATCAATGGCGAAACCCGCCATGGTTACAAAGATCCTTATGATTTTAAAATTTGCAATATTATGTATCGGGCTGAAATGCTGCGGGCGGCCTGTTCGCATCTAAGGACTTCCAACGGTTTTCAGGCGCTTTTCGTTTTGGAGCCTTTTTACCGCAATATTCATTCGTATCAAAGCAAGCTCAGTTTGTCGATTCCCAGCCTGGATTATGTCTCTAATCTCATCTCTGTCATGATCGACGAATATAACAACAAGCTTCAGGGATATCAGACGATGCTAATTTCACGGTTTATGGAGCTAGTCGTCTATTTGTCAAGACAGTATGACAATCAGGAAAAGGATATACCTGGTAATCTGATTCATTTGGCGAATGCGATCTCCTATATTGAAGATCATTATCTCGAGCCGCTAACGCTGGAGGAAATCGCGGTCAAATCTGATATTTCGGTCAGGCATTTGAACCGGAGCTTCCAATCCTATTATCAAACGACCCCTATTTCCTATCTTCAACGGCTTCGTTTGGAGCGCGCATGCACTTTGCTGAAGCATACCAATCTCACCATTATGGAGATTTCCCACGATTGCGGGTTTAACGACAGCAATTATTTCACTCGTATGTTTACCAAAAATTACGATCTCTCCCCAAAGGCCTACAGACTGAATCAGGTAAGCTTGTGAGCGCGTGTGCTTTATTGCTTTTTTGGTTGGAAAACGTTTTCTGAAAAACATAATTGAAACCTAAATGGATACTGGACAGTGAAAAGTTCTCACCTGGGATTACGAGAGGGAATCGGTAAATTTGGTCGTGCGCAAATCGACTGGGCCGGCACGTTGAAGGTGCCGACCGATTTTTTTTTCATTTTACAAAACGGAAAGAGCTCAAATGAACGTCTCCTTTCAAACGGAGGTAAACATCGTGCCTGCCTTCCGCCCCTGTGAGACGGCAAGAATAGGTTTCCCAGCTTTGCCTGCCCCCCGAATGACCGATATGACAAATGCCGGTAAGCATGCCATCCGGATTGTCCAGCCGCATTTCAATGGATCCGTTCTCGGCCGCGCAAGCGGCCCGCGCTTCGAAGCCGGCTGCGCCCGATTCGAATTCGACGTCGAGAAAGCTGATCCAGCCGTCCCGGCCGATAACGCTCACACAAGAGCCGGTTACCTCGAAGCCATACTGACGAGCTTCACCGTCACGGCACTCATCCAGAAAGACAGACGCGTAATCGTCATAATTTTCGGCACGGATCATGCGATACGGGTATCTCGGTGGAATCGTTTCACCGTGAACGTGCACGGCGGCTTCCAGGATAATATTTCCTGATGAATTTCCGACCATGATCGTATAGGGGCCGGTCTCTACCGCATACCCGTCGCGGGTAACGTCCCAACAGGCAAAGTCTGTCCCGGCCAGATCGAATTCCGCCGTTCTCTTCTCCCCGGGCTGCAAGTGAATCCGTGTAAATCCGCGCAGCTCTTTAAGCGGCCGTTTCACTCTCGATTTGTTCGCCCTTATATAAAGCTGTACGACCTCGTCGCCCGGGCGCAGTCCCGTATTTTTAACCGTCACTTTGACCTTCAGCTGATCATCTGCCGTCATTTTAAGTTTGCTGAGCTTCAGATCGCTGAATTGGAAGCCGGTGTAGGACAAGCCATGTCCGAAAGGATATAGCGGATTGCCGTCAAAATACAAATACGTTCGTTTTCCTTTTATAATATCGTAATCCAACATATCGGGCAGATCCAGGACGGAACGGTACCAGGTCATGCTCAAGCGGCCGGCAGGGTTGTAATCTCCAAAGAGCACATCGGCAACGGCATTACCGAGCTCTTGGCCGCCGTGAGCCGTATAGACGATTGCCGGAATGTTCTCTTGCACCCAGTTGAGCGCAAATGGATAGCTGCCTATAATGACGACAACCGTATTCGGATTCGCCTTACGCACTTCTTGAATAAGCTTCTCCTGTTGCGGCGGAAGGGACAGGTCCTGCCGGTCGACTTCTTCCCTGCCGTTGATGAGCGGATGATTGCCGACCACGACAATGGCAACATCGCTGGCTCGCGCAGCGGCGACAGCTTCTGCAATACCATCGATAACCGGATGTATAATATATTTTTCGGAAATGCCAATCTGTGCATCGTCCTTCAGCCGGATTGTTTCGTCAACGACCGTTGCGATTTGGCCGTTCCATGCCTTGATCGCAAAAGTCCCGTCTTCCTGAGGAATGAAGTTGAACAGTTCTTTATTGAACCATCCCCAAACCTCCTTGGCCGACGCGCTTATTCCGCTTGCTTCGCACGTCAAGTAGCTGCGGTTGGTTGTAGAGAGCAGCGTGTGGCTCCCCAAGCCCCAATCGGTCAGCTTGAAATGCTCTCCGCTGCCTGCATCCTCTTTATTCGCTGCCAGATTTGTATCGTAGATATGCCTTTGTCCGACAAATCTGCGGGTTGCGGCGGATTGCAGTATAATCCGGTCGCAGCCGTCCTTGAACTGAACGATATTCGGGTCGAGTTTGCTTATGATGCCATGCAGCGGCGTAACCTGATAAGGCGGACTGCCTGTATAAAATCCGCGGCAAACGACATCTCCCAATGGCCCGATAACAGCTGCGCTCTGCAACCTTTCCTTCTCGAGAGGAAGCATATTATTCTCATTTTTCAAGAGGACGACCGATTCACGCGCAGCCCTAAGCGCAAGCTCTCGGTGTTCTTGCTTGTAAAGGACGCTTTCCGTAATTTGCGCATATGGATTGATTGCTTCGGGATCGAACTGGCCGAGCCGCATGCGAACGCGGAATACGTTGCGAATCGCCCGGTCAATGTCCGTTTCCGAAAGCAGGCCTTGTTCCAAGGCTTCTCGAATCGATTTCTCTATAAGCTCGCTGTCATCCATAATGCAATCGATTCCTGCTTTTATCGCTGCCGCCGCCGCTTCGGCATAAGTATTGCAATACTTATGTTCATCGACGGTCTGTTGCATATCTGAGAATGCGGAAACGACAAATCCGTCCAGCTTCCACTCATCCTTCAGAACCGCTTTTATATCGGGATGGCAAATTGCGGGGGTCCCGTTTATAGCGTTGTAAGCGGTCATGACGGAATGTACGGAACCTTCGCGGACAGGAGTCTCAAATGCTTTAAGGTAATATTCTCTTTTATTGCGGGGACTGATGCATGACGAGCTTTTCAGCCGCTCCCTCTCGTTGTTGCCTGCATAAAAATAATTTAAAATCGGTGCTGTTTTGATATAAAACGGATGATCGCCCTGCATTCCCTTCGCATAGGCTGAGTACATGCACCCCGTTAAGAAAGGATCTTCGCCGAAGGTTTCATCCGTTCTTCCCCATCTTGGATCGCGGGCTAAATCGACCACCGGCGCACGGAGCATAAGACCTCTCAGACCATTACGGAGCTTGTTGTAGGCTCTTGCTTCATCGCCGATCATCTCGCCGATTTCCTTGATTAATTCGGTATTCCATGTACAGGACAAGGCCAAGTTCTGCGGGAAGACTGTTGTGGCGCCCTCGTGTGCAAATAAACCTTGAACGGCATTTCCGCCAATCCAATAGCCCGGGATTCCGAGCCGTTTTACGGATCCCTGTCTGAATGGGATAAGCGAGAGCTTCTCTTCAAGCGTGAGTCTGGAAACGAGGTCGCTGACGCGTTCTTCTAAAGAGAGTTTTATGTTTTGGAAAGGATAGGATAGAAAGGTGTTCACTTCCGTTCACTCCTTGGAAAAACGTTTTCCGAAGCGGTTGAAAAAACAGGTTCCGGAATTTCGTTTTGCGCCGTTTACGCTTTATGTGTTATTTTACGAAGGTTTGCCGGTATTGATCGGGTGTCATGTGCTCAAGCTTGCGGAAAGTGGCGATAAAGTGACTGGCATCGCGAAAGCCGGACGATGCGGCAATATGCTTAATGGGTGTCTTTCGTTCGCTAGTGAGCATTTCCTTTGATTTTTGAATCCGCAGATTGATAAGATATTGATAAGGCGTGTACCCGAACGTTTCTTTAAATAACGAATTGAGATGTCTCGGACTGATATTCAGCCGGTCCGACATCTCTGTCATGCCCAGGTCCGGATTGCGATATTCTATGTCCAGATATTGGACAAGCGGCTGCAACCGGACTGCGAGGCTTTGGGTGGTTGACGTGTTAACCGTTGTTCCGTGCTTCTTCAATTGAACAAGAAAACGATAAACGTCAATCGAATTGTCCAGACCGGTTACGTCTTGGGAGAGAAGAGAGGATTCCAGCATCTGCCCGATGAGATTCTCGGGTTCCGTCCCTTCCGGCCAGCTGTAGACCGTAGAAAATTGGATGTCCAAAATAGACATAAACGGGGAGATTTGCGGACCGTCTATCATTAAATAATAAGTAGACCATGAATCGCCCAGACAATAATACTGATGGGGAGCATTCGGCGGCAGCATAATCCCGTGATTGGGAGGAAGGGAGAAAGCAGATCCCTCAATGACAATCTTCCCTTCGCCTGAAACCGATTGCAGCCAATGATGAAATGGATAACCGTCGCGTCTTATGACCGTCTCCTGAAACGGATTGTAACCGATACTTTCAATGTAAAAGGGGACGAATTGTTCCGGAGGCATCATCAGCAAGCGGACTTTTGTCTCAAACATAGGCATCATTACACTTCCGTTTTTTTATATTTTTTGCTTGTTATAAGATTATTATTACATGGTGATGTTGTCAAGGGTTATGGATCATGAGGGCGTCTGTTACAAAAGTACGCGGTTCAAACAGTCTGCTGCGGTATTTCCGTAATTTTATATGCAATTATTCGATATTTTTAAACCAGGGTAAACGATATATTATAATGTTACATTTACTGAGAGTTGTCCGGCAGCCGAATAGACCGGTCGTTCTCTGTCAGTGCCGGAAAGGGATATTTCTGTTAAGAGAGAGTATGGGGGTTGGTTTTGATGAAAATGGGAGTGGATTATTATCCGGAGCACTGGGATTGCTCCATGTGGGAGCAGGATGCAATGCTGATGCGGGAGACGGGAATAAGCCTGATCCGTGTGGCCGAATTCGCCTGGTCACGCTTGGAACCGGAGCAGGGGCGGTATGAGTTCGGCTGGCTCGATGATGCAATCAATGTTTTCTTTAAGCACGGAATCCAAGTCGTCATCGGCACGCCGTCCTGTACGCCTCCGAATTGGCTTGTGGAACGCTTTCCGGATGTCCTTCCCCGGGACGCGATGCTGAATCCGAAATATCCCGGGATAAGAGGGCATCGTTGTTATAACAGCCCTTCCATGCGTGTCTTTACGGAGAGAATTGTGGAGAAGCTGGCTTCTCACTATGCCAAACACCCCGCAGTGATCGGTTGGCAGATCGATAATGAGTTCAGCCTGAACGAGTGTCATTGCGAGATTTGCAACGAGCGGTTTCGCGAATGGCTTTCGAAGAAGTACGGTACTTTGGAAGCCTTGAACCAGGCTTGGGGTACGGTTGTCTGGAGCGGTGAATATAGCACCTGGACGCAAATCTCTACCCCGTTTGGCGGTACAAGCTTCAGGAATCCGTCTTATCTGCTCGACTGGAAGCGGTTCGAAACCGATTCCGTAGTGGAATTTCAACAATTGCAATTGAGCATCCTGCGAAAATGTTGTCCGAACCATTTCGTCACTCATAATATTTGGAGCTATCCGATGTCTCTCGATTATTACAAGCTTTGCGAGGAATTGGACTTTGCTTCTCTCGATTATTACCCCGGCACGAGCCCCGAGAAATCGGTTTCGGGCGGATACAACGGTGCGTTGACACTCGATTTAACCCGGGGCATCAAGAGACGCAATTTCTGGATCATGGAAACGATCAGCGGTCCTCCTGGATGCTGGTTTCCGATGTGGCGGACTACGCAGCCCGGATTTATTCGGGCCTTCGCTTGGCAATGCATTGCCCGCGGCGCCGACACGCTCGTTCATTTCCGGTGGCGAAGCGCTCCGTTCGGCGCCGAACAATTTTGGCACGGATTAATCGACCACAGCAATGTACCCGGCAGACGATTCGAGGAATATCGGATGTTATGCGATGAAGTTAACCGGCTTTCTCCTGACTTGGCGGGATCGGAGGTGCTTGGCCAGGCTGCCGTTCTTCATTCGCACGACTTGTACAATGCGTTCGCGATTCAGCCTCAGGCAGAAGGAATGGATTATTTCGACAATCTGAAGCTTTATCATCGGGCTCTGACCAAATCGGGCATTCTGACGGATGTTGTGAACACAGCGGACGATCTGGACAGGTATCGCCTTATTATTGCGCCGTCGCTCTATTTGTTGGATGAAAACCTGGCGGATAAGCTGAAGAATTGCGTGAAGAACGGAGCCACCTTAATCTTGACTAATCGTACCGGCGTGAAAAACCCGAACAACGTATGTTGGATTCATCCGCTGCCTGGTCAGTTGGCCGAGGCGGCAGGGGTAACCGTAGCCGAATACGATCCGGTCGGCAATGACGTTCATACTATCCGTATGACGGATGGGAAAACGCATGCCTGCAGTCAGTGGTGCGATATTCTGGAACCTGCTGGCGCCGAGACGATTGCTTGGTATGAGGACGATTTCTTCGCGGGGAAACCGGCTGTAACGGTTCATGCATGGGGTGAGGGCAAAGTGTACTATATTGGCACCGTTGCCGAGGAAAGCTTCTACCTGGATTTATTCGGGAAGTCTGCCGATGAGGCCGGTCTAACCCGATTTACCGGTTTGCCGGAGGGGGTTCAGATTTCGATACGCCAGAAGGGAACGGCGCGTTATTTATTCGTATTGAATCTCACGCGGAAGAAACAGACAGTCGAGTTGGGGGGCGCGTATTTGAGCCTTCTGCGAGAGGAGTCGGTTGGTCCTGCTATAGACTTGGACCCGTATGCGGTGGAAATAGTCAAGCTTGTTGAAGACGACATCATTTGTATAAAATAGGAGGAATTCTCAATGAACCGGCAATCCAGAACGATTTTATTTCAAGGCGATTCCATTACCGACGGTAGTCGGGGCCGCAACGAAGATCCCAATCATATATTGGGTCACAGCTACGTCTTTATCCTGGCAGGGAAGCTTGGATATGAACTGGCTGGAGAGCGGCCGCATTTTATCAACAGAGGCATCAGTGGTAATCGGGTATCTGATTTGTACGCGCGTTGGAACGAGGACGCAATCAGCCTGAAACCGGACCTGATCAGCATGCTGATCGGCGTGAACGATGCCTGGCGAATTGTTGAAGGGCTGCCAAGCGGCGCTACCGACCGATTCGAAAGAGCGTATCGGCATTTGCTTGAGGAGACCAAAGAGGTGCTGCCGCATACCGGGCTGGTCATATGCGAGCCGTTTGCTTTAAAAACGGGCTGTACGGAGGAGAAATGGGAGCGGTGGCAAAAACTGCTTGATGAATATAGCAGCATAGCGCGCCGGTTATCCGAGGAATTTAATGCAGTGTTCGTTCCTCTGCAGGCGGCGTTCGACAAGGCCGCGTCCGGCACGGATGCCGCTTATTGGTTATGGGACGGTGTTCATCCGACGGCAGCCGGTCATGAGCTTATAGCCCGCGAATGGTTGTCGGTCGTTCAAAATAGTCCGCTGGCGATTCGCTGATTCGTTCATGCTCATCATGCATTCAAGCTTTATATACCTCCAACCGCAATGGTTTGGGGGTATTTTTGTGGAATGAATAATCCCTAATTGGACGGATGTCTATATCATGCTATTCACTGACCTAATAATCAAGGTGTGATATTAATCGGTGTTATACAATCGAAAATGAAGAGAGATCATCAAAAGTGATTCTCTTTTTGAACCGTATGACAACTTTTGAACGATTAGGAGTGCACCCTTGTGACGTATACCAATCCCGTAATTCCTGGACTTTATCCCGACCCGAGTATCTGCCGGGTCGATGATGATTATTATCTGGTGACAAGCACTTTTGCCTATTTTCCTGGCGTCCCTATTTTTCACAGCAAGGATCTTGTCAATTGGCGCCAGATCGGACATTGTCTCACAACCGAGCGGCAGTTGCCGCTGGCAAACACTTGGCTCTCGGGAGGGATCTACGCCCCGACGATACGCTATAGCGACGGCTGGTTCTATATGGTGACGACGAATGTGGGCGGGATCGGCAACTTCTATGTCCGCAGTAAGCAGCCGACCGGTCCATGGTCCGATCCAGTACCTGTCGCGCAGGGAGGTATTGATCCTTCTCTGTTCTTCGATGAGGACGGCCGCGTATACTTTCAATCCAATTGTAAAGGCAATGAAGGCTATGGCATTTATCAATGCGAGATCGACATATCGACCGGAAGCATGCTGACTGAGACCCGTCTGCTCTGGAAGGGAACGGGCGGAGCGCACCCGGAGGCTCCTCATCTTTACAAGATCAACGGACTTTATTATTTAATGATTGCCGAAGGAGGCACGGAATACGGACATATGGTGACGATTGCGAGAAGCGGCGATCCCTACGGTCCTTTTGAACCATGTCCCGCGAATCCGATCTTGTCTCACAGAAGCTTGAACAGCAGCATACACGCAACCGGGCATGCGGATCTGGTACAGGCGCATGACGGAAGCTGGTGGGCGGTGTTCCTGGGCATCAGGCCTGTCTCCTATCCCTACAGGCATCATCTGGGTCGGGAGACGTTTCTGGCGCCCGTGTCATGGACATCTGACGGCTGGCCGATTATCGGTGATGGCGGCAGGATCGAGTCCGTTATGGAGGCACCGCAGTTAACTGAAGTCCGGTGGCCGCCTAAGGCAATCAGAGATGATTTTGACGATACAATGCTAGGCTTCGACTGGGTCTTCCTGCGCAATCCGGTGCCGGACAGCTGGTCACTTCGCGAATTTCCGGGGCATCTTGCTCTTCGTGGAAACAAGACGTCGCTCGACGATGCCAGCGCACCCGCCTTTGTGGGGCGCCGCCTGAGACATATGTCATGCAACATTGCCGCCCTTTTAAATTTCGAGCCGGTAAACGACGGTGAGGAAGCCGGACTTACCGTATTTATGAACGAAAGGTATCATTATGATCTGGCCGTAAAGCGTAAAGAAGGACGTAAGGTAATTGTACTCCGGCGCACGGTGGGGTCAATGAGAACGGAGCGCATGCTGGACTGCGCAGAGGGTAATGTCGTACTCAAGATTGAGGTTCGTCCGGAATCATTTGGTTTTGCCATTCAGCAAGAGGGATCCAATGTTCTTGAATTGGGCTCGGGAGAAACTCATCTTCTCTCAACGGAGGTAGCGGGCGGCTTTACGGGAATACTCATTGCGATGTATGCCGTTTGTGAAACGGGGCAGGGTTCGCCGGCCCTCTTTGATTGGTTCGACTATGAGCCGAGAGATTAATATTGTACGTTCCTAGACATCATGAAAGTTGCCCTCTCGCGTTCGTAGCCAAAGGTTTAGGTAAGTCTAATCAACGATCACAAAATGGAGGCTAGCTGGTGTTGACACATTATAAAGAATCTTTGCTGCCGTTTCAAAATCCCGATCTGCCAATCCAAGACCGCGTCACCGATCTGGTGTCCCGGTTTACCCTGGAGGAGAAAGTCGGGCTCATGCCCCAATATCAAATCGCAGTCGAACGGCTGGGAGTGAAACCTTATAAGCACGGTACGGAAGCCGCTCACGGGATCGCTTGGCTTGGAGAGGCGACCTCCTATCCGCAACCGATCGGTCTTGGCTGTACCTGGAACCCGGAGCTGCTGGAGCGTATCGGTTCCGCTATCGGTGACGAGGCCAGAGTGTTTTATCAGCGGGATCCTGCGAACAACGGACTGACCCTATGGGCGCCGACCGTCGATATGGAGCGGGACCCGCTGTGGGGCAGGACGGAGGAGGCGTACGGGGAGGATCCGCACTTGACAGGCGATCTCACTACCGGACTCGTCAAGGGCATTCAGGGGCCGCATCCTTTCTACCGCAAAGCAATCGCGACCTTGAAGCATTTTATTGCCAACAACAATGAGAAGGATCGCAGCCACTGCTCGGCCAGCATCGACCCGCGCAATATGAGGGAATATTATTTGAAAGCGTTCGAGCCTGCCTTCCGCAAAGGGGGGGCGCTGTCCATGATGACATCGTACAATTCGATAAACGGTACGCCCACCATTATACATCCCGATGTGAATCGGGTAGTAAAAGGGGAGTGGGGGATGAGCGGCTTTATCGTCAGTGATGCAGGAGACATGCTCGGCCTCGTGAATGATCACCATTATTTTGAGACGCTAAAAGAAGCCGTTGCAGCGTCGATCAAGAGCGGGATTGACAGTATTACAGACGAGTCTGACGTTACCTGTGACGCCATACGGGAGGCGCTCTCTGAGGGACTTCTGGAGGAGAATGACTTGGACCGGGCTTTGATCAACACCTTCCGTGTGCGCTTTCAGCTTGGCGAGTTCGATCCGGATGAGCGCAACCCTTACGCCGGCATTCCGGATGACACGGTCTGCAAGCCGGAGCATGCGGATCTTTCTCTGGAAGCGGCCCGCGAGTCCGTTGTTTTGCTCAAGAACGAGCGTCAGCTGCTACCCCTCAACTGTGACGCCCTGCAACGAGTCGCTGTAATCGGACCGCTCGGAGATGTGGTGTACCGCGATTGGTATTCCGGCACTTTGCCGTATAAGGTAAGTCCGTTGCAAGGCATTCAAGCGAAAATGAGCAAGGGTTCCGTCGTCTATGCAGACGGGTGCGACCGTGTGCGCTTTCGTTCGGCTGTCTCGGGGAACTATGTAGGAATTTCACCGGAGCCGGCGGAGAATAGTGCGCTGAAGGCGGACCGGACGGAAGCCGATTCGGCGGAGACGTTCCAGCTCACCGACTGGGGCTTCGGCAGTATAACGCTCAAGGCACTTTCCAACGATAAATTCGTGACGACCGACGACGTAACGGTTACAGCAACAGCTGACGAAGTTTACGGATGGTTTGTCAAAGAAGAGTTTCGCCCGGTCGAGGGACCGGATGGGACGATGTCGCTCGCTGCCTGGAACGGGGGTCCCGTATCGCTGCCTGGTGAAGCAGAAGGGCGCTTCCGTAAGGAGATCGTCACTGACGGACTGCAGGAAGCGATTGCGGCAGCGGAAGCATCGGATGTTGCGATCGTAGTTGTAGGAAACAATCCGCTGATCAACGGGAAGGAAACGAACGACCGTCCGGACTTGACGTTGGCCGCCACCCAGGAGAAGCTCATACAAGAAGTTCACCGGGCGAACCCCAATACGATCGTTGTCGTTATCGGAAGCTACCCGTTTGCCCTGAATTGGGTCAATGAGAACATTCCGGCCGTCTTGTATTTGTCGCATGCGGGCCAAGAGCTGGGGAACGCCTTGGCGGATGTATTGTTCGGCGATTATAACCCGGCGGGACGGCTGAATATGACCTGGTATCGCTCCGTAGAGCAATTGCCGGATATTATGAATTATGATATTCGAAAGGGGAGGCGCACCTATCAATATTTTGAAGGTGAGCCGCTGTATCCGTTCGGATACGGATTGTCCTATACGACATTCCGTTACGATGAGATGAAAGTAAGCCCGGAGCGTGTTGGTGCGGGCCCGGACATCTCGGTCAGCGTTCGGGTCGAGAATGCGGGAGATAAGGCGGGAGACGAGGTCGTCCAGCTGTATGTGCGAGCTGATTCATCCCGCGTGCAGAGGCCGCTCAAAGAGCTGAAGGGCTTCCGGCGCATCCGACTGGCTCCTGGTGAGAAACGGACCGTCAGCTTCATGTTGCCGTCATCCGAGCTGGCATTCTGGGATGTGACCAGAGAGGCTTATTGCCTTGAATCCGGCACGTATACGTTCATGATCGGCGGTTCGTCGGAGGATGTCCGCTTGGAGACGAAGCTTACGATAGAAGGCGATATCGTGCCTCTTCGCGACTTGACGAAATTAACCCAGGCAATAAACTATGACGATTACGAAGGCGTCTATCTGGACGAGTGCAATGAAGGTGGAAATTTTGTCAGATTATCGGGCGAATCTGGCTGGCTGCGCTTTGATGATGTGGATTTCCGCGCCGGGATCGGCGGCTTCGAAGCACGCTGTTCGTCCGCCAAGAGAGGCGGCAGAATAGAGCTTAGACTGGATGCAGCGGATGGACCGTTGATCGGTGAGTGCACCGTTTCCAAGACGGAGGGGTCACAAGTATGGGAGACTTTTGCCTGCAAGACGATCGGCGTTCAGCAGACCCACTCGGTCTACCTATGCTTGATCGGGGATATCAGCTTGAGTCGTTTCCGCTTTACTATGTGAAGTAAGAATCTCGGATGTCGAAAACCGTTCCTCCTCGTTTTTTCATGTTTAGCACCTCGAATCAGATTTTGTAGTTTTGATTATACATGCGTGTATCTCCTAAATGAGGGATTTGGACAGGAACTACCTGTACTTCTCAGTTTAGGAGATTTTTTTATGCAGTCCACGTCTTATACTCCATATATTCAGCACAATTTAGAGTGTATTTCGATCATTGAATTGGTGAGGCGCCGAAGTCACGTTTGAATACTCGGATGAAATAATTCGGGTGATGCAGAAGGGCGCCTTAAGCAGATCGAACAGGTTGTTTTCCCCGATTTTGGCCGTAAAGCGGCACCAGTATTTCGTAAACCGTGGACCATTCGTGCAAGAGTAGGATTGCTTCACACTTGCGGCATCAGGAACCATTGGCCGGTTTGGGGGCGTATTCCGAGCCGCCAATCTTCAGCCAGCCTTCCCCTTCGCAGATGAATATCAGAATACCATGTTGCCAGGATGGAAGGGCAATAGCACCCGGCCTCGCTGCATCCAGATTTTCATCTAAAAATTGCATATTTTGATGATTTATTAGATGAATTTTAGAATAGTTTTTGATGTATCAACAGGAACGTTATGCAGTTAGAATAAAAACGTTGCCGCATACATCAAACGTCAATGAGGAGGTAAATGAAAATGAAGCGAAGTTTTAAATGGCAAGTGCCGCTGTGAACCGCTTTGCTCGAAAGTCAGCAGTTCCGCCTTTTTTTAAAACAAAGGAGGATATTTCATACGCAAAAAAAAGCTTTTCTGTCGCTTATGTTGACTATTGCTTGAACATCAGCATGTTTGAGTAATTCTTGAAGCGGTTGGCGATTTGCGTCCGCATTATACTTGGCCAGACTATAGGCGAATACGGGTTGCTCGGCTTCATAAAGCTTGGTGGGTACGATTGAGTATGAGTAGATACGATCAATCTGACGTTCACTTCTGGAGCGGCGCTACCGTCAAATATCAGCTTGCGAATAAAGGGGACCGGATCACAGGCGTACCTAAGTAAACACGCGGCAAGCAAATCATGCACAGAGTAAGCACAATTTATGAAACCAAAGGAGAATATCGATGCGTACAAAAAGATCATATCTATCAGTCTTTGTGGTCGTTGCCCTGCTGGTGACGTTGTTTTCATCCGTCAGCTCGGCCGCTGCTTCCCCGGAAGAAACCAAAATGCAGTCTTATGTCAGCGCGATGCAGCCTGGATGGAACCTGGGCAATACATTTGATTCATTTAATACGAATGCTCCAAATAATGGTGACGAGACATCCTGGGGCAACCCGATCGTTACCAAAGAATTCATTAAGGAAATTAAGAAGCAGGGCTTCAAAAGCATCCGCATTCCGATTACATGGAGCGGGCGAATGGGCGATGCACCGGACTATACGATCGATCCGGCCTGGATGGACCGGGTTCAGCAAGTCGTCGATTGGTCGCTCGAAGAGGGTCTGTATGTCATGATCAACGTTCACCACGACGCTTGGATGTGGGTCAGAACGATGCCAACGAATCATGACGAAGTGCTTGCCCGATATACCGCGTTATGGACGCAGATCGCCGACCGCTTCAAGAATCATTCCGACAAACTGATGTTCGAAAGCATCAACGAACCGGAATTTTTAAACGTTGATATCACGACGCAGCTCGAATTTCTTGATGAGATCAACACAACCTTCGTGCATATTGTAAGAGAGTCTGGAGGCGCTAATGCCGATCGTCCGCTTGTGCTGCCGACGTTATACTGCAATCACGAGAAAGTGCGTGTGGATTCGCTTGCAAGCACGATTGCCAAGCTGAACGATCCGAATTTAATCGTGACCGTTCATTTTTACGGCTTCTGGCCGTTCAGCGTAAACATTGCGGGCTACCCGAAGCTTGAGGCCGATACGATTAAGGATGTCGATACATTGATAGACAATGTATCTAATGCGTTTGTATCGAAAGGAATTCCCGTTATCGTAGGCGAATACGGACTGCTCGGCTGGGATGCCAGCGAAGGTGTGCCCGAGCATGGCGAGATGTTGAAGTTTATCGAGTATTTCACCTCTAAAGCCGTAGAGAACAAACTTGCCCTTATGCTGTGGGACAACGGTGGGCGTTTTGACCGCAGAACGCTTCAGTGGAACGATCCAGAGCTTTACGATCAGATCATGGCCAGCTTGAAAGGCCGCTCTTCCACTGGCGAATCCGATCTGATCTTCGTCAGGAAAGACGCGCCGGCTCAGGACACTGTAGTGCCTTTGCACTTGAACGGCAATGTTCTGACTGGCATCAAACTCGGAAACGTCGAATTGATTGAAGGCGCGGACTATGCGTTGAACGGCGAAGACCTGATCCTCAAAGCAAGTCTTATCGCCAAGCTGACTGAATCGGCCGCACTCGGCGAGGTAGCCGTATTGAAAGCCCAATTTAACAAGGGCGCCGATTGGACCTTCCATGTCTTGTACAATGACACGCCGGTGCTGCAAAACGTGGAAGGAACCACCGCGAATTTTGCGATTCCGACTGCCTTCAACGGCGACCGTCTTGCCACGATGGAGGCCGTGTACGCTGCAGGGGGCAACGCCGGTCCGCATAACTGGACTTCGTTCAAGGAGTACGGCCGGACTTTCAAACCATCTTATGCTACAAATGAAATCTCTCTTACACAGAGCTTCTTCAATGAAGTGAACGATGGAACGGTGATTCTGAAGTTCCACTTCTGGAGCGGCGCCATCATCGAGTACACGATTACGAAGAACGGCACGAACATCACTGGCACAGCATCGTAGAACTGAAATCGTTTCGGTAAAAAAGGAGTCCTGCCTTGCGCCCGTGCGCTGGGGCAGGACTTCCTTGTTTGGTCTTTCGCTGATCTTTATTTTATATGGATTTTGTTCATAGTGCCAAGAAAAAATGTTCTAAACCGGTTTACATCGTTCTCAGCAACAATAACGGGAAAGGAAGGATCATAGGCACTGCCCCGCCAGCATCGATCCGCGCAATACTCACATCGGTATGCAATGTTTAACCGCAATCTTCCTCAAACTTTCGCTCCGAATCGATATAGTTTAAGTAATACGGAACTCTATAAATACGGGCTTCGTCTCAAATCTCCGACTCCTGCCAAAAATTCCGGATACTGTACGGAACGCTCATCATGTGGCTGGCACCTAAAGCTTACCGATGCAGTCTGTAGGCCTTAGGGGAAAAGCCATAAGTTTTGGTAAACTGACGAGTGAAATAATTGCTATCGTTAAACCCGCATTCATGAAAATCTCCATAATGGTGAGTTGGGTCTGCTTCAACAAAGTGCATGCGCGCTCTAGATAATGGTCTTCAATTTAAGAGATCGCGTTCGCCAAATGCATGAGATTACTTGGCGTTTCCTTCTCCTGACTCTGTCTGATACCCCGGAAGCTTGTCGTTATATTCATCAATCATGACGACGGATGTCTATATCATGCTATTCACATGACTTGAAAATCAAGGTGTAATATTAAACAGTGCTATATAATCTGCAATAGTGATAGAGCAAAATAATATTGTAAGAGAGTCATCCATGGCGTCACTTATAAAATATTACTAATTCAAGGTGAGGACGGAAGTTTGCTTTTTTATTCCGATTAAGGGGGATTCCTATGGGTAAGGTCATTCTCGTTGATGATGAAAAGCTAACACGTCAGGAATTGCTAGTGATGGTCGATTGGAAAAGTCACGGCTTTGAAGTAATTGGTGAAGCAAGCAATGGAAGAGAGGCTTTATTGTTGTATACAGATTTACGTCCTGATCTTATGGTCATTGATATTTGTTTGCCTGATATAAATGGCTTTCAGTTGATTGAAGAAATTCGAAAGCTTGATACGGATTGTCAATTTATCATCGTAAGCGGTCATGCAGATTTCTCATACGCCAAGACTGCGATTTCATGGGGGGTCAAAGCCTATATATTGAAACCCGTAGATGTAAACGAAATCGAGACAGAATTGATGCGAATCGGGAAGCTAATGCAAAAGAAATCTGAGCGACCGGCTGGAGAATCAAAGTGGGGGCGAATGATATCGTTGCTTTTGGTTAATGAACAAGCCAATCTGCCTGTCTCCTATCAATCAATTAATTGGCAGTTGTATCGGGTGCTGCTTCTAAAGCTGTATTCGCCAGACTGTAATAGTCGTGTTCTACTCGAAGCTATTAAGCTGAAACTAATGAGACATTTTGAAGATCGTGAAGAAGGTATTGTATTCATCCATGACTCAAAAGTAGGAGTAGTTTTACGTGAAACGAGGTTAAATAATCTCGATGCTACAGGCTTGTATTATGAACTTTTGAAAACGCTCGCATTGGAAAATGGACAATTTATTGCGGTCGTGGGAGAAGCTGTCGAATCGATCGTCGATATCGGGAAATCTTACTACGAGGCTGTAAATTTATTAAAGAATGAGTTTCTGTACCGAGGGGAAACGAAAATTATCGACCGCAGCGCTAATATTCTGCCGCAGGAGGTGCCTGATATCGTAATTTTATCTGAAAAATTGTATTATGCTATCGATTTCGGAAGTCGATCCTTACTTCGTCGCGTGCTTGAGGAAGGTCTGCTTTCGATCGCACAATACTATGGAACTGAGCCGGCAATTAAAGCCGCCACTTCACAGTGGCTTTCGCTCATGCTCACCAGACTGTTGAAAATGAATAATATAGCATATTTCGATATACAAGACACTGAGTCTTTGACTTCTGACATTTTCAAGCAGCCCAATTTTCAGACGTTGCATAGGATGATCGAAGATAGACTGATGCTTATTCTTGATCGGTCAGGATCGCAATGCAGGGATGATACGGTTATTGCGCAAGTTTTGGACTTTGTGGAATGTCATTACTCTGAGAATTTGAAGTTGAAAACTCTTGGAGAGAAGTTTCATTATAACAGTGCTTATCTGGGCCAATTGTTTAGAAGCGTCACAGGCGACCCATTCCGCACTTATTTGGATAAAGTTCGAATCCGCAAAGCCAAGGTCTTGCTTGAGTGTGGTCTCAAGGTTCACGAGGTTGCTGCCCGTGTAGGAATCTCTAACGTTAACTATTTCCATATGAAGTTCAAAAAAAACATAGGTAAAAAACCTTCTCATTACAAGGCAAAATCATCTAAAGACCGTGGCACGTCAGCACTATAGAGCTTTCGTGAATTGCTTCACACCTAGGCTGAAAGGTTGCCAAAATTACTTTTATCTATTGTTGAAGGATTTTTTTATACTCACTTACAGATTTTACAGGCAGTTTTGAAGATTCGGATAATATCAATGCAACGCTAGTGAATTAATATACATAACAAACAAGAAGATGGAAGTGATAAGCGAGATTTTGTTATGGCCTGCTGGAGCACCTTATACGGAAGGAGAATCTGATGAGGCCCATCCGCAATTACGCCCTATCTGGTCGAGGGAGATCATCGTCCGTCGGTCGTTATTTGTCCCGGAGGAGGTTCGGCACGTGAGCCTACCATGAAGGTGAACCGATCGCGCGTTGGTTGAACGGGCTTGGCATATCTACGTATGTTCTCCGGTACCGCGTAGCCCCGTATCAGTATCCGTGCGCGCTCCTGGATGTGCAGACACCTCAACCAATATTATATATTGGATGACCGGGGAAGGAAGTTGTCATTGACCGCTTTGGCCTAGAGCATGGTGGGGATGAGCCAGCGGGAGATTGCGAAGGAGCTTGGCATCTCGCGGAGCTATGTTTCGCGTATAGAGAAGCGGGCATTGATGAAGCTTTATCATGAGTTTTATAAGGCGAAGAGATGACATTGTATGTTAGATCTTATCGCTGGCAGCGATAGGTCAGGGGTTCGATCCCCCAGGCTTCACCATACACAAACGTCAACACGCCAAATCATGGCGTGTTTTTTTGTTTGGTGGAGCCATTATAGGGTGCAAACCCCTGGGTTCATACATCCTATATTGGGTAGACGAGTTATAAATGAGTCGTATCCCCTTAGGCTCACCGACCATACAAAGGTCGGTGCTTTTCGTGTATGGAGACGGGGGGAAGCAGAGGCATCTAATTCAAGCGCTCCGGTTACTTCGTCGGAGAATTTAATCAGGAATTAAAAGTTATGGATCACAAACCAATGAAATAAAGTTACAATGAATTCATGAGATAATTTTATTCGGAATAATAAAAGGTGTTGGATTTTGTGTTCATTTATTTATATAACTTGATTGCGGTTGTATTTTGCGGCCTAATTGTACTGGCAAACGGTTATCGCAACGAATATACTCGTTGGATTGGCATCCTTCTGCTCATCATCGGTGTAATAAATTTCACGTATGCCATTCATTTTGGTATTGTTCCGTCCTTGGAAGGTTCAGGGCTACTTGTCGAGGGGTTGAAAAGAACGTTGGTGCTCCTCAGTATTCCTGGTGTATACATACATTTTTATTTTTTGGCATGTGCGTTCCTTGTTAGTGCTGTATATTTTTCCGATTTTATTAGTCCGGATTTCAAGAGAATAGCTTCGGTTTGCCTCGGTGTTCCAATGCTGCTCATTCTGAGTGTTCAAGGAGACTTCAGGCTGCCTATTGAAGTGCATATGACTCCCTTGCGATTTATGGCGCATTTGTATACGATCTTAGGATGTCTCCTGTATATAGCGGCTTATAGGAAAAACCTTAACTTTCCAACGGGGGGAAGGAACCTGCTTTATATTCTGGTTCTGCTAATCGGAATAATTTCGGAAAATCTTAATTACTATACGATCCAATCGATCTATATCGATAATTCCGGCTTAACCCTGACAGGCAGCAGCTTCTGGAAGTATAATTACATCAATACGACCATTCTGCTTGCAGGATTAATTCTAATCGGGTTGACACATGGGATGTGGGGGGTCCGGCTTCGGATCGAGCAAGAGAAGCATGATTATTCCATTCGTACACTAACGGCAGGGACGTCGATTTTGGGGCATACCATCAAAAATGAAATTCAGAAGCTCTCTTATATCCATGAACGGACGATGGAGCTGCTTGAGCAGAATAAAGCGGAACATGCCTATGACACACTGAAAGACATCCGTTCCGTAACCAGCCACCTGCTGGATATGACGCAGCGGATCAAGGAGAAAGCCCACGGTGTCGAATTAAAGTCGGAATGGATTAACCTTAGCGCTTTAATCGACTCGGTTGTGGCCACACTCATCCCGTCCTTAGACAAACCGTATCAAATCAGACCTGATGTTCAGGCTGGGTTCGAGCTGTTCTGCGACGTCCCGCATATAAGGGAAGTGATAAACAACCTATGTCTCAATGCGATTGACGCTACTTCCGAGGCGAACGGCGTCTTATACATCCGAGCGAACCATTCCGGTAAAAAGCTGGTTGTCAGCTTTCAAGATAACGGAACGGGTATCGAGCGAAAGCAGCTGGATCGTGTATTTGAGCCCTTTTTCACGACGAAGACCAAGGCAACTAATTACGGGCTGGGTTTAAGTTACTGTTACAATGTTATGCAAAAGCACGGAGGGGTGATCCGGGTCGCAGAGAGCGAGCCGGGCAAAGGTACGATAATTGAGCTGACATTTCCGAGGAATCGGATTCGGGTCTGGCGGAATCTCGTAAAGTAAGGGGCGAGATTAGCGTCCTTCTTTTTTTTGAATCAGCTTATGTTTGATGTGTCGCATCTGGGTTTTTATTGTACTCACTGACTTATGGAGCCGATTGGAAATTTCCGTCTTGCTTAATCCTTTTTCCTTGAGAAGGTAGACTTCCTTTTCGGCAGGGGTCAGGATGGATAATTGCATCTCCTTCATGATTGCAGGGATCGCATCTGGATGGATCGAAGGAGTGTTGCGGTCGGCATCTCGAATTGCTTGTACAATATCGCGGTAGTTCGACTTGTTGATGAAGTTAACCGCACCGTTCTGGAACGATTTGATAATGACAGCCTGTTCGTCGAGAGATGTCAGCATGATAACTTTCACTTGTCCGGGTTTAGCGGTCAGGATTTCCCTTGTCAACTCTAAGCCGTCCAGCCGATCCGCTGCGAGATGAATATCCATAAGCACAACATCTAGATCAAGGGCCTTCGCTGCGGCTAAAGCCTCTTCTTTCGCGGAAGCTATTTTGATAACCTCAATGTCCTCTTCCCATCCCAAATCCACCGATAAACGTCTCTGCCAGAACGTATCGTCTTCCACTAACATCACTTTGATCTTCTTCATGGTTCCCGCCTCATTCGAACATTCTCTTGACAATTATTATACTCGGTACTGGATTCTTGAGAAGGTTGAAAAAAATCATCCCTTCGTCCGATGTAAGCGAAAAGCCAGCCTCCAAGCAAGGATCGCAAGTATGGCTACGGCCGGCAGATAAAGGATTCCGTCGAAAGTTGATCGATCCAACCCAACCTTCACAAATTCCGGTATCGTTACAGTAACCGCGTGGTTTAATTCAAGCAGCAGGCCGATCACAGTCACTGCAAACCGTACCTTATCGCTGAGCTTGGGCCAAACGATCGAAATCAGCACATATGGAAAAATAAACAGACTGGCTGTGAAGTACAGAGATTCGTTCATTTGAAGGGTCGCGTCTATAACATGCGCGGCAATCAACAATGTGGCGACAATAAATAAAATATGGTCTTTGGACAATGACTCCACCTCCATTTCATTATACACGCAGGATTCGGTAGGGGGTTGAAAAAAATCAACCTACCGCAAATTCCGGTTCGGAGTATACTGAGGAACTGTCGGCAACATCCTATATAACCAATTACGGGAGGTAAAGAAAGAATGACGAAAAAAAAAGCGTTTTATGTGTTTCTTGCAGGGTTTCTTCTATTGGCCAGCCACAATATTGATAATCTGATTCTGTACGGATTCGATCCGTTTCCATTGCTTGAAATGGTACCATACGTGTTGATAGCTGCTTTTTGGTTCCGGATGAAAGGATGGTTCCCTGCAATATTAGTTCTGGCATTTAGTCTACTGGAGCTCAACCATACCCGCGTCGATCATATTCCTACTCTGTTGGAGATCGGATTTGGACGCAAGACATTCTCCGGGATCCTGTTCAACATCGGTGCCGCCGTCTGGTTCTTTCTCGCTTTGTTCCAGTTGTATTCGATCATGTCCCGAAGGAAGAAGCTGGCATAGGTTGTGGTTTTGCGAGCAATGGTTCGTTTCCAGATTTAATTGACAGCTTAAGGGCAGTTAAACTAACCACCAGGGGAGAGCACATCGCTGGCAGCGATGAGGTCAGGGGATCGCTCTCCCTATGCTCCATACTTGAAAAACCCTTGTATATCAAGGTTTTTTTGTTTTATTGGACGGGTAACATTCGCTTAAAACAGTTCGCGGGAACAATCAGGTAACATCCGGTAAAATACAAACGTCTTTAAGTTACTTTCTTAAACCTTTCTTCGGACTAATTCGGATTCTCACTACTGTAGGTTTTTGATACAGGCTAGAAGGAATTAGTCGAATATTGTAAGGAATAGCTTGGTAAGGTGAAGGGGCAACAGTAATTGTTTGAAACGACGTATACAATAAGGAGCGAATTGGCTGTCAGTCCTGAAATATATTATAAAATTGTTTTATGACTTCTAGGGTCAAGCAAGTTAGGCTTATTAGCAATCTGATCGGAAAACGATTCAAAAATTATGATGTGTGAATGCCCGATTTAAATAAAATATTGAGTAAACAGGCGGGCATCGGCACGGAAGCAATCATTCAGATGCCGCGCCATCAGGAAGTCGTGGGATTGCATGCATAGTTTTTTGCGGAAGACACCTTTGCGGGTGTCTTTTTTGCGTTATGGAAGAACGAATGAAAGATTTCCCCGGTCCCGCATATAATGAACCGTAACCTTTACCACGCCATGGTAAATATGAAAGCGGTTAATAGCCTTAATCGTTAAGCTCGTAATAAAAATGGCGAGGGGGCTGTAAGCATGGGCCAGTTCCTGAATCTGGAGAGCTTTTTCCAAAGACCGCATATTCCGATCGGGCAGCGCGACAAGGAACAGTTGGGCGAGATCTACATCCGCAATGACGGGATGCGCCATGCATTCGCGAACTGGCTTATCGCCTTGATGTGGGAAGAGGATGAAATCGACGCCGGCTGGAAAACGATCGTTTACCCGGTGGCGAAAGGGAGGGTCTTTTGGCTCGTTCCGCCGCTCTTCTATACGATGGTCCCCTCAACCTTTGACAAAGCATGGAGACTTTCGGAAGCAATCAAAGCAAGCTCCCGTAACGATGAGCTGACCGAGAAGTACGTTCATCCGTACTGGGACGACTGGGCGAAGATTTGACTTATGCTTCCGAAGCGAGTTTTTGCTCGTTCATGGAAGTCGATTTAGTGAAGCCGTAAAAACTTTTAGGAGGTGTGCGACGAGTGCTGCATATTATCGTTTGCATCAAGCAGGTTCCCGACAGCCGGGAAATCCGGATCGATCCCGTCAACAATACGTTAATCCGCCAGGGCGTGCCGAGCATCGTCAATTTCTACGATCTGCACGGCCTGGAAGAGGCGTTGCGCATTAAGGATGAGCATGACGCCAGAGTCACGGTCATCACCATGGGGCCGCCTCCTGCCGAGAAGTCGCTGAAGGAATGCATTTCGCTCGGCGCTGACGAGGCCGTTCTCGTCACCGACCGGAAGTTTGCAGGCGCGGATACGCTTGCGACTTCTTACGTTGTTGCGCGGACGATCCGCAAGGTAGAGGAGCTGTGGGGGAAAGCGGACATCGTGTTTTGCGGCAAGCAAACGCTGGACGGGGATACCGGGCAGGTCGGCCCCGGCATTGCGTGCCGGTTGGACCTGGAGCAGCTGACGTATGTGGGAAAGGTCGCCGATGTGAACCCCATCAGTCGGAAAGTAACCGTTCACCGGTATTTAGAGGACGGGCTTGAGGTCGTCGAGTCTTCCATGCCGCTGCTTATTACCGCGCTTAAGGAGCTGAACAAAGTCCGCAGAGCTTCGCTGCCGGGCATGATCCGGGCTGCCGGTTACAAGCCGTACATATGGACGACCGCCGATTTCCCCGATCTGGACAACGCCAAGATCGGGTTGAAAGGATCGCCGACTATCGTCAGCAAAACCTGGGTACCCGAAGTCAGAAAAATAAACGGTCAAATCGTAAGCGGCGATTCTCCCGAGCAAGTGGCCGGGGAGCTGGTAGGTAAGCTGTGGGAGAGCGATCTGCCGGAAAGACTCGGGTGGACGTAACCTTTAGGAGGGGATGCAGATGACTGCTGCAAGAGATGCGGAACAAACGTCCGATTGGTCCGATTACCGGGGCGTACTCGTTGTCGTGGAGCAGCGGGACGGGGAAGCCAAGAAGGTTTCCTGGCAGCTGCTGGGGGAGGGGAAAAAGCTCGCGGGGAAGCTGGAGGTTCAACTGATGGCGCTCGTCATCGGGCACGAGGTGGGGCATTTAGCGCAGGAAGCGATTTATTACGGTGCGGACAAAGTATTTTTGTGCGAGGCGCCCGAGCTGAAAGCGTACCGGACGAGGCCGTATAGCCGTGTCGCGATGAAGGTCATCGGAGAGGCTAAGCCTGAAATTTGTCTGTTCGGTGCGACGGGCACCGGCAGGGATTTAGCCGGGGCGATCGCCACCCACCTGCCGACCGGACTGACTGCGGATACGACCGAATTGGATGTCGAGCCGCCGCCGTCGCGGCTGCTGCTCGCTAGCCGCCCCGCCTTTTCGGAGAAAATGATGGCTACGATCTTGTGCAAGCAGTATCGGCCTCAGATGGCTACGGCCCGCGCGGGCGTGTTCCAGGCGCTGCCGCGCGATGCCACCCGCGAAGGCGAGGTCATCCGCATCGAGAACGCGATGACCGAGGAGCAAATTGCGACGCGGGTGCTGGATTTCATCCAGGAACGCGACAAAATCAATCTGGAGGAAGCGGAAATCATCGTCGCCGGCGGCCGGGGGCTGGGGGGACCGGAGCCTTTTGCCATGCTGAAGGAGCTGGCCGACGCTCTCGGGGGAATCGTCGGCGCTTCCCGGGCGGCCGTCGATGCGGGCTGGATCAAGCACGAGCATCAGGTCGGTCAAACCGGCTGCACCGTAAGACCGAAGCTTTACTTCGCCATCGGCATATCCGGAGCGGTTCAACATATCGTCGGAATGTCCAATTCGGACGTGATCGTGGCGATTAATAAAGATCCGGAAGCGCCAATTTTCAATACCGCACATTACCGAATCGTCGGGGATTTGTTCAAAATCGTCCCCGCCATCACGGCCGAAGTGAAGAAGAAACGAGCGCTTTCGCGGGAAGAGGTGAAGGATTATGAACGAAAAGTTTGATGCTGTCGTCGTCGGCGCCGGACCGGCCGGCGCAGCCGCCGCGCTGACGATGGCCCGGGCAGGGCTGAGCGTCGTGCTGCTGGAGCGGGGCGAGTTTCCCGGCGCGAAAAATATTTTCGGCGGAGTGCTGTACCGGAAGCAGCTGGAGGAGATGATCCCCGAATTTTGGACGGAAAAAGGGTTCCCGATGGAGCGCTACATCGTCGAGCAGCGGGTATGGATGATGGGCAAGGAATCCGTAACGACGTTCGGCCACCGGAACGAAGCCTACAAGGCGCCTTATAACTGCTTCACCGGACTCAGGGTGAAGTTCGACCAGTGGTTTGCCGACAAGGCGGTCCAGGCCGGGGCTATCCCGGTCTATCAAACGGTCGCGGTAGATTTGCTTAGAAAAGACGGCCGCGTCGTCGGCGTGAAGACGGATCGGGACGACGGGGATCTGTACGCCGACGTCGTCGTCATCGCGGACGGCGTCAATTCGCTGCTCGGCAAATCGCTCGGCGTGCACAAGGAATGGCGGCCCGACGAGGTGTCGCTCGCGGTGAAGGAGGTGATTGCCCTTCCGAAGGAGAAAATTCAGGACCGGTTCAACCTGGAAGGCGACGAGGGCGTCACGATCGAGTTTATCGGCGAAACCTCTTTAGGGATGGCGGGGATGGGATTTTTGTATACGAACAAGGAGACGCTCTCGCTCGGCGTCGGCGTCATGGTCGATCAGCTTCGGGAGAAGCGAATCAAGCCGTATGCCGTGCTGGAGGCGGCCAAGCAGCATCCGATGATCCGTAAATTGATTCAGGGCGGGGAGGTGCTTGAATACTCGGGGCATCTCATCCCCGAGGGCGGCTATCATTCGATGCCTCCTCTGTCCGGAGACGGTTGGGTGATCACGGGTGACGCGGCGCAGATGGTCAATCTCGTTCACCGGGAGGGCACGAACCTCGCCATGACGTCGGGGAGGCTGGCAGGCGAGGCTATCATCGAGGCCAAACTGAAGAACGATTTTTCCCGGGAGACGCTGCAGCTGTACGATAAGAAGATCCGAAGCTCATTTATCGAGAAGGATTTGAAGAAATATAAAGGGATGCACGAGCTACTGAAGGAGCAGGACCCTGATCTGCTGTTCGACAAGCTCCCGTCGGCGCTCAATGAAGCCGCGTATCAAATGTTTTTGGTGGACGGGGTCTCCAAGGCACAAAAACAAAAAATGGCCGTAAAATTAATGAAGGACGCTGCTGGCGGGACGATGAATTTACTGAAGCTGGGCTACAAAGGCTGGAGGGCGATGAACGGATGAGCGATTCGATTTCCGATAAGTTGTTTACGATACGCTACAAGTGCGACGACGTGTCCCATTTAATCATCAAGGAGCGGGATAGCTGTCTGAAATGCGTGAAGAAGGACTGCAATTATTTTTGCCCGTCCGATGTGTACGATTGGGACAAAAAGCAGAAGCTGACGACCGTCGCGTATGAAAACTGCATCGAATGCGGCACGTGCCGGATCGCATGCCCCTACGACAACATCGATTGGGTTTACCCAAAAGGGGGGTACGGCATCACCTATAAATACGGCTGACTGCAGCATTTCCAGCCCGCACCGGACCTGTATCCGGGCGGGCTTTTTGCATGTATGGCAACAAATGAGGTATGACCATTGACTTTGCGGGGTAGTGTTTGGCTCTTTTAGTTGTTAGCATTTTACTCGAACTTTGACGGTGCAACGTTATAGTATTTTTTAAAAGCTTTCGAAAACGTAAAAGGATCGGGATAACCCAGAAGGTTGGCAATTTGTTGAATCGTATATTTCTTTTCATTCAGATATTCTCTCGCCCGGTTCATTTTAATCTGGTAAATATATTGTCCCGGAGTAATGCCCAAGGCTTTTTTGAAATAAGTGATAAAATATTTTTCGGATATGCCTACAAGCGCTGCAAGCTCATTCATTTTAATAGATTTGTGCAGGTGGTTATTAACGTAATCGAATACCGGCTGCAACACGTCCAAATTCCGCTCGACTTTTCTTGACGTTCTCCCATTCAGAAATGTGCCGGTATATTGGCCATGTCCGTAGAGTTCAATAATTTTGGCAATAACGGCCGTCAGACAAGCCTTTAAATATAAACGGTTCCCAGGTATGCTTCGTAATAGATTCGATTTCGTAAAGGCTTTGCCGAATAAAATGGCTTCTTCCCGGATCAGCTCTTGCGGTATGATGCCCGATAGCTGAAAATCGTTTAGAATTCGTTGCTGCTTGCCTATTTCAAAATCGAAATGAATGTAAATAAATCGGCACCCCTTATCGGTGGCAGATGCCCTTTAGGGAACCCCTGGGTAAAAAAAGACCACATCTCCCGGGTTTGCTGTATGTTCAATACCATCGATAGTAATGGTAACGATTCCGGATTGAACGAACCAAAGATCATAGTCGATGTGCGCCTTGTGTTCGATCCATTTCACGTCGTGGGCAAGCTCAAAGAAGGATTTCATTCGAAGCGAGATCAATTCTGACAACTCATTGAGAATCCCCATGTCCGTCATTTTCGTATCCACCCACATCCCTCAACATCCCTAACCAGAAGACATTTCTCATGTTATTTTAGTATATCATTGAATTTAATGATCACAAATATTCGTACTATTTGACATGAAGGTGATACTATCACATATTCAACTTTTAAACCATTCTCCTATAATGAGGTTATAACTTATTAGGAGGGCTTGATCATGATGGATTCGAATGTTTCACAACCGAAGGTAGTTGTCATTGGTGCGGGGAGTCTGTTCTTTGGGCGGCAGTCAATCTGGCAGATGGTTCACTCAAACTATTTGAATAACGGGACACTTGCTTTGGTAGATACAGACGAAGAAAAACTATCCAAGCTGGTAAGGCTTGCTGAAATGGTTGCAAAGGAAAACAATGTATCTCTTAAAGTAGAAGGCTCGACGAATCGGAGACAGGTACTGGAGGGTGCGGATTTCGTCGTGCTCAGCTTTGCTGAGGATACTGTAAAATACCGCGGCATCGATTGCCAGGTTTCTTTAAAATACGGAATTCGGATGTGCTCCGGGGATACGATCGGTCCAGGCGGGATCTTTAGAGCGATGAGAGAGCTGCCGGTCATTATGGAATGCGCTAAAGACATTGAGGAACTTTGTCCCGATGCATGGGTAATCAATTACATCAATCCATCTACCGTCCATGGGATTGCGTTAAGCCGATATGCGCCGAAACTAAAATCGTTCGCGCTGTGCGACAGTCATCATATGCCGCACATAAAAGCGTATTATGCGGTTCGAGCGGGGATCATTCAGGATAGAAGAGAGTTTACCGAGGAGATCGATCGGAAGTTTGATTTCCGGGTGGCCGGTGTTAATCACTTCACCTGGCTGCTTAAGGCGGAGTATGAAGGAACGGATGTTATGACCCCGATCGCCGAGGCATTAAGAAAGTCGGCGGCTACGGAAAACAATGGTGGGGATACTGGCGCGAAAGCGCTATATAACGATGCCATCACCAATGAGCTTTATAATATTTTCGGGTATGTCCCGACATGTACGGCCCATACCAAAGAATACGTCCGGTACTGGCAAGGGCTTGGCAAGACGAAGGACGCCATCCCGCCTTTAAAGATTTGGGAAACGGAAGACCGGTATAAGCGTCATGAAGAGATGTGGCGGCAAGTGGACGATTTCATTACCGGGAATATACCGATCTCCGATTATATGAAAACCTTCGGACCCGATCATGCAACGGATATTATCGAAAACATGGTCGGCAATTTGGGGAAACGCTTCTTCATCAATTCGCTCAATAACGGCGCGGTGACCAACATGAATGACGATGCGTTCCTTGAGCTGTTAAGCGAAGTCAGCATGGATGGCATCAAGCCGCTTCACGTGGGTGAAATGCCGCGGGGAATCCGGGGCATGCAGGAGCTTGTGCTGGATACGCACGAACTGACTGCGGAGGCTGTTGTGGAACGGAGCTTCACGAAATTGAGAAGAGCGATGATGACCGATCCGCTTGTGAATTCCATACATGATGCGGATTTGATTATTAAAGAGTTGTTGGAACTGGAAAGGGAGATTATCCCTGGATATTGGTACGAGTAAACGAGTACGGCCAACATACATACTGAAACGATAATGCCGAAGGGGGAGGACTTTAACCGTGTGAGTGAACAGGGTTATATCGATGCAGACTGGTTTTGTTATGAGGTGGATGAAGCAGTAAAGACGCGGTAACGAAAGTAAATAAGCGGTTCATTTTTTCTAGTTCGAGAGCACATTGCAAGATCAGACAGGCGGAGAACCATATATCAAGACTAGATCATTGAGATCTAAGGGTGACATTAGTAACGTATGGGCTGTATACCAGACGATATAAAACCGCGCTTTGAGTCCATCTGTTGAGAATTACCTAAAAATCGATCGTTTGGCTTACCTCAAAAACGTTTTTGCAGCATCAGGCGTAGCGGGTCAGGAGATAACGATTTGAAAGGGCAGGTTGACGATGTCAAGCAAGCATACTCCACTACAGAGTAGTGAGGTATGCTTCTTTTTATTTATAACGTAATTTTGTTATATATAAAATAATATAATTTTATTTAACTTGAAAAATAAGTGACTTATAATAAATCAATATAATAATATTGTTTTATATAAAGGAGTTACGCTGAACATGTCAATTAAACGATTACAAGATGCCGAGCTTGCCTCCATGTTGAAAAGCAGCGTACGGCTGAAAAGCCGGGACGGTGTAGAGGCTCCCTGGCTGAACCTTAGCGATGAGGATATGGAATGGTGGCGGGACGCCAAGCTCGGCCTTTTCGTCCATTGGGGACTTTACTCCATGCTTGGACGCGGCGAGTGGGCCATGTTCAACGATAAGATTTCCGCTGAGGAATATGCGAAGCTGGCCGATCAGTTTAACCCGCAGAAATGGAACCCGGAGCAATGGGCCAGCCTGGCCAAAGAAGCCGGAATGCGGTATTCGGTCATGGTAACCCGCCATCATGATGGCTTTGCACTATGGGACAGCCCGGGCAGCTACGGACGATTCGACAGTATGCATTCCGCTGCGAAACGCGATTTTGTTAAAGATTATATGGATGCCTTTCGCAAATTTGATCTTCGAACCGGATTGTATTATTCGCCTATGGATTGGCGTTTTCCCGGATATTTCAAGCCGAAGGAGCTGGCGGACAACGCGGCGTTGATGAAAAAGCAAGGCTATGAGCAAATCCGGGAGCTGACCACGCGGTATGGGACGATCGATATTCTTTGGTACGACGGCAGCTGGCTGGCTCATTCCGGATCGGATGCCGATGCGGCATGGTTCTGGGAGCCGGTAAAGTTAAACGAGATGGTAAGGAGCAACCAGCCGAAATGTGTAATCAATCCGCGATCCGGCTGGATCGGCGATTTTCAATGCGACGAAGGTCCGCACGACATTACCGGTAACATCATTCCCATCGATTGGGAGAAATGTTTCACCATCGCGCATCATTGGTCCTATGACCCGGAAGAAAGGGTCATGCCGCTCGAGGGCATCATCAAAATCATGATCGATTGTTTCGTCCGCGGCGGAAATGTGCTGCTCAACGTTGCTCCCAATCCGGATGGGGAAATACCGGCAAGCCAAGTGGAGCGATTGAAGCAAATCGGCGCATTTATGAAAAAAAACGGCGAAGCCATTTACGGAACGCGGCCGGGACCACTCGAGCCGGTCGACGATATTTACGGCATGACCTGTAAGGGAAACCATCTATATTTACATGTAGAAAACATGCCGGTATTTGACAAAATGGTTTTGCCGGCGCTTCCGCAGAAGATCGTACGTTGCCAATTGCTGGACGGCAGCGAGGTTCCTTTCGAACAAGATGAGCAGGGGATATCCATCAAGGTTCCTAAAGTAAAATGGGAACTGCTCGATACCGTTATTAAGCTGGTTGTAGAACCATGAGGCTGAACCGGGAAATGTCCGTTGAAGAAAAATTGGCAGGAGCTGAATGGTGGAAAGCCTGTTCTGACTTCTCGATTACCTGGAGAGTTCTCTTCGCTGGTAAAACCGCGTCATGGATTGGTTTTGCCGGTTAAACTTACCGAATATGAGAGATTACTTGTAAAATTCGGGAGAAAAGAACGGCGCTATTTATCGTAATATAGTTATATTGTTAATAGTATATTGTTATTTAAAGAGAAAAATCAATGGTTTATAATATATTTAAATAGTAATTATGTTTTATGGTGGTGAAAATATGGACAAACTTCGGACGAATATCTGCTACAATTGCACCTGTTCAGGAAAGCGCTGTCAACCCTATTTTCGTCCGAGAGTGGGAACCACATACTAAAGGGGGAGAACATTCTGAGATCCGCAGTCGCCGGTAAATCGTTGCCGCTTCAAAAGAGCTCGCCGAGAAAAACGGCATTCAAAAAAATAATGAGGCATTGGCAATTTTATTTGCTTATTTTATTGCCGATAAGCTTGCTTATTACTTTCAACTATTATCCGATGTACGGAGCGACAGTGGCATTTAAAGATTACAACATTGTGAAAGGGATTACAGGGAGTCCGTGGGCGGGATTCAAACATTTCATTTATTTTTTCGAAGGTCCCTATTTCTGGCTTATCATAAAAAATACTTTGGGCATAAGTCTTTACGGTCTGCTAGTCGGGTTCCCCATTCCGATCATTTTGGCGCTTGCATTAAATGAAGTCGGCAAACGTTTCAAAAAGTTCGTGCAGTTGGTGACCTACGCGCCTCATTTCATCTCAACGGTCATTATCGTTTCGATGTTATCGCTGCTGCTCGGACCTCAAGCCGGCCTTTTGAATAATTTCTTGGCTTCATTAGGCATTGACAGAATCAATTTCATGGGAGAGCCCGGATATTTCAAATCGCTTGTTGTCTGGTCGGATCTATGGCAGAACGCCGGTTTCAGCTGCATTATATATCTTGCGGCATTGTCGGGTATCGACCCTACGCTGTATGAAGCTGCCAAAGTGGACGGGGCGTCGAGATGGCAGAAGATTATTAATGTCGATCTTCCCGGCATTTTCCCCACAATCGTCATTTTATTGATTTTGGGAGTTGGCAGCATTATGTCTGTCGGATTTGAGAAGATTTATTTAATGCAAAATGCGGCGAATGCGGGGTCATCGGAAATCATCGCCACTTATGTGTATAAAATCGGCTTGCTCAACTCGAATATCAGTTATGCGACAGCCGTCGGGCTATTTAATTCCATTATCAATCTGATTCTTCTAGTCAGCGTCAACGCGGTGGCCAGGAGAATTACAAAAAGCAGCTTGTGGTAAGGGGAGGATCGACATGATTGCAAAAAAAACGATAAAAGAATCACCAGGAGACAGATTGCTGCTTGTGATACTCTATGTAGTGCTGTCGATATGCGTATTGGCTGTGCTTTATCCGTTGATTTATATTGTCAGCGCGTCATTCAGCAGCCCACTCGCCGTTATATCCGGCAAGGTGTGGTTATATCCGGTCGATATCACCTTGGTAGGTTACGAGACCGTATTTAAAAATTCGCAAGTACTGGTCGGGTTCGGTAATTCTGTTTTTTATGCTGCGGCAGGCACACTGGTTGCCGTCACAGTCACCATTATGATGGCCTATCCGCTTTCGCGCAAAACCTTCTACGGACGAAATTTGTTGATGTTTTTGCTGACCTTCACGATGTTGTTTTCGGGCGGATTAATCCCGGTGTATTTGGTCATAAGGGATCTGCATCTCCTGGATACGCGATGGGCCATGATTATTCCGCAGGCGCTTAGTGTTTTTCAAATTATTATCGCGAGGACGTTTTTCCAGAACACGATACCTGATGAGTTGGCAGAAGCAGCCGAAATTGACGGATGCAGCGATATCGGGTTTCTGATGCGCGTCGTGCTTCCGCTATCCAAGCCGATCATCGCAGTTCTTGTGTTGTTCTTTGCCGTAGCACGATGGAACGCTTATTTCGACGCTTTGATATATATCAGAGACTCTAATCTGTATCCGTTGCAGCTGGTCCTTCGAAATATATTGCTTCTCAATGCAAATCAAAATCCGTCAAACATTACGGAAGCCATGGAAAGACAAGGGGTGGCTGAGCAAATGAAATATGCGTTGATCGTCATCTCCAGCTTGCCGGTGCTTATATTGTATCCGTTTATTCAGAAACATTTTGTCAAAGGGGTTATGATCGGGTCTTTGAAGGGTTAGTCTGTCATTCTTCGAGGGAGGTGAGCGTCTTGTAAGCCGTCTGATTTAAACGACATGCCGAAGAAAAGAATGAAAAAACGAACGGTTTGGCAAATGTACAGGGGAGGTTTAAATATGAAAAAAACATGGACTCAAATTCTAGGCATGCTGCTTGTAGTAGGTATGGTATTGGCAGGTTGTTCCTCCAACGGAACCGAAAACAATAACGAAACGAACGGCACGAACGGCGAGGGAACCAGCACGACGCAACCAAACGATGAGAACACAGAGCCTGTAAAACTTTCGGTTTTTATGGCCGGCGATCCTGAGCAGGATTATAATACCAACAAGTTTACGTTAGAAGTAGAAGAAATGTTGAATATCGATTTGGATATCCAAGTCTACTCTAATGAAGTAATCAAAGACCAGAGACAGCTTACCCTTAATAGCGGGGATTATCCGGAAGTATTCATGCTGACCTGGTCCGACCCGATTTTTGCTGCGGAACAGATGAAGTTGGGGGAGCAAGGCGTATATGTTCCGCTAAACGATCTCATAGAGGAGCATGCACCCAATATTCTGCAGCGTATGGAAGAAATTGATTACTACAGACCGGGAGTTACCGCGCCTGACGGTAATATTTACGCGCTGCCGGCGATCAACGAATGTTATCACTGCAGCATTGGCTCCAAGATGTGGATTAACACGGAATGGTTAGAGGCAGTCGATATGGATATGCCGACAACGACGGAGGAGTTCAGGGAAGTGCTTCGAGCATTCAAAAATAACGATTTGAACGGCAACGGTCAGAATGACGAGGTGCCATTGAGCGGCTCCAAAGGTAACCGTTTAGAATCTTTTTTAATGAACGCCTTCATTTTTAACAACTCCGCAGGTGAATGCAAAAGCGAGAGTTGTTATATGATGGTCAATAACGGCCAGGTGGATTTAACCGCCAACAAGCCGGAGTTTAAAGCAGGGTTGGAATACGTTGCTTCACTGTACGAAGAAGGTTTAATCGATCTCGGAGCTTTGTCGCAAGACGGCGAGGCGTATAAGCAAGTGGCCAATCGGGAAGGGATTGCGATGGTGGGCGCCGCTCCAGCGTTGCATCCATATGTCTTTATCCCGCCCGACAACCCTGTCCATCAACAGTATATGCCGATTCCTCCGTTGACCGGGCCGGACGGCGTTCAACTGGCAGGGGCTGCCGGTAGCGGAATCTGGGCTTCTTACTTTGCTATTACCAACAAGGCGACCGAAGCGCAGCAAATCGCCGCCATCAAGCTCGCCGATTATTTGGCGTCCGAAGAGGGCACGGTCCGGATGACACATGGCGAAGAAGGCGTGAACTGGAAGCGAGGAGAGGCAGGCGATCTGGATATGAACGGAAAACCGGCCAAATACAAGCTGATCTCCAAACCGCCGGAAGAAACGAGGGCGCTGAACAATGCGTGGAGTGAGATCGGTACGTTCGTCAAGACGGCAGAGCACCGCGCGTCTTGGGCGGTTGCCCAGGATATCATGTCTCGGGAAGGGTACGAGCTCAGATTGCACCAGGCGACTCAGCTTTATGACGGCCACCAGCCGGATGAAATACTTCCAAGCGGCTTGTTCATCGATCCGGCGGAAGTGGACGAATTCGGATTGCTGGCTACGGATATCAACAAATATATTGGAGAAAATATGATCCAATTCATCAGCGGAAACAAAAAGCTGGATAAAGATTGGGACTCTTACGTTGCAGGATTTGAAAAGCTGAAGCTGAACCGTTATTTGGAAATCATTCAAACAGCGATGGACAGTTCAGCGAAGTAATCCCGGGACAGTTACGGAGTGAGGAAGTGAACGATATCCAGAATGCGGAAATCGGCACGCAGGACATATCATTCATCCTGCGGGTTGAACGAGCCGGAGCTGGAATCGGTGTGTTCACCATTACCCATTACCATTACCTATACGGCAATCGACAAGCGGGCAATACAGCCGTTGTGACGGATACGGTCACCGTACCGGATAACAAGTCAAAGAAGAAATAAATTACTAATGGATAACTATTGAGTCTTCTTACCACCAGCACGCTTCTGATCGCAATCCCAGTGCTGGTAAGTAGCTTCGATGAAAGCAGCAGGCGGCTCCAAGCATACTTCACTACACCATAGTGAGGTATGCTTCTTTTTTAATGGTATAGAAACGATAATTTTCCCAGCTTGTGCTTGGATTCAGAAATCCTAATATCGTTATAGGAGTCATAAGATTCTTGTATAAAACACTATTAATATAATGGATATCATGTTGTTAGACCACAGTAGCGAATGCATGAATGGGTTGAATAGGGAGCCTAGTTGAAGGCTCCCTCTTTTGTGTTACGAATTATTATCATTTGTGATTTCTGAGTTTTTTTGGGAAAAGCTAAAGTTGAACAATGAGAAGCGACTCGTGAGCAAGGTCGATTGCTCGGTCGAACAAGTCGAATGCGAATTTTTCTTCTTTCGGCTCGAAGAAATTCCATGCAACCTCCCCCATACGCACGACGGTAAAGCCAATCCCGCAAATTCGCTTGTAACCATCAGCCCACATATGCTCCGGCCACTGCTCAGGATAGTAGCAGACTCCTAAATAGAAATTCTCTCAGGAATTTACTTTCTCCAAATCCCATGGGTACACATCGAAGGCGAGGAGCAGCTGGACAGGCTGTTAAACGGGCGGGGAAACTATTCCGCATTGGTATTCTGTTACAACGATGTATCGAAGTTGAAACGCCTGACCTCGATTTTTGTTAGAACTGGCGTCCCCTTACGACTGGAATGAAGTTAACTTAGCGGTAAGGCTCTACGAACTGTTGGCTCACCTTGCGTGAGCGAGAGACAATTGGAACATCGATAACCTTGGATAAACGGGCACGGATGAGAGAGACGGCGGATAATATCCGAACCTTTGTACGGAGCCGCTGATGCTCTAGCTGATGGCCTAGCAGGCAGGTTTACATGAATAAAACGGAACGGCTGATTGCTGTGGGAGCGCACGTGGTTGGCGACGCCCTCGGTAAACGTTATTTGCAGCAAGGTTAGCCATCCACGAATTCCCCGGAATGGCCCGTGAAGAAGCAACTCGATCCGTGTTTTGGAGACGCTTTATAAAGTAGAGGAACTACCAACTTTTCGTCATTCTCGGCATGCTGTTCCTGCTCGAATTCGCGTACGCGCCAATGTTCGGGATTATAATGGCTTTCAAGAAGTACAGCATTGTCGAGGGGATATCAGGGATTTTCACATCCCCTTGGGAAGTTACTATCACCTCGACTTAAAACGTAGTATAGTTTCATGTGCTATAGTATTTTACTATTGCTACTTGAGTTTATTCTGACTAATATGAATTTAAGAAATTAGTATAAATTCATCATGTCTCTGACGGTGATTTTTCTAACTAATTTTCAAACTATGTCATAGCGACACGGGGGATGCGGTATGAAGAGCGTAAAACTAAAGATGCTGTTGTGGTCAGCATTCATTTTATTGATAGGTGCCCAAAGTATTTCTGTTACTAATTTCGCGCTGGCCTTGGGTGATTCCACCTCGGGTGGCGCAAGCAAAGATAACATCGTACTGAATAGTTTTAACCAGAATAGTTATTTTAACTATCTGACCAGATATAATGATGCTCCTGTGCCTCAAAATACGATTCTGATAAAGGGTACTTCATTTATAAGCAATGAAGAAGCGCATATTGAAAAGTTAAGTTCATTTCAAGGTACGAATGATGTATTGGCGTGGAAAGGTGAAGGGGGAACGTTAACATGGAACCTTGATATCAAGGAAACCGGACTTTATTATATTGGGCTCCGATATCTTCCGCTATCTATGGGAAGTGAGAGAATTGAATTGCAGATGAAAGTGGATTCCAGGCAGCCTTTCGACGAAGCAGGGAGATTGTCGCTTGAGAAACCATGGAAAGATACGTCCTCTGAGATGTTGTTTGATCAGAGGGGGAATAGTATCCGCCCGAAACAAGAAATGAGTGAAGAATGGTTTGAAAGCGATTTAAAAGGTAGAGAAGGTTTATATAATGAACCTTTCAAGATTTACCTCGAGAAAGGCAAACATACGCTAGAACTAGCGGCAAACCGGTCGGATTTTATATTAGACTACTTAAAAATATATAATCAACCAGAAATCGGAAGCTATCAATCAGTTGTCAGTGCATACCTAAATGAGGGATATAAGTCTGCCGGCGGCGACATGATTAAAGTGCATGCGGAGAATATATACAGACGCTCTGATTCAATATTAACAGCGTTATATGATCGAAGCGATAAGGGTGTTGAACCTTCACATCCAACAAAAATGCTTTTAAATATTGCGGGCGGACAGAACTGGCAGTACCAGGGGCAGTGGTTAAAATGGAAAGTCAATGTTAAGGAAAGCGGTTTGTACAGCATTGCGTTTAAAGCGAGGCAGAATTATAAGAGCGGCCTTTTTTCGAATCGAAGATTGTACATCGATGGAAAAATACCTTTTCAAGAAGCGGCAGCTATTAAATTTCCGTACCAATCCGATTGGTATATGAAAGTTGTCGGAGACGAGAAGCCGTATCTATTTTATCTTGAAGAAGGTACACATGAAATTACGTTGGAAGTTGTGCCGGGTGAGTTCAGCGAGACAGTAACCGTTTTAGAAAACGCTTTATATTCGTTAAACAAAATATATAGAGAAATTATCACGATTACTGGCACTTCCGTAGACGTTAACCGGGATTACGATCTCGAAGCGGAAATTCCGGGCTTGATGGATGATATAAGTCGAGTAAATGACTTGGTAAGACACGAAAAAGAAAGACTTGTCAATATCTCGGGCTCATCGGGAAATGAAACGGCAATCCTTGACAGATTAAGTCTTCAGATGGGGACATTTATCGATAAGCCTGAAACAATACCTGTAAGAATAGACAAGTACAAAGGAAACGTTGATGCTCTTTCGGCATGGCTTCTGAGTCTTAAGCAACAACCCCTTGATCTTGATTATATCGTGTTAAGTCCGGAAGGAACAAGGTTGCCAAAGGCTAATGCAGGATTTTTTAAGAATATGGTGTTTAGAATTCAATCTCTTATTGGATCATTTTCTAAAGATTATGGCATGATCGGAGATTTGAAAGAGGATCAAGCGTTAACCGTGTGGGTCGGAATGGGGCGCGATCAGGTGCAAATCGTGAAGCAGCTGGTGGACGATTATTTTACGCCATCTACAGGTATTCAAGTGAATGTAAATCTTGTTCAGCAAGGAATCATGGAAGCGGTTCTCGCCAGGAGCGGTCCGGATGTGGCTTTGTTTGTTGATAGCGGGGAAACAGTGAATCTTGCAATGCGCGGAGCGCTTGCAAATGTAGATCAGTTTGACGGTTATCATGAGGCGACGGGTAGATTTATGAAGCAGGCGATGGTGCCATATGAGTTTAACGGGAATCACTATGGGATTCCGCTCACACAAACCTATCCGATGATGTTTTATAGAAAGGATATATTCAGTGAATTAAATCTGTCAGCTCCAAAAACGTGGGATGAAATGATTAAAGTGATACCGGTGATACAGAGAAAACATATGAGTGTCGGAATACCTGCTATGAATGCCGTAGTACCCGCTGCAAATCTCGGAATACCTGCTTCAGACAACATCTTTGCAACGATACTCTATCAAGGGGGAGGGAGATATTACAATGACAACAAATCAAGCACCGAATTCGATAAGCCAGTAGCATTGGAAGTATTCAGGCGATATACGGGTCTGTTCAGCGATTACTCAGTACCGCTTATCTATGATTTCTACAACAGGTTTAGAAGTGGAGAAATGCCACTCGGCATAGCAAACTTTACCGAATATAACAGACTGCAGGTCGCAGCTCCTGAAATCAGAAATTTGTGGGAAATGGTACCTATCCCTGGCACCAAACGTGAAGACGGCACGATTGACCATACCGTTATTGCGGCAGGTAGCGGGGGGATTATTCTAAGAGATGCAAAGGATAAGGAGGCAGCTTGGGAATTTGTTGAATGGTTTTCATCAGAAGATACTCAGTCAAGTTTTGGGAGAATGATAGAAGCTCTTCTTGGACCGGCCGGAAGATATCCCACTGCCAATTTGAAAGCGTTCGAGAAGCTACCTTGGCTGCAAAAGGAGAGACAACAGCTGCTGGAGCAATGGGAAAATGTAAAGGAAATACCGCGCATACCGGGAGACTATTATGTCCAAAGGAATCTTGACAATGCTTTTCGAAGGGTCGTTATTAAGGGTGAGAATACACGAGATACGCTCTATAACTACAATATAGAAATGAATTTGGAGATCAACAGGAAAAGGAAGGAATTTGGACTTGAATAGTAATCGCAAGTTTTCAAATTCATGCTGCATAAGGGAGTGGAAGAATGGATAGGACATCACTTGCCATTGATAAAAAAATGCCCTCATTAAAGAAGAGTAACATTAAGTCTATTGGATTGTGGAAAAGTATTAAGAAAAATGCGGATTGTTATCTTATGTTAACACCTTTTGGAATATTATTTCTGTTTTTTATTATCATTCCTGTAGTTTCTTCCATCGTATTGAGCTTTACCTACTTTAACATGCTTCAGTTTCCTAAGTGGGTAGGGCTGGAAAATTACATGCGTTTGTTTTTAGATGATGAAATATTTTTGATAGCAGTAAAAAATACACTTATTTTCGCATTTATTACTGGTCCGATAAGTTACTTTGCGTGCCTGTTCTTCGCATGGTTCGTAAATGAATTATCACCGAAAGTCAGATCGATCATTACGTTTCTGCTATATGTCCCCTCTATTTCTGGAAATGTATTCATCATATGGACTTATATATTTAGCGGAGACCAGTATGGATTTATCAATGGTTGGTTACTTAAAATGGGATTTATACTGGAGCCGATTCAATGGTTAACGGATACCAAATATATGCTGGGCGTTCTTATACTTGTACAACTCTGGCTTAGCCTGGGCGCTGCATTTCTTGCGTTTATTGCAGGCTTGCAGGGAATAGACAGTCAGCTATATGAAGCTGCCGCAATTGATGGAGTACAGAACAGATGGCAAGAATTGTGGTATGTAACGCTGCCATCCATGGGGCCTCAATTGATGTTCGGTGCTGTAATTCAAATCGGTGCATCATTTGCTGTAGGCGATACCGCAAACGCTCTGGTCGGCTTCCCTTCTACCGACTATGCGGCGCATACCGTAGTCACGCATATGCAGGATGTAGGCACAATTAGATTTGAAATGGGATACGCTTCCGCTGTTGCTGTCGTTCTCTTTGCAACGATGATCCTGTTTAACGCCATCATCCGGAAAATAATAAGTAAATTCTCTTATTAAATAAATCCATTGGGATTTAAGGGAGATCATTCTATGAACATATTTAAAGCAAAAATCGGCGGGGAAAAACTTAACCGGTCAGGAGCAGGCAATTTCCTCGTTTTTGCCATCCTTGGCATTACTAGTGTATTTATGGCATTCCCTTTTATATATACAATTTCTCAGTCGCTGAAACCATTAGAGGAACAGTTTATTTTTCCGCCAACATTTATTGTAAAAAATCCAACAATAGAAAATTTTAGTCTGCTATTTCAACTGACGAATAACCTATGGATTCCTTTCGAAAGATATCTTTTCAATAGTATATTTATTACTTTGCTTGGAACCGTTGTGTATGTCGTTATCGCTTCCATGGCAGCGTTTCCGCTGGCGAAAGCAAAATTTCCGGGAAGCAAGGTAATGTTCGAAATCATTGTTCTGGCTTTGTTATTCAGCAGTCCTGTCACTAGCGTCGCACAATATGTCATTATTGCAAAGACGAATATGATAAATACGTATTGGGCAATGCTTCTTCCGTCGCTTGCCGCACCTTTCGGCTTGTTTTTAATGAGGCAGTTTATGGTTCAAATGATTCCCAATGCCGTCATTGAGGCGGCAAGAATAGATGGGGCCAGTATGTTCAAAACGTTTTGGTTGGTGATCATGCCAATGGTAAGGCCGGCATGGCTTACACTCATAATTTTTACGTTCGAGGGATTATGGAACGGTTCGGGATCCAACTTCATATTTAGCGAGTCGCTAAAGGTTTTGCCGACAGTACTTGGACAAATAGTAGGAGCCGGCTTGGCAAGAGCCAACGTAGGCGCGGCAGCTGCTCTATTATTGCTGATCCCCCCGGTCATTACTTTCTTATTTGTCCAGAGTAATGTTCTTCAAACGATGGCCCATTCAGGTATTAAGGAATAATGGCTTCTTAAATCAGTCTGGCAGGGAGAATAAATATGAAACGAAAATTATTGGTACCCATTATGGTCATTGTTATCCTTTTCTCGATGCCGATTCATGCATATGCAGAGGATATTCCTTATAACGGATACACTTACGATGATTACAATAAGGGACAACCCGCTCCAATAGGGTATGAGGAAATGGATGTTATTGATGGAAGAACGCTTGGTGTAACTAATTTCAAAAGTCCCGCAGATATGTTTTTGGATAAAGATAAGAACCTATTTATTTTGGACAGCGGGAATAATCGAGTTATCGTTATTGATTCTAAAAATAATAAATTACTTACAGTAATCGATACATTTACAACATCAAATGGTGAAACGACGCTAAAGGAACCGACGGGAATTTACGTTTCACAGGATGAGCATATTTATATTGCAGACAGCGGCAACGAGAGAGTGCTAAAGATCGATCGTAAAGGATTTGTTTTGAAAACGTATACAAAGCCTGACACTTCTTCCTATGACAATAAAGTGGCGTTTAAGCCTACAAAAGTAGTCGTTGACGGCTCGAAAAATGTGTATGTGTTGGTCGATGGCCTTTACGAAGGAGCTGTAGTCTTTGATGACGAAGGCGCATTTACAGGCTTTTACGGAAGCAACAGAGTAGAAATGACTTTAGCAAAGCTGGCGGATTCTTTTTGGAAAGGGTTGCTCAGCAAAGAACAAAGGAAAAAAATGAATCGTTCTGTGCCTGTTGCCTATTCGAACTTTGATATTGATTCCAGGGATTTTATCTACACCGTTTCAAAAGATATTTCAGACGTATCTGCAAAAGCTCGCAAGTTAAATCCTTCGGGTGTAGGGCTGTGGGAAAAAATAAAAGACAAGCAAATGGAGTTTGGAGATTTAGAATATGCTGTAATTGATGGGAAAATTGAGGAATCCCTTTTTACAGATATCGACGTAGACGGCGATGGATTTATTAATATGCTAGATTCAGCGAAAAGAAGGATATTTCAATACGATCAGTCAGGAACTCTATTGTTTGTAGTTGGTGGCAACGGCGATCAGTTAGGAACTTTTCTGGAGCCGGTTGCAATAGAGAGCAATGGCAATGATATTCTGGTGCTTGATTCAAGGAGGGGAAATATTACAGTATTTCGAGCAACTGAATTTGGCCAATCCGTGCATCAAGCCATCAAACTATATGAAGACGGACAGTATAAAGAGGCGGAACAACCTTGGAAAGAAGTTTTAAAGAGGAGTAGTTTTTACGAGGCTGCTTATATCGGCTTAGGGAAAGCATCCGTAAAAACAGCAGAGTATAAAGCTGCAATGGAATATTTCAAGCTGGGAAACAATAGACAGGAATACTCTAAAGCTTTTCAACAGCATCGTAAGAATGTGATTAGAGACAATTTTTTATTTATTGTCCTTGGAATCGCGCTCGTCTGCGGGATCTTCTATTTAATGGTTAGGAAAGATATATTCCGACTTAGTAAAGTTCTTAAACCTCATCAGCATCATTTTCAAGTATTGCGGCATCCATTTGATGGAATGAATGAAATTGTTCAAAACAAGGCTTATTCAGTAAGATTATCTGCTTTCATATTGATTACATGGGTCGTCGTAAGCATAATGTCATTTTTTTACACCGGATTCATCTTTAATGATAACCAGATTCCCGGAGATTTTAATTTACTGATCATATTGGCGGGAACTGTCGGGCTATTCGCATTATGGACGATTTCGAACTGGTCGATTTGTACACTTGTTGACGGCAAAGGCACCTATAAAGCCATATGGGTTGCGAGTACTTATGCATTGGTACCATATTTGATTTCCCAGATTGTGATCCTTATAGGCAGTAATATTTTAGTGGCAGTAGAAGGAATATTCCTTACTTGGATCGGCTATATAGGATTGGGCTATTCCATATTTATCATGGTTAGCGCCATGTTGAATATACACGACTTTTCTTTCAAAGAGACGATCGGCAGCATAGTTGGTACTATTGCGGGAATTGCGGTTATGGTCTTTCTATTCTTCATGGCCTTCGTCCTTTATCAGAAAGTATTCGACATTTTCGTCACGATTTATAACGAAGTCACTTTAAGGCAGTAGAGGGGAGGTCGGCATCTAAAATGAACTTGAAGAAAAAGTTACACCTGCTGGTGATTGTATGTCTTTTAACAATGATCGCTTCTGTATTTCCGACTCATGTAATAGCTGAGGATGTAATGCCGCCTTTGTATGAAAAGGTAGAAGAAACAGATGCTTTTGAACTTTTTGTTGATCCGTCCACCGGATATTTTGCATTTAGGGAAAAAGGCAACGGTTATACCTGGTGGAGCAATCCAATCGATCGTGATTCGGATCAGACGGCAAAAGGCCTGTCAGAAATGAAATTAAACTCACTATTATACATCAAGATCGTCGATCAGGATCTTGGCAACGAAGCGTTCAAAACCAATCGACACAGCAGCGTTGAGGTTCAAAAAATACCCAATGGCATTAGAGAAGTGTTCCATTTTCCGGAGGAAAAAATCACGATACCTCTCGATATTGTGATAGACGAAGACCATATGTCGGTTACGATTCCCGTTGAGGACATCCGGGAAGAGGGAAGTAAAAAAATACTTGATGTATATGTATTGCCGTATTTCGGTGCCGGCAGCCCTGATGATGAAGGATATTTATTCGTTCCTGACAGTTCCGGAGCTTTGATACATTTCAATAATGGCAAAACGATGTATTCGTACAATGAAAAGATATACGGACGCGATAAAGCATTTGTTTTCGATGCAATGAAAATAAATAAGAGCGATATTTATCTGCCGGTATATGGGTTGAAAAACGGCAATCATTCTTTTCTTGCGGTTATTGAGGATGGGGATGCGGTCGGCAGCATCAATGCTATGGTGAATGGGTATGAAACATCCTATAACAATATTTTCAGCAGCTTTACGTTAAGATCGACGGACGTACAGTATATTTCTTCTACCGTTTCACAAAAGGTAATTGAGAAAACTAGTCCGACTGTTGACAGGATTGCGATCCGGTTCTACCCTCTTTCCGGAAATGAAAGCGATTATAGTGGTATGGCGCGGCGATACAGGAATTATTTAACGGAAGAATTGGAAGCAAAGCCGCTTGAGGATTCAAAGAGCCCGATTCTAATAGACATCTATGGTGCAGTATTGAAAACAAAACCGATTCTTGGGTTACCGTTTAAAGTAACGGAGCCCCTGACAACGTATAGTCAGAGCGCCCAAATCATCAAGGAACTTAAGGACTCCGAAGTTAATGATATTGTCGTTAACTATATCAATTGGGAAAAAAACCAGCTAAGCAATAAGATTCCCGCAAAGATAGAGCCTTTGCCCAAACTTGGCGGATCGGGTGAATTCAAAAAACTTATCAAGTACTTTAATAATAACCAAATCGAATTTTTTGGAGACGTGTCCCTTATAAGCTTTGCCAAGAATGGAAATGGAATTCGCGTCAAAAGCGATTCTGTAAAATCGTTATCTCAAGAGCTTTCAGCTCAGTTTTTTTATAATCCGGTTACGTATATAAAAGACTTGAGCAAACCCACATTCTATCTATTGAAACCATACAAACTTACTAGTATTATTTCTAAGCTTTTACCTTCCTTTTCCAAGCAAGACATCTATGGGATTAGCTTAGGCGATGTTGGCGCCGAATTGTATTCGGATTTCTATAAGGAAAAACCAATAGGACGGCAGGAGACAAGGAATTTATTTGAGGAAGCGTTGCAACAGATTCATGCTCACAATCATCCAATCATGGTCAACGGGGGTTTTGCTTATTCCTTCCCATATGCCCGGTATATAAACAACGCACCTGTCAAATCAAGTCAATTTCTTATCTTTGATGAGTCTGTGCCCTTTTATCAAATTGCTTTAAGCGGAATTGCCTCCTACTCTGTTTCGGCAATAAACCAGGAAGCAAGCCCGACAAAAATGTTCCTAAAGGCAATAGAGACAGGGAGCCTGTTAAAGTATTCTCTCATATACCGCGATCCGGCAATTGTGAAAAATACGGAACTCGACTTTTTATATAGTTCGAATTTTGATGCATGGAAGACAGATATCATTAATCAATACAAAGAAGCGAAGAATGTCTATCAAAAGGTTAATGGGAGCCGCCTGTACTCGCATAGTAGGATTGCCGATGGGGTCTATATGACCCGGTATGAAAATGGGGTATCGGTTATTGTAAATTACTTGGACGAGACTTACCAGTATAACGGTATTTCCGTAAAGCCGCTCGGTTATTTCATTCTTGAAGGGAGTGAATAATATGAAAGGCAGCATGCTTAAATTGACATATGCTCGCAGAAAGGAAATATCGGGATTTTTCTTTGTCTTACCATTTTTGATCGGCTTTCTGCTGTTTTTTGCTAAACCGCTGATTCAATCCATCATCTATGCATTTAGTACTTTGAAGCTCGAAGAAGAAGGCATAGTTGTATATTTTACCGGGTTGAAAAATTTCGAGGAAGCTTTATTCAGTGACCCTCAGTATATTAGAACAATTGTAGAATCCATCCAGACAATGCTCTATCAGGTTCCGATGATCATCATATTAAGTCTGTTTATTGCAATTATTCTGAATCAGAATTTTAGGGGTAGAGGTATTGTAAGAGCCATATTTTTTCTGCCCGTGATTATTATCAGCGGTGTTGTTATCAACATTATCGAGGGCGATTACCTGGCGCAAATGATTATGTCGGGAGAAAGAACAGAAGGATTGTTTGCCAATCTTGATGTTGCAGGGTTGCTGATCGACATGGGACTTCCCGTAAATCTCAGTATTCTCATCGTACCTTTTGTCAATAACTTGTTTAATCTTACCTGGAGTTCGGGGGTGCAAATTCTGTTGTTTCTGGCAGGTTTGCAGACCATCCCTTCCACACTTTATGAATGTTCAATTGTAGAAGGCGCGACGGCATGGGAGAGGTTCTGGAAAATAACGTTTCCTTTGATATCACCAATTATATTGATGAATATCATTTATACCATTGTTGATAATTTCACAAATAATGCTAATCCGGTTATCCAAATGATTGCGGATCAAGTCAGTCAGATGAAGATTGAGTACAGCGCTGGGCTGTCATGGATGTACCTCCTTATCGTTTCAGTGATAGTAGGCGTTATATACATGGTCACTAATAAACGCATCGTTTACGTTGAAAACTAGGAGGAACCAGGATGAGGAGCAAATGGATCGCGTTCAATAAGGGGAAAATTGCAAATAAGACTTTAACGGCGATATGGAAGATCTACAGGGCGTTTTTGCTCTTCGGATTAAGCGTTATCATACTATACCCGCTGTTATATTCAATCAGTGTAGCCTTCAGGCCTGCAGTTGATCTGTATGATCCCTTGGTGATTTATGTACCTAGATCATTTACTTTGGATAATTTGATTGAGACTATGAAATATCTGGATTATGGCAAAGCTCTCTTGAATTCAGTGCAACTGAATTTGGTTACGACAATCATTCAATTAATTGTGTGTTCGCTGATAGGATACGGATTGGCTCGATTTGATTTCAGGGGGAAAGGTTTGGTATTTTCATTTGTCATACTCACCATCATCGTACCTCCGCAAACGATCATTATCCCTAATTATATCAATTTCAGGTATTTCGATATTTTTGGTATCGGTAAACTGATCGGCTTCTTTACCGGTCATGATGTCAGCTTTAATTTACTTAATACCAATTGGTCATTTTATTTGCCCAGTATGTTTGGAATGGGGATTCGTTCGGGATTGTTTATCTTTATCTTCCGTCAGTTTTTCAGAGGAATGCCTAAAGACCTGGAAGAGGCGGCGTACATTGATGGCTGCAATCAATTGTTGACATTTATCAAGGTAATGATCCCCAATGCAGGTCCTGCTTTTTTGACTAGCTTCTTATTTTCTATCGTATGGTATTGGAATGACTTTGTATACACCTCTACTTATCTGGCAAACGCAAAAACAGTGATGTATCAGCTGTATTTACTCACAGAAAGAATCGGATATATCCTTCAGTACGAAAAACAGGTGAACCCTTACGAGGGCATATTGTTGATGCAATCCGGGGTTATTCTAGGCATTCTGCCTTTACTTATTATTTATTTGTCTTTGCAAAAATACTTTAGGGAAAGTATTGAGAGGTCCGGTATTGTTGGCTAATTGGCGCTTGCGCCTTTCTTGATGGGCCATAAGCTGGTAAGCATGCTGCATCACTTTAGGGGGTGAGAAATGAAAAATACGTAATCAGCTTTTTGCATTTGATCATTTATAGCAAAAAACAAAGAAAATAATTGAAGGGATGGTTAAAATGAAAAGATCGAAAATGGTGTTCCTGACACTTCTTATTTTGGCACTAACTATATTTACAGCGTGCAGCAATTCATCCGTCAATAATGTCGAAAGCTCAGATCCGACGAATACCAGCAGCGACAATACCGCTGGATCTGTTGCCGATAATACAAAGAAGGATAATGATGCAGGGCAAGATAATTCCGGTGCTGCAATTACGGAGGATACGATCCCCCCGATTGACTTGGCTAATAAGAAAGTAAAGATGTATTTCTGGGGAGATAAATTCGGCGCTGAAGAAGATCCTGAAAAACCATGGATAAAAAACAGGTTCAAAGATGTATATGGAGGGGAATTGGAAGTCGTGCAATCTAAAGGCGACTATTATGATGGACTGTTTGCTTTACTTGCTTCCGGCGACGCTCCTGACTTGATTCTTGCTCATAGTGTTTCTTTCCCGTCATTTATCATGCGCGACATTGTTCAGCCATGGGATCCGTATTTAAACATCGATAATCCGATTTGGGAAGATGCAAGGGAAAGCAACGATTTTATGAGATGGGATAATCAGATTTACAATTTAACATCAAAGTTTCATAACCTTGGAGTCATTTACTATAACAAACGGATGGTTGAAGAAGCCGGACTCGAAGATCCTATGAGCTTACAGGCAAAGGGACAATGGACATGGGATGCGTTAAAGGAATATGCAGTCACAATGACCCAGGATAATAATAGAGATGGTGTAGTTGATGTTCATGGATTAGGTATAAGCAATGATTTTATAGCTGCAACGGTTATATCTACCGGTGAAGACTTCGTCAATTACGAGAATGGCAAATTTGTCAATAACCTTAGAAGTCCTGCGATTAAAGATGCGATGGATTATATATACAGCCTTGGTGAAAAAGGCGCAAACGTTGTTAGTACAGAAAATTATGAAGAAACCTTCCCTGCCGGCAAAGTGGCAATGACCTTTGCGAATGAATGGAAGGGCTGGGTTCACTTCAAGGATATGTGGAATGCGGATGGATTGGGAGTAGTTCCTTTCCCTAAGTATCCAAATGCAGATCAACAGTATCAGGCGGCCCTGGCCGACCACTACTGGGTCTTGAAAAATGCCAAAAACCCGGAGGGCGCAGGCGCTTTTATGACCGCCAAGTTTTATGATGATAAACTGAATGTAGCTCCCGACAGGCCGAAAGATCCAAAAGAAGCAGCAGTTAAAGATTTAATGGAGTGGGGTGTCGGAACCAAAGAAGCGGCGGAAGCTATATATTCAATCCCGCAAGAACTTCCTTCAAAACTGGTTACAAGTTGGTTTATCGGTATTGAATTTAATAAAGAAGGCGAGACGCCTAAATATTGGACTACACCATGGTCATCCCTTGCGGAAGAGATCTATCAACCCACTGAAGAGAAAATCAAGGCTGCCACCAGACCTTTTTCACCAGAGGAAGCTTTGAAAACTGAGAAAAAAGAATAGTCTGCATTTCATAACAATCAGCTGGGCGAAGTTATACGATCGCCCAGCTGATTGTTATTTATAAGGGCCTAGGAATAGAGGAGGACATGAAGTTGAAAATAAAAGTGTATTCACATCTTTTGAATCCTAAAGAATATCTTCATTACGAGAGGCACCCAGTACAACCGCCAAGCTGGGAAACATTTGACAATCGCACGCAATTTGTTGCGCTGCGCGGTTTTCGAATGAAAGAAGGTATGATCGTTGATTATCAAAAGACTTTAGATAAATATATTAACACAAACGGTTTGTGCGATGTGATTTGGCCGTCCTATCCTTTCTTGTTTGCAGAGAATGTAAAGGAAGTGGTTGATGAACTCCGCAAAAGAGATATATTTCTTTTTGATATCTGGGGATATGTTCCGGGATCCGGAGAAGGGGGATACTGGAAGCAATTTAAACCAGATAAGGATGTTCTCGAATTATTCGAAGAAGAATTAGGCGAACGATGGCTTGGAATGGATGTAGGAGAACAGGATGGCAGATATGTTCTGGCCTATGTTTCGCAGATGATCCGTCCTTCCGCAAGCCGAGCGGAACAATACCTGAATTTCCGGAGACATATACAAAAAATATGCGATCAGCTGGGGAATAAGATGGTAACACTGTTGGCCATTACTCTGGGACATTATGAATTAAAAGAGGGCGGGTATACGCTGATTGGAGCAGAAACTGCTCAAATGCACCCAAACGGCCAAGTATTTTATGCGTATCTTCGAGGAGCCGGAAAGCAATATGGCGTACCATGGTTCGGCAATGCGTCCGTTTATAACCGATGGGGGTACAAGACTTATGGTATGAGAGATATTACGGCCAATGAAGAGGCTTATGACGATCATGGCCCAACGAAAGGGGCAAGCTTGAGTCTTCTAAAAAGGCTTTTATATAGTCACATTCTATATAACTGTGTTCTGGTTGGTTTTGAGAGCGGCTGGTTCGAGAGTGAAATGTTATATGATGAACATGGCATAGGCAAGCAGGCAGAAGGGGAACGCCTGTCGCCCATTGGAGTTATTCAGCAGTCGGCCCGTAAGTGGTTGGATGGGCATGGGCAGCCAGGCGTAATGCTTACACAAGTGGCAGTAATGAATGATTTTTATTCCGGATGGACTTTCCCGAATTACAATCATCAGCTTTACCGAGTATGGGGCAACAGGCCCTATGAAGCGCACGATTATCTTACCGATCAAATTTTGGATATGTTCTATCCCGGGTATCAGAATTCATCCTTCATTCATGACGAGACAGGATTTATTTCTCCAACCCCTTACGGTGATACGGTAGATTGTCTATTAAGCGATGCGGAGCAGCGGCTGATCGATCGATATCCTGTACTCGTCGTTGCCGGAGGATTGTCCCAAGACGCAGAAGTATTCGATAAACTTGAACAATATACCCAACAAGGCGGACACTTAGTGCTATTTGCCGAATCCCTGGAGAAATTCCCGCATGGTTTTGCGGGTGTCAGTGCCAGAACAGTAAAAAGCAGCTATGAAGTCGGCACAACCGTGCAGGTTTTTGGTGAAGATATTACAGAAGACTATGCTTTTGAATTGTATTCTTTGCATTTGCCGGGTGGTGCAAACATCATTTCAAAATGTGGAGATATGCCGGCTGTTTGCAGGTTTGCATACGGCAAAGGAACCGTGACATTATTCGCAAGTCCTGACGGGATCACCCGTGAAGCTGTAGTGGAGTCCCCCATACGGTGTGTGATTGACCATCCTCTTCCCAGACCATATCCGCTTCTCAAGCATGTGAGAGTTGTTCTGGATCAAATCTTCAAATCACAGGTATTGTTTGAGGTTGGAGAAGATTTAAGCCTTATCGTCTGCCGCAAGGGCAAAGGACAATATACCCTTGGAGTATGCAATAATACTTGGGAAGAAAGACCCTTTAAGATCGTTTCCCATATAGGGGAAATCCAAATCGTGCGGGAGCTGGCAATCGACCAGTTGGACAAAGAATGCGAAGGTTATGTGCCCGAGGGATATGAGAAAAAAGATACGGGCGCCAGTAATGATGTAAAAATTGCCGGTGGTGACGTACGAATATTTGCCGTTGAAGTGGAAGAGGAGGGCGTTGAGGAGATTCCGCATATTTTACCTGTTGTCACACAGAAGAACTGTGCGATGACTCTTGGTGATACCTATTCCATCGAGAAAGAAATCCTCACAAGACCCACTTTCTTTGACCATTTCGACAGTATTGTTGTTGACTGGCATTATCTCCATAGAAGTGAAGGTCATTGGCTTGCATCGGAAGGACAGTGGATTAGCCGACAAGGGTTAAAAATCATTGTCGATCTGTCTTCAGGCATCAATCTTTACCCGGATGTCAGGTTAGTAAACAATGATGACGAAGAATACGGAAAAAGTATGGCGGTAATTGAGGACGTAATAGCAAAAATGCCGCTCATAGGAGCGAAAGATTTAATTTTATGTCTGCATCGGGCCCCTGAAAATAATTTTACAATGAAGAATACCTTGGAATCTTTCATTGCCACACTCCGGCGATTATGTGAAACAGCAGAGAAAGATGGCATTACACTATACCTGAGAACCCAATGTACAGACCTTAACGCAGTACATCCAAATTCGGAGAAGGGAGAAGAATGTGACGCTTCCGACTTTCATGAGATGACGCCTGATGCCCTATGTCATTTCATTGAATGTGTGGCCAAACCTAATCTTAAATTGGCGGCAAGCATCGCTCTTTTCCTGACAGCCCGCAGACCTGCTGCGGAAGTTTTGAAAAGCATTAAAGAGCATGTAGGAATGTGGCTGGTTGCAGCGCCTGAATGGGATATCGCCGGACGGCTTTGGAGTATTCATTCACCGCTTGTAAACTATAAAGAACGACAGGATCTCGCGGATATTTTCAATGAAGTGTGTAATGGACCGGTCGTGTTGGATGTCAAATATGATAGTTGGAACAAAGTATATAGAGATGTAAAACTGCTAAAAATGTATCGCGGTCTTTAAGAATTCTCTCATCATGTAACTGCGGGACCGAAGTTCACTTTCGGTCCCCTGTCGTTATCCTGTTATCGGCTTTTTTTCATACGAATGATTGTTCCGAAACTCGCTTGGCGTGATGCCTTCCAACTCCAAAAATACTTTGTTGAAATAACTTGCGCTGGGATAACCCGATGCGATTGCAATTTGATATATCGCCATAGACGGGCTGCCAAGAAGCATTTGTTTGCTGTTTTGAATCCTGTATTTCGTAATATAGGCAAGCGGGGTCATCTTCGTTACCTTTTTGAATAGATTGCAGAAATAATTTTGGGACAGTTCCGCTTTATCCGCCCACTCTTCCATCACAAAGGGAAGATGCGAATTTTGTTGCATGTCGGGAAGGAGCTCAATAATTTGGCTGATTTTCCCCTTACCCTTCCTGCTGGAGAATGGAATGGCATTACCAATAAATTCTATAAGCACCGAATAGGTTAGAGTGGAAATTTTGCCCGGACGCGAAATATTATTCCTTTCAATTTCATCCATCAAATCAAGAAAGGATTGCTCCAGCATCCCGATCTCTTTCATAAACCAAACCGACGATTCGTGAAAGCCTCTCTCCAATAAGAAATCCGCTAGCTTCCTTCCGTTAAATTGCATCCAATAAATGTCCCAGCTGTCATCTTCCGAAGTGTAGTAGCGCATTCTTTGATTCGGCAGATGAAGGAAAGCATCCCCTTGTTTTACGGTGAAGACCGTATCGTGCATCTCGACATACCCCTTGCCTCCTACTACGAAATGCAAACTGAAATCCCATACCCCTGTTTCGCGATGAACATCATGATTATTGGGGGGAATATAGTTGGGGTGAGTAAATCTCCCGACGGAATGAGGGAAACAGAAAAAGTCGAGCTCTTCGAATGGGGGTAAAAAATAATTGCGGATGATCATGTCAATCCTCCCTGAAATAGTAGTATGGTTTTATGCCTCGTAGTAATTCGTTATTTTTAATATATTATTTATGGTATATAATTTCAACATAAAAAATAGTTTTATTTCATTCTTTAAATTCTAATCATAAAGAGAGTGATTGACAAGCTTGAGACAAAGAAATCCTCGGAAAATAATCAATGTAAACAGGGAATGGAGGTTTATTCGCGGAGACTGGGAAGGATTCAGCCATATCTGCGCGGAACAAGCAGACTTCGACGATTCCAATTGGAGTCATGTCGGATTGCCCCGGGGCTGAAAGACTGTCTAGAACTTTTATTCTTGTCCAGGGCGGCACTGTTTCGTTATACCGGGTCAGTTTAATATTTTATCCTTTTATATGATTGCTTCTGAATTCGCCCGGGGTCATGCCCTCGGACTCCATGAATTTTTTGTTGAAATAACTGAAGCCCGGATAGCCGGCTCGTTCCGCGACTTCTTTGATCGGAATGATCGGATGGCTGACCAATAAATGCTTGCTTAGCTGAATTCTGCATTTCGTAATATAGGAGACAGGCGTCATCCTCGTTACTTTCTTGAATAAGCTGCAAAAATAATTCGGAGTATAACCGGCTGCTGCAGCCCAATCCTCGAGGATGAAAGGAAGATGGGCTTTGCGCTGCATTTCGGGTAGCAAGGCCAGCATTTTCTCTACATTATCCACCCCACGATAATGAGAGAACGGATGGGCGGTGCTAAGAAATTCAATAAGCACGCTATAAGTGAGCGCGGAAATGCGCGAAGGGCGCAGAAAGTTGTTTTGTTCAATTTCATCCAGAAGGCTGACGAAATTACTTATGAGCAGACTGCCATCCTTGATGTTCCAAATGCCCGATTGATGAAAGCCGTTCTCCGCGACAAACGCAGGCAGGGTGCTTCCGTAAAGCTGCAACCAATAAATATTCCACGGCTCCTCCTCCGAGCGGTAATAACGCATCCTGTCATTCGGGATATGCCAGAATACATCTCCCTCGCGAAGCTGAAACGTCTCATCGCCGAGTTCAATATAACCGGTGCCGCTTGCCACATAATGCAGACTGTAATCTCTTACGCCTTCGGGGCGGTTTACGTTATGATCCATAGGTTGTACGAAATTTCCAACGGAATGAGGAAAACAGAAGAAACGAAACTCAGAGAAGTTAGGTAGGTAGAATTCGCGTTCAGGCAAAGTGATTACCTCCAATAAGATTTCATATACAAATCATAATATAATTTTAATTATATTAAAATAGAATTATTTAAATTGTTTTTAATTGTGATTATACTTGAATAATAAAATCATAATTTAATTTTACTAATGAAGGGACGTAGCAGATAATGGCAACAGGCTTGACCAAAAGGCATCAGACGTTAATCAACAACGATTGGACCTTCATGTATGGGGATATTGCCGAGGGAAAAGAAGTTTTATTCGATGATTCGAGCTGGTATGATATCGGAATTCCGCATTCGTTCGGCATTCCTTATTTTATGGAGAATGAATTTTTTGTAGGCTACGGGTGCTATCGCAAGCATTTTGCCATTCAGCAGGAGTGGCTTGGCAAGAGCATATCCCTTGATTTTCAAGGGGCGTTTCAGGATGCCGACATCTATGTCAACGGACAATGGGCCGGCAATCATAAAGGCGGGTATACGGCCTTCCATATCGACATATCGGAGCTCGTACATGAGGGAGATAATTTGCTCTTTGTGCGGTTGAATAATCTGTGGAACCCGCGCCTTGCTCCGCGTGCGGGAGAGCATGTGTTTAACGGAGGCATCTACCGTGACGTAAGCCTCATCGTTACAGAGCGCGTTCACGTCGCTTGGTATGGCACCTTCGTTACGGCTTCCGATGTTTCCGCTGAAAGCGCCGCCTTGAAGGTCAAAACCGAAGTCGTGAACGAAGAAGTGAAAACGGCGGACTGCTTGCTTGTATCCGTCGTGGAATACCAAGGTACGGACATTTGTGAAATGAGAAGCCGGCAATCCATTGAACCGGGACAACGCTTTGAATTTAGTCAGCAACAGCTGCTGGCTGAGCCAATGTTATGGCATCCGGATTCGCCTAACCTATACCAATTAAAGAGCTATGTGTATGTGGGCGATGTGCTTCAAGACGAATATGAAACCAACTTCGGAGTGCGTTCTATCTTCTTTGATGCGAAGGAAGGTTTCTTCTTGAACGGGGAGCATTATGACATCATCGGCGCCAATGTTCATCAGGATCATGCCGGGTGGGGCGACGCCGTAACAAGAGCAGGCATGGCACGCGATGTTAAGTTGATCAAGGACTGCGGCATGAATTTTATTAGAGGCTCTCACTACCCGCATCATACACAGTTCTCCGCAGAATGCGATAAGCAAGGACTTTTGTTCTGGTCAGAGCTCTGCTACTGGGGAATCGGGGGCGCTAACACGGAAGGTTATTGGGCAAGCAGCGCGTATCCGGTTCGCGAGGAAGATAAAGAAGAGTTCGAAGCCAGCTGCATGAGGGCGCTGCAAGAGATGATTCGAACGAATCGCAATCATCCAAGTATCATTACATGGAGCATGAGCAATGAACCGTTCTTCAGCGATACCGAGGTTATGGATGATGCGCGCGCGCTAGTCGTCAAGCTCGTAGAGGAGTCGCATCGCCTTGATCCGTCGCGCCCTGCATCTGTTGGCGGCGCACAGCGACAAGGGTTCGATGTGCTCGGAGACATCGCTGGCTATAACGGAGACGGAGCCTCATTATATATTGATCCAGGCTTTCCTAGCTTCGTGTCGGAGTACGGCAGCGTTATAGCGGTGAGGCCGGGAGAATATTCACCGGGCTATACGGATGGTGTGGAGAGCAACCCGCGTTGGAGATCCGGCAAGGCGTTATGGTGCGGCTTTCATCATGGCAGCATCGCATCTAACATGGGTTATATGGGGATGATTGATTATTATCGTTTGCCTTTAAATGCCTGGTATAGGTATCGCAACGAGCTGCTTGGCATTGCGTCGCCGCAACCGGCCTCTGAAGGGATAGCATACGCGCTTAGGCTGACGGCCGATAAGCATGTGATTGCCACCGACGGTACAGACGATACGCATCTTATCGTTGAAGTCATTGATCGCGAGGGCAAGCGAATCAGCAATCCGCTGCAAGTCGAGCTTGAGATTATCCACGGCGGCGGGTTATTCCCTACCGGGAAATCGATACGTTTTTCGCCGGAGAACAACAGCTTCCTTGACGGAATGGGAGCCATTGAATTGAGATCCTATTACGCGGGGACAATCAAGGTTGAGGCAAGGGCCGAAGGGGTGCTGCCTGCGGACATCAGCATCGAGGCCGTTGGCGGAACATTATGGAGCGGTCAGTCCCTTCGCCTTCAGCCGTCTCCGCCTTCTGTCATGAAGGCGCCGACGCACGGATCAAGCTATAATATCGCAAGAAGCAGACCCGTATTTTGCAGCAGCTACGAAGCAGGGCATCCTGCAATGAACGTAACCGACGATCTGGAGGATACATTTTGGAAGCCTTCCAATGAAGCGGAAGGGCAGTGGATTATGGTTGATCTAGAAGGACGCAAGAAGGCTGATCATGCAGTAATTACATTTGCAGGAACTACTGCTCTGTCTCTTCAAGAAGTCTTTTACTCGTTGGATGGCAAGACTTTCTCCCCGCTGGAAGCTAGCAAGCATGAGGGAAAAAACAAAATCCTCATCGCGGAGCTGCCGAGCGAAGGCCTGCGTTTCTTGAAGGTGGTATTCAAGGCAGCATCTGCTGCGATTAAACAAATTGAAATGTTTACCTAACCCAATAAAATTGAAGACTGCAGCATATTTCTCAATAATACATGGAAAGCAGGCAGAATATGAAACTACAATATACAGTGCCGGCAAACGTATGGACGGAAGCTCTTCCTATCGGGAACGGCAGACTAGGCGGCATGATCTTCGGCGGCGTTCATCAAGAACGAATTCAGTTTAATGAGGATACGTTTTGGTCCGGCCCCCCGGTGGATGGCAATAATCCGAAAGCGAAAGAGGTTTTGCCTCGAATCCGCGAGCTTATCAACGACAAAAACTATAAAGAGGCCGATAAGCTATCGAAACAAATGATGGGGCCGTACACGCAATCCTACCTTCCCTTCGGCGAGCTTCATCTGACGATGGAGCATGGAAACAGCTTTCACTCTTACAGCCGCGAGCTGAATCTTGAAGAAGGGATAGCAGCGGTACGGTACAACGTGGGCAGCATACAGTATACCCGCGAATACTTAACTTCATTTCCCGACCAAATTATGGCCGTTCGCATAACCGCAAGCGAGCCCGGAGCATTGAGTTTGCATGTAGGGCTTGTCAGCCCTCTGCGCTATGATACGGCATACGAGCAAGACGTCTTTATTATAAAAGGATTTGCGCCTGAGCATGTATCGCCAAGCTACTGCAATACGAGTAATCCGGTGCAATATGGTGACGGCGAGCAGACGAGAGCGATGCGTTTCGACGCCCGGGTGACCGCTTCGCAAGATGGCGGATCGATGAAAACGACGCATAGCGGCATTCAAATTACCGGAGCATCAACGGTCACGCTATATCTTAGCGCGGCAACGAGCTTCAATGGCTTCGACCAAATGCCGAACCAAAGCGGGAGAGGTGAAGCAGTTCTTGCTATGCAAGCTCTTTCGCAAGCAGTAGTCAAAGGCTATGACCTCATACGCGCTGCCCATGCCGAGGATTACAAGCCGCTTTTTGAACGCGTATCGCTAAAGCTGGGCAATAGGGTATCGCCGCCCGACATGTCAACAGATCTGAGAATTTCGGAGTTTGGTGCTAACGATCCGGAATTGGTTGAGCTGTTGTTCCAATATGGGCGCTACCTGATGATTTCCAGCTCCCGTCCCGGGACGCAGCCAGCCAACCTGCAGGGGATATGGAATGAAGAGCTGCGTGCGCCTTGGAGCAGCAATTATACGCTTAACATTAATGCGCAAATGAATTATTGGCCGGCTGAAAACTGCAACCTGAGCGAAATGCACACTCCATTTCTAGATTTTATTGGAAACGTGGCGAAGAACGGCAAAAAGACGGCCGAGACCAACTATGGCGCGGGTGGCTGGGTAGCTCATCACAATTCCGACATTTGGGCGCAATCCGCACCTGTAGGCGGCTTTGGAGACGGCGATCCTGTATGGGCGCTTTGGCCGATGGGCGGCGTATGGTTGACCCAGCATTTGTGGGAGCACTTTGCTTTCGGGCGAGATTTGGAATACTTGCGCACCTATTCCTATCCAATCATGAAGGAAGCGGCTATATTCTGTCTGGATTGGCTGCATGAGGATAACGACGGCAAATTGATCACTTCGCCATCTACATCGCCCGAACAAAAATTCGTCTTTAATGGGGAGCGATTTGCCGTCAGTAAATCGGCAACGATGGATACCTCATTAATATGGGAGCTTCTTACGAACTGTATCGAAGCGTCGGAGCTGTTGACAGCCGACGATTCGTTCCGCGAGAAACTAATGGCAGCCCGCTCAAGGCTGTATCCGATGAAGATTGGAGCCGAAGGACAGCTTCAAGAATGGTACGAGGACTTCGAAGGGGAAGCGCCGGATCATAGGCATATTTCACACTTAGTAGGCGTGTATCCTGGCAGGCAGCTTACGCAGAAGGGGACGCCCGAGCTATTCCATGCCGCAAAACGGTCGATGGAGCTCCGCGGAGACGGCGGAACGGGCTGGAGCCTCGGCTGGAAGGTTAACATGTGGGCGCGATTCAAAGACGGGAACAGGGCGAGGGCTTTAATTTCAAACTTGTTGTCTTTAGTTAAAAACGACGATCCGATCAGCTTTACGAAAGGCGGCGTGTACGCTAACATGTTCGATGCTCACCCGCCGTTCCAAATCGACGGCAATTTTGCTGTAACAGCAGGCATAGCGGAAATGCTGGTACAGTCACACCAAGGGTACATCGAGCTGCTGCCCGCGCTGCCTGATTCTTGGGCGGAGGGATATGTGAAGGGCTTGAGAGCAAGAGGCGGCTTCCAGATCGATATCTGTTGGAGGGATGGTCAATGGGAAGAGGCGCAAATCACATCGAGCGGCAACGAGGAGTGCGTGCTGTATTCGGATAAGGCGATTGCCGTATACGATGCTGTTAGCGGCAATGAAGTTGCGCTCCATCATAACGGAGACGGTTTATACCGATTTCCTGCAGAAGCAGGGCAAACCTGTCTCATAAAGGTTAATTAATTGGCTCGCAAAATAATTCGGATTCTTGCAAAGGAACCTTGGAGCGATCCAAGGTTCCTTTAAATTCGTTTGGTTGACGCCGGTTCTTTTAGTAAATCGCACAAAAGAGTCCTCGGTAATGTCGAGAGGTTATAGCATACGAGGTGAATTCGCATAATACGTAGAACCGATTGGTGTTCCAGATAAATGGAAAAGAAGGCGAGGGTTGTCAACATGGACCGATTTCGAAATCACAGTCTGAGCAGAAATATTATGTATTTGATTTTGATCATGCTGGTCATTCTTCTGGTTTCGTTCGTCATCTCGAATCATATTGCGAAGCGGATTGTCGAGAGAAAGGTGACGGACTCCGCCGATAAAATACTGCTTCAAGTGGAAGAGAAGATGATCAGTTTTTATGCGGACATGGGTGGAATCTCAACATCTCTGCTTTACAGTCCGACCATTCAAACCGCGTTGACAGTGGAAGATGAGCTGACCATGGTTCTTATGAATCCGGAAGTGATCTCGATGTTCGCCAACACGATGTCGCTGAAGGAAAGTATTAGAGGCATCCGGCTATATAACAAGGAAGGAACGTTGGTAGCCAATACCGGAGCGGGAATTGCCGATTCCCTTCAGCATCCGGTTCAAACGACTGAATATTCCGGCGTAATGTCTTCTAACGATTCCCAATATATCATTACCGTTCCCATCTATAACCTGAAGAGCGCCCAGCTTCAAGATTATAGGGGAGCATGCATTTTTATCATGGATGTAAGCAATTTTAACAGTATATTAAAGAATGCAAAAATCACACCGAAATCCCAGTTCCTGCTCCTCGATCAACACAACAATATCATGGCGAGCGATGGAGCAGCGACCAACATCCATCCGATCGATTTGGCCGAATGGGAAAACGACAAGCGGTACATCGTACAGTCGGTTACGCTGACCGGCACCGGCTGGAAGCTGATCAGCATCATCCCGAAGGACGAGCTGCTGCGGGATTTGGATACGGTGCAAAGACTGAATATCGCGACCTACCTGGTTATGATCTGTCTGCTCGGTATGTTTCTGTTGCTCTTTTTCACCCGAATCATGAGGCCGATCAAAGCTTTGATGGATTTTATGAAGTCCTATTCGAAAAAGGGCGGCGAGACGCGGTTCACTATCGTATACCATAACGAAATCGGCGTGCTCGCTGCCCAGTTGAATAAAATGCTGGACGAAATCGATACCTTGGGCAACGAGATCCAGCATGCGCAAAAGCAAATGTATGAAATCGAAATTGCCAAAAAACAGATGGAAATATCGGCATTCCGCAATCAGATCAATCCGCATTTTTTGTACAATACACTGGAATGCATCCGTGCTTTGGCCTTCTACAATAAGGACGAGGAAATTGCGGCTATATCGGAAGCCTTATCCAATATGTTCCGATATTCGGTGAAAGGAAACGACTTCGTGACAATTGGCGATGAAATAAAGCATGTTAAGGAGTATGCCAATATTATCGAGCTCCGCTTTATGGGGAGGATTCGGGTGGAAATCGAAGCCGAGGCAGGTTTGCTCGGCATGAAGACGTTGAAAATGCTGCTGCAGCCGATCGTCGAGAATGCCGTCTTTCACGGCTTGGAAACAAAAAGAGGCAAGGGCATCGTCCGGCTAACGGTACATTCTTTGCCAGACAACCGGATTCGTTATACCGTCCAGGATAACGGCTGCGGCATGGACGAGAGGCAGCTGCAAGAGCTGTCCGATCGTTTGAGGAATCCCGATGCGCTTGTACCTGCGGTGAAGGATGACAAGCAAGGCATCGGACTTGCCAATATTTCCCGAAGAATCAAGCTGTTTTATGGGGATGCGGCGGAGATGGACATTCAAAGTCAGTTAAATACCGGAACGTTGATCAGCATTACCATTCCGGTGCACGAAAATGCGGAACAAGAGGGGAGTATGAATCGTGTACAAGGTATTGATTGTTGACGATGAGCCTTGGGTTGCAAAAGGAATGAAAGTATTGATCGATTGGGAGAGCCTGGGCTATACCGTTATTGGAGATGTCCATGACGGAATTGAAGCTATGGAAGCGATTCTGGACATGAATCCCGAGGTCGTAATCTCGGACATCCGTATGCCCGGATTAAACGGGATTGAGCTGATAGAAAGCATTCGCCTTCAAGGGCTGGAGACGAAAGTCATCCTGATCAGCGGCTATGCGGAGTTCGAATATGCGCAAAAAGCGATACAGCTCGGCGCCTTCGATTATTTGCTTAAGCAGGTCGACAGAAACACGCTGACCGAGACCTTGCTGCGGCTAAAGATTGAGCTGGCCAACAGTCATAAGGGGAATCGTGAGCAGGATTTTCACCTCGAGGATCTGTTCGAATTGCTCGAGCCCGACAACAACATCAAAATCAACAATTTTATGATCAATAGAAGGCTGGAATTCGAGTTTCCCCACTACCGTTTCATCAGCTGTTTATATCCGCATTCGTCCGCTTGGGATGCCATCGCCGAACAAGCGGCGCAGAACGGTACCCAATGGTTCCGCTTTCGCACGGGGCAAAATAAACTGTCATATCTGGTCAATTATGACGAACAAAAAAATCCGATTGGCTTGCTAGATTTCATCTCAGGAAGCCTTGCCGGCGCTCAGTATGTGGGTATCAGCGGCATCGGACTTTACTCGACGCCAATCGGCAAACTGTATCAGGAATCGGATATCGCCCTGTCCAGCTCCTCCTTTCTGCAGAAGCAGAGCATAACTGAATACAAATCGGTGGACCACGTAGCAGCGCTGACCAAGCTGGTTCTAAAAATTGAGCTGGCAATAAAAGGATACAAACGGGACATTATTCGTCAGGGACTGGACGAGCTATGCGAGGAATGCGAAACGCGGAGTATGCTGATCGACCAAATCTCCGCGCTCTACAACCAGCTCGTCTTGTTCGTATACAAATATTACGGCAACAGCGAGCTTGTTCAAGGCCTTGAGTACTTGACATATTCCCAAATCGTCCGGTCCTGCGAGTCGGTTCGGCAGCTCTTTGAGAGGATCAGCGTCATCTTCGAACGGCAGTCGGACGAAGAAATGCTGCTTTCCAAGGAGACGGTTAAGAAAATCATTGATTACATCGACTCCAGCTATACAAAGGATATTTCGCTCAGCATGTTATCCAGACAATTCAATGTCAGTCTCGGCTACTTAAGCGCTTTAATCAAGAAGGAGATGGGGACCAACTATACGGATTACGTGGCCGCCAAGAGATTGAATCTGGCAAAGAAGCTGCTGAGCGATGAATCGCTGTCCATACAGGAGATCGTAGAGAGGGTAGGGTATAAAGATTATTTTCATTTCAACAAGCTGTTCAAGAAGCACTTTGGGGTCACGCCGAGCCAACACCGAAAAATATAACGCATCTAAATTTACACCAAATCAAAAAAAAAATTGAAGCATATGGCAAGCCTGTGGTTCAGGATAAGATAAGGATGTCTCAACCAATATACATTACAGGGGTGATCAGAAAGTATGAAAAAATTGAAAATGCTTACAGTAATGGCCTTGGCGTGCGCCGTAGCTCTTACGGGCTGCAGTTCCGCCAAAAATGCCGAAAGCGGCAATAACGCATCGCCGAAGGAATCGGCAGCCGCAACAAATTCGGAGCCGGTTACTCCAGAGAAGCTGACCTGGTTTGCGGACGCAAGCTTCTGGAATCCTCCAGCGCCTTGGAGCACGGACCCGAATACCGTAGAAGGGGTCATTACCCAGAAGACAGGGCTTACGTTTGAGTTTAACATTCCGGCTCAGGATGCCGGGACGAAGCTCAATCTGATGCTCGCCACTTCGCAGGAGCTTCCGGATCTCATGACGATTACGGATGGCCAATTGCATAAGAAGCTGGTTGATTCAGGTAAAATTTGGGATTTGGATGAGTTTATGCAGAAGTACAATCCTTCCTCGCCTTTATTGACGTCTTTCCCGGCGGATGTAAAGAAAGCGATAATAAGAAAGTATGGCGCTTTCGCTGCAATTCCAAGCCATATAAACTCTGAGGATTTACAAAAAACCTATCCTCCGGCAAGTGAACTTGTAGCCGATGCAGCCAAATATTCCGTCAACAATAACGCCATATTCAATGAAAAAATCATGAAAGAGGCCGGTATTTCTATAGATGATCTTAAAACCGAGGACGGAGTATTGGCTGCTTTCGAAAAAGTCAAGAACCTAAAGGTCGATGGCGCGCCTGTCATCCCGCTGCAAATCAACGGCAAGGTGTACCAGCAGGCTACGATCCCTACACTTCAGGAATATTTTGGCGCAATGTCGGTGGACAAGGATGGCAATTTCCGGGATATTGTTTTTGCTCCTGAAACGAAGCAAGTGCTGGAATTCATGTTCAAGGCAGCCCAAGGCGGATACTTTGATCCGGGTCAGATGACCATGGATGATGCGGCTATGGCAGCGGCTGTAAAGACCGGACGCGTCTTCTGCATTATCGGAAATATAGCGAATTCAGGGTTTAAAGATGAGAAACTAGGTCCGATTTGGGTCAATCCGGGACCGATCCAGTCGAATCAGGGTACAAAATCTATTGCTGCCCGTTATTCAGAGCCGTATTCAGGCTGGATGCAAACCTCCATTTCCAAGACGGCCAAGCATCCGGAACTCATTGCCAAATGGATTGATTATATGATGAGCGATGAAGGGAAAACGCTTCTCTTCTATGGATTTGAAGGCAAAGATTACACGGTGCAGGATGGACTCTTCGTCAGAACCGAGGAAGGCATTAAAAATCAAAATGACCGTACGAAAACAGGGGTTGACATGTTCTGGCAATTCTTCAATGGTGCTTGGAACGACCATGTAACCACTCCTTCTTCTGCTCCGCTTGATGTTATGGCTATGAAGGCACATACGGCGGCTGTAAAAGCATCGACCATCTATGATGCTACACCGCTCGGTATGCCGGAAGGCTTCTTTCCGCCCGACAGCAAAGAGGCGAAGCAAGAGGCTGAAATCAAGCTTTATAAGGAAGCCCAGATTTCCAAAATTATATTGTCTAAAGATGAGGCGGCATTTAATAAAAATTACGAAGAGATGATCAATAAGATAAAGGATCTCGGTCAGCTTGAGCTCGATGCGAAGAAGAATGAACAGTTCCATAAGCAGGAACAAGAGTTGGGCATAACGGTTAAAGGTATCAATTCGTAATTGTTGTATGGAAGGCGGATAATGCCAAAGTGCTTGCACTTTGGCATTATCCATAATAAAACGGATAGGAGAAGTTAAACAGATGAAGACGACTCCGGAGAGTATAAGATTGCCTTTCGTCAGAAAAAGGAAGAGCCATTATCTGGGGCGTGATTGGCGAACTCAGATGGAATTGCAGCTCATGATTTGGCCAGCGATTGTTTTAATTATTATATTTAGTTTTTTTCCGTTATTCGGCCTGTTGATGGCATTCAAGAACTACGATCCGATGAGCGGGGTTAAAGGAATTTTTACAAGCGAGTGGAATAATTTTGAAAATTTCACAGTAGTTTTTCATAGTTTTCAATTTTGGCCGATGTTAAAAAATACGGTTGGAATCAATCTGTTCGGTTCGCTGATAGGACTGCCGCTAACGCTCTTGTTTGCTCTGATGCTGAATGAACTTACGAGCCGCAAGTTCAAATCGTTTATACAAACGATCACTTATTTGCCGCATTTTCTATCATGGGTTATTTATGGTGGGTTATTCATTACATTGTTGAATCCGCAAGGCGGTATTATCAATGAAGTGCTGGTGCAGCTTCATCTTGTTGATAAGCCGATTCTATTTCTAGGGGATCCGGATTATTTCTGGGGAGTGGCTATTGGCACCGCTATATTAAAAGATTTGGGCTGGGGGGCCATATTATATCTGGCTGCCATCGCCGGTATCGACCAATCGTTATATGAGGCCGCCGCCATCGATGGAGCAGGGCGTTTCAGGAAGATTATAAATGTTACGATCCCCTGTATTAAGCCGACGCTTATGATTATGATCATTTTCGCCATAAGCGGTATGCTGAACAACAACTTTACCCAGATTTACGTTTTTCAGAATACGCTTAACTTGCCGGCCAGCCAAGTAATTGATACCTATTTGTATCAGACGGGGCTTCTGCAATTCCAATTTGCTACGGCGACGGCCATCGGCTTGTTGAAGTCGGTATTAGCGTTGCTCCTGCTGCTCGGAGGCAACTATGCATCGAAAAAATTGACCCAATCAGGTCTTTTCTAAAGGAGGCGGGCGTAATGGTTGGTGGCAAGTCTCCAGGAGAGCGTGTTTTTAATATATCGAATGTTGTGATCATGATTTTGCTGATGTGTGCGACCATCTATCCGTTTTGGTATTCGGTAATCGGCTCCTTGAATGGGGGGTCGGATCTGATGCGGGGGCCTTTATTTTTTTGGCCTCGGGAGTTTACGTGGGCCAGCTGGCGGGCCGTTCTGGCGGATCCCGGACTGCTTCAGACAGCATGGATCACTATATCGCGAACGGTCATCGTTACCGTGGTGTCCATCCTGTACACGGCGATGTTCGCTTACGCCTTCTCACGGCCATACTTAAAAGGCAAGAAGTTATATATGATGATCGGATTTATCAGCATGTATTTTAGCGGTGGATTGATCCCTTCCTTTATATTGATCAATTGGTTGGGGCTGTATGACAGCTATTGGGTGTATATTATTCCTTCGCTGTTTGGCGGATTCTGGAATGTCATCATTCTCAATGCAAATTACAAGGCTATCCCCGACTCTTTGTTCGAATCAGCCAAGCTGGATGGGGGCAGCGAATTTACGATCTTTTTCCGAATTGTCCTGCCTCTGTCAAAGCCGGTTTTGGCCGCATTGTCCGTTTTCACGGCCGTAGGGGTATGGAATGACTTTGGAACCACACTATACTTCACGCAATCGACTGATTTGCAAACGCTGCAGTATTTGATTTTGAAATTGCTGCAGACGAGCAATGCGTCTGAGCAGTTGCAAAACGCAGCCGCTAACTCGAACTTGGCAGTGGCCGAGTTGCTGAACAAAGCCAAGGGTGAAGGACTGGTTACAGCGAAGACAATTGAACTGGCTGCAATGGTCATCACATCCATACCGATGATCATCTTGTATCCATTCGCGCAGCGCTATTTCACTAAAGGCGTTATGCTCGGGTCTTTAAAAGAGTAACCAGGAGGTAGCTGCGGAAATGTCCAATCATGAACAGTATGCCGGTTATTTGTTCGTCTACTTTACCGATGATGAAGGCCAAGGCGGCGGCGAAGAAATCTATTTTTCTTTAAGCCAGGGGAACGACCCTCTGCATTGGCGGGAGCTGAACGGCGGTAAGCCCGTTCTTACTTCTAAATTGGGGGAAAAAGGCGTACGCGATCCGTTTATCATCCGGTCGCCGCAAGGGGACAAGTTCTTCCTGCTAGGGACGGATCTCAAGGCGCACGGAGATGGAGACTGGAGTCGCGCCGTCAACGAAGGCAGCCGCTCCATTGTGGTGTGGGAATCGTCTGACCTGATCCATTGGTCCGAGCAGAGGAGGGTTGAAATCGCGCCACCGGATGCTGGCTGCGCCTGGGCGCCGGAAGCGTTCTACGATGCCGATTCGGAGCAATATTTCGTCTATTGGGCCTCGATGCTTGGAGATAAGGAAGCAGAAGGCGGCAAAGGCCGTTATCACCGAATACTGGCGGCGGGAACGAAGGATTTTGTACATTTTTCGGAGCCGGAGGTCTATATCGACTACGGTCACTCCGTTATTGATACGACGATGATTCGGGCGAATGGAAAGATTTACAGGTTTTCAAAAGGGGAGCATAACTCCGCAGTGTTTCAGGAGTCCGGGGATTCGATCCATGCCTCAAGCTTTACGACGATCCGTGAGAATATCGGTCAGGAATGGATGAAACGGGGCGAAGGCCCGATTGTGTTTAAATCTAATGTGGAAAACAAATGGTACTTATTTATTGATGAATATGGGTTGAGAGGTTATCTCCCTCTGGTGACGACGGATCTGGATTCGGGCGAATGGACGATGCCCGCGGAGTTTGCGCTGCCGACCATACCCCGCCATGGGTCTGTATTGCCGGTTACAGGCTCCGAATATGAGAGATTGCTTGCCGAATATGGCGGGGATATAAAATAAAGGCCGGAAATCACACCAGCACCTATAAGGATGATTCGCCCAACAATAAACGGGGCAACATCCAGGTGCGTGGTGTAATATCCAATGACGGATTATGATCTGTCATTGGCTATTACACCATGTCTGGAGGTGAGATCAAGCAACAGAATTTTCTACCGTTTTAGTTAACACAAATGAGAATGAAGGAGTTGTAGACTATGTTAACGAAAAGCAGCAAGAGGACCAAATGGTTTTACATATTTATGGTAGCGCTTGCATTATTCGCCCCGCTCTCGTTTGGCCTTCCAACAGAAGTTCATGCAGCCGGCACGACATTGGTTACCTATCCGAACCCTCCGGGAGGGGCTGCGCTTAACACCGACTTCACCGTTAAGGTACGTGCAAATGGCGGAGCCTGGCAGGATTTGGATGAATATGATACGACCGTAGGGGGGTATAATCCCGCTCATGCCTCCTTTGTATATTTCGATACGGACGGTCCTGTGGATGTATCCGTGACCTACAATGCCGGAACGGTTTCAACAGCGAAAGTCCGTCCTGCGAGCAAAGGGATCACCCCTGCGATCAACGGCAATACATTGACCTTTACCATACCCGGCCCTACCAAGCTCTCGGTAGAGATCAACGGGGATATATTCCATAATCTTCATCTTTTTGCAAATCCATTGGAAGTTAATCCGCCAAGTCCAAGCGATCCTGACGTCATTTATCTTGGTCCCGGTGTTTATAACGGAAATCAGACGGTGCCAAGCGGCAAGACCCTTTACATCGCAGGCGGAGCGGTCGTCAAGGGCGGCGTGTTTTTGGATGGCGCCACGAATGCTGCGGTCAGAGGGCGGGGAATATTGGATCATCCCTCATGGAGAGGCATATCGGTCAACTATGCCGAGAACATCACGATCGACGGCATTATCGTCAACGACTACGGCATGGGAGGCGGAGGCGGCGATTTAGTCGACCTGCAAAATGCCAATAATGTTACGGTAAACAACATCAAAGGCTTCAGCTACAAGAGCTGGACCGACGGCATTGACAATATGGGATCTTCCAATGTTACCATCAATGACTGCTTTATCCGCTCCGGCGATGATAGTATGGCGTTTTACACCGCTCGCCCGGAATCGAATTTTTGGGGTAATACCACGAATCTAACGGTAACGAACATGATTTTGATGCCCGACGTTGCTCGTCCGATCAATTTCGGTACTCATGGCGATCCGACTGAGTATGAAGGCGGCCTTCTTATTGATAATATAAGCTTCTCGAATATCGACATCATGCTGAATAATACAGGAAGTCCCATGAGCCCTATTCAGTTTACGAATGGCGATGGCAACCTGATCCAAAATATTCGGTTTACAGATATCCGGATCGAGGATAATTATGTAAATTCGATTGTGAATATCAATAATGTTTGGACCGCCGGTCAGACTGGCCCGGGGCGCGGAATTAAAAATGTCTATTTCAAGAATATCACCTATACCGGCAGTAATAGTACTGGTTCCAGTATGACCGGCTATAGCCCCAACCGCATGGTTCAAGACATCACCTTTGAGAATCTGGTGGTCAACGGTAATCTGATTCTGACCCCCGCTGCAGGAAATATTAACATCAACAGCAATACCAGCAACATTACGGTCGTAGCTCCAGGTGCGGGAAGTTACACGCCGATTCCGGTTCCAACACCTCTTTACACCAATCTGGCGTTGAATGCGGCTGCCAGCTCGGATAGCGAAAAGCCCGGCAATCCGGCTTCCAGCGGAAACGATGGCAATCATCGGACCAACTGGACCGCTAATGATACCAATACCGGCCACTGGTGGAAGGTAGACCTTGGCAGCAACAAAACGATTCATGGCACCAAGGTGATATGGGATTCTAACAATTTAACTCACTTGTATAAGGTTGAGGTATCGACCGATGATGTCAACTGGACTACAGTGGTGGACAGGACTGGAGGCAACAGCACGTACAAGACGAATAACGATCACTTCAACGCTACTGCCAGGTATGTCCGTATTACCATAACAGGATTGTCCGCCGGCGTTCCAGCTTCCTTCAACGAGTTCAGGGTGCTTAAAAATAATAGCTCATCATTGGTGAAGAATGGCGATTTTGAGAACGGCCATACCGCAGTTTGGACAGGCAATGGAATGCTCACACACATTTCTGCCGCCGTCAACAGCACGTTCGGTCTTGATCTCCGCAGCGCTGGCAACTATGCAGAGCAAACGATAACCGGGCTCAGTCCGAATACCTCCTACGTGCTGACGGTCGATGCCAAAGGCGTATCAGGTACCGGGCGCGGCAACGTTTATGTGAAGGATTACGGCGGCAATCAGGTAAACAAAGGCATTATTTCCGATAATACGTTTCACAGCACGTCCATTACCTTTGCCACAGGACCGAACGCTACATCCGCAACGATCGGAGTAAATAACACATCCGGAAGAATTCAATTCGATAATTTTGTCTTACGTCCGCTGATTCAAAACAGCGGTTTTGAAGACGGTACGATCTCCGGATGGACAGGCTCCGGCGCTGCCGCTCAGGTTTGGGCTGCATACAACAGCACCTACGGCGTTGAGCTCTTGAACTCGGGCAACTATGCGGAGCAAACGATAACCGGGCTCAGTCCGAATACCTCCTATACGTTGACGGTTGATGCCAAGGGCGTATCGGGTACAGGTCGGGGCTATGTGTATGTCAAAGATTACGGCGCTGCACAGGTCAACAAAGGCATTATTTCCGATAATAATTTTCATAGCACGTCCATTACCTTTATTACGGGGCCTAATTCAACATCCGCAACGATCGGGGTTTTCTGTACAGCCACAAGAGTCGCATTTGACAATTTTTCCATAAAACCAACGCCAGTACTGGTTCAAAACGGCGATTTTGAAGGCGGCAACCTCTCTGGATGGACAGGCTCCGGGGCTGCGACGCAGGTTTGGGCTGCGTACAACAGCAGCTACGGCGTTGAACTCTTGAACCCGGGCAACTACGTAGAGCAAACGATAACCGGGCTCAGTCCGAATACCTCCTACACGTTGACGGTCGATGGCAAGGGCGTATCGGGTACAGGTCAAGGCTACGCTTATGTGAAAGATTACGGCGGTGCTCAGATCAACAAAAACATTACTTCCGATAATAATTTTCATAAAATGACCATCACCTTTGTTACTGGACCAACCTCGACATCCGCAACGATCGGAGGTTACTGTACGGTCAAAAGAATTGCGTTTGACAATTTTGTCTTAAATCTAAGTCCTGTGCTGGTCCAAAACGGCGATTTTGAAATTGGCAACATCTCCGGATGGACAGGGTCTGGAGGCACCGCTCAGGTTTGGGCTGCATATAACAGCGGTTATGGCCTTTCGCTCTGGAACCCGGGTAACTACGCTGAGCAAACGATAACCGGGCTCACTCCCAATACCTCCTACACGTTGAAGGTCTATAGCAAAGGCGTATTCGGTACAGGTCAAGGCTACGTTTATGTGAAAGATTACGGCGATGCCCAGATCAACCAAAGCTTTATTTCCGATGATACCTGGTACCTCACTACAATTACCTTTGTCACTGGACCTACGTCTACATCCGCAACGATCGGAGCTTATTGCACGGCAACAAGAGTCACATTTGATGAATTCGTGTTGAATCGCAGCTGATTAAAACGGAGATTTCGAAAACAATAACAAAAAGGATTGACCCTGAAATGATATGCTCCCTTTACAGTAGACAGGTGAATAATAAAAGCCTTCTGGTGTGAACTTACCCCCGTCAAGTAGACAGTTAATTTAAAGCCTCTAAGCGACAACCTTGGTCCGGTATTCAATCGGACTAAGGTTGTTAAATTTCTGCTTGAAACGTTCGTGATTGTAATAGCGGCGGAGGCGGAAGATATATGGCTTGGACATGGCGCAATAGTGCCGTTTGCGTTCACAGTATATGCGACTAGGGACGTTTCGTGAAAGCCTCTCCAGCATAAAGTTCGCCAAGGCGCTTCCGTTAAATTGCAACCCGGCGATACATCGAACCACTCCCAAGTAAGTTGGATATATTCACATTAATATTCGTATTAACTAATCCTTGGATACGAAAGAAAAACCGGATTGAGTTCGATATACAGATTGGGAAGATCTATACCATAGGCATACCAAGCTTTCCTTAATCTGAGAAAAGGGTCTGTCTCAAGAATATTATTCCTGAGGTGACAGCCCCTTATTTTTGCTGCTCGGATAAGTATTTTAAATCGTAATTTTGTTATATATTTGATAGTATTCTTTTATTTATATTGGGTAGTTTTTAATTTATAGTATTAATATAATGCTAAAATATTCCTAGTGATCGGCATGTTCAAGGGATGACTTTTTTCCGTAAAGGGGTGATGCAAGGCAAGAACATACAAAATGAAGCAAACTATAGTAAAGGAGAATGGATGGAGCAGTTCTTTTATTATTTTTAAGGAGGAAGGTTGACATGTATTGGAGTAAAAAGAAAAGAACCGTGGCAACACGTATCTTGTCTGTCTGTCTATCGGCAGTTATGTTGCTGCAATTCATCATCCCTGTTGGGGTTGATAAAGTATTTGGAGCGAATGAAGACACGGACTATTTGGACAAGCTTGATTTCGGGAATGGCGTTTCTGAAAGCGCTCACAATTTCAAGGGCGACTTTACAAGCGTGATCACCGGGTTCAAGGGCGAAACCGCCCGGGTGTCGAATCCACTCGTACCGCAGGAAGATCAAGGCGGGGATCTGACGTTTACGATGAAGGTCGATCCGTATCTTCGCAACTACTTCACCTTGAAACTAGCGGGAGAAGACAACACATCGGGCTATAACAGCGTAGTCAATATTAACGGCGAGCAGGTAGGTTTCTTGAGACATGGCGATTATGAAGCTATCAGCAAGGGCGCGTGGTTGCCGAACCGCTTTTACTACAATACGGTCATGCTTCCGCTGGAGTCCACATACGGGAAAGAGACCGTTGAAATCACTATCCGAACGCTCAATCAGTGGGGAGATGTAACGGCATCTTCCAGGGGTTTCTATAGCGCCTACACCCACACGCAGGCCTATCTGAATGTGGAAGGAGAACAGCAAGGTTATAAGTTTAAGGAAGAGCAGAATCTGGACACCATTGTGGCGGCGGATTTGACGAATGAGGAGAAGCAGGCGAAAATCGACAGCTATATGCAAGACATGGTCAACCTGTTTAACAATTATTCAGCCAAAGTGGATTCCAATGCGGGGGGTAAGCTGTCGATCATCCGTTATCAGGATGAATTGAAATTTTACGCGAGTGCTTTAAAATACAGCTGGTCTCCGGCGCAGACGCCAGAAGAGAAAAAGGCGGCGCTGCAGCGTATCTTCAAAACGATCGACAACCATGTCAAGGATTATTACGGCAATACAAGACTGGTGCTGCGGGGCGGCCATCAGGGCGACTGGGGCGGCTACTACGGCGCGCTCGGCGAAGCGATGTACATCGCGGAAAGCCTGATCAAGAACGATTCCATATATGGAGAAGCGGCGTTTAATGCGTTCTTGGATCAGCCATTCGTCACCGGAACGACCGAAGGTGAGTTTTCTCTTGCGGGCTTGGACTGGAACGGCGGCGAGTTGACGCGACGCGAAGCGTGGGAACGCGTGCTGAAAGCGAATTTCGACTTTGCCCGTGCGCGTCTCTCCTATATTTACAACCAGATGCTTTATACGTATGAAGGCGCGTGGGAAGCTCACGAAGGCTTGCGCATCATCGGCTCTCCGTTCTTTGAAGGCAAGGAGCGCAGTCATCAAATTTTGCTTGAAGCCGTGGGGATCCGGCCGTTCCTTGGCGAAGAGGTGCTGGTCGGTCCGAACGGAGAAGAGCTGGATCTGTATCATTCCCTTTTCTACCATGACGGGCAAGCGCGTTTTACCGACGATTTCGTTCACGTTATCGGCAAAGGGTTTGCCAAGAGCAAGCTGGACGAGAATGGCAAGGTGGTGCGCCGCAAGCCGTACGGCGAGCATTACACCGGCTTGACGGAAGCGGGACTGACTAGGGAAAACGGCTACGTCGCCAACTATGGCGAAGCGGCAAACTACGTTCTGAACTTTTTCTATAAAACGCTCGGCCATGCCGGTGACGAAGAAATTAATAACCAACTTCTGAAAGCGGCGCTGAGAAACATTCATGCCCGCGGATTTGTCCGTTATTCCTCTTTGGATGATAACGGAAAACGAGTAATGAGAGCGGAACAAGTTACGGATGAGAGAAACCAGAGTTCAACCGGTTTCCCCGCGTACGGCGCGAGAGTGGGGCTTGGAATGGGAATGCAGTATGCATACCTGGAAATGATGATGGCCCAAAACGAGCAAAAATACAGCGGTCCGGAGTGGGACGAGTATTGGCAATATGCGAAAGAAGCGGTCGGCTATGTGCAGCAGCAGCTTACGGATCGCCAACTGTTCAACGCTAACGACTTCGGCAACAGCGGAACAAACAGCTCGCGGAATTACCGTCTGGCGGATGCGTACAAGTATGTCACAGGCGATCGGGCCAATTACGGCCGGTTCGGCGGCAACGCGATGGCTGGGGTTGTTCTTCCGCAAACCGATTTCGATTATTACAAGCCGGAAGAAATCGCGGCCTTGGGCGTCAATCCGGCCGATTACGAGCAGTTTGCATGGGCGGATATCGACAATCTGTACCTGTCGGTAAAAGACGGCGATTTCCGAATGTTCGGAGCGCTTTTCTACCGGAATAAAGGTTCGGCAAGCAACGGCAAGCTTAATGTGATGAAAGACAACTACAGTCATGTCGTTCAGATCGCCACCAACAACCGGTTCCGGTATGAAGACTACTATATGCGTCCTTCTTATTTCGATACCGATTACATGTCGCCTCAGGGAGCTTCAGTAAGCGGAGCTCCGCAGGCGCTCATTGGCGAGGTTGCGCCGATTTCTTATCAACCGGGCGTTGGGACCGTCAACCGTGACAATCATGAAGCGGACACGCCTTATTCCGCTTATCCGGAATTGCAAACGTCCAGATACGGCAAATATTTCATGATTTTCAACACGACACGCGAGGCATACGGTAATGAACAATCGTTCGAAGTTGAACTGCCGGCAGATTTCAGCGGCAGCACGGTTCTTGACCTCGTAACGGGATCGAACGTCCCGGTCGTGGGCGGAAAAGTGACCATTGCGCCCAAATCCGCGATGGTATTGAAATTAACATCGGATATTGAGCTTGCTCCGAAGCCGTTCCATGTTGACTTTGTGAACGCTCTGGCAGGCAATGGTTATGTCGGCGTCTCCTGGAAAACAACCTCCGGCGGACAATCCTACACGATTAAACGTTCGGAATCGGAAGAGGGTCCTTATACGACCGTCGCAACGGGGGCCAAAGGCAACTATTACAAGGACACAACGGTTCAGAACGGCAAGGTTTACTATTACAAGGTCGCCGCAGTAAATGATAACGGAGCGGGCTGGGATTCCTGGCGCGCGAAGGTCGATTTGACGGCGCCGGTATCCGGCCTGTCGGGAACGGCATGGCGGGACGACCGTCTCGGCGGTACGTCAGGAAGCGCTGTGATCGACAGTTCGTCTATCTCGATCGGCTCCGCTAACGGGACGGGGCTGGGCGAAGGGGACGATAATCACATTTACAAGCGGAACATTAACGATTCGCTGCACGTTGTCAGCCAGGTCGCAGCCGGAAACAGCTCGATCAGCGCGAAGCTGGACAGCGCGGCCGGAGAAGCAAGCGGCATCATGCTGCGCGACCGGCTCACCGCCGGCAAGGCCCGCTATATCTATTTCGGCTCGGATGAGAACGGCAGCCTCGTGCTTCAGAACCGTACGCGGATCTCGATGCATCAATGGTCCAATAAGGCTGCAAGTCCGTTGAACGCAAACATTGAAGGCTATACGGCGGCGGAGTATCCGTACATCAAGCTGATGCGGGATCATGATTCGCAGACGGTGTACGCGTTCGTCTCCAAGAATGGAGCAGACTGGCAGTACGTCACGAAAATGATCACATTGTTGCCGTACGCATACCATACCGGTATTGTCGCAGCGGGCGAAGCAGAGTTCAGCGACGTAACGGTTACGGAAACACCGCAAGGCATTGTATCACCTTTCGTATCCAAAGCAAAGGATCAGGTTACGCTGCACTGGAATAAACCGAAGCAAGCCTCTTGGTTCAATGTCTATCGCACCTATGACGAAGAGGCGAGCTTAACCGATCCGGTATTCAAAGCAGGAACAACCGAATTGGAAGACGGTTCGCTTTGGGAGGAGGCACTCACCGGTACGAGATCGACTTCGTTCCAGGAATCCGGTTTTCGTTACGGCAGTGTGTATTACAAGGTGATGGCCGTTCACGGCGACGGAACGTTCGGACCGCTGTCCGCGATGGTTTCCGCTTATGCTGACCCCATTGCCGTCGTTATGGCAGTTGCAGAGAGCCTCACGGCTTCCGATTACACAAAAATCAGCTTCTACCTGTACAATAAGGAATTGAGCCGGATCAAAAGCGAGTTGGCGAAACCAGACTTTGACGAGAAGCGGCTGATTGACCAGATTTACGACGCCAAGAAATGGCTTGTTTCCTTCAGAACTCTTCTGACGAAAGTACAGCTGCAGCCATCTATGGTAAGAGCATCAGATAAGGCTTTGGGAAATGACAGTTTATCAGAAGAACAAAATGGATGGTATCTCTTCGATGGCAACTTTTCAACAGTAACCCAAACCAGATCTGACATTAGCTGGGTTACCGTAGATTTCGGAGAAGGTAATGAAAAAGTTGTTGATACTTTCCGCTTCAAACCAAGAGCAAACGTAGTCAGCCGTGTAATTAATACAGTATTTCAAGGTTCCAATGATGGCGTGAACTTTGTAAACTTGTATAAAATTACAAGTGCTAACGCTACCGATTGGAATAGTGCTCTTAATCCTGACAAGACTCCATACCGTTATATCCGTATTTATGACGATCATTTTGGGCGCTGTACCTTTGAAGAAATCGAGTTCCTTGAAATTGCAGTTGACAAGACGCTGCTCACGAACTTGCTGGATGAAGCGGCGGCAGCGAATGAGGAAGGCATCTATACGGCTGAAAGCTTGCAAGCTCTTGCGTTGGAAACGGCCGATGCAACAGCGGTGCTGGACAACGCAGATGCAACCCAGGAAGAGGTGGACGCTGCGGACAACCGTCTGCTGGCTGCACTCGATGCGCTGGTGTATATCGAAGGCATGCCGGTGCTGGAATCGCTGAGAGACAAAACCGTGGTTGCGGAAAGCGCGCTCGCGTTCCGTGTTGAAGCGGTGAATGCGGCTGCCGACGTGGCATATGGGGCGAATGGTCTGCCGGCGGGAGCGTCCTTTGATGCAGCAACCCAAACGTTCGCATGGACGCCTGACAGAGAACAGGGCGGTGTTCACGCTGTAACGTTTACCGCGGCGGCGGGTGAGCTTTCATCGTCCAAAACGATCAAGATCACGGTCAAAGGGCAGCCGGTGTTTGAACCGGTCACGACGGTGGAGCTGACCGCGGAGCGGCCGTTCACCTACCAGGTGCCGGTCTCCGATCCGACGGGCGAACCACTCGTGTTCAGTACCGGTGAATTGCCTGAAGGCGCGGTGTTCAACGCTTCGGAAGGCATATTCAGCTGGACTCCTGATCAAGCCGATTACGGCATCCATCCGGTAACCTTTACGGTCGGCAACGGATTGTTTGAGGTCAACCAAACGATTCAATTCAAGATCAATCTCAAGATTCTGCCGGCGGAAGATTACACGAAAGGAAGCTACTACATGTACCTTAAGGAAGTGGAGCGGATTCAGGCGGAAATAGTGAAACCGGATGCCGACAAGGCAAAGCTTATTGCTGAACTTGAGCAGGCCGAAACGTTGCTTGTCCATGTTCCTGCTTCACTCTATTCGTTCGAAGGGAACGCGGACAACTCCACTGGTTCGTCTGACGGAACCGTTGATGGGACCCCTGCTTATACGGCCGGCAAGGTTGGGCAAGCCATCGATTTGGCTGGAAAACATTATGTAACGCTGCCTGAGACGCATCCGCTTGCCAATTATGATGAGATCACTTTGGCAACATGGATAAACTGGAAGGGCGGCAACCAGTGGCAGCGCATCTTTGATTTCGGCAACAACACGAATCAATACCTGTTCCTAACGCCGAGATCAGGCAGCAATACGCTGCGCTTCGCGATCAAGAACGGCAGCAGCGAGCAAATGGTGCAAACCTCGCAGTTGGTCGCTAATCAATGGGTTCATGTGGCGGTGACGCTTGGCGGCGGTACGGCGAAGTTGTATGTGGGCGGTGAACTGAAAGCATCAGCGAGCAATTTTACAATCAAGCCGAGCGATTTTAAACCGAGCGTCAATTACATCGGCAAAAGCCAGTGGCCGGATCCGCTGTTAAACGGCATGATTGATGAATTCCGCGTCTATAATTCCGTCTTGAGCGCAGAAGAAATCAAGTCTGCAATGAACAATACGGCGGCGAAGTGGATGGACAACACTTTAATTCCAGTCTTGCTTGAAGAAGCCGCCGCGATCGACACCGGCCTCTACAAAGAGGAGAGTGTACAAGCGCTACAGGCGGAAATATTGAAAGCTCAATCAGTCTATAACAATGCAGGTGCAACTCAATCCGAGGTTGATGCGGCATCCGAAGGGCTGCTTGCGGCGATCAAAGGGCTGCAGTGGAAGGACGTAACCGCATCCCTGGATCCTTCGCCTCCAGGCGGCAAGAACGGGTGGTATACGTCTCCGGTCACGATGACCCTGTCTCCTGCGGAAATCGCAGAATACAGCCTGGACGGCGGGAACACGTGGAATGGCTACAGCGCGCCTGTTAACCTGAACCAAGAGGGAACACATCAGGTTCTGTATCGCCGTTCCGTCGAACCGGGAGAGGCGGAATCACTGGAGATCAAAATCGACCTTATGGCCCCCGAGGTTCAGATAACGGGTGAGGCTTCGTACACGATCGACCAGACGGTCGCCATAACATGCAGCGCGACTGATGTCATATCGAGCGTATACGGTACACCTTGCGGCGAGCCGCTGGTTCAATCCAAGGCGTATGCGCTGGCATCCGGTCAAAATACGGCAACCGTAACAGCGGAGGATATGGCGGGCCATAAAACGACGACTACGCATACCTTCACGGTAACGGTCACATTTGATAGCCTGAAGGCCGTGACGAACGCCTTTATGCAAACGACGGGCGTCAAAGGATGGGAAACAGTGGCCATATCGTACAATCAAAAGCTGGATCAGGCGAAAGCCGCAGCCGGCAGCGGCAAAATAGACGCGGCCAAGAGCATGATGGACGACTATATTAAGCAAGTACAGGATCAAACCGGAAAATATTTCACTCAGGAACAAGCAGACATTCTGATCCGGTGGGCACGAATTGTGATCTAGTCGAAGGATAATGCCTAAACGGAAGGCCAGGGTGATTAGAGTAATCAGACCTGGTCTTCTCTAATTCAACTGAATGACTGAATCCGCTGAAAGCGATTACAAATCGGTGCCGATATTTGAGGCCCTAAAGGAGGTGATGCAAGCGAAAAAACACTAAGCATGAGTGAATGACGACGAAATCCCCGTCACAATACCTCATGATCAACCGCAGCCTGGGTAAACGCCGACATTTCTAGAGCGAAAAAACGGTATGAGCATTCAGGAAAAAAGGAGATGATTTTTAAGATGAAGAAGTTTTTAGCATTTTCAATGATTCTATGCCTTCTGGTAAGCATGATAGGGAATGTTAGGGAAGTGCAAGCAGCTACATCCGGCCCTTTGGTACACCCCGGCATACTGCACACACAGGCGGATTTCGACCGAATGACACAGATGGTTAACGCGGGCACGGAGCCGTATCTAGCCGGTTTTAAAAAGTTGGAGGGCAGCTCGCTTTCAGCGTCCGGTTGGACCCCGCGTGCTACGGATACGATCATTCGCGGCGGCACCGGCGATAATGTAGCCTTGCTGTACATCGATGTTGCCCGCGCTTTCCAGAATGCCGTAAGGTGGAAGGTTACCGGCAATACGGCTCACGGCGATACGGCCCGCAATATTCTGAACGCCTGGTCGTCCACACTTACGACGGTCACCGGCAATGCCGACCGCTATTTGGCTGCCGGACTTTACGGCTATCAGTTGGCTAACGCGTCAGAGATTATGCGTGATTATCCCGGTTTCAACGTGGGCCAGATGCAAAACATGCTGCTTAATGTATTTTACAAGCCGCTTAACGAGCGCTTCCTTATCGGTAATGAATTCGGCGATGATCACAACGGTGCACACATCCAAAATTACTGGGCGAACTGGGATCTGTGCAATATGGCGGCGACGGTTGCGATAGGGATTTTTACTGACCGCCGGGACATCTACGATATAGGCATCGAATACTTTAAAAACGGTGCTGGAAACGGTTCCATCTATAATGCGATTCCATTCCTGCATCCGGGCGGGCTCGCGCAGTGGCAGGAGTCCGGGCGCGATCAACCGCATTCGGTACTGGGTATTGGATTAATGGCTGCAACAGCTGAAATGGCTTGGAATCAAGGCGACGATCTGTATGGGTGGGCAAATAACCGCTTCCTGCGCGCCGCTGAATACGTTGCCAAATATAACAACGGAGACGATAACGTACCGTTTGCGACCTACGAATGGGGCTCCGGCGTAAACGGCTCAGTGCAAACACAAACGGTAATATCGAGCTCGGGCCGCGGTGATGCGCGTCCGGTCTGGGCAATGATTTACAACCACTATGCAAACCGCAAGGGGCTGTCGGTGCCCAATATTGCCGCACGCGTCCAACTATTAGGAACTGAAGGCGGTCCGAACGCAAACAATAACCATGCTTCGACATTTGACCAACCCGGATACGGTACGCTTCTCTATACCCGGCCGGCCGGCAGCGGCGGAACCGCAACGCTTCCTGAAGGAAATATTCCGAGCGGCACCTATCGTTTCATTGTGCGCCATAGCGGCAAGGCTATGGATGCATCCGGCACAACAAATGGTTCAAGTGTTCAGCAATGGACATCCAATGGGGGAACGAATCAGCAGTGGATCGTGACTCATCTTGGCGGAGGCCAATACAGCGTCAGGGATGTAAGGAGCGGACGGTCCCTGGATGTAGCAAACGCTTCCCTGGATCATACAGCCAGATTTCAATTGTGGAGCTATCATGGCGGGGACAATCAGAGGTTTGCTTTTATCCCTGTAGGCGAAGGTTATCACCGTATCACCCCTGTGCATAGCAACAAACCGGTCGACGTGGATGGTGTCTCCACTGCGGATGGTGCCCTTTTACAGCAATGGCGATATGTTCTTGGCGGTAACCAGCAGTGGAAGCTCGAACCGGTATCGGTTAACGTTCGCTTGCAATCGCATAACTTTCCGGACCGTTACGTTCGGCACAGTAACAATCGTGCACGGATCGATGCCAATGTTTCTCCGGTTCAAGATTCCCAGTTCAGGATGGTCGCCGGATTAGCTGATTCGAGAGGAGTTTCATTCGAGTCCGTCAACTTCCCCGGTAGCTACCTGCGTGTCCGGTCCAATGGAGAAGTGTGGCTGGATTCGAACGACAGCACGACAGCTTTCGCAAATGATGCAACCTTCCGCCGTGTAGCGGGATTGGCTGACGCCCAAAAATCGTCCTACCAAATGTGGACGGATTCTACAAGATATTTGCGCCACCAAAATAATCTTTTGTATGCCCAAAGCGGTTCAGGAGCGTTATTTGAAGCCGATGCGACTTATACTGAAGTTGCCCCGTAAATCCAAGTAAAAAAGGGGCTGTCCCTAAAGTCATCGAAGATGACTGAGGGACAGCCCTTGACAAAAGCAGCACGATTATTATGGCTTTATTATTTGTAATGAACGGATCGGAATTCGCCCGGGGTCATGCCCTCCATCTCCATGAAGATTTTATTGAAATAGCTTACGCTTGGGTAGCCGGAGCTGATGGCGACCTCTTTGATTTGAATATTCGGATCGCCCAGAAGCAATTGCTTGCTCTTTTGGATCCGGCATTTCGTGATATAAGTGAGGGGCGTCATTTTCGTTACCTTTTTGAACAGACTGCAGAAATAATTCGGCGTCAGGCTCGCATTGTCCGCCCACTCATCAAGGATGAATGGAAGATGAGCGTTCTCTTGCATCCTCGGAAGCAGCCCAATGATTCGGTCAACGTTGTGCGTGCCCCTTTTATTGGTAAAAGGTATGGCATTGCACATAAATTCAACGATCACAGAATAGGTCAGGGCGGAAATTTTGGCAGGCCGCAAAAAGTTGTTTACTTCTACTTCATCAAGCAGCTCCAGCCAGGCTTGCTCGAGCGGTACGTTCTCATTCATATACCAGAGGGACGTATCATGAAAGCCTCTCTCCAGCATAAAGTTCGCCAAGGCGCTTCCGTTAAATTGCATCCAGTAAATTTCCCAGCGGTCGTCTTCCGATGTGTAGTAGCGCATTCTCTGAAACGGTGTATGAAGGAAGACATCTCCTTGTTTTAAGGTATAGACGTTCCCGTTCAATTCCAGATATCCCTTGCCGCCTACCACGAAATGCAAGCTGAAATCTCTTACCCCCGATTCGCGATTGACATTATGATCAAGGGGCTTGGTGTTTTTTCCGACCGAGTGCGGAAAACATAAAAAGTTATATTCGTCGAAAGCAGGCAGCATATATTGGCGATACATCGAACCACTCCCATGTAATTTGGCTATAATCATATGAATATTCGTGCCAACTAAATCAATTATATACGAAAATAAGCCTAAAAGGTAATGATAAAATCGTAATATTGTTTTATAGTCCGAAAGATCGCGTTATTCTCTTCCTAGATGAAGCATATTTAATCGACCGGGGATTCAAACTTAAAGTAAGGACCCTTATTTAATGGACAAAAAAACGTATAGAACTTTTCCGTAACTTGTCCGGGTTCCGATCATACCTTGTATTGGCAATATTCCTGCAAAGAAAACACTCGTGGAACAAATATGGGAGATAAGAGATTCGATGAAATTGTATTAGCTCTAACCGGAAAGAAAATATTTTGGAGCCCGAACCCGAGTCATTTTAAGCCCATTTTTAGGTTATGAACATATGGGTTATGCTGGAGTTTATGATTTAACCACATATATTAAGGAAAAAATCATGCAGTATTAAAGATTGATTTTGCGGAATGCTTCGAAGAAAAAGCATCAAATGGAGGAGCAAAGCGTCTGAATCTACCGCTAAAAGTCCTCGTCGAGTCGGCTTCGTCAGCATATAATCAGGATTCGTACATCCCAAGACGGATAAGCGAGTTATACGAGTTCCATATCATACAAACAACCGATCCTAACAAGGGTCGGTTTTTGTATTTAGAGCCAGCGTGAGAAGACCCTGGGGGGTTCGTCCCGCGCGCAGGGGGTGGTATCGGTGCCTTATTGGTACCTGAACAGGCGAGCACGGCGTCTAATTCAACCTTAGAGATTTTCTTCGTCGGATCAGCTTCTTCGGCAGGTTAATCAGGAGTTAGACAGCCCTTCTCGTCTCGACCATATACAGTCGGCTAACACGCTAAGGTGTGTTTTTTAACGGAAGCAGCGGCTGTTAATCAGTTCAAAATTGCTCCTTTTATAATCTAACGGAAATGTGCGCTCTTATTTGACCATAATTCAGTGAAAGTAAGCCATCTAAGCGCAAATAAAAGCAATGAGCTCCGTTAGATTTTCAAAGCCCTAACTTTCGATTAAATAGAGGCCATAGCAGCCGTTAAAAAAATCACTCGAGATCCGGTTATTACCCAAGCTTATACGTACGATATCGCTGATCCCCGCTAGCGACGACGAGCAATTTTTTGTTAACCAAAACACGAAGATTTTCTCTGGTGTGGCGTTCCGATAGCCGCAGATGCGCAGAAAGATCTCGAGGTGTGAAAGGACGCACCACTCTGCGGGCAAAGCGCAGCGTTTCCGCTTCGGCCCAATTCAGTTCGTAAGGCATCACAGTGGAAAGGAATTTCCCCACAAAGGCAAGCGTTAATTGCTTACAAACTCCAGGGTCGTCTCTAATTGACAAGTAAGCAATGGGCAGGAACATCCAATCGTCAAGGGAAAGCAATGCTTGTTTCAAGCATAAATCTTTAAATCGACCGGTCTCTATGTCTCTGGCGTGGGTTCGGTAATCTTGTATTTCAATACAGCCCTTGGCCCCTCCCGGCATATATGCCAGATCAAGGTAGCGGCAGCCATTGCTCATGTCCCGAACCTCATACTCAGGATACAAATGGTCCAGGTTTCCGATAATTGGGAACCAAATCGAGCGCAAATACGCTACAGTTCCGTAGCCTAATCCTTTGTGCAGAAGTTCCCGCCTTCTGGGGTTCTTCTCCTCGGCAATTTGATTTGATAGCCACCGTCCATAAACATCATCGAACATGCTCATCTTCTCACCCGATCTGGCGGATTTATGCAAAAAGCCGCCTTAATACGACATTGCTCAAAAGAGCTATCCGTATCAAAGCGGCATGTGCTTCACGCCTTTAATTTGACAATAATGTATCATATCATGTTCGATTCAATCAAGTAGGTTTTCAGTTTAAAAAAGTTTAAGCCTAAAATAGACAAGAATATATAATTTTCTTCAAAGAAGACAAAATCATTAGCTCAAATATAATATATTGTTGTTCTATAATTAGGTAGTGGAAATTGAATATGAATCAATTGAAGGGGATGCCATGGAATCGCAAAAAACAATAACCGATTTAAATGGGGAAATGCCGGATGTGAAGTTACCGGATATACCGGATCATACCGTAAAGTTAACTGACTTCGGTGCAGTCGGGGATGGTCGAACAGACAATTCCAAGGCGTTCCGCCAAGCGATTGAAGCATGCGCTGAAGCCGGGGGAGGAAGGGTAATCATTCCGCCAGGATTATGGTTGACCGGTCCTCTTCAATTGAAGAGTCGGCTTGAGCTGCACACGGAGGCAGGGGCGACCGTGTTATTCAGCAGACGGTTCGAGGATTACCCGTTGATTGCGTCTCATTTTGAAGGGAAACCTTGGATACGATGCCAGTCGCCGCTGGATGCTGAAGGACAAGAACACATAGCAATTACGGGAATGGGTGTATTTGACGGCGGGGGAGACGCTTGGCGGCCTGTAAAACAGTGGAAAATGACGGGGATGCAATGGGACCGGTTGGTTCGCTCCGGAGGGGTAGTTGGAGAAACGGATGGAGTATGGTATCCGACTAATGCCGCAATGGAAGGAGCAGGCCGCGTTGAAGAGCTGACTCAGAAGGGAAAATGGACACCGGCAGATTTATTGCCTTATCGCGAATACTTGCGGCCAAACCTGCTTAGCTTCCGGAGATGCAGCCATATTTTATTGGATGGACCGACCTTTCAAAACTCGGCAGCATGGAATTTGCATCCATGGGCGTCGGAGCATGTGACGATTCGGAATGTCAGCGTACGAAATCCGTGGTATGCGCAAAACGGCGACGGCCTTGATCTCGATTCCTGTCGCTATGCGCTCGTAGAAGGATGTACGTTTGACGTGGGGGATGACGCCATATGTTTGAAGTCTGGCAAGGACGAGGCCGGGCGCTCGCTCGGTATTCCGAGTGAGTACATTACGATTAGAAATTGCACGGTTTACCACGGGCACGGGGGATTCGTCATCGGCAGCGAAATGTCCGGCGGTGTCCGCCATGTAAAGATTAGCGATTGTACGTTTATGGGCACGGATATCGGACTCCGGTTCAAGAGCGCAAGAGGTCGAGGAGGAATTGTCGAGGATATTATCATCGAGCGAATCCGTATGACGGATATTGCAGCCGAAGCGATATCCTTTAACCTTTTTTACGAAGGAGTAGAAGGTTCGGGTACAGCGAGCGAAATTAGTTTTCCGGTATCGGTGGAAACTCCGATTTTCCATAACATTCTCATCACAGATGTGGATTGTGTCGGCGCAGATAAGGCGTTTCTCGTAAACGGTTTAGCGGAAATGCCGCTCGAAGGAGTGAAGGTGCAAAATTATAACGCCACTTCCCGCCAAGGGGTCGTATGCCATAACGCAAAAAGGCTTTCTTTGGAAGATGTGAGCCTGTTTACGTCGGAAGGCCCCCTAGTAAAGCTGCATCAATGTCAGGAGGTTGAGATCGTTCGCTTAGGAGGAGCGGGGGGGAAGAATGACAATAGAATGCTGGAAGTATCCGGCGCTCGCTCTGCCAGTATCAAATGCTCCGATCCATTAACAGCTTCTACGCATCGAGATGTTTCGGCGACATCCGATGTTGACGGACATCAAGTTGAATGGAGTTAATAGCGATGATCCTGTCTGTAGTGCAGAGGCGAAACGCCGGTTACATTTTTGAACGTTTTATTGAAATGAGAAACATGTTCGAAGCCGACCTGCTCAGCAATGGCATTTACCTTCTGACGGGTTGTCCTGAGCAGCTTTTGCGCTTCACGGATCCGGGCTATCCGAATGTACTCGCTAATATGGAAGCCGGTCAGCTTCAGGAAGATGCGGCTTAGATAGGCCGGACTGATGAAATATTGCTGAGCCAGCTTCTCCAGCGTTAGAGCGCTGCGGAAGTTCATTTGAATATAAGACGTAATTTCCGACACCTTTTGATGCATGGGATGACTCGGTTGCGGCAATAAGGGACTGACGGCGTCTATTCGGTGAAGCCAAATCAGCAGCTCGGCGAGAAGATGGCGCACATAAGCGTTGTATAACGAGTGCTGTTCCTTGCATTCTCCGACCATTTGCAACAGGAGTCGTTCAATCTCCGGCTGCTCCTTTCGGGGTACCCGTATTAAGGCGGATTTCTGAAAGGGAGGCATCTGAAGGAAGCTTCTGCTTTCTTCATAGAGAAATTCCGGGGTGAAATGTATCAGTATCCGCTCGAATTGTTCCACCTGCGAACTTGCCGTTGAGTGAAGGTCATGAGGGACGATTATGACAATGTCGCCTTGTTGCGCGACATGCACGTTGCCGTTAATAAAGTATACGCGCTCGCCTTCCAACAAGCAGTACAGCTCATAGAAAGTATGCGAATGAGGCCGCGGCATCGAAGAGAAGCCGTAACGGCGCATACGTTGAATGGAAAATGACGAGCCGTCAATGGTGTATTTATTTTCGATAAGATCATTCATCCGTAGTCCCTCCTTACTCATACAGCAAAACCGATCTGATGATCTGCTTCTATTCAGATAACATTGGTATATATCTTATCATATTTTGCTATTCTTCAAAGTCTCAATCTTAATTTGGAGGTTATAGAAGCATGGGAACAGATAACAAATATAATCCTTTGAAATGGGCCGACCAGTTCATGGAGAGATATGAGCAAGCAGAAGCCGATAAATTTATGACGAAGCGCTGGCATTACGAAAACGGTTGTTTTTTGCGATCGCTCGAGGAGTGCTATAGGCAAACGGGTGAACAACGCTATTTCGAGTACATACGCAGCATGATGGATTTATTCGTTCAGGAGGACGGAAGAATTCGCACCTACAGCCTGGAGGCTTATAATTTGGATCAAATTAATCAGGGCAAACTTCTGTTTCTTCTGCTGGAGAGAACCGGGGAGTCGAAATACCAGAAAGCAATCGAACTTCTCGTCACGCAGTTGAAAGGGCATCCCCGAACAGAGGAAGGCGGTTTCTGGCACAAGAAAGGATACTCTTACCAGATGTGGCTGGACGGATTGTATATGGCAGCTCCCTTTCTTGCCCAATACGGAAAGCTAACAGGGGAACGTGTCTGGTTAGATATCGCGGCGGATCAACTCATTTTGGTTGAAATGAAAACCCGCAATCCGGAAAACGGCTTGCTTCATCATGGATGGGATTCATCCGGCGAACAACTTTGGGCGGATAAACTGACGGGCCGATCGCCGCATGTATGGAGCCGGGCTGTGGGATGGTATGCAATGGCATTAATGGATTCCCTTGAGCATTTTCCGGTAGACCATCCGTGCCGAGGGCGGCTCATCGGAGTGCTGGAGCGAATGGCGGGTGCAATAGCCCGCGTACAAGATGCTCAGACGGGGATATGGCCTCAAGTACTCGATCAATCCGGACGAGACGGGAATTACCTGGAATCGTCAGGAACCGCAATGTTCGCTTATGCGCTGGCCAAAGGCAAGCGTCTAGGCTACTTAGAAGGTCAAGCGGGCGATATCGCTCGCCGAGGGTATAACGGCTTGCTTCAGCATCATGTAAGAGAAGACAAAGACGGCCAATTGCACCTGGTTCAATGCAACGCCGTAGCCGGGCTCGGGGGTTCGCCTTATCGCGATGGTTCCTTCGCCTACTACGTGGGGGAGCCTATCGTGCAGGACGATCTGAAGGCCGTTTCACCGTTCATTTTGGCTGGTCTTGAATTGAATTTAGAGTTATTCACGCAGCAAAGGAGCTGATCCAATGAATACGTTTCGCAATCCGATCTTGCCCGGCTTTTATCCGGATCCTTCGATTTGTCGGGTTGGAGAGGACTATTATATGGTGACTTCCACCTTCGAGTACTTCCCCGGCGTTCCGATTTTCCACAGTAAAGATTTGGTCAATTGGAAGCAAATCGGACATGTGTTGGACCGCCCTTCCCAATTGAATTTGGACGGCACTCCGACATCCCGCGGCATCTATGCGCCTACGATTCGGTACCATCAAGGCGTTTTCTATATGATTACGACGTTCGTGGAAAGCGCTACGGGAGCAAGGAGAAATTTCTTTGTGACGTCAACGGACCCTGCCGGCTCGTGGTCGGACCCATATTGGTTAAATGATGCACCAGGCATTGATCCGTCCTTGTTCTTCGATGATAATGGCAAAGCCTATTATACGGGCAACCGTGTACCGCCGGCAGGACAGCAATATCCGAAGCATATGGAAATCTGGCTGCAGGAGCTGGATTTGGAGTCGAAGCAGCTGACTGGAGAGAAGATTAGCTTGTGGGACGGCGCTTTAAAGCAAATTCATGCCCAGGAAAGTCCGCATCTGTACAAAATCAACGGGTATTATTATTTGATGATAGCGGAGGGGGGCACCGGCTTTACGCATTCCGTTACAATCGCCCGCAGCGAGAATATCGCCGGACCGTACGAGAATTGCAAGATGAATCCGATTCTAACGCACCGTCACCTGGGCAAGGAATACGGTATCGTGAACGTCGGACACGCCGATATTGTGGAAACGCAAAATGGAGAATGGTGGATGGTTTGTCTGGCCTCCCGTCCATATGGAGGACATTATCGAAACATGGGGCGGGAAACGTTTCTTGTTCCGCTGCAGTGGGAGGACGGCTGGCCTGTAGTTAACCCTGGAAAAGGCATTGTCGAATGGGAAATGACGCGGCCGAATTTGCCTGAAACGCCTTGGCCGACACTACCCGCATGCGATCATTTCGATAGCCTTGTCTTAGAGGATAGATGGAATTTTATCCGGACGCCTCGAGGAGAGTTCTGGAGCTTGACGGAACGTCCCGGCCACCTTCGTTTGCGGCTAAAGCCGGAGCCAATGACAAAGGAAGTAAATCCGAGCTTTGTCGGACGCAGGCAGCAGCATATTTCCTTTGCCATCCGGGTGGCGATGGAATTTTCGCCGCAAGGACCGTCTGAAACGGCAGGGCTTGTTGCGCTGCAAAATCACGACTTCCATTACCGATTCGAATGCGGCCTGAACGGCAAAGGGCAAACCGTGATCAGGGTCGTCTGCAGAGAAGGCGGCCAGGAAACCGAGCTTGGTTCCAGGGTGATGAAGTCGAAAAAAATCTTTTTGAAGCTTGAGGCGCTGGGGCAATCGCTTCGTTTCGACGCGGGCATAGAACCTGAGCAGTGGGAAACCATTACAGAAAACGCTGACGGTACCGTATTGAGTACGGATAAAGCAGGCGGCTTTATTGGGGCATATATCGGACTTTTTGCGAGCGGGAACGGATCGAACAGCTCCAATTACGCCGATTTTGATTATTTTGAGTATGCCGGGCTATAAGAAGACTATGCAGTAGAGGTGGCAAGAGGGAGTGTAGGTTCGCTACTCTGGCTGCCTCTTTTGTCATTCTAGGCAAAAAGTTAATTGCTGCATATTGCGTGAAACACATGAAGCGTTAGATGATGCAAGTAGCCTCGTCCAGAAATATGTAAAAATAGATAAGCTTCATAAAGCGGTTTATTCAGATGCGGCATATAGGAGGAATACAATTGCGCAGATATCTGTTACGGCTATTGTCATACAGTCTTTTACTAGGAATGATCCCAGCTATACTAATTGGAATTGTTTCCTATTTCATTGCCTCTGGGGATATCGAGGAAAAAGTAAAAGAGGAAAATATGCAATGGTTAACGCAGACTCAGATGCGGGTAGAGCAGATGCTGAAGTCTATTGAGAAATCGGCTACTCAATTTGCCAATTCTTCCGTTGTTAAGACGGCCATGAATGTATCATATACCCCTGCGGACTTTGAACCGATCAGGAATTTCACCGCCGAAATGTACAACCTTCAATCAAGCGATGCTGTCATTACACAAGCTTATTTGGTTAATATCGAGCGCAATTGGGCTCTAAATCTAAATACCTTAAAACCGCTGGACCAGTTCGAGAACCGCCAAGAACTGTTGGATTACGTCAAAGGCCCGAAAAGTATGCAGTGGTATACAGGGATGACGGCAACGAACGGCGATTTCACCGAACCGGTGGAAGCGATTACACTCGTCCAAAAAATCCCGATCCTCCCGCAGACCGATAAACAGCAAGGAATTCTCGTCATACGCATTGTCGCATCTGAAATTAATGATGCTTTGTCCTCGGCTACGTCGAACAGCAGCTATATTTTAAATCGATCAGGAGTCAATATTTTGGGAGCGGGCTCAAATAAAGAGGGTTTGGTCGGAGGAACCGATCCGCTTTACTTTTGAAGGCGGAGAAGTGGTTGTCGAAGGATTGGCGGGAGCGATTAAGTTTGAGCAAGGCGGCAATCATTTGCGCGATGCGTTTCGTCATGCATCGCAATCGTACTTCCCGCCTTCCGGTACCTTTCCAGATTTGTTCACAGGTCTATAGGCAGGACAATATCCAAGAAGCCTTCAAGGTGGCGATCGAAGCCAAAGGGGCTATCAAGGTTGTTGTCGACTTAACCTAACGCTTACGTTCCATGAAAGTTGGATCCGACTTTGGATTCGGCTTTTTATCGTATCACAGGCTTATACTTTTTCAAACCACCTGAAACACCGGATTAACCGGTATAAAGTGAACGGGCAGCCCGGGAAACGATTCCCGCAACCGTTCTGCCAAATATCGCATGCCGGGCTCTTCGCTCTCCGCATGTCCCATGACAAGCAGCGATTTCGGAACGCCCTGATAGGCAGAGTCCCTGGCGTATTCGGGCGTTTCCCATTCGGGACCCTCACCAGCGATAATTAGGTCGAGACCCTTCTCGCGGTAGAAAGGAATAGCGTTAACGCCTCCGCCTCTGTAGCCCACTAGAATTCCGATACGGCTGCAAGTTATGTCCGGATCGCCAGCGATCCTTACATAAGGGATGGATAGCTGTATTTTGACGTATTCCGCAATTTCACTTGCACGCATTTCGGGTAAACAAAGCACTGCCGACGTAGGCAGCATTTCCTCCACGCAAGCTTCCCATTTCAGACTATGAAGCAAACCGGTCATGATGGGATCGGGCTCTGTCTTATGGCAATAATCATGATGCCGGTAGATGGCGATGCCGGATTGCTGAAGAAGGTTTTGCTTGTTTCGATAGACCGGATCGTCGGTGAGCAGGCCGTTCATCGTCCGATGGCTGTAATAGGCGGCTTCATGGGAGATAAGCAAATTCACCCCCAAGGACAAAGCTTGCTCGATGACCTGCTGCGTTGCCATAAACGTCGTCGCGATTCCGAGCACTTCGGTATCCGGGCAGCCCGGATCCAAATCATCGACCGTGTTCTCAATCGGCAGGACGGATGAGCGCAGCTTATCGATTATATTTTGAATGGTTACCGTCATTGATCCTATTCCTTTCTGCATGTGTGGATTCATAGAGTTTACGATACTCCGTAGGAGCTTTTCCTACAATCTTTTTGAAAACGGCATTGAATGAATCGATGTTGCGGTAACCGACGAGCTCGGCGATGCTGCTAATTTTATGCTCGGAGCTGCGAAGGAACTCGCAGCTTTTTTGAACGCGTAAATTTTGGAGAAACGAACCAAATGATTGTCCGGTATGCTGTTGAAACATACGCTGCAAATGCCTTATGCTCCATTTTGAGATTCGTGCCAAATCAGACAGTGTAACGGCCTCATGTAAATGTTGCTCTAGATATTGGATGACTTGGTCAAAATCGTTGGCAACCTGCATGTCCGGCTTGTTTGCTTCCGTGTATTTCAGTCTATATACGGTTACGACTAATTGGCTCAGCAATGTGTGCAGCATCGTTGTGGAACCAATGCTTGGAACAGACATTTCACGGTACAGCTTTTGCATTAGACTTTCAATTGAACCGTCACGGTCGAAGACCGAGAAATAGGACGATGTGCTGGTTTGCAGCTCCGCCAGGTGTTCCAGAATAGGCGGGTCTTGCAAGACAACAGATAATTGATTGACCATGTGGGCGTCAAACAAGCAATTATAGACAATTAGCGGATTACCTAATGAATCAGGGGAAGTAGGACGGAACACATGGGAGACACCCACGGGAATGGCGAACAGCATTCCTTTGCTGACAGGAAACGTCTCGCGTTCGATATGGTGAAAGCCCTTTCCTTCGGCAACATAACAATACTCAATAAAGTCGTGTGCATGAAAGGGGACAGTGAAATCTTCCGTATAGCGATTGACCCATAAATGAAGGTTGTTTTGAAAAAAAACCTCACCCTTAAACAACTGGGTTGTATGGTTCATTGGAGTTCCCCCCTCTGGAGTGAATGGCATGATCTTTAGGATATTTTGTCCGTATTGCCGGGTGTTATCCCGATTGTCACAGCTATAATTATATTGTAAATACAAGCATTAATCTATTCCAGAGAGGAAGTCGTTCAAATGTTCGGTATAACTAAGCTCCGCTGCGAGGACAAGCAAAATCCAATAGGAATGGATATGAACGTTCCGAGGATCAGTTGGCAGTTGTTCTCAAACGATAGAGATTGTGTACAGTCTGCTTATCAAATACAGATTGCGAAAGATGCCTTATTTGATAACGTATTATTGGATTCTGCAAGGGTTGAATCTTCCCAGTCCATACATGTTGAACTGAACGGTCTGCGGCCAGAAGCCAGAATGCGCTATTATTACCGTGTTCAGGCATGGGACAGAGCAGGAAAGGGCTCGGATTGGTCGGAGTCCGCATTTTTTGAAACAGGACTCATGGATGCGAAAGAGTGGCAGGCCGAGTGGATCAGCGCACCGATCGCGCAATTTCCACAGGACTCCGAAGTATGTCCACAGCTTCGCACATTTGTCGAAGTGACCGGTCAAGTCTCAGCCGCAAGAATTTACGTGACAGCGCTTGGATTGTACGAGCTGCAGCTGAACGGCCGACGCGTGAGCGGGCACTATTTTACACCAGGGTGGACCAGCTATGGGAAAAGGCTGCAGTATCAAACCTATGATGTTACTGATCTTTTGGAGGAAGGCACGAATGCGCTTGGTGCTTTGCTCGGAAACGGCTGGTACAAGGGCTATCTGGGCTGGCAAAATCATAAAGAGATGTATGGTTCAAGAACAGCGCTGCTGCTGGAGCTACATATCCGCTATGAAAATGGGTCCGAAGTGAGCATTGTATCCAATCAGAACTGGCAGGCAGCGGAAAGCGCCATACGGATGTCTGATATTTACATGGGAGAAACCTATGATGCACGGCTTGAGAGGGACTGGACAAATCTGTCGGATGATGGATGGTATCAAGTGGAAACGATTGAGCACCCGAAGGCTATTATCGTCGCGCAAGAAAATGTTCCAGTGACCAAAGTCGACGAGCTGAAGCCGATTGCCCTCTTAATAACGCCGCAAGGTGACCGAGTTCTTGATATGGGGCAGAACATGGTAGGCTGGTTGAACTTTTCCGTGGAAGGCGAGTCCGGGCAGACTGTTGAATTGGAGCATGCGGAAGTATTGGATCGGGAAGGAAACTTCTACCGTGATAATATACGCCGTGCCAAGCAGAGAATCAGTTACACGTTAAAGGGTGGCGAAGCGGAAACATACGAGCCGCATTTCACATTTCAAGGTTTCCGGTATGTGAAGCTTACAGGATTTCCTGATACGGTCCGACTAGAGGATTTTACGGGAATTGTTCTGCACTCCAATATGGAGCCTACCGGCAATTTTGAATGCTCCGATCCGCTGGTAAACCAGTTGCATCACAACATCCTGTGGGGGCAAAAAGGGAACTTCCTCGATGTTCCGACAGATTGCCCGCAGCGGGATGAACGGCTTGGGTGGACAGGCGACGCTCAGATGTTTGTCCGTACAGCATCCTATCTAATGAATACGGCACCTTTTTTCACAAAATGGCTCCGGGATTTGAAAGCGGACCAGACAACGGAAGGAGGCATCCCGTTCTATATTCCGAACTTAAAAGAATCCTTCTCTTCGGGTTGGGGCGAAACAAGCCACTCCTCTGCCGCCTGGGGTGATGCCGCAGCGATCTGTCCCTGGACGATTTATGAGATGTATGGAGATAAAAGGCTTCTTGAAGAGCAATACGAGAGCATGAAAAAGTGGGTTTCTTACATTCATGGGCAAGGAAGCAACCCTTACCTCTGGAATACAGGTTTTCATTTCGGAGATTGGCTTGCGCTCGATTCTAAGCCGGATAGCTATATAGGAGCTACAGACCGTGATTATATTGCAACCGCTTTTTACGCGTATTCAGTCTCGCTCACTTTAAAAGCCGCTGCGGCGCTTGGCCGGACAGAGGATACGGAATATTACCGTGATTTGCATGGGAAAATCGTGAATGAATTCCGCAATGAATTCGTTACGCCTTCGGGGCGGCTTTCTGTCCCGACTCAAACGGCTCAGGTCTTGGCGCTGCGTTTTGATCTTGTAGAGGGAGCAGCAAGAGAGAGGGCGGTTCGAAAACTCACGGATCTATTAGCTGAGGCGGGCAATCATCTAACCACTGGCTTCGTCGGCACGCCGTATCTGAATCCTGTTCTCAGCGAGACAGGAAATAACGAGCTTGCCTACCAGCTGCTCTTTCAAAAGGATTATCCATCTTGGCTATATCAGGTGACAAAGGGCGCGACGACGATTTGGGAGCATTGGGACGGAATTAAGGAAGACGGCAGCTTCTGGAGCGCCGACATGAATTCCTATAATCATTACGCTTACGGTGCTATAGGAGAATGGCTGTACCGCCATGTTGCCGGAATTGGACCTGATGAATCAGAGCCAGGGTTCAAGGTTGTCCACATCAAGCCGCAGCCAGGTCCGGGTCTAGAGTGGGCGGAAGCGCACCTTGAAACCATGTATGGTAAAGTTGCTTCGTATTGGAGGAGATCAGAGGATGGCGGGATGGCAGTCCACGTGACGATTCCAGTGAATACAGAAGGAATTGTGATCCTGCCAGGGGCAATAACGAATGGATTGCTTGAGAGCGGTGTCCCTGCTGAGCAGGTCGCAGGCATCCACAGCATGGAGTCCGCGAAGAGCGGCGTGCGAATGGTTTTGGGATCGGGCAGCTACCAGTTTACGTACCGTCCTTAACGTAATGAACACAAAAAAAGACTTTGATATTTCAATATCAAGGTCTTTTTATGTTAAGCCTCCCCTTCAGATCTGCTTCGCATGCGCAGTTTGAATTCCCTGGGCGAGCACTGATTATGCCGCTTGAAAAGCTTATAAAATTGGGCCATGTTAGTGATGCCAACCTCGCAGCTCACATCCATAATACTTAATTCACTCGTCAGTAATAAAAGCTCGGATCTTTTGATTCGTTTATAGTTGACGTATTCCACGAAAGAAACGCCCATCGTTTTCTTGAAATATTTTATAAAATAATGATAGCTCAAATTAAGCAAAGAACAAGCGTCCTCGACGCAGAGCTTATCGTTCAAATGGGCGTTTATATAATCAAGAACCGGTCTTAATCTATTTAATTCGGTTTCCTCCGTGTAGTTCAGCACGTTGCGGCTATCGTTTCTTAACAGTAACAGCAGCAGTCTCTTGATCGTAGAGCTGATGGCCATTTCGTAGCCTCTCATCCGTGATTGCGATTCTTTGAAGATTTCCATAATGAAAGCATACGTTTCCCGTTTTGCCGATTCGTTTATGTCAAAAATATAGTTTAGTTTATCCAGCGGCTCAGTCAGTTCCGAGAAGCAGTACAGATACGGCATGGTGCTCTGGTCAAAATGTTTGCCAAGATCGATCTGAAACACCACATAGTGCAGTGCATCTGTAAGAGGCTTATGGGAACGGTGCGGCTGGGAGGCCCCCAAAACCATAACGTCACCCGGTCCGAGGACTACGTAATCGTGCTTGCTTTGTACGCCTAAGTGACCTTCAATGATAGCAAGAAACTCTACTTCTTTATGATAGTGCCATGGGTGTTTCTCCACAATGCTGCAATGGTGAGCCTCTAGGGAGATCTCCCATATTTTTAGAAAAAGCAGCGGATTCTGATAGATGACCTCTTCATTGAGCGCTTCGGAATGCGTATCAATATTGGTTTCTAATAAGGGCATGAGCGTTACCTCCTTTTTGGAGTATAACACTTTTGAATATAAAAGCAGCATGATTTAGCATTTCTCTGGCGATTCGGATTTTTTATACTGAGAGTAATGAAAACAAGAAGGAGTGTTCGAAAAATGGTTAAGGTAACGGTATGGAATGAAAATCGTCATGAGAAAAAGAACCCGCTTGTAGGTGAAATATATCCGGATGGCATTCATGGTGCGATTGCAGGTTTTTTAAACGAAGCAGGATTTGAAGCGGGGACGGCTACATTGGATGAGCCAGAACATGGTTTAACAGACGACGTATTAAACAATACGGATGTATTAATTTGGTGGGGACATCTTGCGCACGGAGAAGTAAAGGATGAAGTTGTCCAAAAAGTACAGCAGCGCGTGCTTGACGGAATGGGTTTGATTGTACTTCACTCGGGTCATTTCTCAAAAATCTTTAAAACATTAATGGGTACAAGCTGTGATTTGAAATGGCGTGAAGCTGATGAGAAAGAACGTCTTTGGGTCCTGGCGCCAAGCCATCCGATCGCGGAAGGAATTGGGGAATATATCGAACTGGAAAAAGAAGAAATGTATGGCGAGCATTTTGATATCCCTGCACCGGACGAGCTTATCTTTACAAGCTGGTTCGAAGGAGGAGAAGTGTTCCGCAGCGGATGCACATTCATACGCGGAAACGGCAAGGTGTTCTATTTCCGGCCGGGGCATGAAACCTATCCAACATATCATAACAAAGCCATTCAACGCGTCATTGTGAATGCCGTGAAATGGGCACAGCCAGTAGATCGAAATCGTCCAGTCTATGGGAATGCACAGCCATTAGAAAAAATAGCGGCTAAAGTAAATTAATCAACCATTCAAATGGAAAAGCAGTTACATTAACGAAGATGTTATTGAACCGGCCATCATTATACAGAGGCCGGTTCATTTGCATTTCACCATTATGGAATACTATCTATTTTTCTTATAATCATTAGGCGTGCAGCCGACTTCCTGTTTGAACAGCTTCGTAAAGTAGGAGTAATTGGTATAGCCGGCTTTGCTGGCTATCGTATTCACAGATAAGTTGGTTGATTCCAGCAAATGCTTTGCAACCTTTATCCGGGCTTGAATAATATAGTTTCCGAGTGAAATTCCCGTTTCTTTCTTGAACAGCCGCGCCAAGTAATCAGGATTGAGATAGACGATTTCCGCCAAACTCGTTCGTGACAGCTCATCGCCGCTATGTGTGCGGATGTGATGCTTGATTTCTTCTACAACGGAATTAGGCTGTTCCGTGAAATGCCGGTATTCAGTCGCGGTGTTCACCAAATACCGGAGATAGTTCTCCATATCCTCGATCGAGTTCAATGATTGCATAAACAATTGGTCGTTCGTTCTTCCCGTATACATTTTGTGCGCCAGTATTTCTTTGCTTTTGAGATAAGCGTAAACAAGCTGAACCATATCAAGCCGAAACAAGCTAAGGACAGACGCATTCAACATTTGAGTATGCGATATATTTTGCAAATAGCTGCTCGTTTCTTCAAGAAATGCGGACGGTTTATTTTGCTCCAGCAGTTGTTCCAAGAGCGTCAAATCAGGCGGCGCATAAGAAGCTTCCGATTGCTGGCAATGCTCCAGCAAAAAGGTCTGATTGCGGTACTTGATGATCTTTTCATTCATACCGAGCAGCTCTCTCATGACCTGATGGATGTCTTCCAGCTTTCCTGTGTTGGCAATAATGCAGCAAGTATCGCATTTGAGGTATTGATTCGCCCTTTGAATGAACGTGGCGCAAATGCTTTGGACGATGCGGGAATCAGGCTGGTCATTCCATTTTAGGACGGCCATCCAATTGTATTCCTTGAACTCCACTATCGATTCTACCGTAAACCGGGAGTTTTGGAACAGCTCATAAAGCACATTTAGCAGTGCAAAATCAAACAGGTCCTTATCTTTTTTTCCCAAGCTTCCCTCGTAAGGGAATATATGAATGAGCACGGGCAGCACCAAATCCGTCAATGCGTAAGAAAGATTTTGCTCCGCAATCAAATGGGTAATGTTGGCGGGATTGGAATAGGAGCTTTTTCCCGTCATCAGCTTACGCCAGAAATGCTCTTGCACATTTTTCTGATTTTTTTTCCAGTAGTAGCCTTCCTGTATCGCTTTGGCGTGATCCTGCTGTTCATTTGCTTTGACGAGCGCTTTTTGGATAATAAGCGTCAGCTTGTCGAACTCGATCGGTTTTAAAAAGTAGTCAAAGCTTTGCAACTCGATCGCCTTCTGCGCATAGTTAAAATCGGCGTAATTGGTCAGGAATATGGTTTGAACGTTGTAATGCTCCTCCCTTATCCAAGCGAGCAGCTCCAAACCGCTGCCTTGCGGCATTTCGATGTCGCAAATCAAAATGTGGATAAGGTGCTGTTTCAATAATTCCTGCGCCTGGGCGATATTATAGGCGGAATAGACAAGATCGATCGAGAGCGCTTGCCAATTAATCTTCTTCTCCAGTGCAGTAACAACGAAGTAGTCATCATCAACAAGCAGTACATTCATCATGCTTTACTCCCTTCATAGCTGCTCTGACGGGGGGTGGGGAAGGTGTATGCTCACGCAGGCTCCCCCGTGCTCGGAATTGGAAAAAAAGATGTTCGCCTTATGGCGGTACAAGTATTCCAACCGTTCCTTGGTGTTCATAATGCCGATACGGTGCCCGTCCGATTGATCCAATGGCTGCCCGCTCTGGAGCCGCTCTAGTATTTCCGGGGCAAATCCGGGACCGGTATCGGATATACGAATGACAGCTACCTCTTCCTCCGCATCCGTATTAAGGCTGACATCCAGACGGATTTGCACCTCGTTTACCCGCGAAACCGCGTATTTCACCGAGTTCTCGATAAAAGTCTGGAGCACAAGCGGCGGGATTTTCATCTGGTCCGTACCGGCAGCCTTTTCAATGCGGTATGTGAACGCATCCCGGTAGCGGTGCTTTTGGATTTCCAAATAGATGCGGACATGGTCAATCTCATCATCCAGCCTCACGAAATCCTGTCCGTTCTGAAAGATATAACGGAAATAGTTGGACGTGGAAATGGCCATGCTTTGAATTTCTTCAAACATATGCATCTGGGCCATACTGTAAATGTTCGTTAAGCAATTAAGAAAAAAGTGGGGTTTGATCTGCAATTTCATGAAATCAAGCTGAATTTTTTGTTTTTCGAGCTCATGTTCATAACTATCAATCTTGAAAATCCTAATTTGTTCGAGCAAATTTTTGAATAGCTTATTCGCATATTCCAATTCTACGATTCTGTTCATTTTCAGCTCCAACGGTTTGCTGTCCTCATTAAATTGCGTCAAATTATACGAAAAGTTTTTTAGGGGCCTTAGGATCAGGATATTGAAATAGACCATGATGCCGCATAATGTACAAGCGACAATGACAGCCAGCAGCATAATCAGCAGTTGGGCAATCATTATTTTTTCAAACGTTCCGAATTTAATAAGCATGTTCACGCCGAAGGTCGCGTTTGAAAATTGTCCGCTGACGGTGGTTCTGGCTTTTGCCAGATCGAGAAGGGACGTTTTTTCCGCATCCTTCCGTATTACGGTTTCTTCATCTGATTTCGGATTCACGATGACATCTCCGTTATGATCAATTAAGGAAACAGCCCCGCTGCCTCCGAGATCGATCTGCTGCAAGGGACGGATCAGATTATCGGCTGAAATCAGGCAAATGAGGTAGCTTTCATAATAAGGTACGATATTAATGATGAAATATTTATCATTTAAGAGAATAGGCGACCAATTGGAATAAAATTTTTCAAACAGATTTTTATCCTGCACATAGGAAAAGATCTGTTTTTTTAATTCCAGATAATCCGGATAGATCAAGTCTGTGGGTGCGGAATTTAAAAAATACTGCTGGTCTCTTAAATAGACGAAGAAGTTATACTTTTGTTCATAATTTTTTTGGAGCTCGGAAAACCGTTTGTACAGTTCCGTATTTGCCTTTCTAAACTCGGTATCAGCGGGAAGAAACTTGTTCATGGTTTTTACACTTTCATCGTTTGCGAGTGTCCATCCCATATATTGATTAATATTGGAAAAATCAAGATTAATCCGATTGATGTACATATTAGCCGTATTCTGCAAATATCGGCCATTCTGCTGCTTGACAATTGAAATAGCTGCGAAGCTGATAAGACAATCCAGTACTAATACAGAGAATAGAATCAAGAGCATGACTTTAACGTAGTGCCTAATCGGATAAGATTTGCTTGTCATTCGTTTGGCCATATGTCTTATTCAAAATCCTTTCTGTCCGTATTGGCTATTGAAAGCGGTTGTATTGCTAATCAAACCTATTATAGAGCGAATAGCTGCCAATAAGACACATCGATTTTGCGCGTTTTGCCCCAAAGTCCGAAAAGGGCTATAGAAAGTCTGGATAGTGTTATGATTATGATTTTTTTGGACTAGCACGTTCGCAATATATCCGAATAAATGTCCGAATAACGATCTTGAGAAGTCCGCATTGTCCAAAAAGATGGTTTTATAATAAAGAGGCAGGAGAGCACGATTAGAGAAGATTGATAGAGAAAGATGAAGGATGGGGGAATCTCTTTGAAAACCAGCCAATTAAATATTGATATGCAGCTGACAATCGGCCGGATAAGAAAGAACTGGGGCTTATATGTCCTGCTGCTGCCCGCAGTAGTGCTGCTTCTGCTTTTTTCGTATAAGCCGATGTATGGCGTATTGATTGCCTTTAAAGATTACAGTCCCGCTCTGGGAATCATGGAAAGTCCTTGGGCAGGATTCAAGTACTTTGAAAAGTATTTTAATTCCTATCAATTTTCGATCACCATTAAAAATACGCTCATCATTAGCCTTTACAGCATAGCGACATTTCCGATACCGATTATGCTTGCGCTGATGATTAATCAAATGCGCGTAAACCGCTTCAAACAAGTATTCCAGACTGTGACCTACATGCCTCATTTTATTTCTACCGTCGTTATGGTTGGCCTAATCTTGATCTTGTTTTCTCCCGGCAATGGACTTCTCGGAAATATTTACCGTCTGTTCGGAGCTGAAGCACCTAATCTGATGGGCTCGACCCAATGGTTCAGCAGCGTTTACGTTTGGACGGATGTATGGCAGCACACCGGATGGGACAGCATCATCTACATTGCGGCACTATCTGCTGTCGATCCGAGTCTTTACGAAGCGGCGAAGGTGGATGGGGCCAGCCGCTGGCAGAGAATCCGGTATATTGATATTCCCATGCTGCTGCCGACGGCGATCACTTTGCTCATCCTTCGGATCGGGGGGCTCCTCGGCGTCGGATTTGAAAAGGTTTATCTCATGCAGAACAATCTGAACATTTCCTCCAGCGAGGTCATTGCTACTTATGTATATAAAATCGGGCTGCTGAGCAGCCAGTACAGCTTTTCCTCGGCCATCAACCTGTTCAATACGATTATTAATTTCATTTTGCTGATCCTTGTCAATCAGGCGGCGAAAAAATACAGCGAAAACAGCCTGTGGTAACGGAAAGGAAGGATACGGGATGAACGCAATGGAAGCAACGGTGAAATCGGCATTAGAGAAGGAAAAAGGGCGTTCCTTGGACGTCATGGAAGTTTTGATCTATGTGTTTGCGGCACTTATGCTGATTCTAATCGTTTATCCGATATACTTTATCGTGATGGCGTCAATCAGCGATCCGGCTGCAGTCGCTAACGGTCAGATGTGGTTTTTCCCGAAAGGCTTTACATTCGATGGCTATCAGGAGCTGTTAAAGCATTCTAACATTTGGATAGGTTACAAAAATACGATTCTGTACACGGCAGTTGGAACGTTACTTAGTTTAGCCATCAATGTCTCGGCCGCGTACGCGCTTTCCAGAAAGGACCTTGTCGGCCGAAAAGCCATCACTTTGTTTTTTATCTTTACGATGTTTTTTAATGGCGGACTGATCCCAACTTTCCTGACGATCCGCGACTTTCATTTATACGACACGTTTCTCGTTATGGTGCTGCCTTTCTCTGTTGCCGTATTCAATATCATTGTTGCGCGTACTTTCTTCCAGTCCAGCATTCCCGGCGATTTGTGGGAGGCTGCGCAGCTTGACGGCTGCGGCAACCTGAAATACTATGTTCAAATCGTATTGCCGCTATCAAAAGCGGTCCTGTCGGTTTTGGCTTTATGGACGGCCGTCGGGTATTGGAATTCCTATTTTAACGCACTCATTTATTTGAAGGATCTGGATCTGTATCCCTTGCAGCTTGTTCTGCGAAACATCCTGATTACGAACCAGATGCAGTCGAGTTTGGGGACAGGCGAAGCAGCGGTCATTGCTATGCGCCTTGCCAATCTGATGCGCTATTCCGTCATCATCGTCTCCACGCTTCCCATTATGTGCATGTATCCGTTCGTACAAAAGTATTTCAACCAGGGGGTGATGATTGGCGCCGTGAAGTAAGCAAGCATCATTCCGTTGACATTATGCAGAGGGGGAACTATCAATGCGTATCAAATCCATATCGATCGGAAAAAAAATGTTGGTTGCAGGGATTCTGAGCTTGACCATGCTATTCAATCTTATAGGGTGTACCAATCAATCTGAAGAAGCTCCGGCTGATTCAAGCTCCAATTTCAACAAAGAAGGGCTGCCGATTGTAACGGCTCCGGTAACGCTGGATGTGCTTACCGTCCGTTGGGGCAACATGGGAGACACGTTTAAAGCGAATAAATGGCTGCAGGATCTTGAGAAAGAAACCAATGTAAAAATCAATTGGCAGGTTATGTCCTCCAATGACTGGGGCGAGCAGAAATCTATTATGCTGGCTAGCGGCACGCTTCCGGATATCATATTTGGCGACATCGTGTTCTCGGATTCCGATATAGTCAATAACTTATCCTATTTCCGCCCGCTGGATGACTATATCGACAACTATATGCCGAATCTGAAAGCGGCTATGGAAGAAACGCCGGAGATGAGGCAAATCAGCACCTTCCCGGATGGCAAAATGTATTCACTGCCCGCAAGATTGCCGTCGCGCCCTATAACAACGATGCAGCCTGTCATCAATAAAGTTTGGCTGGATCGCCTGAGCCTGGATGTTCCCGATAATATCGAGGAGCTGTACAACGTATTCAAAGCGTTTAAGGAAAAGGATCCGAACCAGAACGGCAAGCCGGATGAAATTCCTTTCAGCGGTTCGGGAGATATCAGCATGGATTTTCTGAGCCCTTTCGGCATTACGGACTTGAACAACAACAGCATGATGCTTAAAGACGGCGAGCCGGTATTTATCCCTGCTTCGATAGAATACAAAGAGGCATTGAAGTGGGTGCATAAATTGTATGCGGAAGGTTTGATCGACCAGGAGCTGTTCACGCAGGATAACACCATGTCTACGGCGAAGCAGCAAAATCCTGACGCCGCCCTTATCGGTTTCTCCAACCAGTGGATACCTGACGCTGTTTTTGGCAAATGGAAGGATGAATATGCGACCATTCCGTCGATTGCCGGACCGGACGGGAACCGCTATCAGACCGGCGATCCGGTCGGCTTAAGCTTAAGACGCAATGAGCTGTTAATTACGACATCCAGCAAACATCCGGAAATCGCGGCGCGTTGGGCGGACCAATTCTATACCAACGAAGCAAGCATCCAAAATTTCTGGGGAGCTATCGGCACGGTTATCAAGAAAAACGACGACGGCACTTACGCCCTGATGTCTCCTCCGGAAGGCACAAGCGCGGATGCCTGGTACTGGGAGCAATCCGTCCGGGATTTCGGTCCTAAATACGTAAGTCCGGGCTTCGAGAAAAATATCATACTAGACGAGACGACCGGAGACGGACTGAAGCTCGTGATTGATAAGCTCGGCAGCGAGTATGTGACGGAGCCGTTCCCGAATGTTATGTACAGTGCGGAAGAATTTCAGGAGCTGCCTACCCTGACGACAGATATCGACAGCTACGTCAAAACTACCCGTGCGGAGTGGATCACAAAAGGAAACATCGACCAAGAGTGGGATGCTTATATTAAACAGCTTAACGATATGGGGCTTAAACGTCTCGTTGAGATTCGGACGGATGCGTATAAACGTTACACGAGCGTGAAGTAAAAAGTAACTGGAGGAGAGAAAGGAACATGAGAACGTTTCGAATCGGATTGATCGGCTTGGGGGGAATGGCTGGGGCACATATTAGGTGGATGGTTGCTGAAGGCCGTTTTGAGATTGTTGCGGTGAGTGACGTAAACGCAGACGCGCTGGCTAAAGTCGGAAATCAGCTTGGCATCGCTTCGGAAAAAAGATATACGGACTTCGAGCGGTTGATTGAAGATCCGGACGTCGATGCGGTGGTGTCAGTTACACCTAATAACGTCCATGCGGACATCGTCCGTGCGTGCCTTCAGGCGGGCAAGCCTTTTATGGCCGAGAAGCCTTTTACCCGCGTATTCGAGGAAGCAATACCGCTGTTGGAGTTGTATGTGCAGAAGCCGGTGCCGGCCATGTTCGGCTTTACCTACCGCTACACGCCAGCTTTCCGTTACGCGCGGGAACTGGTGCGGGAGGGAAGGATAGGTACGGTACGCAGCTTCTCTATCCAGTATTTACAGAGTGGGGGTTCAGCACTTTACGATCATTCTTATTCGTGGCGTTTCAATAAGGATATTACCGGAACAGGCGCGCTTGGGGACCTGGGCTCGCATATGATCGATATGGCGCGATTCCTTTTTGGAGAATTCCAAGAAATATCGGCCCAATTGCAAACGTTCATACCCGAACGCAGGGATCCCGCGACCGGAAAAATGGTCAAAATCGAGGTCGACGACTTCGCGAGTTTCCAGGCTCGAATGACAGGCGATATCATGGGTGTCTTCCAGACAACGCGCAATGCTATCGGATCGGGCAATCAGCATGAAGTGTCCATCTACGGAGATTCCGGTACGATTCACGCTTCAACGCTGAATCCGGATGAGCTTATTTGGATTCGCGAGGAAGCGCCGGGACAGCTCGTGAAGGCGGCACTCGATGCGCCTAAGCATTGTAAAGTAACGCAGTACGGAGATTTCTTGATATTGCTCGAGGGGGCCGTCCCGGAAGGCGTTCCCGGTTTTATGGACGGCTACCGCAACCAAGAGATATTGGATGCCATCGTCAGGGCAAGCGAAACGAAGGCAGTAATTCATTTTTAAATTCATTCCTGAAGGCAGAAAAGCATACTAGGATGAAAGACAATCGTCCTGCCGTCTCTGGCAGAACGATTGTTTTTTGCGACGTAAGGCTGTGAAATTCATAAGGGAGGTCTATAATAGAAGTCAATCAGACCATCAGCCATGAAGGAGCCTAAGCAATGAACCTATCATTATCACAACCAAAAAAACAATCAGTGAGACAATCAGTGAGTATGAGAAAGCTATGGTCTTTTTTTCTGCCGTTAGGGATTTCGGCAAGTTTAGTTACGATTTCACATGTTATCATAAACAGTACGTTGAGCAGGAGCGCTGATCCCGAACGCATTATCGCCAGCTATGCGGTTGCAATGAGCCTGCTCGCTATTACGGAACGGCCAGCCGTACTGCTGCGGCAAACCTCTTCCACACTCGTTCGGGATAAACGATCATTTCATTCGACGCTCGCGGTTGCACAGCTTGTGTTTGCAAGTATTATGATGTTGGGGTTTATCATCAGCTATACACCGCTTGGCTCTTTTATTTTCAAGGATGTGTTCGGAGTAACCAAAGACAACGTCCAAGCTGTCATTCTTGTGTATAAAGTGCTGATGTTCGTAAGCTTGTTTTCAGGTATTCGTTGCTTTTACCAAGGTGTTATTATATATAATTTACGCACGAAATGGTTAACCATAGGAATGGTGATCCGGCTTGCTGGCATGTATACGCTTTCTCTTTATTTTATTCATACAGGGGTTACCAGCGGGGTTGTTGGAGCGGTGATTTTCCTATTCGGCATGATGATCGAAGCTGCAGTCAGTTTCTTAGAGGGACGTTTACTGGTCCGAAAGATGCCAGTCAAGCTGGAGAATCATGCGATAGAAAGCAAACGGCATGTTTTTACCTTTTATCGGCCATTGCTGTTTTCCTCATTTATTTCGGTATGGATCGGTCCGGCCATTAATGCCATACTGGGGAAGACTTGGGATGCTCAACTGGCCATCTCTTCCTTTGCTATCGCAGCTAGCCTAGTCATGCTTCTAAGCAGCTTTTTCAGTTATTTTCATCAGATTGTAATCAATTTCTATCGTATCGATCCGGCTGCAGTCCGAAGTTTTATTTTGATGCTTGGCTTCGTGCCCGCTCTACTATTGGGGCTAATAGCTTTTACGCCAGTAGGTGTTTTTTTGCTAGAGCACGTCATAGGCGTTCATGGGCGACTGCAGTTAGAGAGCATACGGGTGCTGCAAGGATTTGTACTGTTTGCGCTCGTTATGCCTTGGCTTGATGTAATGAATGGACTTGTGCTCGTGCGCGGGCAAACGAAGCTCATTATCGGCTCTCAAATCGCCAATTTCAGCTTTACCTTCACCACGCTATTTGTTTGTATCGGGATAGCGCCTGAATGGAATGGAACGATTGGGGCTTGGGCGCAATCGATCGGAATGACTGCGGAGCTCATCTTTGTCGCATTGGCGCTGCGGTTTATTAAGGATCCTGTAACGGAAACACTTCAAAATCGATAATTAAGATTATGGTAAACGTTTTCTTTTGACCTGTCAATGGATTACGTAATCGTTTTCCTGGAAATTTTCGAGGCATTAATCCGATTAAAAAAGAGGATTGACATAGAATGGAAGTCCAAACTATAATCAAAACAAATCACAAACGGTCATATATGAACGCAAACGGTCATAATGTTGTCGAATTCAATCATTTGGTCAAGAAATGCTGGAGGCTGTGCTTATGTACGAATTAGAGCGGAAGAGAAGAATACTGGACCTCTTAAATGAACGTTATCGCGTAGACGTGCAAGGATTGATACAGGAGCTTCAGGTTTCTGAATCGACGATTCGCCGCGATCTGAAGGAATTAGAGGAGAGCAATCAACTCAAGCGGACGCATGGAGGAGCAATTCCTTTGTACAACGTCCATTTTGAGCCATCTTTTCTTGAAAAGGAAATCAGCAACTGCGAACAAAAGAAAGCGATCGCAGAAGGGGCCGTGCAGTACATAGAGGACGGCGACGTTATTTTGCTTGATTCCGGGACAACGATGCTTTATTTGGCTAAGGAATTGAAGCGATTTAAAAAGTTGACGATCGTAACGAACGCTATACCTTTGGCACAGGAGCTTCAGGCTCATAATGGAATCGAGCTGATATTTTTGGGCGGTACATTGCGCAAAGAGGTTTTGTCTCTTGTCGGACCATTCGCTGAACATGTTCTCAGCATGATTCACGTAGATAAAGCATTCATCGCGACAAATGGCATTCATCCGGTTGAAGGCATCAGCACGCCGAATATAGATGAGGCGAGTATTAAGCGCAAAATGATTGCGAGCGCGAAGAAAGTAATACTGTTGGCCGATTCTTCAAAGATTAATGAAATTAAGCATGTGAAGTTTGCCAAGTTGTCTGACATTCAACTATTTGTGACGGATGACGGTATATCTGAAGAAAGCGTAGACGCATTCCAAAGCAATGGATTAATGCTCCATGTGGTGCCATGCGGTGTGAAGAAGGATGAGGCTGGTAAAAGCTAATCATTAAACCGATTATATGTAAGCGATTTCTTGCAAAAGTATATTTTAAGGAGGTGATGCTTGAGCGGAAACGGGAGAATACCAAAGCGAACGCTTCAAGGGGAGTTTGTTTCAGTTTGCGGCTCATATATTCGATTGAAGCCCAAAGGAGTTGATCCAATTCAGAACAAAAATCTTAAATGAACGAGTGTAAACAACGGCTTAGTCCACGGCGAATGGTTGCAGCCCAGTTGTTCACACCCGTAGTTGAACATGCTTAAAAAATCGTGAAGATTTAACAAGCAAGTCTATTTGTATTGTCTTAAATTTACCGTAATAAATCAAGTGTAGTAGGTGTGCAAATTTTCTCAAAATATTGGAGGGTATTCAATGAAATCATATAAAGCGTTGTGTCTTATCATGTTGGCTCTGGTGTTCGTGCTTTCTGCCTGCTCAGGCAGTAACGGCGGCAGCAAAGCCGGTTCGAATAATACGCCGGCTGCGGCCAATGAATCGGGTAAAACGGATGATCAGCCGGAACAGAAAAAAATGAAAATCGGATTGACAGTGCCGACGCTGGGTAACCCGTTCTTTGTTGCCATGTCCAAGGGAGCTCAAGAAGTGGCCACCAAATACAACGCGGAAGTAATCGTCGTATCAGCGGATCATGATCTGGCAAAGCAAACCCAGCAATTTGAAGATTTTATTACGCAAAAAGTGGATCTGATTCTGCTCAGTCCTTTTGATTCCAAAGGAATTGCCGGTGCGGTCCAGCAAGCGAAAGCTGCAGGTATTCCGGTCGTAGCGCTGGACGGAAGCGCAGAAGGCGGTATCGATACCGTCGTCATGTCCGATAATGTGCAAGCAGGACGCCTTGCAGGTCAATATTTGGCCGACCGTTTGGAAGGTAAAGGAAACATCGTCATTATTGACGGACCTCCGGTATCTGCCGTTACCGACCGGATCAAGGGCTTCGAAGAAGTATTGGCTAAATACCCGGACATTAAAGTAGTGGCTAATCAGAACGGAGAAGGTAATCGTGAAAAAGCGCTGACGCTGATGGAAGGCATTCTTCAGGCCAATAAACAGATCGATGCCGTATTCTGTATCAATGACGAAGAAGGCGTAGGCGTCAAGATCGCTCAAGAGCAAGCTGGACGTTCGGAAGAATTTTTCATTGTAGGCGTCGACGGAGCGCCGAGCGCTTCGGATGCTTTGAAAGAAAAGAAAAGCTATGCGGCAACATCCGCTCAATTCCCGAACCAGATGGCAATTCAAGGAATCGAGTTGGCGATGAAGGTTCTGGGCGGCGAGAAAGTAGAGCCGCAAGTGCTGATTCCGACGGAATTGATTACGCAGGATAATGTAGCTTCCTACAAAGGCTGGTAATAGCTAAGGAACGAGATGCGTTATCTGAATCAGATAACGCATCTTGTCCAAGTTTTGACTGCATTTGTATGGATGTAATCATGTAACAAGGAGTGGCAAAATGGAGACTGTCCTAGCAAGAAAGCGCGCTGCTGAACCGCATGCCGAGTTGCAGCCCGTCATGAAGATGGCGTCCGTCAATAAATCCTTTTCAGGTGTTCAAGTTCTTCATAATGTCAATATCGAGCTGTATAAGGGAGAGGTCCATGCCCTCATGGGGGAGAATGGGGCAGGAAAATCAACCTTAATGAAAATAATGGCCGGTGTGTATCGACCGGATTCCGGCAATATTCTGTATAAGGATTCGGCGGTAAACTGGCCTAGTCCGATGGCGGCGAGAGATGCGGGAATTAGCGTCATCCATCAGGAAATCAGCCTGTCCCCCAACCTGTCGATCGGCGAAAATATTTTGATGGGTACGATATTTCCAAGAAACAAAATGGGATTTATTAAATGGCAACTCATTTATGAGAAAGCGGAAGCGATTTTAAGATCGATCGGCTCGACTCTGGATCCAAGGGCGAAGGTATCGACGCTTAGCATTGCTCAGCAGCAAATGGTGGAAATCGCCAGAGCCTTGTCCTTTAATTCTGAAATTTTGATTATGGACGAACCCACGGCGTCATTAACCGATAAAGAAATCGAAAAGCTGTTCGTTATTATAGACGATCTTAAACGCAAGGGCGTCGCAATCGTTTATATTTCTCATCGCATGGATGAAATATTCCGTATTTCTAACCGGTTCACTGTGCTGCGCGACGGGAAATGGATTACAAGCGGTCCGATTTCGGATACGAATCCGGATCACCTGGTTAAGCTTATGGTCGGCAGGGAAATTAAGGACCTCTTTCAAAGAACTTACGCGGATACTGCTGTTACAACGAAGCGGGAGCCTGTTCTGGAATTAAAGGATATTTTCGACAAAAAAACGGTAAAGGGTATTTCGCTGCGCTTGTATCCGGGTGAAATCGTCGGCTTGGCCGGTTTGGTAGGTGCGGGCAGGACGGAGCTCATTCGGACCATTTTCGGTATATCGGCGCTCAGCGGCGGCCAAATAATCATCGAAGGAAAGCCAGTGAACATTCAGTCGCCCTCCGACGCCATCGGTTACGGAATTGCCCATGTTCCGGAAAGCAGGAAGGAGCAAGGCTTATTTCCGAATCTGTCCGTCCAGGAAAATATTTTGATGGCCCAAATGCACAGCTATCGCAATAGCGGCATTTTGCAGTATGACCGTATGAGTCAGGATGCCGAACGGTTTATCATGGACTTAGGGGTCAAAGCCGCGTCTAAGGACCAAAATGTAATGGGGCTAAGCGGCGGAAACCAACAAAAGGTGGTTATTGCAAAATGGCTCTCAATCGGGCCTAAGGTGCTTCTGCTTGATGAACCGACCCGGGGCGTTGACATTGGAGCTAAAACCGAAATCCATAAAATAATTAGCAATCTTGCGGAGCAAGGTCTTGCAGTACTGGTCGTTTCCTCCGAGCTGCCGGAGATATTGGGCATTAGCGACCGCATTTTGGTCATGCATGAAGGGAAGATCAGGGCGGAGCTGTCAAGGCAGGAGGCAACGCAGGAAAAAATCATGTATTACGCAACAGGGGAGATTAAATAAATGCAGACTAACCTTCAATCGGCTGGGGGCAATGACCAGTTGATCAAAAAAAAGCTCAGCTATACCTTTAATCAATTGGGCATGGTCATCATATTGGTACTGCTGTCCGTGGGAATGGCTATCTTCGCACCCCACTTTCTGGAAATGAGCAATATGCTGAACATTTTTAAGCAGGTATCGATTACGGCAATTCTTGCGGCAGGAATGACGCTTGTTATTTTGACAGGAGGCATTGATCTGTCCGTCGGCTCTACGGTTGCTCTATCGGGCGTCATCTCGGTTATGATTACAAATGCCGGAGTTAATCCAATTATCGCCATGCTGGCCGGAGCGGCAATCGGACTTGCTGCGGGTGCGATCAACGGTTATTTAACTGCCGTTCCCAAACTGCCGTCCTTTATCGTCACGCTGGGCAGCATGACCTATTTAAGGGGATTGGCGCTTGTTATAAGCGGGGGTTACCCGCTTGTCCTAACGAACGAGACGTTTAAATATATCGGTGCAGGCAAAATACTGGGTATTCCAACGCCGATCTACATTACGACACTGGTTTACATTATTATGTTTTTTGTATTGAAATATACGATGTTCGGCCGTCATGTATATGCGGTGGGGGGCAATGAAGAGGCTGCAAGGCTAACGGGTATCAAGGTTGAAAGAACGCTTATCAAGGTGTATTCCATTAGCGGGCTATTAGCCGGAATTGCGGGTGTCGTACTGGCGGGCAGACTTTTCTCAGGCCAGCCCACGGCAGGCATTATGGCGGAATTAGACGCCATTGCTGCGGTAATTCTTGGGGGAACGAGCTTTGTCGGAGGCTTCGGCCGCATCCAGGGTACGATCATCGGAGTTTTAATTATTGCTGTGTTAAACAACGGGTTGACGCTCTTAAACGTCGATTCCTATTGGCAAAAGGTTATAATGGGCGGCGTTATCGTTGCGGCCGTTCTGCTTGACCGCGTTCGCAATCGCAGGCGCAGATAATGAATGGCAACCTATCAAAAAGGACTTCTCAACAGGTGAATGTTTGAGAAGTCCTTTATTCTAACGCTATTTTGCATTATTTGAGCGTGCCCGTCGATTCCCTGAATTTCGGCTCCGTTTTAACATGAGTGATCTGAAACGCCTTAGAAGGATTTTTCAACCTGGATAGAAGCATTTCAGCAGCCGTGATCCCCATTTCATTGTTGAATATATGAACGGTTGTTAATTGCGGTTCAACAATTCGTGATTCTGGCGAGTCATCAAATCCGCATACAACGATATCGTTAGGGATATGAATGTTTTTATTTTTGAGAGATTTCATTAGGCGTATCGCAACAAAATCATTTGCGCAAATGAAAGCTGACGGCAATGTGCTCATTCGGTCCAATTGCTTGTCCATCCATTCGGACTCCAATATAAAGTAACGATCCTCATCTACAATGCAATGATCTATATCCAGTTTTAGGTTGGATTCGGACAACGCCCTGTTGAATCCGACCCACCGCTCATTAAAGCTTTTGCAGTGATTATAATCGCCAACAAAACCGATACGGGTATAACCGGTATCTATTAATTTTTTGGTTATAAAATACGTGCTGTGCTCATTTTCCATCAACAATACGTCTGCCTTAAGCACAGGGTAAAAAATATCCGCGGCACAATCAATGAATATGGTTGGAATGTCCAAATCATTGATGAGTTCGCTGTAGCTTTTGTCAAACATCTCAATGCAAATAATGCCATCGACCTTTGATATTTCAAAGTTGGAAGGCAAGGACAATGCGTTAATTTCAGCTTCCCGAATGATATGGATCGACAAATTACAACCTTCGGCGCTTATTCTTTTCTCTAAACCGCTAAGCAGAAGGGAACCGAAATGCGAGTTATTGGGCAAGTTACTCGTCAATAGAGCAATATTGCCCGGGTTTTTGGGGGTGACAGTATCTGTCTCCATATAAGCAAACTGTTTATATTTTAATTCAATAGCGCGGCTAATCACTTTATTGCGTGTTTCCTCAGGAATGCTTTTGCTGCGATTCAGAGCTTTGGATGCGGTGTTTCTGGATATCCCGAGCGAATCCGCGATATCTTGTATCGTGACTTTTTCTTTACCCATTTAGTTGTTCTCCATAAGATTATTTATAGTAAATGTATAATACTTAAACCTTAATAGCAACAATAATGTTTCAAATGCACAATTAGTGTTGCATTTGACAAGGGGAAAAACGTAATGAATCATTACTTACAAATGACAATTTTTATTTACATTTAGTCATTGACTTATTTAAAATGCTTTGATAAATTCAATACGAAAAGCCAGCAAACGAACAATTACAGCCATTTCTAGTAAGCGCTTCGTAAACGATTACGTAAGAAGCTGCCCTGGAACGAGCAGTCATTCTAACATTAGGCAGAGGAGTAGAACAAGTAAATGCGAATTGGAGCAATTGAAGCAGGCGGTACGAAGTTTGTATGCGGGATCGGCAATGAGAATGGTGTGATCGAGGAGCGGATCAGCTTTCCGACCGAGCAACCGGAGCGAGTGATGGAGCAGGTCATCTCTTATTTCAAAGATAAAAATGTAGAAGCGATCGGCATCGGGACGTTCGGGCCTATCGATATAGACCCTGCCAGCGAAACGTACGGATGCGTGACGACGACGCCGAAGCCGGGATGGTCGGGCTTTCCTTTTCTCGAAACGGTGAAGAAAGAATTTGACGTGCCGTTCGGCTGGGATACGGACGTTAATGCCGCTGCGTACGGCGAAGCGGTATGGGGCGCTGCAAGGGGACTTGACAGCTGCGTTTATTTTACGATTGGAACGGGAATCGGAGTTGGCGTCTATTCCGAGCATAAGCTTGTTCATGGCTTGGTGCATCCGGAGGGCGGGCATATTTTGCCGAGGCGTCATCCTGAGGACCATTTCGAGGGAAACTGTCCTTATCATGGCGATTGTCTTGAGGGGATGGCTGCCGGTCCGGCAATAGAAAAGCGCTGGGGCATGAAGGGCAGCGAGCTGGGGATGGATCATCCGGCTTGGGCCATGGAGGCGTATTATCTCGGACAAGCTGTGACAACGACTATTCTGATGCTATCTCCGAAAATGGTCATTTTGGGCGGGGGCGTCATGCATCAGAAACAGCTGCTCCCGATGATTCGTGCCGAGGTGAGAAAAAATTTAAATGGCTACGTTAGTGCGGCGCAGCTTCTAACCGGTATTGATGATTATATCGTTTCCCCCGGGCTTGGTGACAATGCCGGCTTATGCGGCTCGCTTGCACTTGGTTTGGCGGCTTTTGAACGTAACGGGAAATAGAACTTTTATCTAAATATAAGAGCTGCTTGGAGGACCCTAGAAGGAATCCATGCAGCTCTTTTTGTGTTTTTGTTTATCGTAAATGAACACATAATTGCGGTGAATAAATGTGCAAATGCAACAAGGTGGCGGTGGTGAAGTTATCGGAAAGAAGGATAAATATCAAGTATTTTAGGTGTTTTTTTGTTTTTATCTCTATTTACCTTTCCTTTTTTGCAATTTTGTCGCAATTATTGGTGTTAAATGCACAAATAAGTTGTTGACATTTTTGAATTTTGGTTGTAAATTTTAATAGCTGGCCAACATGAAGGAGATGGTATGAAAACCATTTTTGAAAGCGGTATATAGTGAGAAATGATTTGTTCAAATGTAAAAATGTAAAAAATGTAAAAATGTAAAAATGTAAGTAACCAGTTAGGAGGTAAGACCTTGCAGCAACTATTAGAAACAGTCAACAAGAACAAAATGCAGAAAGGATATGTTTTCAAGCGAAGCTTCGATTATGTGTTAAAGAATCATTTCTTATATTGGCTAATAGCGCCGGCATTCATTCTTACGATTATTTTTAAGTATGTGCCCATGTACGGCGTAATCATCGCATTTAAAGATTTTAGTTACAGCAAGGGGATTTTAGGGAGTGATTGGGTTGGGCTGGATTATTTTACGAAATTTATAAGCGCTCCCAACTTTGAACCGATTTTCATGAACACACTGTTATTAAGTACATATGGTCTAATACTTGGTTTCCCGATACCGATCATTTTGGCGCTGATGCTTAATCAAATGCGCAAAGTGGGTGTTAAGAAAAATATCCAATTGATCTTATATGCTCCGAATTTTATTTCGGTTGTTGTTATTGTAGGTATGATCTTCGTCTTCTTGTCTCCAACCGGACCGATTAATAAAATCATAACCTTAACGACCGGACATCCGATCGTATTTATGTCAGACCCGGAGTACTTCCGAACGATTTATGTCTTATCGGGAATTTGGCAAGGGGCAGGTTGGGCTTCCATTATCTATGTCGCGGCATTAGCCGGTGTCGATCCCGAGCTGCATAACGCTGCAACCATTGACGGCGCTAATCTGCTGCAAAGAATTTGGCATATCGATTTGCCGACGATAAAACCGGTCATGGCGATTGTGTTTATTTTATCCGCCGGGGGAATTATGGCAATTGGTTTTGAAAAGGCATTTTTGATGCAGACAGCGATGAACCTGCCAACCTCGGAAATTATTCCGACTTACGTGTATAAAGTGGGGTTAAAAGCAGGCGATTATTCTTATTCAGCCGCTATTGGGCTTTTTAATTCCGTTATCAATATTATTTTGCTGGTTCTTGTTAATTTCGTCGTGAAGAAATTAAACGAAGGGGACGGCCTCTATTAAAAGAAAGGAGTCTTTCTATGAATCTTAAGCCTTCCCGTTTAGACCGGGTTGTTCTAACGATCAACTATACGCTGTTAGCGCTGGCTGTGTTAGTCGTGTTAGTACCTTTAATTTATGTTGTCGTGGCGTCTTTCATGGAACCGACAACTCTATTAAACAAAGGGATTTCTTTTAATCTTTCCGATTACAGCGTAGAAGGATATAAGCTTATTCTTGCCAATGAGGCGATGCTACGCGGCTTTGTAAACGGTCTCTTTTACTCGGCAGCGTTTGCTTTTGTTACAGTGGCTGTATCAATCTTTGCCGGATATCCGTTATCCATTGATAATTTCGTCGGGAAAAAATTTTTTATGACCACATTCGTTATTACGATGTTTTTTGGCGGAGGATTAATTCCTACCTTCCTGGTGATTAAGGAATTAGGGATGTTAAATACGGTTTGGGCGATCATCGTCCCCGGGGCTGTCAGTGTATGGAACATCATTTTGGCAAGAACCTTCTTTAAAGGCATACCGAGAGAGTTAAACGAGGCTGCCAAGGTTGATGGCGCATCAGAGCTGCTGATCTTCTTAAGGATTGTGCTGCCTCTTTCCAAGCCTATCATTTTCGTCTTGGCATTATATGCTTTCGTCGGACAATGGAATTCTTATTTCGATGCCATGATTTATCTGGAAAACACTAAATTGTATCCCTTGCAGTTGGTTTTGAGATCGATCTTAATTCAGAATCAAGTGGATCCAGGGATGATAACCGACCGATTGGTAATGGCTGAAATGAAACGTCTCTCTGAAATCATAAAATATGCGTCTATTGTCATTTCCAGTCTTCCATTGCTTGTGATGTATCCATTTTTTCAAAAGTATTTTGAGAAGGGTGTCATGGTCGGTTCACTAAAATAGTGAATGGGCTGACATATATAGGTTTTTTTAATAAAAGGGAGGGGTAAGTTTGAAAAGTTTAAAGAAAAATGCAGCAATCATTACTCTTACGGCAATGTTGGCAGTAACGGGGTGCAGCGGCAATGGGGGTTCCAATAATCCGGATGCCGCATCCAGCAATTCTTCTCATTCATCTGATTCAAAAGCAACACTGAATTTTATGACTCAAAGCAACGTATTGGCTCCAACCGATCCTAATGAAAAGTTAATATTCAAACGCATGGAAGAGAAGACGGGGATCCACATTGATTGGAAAAACTACACAAACGACGTATTTGCGGAAAAAAGGAATCTGGCGCTGGCAACGGGCGATCTTCCGGACGCGATCTTTGACGCAGGTTTAAGCGATTATGATTTATTAAAGTTGGCTAAGGACGGAACGATTATTGCTCTTGATGACATTATCGAAAACCAAATGCCTAATTTCAAAAAGGTGCTCGAGCAAGTACCGCAATATAAAGCCATGATTACGGCACCGGATGGACATATTTATTCGCTTCCATGGATTGAGGAGTTGGGTGAAGGGAAAGAAAGCATCCACTCTGTCAATAACATTCCTTGGATTAATGTGGAATGGCTTAAAAAACTTAATTTGAAAATGCCGGCAACAACGGAAGAATTAAAACAAGTTTTGATTGCTTTTAAGACACAAGATCCGAACGGTAACGGAAAAGCGGATGAAATTCCACTGTCTTTTATCAATTCTAACGGCGGCGGAGAGGACATCGGGTTTTTATTCGGATCATTTGGTCCCGGCTTGAACTGGGATATGACGCTTGTCAGTGATGATGGAAAGGTTTCTTTCGCAGCGAATAATGACGGATTCAAAGAAGGCGTCAAATATTTCAACGAATTGTATAAAGAAGGATTAATAGATGTCGAGTATATTACACAGGACTGGAATACTTATATTGCCAAAGGAAAAGAAGATCTCTATGGGTTGTATTTCACTTGGGATAAGGCAAACGTTACGGGTATGAATGATAAATATGAACCTATGCCTGCGCTTGTTGGACCAAGTGGAATCAAAAACGTCGCCAGAACGAACGGAATGGGTTTTGATAGAGGAAGAATGGTTGTTACGAAAGAGAACAAAAACATTGAAGCAACTGCAAAATGGATGGATCAACTATATGATCCGCTTCAATCTGTTCAAAATAACTGGGGCACCTATGGAGATGAAACACAGCAAAATATTTTTGAATTTGATGCTGCTGCGCAATCGCTGAAGCATTTACCGCTCGAAGGAACTGCTCCGGCTGAACTAAGAGGAAAAACTAGCGTTGGCGGTCCATTAGCCATTCTAGATTCCTATTACGGCAGCGTAACGACGAAACCGGATGATGCCGCTTGGAGACTGGACATTTTGAAAAATGTGTATGTACCTGATATGAAGGCGGAAAATATTTATCCTAGAGTATTCTTCTCTATAGAAGACTTGGACAGAATTTCTACAATTGAAGCCGATCTGTTCGCTTATGTGTTAAGGAAACGTACAGAATGGACTGAAAACGGGAAGATCGATAAAGAGTGGGATGAGTATCTGAAGGAATTGGATCGTCTTGGTTTACAGGAATGGCTGCAAATTAAACAAGCAGGATATGACAGAAACGCAACTCAATAAAATTGATCAATAGAGCTGCCGGAGCGTGCTTCAGGATAGGGGGCATGCTTCGGCTTTACTATTTGGTGGGAGTGGGAGAAATCATGATGAATAATTATAGAGAAAAATACCGGCCGCAGTTTCACTTTACCCCGCCGGCGAAGTGGATGAACGATCCGAATGGAATGGTTTATTTTGAAGGGGAATATCATTTGTTTTATCAGCATCACCCGGATGGCACAACTTGGGGACCGATGCACTGGGGACATGCGATCAGCAGCGATTTAACCCACTGGGAGCATTGCCCGGTTGCAATGAAGCCGGATGAGAATGGTCAGATTTTCTCCGGAAGCGCAGTAGTGGATTGGGAGGATACCAGCGGATTTTTCGGCGGAAAACCAGGTTTGGTTGCCATATTCACCCATGCGGACGCTTATCCGGATTCCGATCGTCCAAGACAGCGGCAAAGTCTTGCCTACAGTTTGGACAAAGGCAGAACTTGGACGATGTATGAAGGAAATCCTGTGCTGAGTAATGAGCAAATGACGGATTTCCGGGATCCGAAAGTGTTCTGGCACGCCCCGAAGCAGAAGTGGGTTATGGTGCTTGCAGCTGCAGACCGCGTTCAAATCTATAATTCTACTGATTTAAAGGAATGGATTTTCGCAAGTGAGTTTGGCGTATCTGAAGGCTCTCACGATGGCGTATGGGAATGTCCGGATTTAATAGAGCTGCCGGTAGATGGTAACGCTGATGTAACAAGGTGGGTAATGATAGTCAGCATCGGCGATCATCCGCAATTTCCGGAAGGGTCGAGAACGCAATATTTTATCGGGAGCTTTGACGGAAATACATTTACAAATGAGGCTTCCCCTGAAAACGTATTATGGCTGGACCATGGAAGAGATAACTATGCCGGCGTAACTTGGTCGGATGTGCATACCCCGGATAATGGTAAGTTGTTTATCGGCTGGATGAGCAATTGGAAGTATGCGAATCTCACGCCAACCGTCAGTTGGAGAAGTGCAATGACGCTGCCGCGGGTATTATATTTGAAAACTGGAGCATCAGGTGTCAGATTGGTACAAGAGCCGGTTACAGAGCTTCAAAAGCTTCGGCTGCAGGCGCAGAGTTGGAATGAAACAACGATCAGCCCCGATCATAACTTGCTTTCTGACGTGCAAAGCGGGCACTATGAGATTGAATGTGAGATCGACATGGCTGATGCAGAAGAGGTAGGCTTTAAGCTTCGGAAATCTGATCGGGAGGAAACGGTTGTTGGCTACAACAGAGCGTCACAGACGCTGTTTGTCGACCGCACCAAATCCGGAGAAAGCGGATTTCATGACGCTTTTCCATGCCGGCATGGCGTACAATTCGAGCTTCAAAACGGACGGTTAAAGCTGCGTATGTTTGTCGATCACTCCTCAATAGAAGTGTTTGCGAATGATGGAGAGACCGTGATCACCGATCAAATATTCCCGGAACCGTCTAGTACAGGCTTGGAGCTGTATGCGAGAGACGGAGAGGCGAAGGTCATTTCCTTAACGCTTTATCCACTGATGTCGATCTATTCGGAAGTAACAGTGACCAAATAGGAGATAATCTGTAAAAAACAACCCAGTACAGCACACAGGTACTGGGCTTGTTGTACTTGTTCCGGAAATCACCTCTTACGAGACCAGCGTTATTATTCTAGTTCTTTGACATAAAGATTTGTTTCATTACCATTGATCGTTATCGTCGTTTCCTTATATGTCCATCCAAGTCTTTCGAAAAATCCATCTAGGTTTGTAGCTATATATAACTTTTCAAATCCCATTGTTAAAGCTTCTTCGAGCATATAATTATGCATATATGTTCCAATTCCCATATTTCTTTTATCTTCTACTACAAACATATTCGCAATCCATGGGGTATACTTATTGTCTTTAATCAAACTGTCACTAAATAATGATATGGTACCAACCGGTTTTTCATCTAAAAGCGCTACAAGAATCATTGGAACTCAACTAATGTTCTTCTCCCCCGAGTTAAATTCCAATCAAGCTGCGATCACGAAAACCGGATTCCCTTGTAGAGTAAAGGGGCCGGTTTTTTCATGCAATGAACTGCTTAGCGTCCGATTATTTCCCTTTCGTGAGGTGCCCCCTTTAAAGATGGAGTGTCATAAAGTATGCTTTCTGACACGTTTGAAAGTTTGAGAGGGCGACAGTTGTTAAAGTATTTGGCAGAATAGCGTGACGAGATAACTGAAGGTGATGAAATGGAGCGTCATTAAGCTCCCATGGAAGAACGCAATTACTTCCATAATCTGTGGTGTTACGTGAGCGGCATGGATGGCTAACTGGCAGTTTACGTTAACGAATAAAAACCGGCACATAATTGTGCCGGTTAACGATGCTCCCTAAAAAAGCCATAGATACATAGTAGTCTATAAAAAAATTCAACATAAGTCTATTACTTTTTTCGCATAAATTGTATGGTAATTAAGCGACCGCGGCGCAAAAACGAAAAGAGAAACGGCAGCTAAAAGCAACAACGTAACAGGTAATTTACCTAAGATAATGAAGGGAGAAGCCCTGCATGATTACGCTCAGAAAAATCACGCTGGAAAACCGACGTACCATATTTAACCTGGAAGTTTCAGAAGATCAACGCCGCTTCGTTGCATCTAATCTGTCAAGCGTAGCTTCGTGTTATGTCCTTGCAGCCAATGGGGGACATCCTTTTCCGTTTGATTTACGCGGATGAACAGCCGGTCGGTTTTGTAATGATTACTTATAGAATCACCGGGTACGAACTCCCGATAATCGCAGACGACAGCTATTGTATCGTGCGACTGAAGCTTCGGTTTCCGTGACAACGGCGAAATCTTAGGAGACGAGCTAATAACCGTATTGCGACTCTGATTTGCTTTGAACTAACGGATACCGAATTCATCGCATGTAACTTGTTCATAGAAGTTAAGGAGGCTATTATTTTGATCGGTGAGCGGAAGAAAAATAAGCGTTTTGAAAGTATTAAAATACTTGTTGATGAAATGTTGTTTTCTATTGAAAGTATGGTTAACAGGCATGAAGCAACGGTTTACTTATACGGGGTATCTACATTTGCTTCAATGCTCGCCATAAAGCGAGGACAAAATCCAGAACTTGCGGCGATTGCTGGACTGCTTCATGATTATTATTTTTTTAAAACTGAAATCGCTGAGTTTCCCGGTCCTAATAGTGCCGAGACAGTTAGAGTTATAATACGGGATATTGGCATGTTTACTGAAGAAGAACAGATCACTGTTCTCCGGTCAATTTTCTACCAGGATGATAGCAGTCGAAGCTATGGTCCATATGAAGAGATCGTTAAGGATGCAATTATACTTCAATTATATTTTCAAAATTCAGCCCGTAGGTTACGTCAAATGGATGTGAATCGGCTACGAAAGGTGCTTGGTGAACTGGGACTTCAGGGCGAATTTATAGAAGAGTTATTCCACAAAGAGAAGGAAACAAAACCACAACTCAATGAGGACAAACGCAGTAAGTTGGCAGATATTGCAGAAATGCTTGCTGAGCAAAACATAATCGGTGTCCCAGGAGATGAAGGCTATCGGGAAATATGCAGATATTGGCCAGATGCGAGTATATATAAAGAGCTAAAGAATAGTTGGTGTGCTGCTTTCGTATACCACAGTTGCAGACAAGCCGGATTTCTTTTGCCGATACGATATCCGAATGGGAGCCATAGGCTAGCCGGCGTTGGTGCATGGTTGGAATGGGCTCAGTTACCTGAAACTGGGTTTTTCCATCTTGACGATGGGTTTACGCCTCAACGAGGTGACATCGTCATTTATGATAAGCTTCTATCAGATCATCCACATGATCATATTGGGATTGTTCTTGCTGTTAACGAGAAAGAATTTTTGGTAGCAGAGGGTAACAGGGATAATAAAAATTACTCGAGTATTTTTCACAGGGATAGAAGGCATTGTATTCTAGGCTATATCCGCATCGACAATAATTATCAATATTATTTCAGTGGGGACTATAATCCTCTGTAACAAAGGTTCTCTATTGAGCTAAACGGATACGATAGCTGAATAAGCACTTCGAAGCTGCCGGGCGCGATCGGCAGCTTCATTACATTAACGGGCAGATTAACACAACTTTATTAGGTAACAGAGCTGAAGATTAAAAGGCGGCCGGTTCAATAATAACGACTTTAAAAAAATGCAGGGAATTTATAGAAACAAGGAGAATGTATTGTTTATCAGACTCTGGTTATTTCATGATTTCACAATCATACTCGATTAGGAGAGGGTTGAATATGGGGCAGAAATACTTTGAATCTTTAGATCACATCCAAATTCCTGTTTTTGATGTGGAGCAGTCTATTGAGTGGTACACTAAACATCTAGGATTTTATCTTCATGGTAGACCTAACCATGATGACATGGCTTTTCTATGTATAGAACGAGTAGAAGACCCAGATGTTAGACCGTTGTTTCTACTGTGGAAGACGAAAGATAATACCAATATGCATTTCACCAAGAATGGTGACAACATGCCGGTTTTATGTTTTAAGACAAATAATATCAACGCGTTACGGGAAAATTTGTTACAGGCCAATGTCGAAATTGCTAACTTTTCTGACGAGGGTTGGGCTTACTGTATGGATTTTTACGATTTGAACGGAAATTTGATTAACGCAACGGAATATAAATAATACTTTGGAAACAATATTTCACTACCGGGATAGTAGTGGAATATCCAGAGATCAGATTATCACGTTAGCTACTCCTGGATGTCATTTAAGGCCGCAACAGCATGCAATAGAATACGTATAAAATATGAGGAAATTTAGTGAGTTATGGAGGTTTTATGTTCGAGTTACAAACTTATCTGGCAAAACCACCTAAGTTACTTGATATTGAATTCGGATCTAATTTAGAAGAAATTTATAAATATCAACGCGAGAAACTTTATATTGCTATCAATGATGCAGAAAACCTAAGAAATCTTACTGAAGATAAGAAATTCGATCCTCGGTATTGCCCTATGAAAATAATATTAAAATATAACGGGGAATATATCGTTGATTTTGATAAGCCAGCATCAGCTGGCAGTGGACTTTGGCTAGATTACCTAACATGCATTGAAAAACTTATTGAAGATAAACAAACAAGAACCTTCTACGGAATTGACTACTTTATAATGGGGATGGAGTCTTTTGGCAACAATGAGTTAAAATTCTTTGTTACTTTGGATCACAATAATGAAGTAATACTTTCTGTAAACCTTCCAGAAAGGGAATTTATTAAAGCTCTGCTTAACGAACTGAAACGTATATTAAGCTGTATGGTTAACCTAGGTGTATTTAACAGATCGAGAAATATGTCTGAACCTGTGAAAATATTAAGACGAATTGAACGATGTGAATCACTATTGGACTAAGTTATACCGTTAACCTAAACGGGTACGATAGTTAAATTCCAATTAAGCTGCGATTACGAAAACCGGATTCCCTTGTAAGAGTAAAGGGGCCGGTTTTTTCATGCAATGAATTGCTTAGCGTACGATTATTTTCGTTTCGTGAGGCGACCCCTCTTTAGGCAGTTTAGCGATATATAGACTGCGTATGTTCTTGAATGGATTCCTGACCAAGATGAGGAAACGTTCTCGATTCTTATCGACAATAAAATGATAATTTGTATTCATATCGATCGCTTCTCCTTGGAGCTGGTGGGAGCAGGGCAACTTATTCCCTTACAGGAGTATAAACAAAGAAAGTTTGAGTAGGATCAGACAACAGCATGAGGCTGCCGCGGAATTGATTGGCAGCCTTGCTGCAGCGTTACACTATGGGTTCCGGCATTCCCGATATTCGAACTCGTCGATTTTGCCCGACGTTAGGAGATAATATATGGTCGCTTCTTTATGATATGAAGTTTGTCTCGATATGCGGTTGTTGCGCTGCAGAATATCAGAGTAGCGGGCCGGATAATCATAGTGCACAAGATGATTTGCCGCCGTAACGTCGAGACCGGTGTTGACGGAATCCGTAATAAGCAGAACGGTGGATTCCGGGATTTTATTAAATCTGTCAATCATCTCATTGACCTCATGGATGGAAAGCTGTGTCGTAATATTAAAAACGCCCTTGATGTCCTCGTCCGCAGAAAGCTCGTCTAATAACAGGGCGGTGACGGCATTCGATTTGGAGATGACGACCGCCTTTTCCCTTCTGTCACTCACATCTCGGATGATGGACCTCAGCATGTTCATTTTTTGTGGATTCTGGTTGCACATAAGCGCCATTTGCTCTTTAATCGCCATGAGCTGTTTTTTTTCATGAATGGAGGAGGCCCGGCTATTTCGCTCGGAAGCCGTAAAGTAATTATTCAAAAGCTTCAAGTATTCGGTTTCATATTTGGGCTCCAAGGATACGACGATCTGTTTTTCAGTAATGTTCATGATATCAGTCATCCTTCCTGCTCTTCTTATTCTTTGAATAATAGCAACGTAACTTATGATACGGTTCTCTCGACGAAACGGCAAGCTTCATAAAATGGAATTTTACAACGCGATGGCAAGAAATATTACCTGGCTAATGAAAAATATACATCGCTGGTGTACTTGCTGAACACATGGTACGCCCTCAAAATGAATTTGATCGAGGAAGTGCCCGGTTATGTGTGGGACCGGAACGCGACTGATGAATCTCCTGTAATGGGAGTGGAGGAACAGCCCCAAGTCTAACGGAAAAGAACGATTGTTTTCCAAACGTGAATTGTACCGATCGGGTAGGAACGTGGGAACAACACTTCTTAAAGCAGTGTTGCCACAGTGCGAGCTTAACGATATTGGGATCACATAACATCCCATATCCTTATATGATCTAGTACTTTCCGTTAGAGGGAGCGCGGAGTGCGGTGAAAGTCGCACGCTCCGTGTGGAGCAGGGGAAAAGCAGGAGATCACTTCAAACGCTTACCTATTGCTGACGATAGTTTCAGCGGCAGTCTAAGACATTTTTGAGCATAGCCACCACAGATTCCTTTTTTTAAATTAAATGACTGCCATAGGGTTTACTCGGGCACCAGTCGATTATTCGATCATTCATTTAGAATAGACAAAGCAACTGCTGAGTATGCTCCTGTTACCATACGGAGGACAAAAGCAAAAAACAAAGGAGTGTTTTTAGAGGGGACTTTCATCCTTGCCGAGTCCCGTTAAAAATTCCGATTGGAATCCGGTGGTTTTCCGGGGTGTAAAAAAGACCGCGGGGAGACCCGCGGCCGGCCATTAGGTGTCCGTAAACATAGCAATATCTTCAGTGATTGTCATATTTGATGCTGACATAGACGAAAACTTTCTTATCCCGACTATAATCATTGCCAGTATGTCCCTTAACTCTCCACTCTGCTCTGTAACCTCCGGGCACCTCGGCAGCACTGTACTCGGTACCATTTGTAAGTAACGTCGTATCTTCCGGCAATCGGTTACCCTCGCCCACAGTCTCCAGACTTAGGTCATAATCTTCCCCTTCCGGGGAAGCCATGGAGACCTTAACGACTCCATGGAAACCTTCAGGGGGGCTCCAAGATCCACTCAACTCTTGTCCTGAGGACGAAATGTACCCGTAATATAATAAAAACTCATAATTGGATCCGCCGTATGAATAAGTTTTGGAATCGGAAAGCTGAAAAGGGCCGGGAGCTGCATATGCGGCAGTAGTAACCGTCACTTCTTGTTTCACACTTTGGTTGTCATAGGCATCGATGGCGACTAGAGAAAAGAGGTAGGACGAATTTGGAGACAGCCCCTTCACTTCATAGCTGTTCACGTCCCCGTCCAGGGCAGCCCGCAGCGCATTGTCTTTGTATACAAAGTACTTGTATACACCCGTATCATCTGTGGCCGGCTGCCAATTCAGCCGTACGCTGTTATAGGTCACATCGGTAACCGTTAGCACGTCACCTTCAGGCCACTGCGGCGGTTCAGGAGTGGTGGGACCGGACTCGCCAAGTCCAAGAACTTGTACGGGAGTAGAATGGTATGACCTTGCTGCATCGCCCAGTTGACCAGAACCATTCCATCCCCACGCCCAGACGGTTCCGTCGCTTTTGACCGCCAAACTATGCTCATAACCCGCGGCTATACCCACCGCCGAACTGAGATCTTGCACTTGAACGGGAGTGTTACGAATGTCAGATTCGTAGCATTCACCGCCTTTCAAATTGCATCCCCATTCCCAGACGGTTCCGTCGCTTTTAAGCGCCAAACTATGCCATTCGTCCGCAGCGATGGCGGCCACAGAACTGAGACTCTGCACCTGAACGGGAATGGTACGGTCTGTCGTTGTTCCATCGCCTAGCTGGCCATGGTAATTACCTCCCCATGCCCAGAGGGTTCCGTCGCTTTTGACCGCCAGACTATGGCCAGCCGTAGCGATGGAGACTACCGAACTGAGACCCTGCACTTGAACGGGGGTAGAATGGAGATCAGTTGTTCCATCGCCGACATTACCTCCCCAAGCCCAGAGGGTTCCGTCGCTTTTGATCGCCAAACTAGTGCCAGGACCCGCAGCTACGGCGGTCACCGAATCGAGACCTCGCACCTGAGCCGGAGTAGTGAAGTAAGTTAAATGGTCTGTCACTGTTCCATTCCCGAGTTGACCAGCGCCATTATTTCCCCACGCCCAAACGGTTCCGTCGCTTTTGAGTGCCAAATTATGTTGACCGCTCGCAGCGATGGCGACTATTGAACTGAGACCCTTCACTTGAATGGGGGTTAAACGGTATCGATTATCTGGGTCTTCGCCAAGGTTACCATACTCACTGCTTCCCCACGCCCAGACGGTCCCGTCGCTTTTGAGCGCCAAACTATGATCATGACCAGCAGCTACCATGACCACCTCTTCGAGGTCCTTTACCTGAACGGGAGTGGTACTGGAAAAATAGCTTCCGTGGCCGAGTACTAGACCGTATCCCCACGCCCAGACGGTTCCGTCCTCTTTAAGAGCGAGACTATGAGCCTCTCCTGCTGCAACCATCGTTACCCCCGATTTCGAACTCTCTGCTACCACCGCGGAATCGGCCTCAGCGGCGGCTGCCTGAAAGGGCAGAAGCAGAGTCAGTATCAGAAATCCGCAAACCAAAAGCATAAACCGTCGTTTCATCAATCTTCACTCCCATTATTTTTTACCTTAAATCTACCATATTACCAAAATCTATGAATGTGCTCATTGCACTTGAATGGCGAACAACGAATTGCTAGTCATCCGGTACCAGGCGCCATTCTGGTATTGGACCTTCGTACCGCTGGACACACGCACATGTGTATCCGTTTGAGAGGAATAAAGGTACGTTTTGGAGTAATTCAACTTCCCGTAGCGCACCGTGTACACCACCGAGCCGTCCGCGCCCATCTGATTGATGAAGACGATGTCACTTGAGTACCACGACTGTTTCCACGTCTGTGAAGGGGTTTCAAAAATCGGTTTGGTTTCACCTTCCGGAGACCGGACATACAAGGCCCAATTATCTTTTTCTTTATTATACTCACGATAGGCAATCCAGCCATTATTGATCTGATAGGATGGTCTTGGGTTGGGAAAAAAGCCATACCAAGGATTTAGGGCTAATGTGGTAATATTGTCTTCGGCGTCACGCAATCGGACCAACCACTTGTATCCGCTACTGTACCTTTTAAGTACCTGGTAGATCATGTTTTTCCCGTCCATTAAAGGCCCGCTGTAGCTTTGGTAGCCGGCAGGCAGCACATATGTCATCAACGTACCGTCGGGAAGCGACTTGTAGAGGTTCGATCGATAAGTTGGATCCGTATAAACCACGGTTCCATCAGCCGACAGATCAAAGCGATTTGAACCTTGAAAACCCGAGTTCGGTAAGGTACGGGACTGTCCCGTAGCTAAATCCAGCACTCTATTGGTAAATACCGCAAAATTCCCTTTCACATCATAAACATCCGCCCGATAATTGCCATCGGCAAGCTTTTGAACGTTTCCGTCGTTCCAATAATAAACAGAATAACTATAAGGAGGCCATTCGCTAGAGTCTGCAATAGATAAAGTAAAGACTACGCCTTCAGTGGATAACTTTGCCGAATGGATCGTATAGTCTGACCCGGTGGCATCGTAAACCTTTACTTGGCTTCCATCCGTACGGTTATGCAGCCAGAGCACCTTATTACCGGTTTCTTTCCAAATAATACGGCTTTCCTCAAAGCCAAGGATGGTTCCATTGAATTCGTTAAGGAGCACCTCGGAACTCCAATCATCAGCGGCCGAGGCCTGCAACGGCGGAAGCAGAATGAGTATCAGCAGCATAAATGCCCAAACAAAAGGTATAAATCGTCGTTTCATTAATGCACCTCACCTATAAACTTATTTTTGTTGACTATCCATCGGTATTTCGTTTTAACTTGTTTTGATTAAACACCCCCTTGTTGTGTCGAATTGACAGTAAAGCATGGTGTAGTTGAGAAGGCAGGGTCTGAAAAGAATAACATTCAGCAGAATAACCGAAAGATCGTTATCTGAGGCCCTTACGGGAATTCATGTCTATGTTGTTTCTTTCGGTAAAAATGTGGAAGGTTATTCAATTTGAATAACAATATACTACAATATATTCGTATTGAATACTCTTTCTTGGGGGTAAATTACAAAATTCACCAAACATTTGTAATTCTTGAAAGTTTCAGGCTATGGACGACTACTAGGGCAGTAGTTACCGCGTCGGGAATACAAGCTGGTGCGTTCCGTTAAGGTAGAAAACTTAGGTTCAGACAAAATAGTACTTTCAAGAATGAAAGCGGAAAAAGAGTGATTGAAGGGATTTTAGATAATACCAAGTCAAGTCGCTTTTTGGCTATAAAGAGCACCTGGCTATGACAGAATTTTTTTTCGATATCAAACGTCCAAGCTTATACTGAAGAAACCGCAGGTTGGGTCCTTTCAAATTAATAAGAAAGCTCTATCAAGTAATAAAATCCAGACTTCTTTAATAGATTTCATAGTGGACAAGTTGTGTTTACTATCCTATCGTTTTTTACAGGAATAGCAGGGGGGATGCCAATGTGGAGCTGGGTAAAGCCGAAGAAGACGTATTCCAGCATTTTTCTTTACTCTTGCATAGCCGTAAGCTTGCTCACCCTGGTGTTCACCATGTTCCTGAGCCGGCAGTTCGCTCAAAGCGCAATGGATGAAATCAATAAGTCCAACCAAGAGAAAATGAACCAGGTCGTGAAAACCTCGGAATTTACTTTGCAGAAACTGCGTCAGTTTGCGCTCAGAATTTATTCGGATGAAAATATCGCACTGTGGATCAACATGAGTGAAAATGATTATTCCCCCCTGTCGTTAAATAAAGCGGCCGATAGCGTAAGGGAATTCATGAGCAGCGAGCCTTTCATAGACGGCATTTATTTATTCAACTTCAGTCTCGGCCAAATCTATACTTCAGATTCAAGCATTTATACGATACAGGATTTCGATGACCAGGCCATGCTGAATTATATTAAAAGTCAGAAAAAGCCGTATCTGCAGTTTGTCAACCATGAGGTGAAGGGCGAATCGCATATTGCGCTTGTCGTGCCGGCAGCCGGGCCTAATCAGAACTATCATGGATTCGTGGCGATTCTGTTCAGCAAGCCGCTCCTGAATGAGCACATGCTGCAAATATCGGAGGAAGATCAGAACAAAATTTTTATTGAAGGTAAAAATAAGGAGTTCATTCTAGGCAATACGGATGCCGCGTTGACGGAAGCTCTCATGGAGACGAATAAGCCGGAGGCGGCAGAACAAGGCTGGAAATGGGAGACCGGCAATGAATCCTGGTCCATTCAGACAGCACAGCTTTCTATTGAAGGTTGGAACGTTTATCATTTGTCACCAATCTCTCTGTGGCAAGCGAAAATAAACAAGATCCGGACGGAAATTATCGGTTCCTCGATCATTCTGCTGATCGCTTTGTTGTTATTCTTGTTCTGGCAATCCTACCGCAGCTTGAAGCCTATTAGCGACTTGGCCTTTCAACTACAAAGCAAGCTCGGCAAGAAGCATCCGATGGCACAGACAGCGAATGCCAATAATGAGATTCAGTGGATTCATTCCGGCTTCCATCTGCTGGTCGAGGAGATCGAGCAATTGGACTTGTCGATCAAGAGCAGCAAAGCTTTGGTTAAGGAGGATTTCTTGCGTCAATGGATTTTCAATTCGAAAGCTTCCGGACCCGTCGAAGCGTTTATTAGAAGTGAAACGAAAATCCTCCAGACGGGCTCATTCCGTATGGCGGTCGTACGGCTGGAATCATACGGGCGGTTCAAGGAATGTTACGATTTTGCTTCGCGAAAATTGCTCCGCTATGCACTGGGCAATATTATGGTTGAAGTACTTGCGAATCACGGATTTGACGCGGAAACGGCCGATTTCAGCTCGGATCACCTCGTAGCGCTTATTTCTTCGTCCGCTTCGGGGGATGATGCGGCGCCGGTCATCGTAGCGTTGGAGGAGGTAAGAGCTCAGATCAGACGGTGGCTGAAGCTGGATTTGCATGCGGCTGTCAGCTCCGTGCTTCATATGGAAGAAAATGTGCACACCGTTTATACCCGGATGTACGAACTGACTTTGATCGGATTCATTTATAACGAGGATAGGGTATTTACCTCCGAAGATCTGGAGCGGTATCAGCTGGACGAAGACAGCAAGCTGGATGAAGACTTGCTGAAGCAGGTAATTTATTCCGTTCACCTTAAGAACGATAAGGCTCTAAAGAGTTATCTGGATGAACTTTCCTTGCATATGCAGGCGCTAAGCTATGAGGAATGCAAGCTGCAGCTGACTCATATTATTTATTCGATAATGAAAAGCTTTAAGAACTATAAGACGTTCCAAGGAATGAAGAGCATCCATACTTTCCTGGAGCAATTTGCAACCATTGGAGAAGTGAACTCGTGGCTGTACGGGGAGCTGCTGCAGATCATGGACCAGCACCGCAAGAAGAATGCCTCGAGCCGAAAGGACGAGGTCGCCGCCGAGATGATCGAATATGTGCGCAACCACCTTCACAATCCGATGCTTTCCGTGGATGACATTGCCACTCATGTGTCCATATCCGTAAACTATGCCCGGCAAATCTTCAAGGAGCGTTTTGAGTGCTCCTTATCCGACTATATTACAAACCAAAGGATCGAGTACGCGATCAAGCTGCTTACAACGACCGATTGGACGGTAGCCGATATAACGGAACAGTCCGGTTTTCAAACCAAGAGCACCTTCTATTCCCTGTTCAAACGGGCAACCGGAATGACTCCGAACCAATACCGTACTGAAAATACGCAAGTAAAAGAGTAGAAATCCGTACTTCAGCCAGTTGGAAAATGAATACTTGCCATTTATCAACTTTCGTACCAATCGTTAGATACCGGACTGTACGGAAGCAGAACAACCCGAGTATGATCAGACAGAAGCGGGATGAGCGGGCCAAGACGGAAATCGTCAAGGCTGCCGCCCGGATGATCATCAAGCAGGAGGGGTTAAGCCATGAAGTTAAGAAGAAGAGGGTTCTTGTTGTTAATGGTCGTATCGCTAATCCTGACAGGAATATTGGCCGGCTGCAGTTCGAATGGACCGGCCCCTTCCGAATCACCGCAGGCTTCCGAGGACGGAAAATTGAATCCGGTTACATTGAAGATCATGTTCCCCGGAGATCCGCCGGCGGGCTGGGATGAAGTCAAAGCGGAGATGGAGAACCGTCTGGCGGGTACGCTTAATGTGAAGCTGAACGTGGTGTTTATCCCATGGACGGACGTTCTTCAGAAGCGTCAAGTTGCATTATCCTCCGCGGAAGACTACGATCTGATCTGGGACAATAATCCGGTGCAAAATATAGCCGCCGGCCTCTATGAACCGCTGGACGAAATGATCGATAAATATGGGCCCGATATTAAGGCCAATCGCTCTGCGGAGCTGATGGAAGCCAATAAGGTTAACGGTAAATTGTATGCTGTTCCACTTGAAGTGAATTTCATACGCCCATGGACGTTTGTCATTCGCAAGGACATTCGGGAGCAGCTGGGTGTCGAACCGATCAAGAGCTATGACGAGCTGATCGAATTTATGTATTTGGTGAAAGAGAAGGCACCGGAAATCACTCCTTTCATTCCTAACGGTACGGAACATATCGGCTTGAGGCTTGCAAACATGCTTGATCCGACGGCCAACCTTGCCGCCGTGTTGAACTATCCCGGTCTGTACACCAAAGGGAACGACGGAAAGGTCTATAATATTTTCGATAACATGGACCCCATGATTATGAAAAATTTCGAGCAATATCACAAGCTGTATCAGGACGGAATTTTGGCCAAAGACGCCCTTACGCTTAAAAATGCGGAATTTGCCAAAGGAAAGGCGGCTGTTTCCACGTTTTTCGATTTCGGCGTCAATCTGAATACCCGCACGGCGCTTGAACAATCCGTTCCGGGAGCTTCTGCCGAAGCATTCTCCTTATTCGACTCCGGCATGAAGCTGAGCTCGACCTACAAAGCGGGCAATTTTATTGCCGTTCCTGTGGTCAGTAAAAACAAAGAACGCGCCATTCAATTTCTTAATTGGCTGAACCAGAAGGATAATTACGATCTTCTTGCCTATGGTATAAAGGGTAAAAACTGGGAAGACGCGGGTGAAGGTCTTTATAAACCAATCAAAGATAACCCTTATGCGGGCGTTCCTTTCGCATGGGGCTGGAATCCGAAGCTGGATCGTATCGATGCCAGCCTGCCTGAAGATGTCATTGCGCTGAATAAGTGGCAGAGGGATCCCGGTAACTTCACAACGGATATTCTGACGGGCTTCACCTTCAATCCTAGCCCGGTAGCCAATGAAGTGGCACAACTTAGCAATGCAGGCGTGGAGTTTTATAATCCGATCGTGATGGGGCTGGTGGAACCGAACGAGGGTCTGGCTAAGTTCAAGGAAAAGGCCTATGACAATGTGAAGAAAGTCCAAGCGGAGTATCAGAAGCAGCTGGATGAATATCTGGCTGGGAAGAACAAGTAAATCAAAAAAAGCCGGCGGCCTTGAAAGAAGGCCGGCCGGCTTTTTTCTAATTTGCGTGCCCAGTGGCATGCATCATCCAGGTGAGTTTACTCAAGTATCGGTAAACTCCGTACTTTTCGCGAGTGATAGAAATTGAACCTTCACCGGTGTTGCCGTTCATACCTATTGATAAATTCAAGACTATACGTACGGCGTCACGAATGCGTAATATGCAAGTACAGAAGAAAGGAAAGGAGAGCTTGAGATGGGAATTCTGCAGGAGCTGAGGAAGAACAAGTGGCTTTACGCGATGTCGCTTCCCGTCATTGTGTACGTGTTTATTTTTTCTTATTTGCCGATGTCCGCTCATATATTGGCCTTCAAGCAGTTTATACCGGCAAAGGGGCTCTGGGGGAGCGAATGGGTGGGCCTCGACAATCTGACGTTTTTTTTCACCGGCCCGGATTGGCTGGGAGTTACGTTGAATACGATTTATTTGAATCTTCTGTTCATTGTTTCGGGTACTATATGTTCCTTATGCATTGCGCTGCTGCTGAATGAAATCCATCATTCCTTAATCAAAAAGGTGACGCAATCACTCGTCATTCTGCCGCATTTTATTTCCATTATCGTCGTTAATCTGATGGTCATGAATTTCTTTAACGGGCAGGACGGCATGATTAATCGTTTGCTGAAGGAATTCGGTTTTCCGATGATCTCCTGGTTTCAAACGCCGGAAGTTTGGCCTTGGCTGCTCACGATCATATTCGTATGGAAGGGAGCAGGGTGGGGATCGATTATTTATCTTGCAACCTTGACGGGTTTCTCCGATGAATATTATGAAAGCGCTAAAATCGACGGCGCCAAGCGGTGGCAGCAGATTTGGTATATTACGCTGCCGCTGCTGCGGCCGACCATTATCGTGCTGACGCTTCTCTCGCTGGGACGAATCTTTTACGGAGATTTCGGCTTAATTTACGGCATTATCGGAGACAATTCACTGCTCTTCGATTCTACGGATGTGATCGATACGTATACTTACCGATCCTTGAGATCCACGAATATGAACAGTTACAGCAATGCCGCGGCAGTCGCCTTATTCCAGTCGGTTATGGGGCTGATCACCATTCTGTTCTTCAATTGGTTTGTCCGCAGGGTCGATAACGATTCGAAGCTGTTCTAGAAAGGGAGTGATTGTATGAGAATGACACAGCGGGATACTTCGCAACTCGCCGTGTCCGCAGCGGCTTATCTTTGCATCGGCACTTTCGCCCTGATTTGCTTTATTCCCTTCTGGCTTATGTATATCGGGTCGTTCACGGCGGAGAGTCAGATTGTCAAGGGTTTTCGAATGTTCCCGACGGAATTTACGTTTGATTCCTACCGCTTCTTATTCCAGGGCAGCCAGGTGTACTACAGCAGTTTCGTTTCCATTTCTATTACAGTGGCCGGCACCGTCGCAGCCGTGCTTATGACTTCCCTGTTCTCCTATGTGGCGGCCCATCCGAAGGTAAAGTACCGGTATGTCCTTTCCTTCTATATTTATTTCACGATGCTGTTTCCGCCCGGTCTGGTCGGCTATTATTTGCTCATTTCCAACTGGCTGAACCTGCGGGATTCGCTGCTTGCGCTGCTTCTGCCGCTCTTGTTCTCCGCCTTCAACGCCTTCTTGATGACATCGTATTTCCGCACGCTTCCCTTTGAATTGAATGAGGCGGCAACCGTGGACGGTGCGCATGAGCTGTATATCTTCTTCCGGATCATCTGGCCGATTTCCATGCCGGTTATCGCGACGATCGCCCTGTTCTATGCGCTTTCTTATTGGAACGACTGGTTTAACGCGCTGATGTTTATCGATGATCCGCAAAATCATCCGCTGCAGATGATGCTGCGAAGAATCGTTTCCAATTCGGAGAATCTGGATTATTTGAATGCGAATATCAATATTCCCGTCTCCGCGACAGGCGTTCAGCTTTCGACGGTTGTTATTACGATTGGGCCGATCATTTTCTTGTATCCGTTTCTGCAGCGCTATTTTATCAAGGGGATGACGATCGGAGCCATTAAGGGATAGGGGGAACGAATGGATGAAACCTCATTTCCGGTATACCCCGGAACCGGTGCTGGAGCCGGTTCCGGGCTGCGAGTGGGCAAGCAAAATGGTGCTGAACCCGGCTATTGTTAAAGACCCGGCTTCCGATCGGCTTCATATGCTCTTCCGGGCGACGGGCCCATGGTCCCGGAAGCGCAAGGAAGGCAAGCATGACCCGTATCCGATCTTTCTCGGATATGCGGCAAGCAGCGATCTGGGGAGAACGTGGACAGCCGATTTCTCCCGGCCTGCTATTGCCCCAGCCCTGAATGAGCGGTATGAAGATATTTTTATTACGGATATACACGGCAACCGCGTACGCGATTATTCGAACGGCTGCATCGAAGATCCTCGCATTTTTCCGGTAGAAGGGGAGCTGTATCTGTCCGCGGCATGCCGACTGTTTCCGCCCGGCCCGTATTGGCTTATCGATCGGGAGCCGCCGGTCGATACGCGGAACGACTATGTACCGGAATGGGTTCATGAGGGCGATGATCCTTTCCGCGTGACCGCCTGCTCCAACCCGACCGTAACCGTGCTGTATAAGCTGGACCTGGATAAGTTGAAAGCGGGCCGCTATGAGGAAGCCTTTGCCTATGTATGCCCGTTGACGGAGGGCTTTATCAGCGATAACCGCGACGCCTTCCTGTTCCCGAACAAGATGCTGATTGGCGGGAAGCTGCAATATGTGATGCTGCATCGCCCGATGACGCCTGCCTTATTCCCTCAAGGAGCGAGGGCAAAGAAACCGTCGATCTACCTCGCTGCGGCGGAAAAGTTGGAGGATTTCGCTTGCGGCAGGGTAACCCACCGACTGCTGGCGACGTGTATATTCCACTGGGAAGAGGATCGGATCGGGGCAAGCTGGGCGCCGCTCCAAATTTCGGCTGGCGAATGGCTGGTTTCTTATCATGGCAAGAAAGATGCCAGCTTCGGTTATACGCAATCCTTCATGATTTTGCGCGAGCAGGATAACGATTTCCCTGTTGTGGCGCATCGATGCTCCGAGCGATTGATGTATGCCAGCCAGGATTGGGAGATGCCGAGCGATTATCCTACGCCTTGCTTATTTACAACGGGAGGAATAGTTATAGGAGATGATCTGATTATGTCTTATGGAGCAGCCGATCAGAAAGCAGGCATTTCTTGGGTGAATTTTGCCGAGCTGGTGGAGTATATCAAGCAATTTGACGCTGAAGGCCAACGCTTAACAGGATTGATTAAGCGTCTCAACAATGTCGATGACTATTAGGAGGTTAATTATGAGCAAATGGTATAGATATTATCGAGGTAATGCTTTTAGACTATTTCTAGTAATACTGCTGGTATCGTCGTTCATCCCTGCCGGAGGAGGAGCTCTCGCGGAAGGTATGCTGCTTAAAACCGGAAACTATTATTACAGCCCTGCCCCGGGTGCAGGCAATCTTCCCGATAAAGGGGCAACCGGCTTGGTATCGTCAGAGGGCGGCATACTTCTTGACGCCTTAACGACGACCTATGCCGGATGGATGGGAAGCGCGACTTCCAAAGGGACGGTGCAGGTGGTGTTCGACCTGCTGAAGGACTACCCGCTGGACAGCTTAAACATCGTATTGAATTCGCCCAACATCTATTGGGGGTTTAAGGAATTTACGGTCAAATACCGCCCCGAGGCTACAACGGATTATTACTATATTGCCGGCAAGCATGTAAAATCAGGAACCGCCTTGAACTATTCGGTCAACATCCCGATGAACAACAAGACGGCCAGGTTTATTATCATCGATATTAAGCGGTCGCACGCCTATCAGCATATCCCGCTTACGGAAGTGCAAATTTATAAAGGCACAGGTGATGAAGGGCAGAATCCGGCTGCTGCTTTTACCGTAGAGCAGATGCAGGCTGAGCTTATGAAAGACTCTTTGATGGTGGATAAATACGGACAGTGGATTTATGAAACGTGGACGGGAAAGGTTGCAACTGACGCGCAATTGAAGCAGGAATATGCGAATGAGGCGAAAGCGCTGGCGAAAGTTTCGCTGGACCGAAACAAATATGATCAGTACGGCGGGATTAAAAGCGGGGGACAGTACAAATGCACCGGATTTTTCCGACTTGAACAAATCGATAATAAATGGTGGTTTATTACGCCGGACGGCTATAAATTCATTTTAAAGGGCGTGGATGCGACAAGCATATGGGAGTGGGGATACGGAACGCCGTTTAAGAAAACGGACGGCACTCCCCGGAAGGTGTTCGAGGAGCTTCCCGATCCGAGCGTCTATGCTCCCGCTTACGCCAATGACTTAAATGGCGAAAGAGTCAGCTTCCTCGTCGCCAACGTCATGAAAAAATACGGCAGCGACTATGAGTCGAAGTGGGAGGAAATCACCAAGAAGCGGTTAATTAATTGGGGCTTTAATGCCTTTAGCAAGTGGACCAGACCTAATAATGTCACGTTTCCCTATATAGAGCTTCTGCAAGATCCGTTAAATTTGAAAAGGATTCAATGGACGTACGATGTGTTCGATCCGCAGGCTGCATCCACTATCGACAACGCCTTGAGCGCACAGCTTCAAAAGGCGAAGAATGACCGGTGGCTGATCGGCTACACTTACGATAACGAGGCCGGATGGACGACCGATATTGTAAAAGAGATTTTGACGTATGATTCGACCTCTGCGGCGAAGGGCGCTTTTGTTGATTTTCTTGCGCCAAGATATAACAATGACATTGCCGCCGTCAACGAGCTTCTTGGCACGAGCGCCGAATCATTTGAGGCATTAAAGAATACGTCGATCGCGATCGCGAGCGTTCCGGCTGCGGATGTATCGGACTATATCAAGCTGGCATCCAAAACGTACTTCTCGACGATCCGGAATATTATCGAGAAATATGATACGAACCATTTGTTCTTAGGTTCTTCTGTCGTTCCCACCTGGCGGACCAGTCTGGATTGGGATTCGGCTGCCATGGAATTTGTGGATGCTTTTTCCGTAGATAATTATACGAATAATGCGGGGTGGCTTTCCAGATATGAAGCTTTCGGAAAACCGCTGTTGAATCTGGAATATACATTCAGCACTAGCGAGCGCGGGTTATCGCCCGCCAATGCGGCTACAAGCACAGCCAGTATAGCGGACAGAGGCACGGCCTTCAAAGCTTTCATCGAAAGCCAAACGGCACATCCGTTGTTTGTCGGCTCGGGCTGGTTTTCGTACTTTGATCAAGCGGTTACCGGACGTAGAGACAACGAGAATTTCAATATAGGCTTGGTAAACCAGCAGGATCAGCCCTATACGGATATGGTCAATATCATGAAGACCGTCAATGGGGGGCTGGAAACGATCCATGCGAACGGGGGCTGAATCCGGCTCCAACGAAATATGATTGTTAGGTTGAGCAGTATTTATATCTGCTCAACCGCTTTGTTGTTTTTGTATCCGTATAACAGGCTCCTTAGTTGACCTGAAATGAAAGCGTTTGCTTAAGTGAATGTTTTTTTACTATGTGATTTAGAAAGGATGAACAATATGCGTCATACCCTTAAACCAACTTTTGCCCTCCTTCTCGCCTTGGCTCTCCTCGTATCGACTGCATTTACCGTTTCTGCAGAAACGGAGGCTCCCTACGACGAACTTCGGAAGAAATGGAAAGACGTATTGACGGGCGGAACCCTCTATGATTCAGCGACTCCGGAAATCGCCGCGAAAATCAGACAGATCGAAAATACGGCCATCAGTTACCGGGATTCTCTTAAACGGGGAACGGACCGCATCAATTGCAATTGCCTATGGCCGGCAAGCTCCACAGAACTTTCCGCCAGATCTTATATTTTTACAAGCTATGACCGGATCAAAGCATTGGCTCTGGCTTATACAACCCATGGGAGCTCACTTCAATACGACAACACCTTGAAGACGGATATTATCGAAGCGTTGGACTGGTTGAACACGAATCGTTTCAATTCGACCAAACCCGGTCCCGGCACTTCGCAATGGTGGTATATTGAAATCGGATCTCCGCTGCGGCTCGGAGAAATCATGGTGATGATGTACGACGATTTGTCCCCGGAACAAATTGCCGCCTGGACTGCCGCGATCGATTATAACAGCCCCATTTCCTATAGCCCTGTCGAAGAATATAAATATATGGCTGCGAATCGGGTTTGGCGCGCCATGGTCCATGCCCTGCGCGGAATTACCGGTGAAAGCAGCGATAAAATGATTCAGGCGCGCGACGGTTTGAGCGATGTCACCGATGGCCGAAATGGCCGGTTTAACGTTTTTTCATACGCAACCAATGGCGATGGCTTCTATCCGGACGGATCCTTTATACAGCATGGAAGATTCGCTTATAATGGCGGTTATGGCATCTCCCTCCTCAAAGACCTTTCCGATGTCATGTATTTATTGAAAGGCACCCCTTGGGAAGTCACCGATCCGAAGAGCGCCAATGTTTGGAAATGGGTCTATGATTCCTTCGAGCCCTTGTTGTATAAAACCGGTTTAATGATGGATATGGTCCGGGGAAGAGAAGTGGCCCGCTACAATTTCCAGGATTCCGTGGCAGGACATAAAGTGACCGCAAGCATTATTCGTCTGTCTCAAATCGCTCCGCAAGCGGATGCGGCAAAATTTAAAAGCCTGGTTAAATATCTCGTCAGCAATGACAGCGGATTTTATATAGATGCCTCCATTGAAATGAATTGGAGAGCCAATGAAATCGTGAAGGATTCGACGATCCCTTCCCGCGGAGACATCTACTATAACAAAGTATTCAGCAGAATGGCCCGTGCCGTGCATGTGCGTCCCGGATTTGGCTTCGGCATCAGTATGTTCTCCGACAAAATCGCAAATTTCGAGAACAATTTTGAGTTGCGTAAAGGTTGGTACACCGGTTCGGGGATGACCTATACCTATACGGAAGATAAAGAACAATACAGCGATAATTTCTGGGCGACCGTTGATTTTAAACGGCTTCCCGGAACCACGGTCGATACAAAACCAAGAACACTTAACGTCAATGAATCGGTTTACGTGAATTCGGATAATCGGGTCGGCGGCGTGTCGGACGGGCAATTTGGAGTAGTCGGAATGGGCCTCACGGCGCCGGGGGCATCAGGTACTTCACTAAAAGGGAAAAAATCGTGGTTTCTCTTCGACGACGAAGTGGTTTCGCTTGGATCCGGCATTCAGCTGGACGATCAAGAGGCTTACTCCGTTGAAACCATCGTGGAAAATCGGAAGCTGAATGCGTCCGGAGATAACGCGCTGACCGTAAATGGAACGGCTAAACTTACCTCGCTCGGATCGGAAGAGACGATGAATGATGTTTCATGGGCGCACCTGGCAGGCAATGTTCCGAATTCCGATATCGGATACTATTTTCCAGGAGGACAGACTGCCGTTAAAGGTTCGCGTCTGGCCAGAACGGCTAAATGGGGTGACCTGAACTTCAATCAGAGACCGTCACCGGATAATCCGATTACCCGCAATTATTTGACGCTTAGGCTCGATCACGGCATTAGCCCGGACAACGCCGCGTACCAATACGTAACGCTGCCTAATAAAACGGTAAAACAAACGGCGGATTATGCCTCCCAACCGGATATCAGGATACTTGTGAACTCACCGGACGTTCATGCGGTAAACGAGAAAAATCTTGGCATCACCGGCGCTTTCTTCTGGAATAACGAAAAAACCACGGCAGGCGGAATAACCAGCAACAAAGTCGCCTCCGTTATGGTTAAGGAAAAGGACGGTGAACTGACCGTTTCTGTAGCCGACCCGACTCGCGCAAATAACGGAACGATTGAGATCGAATTTGACAAAAAAGCAATCGCTGTCATTTCCGCAGACCCCGGCATTACGGTAACACAATCGGTTCCAACCATCCGCTTCACGGTTCAGACCGCGGATTCGGAAGGCAAGACGTTCCAAGTGAAATTCCAAATTCCCGTTTACCAGTAAAGTAAGCGGAAACGCGCAGCAATTTTTCATGCAAGCCTGATATCAAACAAGGAAACCTGACCGTCATATAGGTCAGGTTTCCTTAAGCTGAAAATAAGTCTGGCTTTAACTAAAACTCCTTCATTACCAAGCGGGCGCTTTTCCTTCGCTTAAACCGGAGTAACTGTTGTATTGTCCCCAATTCCGCGTTTCCTTGCCCGGCTCCCGAGGATCGAGATAATCCCAAGTGTTGTGAAACGGCTTCAGAGCGATGGAATAGCTATCGCCGTAATAGGTACCATTGGCCGATAGTATGTCTAAATGGACTGAAACAGTTTGTTTTGCTCCTAAATATTCATCGCTGATCTCAATGTAATCCCCGGATCCCGTATCCCAACTGGTTATATGGTCAATATTTTGAAAGACTTCTAATTTGGTGCCCTCTGAATTTTGATATGCCCGCACCGACGTACTCGTTGATGGATCAGATCCGGACCAATAGGTGTAACCGTCCCTTGTATCCTCATAAGACAAAGTCACGTTTGCTGTCTTTTGCTTGCCCGTTTCGCTGGTCAGTATCAGTTTTACTTCTTGCGGGTTGATTTGATCAGGGGTAAAGGTATACACGCCGAACGATTCCGAAGAGCCTTTTTCATGAGATTCATTGTATTGGTTTTTCCAGTTGATTTCATAATCCGATGTATATTCGTAATGTGAACGGTACTCCACGGTTTTTTTGTTTTCAACAGCTTCAATAGTAAATGTCATTTCATTGTTGGAGTCGGTATAATCCCCCGGTTCCACACCGGTTATGTTCACTTTAAGCGCGTATGTTCCGGCTTTGGGAAGAGTGAGCATAAAAGCGGCTTGTGCTTGTCCCCCTGCATTCACCACTAACCTTTCTGCGGTATCAAGCACATTGGAACCATCAAGGATCTGCACGTTTGCTTTAGCGCCGATATCTCCGTTTAGTTCTTTAATATTTGCGGTTACGGAGAATGGTTCATTTACTTTGACCTTATTTGTCGCTTGCACTTCATCGACAACAAGGTCCGGTTTGAGCAGGACGATTGTTTTTCCGCTTAACACTTCCTCGTCCGCTGTATGATCATTTTGTACATGAATCCTTGTTTCTAACGATTGGTATCTTTCAACATCATTGAGCTTTATATCAGTTAGTTCCGGGGAAGCGGCAACGTTGAAGAGATTCTTGGTGTAGATGAGTTTTCCTTCCAAACCGTAGGATTTAAGCTGGATTTTCTTGAGTATGTCCGGGGGAATCATTTCATTTGATTTAGGAGTAATCTGGACATACAAATCGGTTACGCTGTCTTTTCCTTTTAATGCTTGCAAAGCAAGGTCATAAGAGTTTGTCGTACCTTCATTTGCAGGCTCTGCAGATATGGTCCCTACGAAGAACAGCAGCAAGAAAAGCACCATAAGCACTGACAAATTACGCTTCATAACAACATCCCTTTCTTTCATTTACAATAAATGTCTTAAATTATCTTAATATTTATTAAAGATAAACGCATCCCTCCCGAGAACCATAAACCTGTGTATTGGGAATAAATTAAGAATAATAACCCTTTCATATGAATAGGTAGTGGATTATAAACGTGAACACGGGGCAGTTCCAGCGGAGCAGGTATGTGCTGTGTTAGCGTTCTCACCCGCGATGAGAATTCATTTGATTTGTCACATTACCAGCTCCATTAGAAAGAGAGGGCTGCCTTCGTGTGGACCAGTTGGGGGAAGAAGGTTAGTTTTAAAAGCAAGCTGCTGATCGGGATTTCAGCTATCATTTTCTTTACGGTCAACTTGACCGGACTAATCTCCTATCATACCCATCTTCGATTGTTTGAGGAGGAGGTAACGGAGCAGTACATTAAGGCCAGCGAGCAGGCGATGATGCAGCTGGAGCTTCGTATTCAGGAGATGTATCGTGTTTCGAACTATATTGTGTTTAATCCGACGATTGAGAGAATTATTACGAAGCTGTCCATCTCCAGTCAGGAGCTGTCGTATGCGGAACGCCACTTTGAGCAGGAGCAAATCGCCGAGCAGCTCCGGCAAGTCAAGTTTGATGCTCCGCAGCTGCTCTCGCTTTATTTATACGATTTAACCGGTACGAACTATTATTACAGCCTTATGAAAGAAACGGTCGAGCCGCTCAGCCAAGCCGCTTTTAATGATGTGTACAGCAACTTGGCTGCTTCCAAGGGGGATTTGGTATGGATGCGAAGATCTATCCCCAGTCAAATAGAGAAAAGCGGGTACCGGGACGTCGTTATCGCGTCTCGCTGGATGAAGGCTAATCAAGGCGAAAACTACGGACTGCTCGTCATGGTCATAGATGAAGAGTTCTTGACCCGTTCGTTCCGTGAAATCGGAAGCGGTGACGATGGACGCGTCTATTTATACGATCAGAAGGCCAAGCTCCTATATACCGATGGGCCCGAGGAAGATACGGAGGAACTCGCACGGTTATTAACCGGCACCAATAGCAGTAAGATTAAAGATCAGGGAGATACTACCTATTTTTATACCTCTGTCTATTCGAAAGAAATATTGTTTACGTTGATCAGCCGGGTTTCGCTGTCGTATATTTTTCGAGAAAGCCAATTGATCTTAAATACTAGCTTATGGCTCGGGCTGCTCAGTATTGGCTTGAGCGGTTTTCTCATTACATTGTTGAGCGGCCGATTACTGTCGCCTCTTAAAGAGCTGGTGCGGGCGATGCGTACGATGAGGGAAGGGAATTTTAATATTCGGATCCGGTCCCGCACACACGATGAGCTTGGTTTTCTGGGAGAGAGCTTTAACTCCATGGCATCCAGCGTCCAAGACATGATTCAAAAGGTATATGTGAGCCAGATCAGCGAAAGAGAAGCGGAGCTGAAGGCGCTGCAGGCGCAGTTGAACCCTCATTTTCTGTACAACACTTTAAACGGGCTCTATTGGAAGCTGTACTTACAGAACGACTTGGATTCGGCCAATCTGGTATTTTCGTTGTCAAAGCTGCTCAAGTATTCCTTGGAACGGATTAAAAAAAGAACAACGCTTCGCGAGGAGCTGGAGCAGGTTGAAAACTATTTGCGTATACAGGCGGCCTTTTTGGAAAATAGCTTCGATGCCCGCATTCACGCGGAGGAGGGTGTATATGACTGTGAAATTCAACGTCTGCTCCTTCAGCCGCTTGTGGAGAATGCGTTCGTCCATGCCTTCAAGGACCGGACGTCGTCCAAAGTGCTGGAGATTCGGGCTTATCGGATCGATGATTTTTTAAAGATCGAAATTGAGGATAACGGCTGCGGCATGAGCAAGGAGCAGGTGGAAGAAATTTGCGCTCCTGACTTTACAGGGGAACGAGATTCACTTGGCGTACAAAGCGTCCTGCGCCGAATTAATTTGGTATACGGGCTGCCATATCGGTTGGAGATCACAAGCAGTGCCGATGAAGGCACAACGGTGCATTTATATTTGCCCCTAAGAGGTGAGGAAAGGCGATGATCGGAAAACTGCTGCTTGTAGAGGATCAGACATTATTCAGAAAAGGGCTCCGCAAGATGATTGAGGATCATTCTTTAGGCTGGACGGTGGTTGGGGAGGCTGAGAACGGGCATGAAGCGCTTGAGCTGATCGAGGCGTTACAACCGAACCTGGTGCTGACGGATATTCGAATGCCGGGAATGGATGGAATTGAGCTGGCGGAGCATATCTATAGCAAGCATTCGGAAACAGACGTTATCATTTTGACCGGATATGATGATTTCAAATATGCACAGATGGCCATCCGCTTCGGTGTTATCGATTTTCTGTTAAAGCCGTGCAATGATCGAACGTTGATGGATGTACTGCATAAGGCCCATGAGCGGCTGGAGTCCGTTTTGCGCAAAAGGGAGGAGCGGGAGGCGGATCTTCGCATGAAAGAGGAAGCGCTGCTGCGGGCGTTGCTTCTCCGGCTTCCCGGTACCCGCGGGGAGGAGCGCCGGATGAAGTCATGGGTGGTCGGAAATAGGCTGCTGTTTATCGCGGTGAAGGATTACTTTCCTGTGAATAAGCATTATGGGCCGGGCGATTTGGGTCTGCTGCAATTTGCTTTGTTCAATATCTTGACAGAGTTGATGCTGCAGCAGCAACTAACCGGACCGTTTATTTCACTCGAATTCGACCGGTTTTGCTTCATTGTGGAGGATGGCAGGGAGGCGAGTACGCTCGGCCGTTTAATGGAGGAAGCGGTGCAAGCCTATCTCGGCATCGGTCTGACGGTAAGCTTGACCCCTCCGGCTGCAAGCTTGAACGATCCGCCTTCGTTTTACGAATCGTTTATTTTGAAAGAAGCATCGTCCTCGAAACGAAAAGGGTCGGAATCTGCCTCTTTGTCCAGCGGGACGGCCAGCAGACATCGTGTGAAGGAGCTTCAAACGCAGCTTACCGGAGGCATCCTTCTTGGGCAGCCTGATAAGCTGGAGTATAAGTTAGGCGAGCTTGTGTCTAATATCGGCGCGCTTTCGCCCGAGGACGCCAAGATGGAGACGCTGGCTCTAGCCTTTGCGATGAATAGTGTGGCCAAGCAGCAGCTGGAGCAGTCCGGTGAGACACCGGGCTTTGCCGAGCAAATCGAGCGGCTGCAGAGCTTGCAATCGGAGCATGACGCAGCAGAATGGGCCCTTGTCGAAGCGGGAAAATTCATATCGGGATTTGAAGAATGGAGGCTTCGCAACAACGAGAGCATCATCAGCCGATCACTCGACTACCTTGATAAGCATTACATGGAAACCTGTGCGCTAACGGAAATGGCCGAGATGTATAACGTCAGCTCGACGTATTACAGTAAATTGTTCAAGAAGGTGACCGGCGACAATTACAGCGCTTATTTGACCAAAATTCGCATGAAAAAGGCCGTGCTGCTCCTGATGAATACGGATATGAAGGTGTCCTCCGTCGCAGCCTCCGTCGGCTACGATGACCCGAATTATTTTACGAACGTGTTTCGCCTGATCCATAAGATGTCGCCGAGCGATTACCGCAAGAAGTTTAAGTGTTAATTTTTCTTTATGCCGTTTTGAGGGAGAACCTTGAAGCGGCATTTTTACTTGGAAGCGGGCAGTTCAAAAAATTACAGGTTTTGAGCCTGTAATTCAAGGTAGCGCTTACAAAATACCGGTAAGATAAACTCATAAAGGGCTAATGAGGTGATGAAGGTGGCTGTTCGGTCAAGCCTGACGGATTCGGTGCCCCAAACCCGAACGAACAAATGGCTTAAAGCAAGCACTGTCAAATTAATAAAGCAAAACATTCCGCTCATGATAATGTTTTTGCCGGGACTTCTGTTTTATATCATTTTTAAGTACGCGCCAATGGGCGGCATTATTATTGCCTTTAAGGACTTTAATCTTCGTGAGGGCATATTTGGAAGTCCCTGGGTCGGGATGGACAATTTCGTTCAGCTGTTTAACCAAGCGCAGTCTCTCCAAATTATCCGCAATTCGTTCATGATCAGTATTCTTGGCCTTGCTGTCGGTTTTCCGGTGCCGATCATTTTAGCCATTATGTTAAACGAGGTTCGCAAAATGTGGTTTAAACGTGTCGTACAGACGCTTGTGTATTTACCGCATTTCCTATCATGGGTTATCGTCGGCGGGATCGTCCTTTCGTTGTTCGCTTTAGAGTCAGGAACGATCAACCGCTGGCTGGAAGGCTTTCTCGGAGAACCATACCCCTTCATGTATGAAAAGGTTTCATGGCTGATCATTTATTTGAGTTCAGGTATATGGAAGGAAATGGGCTTCGCGGCAATTATCTACTTAGCGGCCTTGTCGGGTATCGACCCTCACTTGTACGAAGCAGGCAGTATTGACGGTGCGAATAAATGGCAGCAAATGCGGCACATCACGATTCCCGGTATCAGCACGACAATCATCCTATTGTTAATATTGTCCGTCGGTAAAGTGATGGATGTAGGTTTCGACCAAATTTATAATTTGCAAAACGCAGTCGTTTCTGACGTCGCAAACGTCATCAGCCTCTATATCTATCAAATCGGGATTCTTCGAGGACAATACAGCCTGACGGCAGCGATGGGTATATTTGAAAATCTCGTCGGCCTTGTTCTCATCTTGTTGGCGAATTATTTCGCTCGTAAATTCAATCAAGGCTTATGGTAAGGAGGTGCACAGATGAAATCGACCACGGGAGAAAAGTTGTTCTACGGCATCAACTATATCGTCCTGCTCTTGCTCGGATTAAGCTGCCTGCTGCCTTTAGTGCATATTCTGGCCTTATCGATGAGTGATGCGCATGCGATCATGTCCGGAAGAGTGTCATTTCGGCCTATAGGCTTCACGATGGATTCCTTCCAATCTCTGTTCCAAGGAACGCGTATATTAGATTCGCTCAAAAACAGCATCACGATTACGGTCGTAGGAACAACGCTCGCGATGATCTTCACGATCCTAACCGCTTACCCGCTGGCCAGGAAATATTTTATCGGGAGACGTTTTTTCATGCTGGCCTTTCTGTTCACGATGATGTTCGGCGGGGGCACGATTCCTAATTATCTGATTATGAAGTCGCTGGGGATCATCAACACCTATTGGGCGCTCTGGCTGCCGGCTTTAGTGAATACGTATAACCTCCTCATTCTGCGGACGTTCTTCGTAGGGCTGCCCGAAGAAGTGGAGGACGCCGCCCGAATTGACGGCTGCGGCGAGTGGAGGCTGCTCGGTTCCATCATTCTTCCGCTGTCGCTGCCCGTGCTGGCTACATTGACTCTATTTAACGCGGTCGGGTTTTGGAACTCGTTCTTGGCCGTACTGATCTATATCAACGATACACATCTATACAACCTGACGGTTCTTGTTCAAAACATGATTCAGAGCCAATCCGTGCTCCAGGAGGTCGTCGCTTCACAAATGATTCAGTCCGACGACACCGCTCAGATTACCCCGGAAGGGATAAAAGCCGCCGGCATTATCACCTTAATGGCGCCGATGGTCATCGTTTATCCGTTCGTTCAGAAATATTTTGTAAAAGGCGCATTGCTGGGCTCGGTGAAGGGGTGAAGTTTTTTTTGAGCAGGAGGGAGGCGAATGAGTTTAGAAGAAAAATTTTAATCTGTAGAAGAGTATGATTTCAATCCTAATGAAAAAGGGGAATGACGATGAAAAACACGGTTAATCCATGGTTAGCGAAAAGTGCGGCGCTGCTCATAACCTTAGTCTTGCTGCTCTCGGGTTGCTCCCAGACGCCAGCTCCGACTGAACCGGAGGACGGGGCGGACGCGACGGACGCGACGAACGTGACGGACGCGAAGACGCCTGAAGCCAAAAAAGATATTTCCGTAACCGTCTACGACCGTGGCTCCGTTCCGGCTGCAGAAGGAACGATAGAAGACAACCGTTGGACCAAATGGATTAACGAGCAGGGGCCGGCGAATGTAAAGTTTGTCGCGGTTCCGAGATTTGAATCTCAGCAGAAGCTGAATGTGCTGTTTGCTTCCTCGAGTGCTCCCGATTTGATATTCGAGTATGCGCCTCATATTAAGAACCCGTTGATCGATCAAGGGCTGCTAATGCCGCTCGATGATATTATCGATGAACACAGTACGACGTATAAGCAAATGCTTCAGCAATATCCGGCGCTGAAGAAGGTCGGTACGAAGGCGGACGGCAAAATTTACGAGTTCGCCAGACTGGCCGAGGTCTATCCGATCCATGCCCTGTTGATCCGCGAGGACTGGTTGAAAAAGCTTGATTTACAGATTCCCCAAACGACGGAAGAACTGTATCAGGTTGCCAAAGCGTTTGCCGAGAACGATCCGGACGGCAACGGCGAAAAGGATACCTACGGCATCGCGATCAGCTTCCAATCGGGTCAAGTGGTTGACCAAATCTTTCAAGCGACACGCTGGGTGGTGAAGGACGGGACCGTAACCCGCAACTGGGATAACTTCACGGCTGTGACTGACTTTAAGAAGCGGCTGTTCGACGAAGGCATTATCGACAAAGATTTCTTGAACGATAAGAACGGCGCGAAAGCGAAGCAGGATTTCGTCAACGGGAAGGTCGGGATTTACCCGCTGCAGATCAACTGGGTCAGCTTTGCCCAGAATGAACTGACAACACTAAAGAAGAACGTGCCGAATGCCGTCGTGACACCGGTTCCTTATCCGAAGAGCCCGGCAGGCCAGTTTAATCCCGCTTTCTCCAACCCGGTTCAAGCGACAGCTGTAGTTAATGCCAGCACGAAAAACCCGGACGCGGTCATGAAATATATCGACTTCCTGGTAAAGCCCGAGACCGTGAATACGCTGAGAAACGGGATTGAGGGCGAGCATTGGCAGGCCGGAGCGAACGGCTGTCCGGAGCCGGTAAGCATGGATAAGCGCAAGGAAGAGGTGTCATGGAACGGCGACTTCCAGATGATGAGCAGCACAATACTCGATACGAAGTGCGGCAAGCTCGAGACAGGGTTCAACCTGAGTGACCCGGTGCAGAAGGAAGGCTTCGACATGTACAAAAAAGCGATGGAAATATACACCGATCCAAGTAAACCGTATGTCGAAATCACTCACCCTGAGCATATGCCACAGCTTCCCGAGGATGTTGAAGCAGTCTCAGCACCGATGGTGAAGCCGATTGACGATATGTTCATCAAAGGAATTTTGGGCGGCAAAGGGTATACGGCTGCACAGGCTACAAAAGATGCGAAGGATACGTGGGATAAAGGGAACGGGAAAATGATAGAGGATTGGTTCAAAGAGTGGTATGAAAAAGACAGCAATAATGCATTCTTGGCAAAGGATATTTACGAGGTCATGGAGCAGCAGCAGTCTCAAAAGTAAGGCTGGAGTCGGATAGGGATGCAGTAAAGCAAGCAGTAACTGTGTCCCTTTCCAATTCATAATGAAGGGGCTGAAAACGCATCCAAACATGTGGGAGGTCAACATCATGAAACTACGCAAAATTATCGCCTTAATCTGCTTATGGTCGCTCTTTGTTACCCTTGTATTCCCGGGACTTACAGCTAATGCCGAAGTGGACGGGTTTGTGGATGAGATGAACAATTTTACGCGAGTGCTCCAACGCTCGAATATCCGTATAGAGACAGCGGATCAATCCTATTTCGGCAACGATGCCAGCCGTATGGTCCGAAATACGACGGCGACCGGGTATATGCTTTACAAAACCGAAATGCCGATCAACACCTTTACGGCTTACAGCTATTCCTTTATAGGCTCAGGCATGCCGCTGGTCGGGCATCGCTTCTATGCTTCTGCCGACGGCTCGGCCTTTACCGAAGTGAATCCGTCGATATTCAGCTCCGGTGCGCCGGTGTCCAACTGGCAGCTTGTCATTTACGAGGATGTTCAAGTACCGTCCGATACGCTATATTTGAAAATCGAGTTCACCGGAGGTGTTAAAGCTTGGACGCCTCAGTTGTCCAAGCTGGTCATTAACCAAAACGTTAGTTCGGTGATTGCAGATCCGCCGAACGGTCTGATCGGCGATCAGCCGCTTACCGTTGCTTTGAGTTCGGCAACGCCGGGAGCGGCCGTATTCTATAAACTGAATGACGATATCGAGTATAGTCCGTATACGGAGCCGTTGTCGCTTACCGGGTTTACTAAGCTGGACACGTATGCTTCCAAGGAAGGACTCGTAACAAGTCCGGTCAAGACCTATAAGTACTACGCGGAAGCGGATATTCTGATTGACCGGTACGGTCAGGTCAAAACAGCCGATTTTCCAACAAAAGTGCTTAGTGATGCGGAATTACGGGCAGACGTTGCGAAGGATCAGGACTATTACGGCAGTCTTGAGGCGCCATCCGATTTCGATGAGCTGGGCGGTTTAAAGGGCAGTAAGGAAGCGCTCCAGCTGGAAGCCACAGGGTTCTTCAACATCCAACAGGCGAACGGCAAGCCGATTCTCGTATCGCCGAGCGGTGCGGCATATTTCAGCTTAGGCATGAACGGGATTACGAATAATGAGACCTTCACCTTGCTCAAGGGCCAGGAGACGAAGTTTGAATGGGTTCCGCCCTATAACAGCGAATATCAGAATGCCTTTCAAGGCTCACAGGACGTATTTTCTTTCTACATGGCAAATAAGTACAAAAAAACCGGATCGTTTCCGACGAGTGAGGCGTTCTTCGCGGAGGCGGTCGAGCGGCTCAGAAAATGGGGCTTTAACAGCGCCGGCGCGTGGGGCTCGGGAGCTTTGTCAGCGCAGAATGGTATGCCGTATACCCTCGTGCTTCCCCTCAACAGCATGAGCAAGCCAAGCGAAATCAAAATATTCGACATCTTTGCCGACGATGCGGAAGCCAAGATTGATGCTGCCTTTTCTGCATCGCTGCCTGCCTTAAAGGACGATCCTTTGCTGATCGGGTACTTTGTCGATAACGAATACCATTATGAAAAGTTTTTCACCGCGGTTCCAAAACTGAAGGCAAGCCAAACGGGAATTAAGAAACGACTGGTCCAGATGCTTCAGGAAAGGTACGTCGATATTGCCGCCTTTAATACGAATTGGGAGACCGGTTATACAAGCTTTGCGGATTTAAACGAAGCGTCTTTGTATATCGATACGGCGGCGGCCGGCAAGGATATCGAGGACTTCTTCCATTTATATTTAGACACCTATTACAGCACGGTCAAGCGCCTCTTTGCCAAATACGATACGAACCACCTGCTGCTCGGCGACCGGTGGCTAACCTTGCCGATGATGAATACGAAAATTCGGGGGATCCTGGCAGAAGAAGCCGGTAAATATATGGACGTCATCAGCATCAACCACTATGCGCCTAATCTTGATGTGACGATGTTAAATGAGATCTATACGAAGTCGGGCGGCAAGCCGATTATGTTAAGCGAATGGAGCTACGGCACGGCGGAGCAAGGACTCAATCCGATTGTGGCGGGAGCAGCCGCGAATGAACAGGAACGCGCTTGGCGTTATCGCAATTATGTCGAACATGCGGCTGCTCTCGGATATATCGTCGGTACGCATTGGTTTGACTATGTTGACCAGGCTGCTACAGGACGCTGGTTTGAAGGCTTGACCGGAGAACGCTACAACACCGGACTAATTAACGTGGCGGACCGGCCCTACAAAATCTTTCTGGACGGCGTGATGCAGACGCATCATGACATTTACGATGTCATGCTCGGTAAGAAAGAGCCGTTTAACCATGATTTCGGTGAAGAGCCGCCAGGCAGCGGTACGGGGAAAAATCAAATAATCAACATCCCTTATACGTCGGAGCCGATTCCGCTCGACGGGGAAATAAACGGCTTCCCGGCAGGTTCCGAGGGAAAGGCGACGTTAACGGTCGAGAATCGAGTCGGAGGCAGCGGGGGAGACAGCATTACCGCAGATTATGCCTTTGCGTGGGATGAACAGCACTTGTATGTGACGGCCCAAATCAACGAACCGACGCCAATGATGAATAATAATCCGAACACAAATGTATGGAAGGGCGACGGCGTAGAGCTGTTCTTTGGTCCTAGTGAGCTTATGATGGCCGGCCCGCTCTTATACGACGACCGGCAGATCATTATTAGCGCGGGACCGGGGATTGAAGATCAGACCAACTTTTGGCTATGGTTTAACACAGGGCGTCAAAGCCCGATTCAGATGATTGTGGAAGCAACGGAAGACGGCGGGGGCTATATTCTTGAAGCTGCGCTCCCTTGGGAAGCGGTGCGGATGCAGCCGGAGATCGGCCGGGAATTTTTATTTGATTTCGGCTTTAATGAAAGCGAAGACGGAATCATCCGGAAGCGGCAATACGAATGGAACGGCACAAACCGGAACAACCTCGATCGCGGACTTTGGGGCAATGCCAAGCTGATTGGAGCCGTTGATCAAGCCGGGCCCGTCGTAACCGTAACGGGAGTCGCACATGGCGGTGAATACACGGATCAAGCGATACCGGTAGTGTCTGTAGTCGACCCGGATAGCGGTGTGAAGCATAGCTCTATCACGTTGAACGGCGTGGATTGGGTAAGCGGTACCGCTATAACACAACCAGGCGCATATGAACTGACCGTAGAGGCGGAGGATAACGCATCCAATCAAACTTTGCAGCAGATCCCCTTTACGATTTACGCCTCTACGATGCTTGCTGCCGCGCAAGCAAACGGAGTGTATAGTGATCAGGCAAAGCTGGATGCGACATTAACTGACCGGAATGGTATCCCGATCTCAGGGGAATCCGTGGAATTCCTGATGAACGGCCAATCGGCGGGAACGGCTGTAACCAATGGAGAGGGAACGGCGGAGCTTACCTATTCTGTTCAGCTAGGTGAAGGAACGTACACGGTGGATGCTCAATATAGACAAAGCGAAAGCAGTTATTTTCGCGGCTCAGTTTCATCGTCAACGCTTATTGTGTCGCGTGAAGCTTCTGCGCTGACTTATCAGGGCAACCGGCTCGAATCGGCAGGTCAACCAATCTCTCTGGCGGCGCAAGTATCGGAGCCTTCTGACGGCAGCCAAGGGACTCTCGGCGGACTCCCGGTTACATTCGCGGTATATGCAATCGAGCCGGACGGATCAAAAACACCGATTGTACTTCCGCCGAATGAAGCTAAGGCTCTAACCGACGCTGCTGGTCTCGCTTCCACCATGACGATGCTGCCTGCCGGATTATATGAAGTGAGCGCAGTGCTTACAAGCAATCCGTACTATGTATATGCCAATTCGACATCAAGCATAGCCGTGATAGGTACAGCTTCTAAGGAGCTTAAAGTGAAAGGGTACGTCGAACTGCCATCCGGGTATGGGCCTGACGGCAGTTGGAAAGAAGAGCTGCACTTTGATGTAGAATTTAAAGACGGAATTCAAAAGCAGTGGACCCTTAAAGCAAACTCTATAAGCCAAAAGATCAACGTTCAATTCAGCTGGACAGTGACGGCAAACGGAAAAGCTTATATGCAAGGTCAGATGCAAATAAACGGAGAGGCATACACGATCCGTATGATGACGCAGGAAGCGGGAGAAAACAATGGCCGCATAAGCATCCAGTTATGGAAAGGTCAAGCGGACGGCCCCGTACCGGACTATGAGCTTCTCCATGCCGAATTTATAGGCTATATCAAAATCCTGTAAATCCTTGAGCTATCCAAGCTGCGGACGGTATCTGTCGGCAAGCGGGTCAAGGCGATCTGTAACGAGATGCTCGGCCTTTGCTGGAAAATGGTTGCCGAGCACTATCATCCCGAGCTGCAGCAATGGTGCGGTCCCCATAGCCGAAGCTACAGCACCTTGCTGAAGCCGGAAACGGCCTCATTCCTACAGATAGCAACAGAAGGTACGACTTTCTTCCTGCCTTGGGAACAGCTCTCGTATTCACCGGAGTGGTTCGGCAGCGGTATTCGATGCCCGGAAGTATATCTGAAGTATTTTCGGGAAACGCAAACTCACACCGTGCGGGAAATCTTTTATCGCGATGATAAGAAAGGCTTCGAAAAAACAGCTCATGCTTATATGATGCCGCAGTATACTCTAGGTTCCTTCACAAGGGAAATCATGTGGAACAAGTGCCGAAGCCTAATCGCCTACCTCGATAACGGGGGAAAAGCTGCATATATTCATTTGCGCGTCCTAAAAAACGGTTATGATTACAGCTCCGCGCTTTTAACAAGTGAGCAGCACGAGGGAGATGTGATCGAAAAGAACGACAGGGAAGAAACTAGCGGTTACAATCCCATTAAAGCCTGGAGAAGTTTAGAAAATGTTCAATTGCAAGTAGATCCTGCTTCATTTTAGACCGTCATTCTCCCATGGAGAGGGCGGTTTTTTGTGTTCAAATGTTGTTGGTTGGTGAATTTTGTTATTCCTTCACGAAAAAAAGATATTCAATACGAATTATTTTGGAGTATAATATTCTTCGAATTGAATAATGATTTAAAAACTTCCCTCATTTTTACTGCATGCTTTACTGTGAATACATAGTGGCTCGGAATTAAGTGGTTCTTTCTGAGTCAGATATGAGGAAGAATTGGGGTTTCAGGGTGAATCAGCTACTTTTGAAAGCTGTTTTCATAAATGGATACAACAAATAACCCGAAACTAGGCTTGGCTTCCTCCATCCAGGCATCTGCATGCTGGCACATGGCGATGAAGTAGACGCGAGTGCTCCAATGGCGTGAACTGCGGCCTCGTGAAGCCTCAAGTTTGTAATCCACCTTCTGGCGTTTAAAGCAACGCTCAACTCCGGTGCGAAGCTTGTATCTTTTTTTCCAAGCTCTACTTTCACGGCGAAGCCGCGGGAATAAACGCGGATTGTCGGACGTTGAGGTATAGAAGGTTCGTCCATAAGTGGAGGGTGAACAAGGCTGGGAGCATACCCATCCGCCAACCACAGCGGGACAGCGCCATTTGGTACGGTGACGACCGGGGCATTTTCCCCAGTTCAGCATCTTCCGGCCAATGGGGCAGACGGGCACACCGTCGAAACCAATATTCATTTCGTTGTATACCACATGCCCCGAGCGCCTGAGATTCAGGTCGATGATGCTGGACACATCATCACGCTCAAGCAAGGTATAGATGGGGAGAGCGTCGTGGGCGGAATCCAGTATCGCCTCCCCCAATTTCCAATCCGCATACCAATGTCGCAGCTCGCGGTAGGTTCAGATCCAGGACACCGAATCGTGGTGACTGGCTCGCAACAAACGTGGGTAAAGCGGCAAGTTGTAGACGCTATCCGCCGCGGAGATCATGGCGTACGACCGTAATAATACTTTTCACGGTAGCTATCCCAGCCGTAATTCGCATCAGGATCGGAGAACTAGCGTTTACAGGTGCACTTCCAATCGCCCCGTTTACGGCAATCGCAGAGGAATTTGCCATACGCCCGACCGCCAGTCAGAACAGGCGTGCCGTCTCCAATGACACTTAGGGCATTGGTATTTCCGAGCAATCCTTTGTCCGCAGAAGGTTGCACGAATTGGGTTTGAAAGAGCTGCTGCAGCAAATCATGTGCTTTGGGAGCATAGTGAATTCGTTTTTCGCGTAGCGCGCGGCTCACTAGCTTCTCCGTTATTTTTGGATTTCGAGGTGCCATCTTTTCGTTCTTTTTGCCCCTTTGACGTGGTTTTTTCAGCTTCCGTTTGTTTCGCCCGGTTAAATGGGAGGAAGAAGCTAGCCATAAGCGTTTGAAGAAGTCATAGAAAGTTCCTACTCCCGGCGTTGCATCTGGAGCGAAGCCACTAAGAATGGCGTAGATGGGCATCGTACGAAGTTGCCGCACCCAATCGTCAACGCTAGTGATGTGCTGTTTGACCATGAGTAACATACTTCGAAGGAGATCAGCAGGGTCATGAGGTCGCTTGCCTGTCGCTTTGGACGAATAGCGATTTTTCATTAACGATGCCGTCTGTGAAAGATCGATGGAAGTGATCCAGAATATCTGCACAGCGAAGAAGTCTTGCAGGAAGGACTTTGACGAAGGATACATCAGGTTTAATTGTACGGTAACAAAGTCAAGGTATGCATCGTATGAACGAGCTAGAGGAATCATCGACATCACCCAAATCCTATAAGATAGGCAGTAGAAAATGCCTTATTGGCGATTATTGGGGTGTTTCAAAATAGTCAAGAGGAAAATTTGTTCCCACCCTGTTTTGGGGGTGAAACAATAAAAGACCCTGGCCGTTAGGCCAGAGCTAATGCGGAATCTTTGATTCCGAGAGTCTTAAATACGAAATAGGAGGTGAATGTTTAACTCGAAACAAGTAGAATTAATGTCATTTTAAATCGAAAATACCGATGGATAGTCAAAAGCGTGCTGCCTTCCGGCTACATAAGCTACAGCGGACCAACCCAAGACCAGCCTATCAGATTATTAATAGCTGGATTGCCTATCAGGAGTATAACAAAGAAAAAGATAATTGGATCTTGTATGTTCGGTCGCCGAAAGGCGAAACCAAACCGATTGTTGAAACCCCTTCACAGACGTGGAAATAGTCGTGGTATTTAAGAGATGGAATCTCCATCAATCAGTTGGGCGCGTATGGCTCGGTGGTACACACGGTGTACTACGGGAAGTTGAAATATTCCAAAAATCGGATAAACATGTGCGTGTGTCCGACGGCCCAGCGGAGACTTTAACCGCTAAGGGCGTGACTGGGCGTACTGACATATATGAAAAACATTTTGGCGAAGGTGGACTTTTAATGGATAAAAAAATATCTTTTGAGATACTTATATTACGCTGTGTCGGGTGTCTATTTGTTGTTATGGTTCATGCATTAATATTTACGGGCAGGATACATGAACAAAATGCTTTATTGAGTGGGACAAGACTTATTTTCAATGTAGGTACTCCCGTATTTATATTTATCACTGAATTTCTTATTGCTAAAAATTATAAAGGGAGCTTACCAGCCCATTTTATTTCCAAGCGGATTAAATATCTAATTCCCCCTTATATCGTTATGGCGGTAATAGGCTCTATCTATAAGGTTCATGAGAATAACGAACCTTTCACAGCACACAATATTTTTATCGAAATTTTAAGAAACATTTTTATGGCAGATTATAATGGTTACTTTATCTTGATCATTATTCAATTCATACTTATTCATTACCTGTTTCATAACAAGCTGAAAAAATGGTCCGCCAAAGTTGTACTCCCTGTGTCTTTCGTCATCAATTTTGCCTATCTTGCTTTCTTTAATTTCGTTCCGCCTTTTGGCTTTGCGAATGATAATATCGCTGAGTATATCTGGTATTATACAAGCTGGCTGCCATTTATCGGATGGGCTTTTTATTTTGCTTTAGGGTATTACTGCGGCAAACACTACGACCAGTTTATTGACGTGTTAAATAGAAAAAAACGATTTGTACTGGTGCTGCCGTTCATCACCGTTATCCCGGTTTTAGCGTTGAAATTCTTTGATATATCGCCTGTTAGCAGCTCTAAAGGGATTGGTTATTTATTGTTTGCCCCCTCGATCATTTTTCTTATTTTTTATATATCAAATCATATTAAAAAAGTTCCCGACTTCGTCGTTTCCATTTCGGATCACTCTTTCGGGATTTATTTAACGCATAGCGTATTCATGAGGGTCTTTGTCATTCTGTACTTGCCCTATTCTACGAACATGAACCAATTTATTACTCTCCCGCTCATTTACGTCACCTGCCTTAGTGTAGCGTGGATCTCTACGAAATACATTAACAAGGTCCCTTTCGGCAAGTTCATCGTTGGACCTGTCAGAAATAATTTAAAAGCAGTCAAAGGTGATAAGATGATCCAATCAGCCCGTGTTGCGGAGAGGCAGATATAGACGCAGAGACTAAGAAGATAAGCGTACGAAAGACTAAAGAAATGAGCTGCCTTGCCGAGTCTCTAGACCTAGCAGGACAGCTTCTCTTTTTTTAGGAAGGTATAAGGGAAAAGATAGCGAAGTATTCGATATGCTATCGATGGGAGGAGGCATGACAATGTCTTACCTGCTGCTTCGTACTTTACGCGGCAAAATTGTTCTATCTCTGATTATTCTTATTTTTCTTCCGGTCGTTTTTATTATCTACCGGTTTTATGACTCATCCAGGCAAATTCTGGAGAATACGCTGTATGAGTCCAATCAAACGGCCTTAGAGAGAAAAGGCCTTGCTATGAACGAAGTTTTAGTACGAACGGTGAGGGCATCCAACCTGATTATTAACGATCCGGACACTTTGAAGTATTTGCGTGATTCGACAAACTGGACGACGGAATACTCGGCCTTTAACAGTTTTTCCAATCTTCAGCATAAATTGTCCAATATACGTGATGTATTGCTTGACAGCGATGCGTATCTGGCTCTATATGATTCTAGAGGATATATCAATACCAGCTGGGCGGGTACGATAAAAGCCCAAAATGAAAGCCTGGCCAATCAACCATGGTTTGTCCGTACCTTGGAACTATCCGGTTCGCCGAACTGGACGCTTCCTTTTATAATGAAGGAAGCTGCGGATAAACAGCCGTTATTGCTATTAACCCGTTTAATCAATTCCGAATGGAAATCGGGTAACGGCGTATTGTTGATCGGGATCCCAACAGATGTTTTTTTCTACTCAAGCGAGGAATTGCGGTTCAAAGATCAGTCAGGCATCCATTCGCTGCTGCTTGATAACGAAACGGTATTGTTAGGCGATTCAAAGGTTAGTCCCGGAAACCGCCTCATTCCTATTGACGAGGTGTATAAAGACAGCAGCGGCATTTCCCGAATTCAGCTAAAGGACAAGCAATATCTGGTCAACCAGACAAGGCTGTCCGGTACGGGATGGACTTTACTGCAGCTGACCGAGAGCAAAGCGTTTAGTTCACAGCTTAATCAAGTTAAAAACCGGTCGATCGGATGGGTGCTGTTTTGGTTCACGTTATTTGCGGTCGCTTTTGTAGGTCTTACGTTTCGGTTTACACATCCGATCAAGGAATTGATTAAATCGATGAACCGGGTCGGAAGAGGGGATCTGAATATCAATGTTGCCGTACGCGGCAGTGATGAAATCGCATTACTCGGTTCCAATTTCAATAAAATGGTTGGCCAACTCCAGGAACTGATTACTCATTTATCTGAAGAACAGCAGCGAAAGCAAAAAGCGCAATTTCAAGCATTGCAAGCGCAAATTAATCCTCATTTTTTGCTGAACACACTAAATTCGATCAAGTGGATGGCCTTGTTATCCGGTGCCAATCATGTAAGCGACATGATAACAAAGCTGGGGAAGCTGTTAACCTATACCATGCGGCAGCATGAAGAGATCGTTACGATTCGGGAAGAACTGGATTATTTAACAGTCTATTTAGCAATGCAGGAAATCAGATACCACGATCAGATCCAAGTTGATGTGCAGGTTCCGGAAGTGTTGCAAAATTGTGAAATCGTTAAGTTTACTATTCAACCGATTATTGAAAACAGCATTATTCACGGTAACCGGTTCCCATTACATATTTTGATCTGTGCGCGAGCGGAAGACGATACGTTAATACTGACTGTAACAGATAACGGAGTTGGTATGAGCGAGGAAGTAAGACAGCAAGTCGTTGAACAGATGAATCAGCCTCATGCGAAATATAGCGGTATTGGAATTCGCAACGTCAATGACCGGATTAGGCTGGAGTATGGCCCCGAATACGGAATTTTCCTCGAAAGCGTTCCGGATTCTGGAGTGAAAGTGAGTGTTATGCTGCCATTGCGAAGGAGGGGGAAAGTTGATGAGGATTTTAATCGTGGATGATGAAATATTGGTTAGAATCGGTCTGAAGACGATTATTCCTATGGCGGATGAATATTTTGAAATCATCGGCGAGGCATCAAACGGATTGGAAGCGCTGACGATATTGGAACAAACGCCATGCGATATTGTGCTTACCGATATCCGTATGCCTCATATGGACGGGTTGGAGCTTCTGAAGAGCATTCATGAACGGTGGCCGGAGATCAAGGTGTTCATGCTGTCCAACCACAATGATTTTCATTATGTTCAGTCCGCTCTGCGCCTGGGAGCTGTCGAGTATATCATCAAATTGGAGATGGATCCTTCCGAGCTGTTGGATAAACTGCAGTTAATCCGAAGCCGGTTATTTGTCGAGCGCCAAAAAAATGAGGAAGTAACGCGACTGGAAAATAAGGTGAACCTGTACGGACGTGAAGTAAAGGAAAAGCGGCTGCGCGATTTGCTGATGCGTCAAAGCACAGAGCGTGAAATGGAGGAGCTGCTCCGTGATTTTCAATTGTTGTCATTTGAAGCGCCATATACGGTTGCAGTAGCGAAAATAGAAGACTATGATTCTCTGCTTGACCATAACCGTTTTCAAAGTGAACGTCTGCTAAATTATACAGTAGCTAATGTCGTAGCAGAAATTTGTAAAAAATATGGCGGCGCAGAATTTGTTGAGCTGGAACGCGGCCAATTTGTCATTTTAAAACCGCTTCTTGATCCTTTATTGCTGGAAGAAATTTCTCATGCCGTCCGCACTTTTTTAAAGCTGTCTTTAAGCTTTGGCGTTTCCGTTTGTTATAATAAGCCGGAAATTACCAAAGTATTTATGGAGGCGAACGAAGCACTGGAATACCGTTTTTACCGGGGGCGAGGTCAAATTATTACATACGGCGAGCTTCCGGAAACCATGACGGATATGGTGGAGCCATTTGACTCTGATATCTGGTTGAAACGGATTGAAGAACATGATGAAGCGGGCATCCTTCAATTGATTTCGGATTGGGTTCTATCCAATAGCAAAAATCCCGTCTCTACTCCGAATGCGCTGCGTGAACAATGGATTCGGTTGGCGGAAACGTTCGCTTTAAGTCTAAAATCGGAAGAATTGGATATTTATTCGGTAACCCTTCACGAGGGGAAATATCCTCATCATGTGATTCGCAGCGCTGAGACTCAACAAGACATTTATGAGTGGTTTATCGGATGGGTTCAGGTGTTTTTGAATTACAAAAAAAAGCATGGCCGGCAAAGGTGGCGTCCTGAAATCCAGAATGTGATCGGAATCATTAATGATCGGTTGCATTTGCCGCTAAAGGTATCCGATCTCGCTGCGGAAGTCGGTTTTACGGAAAATTATTTAAGTATTTTGTTTAAAAGAGAAACAGGTGAAACGATTACCGATTGTCTCACCCGGATTCGGATGAAGAAAGCAAGAGAGCTTCTGAAGGAACCTGGCATGAAAATATATGAAGTTTCCGAGCAAGTCGGTTACGCAGATCCGAATCATTTCAGCCGCAGTTTCAAGCAACTGGAAGGGATGTATCCGACCGAATACCGCAAGCTGGTGTCAGGCAGAAGTTGAGAAGAAAAGGTTGAACTCCAAAAAGAATTATCCAGAATAGTTTCCTGCCCGAAGTGATATCTCCTTCTATCCGGTGAAATAGAAAAGAATTCAGCAGAAGATAGAAAGGTTATGCCGTTTTCTTTCAGATGCCTATTCATTATGATGAGGGTAGTCTTATAGATTACTCAAAATGAGAAGGGGATGGAACAATGAAAAAGGCTTCCTTTATTACACTGGCCATCATTTTATCTATTGCCTTAGTGGTTGCGGGCTGCGGTCGTGCGAACAGCTCCGAGTCCGGGAACACGCCTTCTGCGATTCCAGAAGAGGAAAGCAAGGGCGAAACAAAAGAGCCCGTCAAGCTTAAATTCTGGGGCGGAGTCCCGGCGGAAAGCGGTCCGCAAGCGGTGATAGACAGCTGGAACAAGGAAAATCCGGATATTCAAGTCTCATATGAGCGTTATGTGAACGACGATGCCGGGAACCTGAAACTGGAAACCGCTCTCTTATCTTCAACTGACGGTCCTGATATTTTTATCACTTATGGCGATGAAAGGATGACCAAACGTGTAGATGCCGGAATGGCGGCTCCTCTTGACGATTTAATCTCGAAGGTGGGATTTGACGTTGAGGGTGTCATCGGCAGCTCGGACATCAAAAAATTTGAGGACAAGTACTACTATCTGCCGGGAACGCGCAGCAAAGCAGTCGTCATGATCAACAAGAAAGCGCTTGATGAAATAGGAGAGAAAGTGCCGACGGATTGGACATGGGACGATTTTGCCGCGCTTGCCAAAAAGTTAACCAATGGAAGCCGAAAAGGAACGATGACGGATCCCGCGATTCATACATTAGGTGAGATGACGCTGGCAAGCTCCAAACCACAGGACTCTTATTTGACGCCCGACGGAATGTCCAATTTTGACAGCCCTGCTTTAAAGAAAGGTTTGGAAATTGAAAAAGAGCTGGAAGATTCGGGTGCAATGACTAAATACACAGAGGTAACTGTCGGCAAGCTATCGCTTCAAAACGAGCTGTTGAACGATAAGGTGGCCATGATGCCGGCAGGTTTATATCTCCTGCGTTATATCAAGGATACGGAGAACTTCCCGCATGATTTTCCAATCGTATTTGCTCCGATGCCGCAATATGAAAAAGGCGGAAATGTCAATCCAATGGGTGGTACGGGCGATTATATTTCGATTAATAAAAACAGTGCCAATCAAGAAGCGGCTATGAAATTTATCAGCTGGTACCTTCAAGGCGGAAACATAGAAATGGTGCCTGGGGGACGCATACCTTCGAACAAGAAGGCGGACAGCGCGGAAATCGCCAAGCTGTTGATCGGAGATTCTGGCCATCTGATTGACACTGCGTCTTTGACCGCCATTCTTTCAGCAACTTATATTTATCCTACCCAATACAACGTACCGGTGCCTACAGAATTAAAAGATTCCATTTATAAAGACGAATTGGAAAAGTATTTGTTGGATGTACAATCGATTGATGTGACGTTGGCAAACATGAAAAAACGTGCGGATGAAGCCATTCAAAAAGCAAAAAAGTAAACGGTTAAAAAGTGGGTTGAGCAGTATTTATATCTGCTCAACCGCTTTTTTTTGTCTCCGTAAATATTCTATCCAACCGTCAACAATTATACAGTAACTGCCAATTTGAATCCATGTAACAGGTTTCTTCTCCTTGATATAATCTACCTATTCTAATCCGAATCGTTAGTCGCCCTGACATGAAAGTAAAAGCGTTTACTTAAGTGAATGGTTTTTACTATGGACTGATTAGAAAGGATGAACAATATGCCTCATACCCTTAAACCAGCTATTTCCCTCCTTCTCGCCTTGGCTCTCCTCGTATCGTCGGCATTTACCGTTTCTGCAGAAGCGGAGGCTACCTTTGGCGAACTTCGGAAGAAATGGAAAGATGTATTGACGGGCGGAACCCTCTATGATTCAGCGACTCCGGAAATCGCCGCGAAAATAAGACAGATCGAAAATACGGCCATCAGTTACCGGGATTCTCTTAAACGGGGAACGGACCGCATCAATTGCAATTGCCTATGGCCGGCAAGCTCCTCAGAACTTTCCGCCAGATCTTATATTTTTACAAGCTATGACCGGATCAAAGCATTGGCTCTGGCTTACACAACCCACGGGAGCTCACTTCAATACGACAACACCTTGAAGATGGATATTATCGAAGCGTTGGACTGGTTGAATGCGAATCGTTTCAATTCAACCAAACCCGGCCCCGGTACTTCGCAATGGTGGTATATTGAAATCGGATCTCCGCTGCGGCTCGGAGAAATCATGGTGATGATGTACGACGATTTGTCCCCGGAACAAATTGCCGCCTGGACTGCCGCGATCGATTATAACAGCCCCATCTCCTATAGCCCTGTCGAAGAATATAAATATATGGCTGCGAATCGGGTTTGGCGCGCCATGGTCCATGCCCTGCGCGGAATTACCGGTGAAAGCAGCGATAAAATGATTCAGGCGCGCGACGGTTTGAGCGATGTCACCGATGGCCGAAATGGCCGGTTTAACGTTTTTTCATACGCAACCAATGGCGATGGCTTCTATCTGGACGGATCCTTTATACAGCATGGAAGATTCGCTTATAATGGCGGCTATGGCAACTCCCTCCTCAAAGATCTTTCTGATGTCATATATCTATTGAAAGGCACCCCTTGGGAAGTCACCGATCCGAAGAGCGCCAATGTTTGGAAATGGGTCTATGATTCCTTCGAGCCATTGTTGTATAAAACCGGTTTAATGATGGATATGGTCCGGGGCAGAGAAGTGGCCCGCTACAATTTCCAGGATTCCGTGGCAGGACATAAAGTGACCGCAAGCATTATTCGTCTATCTCAAATCGCTCCACAAGCGGATGCGGCAAAATTTAAAAGCCTGGTTAAATATCTCGTCAGCAATGACAGCGGATTTTATATAGATGCTTCCATCGAAATGAATTGGAGAGCCAATGAAATCGTAAAGGATTTGATGATCCCTTCACGCGGAGACATCTTCTATAACAAAGTATTCAGCAGAATGGCCCGTGCCGTGCATGTGCGTCCCGGATTTGGCTTTGGCATCAGTATGTTCTCCGACAAAATCGCAAATTTCGAGAACAATTTTGAGTTGCGTAAAGGTTGGTACACCGGTTCGGGGATGACCTACACCTATACGGAAGATAAAGAACAGTACAGCGATAATTTCTGGGCGACCGTTAATTATAAACGGCTTCCCGGAACTACGGTCGATACAAAACCAAGAACACTTAACGTCAATGAATCGGTTTACGTGAATTCGGATAATCGGATCGGCGGCGTGTCTGACGGGAAATTCGGAGTAGTCGGTATGGGCCTTACGGCGCCGGGGGCATCAGGTACTTCGCTAAAAGGGAAAAAATCGTGGTTTCTCTTCGACGACGAAGTGGTTTCGCTTGGATCCGGCATTCAGCTGGACGATCAAGAGGCTTACACCGTTGAAACCATCGTGGATAATCGGAAGCTGAATACGTCCGGAGATAACGCGCTGACCGTAAATGGAACGGGCAAACTTACCTCGCTCGGATCGGAAGAGACGATGAATAATGTTTCGTGGGCGCACCTGGCAGGCAATGTTCCGAATTCTGACATCGGATACTATTTTCCAGGAGGACTGACTGCCGTTAAAGGTTCGCGCCTGGCCAGCACGGCTAAATGGGGTGACCTGAACGTCAATCAGAGACCGTTACCGGATAATCCGATTACCCGCAATTATTTGACGCTTTGGCTCGATCACGGCATTAGCCCGAACAACGCCGCGTACCAATACGTAACGCTGCCTAATAAAACGGTAAAACAAACGGCGGATTATGCCTCCAAACCGGATATCAGGATACTGGTGAACTCACCGGACGTTCATGCGGTAAACGAGAAAAATCTCGGCATCACCGGGGCTTTCTTCTGGAACAACGAAAAAATCAAGGCAGGCGGAATAACCAGCAACAAAGTCGCCTCCGTTATGGTCAAGGAAAAGGACGGCGAACTGACCGTTTCCGTAGCCGACCCGACTCGCGCAAATAACGGAACGATTGAGATCGAACTTGACAAAAAAGCAATCGCTGTCATTTCCGCAGACCCCGGCATTACGGTAGCACAATCGGTTCCTACCATCCGCTTCACGGTAGATACCGCGGATTCGGAAGGCAAGACGTTCCAAGTGAAATTCCAAATTCCCGTTTACCAGTAAAGTAAGAAGAAACGCGCAAGGAAACCTGACGTCATAAAGGTCAGGTTTCCTTGTTTCATAAGAATAATGAAGAATTCATCAATCCTCATCCATTTCTTTTCCGGGGAGCGGTTGTTACAGTATAAGTAAAATAGATAAGGAGGCCATGGGATGAAACGACTTTGGCACAATGCGAAATTCAGGGAACAAATGGCCGGCTATTTGTTTATATTGCCCAATATGTCGGGATACTTATTGTTCGTATTTTTTCCGATCGTTTTCAGCTTGTTTCTGGTGTTTGTGGACTGGGATTATCTTAAAGGTTTTGATGGGATTCGCTGGGTTGGTTTTGGCAACTTTCAAGAACTGGGGGATGATACGAAGTTTTTAAAATCATTAGTCAACAACACCATTTTTACGATCGTCAGTGTTCCCGCATCGATACTGCTTGGTCTTTTGCTGGCAGTTGTCCTTAATAAATACGTTTACTTTAAACAACTTTTACGTACCATGATATTTTTGCCCTATGTAAGCAGCCTTGTCGCCGTTTCGGTTATTTGGAGCATCATGTATAACGCACAGGATGGTCCGATTAACGGATTCCTTCGCAGTATCGGGGTTTCGAATCCTCCGGGTTGGTTGGCAAGCCCACAATATGCTTTATTTGCGATTATCCTGATGTCGGTCTGGGTGACAATTGGTTACGCGATGGTTATTTATCTGGCTGGTCTTCAGGGAATTCCCAAAGATCTTTATGAAGCTGCGGATATAGACGGAGCATCTAAATTAAGGCAGCTTGTGCAAATAACTGTACCAATGCTCACGCCTACAACTTTTCTCATTGTCATCACCTTGATCATTTGGTCTTTCCAGGTATTCGGGCCTATTGCCGTTATGACTCAAGGAGGTCCTATTGATTCTACATATGTACTGGCTTATCACATCTATTTGCTCGCGTTCCGGTTTTATAAGATGGGATACGCCGCAACGGTATCCTGGATCCTGTTTATCGTCATCTTCGTCGTAACGATGCTTCAATGGCAGCTCCAAAAAAGATGGCAACAAAATTTCTAAGGAGAGAAAAATCATGGAAACCGCATATAAAATGAAAGAAAAGGCTCATTTCATCTCTAAACGTATAAAAAGTAAATCTGTTTCCTTCACCTTGAAGGTATTCGTCAGCATTATAATGGGCTTATTCGCATTGGTAATGGTTATCCCTTTTCTCTGGATGATATCGACTTCGTTTAAGGTAAACGGGGAGGTTTTTGATTACCCGATTCAGTGGATTCCGACACAATGGAATTTTGAGAACTATAAGAAAGTGTGGACGGGAGCTAATCCATTCTATATTTATTACTTCAATTCACTGAAGATTACCGTAATAACGGTAGCAGGCAATTTATTTACAAGCGCCATGGCCGGATTCGCCTTTGCTCGCTTGCAGTTCAAAGGCCGCAATTTTTTGTTTTTGCTTTATTTGTCAACTATGATGATTCCGAGTCAGGTGCTGCTTGTCCCGCGGTTTATTTTATTCGATACGATGAAATTGATTAATACGCACTACTCGTTGATCTTGCCCGGAATGTTTACCGTATTCGGGACGTTTCTCATGCGGCAGTTTTTCAGTACCCTCCCCGGAGAATTGCTGGAGGCGGCCAAAGTCGACGGAGCTGGTTATTGGCGTACATTTTGGCAAATTTGTTTGCCGCTTACCAAGCCTGCACTCATGACCTTATTAATACTTACTTTTACTTGGCATTGGAATGATTACGAACAACCGTTGATTTTCCTTAGGGATAAAGCTCTCTATACGATTCCGCTCGGACTTACCAGCTATGTAGAGGAGTTTGGAACCGATTATGTTCTGTCAATGGCAGCCTCCGTGTCGGCCTTGATCCCTTTACTTATAGTTGTTGTCATTTGCCAGAAGTGGTTTGTGGAAGGGATTACTAGCTCGGGATTGAAGGGTTAAAGTTCGTCATAGCTGCAAAAAAAAGCCCCGGCATAGCGGCCGGGGCAGTCGTCCAGGCTCTACTAAATAAACAATCAAGCAGCCAATTCTGCTGCTTTTTTTGTTTATTTGGTGGAATGCCCTATGATGCTACCTTGTTAACCGGCAATACGAAAATCCTGTATGGCTATGTTATATTTATGAAGAAGGGTAATGAATAAATAGTGTGAGCAAGTATACGAAGGAGGTATTTTAAAAATATGGAAATTGTATATCATGGCCATTCTTGCATTCAAATGATCACCGGCGAGAAATCACTCATTATTGATCCATTTCTTAGAGGTAATGAACAGGCTGTTACGAACGCGGAGGACATTAGGACGGATGCAATACTTCTGACGCATGCGCACATCGATCATATATTGGACGCAGATGTGATAGCCAAAAACAATGATGCGCCAATTGTGGCCATTGTAGAGCTTGCTACTTATATGTCGTGGAAAAATGTGAAAACAATCGGCATGAATATCGGCGGAACCGTCGATCTGGGTTTTGCTAAGGCCAAAATGGTACAAGCTTTTCATTCGTCCGGTATCGTCCTTGAAGGCGAAAAAAATATAATGTATGCGGGTATGCCAGCCGGTTATATTATTCATGCAGATGGTCTGAATATTCTTCATGCGGGAGATACGGCCTTATTCGGCGACATGAAAATGATCGGGGAACGTCATTCGATCGACGTTGCCTTCATTCCAATCGGAGACCATTATACAATGGGTCCGGAAGACGCTCTGCAAGCAGCGGAATGGTATAACGCCAAGCTGGTTGTACCTGTGCATTATAATACTTTTCCTGTTATTCGTCAGGAAGCTGAAGATTTTGTGAAGAAGCTTAATGAAAAAGGTATAAAAGGTCAAGTATTGAAGCCGGGCGAGAAGTTAACCATTTAAGCCGTGATAGTAAAGATAGTAAGCTGACTTCGGTATTCAAACGGAGTCAGCATTTTTTCAATCTTGCCTCTTGAAAATAAAGCATAGGTGACATAGCTTTAATTTGAGCGCCGGCCGAATCTATCACCTCTCTATTAGTCTCGGAATATTTCATTTCAATCCGGTTATGCCCGTAACCTTAGGTGAATTAATTATCCAAGCGGATCAACGAATGTATACCCATAAAAAAGAAAAAGTACTGTGATATGCGCATCATAAGATCGCCCTAATCCTCCATTAACGAGGTGCAGGGCGATCTTTTTCAATTTGGTTGAGCACTCTTCTTACTAGCGATCAATTAGCCGCTTATGTTTTGCTCGTTGCCGGCCAAGCTTTATTGCAAAGAACAGATAAGCATACAGCAAGGCTTCAACAAACATTTGATATTCGAGACTTACCGTGCTTGCTTCAGGCCAAGAGGGGCGTTTTTCTTACGAAGTGGAAATCGGATTTTTACCATGTGTTGACGAAAGACTTGCCGTGTCAGTCAATCCTTTCTATGAAACTACTATTTATATATATCAGCATAATCATCTGTGTTTGTTAGTGTATAATGGAAAACCTCCTGTTAATTACGCCGTTTAAATGCTCTCTAGTCCAATTAACAGGAAAACCTCCCGTAAATTCCATTGAATTCGCTCGATTCCCAGAAATCGCAGGAATTAGAGGGAGATTTTCCATGTTGATGCAGCCCAGCTGCTTCTAAGTGAAATTAGCGGGAGAATTTCCCGTAAACGTTGTCCAAGTTGTTCGATCCTCTTTAACTCAAAGAATGATTGTTGTGCACGGGGAACTATAGTTGAAACATCAGGAAAAGGCTGCCGAAAACAATGAACCGGCAGTCTTCTCGTGCGATTGGGAAGTTTAGTTTAAGGATTAGATTTTATTGTATTTTATTTATGGTAAAGTATAAATATACAAAAGTGGGGCGGAGGTTTTGAAAAGTGTATACACCTAAATCGTTTGAAGTTAATGAAAAAGAAACCATGTATGACATGATTGAGAGCAATAGCTTTGCTATTCTATTTTCTCAAAAAGGCGATGCTGTATACAATTACTATTATAATAAGAAAAAAGTGTCCCTTTTAATCAAGGCTTTATAACTTATTAGTTGAAATATTATTAGATCGAGGACGTGAAGAATAGAATGTTAAAAGAAAAAATATTAAGTAAACAGACAGGTATTTTAACATATGGCATGACACCGCCAAAGGAAACTAATACACCAGAAAAGATTGCTGAAATCTCACAAAAACAATGTGAAAGACTGAAAGGTCTTGATATAGACGGCATCATTCTTTACGATGTCCAGGAAGAAACCGATAGAATAGAACAAGATAGACCCTTTCCGTATCTATCAACTATTGAACCTACTATATATAGTGATAGGTATTTAAGCCAATTAAACGTTCCCAAAATTATTTATCGTTGTGTTGGAAAAAATACTGCAGCGCAGTTGTCGGATTGGTTAAAGGCTGACTTAGAGCAAGAAAGATTCTCCGTATTCGTGGGGGCATCTTCCAGTAAACAAGAAGTTAAATTAGACTTGTCTGAAGCCTATGAACTAAGCAAAAAATTAAATGAAAATTTGATTTTTGGAGGAGTTGTAATACCTGAAAGACATATGAAAAAAAATGATGAGCATATTCGGGTTGTGAATAAGATAAAGAATGGTTGTCGTTTTTTCGTTTCACAGGCGACGTATAATATAGAGGCTTCAAAAAATTTCTTGTCTGATTATTTTTATCATTGCAGAGATAATGAAATAGAAATGGTACCCACTTTATTTAACCTTGCACCTTGCGGCTCCCCAAAAACCTTAGAATTTATGAAATGGTTAGGAATAAGTATACCGAAATGGCTGGAAAACGATTTAATGCACTCAAATGATGTATTAGAAAAGTCAGTAAAGTTATCCCAAAAAATATTTGAAGAATTATTAGATTTTGGACTAGAGAAAGGAATACCTGTCGGTTGCAGCGTTGAAAGCGTATCGACTAGGAAAGTGGAAATCGAAGCGTCAATACAACTGGTTAAAGATATAAAATCCACTATTGAGAAAAAGCTACTGCCAGCCGATGTAAACTGATAGTTTTTTATCTAACTGCTCCCAAAATTTTCATATTACGAGGTTTGAATCTGATCTAACGGGAATTTCTCCCTCTTAATCGGCATGTTTCCCGTGCAGAAAGGATGTCGTCGGCTGAGAAATATCCGCTGCAAACTTACATTCAACAGCTCGTGGTGGTCATCGATACGACGAGCATGACGGAAGACGAATATAAGAAGCTCAGCGAACTATCCAACCAGACGCTGAATGCGGCCAAAATATTTATCGCCATGATTCCCGTGCTGGTCATTTATCCGTTCCTGCAGCGCTTCTTTATTCATGGCATCACGCTCGGTTCGGTGAAAGAATAAGGTTGGATTCGTCTAATTAGCCTGACCAAAATAAGGGCTGTCCCACAGATCTTCCAGATCTTTGGGACAGCCCTTATTCACTCTTGCATTCAGCTGGTCTAGTCATATCGAATATTAATCTATAAGAATCCTAATTGCAAGGAATGAACAATATGATCGGCAACCTCTTCGGGATCCTGATCATCGGTATTTACTTTTGAATGATGAAAGGCGTAGATGCTTTGGCGGGAATAGTACAAGTCTTCAATTTCCTCTAACGTTTTATTTTGAAGAACCGGTCTGTTGTCCATAAGTAAATGCAGCCTGTCCTTCCATGAATGAAATGTGAGATCAAGAAAAATGACAATAGAAGTAGACAAGCAAACGTTGCGAATCTCTTCTTGAAGAAAAGCGCCGCCGCCAAGGGATATTACTTTTAAGCTGGAATTATTACATAAATCAACGATAAATTCCTTTTCCATTTGACGAAACTTTTGCTCGCCCATCGTTTTGAAAATCTGTGTTACGGGCATATCATATTGCTTTTCGATTTCCTGATCGACATCGATAAAATCTCGAAACAGTTTTTTCGCGATATGAATACCAATGGTTGTTTTGCCCACGCCCATAAAACCTATTAGGATAATGTTTTTTTCTTTGAAGGGTAACTGCTTGTTTATCTGCATCGGGGAATCAACTCTTTTCGGGCTCATGTGTTGTCATTCTTCATTCTTGGTTCGATAAGATTAATTCCTTTCATTATATAGCTTTATCTCTTAATTGGTAAAGGATATAGTGGTGGCCATCTTTTCACATAATTTATGCCAATCAATGGCACTCTAAATAAATCCAATTCATGGATTTAGGAGGTCATTATGGAACGTCATCAGAAGCATGAAAAGAATCTAATCATTCTGTGCGCGGTTATTGCTCTTATCTTGCTTGTATCCATGTCACGACATTTATTCAATTGAGATCAAGCAGCTGCATGTAGAAAGGAGAAATGAAATCATGTTTGAATATGATCCGGTTATATACAGCCGCGCTCTTATGACACTGACTTTTGTGTTTCATATCATATTTGCCACCATAGGGGTGGGAGTGCCCGTTATGATAGCCTTGGCAGAATGGACCGGCATTCGCCGAAATGACCCTCATTACACATTGATGGCACGAAGATGGACTCGGGGTTATGTCATATCTGTGGCCGTAGGAGTTGTTACCGGTACAGCACTCGGATTGCAAATCAACCTGCTCTGGCCTAATTTCATGCGTATTGCGGGGCAAGCCATTGGACTGCCTATGTTTTTGGAAATATTCGCCTTTTTCTTTGAAGCGATATTTCTGGGCATCTATATGTATACATGGGGACGGTTTAAACCTATCGTTCATTTTTTGTTCATCATCCCAGTGGTTATTGGAGCCTCCGCTTCCGCGCTTTTTATTACGTTGGTCAACTCTTTTATGAATGCGCCGCAGGGATTTGAATTTGTTAACGGGATAATCGGTAATGTTGAGCCTCTTTCTATTATGTTTAATCCGGCCAGTTCTACAAAAGTGTCGCATGTGTTAGTTTCGGCTTACTTAACCTCGGCTTTTATTTTGGCGGCTATCGCTGCTTATGCCCTGCTTAGAGGGAGAAATCACATTTATTATAAAAAAGCGCTGAAGATGACCTTATTTGCTGCATTGGTATTCGCCTTTTCAACCTTCTTGATCGGAGACTTGTCCGGAAAATATTTAGCGAAATACCAGCCGGAAAAGCTGGCTGCCGGGGAATGGCATTTTGATACGTCGAGACAAGCCCCTCTCATTGTGGGAGGGATCTTAACGGATAATAATGAAATCAAATACGCTTTAAAATTGCCTTTTGCTCTAAGCGTATTGGCCCATGGAAATCCTAACGCGGAAGTGCTGGGCTTGAATGATTTTCCCGCGGATGAAATTCCGCCGCTCTGGATTCACTATACATTCGACGCAATGGTTGGCATCGGTATGTACTTGACCATTATTCCTTTACTGTTTCTGCTTGCCTACCTGCTTCGGAAAGGGAACCCTTACAGCAAGCTCATGCTTTGGGCCATTGTTATTGGCGGTCCGCTGGCTATGTTTGCTATTGAATATGGATGGATTTACGCGGAGGTTGGCAGACAACCGTGGATTTTGCGGGGATACATGAAAACGCCGGAGGGGGCTACTACCTCAGAACATGTTGATGTTCTCTTTTATGTATTCGTAGTGCTGTATGCGGTCTTAGGAATTACGTGTATACGGGTGATAACAAAAATGTTTAAAAGCAACTCTGCTGAAGATGAGCTCGAGGCAATCGAATCGGAAGGTGGCTTCAAATGAATATAGAGGTAATGGGGATAGCGGTCCTATGGACTTTTCTGTATGGGTATCTGATCGTGGCGTCTATTGATTTTGGAGCCGGTTTTTTCAGCTATTACAGTTATAGAACGGGAAAAGAGCATCTGGTTCAAAATATGATTAAACGTTATTTATCCCCGGTTTGGGAGGTGACCAATGTTTTTCTTATCTTTTTTATAGTGGGCATAGTCGGCTTTTTTCCGGATACCGCTTATTACTACGGAACGGCATTATTGCTCCCCGGAAGCGTTGCAATCATATTGCTCGCTATACGCGGATCATATTATGCGTTCAGCACATATGGGGCCAGAAGCAGCAAAGTATATATTTTTTTATATGGCGCGACAGGGTTGCTCATTCCGGCTTCACTGTCAACGGTGCTAACCATTTCGGAAGGCGGGTTTATTGAGATGATTGGCGGAAAAGTCGTGTTTCTATATGACAGGCTGTTTGTCAGTCCTTATTCCTGGTCAGTTGTTTTGTTAGCAATCGTTAGCGTCCTTTATATCTCTGCCATGTTCCTTACCTTCTATGCCGCCAAAGCGAGAGACAATCCCGCGCTTGAAATCGTACGGAAGTGGGCGCTGATTTGGAGCGGCCCGACCATCATTTGCAGCGTAATCGTATTTTATGCGATTGATCTGCATAATCCGGACCATTTTCAAAGGATGCTGGAGCTATCCTGGATGTTTGTCCTTTCATTTGTCTTTTTTATAGGCGCGGTCTATTTGGTTTGGCGTAAAAAATATTACGGGTTGTCGTTTATTTTCGTGATGTGTCAATTTGCATTTGCATTTTATGGATATGGAGCGGCGCATATTCCCTATTTGCTATACCCCTATCTAACGATGTATGAGCATTTTACGAACCGGACTATGGGTGTTTCAATGATTGTTGCATTTATTGCTGGATTGCTGCTGCTAGTCCCATCCCTCGTCCTGTTAATGAGGTTGTTTCTGTTCAACGCAAAATATGTTCAAGGAAGGTAGTATTCGAAAGGGGGCTGGAGCATGGATTTCTTATTTATTTCGGTATTGCCACCAGTCATTGTAGTCGCTTCTCTCGCTGTTGTTTTTGCTTGGGGGGCGTTCGGTAAAGAAAGAGACTGACTTGCATGCGTATGGTTCGAATATGCTATACTTTTCGAATAATGCAGGAGGAGGCAGGTAAGTTGAACTCTAAAAAACGGGCTGCCGAGAAGGCTGTCGAATACATACAGGATGGTATGATTGTTGGGCTCGGAACAGGCTCTACAGCTTATTATGCGATTGAGAAAATTGGCGAAAGGGCTCGTTCGGGACTCCGAATAAAAGCGGTAGCAAGCTCCAAACGGTCGGAAGAGCTGGCAAAGCAATTCGGAGTAGCACTTGTACCCATCGAAGAGATTGATTCTATCGATATTACGATCGATGGAGCGGATGAAGTCGACAACAATAACAATTTGATTAAGGGCGGCGGCGGCGCGCTTCTCAGGGAGAAAATACTCGCGTCCCAAAGCAAAATATTTGTTGTCATTATTGACGAGTCGAAGCTAGTGGCAAAATTGGGTCGGTTTCCCGTACCCGTCGAAATCGTTCCTTTCGCCTCCAACCTAACGCTGAGACATTTGCGCGCATTGGATTGTGAACCGAGGATCAGGCGTGATTCCGATAACGTTTATATAACGGACAACAGCAATATGATTGCCGATTGTTTTTTCGAAATCATCGAAGATCCTGAAAGATTGAGTGCTCGAATGAACTCTATTCCAGGTGTAGTCGAGAACGGTTTGTTCTCGCATACGATGGTGCATGCCGTCATTATCGGTACTGAAGACGATACCGTTACAATAAAGAAATAATAGAGAGTGAAGTCAGGTAAGTGTGAAAGGGTAAAGCTTGCCGTCCAAGCAAAAGGATGCTTTCCCCGTTTCTTCAGAGGTAACGAAGATGGATTCCACCAGTGAACTGGATATTTCCGCCGAAAGAGGAATGCCCGGGGTAATCCATTTATCTATAGGATCTTCTCTTTGAATGACGATGAGCGCTCCTTGCCGTTTTAGACTAAGATGGCTTATGGCTTGAGAGATCTCATTATATTTATTCGTATAAGGAGCCAAAAAACAGCTTAGATAATAAGTCGAGGCCAGCGTGCCGGTATTCGAAAACGTTTTAGATATGTTTTCAAACGAAAAAGCGCCGTATAAGGAATGAAATACTTATGCTTCTTAGCTTAATGGAACTGAACCTTAGAGATCTCTAGGGTTCTTTTTTTGTGGTCTAGCGATAGAAGATTTTATAATCCATGATAAATCAATCTAATATGTGTATTAATACGTTGAAAAATCAGCATAAATCAGATTGTGCTTTACTAATTGCGTTATATGGCATGCTATATTATATTTATGATGTACTATATAAGTGAAGAGGAGTGAGAATACGGGATGGCAGAGCAGCAGGTTTTTTCATTTGGTGAAGGAAACGCAAAGATGAGGAGCGTTCTAGGAGGAAAAGGAGCGAATCTAGCGGAAATGACAAAAGCCGGATTGCCGGTTCCACCCGGATTTACCATTTCAACGCATGCTTGCCTAGCTTATTTTGAGCATGGCAACCGTATTCCGGATGAGTTGTATAACCAAATCAACATAGCCTTACGTGAACTGGAGGAGCAAACCAGCCTTAGACTAGGCGATCCTGAACGCCCTCTGCTCGTTTCTGTACGCTCCGGATCCGTAGCTTCCATGCCGGGAATGATGGATACCATCTTGAATCTTGGGTTGAATGATCAAACGGTGGAGGGATTGTCTAAGCTCACTGGCAACCCTCGGTTTGCCTATGATTGTTATAGAAGGTTCATGCAGATGTTCGGGAATGTCGTTCTCGGCATTGAATCCCTTTACTTCGAATCCGAGCTTCATCTTCTGAAAAAGCAGGAAGGCTGCCAAAGCGATCAAGAGGTAACAGGAGAAGGCTGGAAAATGTTGGTTGAAAATTACAAGCAGTGTATCAAACAAAGGGCAGCCTGCGAGTTCCCGCAGGATGTCAGAGAACAATTGTGGCTGGCCGTTGAGGCGGTTTTCCGCTCTTGGAATAATACGAGGGCTAAAATCTACCGGAGCATCAATCAGATTCCCGACAGTCAAGGTACAGCCGTTAACGTTCAAATTATGGTGTTTGGCAACAAAGGTAACGATAGCGGAACAGGAGTGGTCTTTACCCGGAATCCTTCAACGGGCGAGAAGGAGCTGTTCGGAGAATACCTGGTGAATGCACAAGGGGAAGATGTGGTAGCCGGCGTGAGGACACCTCTCTCCATCTCGAAATTGGCCGATGAAATGCCGCAGATTTATGATCAGCTCTCTCAAATCGCCAATCAGCTCGAGCTTCATTATAAAGATATGCAGGATATTGAGTTTACCGTGGAAAATGGAAAGCTGTACTTACTGCAAACGAGAAACGGAAAAAGGAATGCTCAGGCAGCCTTGAAAATTGCCGTTGATCTTGTGAGGGAAGGCATACTTACGAAAGAAGAGTCGCTTCAGCGCATCGAAGTGTCGCATCTCGATCAGCTTTTGCACCGGGGATTGGACGAGGAGGCGGTGACCGAGATTCTGGCTAAAGGACTGCCGGCTTCTCCGGGGGCTGCCGCAGGTCAAGTCGTTTTTGATGCCGACACGGCTGCGGAATGGCATCGATCGGGAAAGCAGGTCATCTTAGCAAGACCGGAAACAACGCCGGAAGATATCCATGGTCTGCTCATTTCCGAAGGAGTTATTACAAGCCGGGGTGGAATGACCAGCCATGCGGCAGTCGTTGCCAGAGGGATGGGCATACCATGCATTTGCGGCTGTGAAGAGATACAGATTTTTCCGGAACGAAAGCAATTAATGATAGGAAGCCGGACGGTAAATGAAGGAGAATGGATCACGATGGACGGTGCCAGCGGCCGTTTCTTCACAGGCCGGATTCCGTTAAAGGAAGCGGAAATGACACCGGAGCTGCAGCAAATGCTTACTTGGGCGGATGAAGCTCGCTCCCTAAAGGTATTTACGAATGCCGACAATGCACAGGATGCCGGGGTCGCGCGGAAATTCGGAGCGGAAGGAATTGGTCTTTGCCGCACGGAGCATATGTTTTTCGCAACGGAAAGACTAGCGGTCATTCAACGGATGATCTTGGCGGACCGGGAGGAGACCCGCAGAGAAACGCTGCAATTGCTGCTTCCGATGCAGCAGTCGGATTTTGAAGGCTTGTTCCGGGAGATGGCAGGTTTTCCCGTAACGATTAGACTTCTTGATCCGCCGCTGCACGAGTTTTTGCCTAAGCTTCCAGAGCTTCAGCATCGTTTGGAACAAGTTATGGGTCATCCAGGCGCTAAAGAAGAAGAGCTTGAGATGCGACGAATGATTCGAAAAGTTAATGAGCTGCATGAAGCCAATCCTATGCTTGGTCAGAGGGGCTGCAGATTGGGTATCGTATACCCCGAAATTTACGAGATGCAAATCGAAGCGATCTTTCGAGCAGCTCTAAGCGTCATTCATACGGGAGCTAAAGTATATCCGGAGATAATGATTCCGCTGGTCGGTCACGCTAGTGAGCTTAAGGTGCTTCGCGGTCTTGTCGAGGATGTTGCAGCACGGGTGCTCGGCGAAAGCAAGTGGAAGTGCGATTATAAGGTTGGGACTATGATTGAAGTGCCGCGGGCGGCACTAACGGCAAAGCAAATCGCAGCACATGCCGATTTCTTTTCATTCGGTACGAACGATTTGACGCAAATGACACTGGGATACAGCCGCGACGATGCGGAAGGAAAATTTTTATCGCATTATTTGGACCAAAAGCTTCTTCCGCATAATCCGTTTCAAGTACTCGATATCGATGGCGTCGGCCAATTGGTCGAAATCGCCGTAACGAACGGAAGAGCAGTCAAACCGAGGTTAAAAACAGGGATCTGCGGCGAGCACGGCGGCGATAAGGAATCCATCTTCTTCTGTCACCGGATCGGGCTGGATTATGTCAGCTGTTCGCCCTACCGGATTCCGCTCGCGCGCATTGCCGCGGCTCAGGCTTCGATCACGTATGGAAAACCGTTAGAAACGACTATTCGATAGGAGAGTGGCAATAGTGGAACAAACCTTTATCATGATTAAACCGGATGGCGTAAAGAGGAATCTAATTGGAGATATTGTGGCCCGATTCGAGCATAAGGGCTTCCGGATGATTGATGCCAAATTGTTAAACGTATCGCGCGAGACCGCGGAGCTTCACTACTATGATTTAAGAGAAAAGCCTTTTTTCGGAGAATTGGTCGCATTCATAACATCGGGTCCGGTATTTGCGATGGTCTGGGAAGGAGAGCATGCCGTCAAAAATGCGCGTGCATTAATCGGTGCGACCAATCCGGTTGAGGCTTCTGCGGGAACAATCCGTGGTGATTATGCACTGGATGTATCGAGCAACATCATCCATGGATCGGATTCGCTCGAAAATGCAGACAGAGAAATTGGTTTGTTTTTTAAAGGGCAGGCAGCTTTTTCTTATTGATTATTGGAGATTATCTATTTAGTGGAGCCTTCTTACTGACGCAACGTATTTGCCTGTATTTCATCCATCCAAATGGCTCCCATTGATCGCTAATGTGGCATTTGAGTGGAAACCATACACTCAAAACCGGTCATCTAGTCTACATGCGCCTTATCTGGAGTTAGACTGCCTATTTGATTGTACAGAATCCAATCAAACTATAAATAAGTCTCTTGGCTAGCTGTTTGATTGTATGAAATCCAATCAAACAGCTAGTACATCTCCAGGTTGTCATGCGTCAGGACTTTCATTTGTCCTGTCGCATGACTTTTTTTGTATATAAAGGGGTTGTTGATTTTGTAACCCTTTTCATTTTTTGTTAATAATGCGAATGCAATTGCCCCTCAAAAAACATAGAATATTCAGAAAATTATGATTTCAATTCAGGAAAAAAGTGGTACAATTGTAAATGGCGTTATTTATATTACAAAACGATTATAAAGAGGAGGAAAGTTGATGGGAAATGTAAGAAAATGGGCAACATCTTTATTGGTTCTAATGCTTATTGGACTAGTCATTGCAGGGTGCACGAATTCGGATAAGACGCCCGACACGGAGCCTACGGTAACGCCAGAGACAACAGCCGGGACCGGCACGGAGAACAATACGGATGAAAACAAGCCGGTTGACGGAGGTACGCTGATCATTGGTACTTTCTCTGACATTGTTACGGTGAATCCTCTGTTTGTTCAGGATACCGCGTCCGGTGATGCAGTCACTTTGATTTATGCCAATCTTTATGATCTTGACCGGTCGGGCAACGTGACCGTAGAACCATGGTCGCTTGCGGCTGAGAAACCGCAAATCAGCGCAGACGGCAAAACATATACCGTTAAACTGAAAAATACGGCGAAATGGAGCGATGGCCAGCCGGTTACCGCCGATGACCTGATCTTCACCTTCGACACGGTACGTAATCCCGATGTCGGATCACCTGGCATCAGCCAGTTCGACAAAGTGGACTCGATTGAGAAAGTCGATGAACATACCGTAAATATTAAGTTAAAACAGGTGTACGCACCTTTTCAATATTCACTGCAAACCCAGCTTGTTCCAGCCCATGTTTTGAAGGATGTACCTGCTGCGGAGCTGCAAAAGCACCCTTACGGCACAGACCCTGCTAAAACCGTTACAAACGGAGCATGGAAATGGAGCGAGTGGAAGCAGACACAATACTTATCTTTTGAAGCGGATCCAAACTATTGGGGACAAAAACCGCATATCCAGAAAGTCGTCTACAAAATTTACGCTGACCAGAATACAGAGGTTCAGGCACTTATAAAAGGCGACATTGACATGGTTGAAGCCATACCTGTTACGCAAGTGGATGCGGTTAAAGGCCAGAGTAATCTGCGTGTCATTCTGGAACCGGGACCGCAGTATGAATATTTAGGATTTAACTTTGATCCTAAAAACTTTAAGGATAACTTTGTTCCTTTCGGTACTCAGAAGACGAGACAAGCCATCGCCTATGCGCTGAACCGTCAAGGTATGGTCGATAACGTGCTGAAAGGAACCGGACTATTAATGAATGCGCCGTTCCTGCCGAACTCGTGGGCAAATCCGGGTGATGCGGCGGTTAATTACAACTATGATGCGGAGCAAGCCAAAAAGCTGCTTGCCGAGGATGGATGGGTAGCCGGAGACGATGGAATTCTTGTCAAAGACGGTCACCGCTTCTCGTTTGAACTGCAGTATAATGCGGGTAACAGCCGCCGGGAACAAGTTTCGGCAGTCATTCAACAGAACCTGAAAGATGTCGGTATTGAAGTAACGCCGAAGGGAATTGACTTTGCCGCTTGGGTCGACCAGAATCTTACTCCGGGCAAATACAACGCCATTCTCCTGTCATGGTCGCTTTCTAATCCTGATCCGGATGCGGAGAGCATCTTCTCGTCCAAGTACTTCCCGCCTACCGGCCAAAACTCCGGCTGGTATAAAAATGAGAAGCTGGATGAGTTGTGGGTCAAAGGGTACTCTACCGTTGACCAGAATGAACGGAAAGAAATTTACAAGGAAGTGGGCAAAGAAATTTCCACGGATCTGCCTTATATCTTTATGTACCAATACGGATTGCCGCAAGGCATAAACGCAAAAGTCCAGTATGCGGAAGAGCACAGACCGGAGCCGACTCTCGCTTACGGGTATATATACAATATTATTAACTGGTGGATTAAAGGTTAATAGACGGATAGGCTATCGCAAAGCCGCTAAGGGAAGGGGTTCTTATTCCTTTCCCTTAAGGTTTTGCGTTTTAGGAGGAAGATGAATGACTGAATATCTGATCCGACGCGTTTTGCAATCCGTTCTGGTGCTTTTTCTAATCACATTGGTTACATTCGCATTAATTCATGCAGCGCCCGGCGGGCCTGCTCAAATTTTTCTTTCCCCCAACATGTCCCAGGAAGCAGCTAAGGTGCAAATGCATAATTTAGGCTTGGATCAACCGGTTTATATCCAATATATCCGGTGGATCGGTGATCTCCTTCAAGGCGACCTTGGCTATACATTTAAAAATCATATCCCCGTAGGGGACATCTTATGGCCGACGGTTAAGAATACAATTGTGCTAATGAGCGCAGCCTGGTTTCTGTCCATGCTGATTGCAATACCATGGGGTATTTATAACAGTACCGCTGAATACGGCCTATCCGATCAGACGGCTTCTATTATTTCGTATATCGGATTCGCCATGCCGACATTTTGGTTCGGTATCATTTTGCAAGAAATATTTGCCCTAAAGCTGGATTGGCTCCCGCTGTCCGATATGTGGACTATGGGCAGGGAAGGACAGCCTTCTGATTTGCTGCTGCATTTAGTTCTGCCTGTTACCGTGTTAACGCTTGGGTTCCTGGCTGCTTATGTAAAATATTCTCGCTCAAGCATGCTTGAAGTGCTGCACCAGGATTATATTCGCACAGCCAGAGCCAAAGGAGTGCAGGAGAGGAGGGTCGTGTTCCGTCATGCTTTGCGGAACGCGCTCATTCCGATCATTACCATTCTCGGATTGGATTTGCCGCTACTCGTGGCAGGCGCCGCCCTGACGGAGAATGTGTTTAACTGGCCGGGAATGGGACGTCTATTCGTTAGTATGGCGCTGGCCCGGGAATATTCGGTATTGATGGCCATCACCTTAATCGTTGCGGTTATGGTCATTATCGGGAATCTGATTGCCGATCTTCTCTATGCGTTGGTCGACCCGCGTGTCCAATTGGGACGGAAGGGAGGTAGAGCGGCATGAGCGGTGCAAAGCTGGAAGCTGCAGGAAAACCGGACCTCCCCCGGTCCAATCCAAAGCCACCCGGTCCCTGGCGGGTTGTATGGCATAAATTCATCCGTAATCCGTATGCTTTGACCGGACTCTGCATCTTGCTTTTCTTTATTATCACAGCCGTATTTGCCCGCTGGCTGGCGCCTTATAATCCATCTCAAATCGATCTGTTGTACGCAAACCTGCCGGCCGGTACCTATAACCATCTGCTGGGTACGGATGAATTGGGACGGGATATTTTCTCCCGCTTATTGTACAGCAGCCAGATTTCACTTCTCGTAGGCTTTAGCGTTGCGATCGTTTCCGTAGTAATTGGCACTTTAATCGGGGCTATATCCGGGTATTTCGGAGGCTGGGTGGACACCTGCTTTATGCGTCTTGTAGATGTTATGAATTCTATACCGCTGTTGTTTCTCAACATTCTTATATTGGCTATCTTTGGCTCCAAATTCAGTTATATGATATTGGTTCTTGCCTTCACCAGCTGGATGGGAGTGGCCCGCCTCGTACGGGGCACGTTCCTGCAGCTTAGAGAAATGCAGTACGTGGAAGCGGCAAAGGCGATAGGCGTATCCGACTGGTCGATTATATTTAAGCATCTTCTCCGCAATGCCAGCTTTCCGATTATCGTTAACGCGACGTTAATGGTAGGAGGGGCTATCCTTAGCGAATCGGCGCTTTCTTATCTCGGTTTGGGAGTGCAGTCTCCGGCCACAAGCTGGGGATTAATGCTGACCAATGCGCAGGAATTTATGTTAGTCGATCCGATTCAAGCGCTTTATCCGGGCTTATGCATTTTAATTGTCGTGCTCGCCGTAAACTTTATCGGCGATGGCATTAGGGACGCTCTGGATCCTCGCAAAAAAATAAAAATTCCCCGGAGGAGGCTTGATCAATGGCGGAAAGACTACTCGAAATTCGGAACTTAACTGCCGGCTTCCTGACTGAACAAGGAATCGTGAAAGCGACTGACCGGGTCACGCTTTCGTTAGACAAAGGGCAAACGCTTTGCCTGGTGGGCGAATCCGGGAGCGGCAAGAGCGTTACGTCTCTCGCAGTCATGCGCCTGCTCGAATTCGCTGGCGGCATTATTCTTGACGGGAGCATCCGGTTTCACGGGGAAGATCTAATGAAGAAGAACCAGGATGAGCTGACACGAATTCGCGGCAATAAATTAGCGATGATCTTTCAAGACCCTATGTCCGCTCTCAATCCCGTCTTCACGATCGGGGATCAAATTGCGGAAAGCCTGCAGCTGCATCAGAAGAAGAAAAAGAAGGAAGCATGGTCCAAAGCGGTGGATTTGCTCCGTCTGGTCGGTATACCCGCACCTGAGACAAGAGCTAAGCAGTACCCCCATGAATTATCGGGCGGCATGTGCCAACGGGTCGTAATTGCCATCGCGCTTGCCTGCAACCCGGAGCTTCTTATTGCCGACGAACCGACAACGGCGCTAGATGTTACGGTCCAGGCGCAAATATTGGATCTCCTACAGCGATTAAAACAGGAGTTCGGCATGTCTATTCTGCTCATAACCCATGACATGGGCGTTGCCGCTGAGATGGCTGACCGAATTGCCGTCATGTATGCTGGAATCATTGCGGAGGAAGGAACCGTTGCGGAAATTTTCGATAATCCCAGCCATCCTTATACAAGAGGATTGCTTAAGTCTATCCCTGGATTTGAAGGGGAGCGTGGAGAAGAATTGTATACGATTAAGGGTACCATTCCCAGCATTAATCAACTGCCGACCGGGTGCCGCTTTCATCCCCGCTGTCCGCACGTCATGTCAAGATGCCGGGAGGAGGAGCCTCCGCTGCTTGCAATAAACGAAGATCATCATGCCGCTTGCTGGCTGCACGAAGAGACCGCAACAACCGGTCAGCGGCTCGGTGTCAGTGCCTGGAAAGCGAAGCAAAGCAGAACGGAGGTGAAACGGGCATGAGCGCCCCCTATTTGCTTGAGATAAGAAACGTTAAGAAGTATTTTCCAATTCAAATGGGCTTACTGGGTAGGGTGGTAGGTCATGTAAAAGCTATTGACGGCCTTTCGCTTGGCATTCGCAAAGGCGAAACGTTCGGATTGGTAGGGGAATCCGGATGCGGCAAATCGACGTTAGGAAGAGTCATACTTAAGCTGCAGCAAGTAACAGAGGGCGACGTTCTGTTCGAGGAACGGAATGTTGGTCAGCTGAAGTCGAATGAGCTCAGGCGATTGCGCCAGGAGATGCAAATTATATTCCAGGATCCGTTCGGTTCCTTGAATCCCAGATTTCTGGTCAAAGATATTATCGGCGAGCCGATTCGCGTACACCTCAGGGCATCGGCGAAGGAATTGGACAAGCGGGTTGTCGAGCTTATGGAGCTTGTCGGATTGGACGCTTCGCGGCGCAACCGGTATCCGCATGAGTTTTCCGGCGGTCAGCGGCAGCGAATCGGTATTGCCAGGGCGATTGCGTTGAACCCTAAGTTTATTGTTGCAGACGAGGCTGTTTCAGCTCTTGACGTTTCTGTTCAGTCGCAGGTATTGAATTTGCTGGTGAAGCTGCAGAAGGAGCTGGGGCTGACCTACTTATTTATCGCACATGGCTTGAATGTAGTACGGCATATCTCTGACCGTGTAGGCGTTATGTATTTAGGCAAATTGGTCGAGGTAGCAGACACGGAAGCTTTATTTGCCTCACCCATGCATCCTTACACGGCAGCGCTGCTGTCCGCTATACCGAGGCCTAATCCTCATAATAAGCAGGAACGAATCATTTTGCAGGGTGATGTACCGTCACCGGCTAATCCGCCGTCCGGCTGCCGCTTTCACCCGCGTTGTCCAGCAGCCAGAGACAAATGCCGCCAGGAGGAACCGCTATTGCTCCCGCTATCCGAGGGTAGACAGGTGGCTTGCCATTATCCGCTGGTCTAGATAACAGGTGAATTACAATTGTCCATTCAACCATTGTACCGACAAACTTATAGCGGCAACGGTAAACCAGACCATCAAGCCGAAAAGAATAGGACTAAACCCTGTTTTCAACATCGTGCGAAAATCGGAGCTTAATCCTATGCCAGTTAACGCCATGACAATCATGAATTTCGACGTGAGACCGGTAAAAGCGATTACCGTCTTATCGAAATAGCCAAGCGTATTGAGCAAAGAAGCGCATAGGAACCAAAGGATGAACCAAGGAAACACTTTTAACGGATTAAAAGCTTCCGATGTATCGCTGATTTGTTCCCGTTTTTTTTTTTTCAAGACATAGAACGACAGCAATAATGTAACTGGAATAATAAAGGTCGTTCTTACCAGCTTAACGACCGTTGCATAATCGCCGGCAGCTTGACTATAGATATATGCGGTTGCGACAACGGAAGAGGTATCGTTAATTGCTGAGCCGGCCCAAAGTCCAAATCCCCTGTCTGTTAAGCCGAGTTGATGACCCAGATAAGGAAACAGAAGCGTTGCCGCGATATTGAATAAAAAGATTGTCGTTATCGCATACGCGATATCGGCTTCCTCAGCCTCAATAATTGGTGAAACTGCGGCAATCGCGGAGCCGCCGCATATTCCCGTACCGGCGCCGATCAACACGGTTAATCGTGAAGGTATGCGGAGTAACCTGCCGAATACAAAAGCCGCTATAAAAGCAGCGAATATACTTGACAGCAGTACCGCCAACGATTCCAAGCCCGTTTCCCATACGCGTTTTAAGTTTAAACCGCATCCAACTGCAATAATGGCCCACTGCAATATTTTTTTGGAGCTAAATTGTACGCCATGAAGAGCGCGTCTCGGTTTCCCGATTGTATTGTTAATTAGGATGCCGAACAAAAGACCGAATACCGGACCTCCGATTAAGGGCAGAAAAGTACCGAGCCCGGTCGAAATAATGGAGATGACAAGTATAAGTGCGAGTCCTGGTCCGAACTTGTTGAGCCATGCCATGATGGGTACTCCTCTCACCAGCACCGTACGAAGTTTAGGGACGAGATCTTTTCTTTTTGCGAAGCCAATAATAGAGAAAAATCGCTCCGAGGACACCTACTCCAATAACCCAATAGCTGCCCACAGCCTTGGCCACAAAACCAGAGCAGGCTATGATTGCGGGAGGCAATAGCTTAATGGCGAGGGAAAATGGTTTAGTATCGTCAATATGGGTTAAGGCGCTGATTAATTCACCGCTGTCAATTAAATTAGCTCCGCAATTTTTGCAGAGATAAGTATTTGGAAGTACCTGATTACCGCATTGCGGGCACGATTGTGACATTAATCTTCACCTGCCTTCTGAACAATTTGACTCACGTAATTGTATCGGGATGGAAACGATAATGTCAAACTTATGATTAGATTGTCACGGCACTTCGGTATTTAAATGGATCAAAAAAATAGCCTGCCGCCTTCAAGGCGCGCAGGCTATTTAGTTAATGAAAGCTATGCGTTCTTTATACGCAGTCTGATCACGTTCCATGAGGCTTTGGTAAGCATAGCCTTTACATGGCCGCCGTCGACTTTTGCGGTACCCCGGTTATGAGGGACGACATTAGCCGGATTCGATTTTGTATTGACCGCTTTTATATCCTCATTCTCCAATACGACATGCTCCATAACGCTAATATCACCGAAGCTGCGGACATCAACATCAAGCTCCAGCATCTCCGACAAATGCCGGTTTACAGCAAATATCGTTACTTCACCCTGTTCTTCATTGTAAACGCTGATTGCCTCCAAATAAGGAACATCCGTGAAATCTTTTGAGTCGTATTTAGGTGAAGAAATAATTGGCTGAAGCACCGTTCCTCTGCCGTAAAGTGAGGCATGAAGGTACGGATAATAAGTGGTTTGCAGCCACAAGGGGCCTCCATTTTCCGTCATGATCGGTGCAATGACATTAATCAATTGGGCGATGCAAGCCATTTTTACACGGTCGGCATGCTTAAGCAGTGTAATAAGGAAGCAGCCTACCGCAAGAGCATCTTCCATTGTATAGGTGTCTTCGAATTCCGGCGGCGCTACCTGCCAGCGCTCTTCAGCACGGCTTGAGCCAATGGAATTCCAAACATTCCATTCATCTAACGAGAGCATCAGCTTTTTCTTGCTCCGTTTTTTCGCCTTCACGTAATCGCAAATAGCCGCCACGCTTTGAATGAATTGATCCATATCGAGCGACCGGGCCAAGAAATTCGAGGAATCGTTCTCATTATTGTTGTAATAGGTATGCAAGGATAAAAAATCCACTTGATCGTAGGTGAGATCCAGCACAGTAGCCTCCCACTCGGCAAAAGTATCCATGCCGCTGGATGAGCTGCCGCACGCCACAAGCTCTATGGTCGGATCGACCCAGCGCATCGCTTTGGCAGTCTCATTCGCCAGTCTGCCGTATTCGACAGCGGTTTTCGCTCCGATCTGCCAAGGTCCATCCATTTCATTCCCCAGGCACCATGTTTTGAAACGATGAGGCTCTTTATAGCCATGAGATATTCGCAGATCGCTCCAGTATGAACCCGACGAATGGTTGCAATATTCGACAAGATTTCGAGCCGCGTCAATTCCGCGGGTACCCAAATTGACAGCCATCATAACTTCCGAACCTACAAGCTTCGCCCAGTCGGCGAATTCATTCGTTCCCACTTCATTCGTTTCCGTTGTCCACCACGCAAGCTCAAGAAGGCGTCTCCGGTCTGCCTTTGGGCCAACGCCATCCTCCCAGTTATAGCCGGATACAAAATTCCCGCCCGGATAGCGAATGATTGGCACGTTCAGGGCACGAATAGCATCCAACGCATCACGGCGGAAGCCGTTTTCATCCGCAGTCGGATGGTTCGGCTCATAAATACCGCCATATACCGCTCGTCCCAAGTGCTCAATAAACGATCCGTAAAGCCGTGGATCTACAGCCGAAATCGTGAAATTCTTGTCAATAAGCATAGTGGATTTAATAGACATCGATCAGGAGCCTCCAGTTTAAATTAACGAATTAATTAATTCATAAGTATTGAATTCCTATATAAAATTTATCATAATAGATAAATACAATCAATATGATGAATTCAAATAAATAAGGATTAACTAAAAAACTAATTCTAAGAGTGGATGTGTAATGGTGAATTTAACAACTGACTCTGAATCGCTCCGGGTTTACGAAGCGTTGGCAAGCGAGGCCCGCTTGCAGATTATCGACTTATTGGATACGAAAGAAATGCATATTAAAGAACTCGCTTCTGCGCTCTATCTAAGCAGCGCAATTGTCAGTACACACGTTAATAAGCTGCAAAAAGCAGGGCTCGTAAGCTGCAGAATGAAACGGATCAACGGAGGAACCTACAAGTTTTGCTCGCTGTCTGCAGATTTTCTGCAAATCAGATTATCCAAATCTGCTCATGCGACTAGAAAGGTCGTAGAGGTTGCCGTGCCTGTCGGCCATTACACCGACTTCGAAGCTTTCCCTACATGTGGAATTGCAACAGTAGAGAAGTTGATCGGTCAATACGATAACCCGACCTATTTTTTAGATCCCGAGCGTGTCCATGCAGGTATTTTATGGTTTGCTAGAGGATTTGTTGAATATAAAGTTCCAAACTATCTTTTCAAAGATCAAATCGTACAAGAAATTGAAATCTCGATGGAAATTGGCTCTGAGGCTCCGCATATTAATGAAAACTGGCCTTCAGATATCCGGTTTACGATCAATGGGACAGTTGTTGGAGAATGGACGAGCCCAGGCGATTTCGGTCAAATGAGAGGTCGATTGATGCCTGAATGGTGGCATGATGACGTCAATCAATACGGTTTAATGAAAGTACTAAGAATAAATTTAAATGGTACCTTTATAGATGGTCAGCAAATATCTGACGTAACGATTAAGGATGTACAATGGGAAAGTAAACAGTGGACATTGCGAATAAGTGCTGAAGAGACATCCCGCGGACGGGGCGGCTTAACCTTATTCGGAAAGGGATTCGGGAATTATGATCAGGACATCGTCATTCGCAGTTATTACATTAGTTAGTACTCAATACAAGAAGATCGCCAACTACCTGTCCAATCAGGTGGAAGGGCGATCTTCTTTTTTTTCAGCATATTTAATCCCGCATAGGGCATGATGCTCTTTCATATTGTAAGAGAGTGATTCATTCCGCTCTTTTGTAAATCGTTACCGTCGCGCATTTCGGACATCGTTTGCTGCCATTCATAACCAAATAGTTCTTAAAGCTGTGTCCGTTCAAGCAGTGATATTTTTTTCTCGAAAACCAAAAAAATTTCATACGAATCACCCTCTCTTTTGTAGTACTAATTAAAAGGTACCATATGGATTCTAAATATGCTGTCGAATGATGTAGGTCGAAAATGATAATAAAAGAAGTTTAGAAATAAAGAGATAACCTATTTTTATCCCCTTTCATTTGTCGATAAATACTTGTTTTCTTACTCCAGCTTATGACAAACATCGTAACTATCATCTGGTACTATTTTTTTGTGTTTCTCTTTTGGCTTAGGAGCAAACTACAATTACTAGAGGAGATGATCCGTATCATTCAGAAGAAATGTATTGCAATGCTGCTCGCAGGCGGAGAAGGAAAACGGCTTGCTCCGCTTACCAAGAAGCTCGCTAAGCCGGCGGTGCCATTTGGAGGACAATACCGAATTATCGACTTTCCGATCAGCAACTGCGTTAATTCAGGAATCGATACGATAGGGGTGTTGACCCAGTATAAGGCAGAGTCCTTGCATTCCCATATCAGTGACGGGGGTTATAGCTCGAAAAACAAAGAGACCGATATTGCCCTGCTTGCGGCCGACCGTCAGGTTAATGGCATGTATACGGGAACGGCTGATGCCATTTACAAGAATTTAGATTACATACAGCAGCAAAATCCGGAGCACGTACTATTGCTCTCCGGTGATCACATTTACCAGATGGATTACAACGCCATGATTAAATTCCATGAGGAATGCGGATCGGAAGCAACGATCGCGGTTAAGCGTGTACCTTGGAAGGACGCGCATCAATTCGGTATTATGAATGTGGACGATACGTACAAAGTGACAAATTTTCTCGAGAAACCGGCTAAACCCGAAAGCAATCTCGCTTCTATGGGGATTTACTTGTTCCGGTGGTCGTTCCTGAAGCGCTATCTGCTTCAGGATGCTCAGAACGAATTATCCTCCCATGACTTCGGCAAGGACATCATCCCTCAGATGCTTGCGTCGGACTCTGATCTGTATGCTTATCCGTTTCAAGGCTACTGGCGCGATGTGGGCACGGTGGAGAGCCTTTGGGAGGCGCACATGGAGGTGCTCGACGGTGATATCGTCCTCGATGTTGAACAGTGGCCGATGTATACTAACGAACGCCTGCAGCCCCTAACAACGAATCTATACCCTGCTTCAGAATTCCATAAGTCGATGATTCATCCAAATAGTGTGATTGAAGGAAATGTAACACGATCCGTCGTATTTAACGGCGTACAAATCGGCGACGGATGCGAAATCCAAGAAAGCGTCATTATGCCGGACGTAATCATCGGAAGCAATGTTCAAATATATAAAGCAATTATCGGCGAGGGCAGTGTGATCGAAGACGGGGCGGTAATCGGGCAACAGGGCGGTGACATTACTGTAATCGGAACGGGTGAATTCATTTCTGCTAAGCCTTCAAAAGCTTCTGAAATCATTAGCGTCTAAAAAAACATACTTGATCAATAAGTTTTTTATTGATCAAGTATGTTTTTTATTTTTATAAGTTTTTCATGAAACAGCGTAATTTTTTCGGTTACAGAAACAAAATTTTCCTTTATAATTAAATAATCCAGACAATATTACAGGAAAACTAGTAAATGTTTCGAGTAAACGACACACCAGGAGTCGATACTGCCATGCTTTTGAAACGGAAAATCATGATCTACGTCGGTTTGCTCACGATCTGCCTGTTAACGCTGCTCTATCTCATTTCCGAAAGAGCGTTGCTCCGCAACTACGAAATGATGGAGCTGAATCATGCAAGGGAAGGCATGAAGCGGGTTTTACTTGCCTTTTTTGATGAGAACAAAAATCTGGGATCGATCGCCATCAACTACGCGGGCTGGGATGATACCTACCGCTTTATAGAAAGGCCAACCATTCCTCCTTCGAATGATCCATACTTGACGGCAAATTACCCTGATTCATTGTTTGAGTCCAGCCGTCTCAATATTACACTGCTTCTGAATAACCAGAATAAGGTTTACTTTGGAAAAGCCTACGATTTCACAAACAACATACAGCTCCCTTACCCGCAGACCTTAATCGACGCCCTCGTCCGGGAGCATCCTTCTTTACTGAATCATGCCGATGAGTCCTCCCGGAATCATGGTCTTATCTTAATGGATAAACAGCCGATTATCCTTGCTTCATATCCGATTCTGACAAGCGACAATAAGGGTCCTGTTCACGGAAAACTAGTGTTTGCCCGGTATTTGGATGACAACTACATCCGATACGTTTCTGAAAAAGCGGATATGAACCTTTCGTATGACCTTGCCGGTCCGCTATTTAAGCTGCCGGAGAAAAGGGGGACTATTTCTTTAAAAGGAAAAGAGCCAATTCCATTTTGGAGTGGAGTCGATAAAAGATCCATTACAAGCTATGTGCTTTTGTCTGATCATGAGATGAAACCTGCTGTAATTCTAAAGTTCGCCCAATCGCGGGAACTGTATGAGCAGGCGCAGAAGAACACTTGGTTTTATATGCTATATTTCAGCGTTGCCGGCTTTGCATTTTTCCTTTTAATTACTCATTTTTTGGGACGGACGATTTTTAAAAGGCTGAATCGGGCTATCGAAAACATGCAAATGATCGAGAACGGAAAGGATTTGTCAATTCGGATCCAGGAATCCGGAAAAGATGAAGTCACACAATTGGAAATGAAGTTCAACCGTATGATGACGTCCCTGGAGAAGGCGCATACCGAGATGCAATACCAGGCCGATCATGACGTTCTTACCGGTCTTCCGAACAGGAAGTCTTTTTATAAACACTTAGAAGAAAGTGTCGCTCATGGTGCGCACTTTGCTATCCTTTTCATCGATTTAGACCGCTTCAAGCACGTTAACGATACTTGGGGACATCAAAAAGGAGATTTGCTTTTGATTCAAGTAGCGGCGCGGTTAAAGCAGTGCTTGAAAGGTGACGATTTTCTCTGCCGGTTAGGGGGCGATGAATTTTGCCTGATTTCCCTTCATTCGAATAATGATGATCAAGTTGAATTAACAGCTAAGGAAATTAAAGAAAAACTGGATCAAATTTTTGAGCTTGATGGACAAGATGTGAAAATATCAGCAAGCATCGGCATCAGCTTTTTTCCGGAGCACGGAACAGAACCCGGTATCCTGCTGCAGAACTCCGATTACGCCATGTTGAAGGTAAAGGAAGAAGGCAGAAATAATTTTCAAAGGTATAAAATGGGTTGAATCATGAAGCCGACAAATGGAAGGCAGCGACTCAGAGCTCATTCATTCCGGTAAAGGTTTGAATGAATTTTCTCGGAGAGATGCCTTCGATTTGCTTAAACGCCTTGCTGAAAGCATAGACGCTGCCGTAGCCTACTTTCTCCGCAATGGATGTAACCGACAGCGGGCTGTAAATCATCAGATCCTTTGCTTTTTCGATCCGGTACCGCATTTGAAATTGATGGGGCGTAAGCCCGTATTTCTGCTTGAACAGCCGGGAGTAGTGAAAGACACTGAGCGTAGCCGTTTTCGACAGCTCTTCAAGGAGAATCGTTTGATCGAACCGCTCCATAATAAGGGTGGCTGTCGCATCGAGCGATTTATGGTGAACTTTCAGTCCGGATATTTGGCTGGCTTCCAGTCCTTTGACGATAAGATAAATCAGCTTTAACGCCAACGATTTTTGCAAAATAAAGAAATCAAGATCGCGTCTTTCATAAGCATGAATAAGCTGCTGAAGCGTCTTTAATATTTCCCCGTGATTTTCTACCCGAATGACATCCGGTATTTGAAGCACCGATTCTAACACTTCCTCACGAATCCATCCTTTTTCTTTCTGACTGCACTCCGACAAATTTTTGTAGTTAATGGGAACCTCCTCGAAGTCATCCTCATGCAGAGCGTCAAAATGGATGTGTGGCATCCAGCACTCGCCGCTCGACTCGATGAATTCATGCTCCTTGCCCGGTTTGAAGAGGACGATGTCACCAGGCATGATGGTATGAATCGTATCGCCGATTCGGATGGTAAGCTGTCCCTTCTCCAGATAAAGAAGCTCATAATCGAAAATGATCCGGGCCTTCAATCGCATCCCGGACTCGCGATGGTTCCATGCTCTGCGGACATTAGGCGACAGCTTCATCATTAATGCCTTCTTCGAATCGGTAAGCGTTTCCATTTGACCACCCCAAAATAGCAAGATTGGATAAATAATAACAAGTTGAAATAAAGAAGTGCGAAAAAATATGTGATAACATAGGCAATGTAATCGTTAACATGATTTTGAGGCCTGATCATAGATAGCATCTTCTATTATATTATGACAGCCTCTCCACATCAACTTTTGGAGCTATGCATTTCATTTGGCGGCTACATTTATGCTGGAAGGAGCACATGGACATGAAACCATTTAACGGCCTTGAGATGGGAATCGGGAGCTTGGCGAGGGTATCCAATGCGCAGACGCGCTCGATCAGCGCTGAAAATTTTAACGGGGCAAAAGGAAAGGGAGGCATGGCAACTGAAGGAACGGGCGCTGAGTGCGCGCGTGATCTTGGCATCGGCTGGAAGATCTCCCCTTCGGTCGAAATTGCTGCAGGTACGACCTTTACGATGGCTGATATTGACGGACCGGGGGCCATTCAGCATATATGGCTTACATGCTTTCCCAGTCATTGGCGGAATATGATTCTCCGCATGTATTGGGATAACGAGGAGCAGCCTTCCGTTGAAGTGCCGCTTGGAGATTTTTTCTGCAATGGCTGGCAAGAACGGTGCGACGTGAATTCACAACCGGTCGCCGTTAATCCCGCAGGCGGAATGAACAGCTATTGGTTGATGCCATTCCGCAAGCATGCCAAAATTACGGTGGAAAACAGGGAGCCTGACAAGGTTGTTCTTTACTATCAGGTTGACTATACGCTGACGGATGTACCGGACGATATGGCTTATTTTCATGCCCAGTGGAGAAGATCAAACCCCGTTCCTTACGGCGACGTCCATACGATATTGGACGGCGTGACGGGAAAGGGCCAATACATCGGAACCTATCTGGCCTGGCAGGTAAATAATACCGGCTGGTGGGGAGAGGGCGAAATCAAGTTTTTCATGGATGGAGATACGGAGTTCCCGACGATTTGCGGAACGGGAACGGAGGATTATTTTGGCGGAGCATGGAACTGGGAACAGCCGATCGGGCAATATTCCACGTACTCAACCGCATATCTCGGTATGCATCAGCTTATCAAGCCGGATGGCTTATACCGCAGCCAACAGCGGTTCGGCATGTACCGGTGGCACATCATGGATCCGATCCGTTTCGAGAAGGATTTAAGAGTAACGATTCAAGACCTGGGCTGGCGATCGGGAAGAAGGTATTTGCCGCAGCAAAGCGATATTGCTTCGACTGCGTTCTGGTATCAGCTGGAGCCGCACGCAGCTTATCCGGCCTTGCCGGGAAATGATGAGCGGGAAGTCATTTGACGGATTCGATCAACTTGTAATTTCAATATGGCGCCCGAGGTGATCCGGATTTGGTTAAAGCAACGATCAAAGAGGTAGCCGCGGAAGCGAAGGTATCCACAGCGACCGTGTCCCGTGTTCTTAATAATAGCTTAAGGGTGAGTGACGAGGCGAGACGGCGCGTAAGCGAAGCCATTGCGAAGCTTCATTACGAGCCTAGCGCCATCGCAAGAAGTTTAAAGCAGGATAAAACGTTCATGATCGGTATCATCGTTCCGGACATCACGAATCCGTATTTCATGGAAATATCAAAAGGAATCGAAGATACGGTCCAGCAGAGCGGATTCCAGCTCATGTTCTGCAGCTCCGATGAAAATAGCGTGGTCACGATTGTCGCGATGCTATTTCATGCGATGTCAGGCTACGCGTTGGCGCGGTTTCGTTTTCCGGGGAAAGCGTTTATGTTCACATGGATGTTAAGCACTTTGATGGTCCCGTTTGCCGTCATTATGATTCCGCTGTATCTGATCACAAAAAATTTAGGTCTTGCAAATTCGTATGCCGGACTAATTATTCCGTCTATCTTCAATGCTTACGGTATTTTCTTATTCCGGCAGTTCTATATGGATTTTCCGAAAGAGCTGGAGGAAGCGGGGTATATGGAAGGACTTAGTTTATCGGGTACTTTCTTCAGGCTGGCGCTTCCGCTGTCCGTTCCGATTATCGTGCCGCTGACGATCGGTTTCTTCCTGACCAATTGGAATTCCTATATGTGGCCGCTAATTATTACGCAGGATGAGAACTTGTGGGTAGTCCAGCAGCGGCTTGCGCATTTGGTAGGGGGAGGGTATTTTACACCTTGGAATATTGTCTTGGCGGCAGCTGTTATTGTGGCCATACCAACCTTAATTCTATTCTTCGTCGCACAGAAGTATTTGGTGGAAGGCATCAAGATGAGCGGAATTAAATAAAAGGCAGCTTTATGAGAAATGCCATGCGAAGGGATTTAAGCTGCTCCCGGACGCATGGCATTTTTTGCGGTGGCAATTATTAACTCAGTCTCTGCTGCAATATGGCTGCCAAGTCCTCTGCAGTGTCCCAAACGATTGGGCGGATTTGCTGTGTTTGAACGAATAATTTGTCCGCATAGGTGCGGTTCACCGTCCAGATGACCGGGATATTCAAGCCGAGCGCATAACCCGCCGTAAAATATACCTCCGGCGAATGGTTAGTCAAATCCGCGATAATAAGTTTGCTTTCGGAAATTTGCTGCATGGAATCAGTATTGTCCGTACCCGATTGATTAAACAAACGCGGCTGATACCCGCACTGTTCGAGTTTTGGAAGCAATCTTTCCGACCAATCCGCGCACAAATCAACGTCATCCGAAAGCAAAACGAAGCATGACTTCAGCTTTCTTCCTCCGGCTCTTGCAGCAGCTTCGCTCCATCCTTGCTCCGTTAGCCTAAAGGTCACGCTTTCCCTTACGATTAACTGCTCTTCTCTCAGCTTCTCGATGATATAAACGAGCTCTTGTAAATTTGGAGAATACGTCAAGTTAAAGCTTTGAGACAGCGGATTAATGATGACGGGATCTCCCGGCCCTTCCGAATGCCTGTATAAATATTGCAGCAAACGGCTTCCTTTCTCTTCGATGGTCACAGGTATTTTCGGGGAATTTCGAATGGTTTCTAAATCTTCAATCGATAGAGTGACCCTTTCATCACAATCTGTCAGCTCCCGGATATAAGCCGATATGATGGGAAATAGTTGGCGTTTCGTATGATGCGGGAACGCACGGATTGGATCATAGCTGTCTCTCAAGAGGCTGTAAAAGCCGTCAGGTGAGCAGTGACAGCCCACATATCTATCATGTTCGCCCTTTGATTCTATTGGAACGATTTCACTACAGAACACACAGAGTTTCTTCTGCATTACAGTTCACCTCTATATTTATTATTCGCACATCTTGCCTGCTAACAGGGTAGATGCGCGACTAATATTTTCATTCGAACGTCGTACGCTCCTATCCTTACCTTCCACATTATCAAGTTTTATTTAAAAAGTAGATAACAAAATATTTCCTTTCGGTTTATTCAGCCTTTAAAATTAATATAATTCGACTACTCATTTCGACAATATTATAAAAAGAAGGGCGATATACTAAATGAGGTGATGGTAATTTAAAAGACATCGGAGGTAATCATGGATAATTCAAAAATTAGAAAAAGAGCATTATGGTTTATTAACGCGGAAATTGAGAGAGTATTGATTAACCTTAAGAGCGGCGCAGTAAATGTAGAGCATGCCTTAGGAAGTTTCAATACCCTTTATCAAATCGCTTCGTCGACAAGAGATTCTGATTCCATGATCAATCTATGCAAATTAATTGAGAAAATTAGAAATACTGATCATAGAATTGGTTTATATAATTTTACTGAAAAACGGAAAGAGTCTTATTATTAGAAATTGTCCGTCTAGTTTCGTTATCATAAAACTGGCATTCAAACTGACAACAGTTTGGAGGCCAGTTTTTCTTTATAGACTGTATTTTGAGCAGTCAAACAGACTCCATACGATTCCATTACGAGCTTTGATTGGATTTTATACAGTCAACTGAACACCGTTCACCAAGCGCGGGTTACAATCGAGCTTTTGATTGTATGCTTTCCAACCAAATGCCGCTCTGGAAGTATGGGAAGTGATTTTGACTGGATAAAATCCATTTAAAATAACGTTTTCTCATTTCGTCAAGTGGGGTTCGAAATAGTCATAATATCCGGTGAGCAACTACTCTATAAAACGGTCAGATGTCTAGTTACGAATAATAGAATTCAAACATATATTATAAGGGACATCCCGAAGGAGGTAACGTGCATATGCCTAAAAGCTCAAACAACCATACTGATGGTAAGCATTCTGAAAGTAAGCATGCTGAAGGTAAGCATAAGGAAGGAAAGCATGCCGGTGGTAAGGCCGATGAAAAGCATAAGGAAGGAAAGCATGCCGGTGGTAAGCATAAGGATGATAAGCATACCAGTGGTAAGGCCGATGGTAAGCATAAGGAAGGAAAGCATAAGGAAGAAAAGCATAAGGATGGCAAAAAAACCGGTGTTAAGGGTGCCGCCGGTTATCCGACTGGAGGCAGCGATAACAATTTAGCTGATAAATTTCAGCCAAACCCGGAAGACGATATCGAGTAAGCAAAGTTTTAGGTTAAAAATCAGCCTGTCCCACTATGGAAGGGCTGATTTTTTTCTCTTTTTTACAAATTGGCCGTTACACATCTTCACAATCTATTAATATATTATATTACTAGATTTTGGTAGGGGTGATTTGATGAAAACTCTCGATATATACAAGCTTAAGAAATACGCATTAAGCAATACGAAGTTGACCAATCAGCTCAAAATGGAATTGCTGCGAGCCGTAAAGAAAAAAAACCGTTCACAACCAGAAATTTACATGAATATACTAAAAACGATAGAAGCATATGGGTTTAAATCTACAGGCGCTGAACGGACATGAAAATTGTTGTTACTGGAGCTGCAGGTTTTATCGGTTCGCACCTTTGCGAATTTTTACTGAAGAGCGAACATGAAGTCATCGGAATCGATGCGTTCGTTCGCGACGAGTTGAAAATCATTGGCACCAAAAACATTGAAACCTTCCGTTTGCATCCCAAATTCATGATGATTACGTCGGATTTGCTGCAAATCGATTGGGTGAAGACGCTTGAAGGCGTTGATATTATCTACCATTTAGCCGGCATACCCGGAGTACGGTCTAGTTGGGGGAACAATTTCCGTCATTATGCGGAAACGAATATACTCGCAACTCAGCAGCTGTTAGAAGCATGCCGTAATTCCGCGGTTCAAAAATTTGTGTATGCATCCACATCTTCTGTCTATGGAGAAACATCCGGGAGAGTGCCGGAAGACACAAGCACGGCCCCGCTCTCGCCTTACGGCGTAAGTAAATTGACCGGAGAACATTTATGCCGCGTGTACTGGAAGAACGACGGCGTTCCAATTGTCATACTGCGTTACTTTACGGTATATGGGCCCCGTCAGCGATCGGATATGGCCTTTCATCGCTTTATTAAACAAATGATTGCGAGTGAACCGATTACATTAATTGGAGACGGTACGCAGTCGAGGGATTTTACGTATATCAGCGACTGTATCGAAGCGACGGCAGCAGTTGCAAGCCTGCCTTCTCTGATAGGAGAAACCATTAACATCGGGGGCAAGGAACGGTCTTCGATCATGAATGTTATTCATACGTTGGAGAGTTTGATGGGAAAACAGGCGCTTACTGTGAACATCGGAGCAATGTTCGGAGAGCCTATGCATACATGGGCTGATATTTCGAAGGCTGCCCGTCTCTTGAATTACGAACCGAAGGTAAGTCTGACGGAAGGATTAGCCGAAGAGCTTGTCTATTTCATTCATTATTATAAATGACGGGAGGCTGTCTCTGCATGAGACTGGCGTTCATTTGTACAGAGAAACTTCCTTCCCCGGCCATTAAGGGCGGGGCGATTCAAATGATGATGGACGGCGTTTCTCCTTTTCTCGCCCGTAAGCATCAATTAACGATATATTCGGTGACAGATGAGTCATTGCCCGATCAAGAGACACGCAGCGGCATCAAATACATTCGTTTCCCGAGTGATCAGTACGTGGAAGAAGTATGTCGATCGCTTAAAAAAAACACGTACGATGTCGTTCATGTTTTTAACCGTCCAGTAAATGTCTTAAGGTATAAAGCCGCATCTCCATCCAGCCGTTTTGTCTTGAGCCTTCATAACGAGATGTTTGCCGACAACAAAATTACCGATGAGGAAGCAAAGCTGTGCGTACAATACGTACACAAAATAACTACCGTCAGTAATTTCATTAAAAGAACCGTAACGGATCGAATCCCCGGAGCCGAGAACAAGGTCGTGCCGATATATTCCGGCTTTGATCCCGACCGTTATTACCCGGTTTGGACGGCGCGGGGAAAGAGTATTCGCGAGCAGTTACGGACCCGCTATGGGGTTCGAAAGAAAAAGGTTATATTGTTTGTCGGACGGCTCAGCGTCAAAAAAGGGCCTCATTTGCTCATTCAGGCAATGGACCGTGTGCTGAAGCGGCATTCGGATGCCGTTCTTGTCATCGTGGGGGGAAAATGGTTCAGTGATAACACCGTTGACGAGTATGGGGAATGGTTGTTGAAATTAGCCAAACCCTATAAGAGCAGGGTCATATTCACAAAGTTCGTTCCGGCTAATGAAATCCAAAATTACTTTTCGATGGGCGATGTATTTGTGTGCAGCTCCCAATGGCAAGAGCCTTTGGCACGCGTTCATTATGAAGCAATGGCAGCAGGCGTTCCGGTCATTACAACCGATCGCGGCGGTAATGCCGAGGTTATCAGGCATAAGGAGAACGGTTATATTGTCCGCGATTATACAAGTCCGACTTCGTTTGCCAAAGCGATAAATTATATGCTAACCAAAAAAGATAAAGCGATGGCAATGGCTTTAAAAGGAAGGCAGCTGGTAGACAGCAACTATACATTCGAGCATGTAGCCAAGCGATTGAACAATATTTATATGCATGCTTATTACAGTAAACCGACATCGTTCTACGCTTTGACCACATCCAAAAAGAAAGTCGCGCGTAAGCTGCGTTCACGTAATAGCACCACCCTCACTCGTAAAAAAAATCAATTATGAGGCAGGTAACGATCATGCAGGAGAATGTAAATTCGGTTAACTCCATTATGTCTCAGTACCCTCTTCGAGTGAGGAAAGTCCAACTAATTTCCGACAAGGGTAAAAAAGCAACCTGGACCATAGTCACTGGCTCCGGAACAAAAATATTGAAAAAATCGCCCGCAACCAAAAAGAGGCTGCTCTTTTTAATTCAAGCCATCAAGCATTTGCAAAAAAACGGTGCACCCATTCCCGCTATGGTGACAACAAGAGCAGGCAAAGAATATTCCGAAGACAGCAGCGGCAATTGTTACGTACTGTCCGATGCTGTACGAGGCACCAAGCCTACTTACAAAACATCAGACCTCCTTACCATCATGAAAGAGCTTGGCAAGTTCCATATGGCATCAAGAGGATTTCAATCCAACTTTTCGACGAACGAAAGAGAACTTTTAGGGAGTTGGGCGCAAAGCTATGCACGGTATATAGACCGGTTGGAAAATTATAAAAAAATGGCCAAAAGCAGCAATGAATTCGAAAAATTGTATCTTCTTCATGCCGATACCTTCATAAGCCAAGGGAAAGAAGCGTTAAAATGGATTCAAAGCAAATATTACACCGATTGGGTGAATAAAGTCGCTGTGCAAAAAAATCTTTGCCATCAGGATTTTGCGGCAGCCAATTTGATAAAAACGAATAAAGGCATGGCCATTATTGACATGGATTCGTTAACTGTTGACTTGCCGGCGAGAGACATTCGTAAAATTTTCAATAAAGTAATGAAGAAACATGGATGGAGCTCTTCGAAAGCCGTTTTAATGCTCCGCGCTTACCGCGAGGTACATCCACTAAGCGATGAAGAATGTCAAATTATATATGCCGATCTCTTGTTTCCTCATTTGTTTTACGGGTTATCGAGCAAAGTCTTCGACAAACGTACGCAATGGAATAAACCACGTACACTAATAAAGTTAAAAGCCTTGATTAATTCTGAGAAAGAGCGGCAGCGAATGCTGTCGTCATGGAAGACCATTGTAAAACAATCGTGAGATGAAAATCAATCACTACGCTCCATTATAAGTCTTAACCTTTCGAGTCCTTGTTTGCAAGGGCTCTTTTTTAGTTTAACTGCATCAAAAATGAATGAAATGGAACAATAATACAAAAAAGGAATTGGTACAGTGAAGATCTTAACCACATGGCAGTTGTATGGCCTCTTGCTTCTGTTTTTATTGGGAACCAGCGTTGTCTTCGGTATTGCAAGCTCTGCCAAGCAGGATGCATGGATTACCGCTTTCATCAGCACTTTTCTTGGCGCCGCACTCCTTTGGCTATATTCGAAACTTTATGAAACGCATTCGGACAAGAATTGGTCCGGATTATTAACGGACTCATTCGGACGGTTGATCGGATCGATCCTATGCTTAAGTTATGTTTTTATTTTTATATATTCGGCCGGACGGGATTTGCGTGACATTGGAGAACTGACGAATACGTTCTTGCTTCCGAAAACTCCGATCGGGGTGACAATGGTTCTGTTCCAGATCCTGGTATCCTACATTTGTTATGCGGGTGTGGAAAGAATGGGGCGTTTAGCGGAGTTGAATGTTCCTGTTGTTTTCATCATTTTTCTGCTCGAAGTCATTTTATTAATCGCATCCGGTACCGTTCACTTGTCGTTGCTGACTCCGGTCGCCGCAGAATGGAAACCGATCATTACAGCCGCAATTCCGGGGAACTTGACCGTACCGTATGCGGAAGCCTTCGCTTTCGCCGCGTTTTGGTCAAAGACGATGCCGCCTAAAAACTTCCGAAAAGCAGCCATCCTGTCGTGCGCAACGGCTGGGTTGATATTTATCGTTTTGGATATTTTGGCGATCAGTTCAATCGGGCCGGAGCTTTTTGCCCGTTCTTTCTTCCCTCTGATGACAACGTTTCATTTGGTCAACTTTGCGGATTTTATCCAAAATATCGATCCGTTCATCGTAACCGCCTTTTTGATCGGCGTGCTGTTCAAAATATCGATCTTCACCTACGCGGCATGCGCGATGATCTCGGATCTCTGGAAAGTGAACGTCAGATCCGCCGTCATCCCCGTATCGGCAATTGTATTCCTATTCGCTTTTTACATGACAGAGAGTCTCAGCAGCCATATCTTTACCGGTCATCAATGGGCCACATGGGTCGTCTTTATGCCTTTTTACGTCATTTTTCCCATGCTAACTTTACTCGTAATCAAGCTTAAAAAAATCGTCGGCATAGGGGGGAGCTAGCATGGCTCAGCAAACAATACGTTTATCAAATGAGGCTGACTTGGAACAGTTTGCGGAGGAGTTGAAAAACACGTTAGGCTCCATGCCTGATCTGGTCTTTCGTTCTGTAGGCTCTTCCCTGATCGTGTATATTTCCGGCCTTGCCGACCAACAGCGGATTGAGCGGGAGATTATCGAACCATTATCGGCAAATCAGGAGACGGGGCCCCTTTCTATCAAAACGCCTTCCGTGCAGCAGACGGACAATTATCAACAAACGGTGCAAGCGATTTTATCCGGCTTGGCAGCTGTTGCTATATGCGGAAAAGATCAGGTGATATTGGCGAACGTGGCCGCTGCCCCGATTCGCGGAGTGGCCGAGCCTCACGTCGAGTCATCCATTCTCGGTCCTCAGGAAGCATTCTTGGAGAACCTTGATACCAATATCGCAATGATTCGCCGCATCACGAAAAGCGAGAAGTTCCGCATGAAGATATGGCAATTCGGATCGGTCGCACATACCGATGTTCGGTTATTATACTTTGACCAGGTGGCTCCCGATGAACTGGTGGAGGAAATATCAAAACGATTGGACCGTGTCCATTTGGAAGATATTTTAGGCAGCAATTATATCGCGGAGTCCATCAAAGACCGGCCGCTGAGCTGGTTTCCGACCGTACAAAAAACGGAGCGGCCGGATGTTGTCGCTAATGCGCTAATGAAAGGCAGAGTCGCTGTAGTCGTCAACAATACGCCTATTGTATTGCTCTTTCCCTTCACGTTCTGGAACGCTTTTGAAACTGTAGAAGATATTTATCTTTCTTACAGCAGTGCCACGTTTTTACGCTGGATTCGGGCCTATTTCATTCTTTCTGCCCTGCTGCTGCCATCCCTCTATGTTGCAATCACAACCTTTCATAATGAAATGCTGCCTACGAATCTGCTTCTGTCCATTGCGGCATCCCGAGAAGCCTCCCCCTTCCCCGCACTTGTCGAAGCATTAATCATGGAAAGCATATTTGAAGCCATACGGGAAGCCATCGTCCGAATGCCGCGTCTATTGGTTCAGGCTGTCAGCGTTGTCGGCGCTTTGGTCATCGGACAAGCGATTGTCCAGGCCGGCATCGTTTCCATTCCTATGATCATTGTCGTCTCCATTACTGGTATCGCCTCCCTGATGATTCCCCATTACGAGACGACGTTTGCCATTCGGATTCTTCGTATCATACTGCTCCTATTGGCGGGAGGATTAGGATTTTTCGGCATAGCGATGGGCTTGTTTTTTACCCAGGTATACTTGACCGGACTCCGCTCCGCAGGGATGCCTTATCTGACACCGATCGCTCCGTTTTCATGGAAAAGCTTAAAAAATTTAATTATCCGGCAGCCCTTTGAGCGATCATAAAAAGAGGAGGAAAGATCCGGCTTGAAAAGAAAACTTGCCTCTTTAATTCCCGTTCTGCTGTTAACGGTATGGATTTGTACGGGATGCTGGGATCGAAGAGAGATCGTAGACGTGGCCATTGTGATGATAACCGGAGTAGACGAAGGTCAAAAACCGGGGATTTATCGGGTAGATGCACATATCGCAGAGCCGATCCGGATTGGCGGGCCCGGGCAGTCTGGATCAGGCCAAAAACAGAAGGAACCCGTCACCCACGTGGTTACGGAAGCACGTAATATCGACGAAGCGCGTTCTAAAATGGAGCGAATGCTGTCCCGGGACATCGTAACCTCTCACCGCCGCGTCTATCTTATAGGTGAGGCGTTGGCCCGCCGGGGAATTAAAGACCTTCTCGATCAAATCAGCCGTAGTCCGATGAACAGAATAAGTACCCTATTGGTCGTAACCGAAAAGGCTAAAGCTGAAAAGCTTATTGCTCAACAAGTTCCACTGGAAAATTTCGGGGTGGAACACTTTCGGGAGTTAAGTTTTAGAAAAACGCGTATCCCGACTTCGTTAAAAGATTATTTTATCGCTTCAACTACGCCCGGGCAGCAGCCAATAACGGCAAGCTTTGCCAAAACGAAAGAAAACAAAATCATACTGAGCGGTATCGCAATATTTCGCGACAACAAGCTGGAAGGTTTTGTGAAGGGGAAAGAGGCTATTGCCTTGACAGGCATGCTGGGCGGAAAAACGGGCGGAAGCATTACGATCCGCATCTCTCAGGTCAAAGGGGACCTTTCCATACGCCTTGACCGTTTAAAGGTACAACGCAAGGTGGCGATCTCAAAAGGAGAACCGAAATTTACCTTTCAAGTAAAGGCTTATGGGCGCATTTTGGACAATCGTACCAATCTTGATCTTTCGAACCCCGAAATAATCCAGAAGCTAAACAAAGCTTTCGCCGAAGAAATGGAAGAAACGTTCCAATCACTGTTTCGCCGTTTGCAAAGAGAATTTCGTACGGATAGCTCAGGCATGGGAGCAATGATCTATAGGAAGTACCCCGGATATTGGAAACGCATTGAGAAGGATTGGCCCGAAATGTATCCGGATCAAACGATCAAATGGCAAGTAAGCGCCAAGATAACAGGCGTCGGTTCCATTGGAGCACCGTTGTTTATCCCTGAAAACGAGGTTAAGAAGTGATGTGGTTACCTATTTCGTTGTTCACTTTAGGGGCAATCGTTGTTGCGGTGCACCAATTTCAGTATTGGCGAAAATACGGACAAGGTGCGGAAAAGTGGGTGTTTCTCAGCTGGATGATTGTAGCATGGGCGATCGGTATCCTTTTCATTGCCGGCATGAAGTTCCCTACGCCCGTTCACCCTCTTTTTCCCGCGTGGAAATGACCTTGCATATCAATCATTACGCTCCATTAACCGCCTTAATTTAGATTCCGTAGACGTTTCGGGCGCAGGCGTATAGACGCTGCAGCGCAGGTCGGTATTGCCTTGAACCTGTAAGGATGTCAGGTGGAACAGCATTTTCCCCCCTTTGGCATGCCGAAATTCAATCAAAACATCCGGAGCAGAGCTGACTTGACTTTGCTCCCACAGGTATGCAAATTCAGGATGGTTTCCCTTCATTTCATTAATAAATCGATCATACCATTCGTCCTGTACATATTGCCCGTAATAAGCCCGGAAAATAGCAAGAAACCCGCCAACAAAATGCTCCCAATTTCCCGCTAACCGCCGAAATTCTTTCCGGGTAAATAGTAATTGAATCATATTTCGCTGCTCGGCTGGTATTTGTTCAAAGTCCAAGAAAACATGTGAGGCCGCTTGATTCCATCCAACGATCTGGCAGCGCCGATCAGAAATGATGGTAGGGCAGAAGCGAAGCTCTTGCAATATTCTATTTAAAGAGGGCGTGATCTCAGACAGCTCTTCCTTTAGCAGAATGGCTCCATGACCTGTCTCCAGCGCCAAGTCGTATAAATATTTGCGTTCGTCGTCATTCAACTGCAACGCAGCCGCTACGCAATCCAATACCGACGCTGAAACTTTAATATCCCTGCCTTGCTCGAGCCAGGTGTACCAGGTAGGACTGACTCCGGCAAGCTGAGCGACTTCCTCCCTTCTTAAGCCGGGAGTTCTTCTGCGTGTTCCGGAAGGAAAACCAACGGTCTCAGGGAGTATTTTGGCACGCTTAGATTTTAAAAAGGTAGACAGCGCTTGCAGTCTCGTTTCACGATTAATCATAGGATCCGCCTTTGCAGTAACGTTAGGGTGTTATATATTATACTATAATAAACGACAACTTGTAATAGGATAATAACTATGACAAACTACATTCCATAAAGGTAAATCCAGAGGAGGATATACGATGGAACGGGTAGTTGTAACTGGGATGGGAATCGTTTCACCCCTAGGAAATGATGTGGAGCAATTTTGGAGCCGCTTGATCAGAGGGGAATCCGGCATTTCAACGATTGATACATTTGATACCAGCAGGCATAAGTCGAGAATAGCAGGTATTGTTCGAGATTTTGATGCGGAAGCACGCTTTGGCCGCAAAGAGGCGCGCCGGATGGACCGGTTTTGCCAATTCGCATTAGCTGCTTCTGAACAAGCGCTGGAGGATTCCGGCCTCTCACTTGATAAGGTTGATCGTGAGAGGATGGGAGTATACGTAGGTTCAGGTATCGGGGGCATTCAAACACTGTTGAATCAAGCAGAGGTATTGCACGAACGTGGCCCTGAACGTGTAAGTCCGACGTTAGTGCCTATGATGATAGCGAATATGGCTGCAGCGATGATCAGCATAAAGTTCGGGACTCAGGGGCCGTCGTTAGCTCCGGTCACCGCGTGCTCCATCGGTAATACAGCGATCGGTGAAGCATGGCGGCTTATTCGTTCAGGAGGCGCAGATGTCGTTATTGCCGGGGGAACAGAAGCGGCCATAACGGATATATCTCTTGCCAGCTTTGGAAACGCTACCTCGGTATCGACCCGGAACGATGATCCGTCTCGAGCCAGCCGGCCGTTCGATGCGGGACGAGACGGATTTGTGATGTCCGAAGGAGCGGGAATTCTCATATTAGAATCACTATCACACGCCTTGCATAGAAACGCTCGAATTCATGCGGAGGTCATTGGTTATGGGGCTAGTTCGGACGCCTATCATGTAGTAGCTACTCACCCGGAGGGGATTGGCGCTTATCAAGCCATGAAACAAGCCCTTCTTGAAGCGAGCATTCAACCGGAAGAGGTAGATATGATTAGCGCGCATGCCACAAGTACGGAAATTGGTGACAAATCGGAAACCGTTGCGATCAAAAAACTATTCGGCGAACATGCTTACCGTATTCCCATTACGGCGAATAAATCGATGATTGGCCATATGCTCGGTGCGGCAGGAGGGGTGGAAGCCATCGCTTTGGTGAAAAGCATTCAGGAAGGAATCATTCCGCCTACCATTAATCAGGAGCAGCAGGATCCTGTTTGTGATCTGGACTATGTACCGAATGAGGCCCGTCAAGCTGATTTGAAAATAGGAATATCGAATTCCTTTGGATTTGGTGGACACAATGCGGTAATCGTTTTAAAAAAATATATGGGCTGACCGTAATACGTTACAGAAAGATGGATATTAAAATTGCTTGATGAAGGGAATTGAGAAAATTAAAGTCGAGAAAAGCATCAAATGAATGATATAATAAATAAAATTTCTGAAAGTATGGTGGCTTAACATTTATGGGAACAGCAGCTTTGAAAGACAAACGAATTGTAATTGCAGGCTCGCAAAAAACGGATGAAATGGGAACGATTATAGAGAAGCAGGGCGGTACGCCGGTTATTCGCTCTCTTCAAGGATTAACGGTATTTGATGAGACAATAATATCCGATCAGTTGAAGCAGCTTGCTAATGAGGGAGCCGATTGGGTCATTTTGACCACTGGGATTGGAGCGGAAAGTTTAGTAAAAGCAGCCGGAAAGCTGGGCATTGATGAGGCCATTTTAAATGTCCTTACTCAAGCGAAAATAGCTACAAGAGGTTATAAGACTTCAGCTTTCCTTAAGAGAACGGGACTTAATGCGGTTGTGAGTGATGATGATGGGACGGTACACAGTCTTATTCAAAATCTGGAAGCTTGCGATTTCAAAGGTCAGCGTGTCTGGATTCAGCTGCACGGTGAACCTTCCCCGGAGTTAGAGTCGTTCTTGGTTGATAAAGGTGCAGCATATGTACAATCGGTGCTGCCGTATAGACATACTCCGCCGGAAACAAGCACGCTGGAAACGATTTTATCCGAATTAGAGGAAGGATCGGTTGATACAGTTTGCTTCACGACAGGGGTACAGGTGCGATATTTGTTCAGGTATGCGATTGAAACGGGGCGTGAAAAGTCACTATTAGCCGCATTTAATGGGAAGGTTCTCGCAGCAGCTGTCGGCAAAGTGACTGCTGAAGCTTTGAAAGAGTACGGCGTGACGCGCATTATTGTTCCGGAAACGGAACGAATGGGAGCGATGATCATCGAAATATCCCGTTATTATGAAAGTTTGGAGCAAGAGGAGAATCACGCCTAAGCTTTGTAGCCTCTATCAAGCTGAATGCTGACAGAGCTATAATGGATAAATACAGTGACTTGTGGCTATTGAGCCTTTGCGTTTCAGCACACCAACAAACTTCCGCTCCTATCCTGTACCGAATCCAATATAGCCCGCGAACAAGGAGCTATCCCTCAAGGTCTATGGCCTTTTGGGATAGCCCTTTCAATTATTACGGTCAGTTCATGTCAAGGCTATGATTGTTTAGATTGGGGCATATCCCGGTTTCTATTCTTTTGCTACGATAAAGCTGTACTAGAAGACGATTGGAAAAGGGGTATTGATATGAAAGGCAGAAGATGGATAGCGGTCATGCTAGTTTTTGTTCTTGTAACGATTGTAGGTTGTTCTTCAGGCGGAAATAACAACGTAGTTCCTCCTGATTCAACCAATTCACCTTCCGGCGGGGAGAAATCCGCACAAAATGCCGACGGGAAATTCGAGCCGCCAGTTACGATCACGACTGCACGCGTAGTAGGATCGGATTATACCTTTATTAATGGAGAAGACATTAATAATAACGTTCATAATAAATGGGCGGCAGAGAAGCTGGGCATCAACATCAAGGATCTATGGGACACACCTGACAATGCTGCTTACCACACTAAGATCAGATTGTCGCTGACAACGCAAGATCAGCTGCCTGATGTATTCATCGTACAAGATGTGAACCTTATTTCCGACCTTATCCAATCCGGTAAAGTGAAGGATATTCAGCAGGACTTTGATCAATATGCTTCCGGGCGGATGAAACAAATTTATGAGGACAACAGCGGAGCGTTCAATCAAGTGAAAATGGACGGGAAGCTGATGGGATTGCCGATCTTCTCCGGAGGAGACGGAACGAATCCCGTACTTTGGATCAGGCAGGATTGGTTGGATAAGTTAAAGCTGGAAGCGCCAACGACGATTGAAGAATTCGAGAAGGTCATGGAGGCTTTCACCAAACAGGATCCGGACGGCAACGGCAAGGATGACACGTTTGGCTTCAGCTTCTCCGCCCGCAACGGTCTGTCCAACTGGATGTCCGATGCCAGCTTTGTCTTCGGTGCTTATACCGGAAAGTTTATTCCGGGGGCTTGGCAAAAAGCAGAGGACGGCAGTTTGAAATACGGCTCGGTTCAACCGGGAATCAAGGATGGTCTCGGCAAGCTAAGTGAATGGTACGCGAAAGGCTACCTCGATCCGGAACTAGCTGCAATTGACGAAGTGAAAGCGACAGAAAGCTTAATACAAGGCAAATCAGGTATGATTGCCGCTCCTTTCTGGGCGAATGGTTGGCCGCTCGGGGATGTGAAAGGAACGAATCCCGATGCGCTGCTTAGAGCCTATCCGCTCCCTGTGGGTCCGGACGGCAAGTCCGCCCGCTATACCGGCTCTGTTAATGAGGGGAAAGTCATGATGTTCAACAAAGACTTTGAGCATATGGATGCTTTCTTCTACTATATGGACAAAATTTATGACAGTTCGTTTGGTACAGGCGACTTCAAATACGGCTTCTTCGAAGGTTATGATTATGCCATGGTAGATGGGGAGCCCGTTTACGATCCGAAGCTATTCCCGACTCCATTGGAAGCGGCGGCGTCCTCCGGCAAATACAATTTGTTCTGGAACAATCCTAGTATTCCGTTTAAGGGATCGCAGGATTATGAATATGTCTATCAAGGCAATACACCGGAGACGGCTGCTCAAAAATCGATTGCGACTTCGGATAAGGAACAAATTCGGGCAGGCGCGTTAAACTTCCAGATGAAAAATCTTAATTCCCCGAACGAGTTCATGGGCGCTCCGACGGAAACGATGCGGAGTAAGGGCGATAACTTGAAAACGATGGAGCTTGAAACCTTTGCCAAAATCATTTACGGCAATGAACCGCTGGACAAATTCGACGCATTCGTGGCGGATTGGAAAAGCAAAGGCGGAGACAGTATGGAAAAAGAAGTAAATGATTGGTACGCAAGCATCAGCAAATAATTACAAGATAGGGAGCCCCTAGGGGCTCCCTATTTTTGTTTTTCTTTGACTCCATGGTGCTGCTCTCCTTAATCAAGATAACTCATGAACGCCGCTAAAGATATTTGGTCTATAACTTCATAACCGTTTCCCTGTCCTCGTGGTCTCACAATTACAGTGCCCATGTATGGAATCTCGCCAAGACCCACATCTCTTGGGAAACTGTGACCGATGATGACTTTATTACTACCCGTGGGCGGTTTTATTTCTAACACAGAAGTAAGGGCCGTTAATACACTTTCCTGCTCCGAAGTGGTCAAATCACCGCTTAAATGATAGATATTAAGCCAGTAGTAATCGACTTGAACATTTTCTTCTCCAAATGCTAATTCAGCGGATTCCTTTGTACGGCAAAAAGGACTTGCTGTTATCGGGAATTGAACAGGGATGAGCAATTTGCGAAGTACCTCCCCATAAGTTAAGGCTTGCATTCTCCCTGCTTGAGAGAGATTCCTTTGGGTAGAACAATCACTGAAGACGACTTGCGGTTTATCGTTCCCTATGGTAGCTTCTCCATGCCTAACATACAGAATATATCCACCTTGACGCAGCGAGTTAATTAATGAGGGGTTTAGTGGATCTGCTAGTATTTTATTTTCAACTTGTCCGGCCATAAGTGGTGAAATAAACACGAATAAAGAAAACATAAGCGCGAAAACAATTTTTCTCAAAGGCAGCTCCTCTTTATTAAGATCTAAATCGATCTGTGGTTGTCCAGAGTATAGTGTGCCTACCTACCCCAAAGTATTCCTTAAGCAAAAGAAAACTGCCGACCCTTAATGAATCGGCAGTTCCCATTTTGATATTCATAAGATGTCGTTTCCTTAGTTATTCCGGAAAGTTTGAGGCGTACAGTTATAGTGTTCTTTGAACAAGCGAATAAAATATTGCGTTTTTTTGTAGCCGACCTCCTTAGCGATATCCGCAACCTTCTTGTTCGTAGACTTTAACATACGGGCCGCCTTCTCCATTCTCACGCGTAAAATATAAGAGGAGAGGCTTTCTCCGGTTTCCTTCTTATACAGGCGCGATAAATAGACCGGATGGAGATACACATGCTCGCCGACCCTGGTCAAGGAGACATCCTCCTGCATATGTTCCTCGATAAAATCGTGTATTTGCCGGATAATATGGCTGTGTCCGGAAGCGGGTTCTGATACCGCTCTTTGAAACTGCTCCATTAATGGCAGGGCCCATTCCTTTATTTGGGCGGTAGAGTGAAAATATTTAGGGTAATCAAGGAATGAAACGTCCCCGATCATATCTGAAAACGAGTCTCCTTGTTTATGGGCCATGTAGGAGAAGCTGCTGAACAAGTAATAGACGACCTCCATCAAGTTTTGCTGCGTCCGGCAGACGGGGGAGTCAAGCTCCTCGATAATTTGATCCAGCCTTTCCTCAACCTCGTCCCATCGCCCCGTTTCCATCAGCTGCAGCATTGTCGGCGATTGGTGGAGCCGTGTCAACGGCCTCAGCTCAGCAGCGTCGGCGGCCTCGTCGATCGTGAGTACAAGACCGTTGCGAGTACCGATTGACCGCCAGAATGTGTTTAATGCTTGCAAATATTGATGGTGAATGTCCTGCCGAAATATGAATGGACGCGTCACCAAAATAGACACCGTTCTTTTCATATACTTATGGACGGCTTGCTGAAGCGTTTCTATTTTCCGGGTGATTTCATTCCCATCGAATGTCGCGGCAGGAAGGATAACGGCCACAAAACGATGTGAATCTTTACATGACCACAAGGATGGAACTGCATTGATTTGCTGAAAGAAAATCTCTTCCGCCATATTAAGAAGGGCATAGCTAAGCAGCTCGAAGTCCTCATGCCGAGCGGCTTCGTTTTCGGTTTCAATTCTGATCAATGCCAGAAAACATTCCTGATCGGGAGCAAGCGGCAGGTGGAGCGTGTCCAGCTGCCGCTCCAGCTCCTCTGGCGAAAAACGTTTACCGAGCAGCAAATCGAACAGCAGATGCTCCCTCATTCGCGTAAGACCAAGCTGAAGCACATCCTTAGCCGCCAATAAATGTTTACGCTGCCGATTCTCTTCTTCGATTAGGGCAAGCACCTTAACCAAAGAAGCAGAAACTTCATCTCCGGTGACAGGCTTCAATAAATAATCGGCGGCGCCATGCTGCAAGGCTTTCTTGGCATATTCGAATTCCGAGAAGCCGGACAATAAAATGACCTTTGTCTCCGGGTGTTGGTGCCGCATCTCCCTGAGCAGCTCCAGGCCGCTCTTCTCGGGCATCTGAATATCCGTCACCATAACCGAGATCGGCACGCGTCCTGAAATGTCGAGCGCTTCCTCCGCCGAGCTAACTCCATATACCTCTTCGATCCCATATTCCTCCCACTGTATCGCTTCCTTTAAGTAGTCGAGCACGTAATCTTCATCATCTACCAACAAGACATTCATGTGACTGACTCCTCCTGTGTCCTATAAGATAATTGAAGGGTTACCCGAAAGCCCTTCCACTCATTGGTTGAAAAGGATAATCCGGATTCGGGTCCAAAACGATGGATCAGCCTATGGTGGATATTCGATAATCCGCAGCCTGTCTCGTCCGCCGATTGGCGATTGTGAACATGGTTCATCAGCGATTGAAGGGCTTCTCCGGATAAGCCTGCGCCATCGTCATCTACGGTTAGCCGGAATTGGTTGTTTGCTTTTACGCCGATGATTCGAATGCGTCCTGAATCCCGCTTTTGCTCAATGCCATGTACGACCGCATTCTCTACTAGCGGCTGCAGCAATAAGGTAGGTACGGACATTTCGAGCATAGGCGCCGGAATATCGATTTCGTACCGAAGGCGCTTGTTGCGCATTGATTGCACTTCAAGATAGCTTTCTATCAAGCGGATTTCATCTGCCAGCGTTGTATCGGTGCCCGCTTTCCGGGTGATGTGGCGGTAAAACTGGGACAGGTTTTTGGCCATGGAAATGACCGCATCGGGCGATTTATTCGCCATGCTTACAATATAGAAAAGGCAGTTGTACAAGAAATGCGGATTGATTTGGGATTGAAGATGCTTATATTCCGCCTCTTGCGTACGTACGCGTTCCTCGTATACATTTTCGATCAGAGCTTGTATACGCGAGGCCATATCATTAAAGCGTTCAAATAAATAGTCGAATTCGTTGTTCGTTTTGACAGTCGCTCTGCTTGTATAATCTCCTGCACCCAAATTTTCAATTTTTCGGACTAAGTAGGCGAACGGAATACGGAAATGCCGGTAAAACAAATAGGAAATCGCAACACCGGATATAAACAACAAAATTAAGCTGACGTTGACGAGCAAATTTACATGGTTCAACGGATTAAGAAACTCGTTAATTTTAATATAACTGACAAGAATGCCCCCTAGCGAAGGGCTGTGAATCGTTTGAATCAAATACTCCACGCCGTCCATCTCTAACACGGTAAGCTGCGGCTGAGAGGAGGACGTATAAGTGAATACGTTCTTTTTCTCCAAGAGGGGGATCATATTTCCGTTCACTTCATCATTAGCGATCAACGCTCCCCCGGGAAAATAAAAGAAGGAGTCGCCGTTGCCGGATGAATCAAGCCCTTCAAGCACCGACCGCAAATAGTCGCTCGTGAATGTAGTTTCAACGATGGATACGACATTAGACAAATCGGGCTTCGTAATCGAAGGGTTTGTGAAATAGAGATGAAAGGTCAGCTGTCCTTGATCGTTGCTGACCAGCCACCGGTTTTTCGGTATACGGGAAAGCTGTGCACGGTTAAAATCGGCCTTCTCAGACGTTGAAATGACTTCACCGATCGCAGGCCAATAAACCGTTAATTCATGAATAAGAGAATCAACCTGACTTTGCAGCAGAAGCTTCTCCTCCACATTTTTTCGCATGAGCAAATGGTTGACGTATTCGGGAAACTCCCATGAACTGGCATAAGCCTTAATGCTGGAGTCGTTCACGAGCATTAAGGTTTGTATTTCGAGCTGTCTTAGCGATTGCTCCAGCTGCTGCATCGTAAATTCAAGCTGCTTCGACGCTGAATTTTCCAAGGTTTCCTTGACAACGTTTTTACTCGTCTGGTTGGCGTACGCAAAGAGCAGCGTGGCCGGAATGAGCAATACGGCCAGCATGATGAGAAGCTTGTGGAATATTTTATATTTTATCATGATCGTCACCGCCCGGGCTGAGATTAATGAAACAGGTTATGAGTGGGGATATAGATGTTAAGACCTTATCATAGGTAGGGGCCAAGCCCGTTGATATAATAGTAGCAGAAGCGTATGCAAGTGTAATCATGGTATTTATAGAGAGGAGATTGGCGTATGAGGAGCGGGCTGAGTGAGGCTTCCGCACATACTCCCGCGGTCAGAGCGGAGTCGAAATGGAAGAGGGGGTTTAAGAAGACTTGGCCTCTGCACGTATTGATATTACCGGCGTTAATCATTGCGTTGGTGTTTCATTATCTCCCGATATTCGGACTTGTTATGGCTTTTCAGGACTACAAGCCATGGCTCGGATTTTTTAAATCGGATTGGGTAGGGTTTAAGCATTTTCATTCTTTATTCATGTTTGATGAATCCGTTCAGGTCATTTGGAACACGCTGATTATTTCGGTGTTAAAGATCGTTTGCGGATTGTTTGTTCCGATCGTGTTTGCTTTACTGCTTAATGAAATCCGCAAAAGCGGTATTAAACGAGGCATCCAAACACTGGTCTACCTTCCCCATTTCTTGTCCTGGGTTATCCTTGGCGGCATTCTGATCGACCTGCTGTCGGTTAAGGGCGGACTGGTCAATCGGATGCTGACCGATTGGTTCGGCTCGCAGCCTATTTTCTTTCTTGGCGACGGAGACTGGTTCCGGTTCGTTATCGTCGTCAGTGACATTTGGAAGGAATTCGGATTCGGAATGATCATCTATCTGGCTGCGATTACAGCCGTGAATCCCGCACTGTACGAGGCTGCCGAGGTCGATGGGGCGACCCGGCTGCAGCAGACGATCAACGTCACGCTTCCGACGATGCTGCCGATTATTGTCGTAGTGGCGACGCTGCAGCTAGGCAATGTGCTGAACGCGGGCTTCGATCAAATTTTCAACCTGTACAACCCTTTGGTATACGACAAGGGGGATGTCATTGATACCTATGTGTATCGCTCAGCCATGCTTAAAGGGGATTTCAGCTTTGCAACGGCGGTGGGATTGTTTAAATCGATCATTAGCTTTGTACTGATCATCATCTCGTACCGAATGGCGTACAAATTCGCGAATTACCGGATTTTCTAACGAGAGAGGGGGAGAAGCCATGTACTATAAATCGAACGGCTATAAGGTGTTTAACGTTTTTAATCATTTGTTTCTCATTACGATGTCGCTGATTTGCATTTTGCCGCTTCTTCATGTGTTTGCTGTGTCTTTGAGCGGAAAGTCGGCAGCGACCGCCAACATCGTCAATTTATGGCCGGTGGACTTCACGCTTGAATCCTATCAGAAGACGGTCGATAATCCTGCTTTTATAAAGGCTCTGCTATATTCGGTCTATCGTACCGTTCTGGGAACCGGAATCGGAATGGCGGTCATCATTTTCGCAGGATATGCCTTGTCCAAAAAATATAAGGAATTCAAAAGTCGGAACGGCTATATGTGGTTCTTCGTGTTTACGATGCTCTTTTCAGGAGGACTGGTTCCCGGTTATATTCTTATTACGAACCTTGGTCTGATCAACACGATATGGGCGCTTGTACTGCCGCCGGCATTAAGCGTTTATAATATGATTCTGATGATGAACTTTTTCCGCACGATTCCCGGCGAGCTCGAAGAAGCCGCGCTGATCGACGGTGCCGGGCTGTTCCGGATATTGTTCTATATCCATCTGCCGATATCGATGCCTGCCCTTGCGACGATTACGCTGTTTACTCTTGTAGGGCATTGGAATTCCTGGTTCGACGGGCTCATTTATATGATGGATACGTCGAAGTATCCGCTGGCCACTTTTCTGCAGACTGTCGTCGTGCAGCAGGATTTCAGCAAGATGAGCATCAATCCGGAGGATTTGGAAAACCTGTCCCAGCGTACCGTCAAAGCGGCTCAGATCTTTATCGGCGCACTGCCTATTTTGCTCGTTTACCCGTTTTTGCAAAAATATTTCGTTAAGGGCATCGTGCTCGGCGCTGTAAAAGAATAGAAAGGGTGGGTGAAGCATGACCTATGTTTTCTCGGCAGGCTCGTTCCATACGGATTCAGCTTCGCAGCTGAACATCATGGGAAAAAACCGGCTTCGGGTAGAAACCGGCAAAGATGGCGGAGGCATTCGCTTGGATGAGTCCCAGTGCCAAACCATAGACTGGCAGAAATACGATTATCTAAGCGCAGAGGCATACCATGAGTCTCATGATGTACTGGTGCTGCTGTTTACCTTTTACGAAGAAGGAAACCGGTCGATTACGGTTCATTACGGCCTGCTGCCTTATGTGAAAACAAAGATTTGCCTGCCTTTGCAGGCTTTGAATGGGGAAAAGCTGTTTCTCGACCGGTTCCCGGGCATTATGCAATCCGTGCTGCGGGGGGATTCTTCCGTTGACCGGACACGCATAAGCGGTTTTGCCATTTCGACGATTGAATCCGTTGCCGAGAGACGATTTGAACTATCCGGCCTAACGCTGAGCCGCTCGGTACCGGATTTCGAATATGAAGCTGCACCCTACATCGATGAGCTTGGTCAATTAGCGGGTAAGGATTGGGCTGGAAAGACGCAGTCCCCGGAAGAGCTTGTCCATATGCTCAATAAGGAGCGGGACACAGCGCGGGAAGAAAAACAAACGGATACGGGTATCGGGCGTTACGGCGGATGGAAGAAGCTCTGTTTTGAGCCTTCCGGCTTTTTTCGTACAGAATACGATGGTGAAAATTGGTGGTTCGTTGATCCCGATGGCTATGCGCTGTTCAGCACGGGAATGGATTGCGTCAATCCGCATGATCACATGCGTATAACCGGGATGGAGCATTTGATTCCTCCGCTTCCGGCTGTGGACGGTCCGTTCCGCGACGCATGGAGCTCCCATGGTTACAGCTTCGCCGTGGCCAACCTGATTCGCGCCTTCGGGGAAGAATGGAGACAGGCTTGGGCCGAGCTTACGGAGCATAGGTTGAAGGAATGGGGAATCAATACGGTCGGGAATTGGTCTGGAGCCGATTTTATAAGCCGATCCGAGCTTCCGTATGTGCATCCGATGACCGATTTCCCAACAACGCAGATTACGATCTTTCGCGATTTCCCCGACGTTTTCAGCCCGGAATATGAGCAGAATGCAATGGTTTTTGCGGAGCAGCTGCTTTCCTTTAAAGACGATCGCAGGCTGGTCGGTTATTTTATGCGGAATGAACCTCACTGGGCGTTTGTTGACGGTTTGGATTTGACGGAAGAGATGCTAAGGCATCCGTTCGTGTTTGACTGCAAGAAGCGGTTCGTCGCATGGGCAGAGGAAAAATATGAGGTTATTGGCCGTTTGAATGCGGCATGGGCAACCTCATACTTACATTTTGAAGAGCTACTGGATTGCCGGAAGGTTGAAATTACAGAAAGCAGTGCACGCAAAGAAGATTTTGCTGCATTCAACCGGATGATGATACGCCGTTATGTGGAAGTTCCTGCCCGTTATTGCAAGGAAGCGGATCCCCATCACTTGAATCTGGGGATGCGGTATGCTTGGGTTGCCAATGAAGATCTGCTCGAGGGCTGTGAGCTCTTCGACGTCTTCTCGATTAATTGTTACCAATTTCAGCCGGATCGGCATCTAATCGAACGGATCAGTAAGCGTCTGAATATACCGGTCATGATTGGTGAGTTTCATTTTGGAGCCGCTGACGTTGGAATGCTTGCTTACGGTATTCGCGCGGTTGCTACCCAGGAGGATAGGGGACTTGCATATCGTTACTTTGTGGAGCAAGCGGCATCTATTCCGGAGCTCATCGGCATCCATTATTTTCAATTAAACGATCAGCCGGTATTGGGACGGTTCGACGGGGAGAATTATCAGATCGGTGCGGTTGACGTTTGCCTGCAGCCCTACCGCCCGTTCACCGAAGCAATGAGGCAGGCTTACGACCGGATGTATGAGATTCGGGTAGGAGAAATCGAGCCTTTTGGAGAATGTCCGAAGGAAATTCCGAAGACGGGATTTTAAAGTAAGTAGAAGAAAAAGACGATTCTGAACCCGGCAATTTTGTCGGGATCAGGATCGTCTTTTTCTGGTTTAATCGAGGGGAAGACAATCAAGCCGGGTCAGCTGAATGATTAAAACCGCTATGATATGTAAAAGATTAGAAGGAGTATTTATATCCTTCTTTTAGAGAAATCCTATTATAGCGATTGGACGGTGAATGAGATTTCTATGCTTAAAGGGTTCAAAAAATCGAAAACAAAATCGAATGCCGCTGCTCCGAGTCTTTTTTTGGAAGAGCATAAAAATGATAGAGTAACCGGTAATCTTGAAGATACCATCACTTTTATCAATGGCCTCTTAGGCGTGAATGACGACTTCAGCATGCGTAAATTCCATGTATTCGGGAAGTACCCGGCTGCCATGTTCTACTTTTCCAATATGGTCAATCAAACATTGTTAAACGAGGATATTTTAAAACCATTAATGTATCCTCCCCCTCATCTGGAAGGAAGAAACATTGAGCAGGATCAATTAAAGGATGTTTTGTTGAACGATGCCCTGTATCACAGCGAAGGGAAATCGGAACAGAAACTCACTTCTTTGGTTGAAGGCATATTGCGGGGCGGGGCTGTAGTAGCCGTTGAAGGAATTCAAGAAGCTTTTTTTATAGGTATGCGCAGTATTGAAAAGAGATCCATCGATCAACCGGCAACCGAGCAGGTGATTAGAGGTCCGCGGGAAGGCTTCATCGAACCGATAGGAACGAATATCGGGCTGATCCGATACCGGTTGCAATCGACCGATCTTCGAATCCAAACGATGGAAATCGGCCGCAGAACGAAATCAACGGTTGCTGTTTTTTACATGGAAGGCATTACAAATCCGGATCTTCTGAAGGAAGTTAACAGCCGACTTTCCAAAATCGATATAGATGCCGTGCTGGATTCAGGTTATCTGGAACAGTTTATCGAGGATAATCATCTATCGCCGTTTCCTCAAGTTCAGTATACGGAACGTCCGGATAAAGTAGTTGCAAATTTACTGGAGGGAAGAATTGCCATCTTAGTTGACGGGTCCCCTTTAGCTTTGGTTGTTCCGACCGTCTTCAGCCAGTTTTATCAAACCGTAGAGGACTATACCGAACGATTTCTGTTAATGAGCTCTATTCGCATGGCAAGGCTTATTGCTTTAATGTTTTCATTAGTTTTTCCCTCACTTTATGTTTCGATCATTTCCTTTAATCCGGAGTTGATTCCGACGGAGTTTGCCGTAGCCGTAGCTGGGGGGAGAGCTGGTGTTCCTTTTCCGGCCGTCATTGAAGTATTGATTATTGAAATATCAATGGAAGTATTGCGCGAAGCGACGATCCGTTTGCCTCAGCAGGTCGGGGGCGCACTCTCCATTGTCGGCGTACTAGTTGTCGGACAGGCTGCCGTGGCTGCCGGCTTTGCCAGCCCGATCACTGTCGTCATTATCGCGTTAACGACAATCGGTTCCTTTGCGACACCAGCCTATAATGCGGCGCTGGCACTGAGGCTTTTACGCTTTCCGCTCATTATTATGGCGGGTATCTTTGGCCTTTACGGGGTTATGATCGGACTGATCGTCATTGCAAATCACCTCTTATCACTTAAATCGTTCGGTGTTCCTTACTTGAGTCCGCTCGTTCCTGGAGATTTTCAAGGAATGAAGGATTTGTTGGCCCGCGCACCGTTATGGTGGATGAGGAAGAGGCCAACCTTCTTGCAGCCTATCGATCAGAATAAATTGGGCGAGCATGTATACGATGAACTCAAGGATACGAATAAAAACGTGCTTGACCCATCGAAAAACCAAAAATGAGAAGGGAGTTAACTTAAATGGAGTCCCGCCAGATTACCGTCATCCAAGCAGCCGCTATTCTTGTCAGCACCATTATCGGGGTAGGTGTGCTTGCGCTCCCGCTTTTTGCCGTACGCGCAGCGGATTCAGGAGCTCCTCTCGTTACCTTTCTCGGTATGCTGGTAGCCTTTGTCGGCTTGGTATTCATTACGGTGCTGGGGATGCGGTTTCCTAATAAATCATTCATTCAATACAGCGAAGACATCATCGGGAAAGGGTTAGCTTGGCTCGGGAGCGTTTTTATTATCATCTTCTTTGCCGTATTAACGTCTCTTGCCGCACGCGAGTTCGGAGAAGTCGTGGTTACTTCAGTCCTGAAGACAACCCCTGTGGAAGTTACCGTTATCGTGATGCTGCTGCTCGCGGCCATTTCAACACGGAATGACATCACAACATTTGCTTACATCCATCATTTTTATTTTCCATTGCTCTTATTTCCAGCTTTATTGATCGTCGCTCTTTCATTGAATAATGCCGATGTTATCAATCTGCAGCCTATATGGGGAAATGAACCGAAAGGGATGCTGAAGGGTGTTTTAACGATTGCTGCGCTTTTTCAAGGATCCTTCATCATGACCGCAGTCATTCCTTCCATGCGAAGACCTGAGAAGGCTATGAAGGCAAGTACATTAGGAATGCTTATTGCCGGCGGTCTATATGTCATAACTGTCGTCGCAGCGGTTAGCGTATTTGGTGCTGAAGAGATTAAAAGGCTGCTCTGGCCGACTCTGGAATTAGCGAAAGCGACATCCTTGCCTGCCAATATTTTGGAACGTCTCGATGCGGCATTTCTCGCTGTCTGGGTTACCGCTGTATTTACCACTCTGTTCTCGAGTTATTTTCTTACCATTCAGGCGTTAAGTCACCTGTTTCGCTTACGTGAACATAAAATATTCTCATTGTTCATTCTGCCATTTGTTTTTGTTACGGCCATGCTTCCTCAAAACATTGTACAGATGTATGGAATTATCGAAACGGTTGGACGTATCGGATTATACCTTACGATCGGATATCCCGGTATGCTGCTGTTGATTTCTATTATTCGCAGAAAGAGAGGTAATCCTATTGGCGACAAGAGCTTGGATAAAAACAATTAAAGTATTGTGCGTCATGTCTCTTTTGTTGCCGCTTCTTACAGCGTGTTGGGATCGTCTGGAGATTGAGGAACGGGCCGTCGTATTAGGGGTATCCATTGACGTAGCTGAGCCGGAAGCCGAGAAAGAAGAAGATGAGATTACCCATATTAAAGGCACGATTCCGGCACCGGAAAGAGGAATGGTTCGCGTTGCCGTTCAAATTGCCCTGCCGGGAAGGATACCGCTCGGACCGGGCGAAGGCGGCGGAGGAAAGGATTCGGCAGAAACCGTTTGGATCATTGATGTAGTAGGTCATTCCATCGATGATGCTTTTATGAATTTACAACAGCAGCTCTCCAGTAAGCTTTTTTTCGGGCATTTACGTGTTATCGTCGTTTCTGAGGCGTTGGCAAAAAAAAGCTTGGGAAATGTTAATGATTACTTTCGCCGTAATTCGGAAGTGCGCAGAATGGCCTGGATGATGGTTTCAAAAGGAAAAGCGCTTGATATCATAAAGGCTACGCCGCAATTGGCACGGGTGCCTACCCTTTATCTTATGTCAACGTTGGATGAAGGCATCCGGATGGGCAAGTTCCCGAAAGATTATATTGGAATCTATTGGAGCAATTCTTCAAAGAAAGGGCAAGAAGGATTCCTGCCTTATGTCAGCATTAAGAAAGAGCAAAATGTTGAAATTAAAGGCTTGGCTTATTTTGCAGGCGATAAAATGGTAGGCGTAACGCAACCGCTTGAAATAGGCGGTTATATGGCTATTAAAGGGATGAATCCCGCGGGATATCAAGTGTTTATGGATTTGGACGGTAAATCATCAGGCACGGTCATGACCGGCGCTACCCATCGCAGTTCATTAATCGACGTTCAAATCAAAAACGGTTTGCCGCATTTCACAATTACAATTGCTATCGAGGTTAATGTAGAGGAAAAAATAAATGAGTCAACAAATATTAATAACCCTGTCGTCCTCAAAAAAATAGAACAAAAACAAACAGAGGCTTCCGTGAAATTCTACTCGGATATTATAAAAAAAACACAGGAAAAAAGCTCGGATATATTCGGTTTCGGTGAATATGTAAGGGCGAAGGAACCGGGTTATTGGAATAAGCAGGTCAAGACCGCAGAGGCATGGCGAAAATTATATAAAGACTGTACATTCGATGTTAAGGTAACGATAAAAGTTCGACGGATCGGTATGAAAGCTACATAGCCGCTTGCCATTTTTTAATCAGAGGGGGGAACCGGTATGCTTGGGGGTTATTCCATAAGTTATCTCAATTACGGTGTATTCTTATGGTTGTTTAGCGGTTTGCTAATATTACTATTCGATGTAAAAGGACATACATCCGCTTCAAGGAACAAGGAACAAAAAGTATCGCGTTTTCTCGGATGGTTTAACTTAACTGCAGGTATTGTTGTGTTTTTAGGAAAGTGGTTGATCCTATGACTGGCATTCGATGAGCGATGGATGCATATGAATAGAAAATAAAGTTTGCGAGCGTATTTTTGTTCGGACAATTTCCGCGTTGTTCCCGTCCACATACAATAGTGGTGTATAGCCTAAACGGAGTTGGAAGGGGAGTAGCGCTGTGAGTAAGCGGACATTAATGGTTGTGTCGCTTGTACTTTACGCTTTGCTTGTCATCGTAATTCTGATCGACGTCCTCGTAAAGTAAACGCATGGCTGAACAGAGGCTGTCTCGAAAGTAGATGTTTCTACTTTCGAGACAGCCTCTTGTTTGTTTAATAAAGAAAACCCGATATATCGGGCTAAATGCCGAGCTTCATTTTCCGGTAGTCCTTCGGCACGACACCCTTTGTTTCCCGGAAGATGCGGGAGAATGTTTTGTAGGAGCCGTACCCGACCTCGAGCGCGATTTCTGCAACGCTCATGTCAGTGGAGACGAGCAGACTGCAGGCATGGCGAAGGCGTAAATCGTGCAGGAAGTGAACGAACGTTTGCCCGGTCGTTTGTTTGATGACCTCGCTAATACGAGAGACACTGAGCGAGAAACGGACCGCTAAATCGGATAACGCGAGATCATCTTGATAATGGCTATGGATGTAGTGAATAATCGGCCATACCGATGCGTTCGTTTTGGAAGCGGGATTCGCAACGGTAAGTGTCGGCGCTGTTTTCCGGCGATATCGGTCAAAACCAATTAATATCTCCTTCAGCTTGACCTGCAGCATCGTTCGCCGCCAGGGTTCCTGCCCTTTATATTCGTTAAACATGTCCTCTATTAAACAACGCATTCGTTCATTAACCTGCCCATCCAGCTGCGCAAACGACGGCATCGTATTTCGGTCAATTAAGTCCAGCAGGCCTTCCTCCTGTCCCGGCTCCATTAATAAGTCCATGCTAAACATGCAATTATATAAAACTAACGTGCTGCCCGGCTCCGTAAACAGCTCATGCACCTGGTAAGGGAGAACAAATGTAAACGTTCCGGGCAGCATCTGATGCCTCATATCATTAATCGATTCAGAGCCTCTACCGTCAACAACGTACGAAAACTCCAAAAAATCGTGGCGGTGGGGACGAAATCCGTGATAAAGGCGGTTTAAGCTAATATGAAGGGGAGAAGACGTGTTCATATTTGGATACGTTTTCAAATAGTCGGGATAGTATGTCATATTTTAGTCAATTCCTCCGAAAAACTGAGACTTTTTCCGAAAATCAAGCACGCATTCTTGTATCGTTTATTCTAACATAAATAAAGAGAGCAGTTCTAAGTTTGCTCCGCAACCTTTTTAGGAGGAAACAACGTGGCGAATACAAATAAAACTAGGATTGGCATTATTGGTGCAGGAAACATCGGCGGCGTTCATGCCGGCGAATTTTCAAAGCTAACGGATCTGTGCGAAATTACAGCGATTACCGATGCGTATTTACCGCTAGCCGAGGAGAAAGCAAAGCAATACGGTATCGCAAACGTTGCTGCGTCTCCCGAAGAACTGATCCGGCGTCCGGACGTGGATGCGGTCATCATCGGCGTGCCTAATCAATTCCACGCACCGCTTGCCATTCAGGCCATTGATGCTGGCAAACACGTGCTGCTGGAGAAGCCGATGGGTATAAACGGCGATGCCGCGCGTCAAATTTTAAAAGCCAGCCAAGCGTCAAATTCCGTTGTTATGGTTGGTCATCAAATGCGCTGGGAATCGGTTCCCATGCAAATCAAAGAGCAAGTCGACCGGGGCGAGCTGGGCAAAATTTATACGGCAAAAACCGGCTGGTTCCGCCGCAAAGGCATTCCGGGCTGGGGAACATGGTTCACGCAAATGGATCAATCGGGAGGAGGCCCGCTCATCGACATCGGCGTTCACATGCTTGATCTGGCCCTGTATTTGATGGGCAATCCAAAGCCGGTATCGGTATATGGCGCCACTTATGCGGAATTCGGTCCAAGCCGCAAAGGAATCGGCACATGGGGCAAGCCGAATTGGAACGGTACTTACGACGTTGAGGATTTGGCAACCGCTTTGATCAAAATGGAAGACGGCAGCACGCTGTCGCTCGAAGTGAGCTGGGCCGTTCATATGGATACGGACAATACGCCGTTCATTCATTTGATGGGATCGGAAGGCGGCGCAAGCTATCGCGGCGGTCAAGGTAAGCTGTTGACGGAGAAGTTCGACCGTGCAATCGAGACGGAGCTTCGTAAAGCGGATAACGATGAAGGCGAGCGTACCCGCTTAAGCCGTCATTTCTTGGATTGCATCCGCGAAGGCAAGCAGCCGATTACTTCGGCTTTGTCGGGATTAACGAATAATTTAGTGCTGGACGCGATCTATGAATCTTCCCGTACGGGCAATGAAGTGAAGCTCGATTGGAATTTGAACTAATCCTTATAACGACGTAAGAGGAGGGAACCGAATGCTAAGAGGATTAACCGGCGCCGGACTTGGCCGTATTGAGAGCGATGAACGTTTGATCGAGCTGGCCGCAGCACATGGATTCCAAGCAGTAGATTTGGATGCTGCCGCGCTCGTAGAGCGTCACGGCGTGGAAAAAGCGCGCGGGCTGCTTGCCGGGAGCGGCGTTGTGATCGGCTCTATTGGTCTGCCTGTGGAATGGAGAACGACAGAAGAGGCATTTCTGGAAGGCTTGAAAAAGCTTGCTTCATCAGCTGCCGCGGCTGCATCGCTCGGCTGCAAAAGCTGCTGTACGTACATTTTGCCTTCGACTGATTTGAAAGCAGCGCATTTCATGGCTCTCGCGACACGCAGATTGCGTACATGCGCACAAATTCTCGGCGCATACGGCATTCGTCTCGGTCTTGAATTCGTAGGCCCGCATCATTTGCGCACGCGATGGGAGAATCCGTTTATATGGACGCTCGCGGAGACGCTGGATTGGATCGAAGCCATTGGCGAGAGCAATGTCGGCTTGTTGTTCGATTCTTATCATTGGTACACGAACGGGCTGACCGTTGCCGATATAGAAGCGCTTCGGGCTGATCAAATCGTACATGTTCATATTAATGACGCGCCGAATGTACCGGTCTCAGAAGCGCTAGACAACGGACGTGTTTATCCGGGAGAAGGCGTCATCGATTTGGTCGGGTTTCTTCAAGCGCTGCAAAAAATCGGCTACAAGGGATCCATTTCGCAAGAGATTTTAACGGCGGAGTCTCCTAACCAGTCACCTGAAGAGCTAGTCTTACGCTCGAAGGCTGGCTTCGATAAAGTATTTAGCGCTGCCGGGTTATAAGACGTGAAGTACAAAAGCGTGGATTCCTGCAAAGGATTCACGCTTTTTTTTCTTTAAGTTGAAAAGGACAGGCATTAGACGGTCTCCTATCATTTCCGTTTTTTTATATTCTTTTTTTTCATATTTTTTACAGAAGAGATAAGCTGTATCATAAGAGAAGCTTCGAGACCCAGCTGAAAGCCGCCAGCCAACGAAAGGAGTGATGTGTTTTTTTTTGAAAAAGGCAGCGCTTACAACTCTACTTCAATCACTTTAGCACTGTTTTTGAATCTTTATCAAATTACTTAACAAAGGAGACTTTCGATGACATTACGAAGTAAAAAATCTTTTTTTGGAATTTTGATGACCCTTTCCTTGCTTATAAGTCTGTTTTCATTCACGACTTCGGCTTCTGCTGCAACGCCTATGCAGAACTATGTCAGCGCGATGCAGCCCGGATGGAATTTAGGCAATTCGCTCGACGCGACAGGCGACGAAACCTCTTGGGGCAATCCGGCAATTACCCAAGCATTGATTCAACAGATTGCCGCCCAGGGCTATAAGAGCATCCGGATTCCGGTTACATGGAACCATCGGATGGGCGCCGCTCCGGACTATACGATCGATCCGGTATTCATGGCCCGAGTTCAGCAAGTTGTCGACTGGTCACTGGATGCGGGGCTGTATGTCATGATCAATCTCCACCACGATTCGTGGTTGTGGCTGAACACGATGGGGACGAATCATGACGAAATGCTGGCCAAATATAATGCGGCATGGACTCAAATCGCCAATCACTTCAAAAATCATTCCAACAAGCTGATGTTCGAAAGCATCAACGAACCGACTTTTAACGTTGATACGGCGACGCAATTGACGCTGCTCAATGAGATCAATACGTCCTTCTTCAATATTGTAAGGTCGTCCGGCGGAGGAAATGCCGTTCGTCCGCTCGTGCTTCCGACGATATGGACCAATGCCTCGCAAGAATATCTGGATTCGCTCAATAGTACGATGGCCAGTCTGAACGATACGAATTTGATTGCCACCGTGCATTATTACGGATATTGGCCGTTCAGCGTAAACATCGCGGGCGAAACCCAGTTTGATGACACGTCGATTACCGATATCACTTCATCGTTTGACCGTCTCTATAATACGTTTGTGGCTAATGGGATTCCCGTAGTCATAGGCGAATATGGACTGCTCGGCTTCGACAGCGGCGTTGGTGGAATCGAGCATGGCGAGATGCTGAAGTATTTTGAATACGTGACCCAGTATGCTAAATCGAAAAGCATAACCCATATGCTGTGGGATAACGGACAGCATTTTAACCGCAGCACATTCCAGTGGAATGATCCGGAGCTTTACAATATCATCAAGGCAAGCTTGACAAGCCGTTCGTCCACCGCCGCAACCGATCAGATCTTCATCAAGCAAGGCGCTTCGGTTACGGACGCTTCGATCGCTCTGAACTTGAATGGCAATAGCTTTGTCTCGCTCAAGAACGGAAACAGCACTTTGAGATCGGGCAGAGACTACACGTTGAGCGGCAGCACATTGACTGTCAAAGCAAGTTATCTCTCCAAGCTAACCACTGGCGGGACCGGCGAGAAGGCGGTGTTGACGGCCCAATTCAGCGCGGGCGCCAATTGGAGCATTCATGTGCTCTATTATAATACGCCGGTGCTGCAAAATGCTTCCGGTACGACAAGCGGCTTTGTGATTCCGACAGCCTTCAACGGCGACCGTCTTGCAACAATGGAGGCCGTGTACGCTGCAGGCGGAAATGCCGGTCCGCAAAACTGGACTTCGTTCAAGGAATTCAGCTATACTTTCTCGCCTTCCTACACTAACAATCAAATCACGCTTAAACAAAACTTCTTTAATGAAGTGAATGACGGAGTAGTCAACCTGAAGTTCCACTTCTGGAGCGGTGCGGTCATCAATTACACGATTACGAAGAGCGGTACAAGCGTTGTAGGTGAAGCTTCCTAATAGCTGATCCATTGAATATGAAAAGGCCTGCTCCAATCTCGAAGAGGTTGGACAGGCCTGCCATGTAATAAACGGAGCTTAAGTTGTTCGATATTGTTCGGGCGTTTGCTGCTCAAGCTTGCGAAATGTCGCGATAAAATGGCTGGTATCACGAAAGCCTGCCATTTCCGCAATGTGATGGATGGGGCTTGAACGCCGGTTGGCCAGCAATTCCTTTGCCTTGCGGATTCTCAGATTGATGAGATATTGGTATGGCGTGTAGCCGAAGGCCTGTTTGAATAAGGAATTAAGATGTCTTTGACTAATTTGTACGCGATTGGCCATATCAGTCATGCCAAGATCTGGATTGTGATATTCTGTATCGAGATATTTAAGCAGCGGCGTTAATCGTTCGACAAGGCTCTGTATGGAAGGCGTTCTATCGGTTCTTCCATGCTTCTTCAGATTGACAAGGAAACGAAAAATGCTGATCGAGTTATCCAAGCCCGTTAAATTTTGGGTAAGCAGCGCATCTTCCAGCATTTGTTCAACAGCTTTTTCCAGTTCTGTACCGGCTGAGCAATCATAGACTGTCGAACATAGAATGCCTAAAATAGATAGGAATGGAGTGACCTTCGTGCCATCGAAGGTCAAATAGTAGGTAGACCATCTATCGCCAATTTTACGATACCGATGAGCAGCATACGGCATTAATAGGATGCCGTGGCGGGGTGGGAGTGTAAAATTTCGGCCGCCTAGGATAATTTCTCCCTCTCCTGAAACCGATTGCAGCCAATGGTAACATGAATAACCGTCATGACGAATGACCGTCTCCTGCACCGGATTAAATCCTATGCTTTCAATGTAAAAGGGGACGAACTGTTCCGGCATCGTCATTTGCAAATGAGTCTTCGCCCCAAACATATGCCTCACCAGACTTCCGTTTTTATCACTCATAAACTCGGCATCTCTCCTTCAGGAAGCAGGATCTAAGACCTTTATGGCGAACGTCATGGCGCTGTTATTCTAGAAAGATCAAACTCTACTTGATAACGCTTACAAAAAAGCATATCAAGTTTGCTAGTGCTTGTGTACCTGGACAATTCGCGTTGTTTTCATGAGATAATTAGATAAAATATCCAATTTTAAAGCAAAGGCTAAATTACAGCAACCGTCACAATGTTCCAAATCAAAGCTGGCGCTTCATCTTAGAGTAAAGGTTCGAGATGTTAAGCTGTAAAATAGATTCGAAACGGATCCAATATCCATAGCTAGGCGTAAGCGGACATTGAATTCGTTATTTTTCCGTTTTGCCCCTCTTTTGGGGTACTTGCGGTCATTGAATCCGTTATTTGCCGTAAAACAGCTATTTTAAGTGTATTTTAAAGCGTATAGCAGATCCTATGTCCGCAAAGTTTGCATTTTAGGCCTATTTTACACAAATAGCGAATCCTATGTCCGCATCCGCATAAACTAGCTGAATCCTGAACTACGGAAAGCGCTGGCAGGTCTTATTCCCAATTACATGCATCCCGAGCTTTTCATGACCTGTTGGCCGGTTTATTCAAGCTTGGAGGTTTTTTTTATTACAGCACTAATTTTGATATGAATTTTCATGAAATCTAACGGGTACTTTATGTCATGGAATTTCCGTTATGATGAATAATAACCGCTTTCTAACGATACAGTGAAAGCGATAACAGGAGATTAAAACATGGGAAAATGGGCAGAGAAGGAACATCCGTGGACACTTTGGTACAAGCAGCCGGCTTCGAGATGGGAAGAAGCATTGCCGATCGGTAATGGCCGATTGGGAGGTATGGTGTTCGGCGGTATTGATAAAGAACGGATTCAATTAAATGAAGATACGCTGTGGTCGGGCTTTCCGCGCGACACGAACAATTATGAGGCACTGCGTTATTTAAAGCATGCTCGTGAGTTGATAGCGCAGAAGCGCTTTGTAGAGGCGGAGCAGCTTGTACAGGCAAAGATGCTTGGTAGGAATGTTGAATCGTATCAACCGATGGGGGATTTATTAGTAGAACAGCATTTTGAGCAGAAGCCGGCTCAGACTGCGAACTATAATCGCCAGCTGGATATAGATTCCGGCGTTGCATCGACCAGCTTTCAGATCGGCAATACCGTATACAGCAGGGAAGTATTCGTGAGCGCCGTTGATCAGGTTCTTTGCATGCGCTATGACGCTGCGGGTGATCAATTTCTATCATTAACGGCGTCGCTTAATTCTTCCGTGCAATTTGAGCTCTCTTCGGAGAACAGCAGCGTTATTGTGCTTGACGGACGATGCCCTAGCCATGTTGCAGACAATTATAGGGGCGACCACCCGAAGTCGGTCCAGTATGAGGCGGACCGCGGCGTTACGTTCCAAGCAAGGCTGCATGTAAAGGTCGATGGAGGAGCAGCTACGGTAAGCAGCGGCAATCAAATTGTTGTTCGAGGCGCGCGTTCGGTTACCTTTATGCTCTGCGCCGCTACAAGCTTTGAGAGATTTGATAGTCAGCCGAAGAAGAGTAAGGAGGAGCTTCGCGAGCAAAACTGCCGTGTACAAGACAGCGCATCGGCGTACAGCTATGAGCAGCTTCGCGAACGCCACATGCAGGATCACCGCGGCATGTTCCGGCGGGTGCAGATCGATTTGGGACAAACTCCTAACGGGCTGCTGCCGACAGACGAGCGGCTCGATGCATACAAGTTAGGCGGGCAGGATCCTCAATTAGAAGCGTTATATTTTCAGTATGGCCGCTACTTGCTGATGGCGAGCTCGCGTCCGGGGACGCAGTCGGCCAACCTGCAAGGGATATGGAATGACCGGGTCCAGCCGCCATGGAACAGTGACTATACGACGAACATCAATACGCAAATGAATTATTGGCCAGCGGAGATCGGTAATTTGAGCGAGTGCCATGAGCCGTTGATTCAAATGATTGAAGAGCTAAGCCAGAGCGGCGCCCGCACGGCGGCTATTCACTATAACAGCCAAGGCTGGGTTGCACATCACAACGTTGACCTATGGCGGACGTCCACTCCGACTGCCGGGCACCCAAGCTGGGCGTTCTGGCCGCTTGGCGGCGTATGGCTTACGCAGCATTTATGGGAGCATTATTTGTATAATCCTAACGTCGATTTTTTACGCGAAAAAGCGTATCCGCTAATGAGAGGCGCAGCTTTGTTTTGTTTAGACTGGCTGCAGGAGAATAAGGAAGGGCTTCTAATGACATCACCTTCCACGTCGCCGGAAAATAAGTTTCTGACACCGGAAGGCGAAGCCAGCAGCGTGGCTGAATCGTCGGCTATGGACATTACGCTTATTCGCGAGCTGTTTGACCATTGTATGGAAGCTGCGCGACTGCTGCAAATCGATGAGCCATTGGTCGAGCGGATTGCTGAAGCGAGCAGCAAGCTTCCGCCGCTGCAAATATCGCCAAGCGGCATGCTGCAGGAGTGGCATGAGCATTTTGAAGAGCAGGAGCCTGGACATCGGCATGTTTCCCATTTATACGGTTTATATCCGGGAACAACCATTAATAGGGATGAGACGCCGGAGCTTGTAGAAGCGGGAAGATTATCTCTGGAGAGCCGCATTAATAATGGCGGCGGTCATACGGGCTGGAGCTGCGCATGGCTTATTAACTTATATGCACGGCTGCAGGATTCAGAGTCTGCATACCGTTTTATCCATACGCTGCTCGCACGGTCGACGCATCCGAATTTATTCGACGATCATCCGCCGTTTCAAATCGACGGCAACTTTGGCGGAACCGCAGGCATTGCCGAGCTGCTGCTGCAAAGTCACTTGGACTGCATCGTACTGCTTCCTGCGCTTCCGGCAGCTTGGCCAAGCGGTTACGTGAAAGGGATTAAAGCAAGAGGCGGGTTCATCGTTGATATAGAATGGGAAGCCGGCCAGCTGACTATTGCTCGCATCCAATCGACCTACGGAGCATTGTGCAGTCTGCGGCACTCGACGGCAATCATCGTTCAAACCTCGGATGGAACCATTATCGATTCATCCAAGCCATTCGAAACGAAAGTGAATGAGTGGTATACCGTTTTACCAGCAACTTTAAGGAGAGATAAAGACGATGACTACGAATACACGTTTTCCATTTGAAAATATTGAGCTTCCACTTGAGGAACGCGTTACCGACCTCGTTTCCCGTTTTACGCTCGAGGAGAAAATCGAATCGATGGTCCAGTACCAGCCAGAAATCGAACGACTCGGCGTTAAAGCCTATAAGCACGGTACGGAAGCAGCGCATGGCATGGCGTGGCTCGGCGAAGCGACGACGTTTCCGCAGCCGATCGGACTCGGCTGCACATGGAATCCGGTGCTGCTGAAGGAAATCGGCTCTGTTATCGGTGATGAAGCGCGCGTCTACTACCAGCGTAATCCTGCAATTAACGGATTAACGCTATGGGCGCCAACCGTCGATATGGAACGTGATCCGCGTTGGGGACGGACGGAGGAAGCGTACGGCGAGGATCCGAAGCTGACAGGCGAACTCACGGCTTCGCTCGTGCAAGGCATCCAAGGGGATCACCCGCTTTACTTTAAAGCGGTTGCGACACTGAAGCATTTTATCGGCAACAACAATGAAATTAATCGCGGAAGCTGCTCGGCAAGCATCGATCCGCGCAACATGAAGGAATATTATCAAGCGGCATTCAAGCCGGCCTTTGTTAAGGGCGGCGCACATTCGATGATGACCTCGTACAACTCCGTCAACGGTACGCCGACTATTTTGCATGAAGATGTAAACAAAGTGGTGAAAGAGGAGTGGGGGATGAACGGCTTCATCGTTAGCGATGCGGGCGATTTGCTCGGGATCGTAAATGATCACAAATACTATGATTCTTATAAGGATGCCGTTGCGCATTCGATCAAAGCCGGTATCGACAGCATCACGGACGATAAAGAGAAGTCATGCGCCGCAATCCGGGAAGCGTTGGAGGGAGGCCTGCTTACGGAGCAGGATTTGGATAAAGCCCTAATTAACACGTTCCGCGTTCGTTTCCGGTTAGGTGAATTCGATCCCGCTGATCAAAATCCGTATGCAAACGTACCGGAATCGAAGCTCTGCGCCCCTGAACACGGCGAATTGTCGCTGCAAGCCGCGCGGGAGTCGATCGTTTTGCTGAAAAATGAAAACAATGCTTTGCCATTAAACAAAGAAAAGCTGAACAGCGTCGCTGTCATTGGACCGCTTGCCGACGTCGTTTACCGAGACTGGTACTCCGGCTCGCTTCCTTACAAAGTTACTCCACTGGATGGCGTCAAGAGCAAGCTTGAAGGAAAAACGGTCACCTACAGCAGCGGCAATGACCGCGTCATTCTCAAATCCGCGGCTAACGGCGGGGGGCTTGGCGCAGCAGCGGACAATGACGGCCGCTTGCAAGCCGGCGGAGCGGGAGCAGTTGGCGAAACTTTTGAAGTAACCGATTGGGGCTGGGGCAGCTACACGCTCGAGAGCATAGCTTCCGGCAAGCTGCTGACGAGCGCAGACGACGTGAATATCGCAGCGACAGCCAGCGAAGCTTTCGGCTGGTACGTGAAAGAGGTATTCAAGCTCGATGCGCAAGAGGACAACCAATTTGCGATTCGGACATGGAACGGCAAGCTGGTTACAGCGCCGAACGGAGGAGCGGATTCTTTAGTCGTTGCAGAGGGCGACACCATTGGTACAAACGAGCTGTTCACAAAAGACGTTGTTACAGACGGCATCGCAGAGGCAGTAGAGGCAGCGAAGGCAGCCGATACGGCAATCGTCATTGTCGGCAATAACCCGCTAATCAACGGCAAAGAGGAAATTGACCGTCCGGGCTTGGATCTTGCCGCATCCCAGAATGAATTAATCAGCGCGGTATACGCCGCTAACCCGAATACGGTTGTTGTCGTTATCGGAAGCTATCCGTTTACGCTGAACGCAGTCAACGCGCAAATACCAGCGATTATCTACTTGTCGCATGCAGGACAAGAGCTTGGTAATGCGCTTGCAGACGTCCTGTTCGGCGACTACTCACCGGCCGGCCGCCTCAATATGACGTGGTACAAATCGGAAGAGCAGCTTACGGATTTGATGGATTACGATATTTTGAAAGGGAAACGGACTTATTTGTACTTCGATGGAGAGCCGTTATATCCGTTTGGTCACGGTCTGAGCTACGGCTCATTCCGCTACAGCGGTTTAGAAATTGCGAACAATGCCACTAGCATGGAAGGCGAAGTAACCGTAAAGCTCAAGGTAACGAACGAAGCGTCTGTTGAAGCAGATGAGGTCGTACAATTGTACGTTCGCACGGAAGGCTCCCGCGTACAGCGTCCGCTCAAGAAACTGGTTGGTTTTACGCGCATAAGCTTGCTGCCTGGCGAGACAAAGGACGTTCAGTTGATCGTACCTGCAGATGAGCTCGCGATGTGGGATGTAACCCGCGGACTGTTCTGCCTGGAAGCTGCCGAATATACCTTTACAGCTGGCGGTTCTTCCGCTGACGCTAAGGTGTCCGCATCCATTCGAATTGACGGCGAGACGATTCCGGCCCGCGATTTGTCGCTGCAAACGAGTGCAGAGAACTATGACGATTACGCAAATGTATATCTGGACGAAAGCAAAGAAGGCGGCACTTGCGTACGTCTGTCGCAGCCGGATGGCTGGATTAAATTTGCAGATATCGACTGGTCGAACGGTTCATCCACTATGGAAGCGCGAGTTAGCGGCGGATCGAACGGCGGCGAGCTTACCATTCGCACGGGAAGCGCCACGGGCGCTGTGGTTGGTGCTTGCAGAGTGAGCCCTAGCGGTGAACAGCAATGGCAGTCGGTCAGCATAAGCATGTCCGGAGCGGGCAACGACAACAGTCTTGTCATATGTTTAAGCGGTACGGTGAAGCTAAGCTTCTTCCATATTCATTAATAGTACTGCTACTTCTAAGGAGCTGCCCGGAAGGTCGATGACCCGATCTGGTGCGGCTCTTTAAGTTTTCGAGAGTTGCATTTTGCCTGTTGCGGCATTATTCTGGAGAATAGCGATGATCGGGAGAGAGGAGCTTATTTTATACGATGAGTGATATTCAAATGGACTTGTACAGCGATTGGTTAAATACGGTAAAGGAAATATTCCGCGGCTCGGGACAACCTTTGCCTGAACATATAGATGACAAAGAGGCTGCTCTCGCTTACTTTATGCAAACTGCGGAAACGGAGCTCGAGGCTGAGGAGCAATGCGCTTCGAATAAAGAACGGCTTCTTGGCCTCCAAAAAGTCATAGCGGACAACTTCGAGGCTGTCATTCTGCCGGATATTCGAAGCCGGACCGGCTACTTAGGCGATCAGTTTTTATTTAAGTGGGTGTATAACAAGGGCGAGCACATCATTGAGGAACATTCGTCATACCGGATTCCGCTCTAAATAGGGCGGAATTTTTTACATAACCGTCTCTAATTTTTATATGATAAAATAACGAATGAGTCATGTATGAATGAAGCTTGAATCGCTTTATAATATGGGATGCTTTAAAACATTGCGAATAAACGTAAACGCTTTCCTTAATAAAGGAGGAGGCAAACTATAGGATGTTTAACATCAAAGAGCTTGCAAACAAAATGAATAATATCCGGATTAAAAACAAGCTTATTTTTTCATTTATACTCGTTGTCTTCGTTCCAGTACTGATCGTCGGCATCTTTCTAACGGTTGCGTTTCGCCAAAATGTGCTCGATCAGGCGACCCAGCAAATCACGAACAATGTGGAGCGGGTTAAAAAGCAGACGCTTGACATTATCCGGATGCCGATCGAGATTTCGGACAAGCTGCTCGTTGACAAACGATTGACGGATGTTATCAATACGCAATATAAGTCGACATTCGACGTTGTGGAAGCATTCTGGGATTACCGCGATTTTCGTGAGTATATTGAGCTTTATAGTGAAATTTATAACATTCGGTTTTATACGACGAACATGACGATATTGGATAACTGGGAATTTTTGAAGGTGACCGATACAATTGCTGAAACCCCATGGTATAAGTCTGCGATGGAGCAGGAGGGCATTCATTGGGCGTATATAAATGATGAAACGAAAAATAACAGAGATTATTTAAGCCTCATTCGCAAAATCACGTTTCCTACCTATCGGACTAGCGGCATGCTCGTTATTGGCGTCAATCCAAAAGAGTTGAACGCGATGATTAGCCAAGAGCCGTTCGATACGATGATTATCGACAATAGCGGCTATATGATTGCGGCTAAAAATCCGGATTGGGTCGGCAAAAACATTTCCGAGCTGGATTTCGCCAGCCAATTAACGAATAAAGCGGAAGGCACGTACGAGTTCAAATTCGACGGCAAGCCTTCCAAAATCGTTGTTGAGGATTTGCTGCCGGCATCGAGCAGAAACGGACTCAAAATCGTATCGGTATTTACGATTGACAGCATTGTAAGCGGAGCGAACCGGATCAGCCTGCTGGGCTTCGGCATCATTATGCTAAGCCTCGTCATTGCATTCATATTGATTTATATTTTTTCAGCGATATTAGCGAAGCGGATGCTTGTGTTGAATAAAGACTTAAACAAAGTTGCGATGGGCGATTTGAATGTTATATCGAATGTGACAGGGAACGATGAGATCGGCATTTTATCTAAACAATTCAACAACATGGTTGTCAGCATTCGCGGTCTAATGGAAGAGGTTGCGGAATCGCACAATCAACAAGCCCAATTGCAGCTTCGGCAGAAAGAGATTAAGCTGAAGATGATGGCCAGTCAAATTAATCCTCATTTTCTGTTCAATGCGCTCGAATCGATCCGGATGAAAGCCCACATCAAAGGAGAAATCGAAATATCCGCGATCGTTCGTATGCTGGGCAAGATGATCCGGCGTAATTTGGAAGTCGGCACCAAAAAGATTGCTTTGAAGGATGAGCTTGAAATCGTCCGCTGTTATTTAGAGATTCAAAAATTCCGGTATGGAAACGACAGGCTGACGTTCCGGCTTGATATTGACGCTTCCGGACAAGATATCGAAATTCCGCCGCTTATTATTCAACCATTAATTGAGAATGCTGTTGTTCATGGGCTTGAAAATATAGCGGAGGGCGGCTTAGTGTCGTTAACGACGAAACTTTGCGGTCATATGCTTCATGTTGAGGTAGCAGATAATGGCGTCGGAATTAACGAAGATAAAATTAAACAAATCAGCGAATCGCTTCATGATATGGAAGAAGACGAAGAGTACCGGATCGGTCTGCGCAACGTCCATCAGCGATTAGTGATGATCTATGGCGAAGCCTACGGTCTGACGATTCAAAGTGAATTGGGCTCGGGTACTAAAATCACGTTTGAAATTCCGACAGGGGGTCATCCATATGCATAAGGTGTTAATTGTCGATGATGAACCGATGATTCGAGAAGGATTAAAAACATTAGTCGATTGGGCCAAATACGGCTTTACCGTTATCGGTGATGCTTCAAACGGCCGGGAAGCGGTCGAGAAGCATAAAGCGCTTAGTCCCGATCTCATTTTAATCGATATTCGGATGCCGGGAATGGACGGACTTCAAGCGATCGAAGAAGTGAGGAAGACGGATACGGTCTGTCATTTCTTGATTTTAAGCGGTTATGCTGATTTTAACTATGCAAAGCAAGCGATTGTGCATAGTGTAGACGGTTATATTCTTAAGCCGATCGATGAGGATGAGCTCGAGAGCTATGTAGAGCGGATTAGTATGCAATTAAAAAAACAATCCGAAATGCAGCTAAACTCGGAGCAAACGACAGTCCTCCTTCGTGAGGAGATGCTTCAGCAGCTTACTGCAGGCAAACTGGATTTGGAGACTGCAGGCAGTCATGAATTCAAGTCATTGTTAGGATCAGAAGCGAAATATTATCAATTGCTTCTGATCGAACTATACAGCAGGGAGCATTCACTTACCATGAATGCGACACTGAAAAAGAAACTTGCAGAACTCATTCAGCAGAAGCAGATCGGATGGGTGTTTTCTGCCGAGCCTTATGTAGGCATATTGCTTAAGGATTACTTGCTGCAAAATGGCTCCCGTGAGCAAATGAGACAATGGATCGAAGAAGCGTGCGGCGCAAGGGTAAGATTCGCCGCCGTCGCCAGCGAACCTGTTCGCGAGCTGCTTGATCTGCAAGACTGGTCTGGTGCTGTCCGCGGGCTATTGAAACAACGATTCATGCTGCAGGGACAGCAGATTCATATGGCATCTCTGACCGGCGATCAGCAGCGGCAAGAACATGATCAGACTTACGAGCTTTCCATCGATACACTTGCTCAGAAGCTGTATTACATGATCGATATCGGCAATAAGGAAGGCGTAGATAAAGCGGTGCAGGAGGCATCGGATCACATATGCGCGCACGGTCATTCTGAGCAGTCCGTTAAGTCGAACTGGGCGCAGCTGCTTACAATTGTGTTGAACAAAGCTGCAACGTCAAATCCGCAAGTATCCGTTCAGGAGGATTTAACGATGATCACAGCCCTTTATCTCGCGTTTCATTATAATGAAATGATTTTGCAGCTAAAGCAGCGGCTGTCGGATCTCGTGTTGAAAATCGGTAAGTCGGACAGCTTATCCGTCATGAAGCAAATGACTGACTTTATTGAACGGCATTACAATGAAAACATTAAGCTTGAGACGCTTGCGGACCTCTTTAACTACAATAGCGGCTATTTAGGCAAAATGTTCAAAAACTATACGGGCGATCATTTTAATACTTACTTGGATCAGGTTCGTATACAGCATGCGATTAAACTATTGCAGGAGGGGCTTAAGGTACATCAGGTGTCGGAACGTGTCGGTTACGCAAACGTCGATTATTTTCACAGTAAGTTTAAAAAGTACAAGGGTGTCTCGCCGTCTTCGTTTAAAAGCATCACCGGCAAATCTGGCATCGAGTAAGGTGTACCGATTAAAATCTAATAGTTCTGTGAGCCCAAAAGCGCCATTAACGCTTCGTTTCTATGAAATCGAAGCTTGATGGTGTCTTTTTTTCGTACTTTTAAATCGATAACCACTGGTTATGAAAGCGCTTGAAAGAACTTATTTTGATATGATTTTAGGTCTAATTTATCGGGTGTAATGGAATGGTCTCTATCGTTTATGATAAGTACAGATAAGAGAGGGTAAGCTATCACATATAAAGAGGAAGCTTACGAAGCTAGGAGGAGCACAGATGAAACCGCTAACAGAAGGTAACACGAAAGCAGGGTCGACGCACAAAACGAACCGGTTCTGGTTCAAAGCTTTCCAGCAGCGTTACTTGTACATGATGTCACTTCCATTCGTTATATGGATTTTTATTTTCAGTTATGTACCTGTATGGGGCTGGCTTACCGCTTTTCAAAATTACAAACCAAAAAATTCAATTCTCGATCAGAAATGGGTCGGATTTGAAAATTTCATTGAATTATTCCAAGATGAAAGATTTTATATTGTTTTGCGAAATACGCTGGCCATGAGTACGATGGGACTAGTTGTAGGCTTCACTGTTCCTGTTATATTCGCTCTATTGTTAAATGAGATGAGAGGTCAGTTTTTCAAACGTTCGGTTCAAACGATTTCGTATTTGCCGCACTTTGTCTCATGGGTTGTCGTAGCCGGACTTGTATCGAAGATGCTTTCGACAGACGGCGGAGCGGTTAACCAATTGCTCATGTGGCTTAACATTATCGACACGCCCATTCAGTTTATGGCTAAGGGCAGCTGGTTCTGGGGTATCGTAACGGCTTCGGATTTGTGGAAGGAAATGGGCTGGAACTCGATTATATTTCTGGCCGCGATGGCAGGCATCGATCCCGAACTTTACGAAGCGTCGACGGTTGACGGCGCAGGCCGATTCCGCAAGATGTGGCATATCACACTGCCTGGCATTCGTACAACCTTCATGGTTCTGTTCATCTTGTCCATCGGACACTTAATCAGTATTGGATTCGAAAAGCAGTTCTTGCTTGGCAACCCTCTGGTATCCGATTTTTCAGAGGTACTCGATTTGTATGCGCTGAAGTACGGTATTCAAATGGGCCGATATTCGTACGGTACGGCAATCGGTATTTTTAACTCCGTAGTCAGCATCCTATTAGTGTTTATCGCGAACGGAATATACAAGAGAGTCACCAAAGAATCAATCATATAGGAGGCGCGGCATATGCAAGGAGTTGTTCAAAAAAATTTCGGCGATAAAGTGTTCGACATTTTCATTTACGTATTCATGGCGATTGTAGCTATTGTAACCTTATATCCGTTTTTAAATGTACTCGCGATTTCATTTAACGATTCGGTGGATACCGTACGAGGCGGTCTGACGATTTACCCGCGTGAATTTACAATGAAAAATTATGAGACGATTTTCGGCTTTGAGGGCTTGGCTACCGGCTTTAAAAACTCCGTCATTCGGACGGTAGTCGGTACAGCAATCGGGGTTGTGGCAGCGTCCATGATGGCTTACACGTTAAGCCGTCCTGATTTTCAAGCTAGAAGATGGATGTCGGTTCTTTTCGCTCTCACGATGTATTTCTCAGGCGGACTCATTCCGGGCTTCCTATTGATGAAAAGCCTAGGCTTGATAGGAACCTTTTCCGTTTACATCATTCCTGCACTGCTCAGCGTTTGGAACGTGTTCGTTATCCGCTCGTATATCGACGGACTTCCGTATGCGCTTCAAGAATCAGCGAAAATTGACGGTGCGAATGATTGGACTATATTTTGGAAGGTTATCCTTCCGCTTTGTCAACCCGTACTTGCGACAATCGCATTGTTCATTGCGGTCGGACACTGGAATTCCTGGTTTGATACGTACTTGTTCAATAACAGGAGCCCGGAAAATACGACGCTTCAGTACGAGCTGATGAAGGTGTTGTTATCTACGCAGACGGGCAGCAACTACCGCGACCCGAACGCACAGCAATCGATGGCGGCGGTATCGCCTGAATCCATTAAGATGGCGATTACGATTGTTGTTACTGTACCCATCTTGCTCGTATATCCATTCCTTCAAAAGTATTTTGTCAAAGGAATGACACTAGGCGCAGTAAAAAGTTGATTTTGGTAATAGCAGGTTTTCCTGTCTATATACATGCAAATCACGCACAAGAAAAAAGGGAGGCTTAAATGAAATGAAAAGAAAGATGCAAATGGCTCTTAGCTTGATGTTGGCACTCGTATTCGTATTCGTCACAGCATGCGGCAATTCGAATAATGAAGGCGGTAATAACACTACGACGCCAGATAGTTCAACTAATGCAACAAACGAGCCGGTAGCGGCTGAGCCAATCACAATCCGCATGGCATCCGGCGATAACAACCCGAACTGGGATGATATGCAGTCCGATGTAGGTAAATTGATTCAAGAAAAAACAGGCATTACACTTAAACAAGAATTCCCTGTCGGCGGTACGGATTCCGATATGTTCGCATTAATGGTAGCAAGCGATGAGTATCCGGACCTGGTTATGCCAAAGGGCAGCGCAGGCAAATTGGTTGATGCAGGCGCATTGATCGACCTTCGTCCATTGATTGAAGAGCATGGTCCTAACATTAAAAAGGTTTACGGCGAATACTATAACCGTCTTCGCTGGAGCGAAGATGATGATGCGATTTATATACTACCGTCAAGCGGCGTAGGGCAAACGTACTTTGATGCAGGCGGCGGCTTCCAATTGCAGCACCAAGTGCTTGAAGCAGCCGGCTACCCGGAAATCAAAACCGTTCAAGATTACGAAGCTGCAATCAAAGCATATATTGAGAAAAACCCGAAAACAGCAGACGGCCAACCGACAATCGGTATGTCGCTTAACGGCGGCGAATGGCAAATTCTGATTTCCGTAACAAACCCGGCATTCTATGCAACCGGCGCTCCGGATGATGGCGAGTTCTTCATTAACCAAGATACTCATGAAGCAATCATGCACTACCAACGTCCTGAAGAAAGAGAATATTTCCGTTGGTTGAACCACATGAACGATATCGGCTTGCTTGACAAAGAAAGCTTCGTTCAAAAATACGATCAGTACAAAGCAAAAATCGCTTCCGGCCGCGTTCTTGGTCTTATCGACCAAAACTGGGATTACGGCGAAGCTGAGAACGCTTTGAAAGCTGAAGGCAAATTCGGTTCGACATACGCTCGTTTCCCTGTAACATTGAACGAGACTTACCAAGATCATTCCTTCCAAGGCACTGGTTACCTTACTGGCTTCGGTATTGGTATTACGAAAGATGCTCAAGATCCGGTTCGTCTGATCAAATTCCTGGATTACCTTGCTTCCGATGAAGGTCAAGTACTCGTAAACTGGGGTATTGAAGGCAAGCATTACAATGTAGAAGACGGCAAACGCGTCATTCCTGCTGACGTTCAAGAACAAAAATCAAACGATAACAACACATTCAAGAAAACAACGGGTATCGGCAACTACTTGCTATCCGCCCGTTACGGAGACGGCGTGAAGGATCCATCCGGTAACTACTACACGACGACTTTCCCAGAGCAAATTCAAACGGCTTACTCTGCAGAAGACAAAAAGACTCTTGCAGCTTACGGCGCAACAACGTATAAAGATCTGTGGCCAGCAGACGATGCATTCCCAGAGCGTAAATACGGCGCGGCTTGGACGCTTCCGTTCGAAACAGGCTCCCAAGCAAACGTAATTTTCCAAAAAACACAAGATATTATGAAAAAACGTATTCCTGAAGCGATTCTTGCTAAACCGGCTGATTTTGATAAAGTATACGATGCATTCTTGAAGGACCTTGAAGATGCAGGCGTAGCGAAATTAAATGAAGAATTCACTAAAATGGTGAAGGACCGCGTTGAGCTTTGGTCGAAATAAGACTTGAATAAGCAAAGTAGGAGAGAGCTCATTTTATGAGCTCTCTTCCCTCGTTGTAAACCAAGTGCCTAATGAAAAAGCAGCGGATAAGCTCCCAATTGGAGTGTTTGGGCATATGCTGTAGGTAAAAGCCCGTTCATGAGGGGAGCAGCGTGATGTCCAAGAAGCGGCAAAAACGGCTTTCTATAAGCATACTCGTGCTCATTTTGTACGTTTTGCTTGTCATTTTGTTGTTAGCTATTTGTTTATGAGAAAGGGTTGCCTTTGACCGGTTTACTGGTCTTGGGCAATCCTTTTTTTTGCTGGCATAATGCCCCCTGCTGTTACAAATAATGAAGCAAAGCGGTTATCTTATTCGGTCGTGCCGGGAACCGCAGCTTAGAAGGAGGATGCAGCAGTGGCTACCAAAACCAAAGGCAGGCATAATTACAAAAAGATGTCGATGTCGCCAAAGGAATATCAGGCATACGCCAAAACAATGGAACCTCCCCGCTCGATTTTTGCGAATTGTTTGAAGGCTTTTGTCTTTGGCGGTGCGGTTTGCGTGCTTGGACAAGTTATTCAGGAGATGTACGTTCATCTGATGGGAATGAGTGAGGAAGCGGCGAGCAATCCTACAGTTGCAACGCTTATTCTTATATCAGTTATTTTAACAAGCCTTGGGGTATACGACAAAATTGCGCAGTGGGCCGGCGCAGGCTCTGCCGTACCGGTAACAGGATTTGCGAACTCCATGTGCTCAGCCGCTTTGGAGCACAGGAGTGAAGGACTCGTTCTTGGAGTTGGCAGCAATATGTTCAAGCTGGCTGGATCTGTCATTGTATTCGGAACTGTCGCTGCATTTTTTGTTGGTATTGCGCATCTCATATTGGGCACTGGGGGGCAGTAACATGCTTCGAGGAAAACAATCATGGTGGTTCGAGAATCGTCCGGTCATTATTGGCGAAGCGACTGTTGTCGGTCCTGATGAGGGAGACGGTCCGCTCGCAGCTGACTTTGATCTTGTCCATCCGGAGCTCGATATGCAGCAGAAAAGCTGGGAGAAGGCGGAGCGGCTGCTGCTGGAGCAAGCGTCCGAATTTGCCATTCAGAACGCCGGTATCGAACGGGATCAGCTTCAATTTTATATCGGCGGAGACTTGATGAACCAAATTATTAGCAATAGCTTCGCGGCACGGTCGTTAGGTGTCCCTTATTTAGGCGTATTTGGCGCATGCTCCACCTCGATGGAGACGCTGGCGCTCGCTTCGCTGATTGTGAATTCAGGCGCAGGAAGCCAAGTGCTTGCCGGTACGTGCAGCCATAACTGTACAGCTGAGAAGCAGTTCCGTTATCCGACAGAGTACGGCTCTCAGAAGCCGCCAACTGCACAATATACGGTCACTGGAGCGGGTGCTGCCGTCGTAGCGAATAAAGGTGAAGGTCCGGTCGTGGAATGCGCGACCATTGGCAAGGTCATTGATTTGGGGATTACGGACCCCTTTAATATGGGGGGAGCAATGGCTCCGGCAGCGGTTGATACGATTCAAGCTCATTTTAACGATACAGGCCGCTCGCCAGGCGATTATGATTTGATCGTAACCGGAGATTTGGCTGGCGTAGGACATCCCATTGCGAAGGAGCTGCTGCTGAAGAACGGCGTACCGATGAACGAAACGGTGTTTGGCGATTGCGGCCTAATGGTATATGACGTGCAGAAGCAAAAGGTACAGGCTGGCGGCAGCGGCTGCGGCTGCTCAGCCGTTGTCACTTACGGGCATTTGCTGAAGCGTATCAAGAAGGGCGAATTAAAACGAATTTTAGTTGTCGCAACAGGCGCGCTGCTATCCCCGCTTTCGTTCCAGCAGGGCGAAAGTATTCCGTGTATTGCGCATGCGGTGGCAATCAGCGCAAAAGGGGGGTAAAGACGGTATGATTTTTTTATGGGCCTTTTTAGTTGGAGGCGCGATTTGCGTTCTCGGTCAAATTATGTTTGATGTGTTCAAGCTTACACCGGCGCATACGATGGCTACGCTCGTTGTTATCGGAGCGATCGTGGACGGCTTTGACTTATATGAGCCGTTAGTGAAATTTGCGGGTGCAGGCGCAACGGTTCCGATAACGAGCTTCGGGAATGCGCTCGTCCACGGTGCTCTGACAGAGCTTCACAGTCAAGGATGGATCGGCGTCATTTCAGGTATTTTTAAAGTGACGAGCGCCGGTATTTCGGCGGCAATCATTTTCTCATTTCTCGCATCCTTGATCGTGAGGCCTAAAGGGTAAGCGTTAATGAATTGGAGGATCCTGTGGGATCCTCCAATTTTTTTTGGAGTGAAAAAGTTTGTGCAGTGTAAAGGAAGTACTGTAAAATAGTACTATTGGTATACGAACTTATGCGTTAATTTCGGGAGGTAATGAGATGGATATTCGTCCTGCAGACATGCAATTATGTGCTTCTATTCTACGAAACTTAGAAACTTGTATCCTTGGCAAACAGGAAGAAATCCAGAGATTGCTCATCGCCGTTATCGCAGGCGGGCATGTGCTTTTGGAAGATGTACCCGGCACAGGCAAAACGCAGCTGGTAAAAGCGCTGGCAAAATCAATTGGCGGTCAATTTCGCCGCATTCAATGTAATCCGGACTTACTACCTACCGATATAACGGGAGTTTCGATTTATCATCCGAAGCAGGAAACGTTTATATTCCGTCCAGGTCCCGTCATGGCAAACATTTTGCTGGCTGATGAAATAAATCGGGCAACGACGAAGACGCAATCCGCTTTGCTCGAGGCAATGGAGGAAGGTCATGTAACGGTAGACGGCGACACCTACGAGCTGCCTCGTCCGTTTGTTCTGCTTGCAACGCAAAATCCGATCGAGTTTGAGGGTACGTATACGCTGCCGGAAGCGCAGCTTGACCGGTTTATGATGAAGCTGTCACTCGGTTACCCGAGTGAAACGGATGAACAGCGAATGGTGCTATCTAATGAAGGTATACATCCATCGGATAGAATTGAACCGATGATTAACATATCGGATATGATCCATATTCAGGAGCAGGTGCTTGAGGTACACATCGATGATGCAGTCGGCAAATATTTAGTCGGAATAATCAGAGGCACGAGAGAACATGCAAACGTTATGCTTGGGGCAAGTCCGCGTGCGGCTATTGCGCTGGCTAGAGCTGCCAAAGCAAGCGCATACATTCAGCAGCGCCAGTTCGTTACGCCTGACGATGTGAAGGAGCTTGCGCCTTATGTGCTTTCACACCGGCTGCTGCTTCGTACAGAAGCAAGGATGAACGGGATTAGAGCAGAGGACATCATTGCGCAAGTGATTCAGTCAACGAAAGTGCCGGTTCGGCTAGAGCGCTAGCTGATGGCATCCGTGAAATCAACAAAGCTGCGCTGGCAGCTTGTCGCAGTTGTTTATACGACTAGTCTTTTTTATTTTTTGTTTCAGGGTGGCAAGACGTCATTTATGCTTTTTATCATACTGAATATGCTGTTGTTTTATTTGGTCTTGGGACGGTGGAGCGGTATTAATAAAGTGTCCGGCAGCAGAGCTTATGCCAGTCCGGGGACAACAGCGCTTGATCAATCCTTGTCGGCGGGCAGCTCGCTTGACGTAAGCTTGAACGTAAAAATACCAGGTTATTATCCGCTTCCTTATGTCATTGTTAGAGATATGCTGCATCGTCACAATGGGCAAAAGCTGGAATTTGAAACGTCGTTCGTCCCGAATTGGAAGCGAAGCGGTCAGGTCGTCTATCAAACGCCGCCGCTGCAGCGTGGAGAATACCGGTTTACTCAAACCGAATGTATCTCGTATGACGTGTTTGGCTTGTTCGAGCAAACCGGACAATTCGGCTCTGAGGCGGTGTTCAGCGTTTTGCCGCAAACGGTGCCGCTGAGACAATGGCATGGCGTTCAGCGCGGGATCCGCGGACCGTATTCCCATGCGATTGCCTCCCGTTCAGCCAAGGAGACGACACAAATTAACGGCGTGCGCGAGTATTTATACGGCGATCGCTTGTCGCGCGTTCACTGGAATGCAACGGCCAAGACCGGGCAGTGGAAATCCAAGGCATTCGAGCGGGAGTCATTGCCGCGGACTCTAGTTGTGCTTGACCGGAATCCTGCCGGATACAGCGGTGAGTTGACGACTCGCTTCGAACTTGCCGTATCGGCTGCTGCTTCACTTTTGGAAAACGGGCTGAAGGAAGATACTGCGATGGGACTGCTGTCTATCGGGGAAAGCATGACGATGATTTCTCCTAAATCAGGCATGGACCAACGTAATTTATTAATGAAGCATTTGACCTTTGTGGATGCGGACGCGCCACGCCCCCTGTATGCTTCCCTGCAGCGGGCGGATTCTTTGCTGGAGCCTGGCTGTTTCGCTATCGTTATTACTTCAGAGGAAGGCGCTGACGTTATTCGCAGTATGGAGTGGCTGTCACGGAAAGGGATTATTCCTTGCATGCTGTATATTTCATCTTCCAACGAAAATCTGAAACATCATAGCTCATGGAAGCAAGTTATGCGTGAACGGGGCTGGCCTGTGTTCGAGATCCGCCAGCTGCAAGAGCTCCCCGTCGTACTGGAAGGGGGCAGTATTGCATGAAACAAACCATCAGGCTGCTATCAGCCTATTTAACGTCTAGTTGGTATGAGAAGCTAACCTATTTATTCATTGCTGTTATCTTATCGAATACGATTGCTATTTTCGATGGTTTCTGGTGGGATGAGACATATGCCATCGCTTATTACACATTATTTTCCGCTGCGGTTATCGATATTTTGCTGCCGCTTCGCAAACGGTTTGTGAAGCTGCTGCTTCAAATCTCGGCTGCAATCGTTATTACGACCCAATTCGCTAGAATGGACTGGGTAATTGCGAAGCCGGAGCATTGGCAGGAGTGGGTATGGTGGCTGCAGGCGCATGCTGTACAGCTTCATCCATTTATTTGGATTAGCGCCGCACTGCTCATGCTGCATGTTTTGTTTGGATTATGGACAGCGACTCGTCCCCGGATGTTTGGTTTTATCGGAGTGAGCATCTTTACGTTGACGATAGCCGATTCTTTTACGCCGATATGGCTTTGGGATGAGGTAGGCTTGGTTGTATTTATCGGGCTGCTTTGGCTCGTAGCGAATCATATGTCCAGGCTTCAGCGAGAACATCCAAGAAGCTGGAAGGAGCTCATTGAATATCCGCTTCAATTAATATTGCCTATTGCGCTGGTGTTGTCGATATTAATGGCAGTTGGATTGAATATGCCTTCCCTTTCTCCGATATTGCAGGATCCTTACACGATGTGGAAGGAGTCCAAAGGGGAGAAGGTTAAAATATTTCTTGGCGACAAGGGTACTGATGCGATTACGCCTGGCAGCTCAGGCAATGCCAGCTCCGGTTACAGCAGAAGCGATGAATTACTCGGCGGCGGTTTTGAGTACGATTATTCGCCGATGATGACGATTTCCACTTCACATCGCAGCTATTGGCGAGGCGAGACAAAGTCGGTTTATAGCGGTGATGGCTGGTATGACGTGGAAGGAAATGAAGAAGGAGACACGTACAGCCGCATTGAGAAAGGCGCTACGTTACCCATTCAGGACGAACGTCCTTTAGCCGGGACAATCGAAGTCAGTCAAATTGTAACGATGGTTCGTAAAGATGCCTATCCCGTTCTGTTCGCAGCAGCACCGGTGACGAGAGTGAATTGGATAGGCAATGAAGAGGCTCCTCTGCCAAAAGGACTCATGTGGATGCCAGGAGCGTGGGAGCTGCGTTGGCTCGATTGGTCCATGCAGAAGTATCCTGAAACGTATTCGGTCACTTCAAGCATTCCAGTGCTGGATGAAGAAGCGCTCCGGAAAGCAAATGCTGGATGGTCCGATCCATCCCGCAATGCGTTGTATGTCCAGTTACCGGATACCGTACCTGCACGTGTGAGGGAGCTTGCCGAGAAGGTGACTGCAGAGGCTACAAATGATTACGATAAAGCGAGACTTCTGGAAACGTATTTAAGACTAAATTTTTCTTACAATAATAAACCGGATGAGAGCAAGCTTACCGGAAAGACTACTGACTTCGTCGATCGGTTTCTATTTGAGCTTAAGGAAGGATATTGCGATTATTTCTCCACTTCGATGGCTGTCATGGCACGAAGCATAGGACTGCCCGCAAGATGGGTGAAGGGCTTTGCACCCGGAGTACTGCCGGCAAGCGCCTACGGCCCTCCAGGAGATATGCTGGAAGAGGATTTGAACCCGACTGGTGCAGGCACCTATACGGTTCGTAACTCCGATGCTCATTCGTGGGTAGAGATTTATTTTGAAGGCTACGGCTGGATCCCATTCGAGGCTACCGCGGGCTTCTCATTCCCTTATTCCATTGCGGAGGAGGAAGAGGCAGCGCTGCCGGATTTGGGTGAGAGCACAGGAGAGACGGCTGCAGCAGGTGAACAGGAAACCCGTACTAACGTAAAGTTGTGGGCTTGGAGCTCTGTTGTGCTGCTGACTGTACTTGGAGCAGCATGGCTCATTATCCGACGTGAGCAAGTTATCGCATCATGGCGGCAGATTAGACATGGCTCTTACACGAATAATGACCGTATTGTGATCGAGACGCACAAGCTGCTTCGGATTTGCAAGAAGCGCGGGATGGAACGGCAGGAGCATGAGACGCTGCGCGAGGCTGTACTGCGATGGTCGCAAAGCCAGAAACGGCTGCGCGATGATTTCCGGGCAGTGCTCGACGGCTTTGAGCAAGCGAAATATAGCCCCGTCATCGCTTCAACGGAAGATGCAGACCGATTTGTAGTAAGGGTAAGGTCACTTATTGACCAGCTTAGATGACATCATACCGTCTGCCAGCGTTACTCGGCGGCGGTATTTTTTTGCAACAAATTTGGTTTGTATGGTATAGTTTCGTAAGATAGCAGGCAGAAAGCAGAGGGATATCCATTATGTTTGAACGGCTGTTGCCGCATATGCGCGTCAATACGGTTTATGAAATAAATGTAGATGAGCTGCATGCGAGAGGCGTCCGCGGCATCATTACGGATTTGGACAATACGCTAGTCGGTGCGAAGGAAGCGTTAGCTACGCCTGAGCTTGTACAATGGCTTGATTTTGTTCGCTCACGCGGCTTTCAGGTTGTCATCGTTTCTAATAATAATGAAACGCGTGTAGCAAAGTTTGCTGCGCCGCTTCAAATTCCGTACATACATGCCGCCCGCAAGCCTGCAGGAAAGTCCTTCCGTAAAGCGCTTAGCGTATTGGGACTAGCTGCGGAGCATACTGTCGTTATCGGTGACCAGATGCTGACGGATGTGCTTGGCGGAAATAGGATGGGCTTATATACGATTCTCGTCACGCCGATAGCGCCTGCGGATGAAGGTATAATGACCCGGGTGAATCGGAAGATTGAACGGTATGCATTAATGCGTTTAAGGAAAAAAGGGTTATGGTACGAGGGGGATACAAAGTGAAGGAACAACAGCTTAGTCAGGCATCGTCATGTGCCGGCTGCGGCGTTCAGCTTCAGTCAGGGCAACCTGAATTGCCTGGATTTTTGCCGGAAGCCGCGATGGGACGCGATCCGGTTATTTGTCAGCGGTGCTTCCGCATCCGCAACTATAATGAAGCTTCATCGGTTGCCGTCGATCAGGACGATTTCCTAAGGCTGCTTGGCAGTATCGGCAGCACGGATAGCTTGGTCGTCCACATTGTCGATTTGTATGATTTTGAAGGCAGCTTAATTTCCGGCTTGCAGCGGTTCGTCGGAAATAATCCGATTCTGCTAGTCGTTAATAAGATCGACTTGCTGCCGAAAGCGATGAATGTCAACCGGCTTCGAAATTGGGTGCAGAAGCAAGCGAAGGCAGAAGGACTTCGCACAGTCGATGTCGTTCTTTGCAGCGCGAAGCGGAACATGGGCTTCGAGCATGTTATTGATGCGCTCGAGCAATACCGGAACGGACGAGACGTCTATGTGGTCGGCGCAACGAATGTCGGTAAATCGACGTTAATTAATCGGCTTATCCGTGATTACAGCGATATGGAGCGTGAGCTGACGACCTCAAGGTATCCGGGAACGACGCTTGACGCGGTTCATATCCCGCTTGAAGACGGGAAAGCGATTATTGATACGCCCGGAATTGTATATGCTACACGTATGACCGAAATTGTACCGCGCAGCTTTCTTGGTTCACTTCTGCCGGACAAGCCGATAAAACCGCTTGTGTATCAATTAAATGCAGGTCAGACGCTGTTTATCGGCAGCCTTGTACGATTTGATTTTGTCGAGGGAGACCGTCAATCCTTTACGTTCTATATATCCAATGCGCTAAACATGCACCGTACGAAGCTCGAGCGGGCGGATGAGCTATACGCTGACCATAGAGGCCAATTGCTTGGCGGGCCGTCGCTGGAGGAGCTCGAATCTATACCGGCATGGACACGACACTCGCTTCGCGTAAAACGCGGCGTGAACAAGGATGTGTTCATATCCGGTCTAGGCTGGATACAAGTGAATGGAACGGGCGGAGCGCTGATTGATGTATATGCGCCGAAGGGCGTGAAGGTCATGCTTCGCGACTCGATGATTTAACAAAGGCTTGGAAGGGGAACTCACTGTGACAAGTGCAGGCGAAGGAAACCGGATTGACAGCAATACGGTACTGTTTGGAGTAATCGGCAACCCAATCCGACATTCAAAATCACCGATTATGATGAATCGGGCATTTCAAGAAACGGGCATTAACGGAGTATATGCCGCCTTTCATGTGACGAGTGATCGTGTAGCTGATTTTGCCGCAGGTGTGAGGGCGATGGGGATACGCGGGGTGAATGTAACGATCCCGCACAAGCTGGACATCATGTCCGTATTGGATGACATTGATGCGGGTGCGCAAGTAATAGGCGCAGTCAATACGATTGTTAATGAAGATGGACGGCTTATTGGCTATAACACGGACGGCATCGGATATGTCCGCTCTTTGAAGGAAGAAGCGGAACCGGAGCTTGCGGGTAAACGAATCGTTGTTATTGGTTCGGGCGGTGCGGCCCGGGGTATCGTTTACGCCCTTTCGATTGAGAATCCTGCGCATATAACGATTGCAAACCGTTCTTTAGAACGTGCCAAAGAGCTTACAGATGCTTTTCAAGATAAATGCGACATAGAGGCCGTACCGAATGATCAGTTGCAAACAGCTTGTCAGCAAGCGGATATCATCATTAATACGACATCCGTCGGCATGTTTCCGAATACGGACGATACTCCCGTCGATGCGGCATGGCTGAAGCCGGGGGCTGTTGCAAGCGATTTAATATACAACCCGATAAAAACAAAATTTTTGCAAGAAGCAGAGCGGCACGGCTGCCGGATTCACGGGGGTTTAGGGATGTTCATTTATCAGGGGGCATACGCCTTCGAATATTGGACTGGTCAGCCCGCGCCGGTAGCGGCTATGCGTGAGACGGTTCTGGCAGCGCTGCAAAGCAAATAAGAACAAATTCGAATTATCGAAATGAAAGAAGGAACACATCATGCTTACAGGCAAACAAAAACGATATTTAAGATCATTGGCTCACCATTTGCAGCCTATATTCCAGGTTGGCAAGGGCGGAACAAATGACCACCTTGTGCGTCACATCGAAGATGCAATCGAGTCCCGGGAGCTTATAAAAGTTTCCGTATTAAACAACTGCTTGGACGATCCGAAAGAAATCGGCGCAGAAGTGGCTGCAGCAGCCGGTGCGGAGCTTGTACAAGTCATCGGCAAAACAATCGTGCTCTACAAAGAATCCAAAGACAACAAACAAATCGAGCTTCCGAGCGCTGCTCGTAAATAATAAGCGGATTTTGGTGAAGCTTTTGACATCTTGCGATAATTGGCATACTAAAAGCGGAGCGGGAGTGTCGTTCTGAAGAAACGAAGTGTTCGCTTCTTGTTCTTCGGATTCTTTCCTATTAATGTTTAATTAAATCAAAGAATCCGAGAACGAAAGCGATCGTAAGAATGATACTCACGCGCAGCGGATATTAGCCAGTCAATATTTGCTTGATGTGGGGAGGAGTACAACAAGTGAGTAAGATCGGAATTATGGGCGGAACGTTTGATCCAATCCATATCGGTCATTTGATTGCAGCTGAAACGGCGCGTGAGCAGTGTGACCTGCACGAAGTTTGGTTTATTCCATCATACGTCCCTCCGCTCAAAGCGAATGAGCCTGGAGTCAGCAGCGAAAAGCGATACGAGATGGTATGCGGAGCCATTGAGAGCAATGCTGCTTTTCGTGCTTTGGATATCGAATTGCAGCGCGGCGGAGTAAGCTACTCGTACGATACGGTTATGGAGCTGCAGCGGCGTTATCCGAACCATTCGTTCTCCTACATAATCGGATCTGATCGGATAAATGATTTGCCTCAGTGGCATCAAATCGAGCAACTAGCGGCCCAGATTACATTTATTGGATTAGAGCGGACTTCCGATCCGTACGATATCGACGCATTGCCGATTTTTTTAAAGGAACGGATAAGTCTGATTCATATGCCTGCAGTCGATATATCGTCAACAGCGATACGAAGCAGAGTGAACGCGGGTCTGTCGATCCAATATTTAGTGCCGGATTCGGTGCATAGCTACATGAGGAGGTACAAATTGTATGAATCGTGAGCAGATGATCGACAAGGTGAAGGCGGAAATGCCGGAGCGAAGGTGGCTGCATACGCAGGGCGTAATGGAAACCGCAGTCCTATTGGCCGAGCGGTTCGGCGAGGATCCCGTTCGGGCCGAACTTGCCGCCATCCTGCATGATGTCGCCAAATATTGGCCGACCGAGCGAATGGAATCGATCATTCGTGAGAAAGGTTTGCCGTCCGAGCTGCTTCTTTACGATAAAGAGCTGTGGCATGCTCCAGTTGGCGCTTGGATAGCCGAACATGAATACGGCGTGACGGATGCTGAGGTGCTGAATGCGATTCGTTACCACACTTCAGGACGAAGAGGGATGACAAAGCTGGAGAAGATTGTTTGCTTGGCTGATTATATGGAGCCGGGGCGGGATTTTCCAGGTGTAGAGACCATTCGTGAGTTAAGCGGGCAGTATTTGGATAAGGCGCTTCTCGCAGGATTTAATTCTACAATTTCCTTCTTGCTTGAGAAGGGAAAACGTATTTTTCCGCTTACGATTGAAGCGCGGAATGCTTTATTAGAATAATATACAACAGGAGGCTGAGCTATGGCGTTACATTCGGATGAACTGCTACAAATAACGGTTGCAGCAGCGGAAGATAAAAAAGCAGTGCGGGTCGTTGCGTTAAATTTAAAAGAAGTTTCACTGGTAGCGGATTATTTCGTGATTTGCAGCGGAAATTCTGATACGCAGGTGCAAGCAATTGCGACAGAAATTAAGAAACAAGCGGAGAAGAACGGTAACCGCGTTCGCGGCATCGAAGGCGTTGATTCGGCCAGGTGGATACTTATTGACCTGGGCGATGTGATTGTTCACGTCTTCCACCGCGATGAACGCGATTATTATAACATTGAACGGCTGTGGTCCGACGCGAAGGTTGTGGAATTCGCATGAGTTTCGTAGCAGGTACGACACAGACGTTAAGGGTGACACGCGAGGTGTCGCCCTACGGTTATTTCTTGAGCGACGGGGAGTCGGATGTGCTCTTGCATTATACCGAGCTTGTCGGATCGAAACCGAAAATCGGTGACGAAGTGGAAGTCTTCCTGTTCTACGATTCGGAGGACCGGCTAGCGGCTACGATGAAGAAGCCATTTCTGCAGCTTGACGAGCTTGCAAGGCTGCAGGTTGCTGACGTTCATCCCCGTCTCGGCTGCTTTCTTGAAATGGGATTAGGCAGACATTTGCTGCTGCCGCTCTCAGAGCTGCCGGAAAGCATTGATTACAGACCGCTGCCGGGCGATGAGGTTTTTGTGGTGATGAAGCATGATAAGATCGGCAGGCTCATCGCAAAAATCGCCTATGAGGAAGAGCTGTCCAAGCTTGTTTTCCCCGCACCTGCAAGCTGGAACAATCAATGGGTTGAAGGGTGGGTATCAAAAACGCTGCAGCTCGGTTCATTCGTCATCATCGATGGCGGCGTCGTCGGCTTTGGCGTGTACGGCCTCATTCCCAGCTCCGAGCGGACAAGACCGCTTCGTCTTGGCGAACGGGTGAGCGCACGCGTCACCTTTATACGTGAAGACGGCAGAGTGAATCTGTCGATGGCGCAGCGCAAAGAAATTGGACGAGTAGAGGATGCCGATCGCATTCTTGCCTTTATTAAAGAAAGACCAAGCGGCGGAATGCCGTATTCCGACCAGACGGATGCCGAGATCATCAAGCAAAAATTTGGAATCAGCAAGGGCGCTTTTAAACGCGCTATAGGGAAGCTGATGCGAGAAGGACTAGTGACGCAAAAAGGAAGCTGGACATACTTGGCTCAGGATTCGGAGGCAGAAGCAGCTGGACAATCTGTTCAGCAAACGGATAACGGAGCCGCATCCTCTCAGTCTGAAGGAGCTGAAACGGAATGACGCGTTCCTATGGCCAGTTCGCAGCCGTATATGATCAATTAATGGAGGACATGCCTTATGCGGAATGGCTTGGCTTCGCAAGAGCCAGCTGGTCGCGGTACGGCATGCCTTCGACGGTTGTTGATCTTGGCTGTGGAACAGGAAGCATATCGATTCCGCTTGCCCGTTCGGGCTTCCATGTATACGGTATCGATCTATCATCGGACATGCTCACCGTTGCCCGCAGCAAGTGGGATGAGACGCCTCAGCAGGTCACTCGGCCGCGTCCAGGCTCCATCCGCTGGTTGCAACAGGACATGCGGGATTGGGAGCTGCAGGAGCCTGTAGACGCGGTCATTTCGTTTTGTGATTGCTTGAACTATTTGACGGAGGAAGCCGACATCGAGGCAGCGTTCCGTTCTACATTTGCAGGTTTGCGCAGCGGAGGTACGTTCTTGTTCGACATGCATCCGCCTAAGCAGTTAATTCGTTATGCGGAGGAACAGCCTTTCGTTCTAGATGAACGGGAAGTCGCCTACATATGGACTTGCGACTTTGAGGAGGATCGATGCGAAATCGAGCATCACCTTACGATTTTCGCACGCGATCACGATTCGAGGTTTTACCGGTTTGAGGAATCGCATGTGCAGCGCGCGTACGACCCGGATTGGATTGAGGCTGCGCTACGGCGGGCCGGCTTCAAATCGGTTGACCGGTTTGCTGATTTTGAGCTTCTGCCTGCTCACAGCGGGTCCGAACGGTTATTTTTTGCTGCTGTTAAATAATGTGAAGTGAATATGGGCAGGGGTAACCCGCAAGATTAATGATCTTGCGGGTTACCCCTGCTTTAGGTTTACAGGCAAATGGGGAGACTCCCGCAGATACTGGCGCATTTATTCGCTCAAATTTACACAAAGGAGGCTTATGCTCCAATTAAGGTGCAGAGGTTAGATCCAGCTTTTGACGATTCTCTTTCAGTTCCAAGCAGGAAGTTTCAAGCATTTCTTCAGTTCGGTAATTATCCATGAGCGCAACTATATACGTTGAACTAAAGTTTGAAAAAAGATGAACAGGAAAAGCTCCCTCTATTTTTCATGTTACGATGTTTGTATCTGAGTTAACGGGAATTTCTCCCTCTAATTCGGCAAGTTTCCCGCACAAAAGTGATTTTTTGCTAGATTAACGGGAGATTTTCCAGCAAAATAATCCAACAGAGCGCATGCGGGCAAGATTAACAGGAGGTTTTCCCGTTCTTTATTGCCGGACGCTTACATGGAAGTGGAAAGTGCGCGATTGCTGAGCCGGTTGTGGTCTAGTAATCAAATAACACACCTGTGATTCATTAGTTCAACTTATATAGATATTGTGCTGCGTGAAAGAATTGTCGATTTGTGTAATTGATTGTAATATTTTATCGGTAAGCTTTTTATGAGCAAGAAGAGCTACAGGACAGCTCCCGAGTGGCTGTATCTTTATCTAAATATAGTGATTGTACCCGTTCATTCATTCCCTTAGCGCGTCCTTTAACCTGCTGTTCATCCCTGCCGAAGCGGAGGCTCGACGGACAGCATCGAGCTTTAATTTCTTCAATGATTGATTCATTTGCCTATTGTTTTCTTCTAATTTTTCTATGTAAGCAAGCAGCTCAGGAGCCGCGTAGCCGGCGTCACGGCACAATCGCTCTACCAATTCGCGTATTTGTTCAGCTTGTGTTGTAGCGTCCATTAGGGCCTCCAAATTAGCAATAAAATGTCACTATCCCATCATATCCGTATCTGTTAAAATAGTCGAGTGCGCCAAAAAAATAGATTCATATTTTCTCCATAATTTTCATTGACGGGACCTATATCTTGATGTAGAATCAAAAACATCAACTACATATTGATGTATATAGTGCCTTCAAAGATTGACCATTGGTAAATCTTGAATAAGCGCAGCTGACGGAAATGCTAGTCAGAAGCGCTATTTTTGATTGCTTAAATTCAGTAGGGGAGCGAACGTGCAATGCTAGTCGTCTATGATTCCAAAACAGGAAATGTCAAGCGTTTCATCAACAAATTGAATATGCGGGCAGTGCCTATTGATGAGAAGCAAGAGGTAGACGAGCCGTTCGTGCTGGTCACGTACACGACAGGGTTTGGCCAAGTTCCGGAGAAGGTGACTTCGTTCCTGCGAAGCAATTCAGAGATGCTTCGCGGCGTATCCGCGAGCGGCAACCGCAACTGGGGATCAGGGTTCGCGAAGAGCGCGGACACGATCTCGGAAATGTACGATGTTCCCGTTATTTTGAAGTTTGAATTATCTGGCACGAGTCAGGATACGCAACATTTTGTCGAAAGGGTGCGAACCATTGAAGCATATTGAACTGAACAACGAATTGATGCAGCGCGGTGCTGACGGCTTTTACCAGCTGGATAAAGATAAAGAGGCTGTTGCCGCATTTATGGAGGAAGTTGAAGAGAAAAGCGTCAAGTTTGATTCTCTTCGCCACAAGCTAGACTACTTAATAGAGAACGATTACTACGATAATGTGTATGATAAGTATACATACGAGCAGGTTGAAGCCGTTTTTACATTAACAGCTAACAGCGGGTTCGAATTCCAATCCTACATGGCAGCATCGAAGTTCTACAAAGACTATGCCATGAAGACGAATAACAAAACGCAGTATTTGGAGCAATATGCGGACCGCGTAGCGATCGTTGCCTTGCACCTTGGTGAAGGCGATGCGGCAAGAGCGCTTCGAATTGCTGAAGCGATGATCGATCAGCGCTTGCAGCCGGCAACACCGACCTTCCTGAACGCAGGCAAAAGCCGCCGCGGAGAAATGGTATCTTGCTTCCTGCTAGAAATGGACGACTCTCTCAACTCGATTAACTACGTGCTGGGCACATGCATGCAGCTGTCCAAAATCGGCGGCGGCGTTGCCGTCAACCTATCGAAGCTCCGCGGACGCGGCGAGCCGATCAAAGGGGTAGAGGGGGCGGCGAAGGGCATTATGCCCGTGCTGAAGCTGATGGAGGATGCATTCTCCTATGCGGACCAAATGGGTCAACGCAAAGGATCCGGAGCCGGCTACTACAACATTTTCGGCTGGGACATTATTGAATTCCTTGATTGCAAAAAGATTAACGCCGACGAGAAGGCACGGATCAAAACGTTGTCGATCGGCCTTATTATTCCGAATAAATTTTATGAGCTCGCAGCACAAAATAAGCCGCTCTTCGTGTTCGGACCACATTCCGTACAGAAAGCTTACGGCAAGCATCTCGATGACATGGACATGGACGAAATGTACGAGGAACTGCTCGCTAACGAAAAAGTAACGAAAAAGAAAGTCATGAACGCACGCGACATGCTGACAAAAATCGCCTCGATTCAGCTTGAATCCGGCTACCCATACATTATGAACAAGTCGAATGCCAACAGCATTCATGCTTTGAAGGATATCGGCTCCATTAAAATGTCCAATCTGTGCACGGAAATTTTCCAGCTGCAGGAGACTTCGGAAATTAAAGATTACGGCTACGAAGACGTTATTCGCCGCGATATTAGCTGTAACCTTGCTTCGCTTAACATTGTAAATGTGATGGAGCGCAAGAAAGTGAAGGAATCGGTTCACGTCGGTATCGAAGCGTTGACGACAGTTAGCGATTTGTCCAAAATCGATAACGCTCCTGGCGTACGCAAAGCTAACGAGGAACTGCATTCCGTCGGTCTCGGCGCGATGAACCTGAACGGTTACCTGGCGAAAAACAAAATCGCTTACGAAAGCGAAGAAGCAAAGGATTTTGCCGGCGTATTCTTTATGATGATGAATTACTACTCCATCGAGCAAAGCATGGAAATCGCCAAAGAGCGCGGTATTACGTTCAAAGATTTCGACCGTTCCGAATATGCGAAGGGCACGTATTTTACCCGCTATGTGGAGAATGACTTCCGTCCGAAGACAGACCGTGTGAAGGAATTGTTCGAAGGCATGGAAATTCCGTCGCCGAAGGACTGGGCAGCATTGAAAGAAAAAGTACAAAAGCACGGCTTGTATCATGCGTATCGTCTTGCTATTGCGCCTACACAAAGTATTTCGTACATCCAAAACGCGACTTCGAGCGTTATGCCGATCGTTGAGCACATCGAAACGCGTACATATGCGAACTCGACGACTTACTACCCGATGCCATATTTGGCTCAAGACAACTACTTTTATTATAAATCGGCTTACAACATCGATCAGTTCAAGCTGATTGATCTTATAGCGGAAATTCAGCAGCACGTTGACCAAGGCATTTCCTCAGTGCTGCATGTGAATAGTAACGTGACAACTCGCGAGCTGGCGCGCTTCTACGTTTATGCTGCGCAAAAAGGGCTTAAATCGCTCTATTACACGAGAACCAAGCGTCTTTCCGTTGAGGAATGCACAAGCTGCGCCGTGTAAATCTAATTTAATCGATGCTTATGTAGCTAAGAAGGAGCTCACCAAATGAAAGCAGTGAACTGGAACCGCCCGGACGACGATTTCACATTAACGTTCTGGCAGCAAAATGTTATGCAATTTTGGACGGATGAAGAAATTCCGTTATCGGATGATAAAATGGACTGGATGGAAATGACCGATGCTGAGCGTACGCTTTACAAAAACGTGCTCGGCGGTCTGACCCTTCTAGATACGATTCAAGGCGGCATCGGCATGCCGAAAATTTTGGAGCATGTCGATGGCTTGCAGCGCAAAGCGGTGCTGTCGTTTATGTCTATGATGGAGCAGATCCACGCGAAATCGTACAGCAGCATCTTCACAACGCTTGCATCGGGAGAAGAGATCGATGATATCTTTAAATGGGTCGAGCAAAACGAGCAGCTGCAGAAGAAAGCGAACCTGATTGCTTCGTGGTACTCGAACATCACAGACTCGAAAATGCTTTACAAAGCGATGGCTGCTTCCGTATTCCTGGAAAGCTATCTGTTCTACAGCGGCTTCTTCTACCCGCTATACTTGGCTGGACAAGGTAAAATGACGAGCAGCGGCGAAATCATCGATTTGATTCTTCGCGACGAGAGCATTCACGGTCTTTACGTTGGCGTACTCGCACAAGAGCTGTTCCAGACCTTCAGCAGCGAAGAGCAGCAGCAGCTTCAAAGTGAAGTGTACGCGCTTCTGAACGAGCTTTATGAGAACGAGATCGTATATACTGAGCACCTTTACACCCCGCTTGGTTTGACCGAGGAAGTAAACGCATATGTCCGTTACAATGCGAATAAGGCGCTTATGAATCTCGGCATGGAGCCGCACTTCCCAGAAGAGCCGGTTAATCCAATCGTATTTAACGGCATCAGCACGCACACAAAGCAGCATGACTTCTTTTCCAAAAAAGGAAACGGCTACGTGCGCACGATTCACGTTGAGCCTTTGAACGACGACGACTTCGTTTTCAACTTTTAGAATATAGGGTAAAAAAACATCAAGTCCAACGTGACCTGATGTTTTTTTGTTGAGCAACTTACATAGTAAACAACATTTATAGCTGAAAATGACTATCCTTTTACTGGGAAAGCATGATACACTATGGGCAGAGAAAGCTCATCCTAGCGCACAAGTCCTGACAGATTCGAAGGAGGAAATCGCGTGGAAAACTGCTCAATCGTTACAAAGCCTGCGCTCCATTTAGCTGGAATTAGCTACTGCGGTCCGTATTCGTCTTTTCCGGATGAGGCCATTCGGCTGCAAACTGAGTTTTTGACACGAAAGCATGAGCTGAATGACGCATCAAAATCAACGGTCCTGTACAGTCCGTATTTCGGAAATGAAGTGTTCGCAACCTACTGGGCTTGTTACGAGGTGCAGCATTTGGAGGAGGTTCCTCCGGGCATGGTGCAGTTTACGATTCCGGCACATCGCTATGCGATGGTAGCATGTTCGAACAAACGGATCGGCGAAGGCTATGAGCAGCTGCACACTTGGATAAACGAGATGCGGCTCGAAAAGCAGGAAAACGCCGTATCGCTAGAATTATTTTATATTGACGAGCATCATCTGGAGGAAGAGCCGGTAGAACTGCTCATTCCGCTTAAAGGATAATCCATAGAATGTGCTTACGCAGAAACGGGACGGAGCATCGAATGTCCAGCATTCGCTCTGCTTCGTTTTGTGATGGCCAGCACGGCACCCTTGACTCCGAAAGGAGTTTTTCTCGTTTATGGCGAGGAAAGGATCATGAGAGCAGGAATAAAGAAAGGAATGTGGAATGATGAGTTACGCCTTGTATATTGTAGATGCATTTACAAATAAACGGTTTAAGGGGAATCCCGCGGCAGTATGCTTGCTGGATGCTTCTCAGGAAGAAAGCTGGATGCAGCAGGTAGCTTCGGAAATGAATCTATCCGAAACGGCTTTTATTGTACCAAATGGGGATGGTTATGATTTGCGGTGGTTTACGCCTGAAGCAGAAGTGGAGTTGTGCGGGCATGCTACACTGGCAACCGCTCATGTATTGTGGGAAACGGAAAGACTAGGGAGAGATATGACGGCACGTTTCATGACGAAGAGCGGAATGTTAACCGCTAAGTTAACCGACGATTGGATTGTGATGGATTTCCCTGACGAGTGTCCGGAAGCTACGGTTGCTCCAGAGGAGTTAGTTCAAGGTCTCGGCCTGATTCCGAGGTTTGTTGGCCGCAATCGGATGGATTATTTCGTCGAGGTGGACAGCGAGGAGACGCTGCGAACGCTGCGGCCGGATTTCGGTCTGTTAGCAAGGCTGCCGGCCCGCGGCGTCATTGTGACGAGCCGTGCGTCGGCAGGAGGCGCCTATGATTTTGTGTCGCGGGCATTTTATCCGGGGACCGGTATAGACGAGGACCCTGTTACGGGATCGGCTCACTGCGCACTTGCTCCATATTGGGCGAAGCGGCTCCGGAAGGATGAGCTGGTCGGCTATCAGGCATCGGAGCGCGGCGGCATTGTGAAGGTAAAGCCGGATGGCGCACGGGTTTATTTATCGGGACAGGCAGTCACCGTACTTAAAGGACAATTGGAGGGCTAATTCCATGCTATTGATGAAGCTGCCGAAGGAGCAGAAAGAGCAGCTCGTCGTAAATATTCAACAGTTTTTCGAGCTTGAGCGCTCGGAGACGATTGGATCCATCGCGGCGGAGCAGTTGCTTGAATTTATGATTAAAGAGATTGGACCCTATATGTATAACCACGCTATAAACGACGCCCGCAAGACGGTGCTTGAACGTATGCAATCACTAGAGGACGAGCTGTTCGCGCTGGAGAAACCGGTAATAGTGAAGAGGTAGCTGAAAAACCCACGAAACGAACATTGCTGCCAAGGAATCTGCCAGTCATGCTCGCTTGTGAGGGCAAGTCAGCGGACTTGATTTACGGATATGTTATAACGGTAAAATGGGGCGTTATTCGGTAAAATACAGCCCTTATATAAATAATAGCAGTAGAAAGAGGCCTTATATCGTCAATCCGAGTCGTGCTGTACTCGAATTGGCAGGTATAAGGCCTATTTGTTCCGCTATTCTCTTCTATAATCGGTTAGGGAAAGCAATAAGGCCATAAATTACTGCTAAATGATGAGCTCGGATCAGAGGTAGGTAGCGAAAATCCTATGAATCCTCTACTTTTTCGTCTATTGCGATACTTTTGCCGGGTTTGCACTTTCTTGCCCGGCGCCCCGAAAGCCTGTCTACACGAGATACAAAAATGTCTAATTGCCGGAAATGGAGCATCGCTCACATAATAAGGCAACACCGCTGACGAGGCGATGAACGACACCCGGAGGTGAACGAAAATGAAGCAGCTTGCAGCTCCGAACCTAAAACGGCCATCTCCCCATTATCGGCCAAGCGTGCTGCGGAGGTTAAAGAAAGATAAGTGGCTCTACTTGCTGCTATTGCCCGGCTTGTTGTACTTCTTACTATTCAAATATGTTCCGATGTGGGGCGTTCTGCTCGCATTTAAAAATTATCAGCCATATACGGGCTTTTGGAACAGCGAATGGGTCGGCGTCGAGCATTTCCGACTTTTTTTCTCGAATCCCGAGTTTTTTATGCTTCTGCGAAATACGCTTATTTTGTCCTTTTATAATTTAGTGTTTTTCTTTCCGGCACCGATCATACTGGCTATTCTGCTGAACGAGATACGTCTAGCCATTTTCAAACGAACGGTTCAGACGTTGATATACGTACCGCACTTTATCTCGATGGTAATCGTCGCAAGTATGACCTATGTGTTTCTGACCACAGAAGGAGGCCCGATTAATGAGCTGCTGTATACGTACACCGGCAAAAAAATAGAGTTTTTGGCAAGTCCGGATTGGTTCCGGCCTATGATTATTGTTCAAACGATTTGGAAGGAATGCGGCTGGGGGACGATTATTTTTCTGGCGGCGCTCGCTGCGGTGGATGTTGAACAATACGAAGCGGCGATTATGGACGGTGCGAACCGCTGGAAGCAAATTTGGCATATTACGCTGCCCTCCATTAGCAGCACAATCATTATTTTGCTTATCCTGCGCATGGGCAACGTGCTTGAGAACGGCTTTGAGCAAATCTATTTGCTGCTTAATCCGCTTAACAGGGAAGTGGCCGAGGTGTTCGATACGTACGTGTATATGATGGGGATTACGCAAGGAGCATTCAGCTACAGCACCGCCGTAGGTTTATTTAAAGCAATAATCGGCGTAATTCTCGTTCTCGGCAGCAATTATTTGGCAAAAAAATTCGGGCAATCCGGACTCTATTAAACGGAAACGCGCGAGAAGGGAGCATTACAGTGACCAAAACATACAGAACCGTTTCCGGAACGGTATTCGATGTTATGAACTATTTTTTTCTGGGGTTATTTGCTGTAGCTGCCATCCTGCCGTTTATTTACGTCATATCGGGCTCGTTCGCAACGGATGCGGAGCTAACGAAAAGAGCGGTGTTTCTCATACCGGAGACGTTCTCCATAGCGGCATACGAATTCATTTTCTCGACCAATACGATACTGAAAAGCATAGGGGTGTCCATGTACGTCACAGTCTTCGGTACAGCCGTTAATCTGTTCTTTACCGTCACGATGGCGTATCCGCTTGCCAGGCGCGGCTTAATGGGGCGCAATACGGTTTTGAATCTAGTCGTATTCTCCATGTTGTTCGGGGGCGGGATGATTCCGACCTATCTCGTCATTCGCGAGCTGTCATTGCTTGATTCGTATTGGGCGTTAATATTGCCGGGAGCGATTAGCGCGTTTAACTTGATTATCGTCAAAAACTTTTTTCAAGAGCTGCCGCCCGGCTTGGAGGAAGCTGCAAAAATTGACGGCTGCACGGAGCTGGGATTGCTGTGGAGAATCGTGCTCCCGCTGTCCAAGCCGGTGCTCGCCACCTTTACGTTGTTTTATGCGGTAGGTCATTGGAACGATTTTTTCGCCGCCCTGCTCTATATCAATGATCCGGAGAAATGGCCGCTGCAAGTGCTGCTCCGCCAAATCGTACTGCTGTCGCAAGCAGCCGCAGGAGATTTGAATGCAATGGATCCAAACTTCGTCAAACCGCCGGACCAGTCGATCAAAATGGCGGTCATCGTTGTCGGCACCGTTCCGATTTTGCTCGTTTATCCGTTTCTGCAGAAGCATTTTGCCAAAGGGGTTCTGATCGGGTCGATCAAAGGCTAATCGATGTAACATCCATCTGCCGGGAAACTGCTTGACCGAAGGCAGACGGTTTTACGATATAATACAAATATCTAAGGGAGGTACATGCATGAAAGGAAATCGAAACGGGGTTAACAAATGGGCTTCGCTGCTGCTGGTTGGCGCGCTTGCCGCAAGCACGATCGTTGGGTGTTCGCAGAAAAGCAATGAAACGAATAACGCAGCGCCCACCGCAGACTCGGAAAGTGCTGCACCGACGAACACAGCAGGCAAGGAAGAGACACCTCTTAAGCTCAACATCATGCTGCCGATTTTCAAAACGAATTATCCGAAGGATGACAGCCCGGTTGCCGCCGAGATTGAGAAGAAAACGAACACGGACATTCATTTTGAGTGGGTGCCGAACGCTTCCTATGTCGACAAATTCAATATTACGCTGGCATCAGGAAAGCTTCCGACCATCATGTATGTACCCGATGTGAAATCCCCCAGCTTCGTCAATGCGGCCAAATCTGGCGCATTTTGGGAGATCGGCGGTTACCTGAAGGATTATCCGAATTTAAGCGGAGCCAATCCGGTCATCTTAAACAATTCATCCGTCGAAGGCAAAAATTACGGCATTTACCGGGGCCGCGCCCTGGGCAGAAACGGTGTCTATTTCAGAAAGGATTGGCTTGATAACGTTGGACTGCAGGTACCGGAGACCATTGACGATTTCTACAATATGTTGAAAGCGTTTAAAGAACAAGATCCGGACAAAAACGGCAAGGATGATACGTACGGCATGGTGATGGTCAAGTGGACAGGCGGATGGGCGAGCGGCTTCGACAACATTAAATTGTGGTTCGGAGCACCAAATAAATGGGGCGACGTGGATGGAAAGCTGGTGCCCGATCACCAAACGCCGGAATATCTAGAAGCTTTGATATTTATGAAAAAGCTTTATGACGAGAAGCTGGTCAATCAGGACTTCGCCATTATGGATTCGGCAAAATGGACCGATCCTGTCGTGAACAATCAAGCAGGCGTTATCATTGATGTAATCGACGGTGCGGCGCGAGCCGATGACAAAATCCACGCAGCGCTCGCCGCCGAAGGGAAGGATCAGCCGGATGTTCACTTCATGGATGTATTTGCCGGCGTGAAGGACGCAGACGGTGTGCTTCACACGCTCCCTACCTCAGGATTTGCCGGCATGCTGGCAGTGCCTAAATCAGCCGTTAAGACAGAGGAGGAGCTGAAGCGCGTGCTTGCTTTCCTCGATCAGTTAAATGAGCCGGAAATGCAAACGATGCTGGGTTACGGTCTGGAGGGCAAGCACCATACAGTCGAGGAAAATTCTATCGTCATGAGCAAGGATACGGTGCTGCTTGAGTCCGAGGTTGAAGGCTTGAACCAAATGTTAACGTTCATTCCCGAGGACCGTGCGATGAAGGTGAAGCAGACGCCGCTGCGCTTGAAGCAAGCTGAGCTGCAGAAGGAGAACGAAAAAACGATTGTCACGAACCCGGCCGAGCCGTTTATTTCTAAAGTGTATACGGAAAAAGGCGCTCAGCTCGACAACATTATTAATGATGCGAGAATTAAGTTTATCGTTGGACAGATCGACGAAGCCGGCTTCAAGGCAGCTCTGGAGCTATGGAAGAAGAGCGGCGGAGACGAGCTGATTAAAGAAATGAACGAGCTGTACGCAGCCGGCAAATAAACATTCAGCACAAAATAGGCAGAGCCCGTGTTCGAGAGCGCGGGTTCTGTCTTTTGATCTAGTCCAAAAGGTTCAGAAGCCTGCCCCAATAAAAAGGTCTTGTTCATTTCGCCGCTGCGATATATTCTTGGACAATAGAATTGAATACGTTTACAAGTGACGGTTCATATTGGAAAAACCAATACTAATTCGGTTGGTGAGAATATGCTAAAGGGAATAAAAACGAGGTTTATATTTAAAAACAGCGGAAAAATCGGACCGAAAGGCAGGTTTTACCGAAAAAGCCTGATTATGTTTCTCATTGTAGCCAGCATCCCCGGTCTTATTACGGGGGGGCTTGTTTACGGGATTGCAGGCGGCCGCCTGGAAAGCGAATTGCTGCATCTGCATAACAAACAAATCGAACAAAGGGCCCGCAACATCGATGCTGAGCTGACGAATTTGGAGCTTATGCTTTCCCATTGGGCTTTTGACAGCAAGTTTGATATCAGCCTTGAAAACCTTAATTTTATTAGAGATTTCGAGAAGGCGCATGACATTACAAAGACGCTTCTTGTCATGCAGGGATCGAATACGATGAACAAGCTTGTCGGGCTTTATTTGGGAGGCGCTGATCAACCGGTTCTATTCGATCCCGAGTATGAAGCGATAACCTCAAAGCCGGTTCTTGATATATACGAGGGATTGCTGCGCTCGGACAAGGTGACCTATTGGACCGAAATCGCTTTTGATCCGCAGCGTCCGCAGGCCAAGGATTTGACCCTTGTTCACCATATTCCTGGCGGGAGCTTGCATCCTTTTGGCGCATTGCTGATTCGTTTGGATAACGAGAAGGTGGGCGATATGCTGCGTACAATGACACCGTATGACGGAGGCGAAACGTTTTTTCTCCAAGATAACGGTACGCTGCAAGCATCTACCGGCGGGAATACGCAGGAATCGACCCTTGTCGCAGAGTTAAAAGCAGAAATAAAGTCGCGCGGTTCCGGTCAAGGCTCCTTCTTCTTCGATTGGAACGGTTCAACCTATACCGTCACTTTCGGCAAGTTCTCAAGGATCGCAGATAGCTGGACATACGTCTCAGCTTCTCCGATATCAAGTATTACAGCGCCCGTCGTATTCATTTCAAAAATAATATTCGCGGTAAGTCTAAGCGCGCTGCTGCTTGCGGCATTACTCGCATGGCTCGCTTCCCGCAGCATGTATTCGCCTGTTAACCGGTTAATGACGGTGCTGATGGCTGGCAAAGCGTTCTCGCAGGAGCAGGATGATGAGTTTTCGCTCATTGAGCGCCAATGGCATAATTTGAACAGGGAGAGCACGGAGCTGCATTCTAAGCTGTCGGAGCAGCTTCCATACGTGAAGGAAAGCTTTCTTCATCAGCTGCTGCATGGACATCTGTACGCCTATTCGGAGGTAGACCTGCTGGAGAGGATGGAGCGGTACAAATGGAAGGTGGACAATCACCGATTTATCGTTCTGTATATGCAGCTGACAGGCATTACGAGCTTGGAAGGGAAATTCAAATACGGGGATGAGGGGCTCGTTACGTTCGCAGCAGTCAATATGATCGAAGAATTCGCCTCCCAGCACTTCGAGCAAAGCAAAACGATTAATTTCCACGATCTTGCGGCGGGAATGCTTCTTATCGTGCCGAAGGACGGTTCATATGCCCAGGAGCTTCAAGCGTTTGGCGAAGCGCTGACGCATGCCGTCAATCTTATTTTGAAAATGCGGCTAACGATCGCCATCAGCGAGCCTACGGACGCCATTTCTAATATACCGTTATCGTTCGAAGGAGCAAAGCACGCGGCCAGCCAACGCAATTTCGAGAACGAAAATCAGATGATTGACATCGGCCGGCTTCATGCCAGCGGAGAAAGAGCCGAGGAGCCCCAATATCCGTTCACACTGGAACGGGAGTTTATCCAGGCGCTTCGGACCGGGCAGGAGACGGATGCTTACGGGCTTTTGCGTGATTTTCTGGATGCCTTGTCGTGTAAAGGGGCGAAGGCCGTCGACGTGCAGCAGGGGATGCTCCATTTGCTGGGCAGCGTACAGCATGCCATTATGGTTTCCGGCATTCAGCCGACCCGTTTATTCAAATGCGCGAATATGTATGAGCAGCTATCGCAAATACGGGAACCGCAGTTAATTTTGACCTGGTTCCAGGAGCGGGTGTGCGAACCGTTTCTGAAGGAGCTGGGCGGCCGTTCCGATTCACAGGTGAAGAGGCTGATCGAGCAAGCGATGATTTATTTGCAGCAAAATTACATGAAGGACATTTCGCTCGACAATTGCGCCGACCATATCGGCACGAACCCGTTTTTTCTGAGCAAGTCGTTCAAGCAGGTTACAGGGAAAAACTTTATCGATTATTTAACCGGACTCCGGTTGGACAAAGCGAAGGAGCTGCTGCGGGAATCGGCTCTCAAAATCAATGACGTGGCCGAGCAGGTCGGCTACCAGCACAGCTACTTCAACCGTATTTTCAAAAAGCTGGAGGGAATGACGCCAAGCCGTTACCGGGAGCTCACCCAAGCGGAATGAACGGCATGCAATATAGTGCAAATCATATAAAAATGTGCAAGGTTATTTGATGATGGATTCAAAAAAGTCTCATTGTATGCAAGCGGCATCCTCTTTACGATGTAGTTAAGTATGATGCAAATCGACACATCTGAGGAGGGTTCACCATGGTATCACCATTATCAGTTAAGCTGCGTTGGTTAAAGGAGACGGCCGGTGCTCGGGTTGGATTGACCTGGGGCATTCCGTGGATGGAAGGCGAGCTGTTAAGAGAGGAATCGCTTGCTCTGATTGACATTGGCAGAGGAGAAGCGGCAGCGATGCAAAGCTGGCCGACTGCGTATTGGCCGGACGGCAGCATAAAATGGTCAGCGCATGCGGCAGTTTCGCTGGACTCTGCGCCGCCTGAAGGCTATATGGTCGTTAAATCGGAGGGTGCTGCAGCGTCTAAAAAGGTCATTGTTCAAGAATCGGAGCAGTCGATTGTGCTGGATACCGGCGTTATCGTTTGTACCGTGAACAAGCAAGGAGATTCTATCATCGGCAGCATCTTCCGGGACGGTACTCAGGTCTGTAACGGAGGCACGCTGATCTCGATCAAGGAAAGCATAAGCCATCTATCGGGTGAGCGGTCTATTCGTGAGGAAAGCTTCAAAAGCCGCATTCATAAGGCCGTCGTGGAGCAAAGCGGACCGGTTAGAGCCGTCGTGAAGCTGGAGGGAAAGCATCGCTCAGAGTCCGGCAAGCGGGAATGGCTCCCGTTCTCGCTTCGCTTATATTTTTACGCGGGCCTGGAATCGGTGCGAATCGTTCATACCTTTCATTACGATGGGAATCCAAGCTCGGATTTTATTAAAGCTTTAGGCCTCTCCTTTAAAGTTCCGATGAGGGGGGCCTTATATAACCGCCATGTTCGACTCGCGGGCGACAGCGGCTTTTTCAGCGAATCACCAAAAACGCTGCATACCCGCCGGACGAAGGGCAAATATCGCGAGCTGTTCGAGCAGCAAACGCAGGGGGCGACAGTCCATTTCGACGAAAAGGAGGATGAATATTTTCTCGGGCTGCTGGACGACTCGGCGGTATGGGACGATTACAAGCTGGTGCAGCGTTCCTCGGAGCATTACGCTGTTTGGAAGCGCACAAAGGAGGAATGCTGCTGGCTGAAGGCGGCCGAAGGAAGAAGAGCAGGCGGTCTTGGCTACGTAGGCAGCGAGGGCGGCGGTCTGGCAGCTGGAATGCGGAACTTTTGGGAGAAGCATCCTTCCGGTATGGAGATTCATGGAACGGCTAAGCGGGAAGCTAGTTTCAATATCTGGTTCTGGTCGCCTGACGCCGAAGCGATGGATCTTCGGCATTATGACACGGAAACGCATGTGGAATCGTCTTATGAGGGTGCTGAAGAGCTGCGGGCAACCCCTTATGGCATTGCAAATACAAGCGAGCTTATGCTGTGGTGTACCTCGGAAACGCCATTGCCTGAGCAGCTGCAAACGATGCGGAAGCAAATCGAGTCACCTCCGTTGCTTGTTTGTGAGCCGGAGTATTTACATAAAACGCGTGCATTTGGACTATGGAGCCTGCCGGACCGGAGCACGCCAGCCAAAGCGTATTTGGAAGACCGGCTTGATAGCATTACGGCCTTCTACCAGTCCGAGGTCGAGCAGCGGAAGTGGTACGGATTCTGGGATTACGGCGACTTCATGCACAGCTATGATCCGGTCAGGCATGTATGGAACTATGATTTGGGCGGATGCGCTTGGCAAAATACGGAGCTGGTGCCAAACATGTGGCTGTGGGTCATGTTTCTCCGGTCGGGCCGCGAGGATTTATTCCGGCTTGCCGAAGCGATGACGAGGCATACGAGCGAAGTTGACGTTTATCATTTCGGCGAATATGCGGGGCTTGGTTCCAGGCATAACGTTGTTCATTGGGGCTGCGGGTGCAAGGAGGCGCGCATCGCAATGGCCGGACTTCACCGTTACTATTACTATTTAACCGCCGACGAACGGATCGGGGATCTCATGGATCAGGTGAAGGATGCGGATTTCTCGACCGTTAATCTAGATCCGATGCGCGCTTATTTTCCAAAGGATGAGCACCCGACACACATTCGGATCGGACCGGATTGGGCGGCGTTCAGCTCCAATTGGATGACTATGTGGGAGAGATACGAGGACACGTCGTACCGCGACAAAATTTTAGTAGGCATCGACTGCGTCAAACAAGCTAATTTCGGTCTTATTTCAGGGCCGACATACGGCTACGATCCGAAGACTGGGATATTAACTCCGCTCGGAGACGACAACTGGGGACGCCATCTGGCGATTTGCATGGGCGCGCCGCAGGTATGGTTCGAGCTGGCGGCCATGCTGAAGGACCCGGTATGGGAGGCCATGATGGCCGATTTCGGCATTTACTATAATTTGCCTCAGGAAGAGAAGGATAAATTGACGGGCGGAGCTGTTAGCCATGAGCACTTCAATCATCCGGTGCTCAGCATCGCAATTGCTGCGTTCGGCGCTTTCTATAAGCAGGACGCGGCGGCAGCAAGGCATGCGTGGAAGGTGCTGCTGCAAAATCCATTCTCAATCGCACATCTTCAGGAAGAGGCAGCTTCCGTTACTTATGTCGGCGAATTGAAGGAGATCGATTGGATTAATACGAACGAAGCGGCACAGTGGTCTTTGAATACGATCATTAGCTTGGAATTAATACCGGAATGGCTGCCGGAAGAAATCACCCGGGTGGAGCGATGATTACGCCGGAATGGAAGCTGCTCTACAGCAATCCGCTTCGCTCCTTAGAGGATGTCAAGCATTTTCGCATGGAGGGGAGCGGTGCCGTCACATTTCCGGTAGGGAGGATGCGGCTCGAGAGCGGGCGGGAACCGGAAGACGGCCAGCAAGCGAATTTTGTGCTGTGGTGTCCGGAGGACTTCCCTGCCGATATAGCGGTGACCTGGGAGTTTAGGCCGATTCGCGAACCGGGCTTGGCGATTCTATTTTTTGCAGCAGCAGGCGCGAACGGAGTCGATTTGTTCGACCCGTCGCTTGCATCGCGTACGGGCGAATACGAGCAATATCATCACGGGGAAATCGATGCCTTTCATTTATCCTACTATCGAAGAAGGTGGCCGGACGAGAGGAAGTTTCACACCTGCAATTTGCGGAAAAGCTACGGTTTCCATCTTGCTGCGCAGGGTCCGGATCCGCTTCCCTCGGTCTCTGATTGCTCATGCTCATACCAAATGGTGCTTATGAAACGCGGCCCTCGCATCGACTTTTCGATTAACGGGCTTAGAGTACTGTCATGGGTAGATGACGGCATAGCGTTCGGACCGCAACTCGGAGCGGGGAAAATCGGATTTCGGCAAATGTCTCCTTTTATTGCGGAGTATGCGAATTTGAATGTGTACGGGCTGCTTGAGCAGGAATAGTTGGGATAGAGGGTGAAAGTAAATCCGTATTACCCGATACCCGCTAAATCCATTTGTGAGGGAGGAAGTTTTAGATGCCGAAAATATTATTGTGTTTCCCGGAAGGCAGGCACAAGGCGTTAACGATGAGCTACGACGATGGCATGACAGCAGACAGAAGACTGGTGTCCACGTTTAACCGTTACGGAATTAAAGGTACTTTTCACCTGAACAGCGGATTGTTCGGTACGGGCAACCGCTTGACAGAACAGGAAGCAGCCGTCTTGTACGCAGGGCATGAGGTGTCCGCCCATACGCTGACCCATCCGACGATCGCGCGCTGCCCAAAGGAACAGATCGTATATGAGATCATGGAGGATCGAAAAGGCTTAGAACGGCTTGTCGGGTATACCGTTCGCGGTATATCTTATCCAAACGGATCGTTTAACCAAGAAATTAAACAGATGCTTCCCGCTTTGGGAATAGAATATGCGCGTGTCGTACAAACGACCGGCGGCTTCTCTATGCCGGATGATTGGCATGAATGGAAACCAAGCTGCCACCATAATGACCAATTGATTGAGCGGACGGAGACCTTTATCGGGCTTCATAAATCACAATATTTATATCTTATGTACGTATGGGGACACAGCTATGAATTTGACAATGATGAAAACTGGGAGCTCATTGAGCGCTTTTGCGAGCTTGCCGGCGGCCGTGAAAATATTTGGTATGCCACAAATATGCAAATCGTTGATTATATGAATGCATACAATCAGCTGAAATTTTCAGCTGGCTTGGATTTCGTCTATAATCCGTCGGCGCAAAGCGTGTGGCTTAGCGTCGATGGCCGCATCGTAGAAGTAAAAGGCGGCAGCCAAGTCGGACTTTCATGAGGGTGATTAGGATGAAACAAGAGACGTTAGATGCGATTCTGCTGGGAGAAATAGATATTAGCGCGGCTGGTCCGCGCTGCAAGATGCTGCTCGGCGATTTGAACGGAGACGGCCGGATGGAGCTGCTGCTCGTGCAGCCCGATAACCGGCAGGATGTGCGTTATATTCCCCATCAGGTGCAATGCTTAACCGCATTCGATCTTCAGGGCAACTTGCTGTGGCAGACGGGGACGCCTGATCCGGGAGCAGGCAGCCAAGGCTCGGACTATCCGGCCCAAATCTACGATATCGACGGGGATGACAAGCTTGAGGTTCTGTGTGTGATGGACGATCAGTTTCATGTTATCGACGGAGCAACCGGCAAGAAGAAGGAATCCTACCCGCTTCCTGATCCACATGCCCACGACTGTATCATCATTGCGAATTTGTCCGGCGGCGAACGGGCCACCGATATTATTTTGAAGGACCGCTATCATAAAATGTGGGCGTTGGACCAGAATTTCAATCTTCTGTGGACGCATGAGGGCAATCCAGGTCATTTCCCGTGGGTTTATGACATCAATAGAGACGGAAAGGACGAGGTGATGGCTGGGTATGATCTGCTTGATTCGCAAGGCCGCCTTCTCTGGAGCTGCAAAGATTTAGACGATCACGCCGACTGCATTTGGGTAGGGGATGTGAACGGGGACGGTGAACCGGAGCTCGTCATCGGCGGCAGCGTGACGGTAATGTATGACCGCGCCGGCAAGGAGCTGTGGCGGCATGAAGGGTCGGTGGAGTCCCAGCATATCGCGCTCGGCAGATTCCGTAATGATTTGCCCGGCCTGCAGATCGCAGGCTTGGACCGTCTTGTGCGAGAGGATGACGGACGAGGACTCAAAGGAAAGGACGCTTTGTTTCTGCTTAATTCGGAGGGACAAGAGCTTTGGAAGGAAGACCGCAAGACGGATGGCTGGCTAACCATAATCGAAACATTGCGTAACTGGGATGCGGATGCTCCTGACTATATTTTGGCTTACCGCAGGGGCGGGGGCGTATATCCGACGATATACGACGGCCGGATGAATCCGGTCGTTCAGTTTCCTGCAAACGGTTATGCCGTGCATGCCGATTTGCTTGGCAGAGGGACAGAGCAGGTCATTATCTATAACGATCTTACCGCCTCTATCTATTCCAGCCAGTTTGCTGAGCTGGCGGAGCAGCCGAGCGGCGGCCGGCAGCTGCCACAGCCGAAGCGTCTTTACAGCTCGACGCTGTATCCGGGAGGAGAAGCTTGAAGGAAGGGGAGGATCGTACTTTTTTAACAAACAAAAACCATTCAAGAACGCTATATTATCGTGTTCTTGAATGGATTTTTATTTAAGACCTCTAAAACGGTTATTGACCGAAATACGCCCCCCCGTTCACATGGATCACCTGTCCAATCACATAAGTGGAATCGTCGGACGCCAGATAGACATATGCGGGTGCTATCTCCCACGGCTGGCCGTCCCGTTTCATAGGTTTGTCATAACCTGCCGACATATAAAGCTTCGGAGGCATCGATGCCGGTTGAAGAGGTGTCCACGTTCTCCCCGGAGCAACTGCATTTACACGGATTCCGCGGTCGATAAGCGACATGCTCAAGGAACGCGTAAACGTGGTAATCGCGCCTTTGGTCGCCGAATAGTCGATCAACCCTTTAAATCCGATATTTGCGGTTTCGGAAGAGGTATTGATGATCGTGCTTCCCGGTTTCAAGTAAGGGAGGGCCGCTTTGGTGAGATAGAACATCGAAAAAATGTTTGTTCGAAAGGTCCATTCCAGCTGTTCGCGCGTAATGCCTTCAATGCTCTCTTGATAATATTGCACCGCCGCGTTGTTGATCAGGCAGTCGATTCGGCCGAAAGTGCGGATGGTCCATTCCACCACATGCCTGCAAAACGATTCATCTCCGATATCTCCGGCGAGTGTGAGGCACCTTCGTCCCAACTGATTGATTCTTGTACTTGTCTCCTCGGCATCCCCGTGCTCGTTGTAATAGGCGATGACGATATCCGCTCCTTCTTTGGCAAACGCGTACGCCACAGCTCTTCCGATCCCGCTGTCTCCACCCGTTATAATCGCAACTTTATCACGCAACTTTCCGCTCCCCTTATAAGCGGGGTTTTCGGAAACCGGCCTTGGTATCATGATGGATTCGATACCGGGCTGCTGTGGCTGATACTGCGGCGGATAGTAAATCGGAATATTTTCACAATCTGTATAACTTCCGTAAATGGGCTTCATGATATCCCGTCCTTCTTGAAAATTTCAGATAACACAACATATGCCCATTGCGGAGCGGTGGTGCTGCCGGCGCTTATCCTTCGATAGCACTCACTAACGAATTTTATTTTCCCGCATCATCGATTTAAACGGAGTTACTTTGTTTTTACCAGTCATCTTCGAATGGTACATCGCCTCATCGGCTTGTTTGATCATATCCTGAACAGCTTTGCTCTCTTTGGAGGTGCTGAAGCCAACGCTTATAGTTACCGGCGTTTCCTGCTCGACTCTGCGGCGAATCGATTCGGCCACAAGCTCGGGCTTCACGCGCTCGGTGCTAATGCAGGCCAGCAGCTCTTCCCCGCCATAGCGTCCTGCAGCCCCGATGCCGCTCGACTCCTCTTTTATAATTTCAGCCACTTGCTTAAGTACACCGTCCGCCTTGTGATGACCGTGCGTATCGTTCAGTTTTTTGAAATTATCAATATCGCAAAATATAACCGCTACTGCCTTATTGCTGCGCAGCAGCAGTTCTGCTCTCGCTGCAAAATGACGGCGGTTATACAGACCGGTCAAGCCATCCATAATCGATGATTGATAAGTTGACATTAAACGCTCGATGACCCATTCAAATAGAAGAATAAATAACAGCGTGAAGTATACGATCGGAAGCAGATGGCCGAGCAAAATTAGCCATGAGAGCGAACCGTGAAACACATAAGCATTCGCCAGGCGGGCGAGTTCATTAGCGAAGAAGACGATAAGGCTCATATAATATTTAGAGGTCAATTCCGCGTTTCTTGTGTCGAGCATGATCATAAAGATCACAATTAGCCCGTAGAAGTCGAGCGCGGGAAACGTAAATACTTCGGCGTTCAGAACGGTTTCCGCTGTAAAAGGAGTAATTGCAAATTGAATGCCTGCGATAACAAAAGTCAACATACTCATAATAATAAACGGAACGACTTTCAGCTGTGCCGTGCGATGAGTATATAATTTCATGAAAACAAAGTTTATAATGATAAAAGAGATGATTTGTAAAATGTTAAAAGACAAATAAAGCCACGGGGTTAATAACAAGCCCGGATAGGCGAGAACGACGAGCAGGCATTGCTTAGCGATTATAATAGGTATAGCCGTAATGAGTAACCGGTAAATCCGTTTGTTGCGGTAACTGACGTAAAGCCTAACCGACATAATAAGCATTAAAATAAGGATAACGATAACTGCCGATGATGAAAGCAGCTGTCCGCTCAGCCCTGCAAGCCATTGCGTAATTGTCATGAGTTAACCACCATTGTCTAGTATTAGGTTCAGTAGCTTTACAGAAACATATGTTCTAATATATCATGTTTTACGGTAGACGAATAGTTTTTGCATATGCATGAAGTTGAAAGGATGGGACATATGAACATATTGCAGGCCTTGTTTTTTCCTCCGGAGCAGCCGGGCGGAGTATCATCTATGGTCCCGTACATTCAAGAACGGTTTACTAAGCTTGGTTGGCAGATGGAATTATTTTCGCTGCCTAAGCGCGTCAGAGGCAAAGGACAGGAAGAGGTAGTGTTCGAGACTTTCGATCATACGGTCTATAGCGGAAATATAATTGTAGATAAATATATTCAAACCTACCGGGATTACGTCTGGTGGACAAAAATGCGCATCAAAAAGCCGTACGATATTATTCATGCGCATCACCCGATCGCGGCGCTTGTCATGAAGCAGCTGTTCCCTGATACGCCGCTTGCGGTAACGATTCACTCCAGCTACGAGCGGGAGCTTATTTTGAACGGCAAAATAAAAGAGGGCGGGCCAGAGCACCGGTTTCTCATGAGCATCTACGGGGAGCTGGAAGCTAAGGCTGATCAGCTGCTCACCGTTTCCGAGTCGTTTCGATCCTATATCGGAGCCCAAGTAAAGCAGCCGGAGCGCATTAAAGTCATACCGAACGGTTTTGATGAAAAACGATTTAAGCCGATCGCGCATGACAATGCGGTCACTCAGCTAATTACGGTGTGCAGGCTTGTACCGGCCAAAGGGCTTGACATCTTGCTGCATGCTTGCGCGGAGCTTAAAAAGCAGGGACATCCGTTTGTCCTCCACATTATCGGCGATGGACCGATTCGCGAAGAGCTTGAAGCGCTAGCGGTAAAACTTGATCTATACGACGATATTATTTTTTACGGATATATGCTTCACCCGGAAGAATTCATGCCGTTCTTTGACGTGTTCGTGCTGCCATCGCGGGCAGAGGCGTTCGGCTCCGTATTCGCGGAAGCGGCGCTATGCTGGTTAGCGCTTGTCGGTACGAATGTAGGCGGTATTGCTGAGCAAATCGATGACGGCGTTAACGGATTGCTCGTACCGCCCGAGGATCCGGCAGCGCTGGCCGCAGCGCTTGAGAAGGTCGTAACCGATCCAACCTACCGGTATAATCTCGCTCGGGCAGGCTGGGATAAGGCGAAAAAGGTATATTCGCTCCAGCGCGTCATTTCTCAGTTGAAAAAAGTGTACGTTCAAATGAAACCGGAATAAGGTTGACTACAACGGTATAGGTGGGGAAGGAATGACTGTACCATTTCGATTTATCCATGCTGCTGATCTGCACCTCGACAGTCCGTTCCGCGGACTTGCGAAAGCTCCGGAACGGGTACGTGATGCATTGTCTGATTCGACCTTCGCCGCGCTGCGCCATTTGACGCAAACGGCGGTTCGGGAGCAGGTTGATTTCATTGTCCTTGCAGGAGATTTGTTCGACGAAGCCGACCGTTCGCTGCGCGCGCAGCTCATGCTTGTGCGGGAGTGGGAGAAGCTGGAAGAGCACGGTATTGCGGTGTTTGTCATTCACGGCAATCACGATCCTCTAAACGGTGCTAGAGCCGCGCTCACGCTGCCGAAAAACGTGCATGTTTTTGGAGCGGATCAGATGGAATATCGGCCGGTTTATCGCAGAAGCGGTGAGCTGGCTGCTTTTGTTTACGGCGTATCCTATGGTACGCGGGCGGTAACGGAAAACTTGGCGGCGGGCTACCGTATCCAGCCGGAGGCGCCGTATCACATTGCGCTGCTGCACGGCAATGTTGACGGAGACGGGGCGCATGATCCGTACGCGCCATGCACGCTTGAAGATCTTACCGGCGGCAAAGGCTTTGATTACTGGGCGCTCGGTCACATCCATCATCGCAAGGTGCTGCATCAGTATCCGCATGTCGTATATGCCGGCAATACACAGGGAAGAAATCCGCGTGAAACGGGGGCAAAGGGCTGTTATGTCGTAGATATAACCGCTGCACGCTCCATTCAGCTCACCTTCGTACCGCTCGATGAGGTACGCTGGCTGGATTATGCTTTCCGGATCGATAATATTTATTCGGAGCAGGAGCTGCTGCAGCAGCTGATTGGTATGGTTGAACAGCTGACCTTGGAGGCTGACGGCCGTTCGCTTATGCTGCGGCTCTATTTATCCGGCCGAGGCCCATTACATATTAAATTGACTGAAAGAGCCGTTGTCCGGACGCTGCTCGAGCAGCTGCAGGAAGGTCAACAGCTGACTGATGGAGAGCAGCCTTGGGTGTTCGTCTACGATATAGCGGTGAATACGGGAGCGGAGCTCAATTGGAACGAGCTGGAAGCCGAAGACAGCTTCGCAGGGGAGCTGTTCCGATTAAGCGCCCGGCTGGCTGAAGATGAGTCGGAATGGCGCGATTTTGCCAAGGATGCGGTTAGTCCGCTCACTCATCATGCGAAGCTCGGCAGGCTAATGCGCAACAATTGGGATGAGCTGCCTGACCGATGGCTCAAGCAAGCGCGGGAGCTGACGCTCGGGTTGATCCATGGGACCGACATGGACGATTAATGCTTACTAAGCAGGTTTTCTTAGAAAACCGTAGCAATAGCTTAAGAAGTAGGTTTTCTATGAAAACCTTTCAGGAGGGACGAGCCATGAAGCTTTTGAAGGCTGAAATTGACGGTTTTGGACAGCTTTATGGACAGCGTGTTCCGATGGATGCCCCTGTGATCATTGTGTATGGTCCGAATGAAGCGGGCAAAAGCACGATGTTCAGCTTTATCAGATCGATGCTTTACGGCTTCGCAAAACGGGGACAAGCAGCTCTGCGGCAGGAGCCGGTTAACGGAGGGAAGCACGGGGGAAGATTATTTTTCACCGATCAGTCGGGCAAGCGGTATGTGCTTGAACGTTACTCGGCTGATGGCTCAAGCAAGCTGAAGCTGCGCGGACTGGATTATGCGGGAGTCGTTGAGCAAGCATCAAGTGATACAGACGGGTATTTGGAGTTCGGTCAGACCTTTGCCGATGAAGTTGTCCTTACGCAAGCGGATTGGGAGCGGCGCTTTCTCGGTAATGTAACGGAAAGACTGTATCGTCAATTATTCGCAATTACCCTGACGGAGCTGCAGGAGGTTGGCGCGTTATCCGGAGAGGAGCTCGGCCGTTATTTGTACCAGGCCGGGTGGGACAGCGGCAGACAGATTGCAGCAGCGGAGAAACGGCTTGTCCAGGAGATGGAGCAGCTGTTCAAGCCGCGCGGCACGAATCAGCAAATCAATCAGCAGCTAAAATCGCTTGAGCAGCTTGAAGCGGCATTGCGGAAGCGGGCAGATGCGATTGCCGCATACAATGAGCTGACGCAGCAGGCGGAGAAGCTTGATCTATCGCTGATCCGGTTGGAGCGCGAGCTGCCATTATGTGCTGCCCGGCAGCAGCTGCTTAATAAAGCCTGTTCGGTTAGACCGCTTTGGATGCGGAAGCAAAAGCTGATCTTGGAGCGAAGTACCGTTGCTTATGCTTCAAGCCTGTCGGCGCAAGCGGAGAAAAGCTGGGAAGAGCTGATCAGGCAAAGGACGGAGCGGCGGGCTGCTGCCGAACAAATCCGCCATAAGGAACAGCTGCTGGCGCTGCAGCTTCAGTCAATCACCTTTGACGAGCGATTTATTCAAATGGCGGATGAAACGGATGCGCTGCTGCAAGCCGCTGAAAGCATGCGCAAACTTAGGTCGGATAGCAGCGAGATGGAAGTGGAGCTGCGCGAGCATGATGAGGCAATTGCGCGGCTGGTTAGCAGCATTGCGCCTGAATGGACGGAGCGGCAGCTCCGGGAGTTTCACGTGACGGTTGCCGATCGTGATTTTGTAAGGCAGGCGAGGCAGCAGCAATTCGATGAAGCGCGGCAAGAGGAAAGATTGGCCGCTGAGCTTGAAGCGCTTGCACAGCAGGAGCGGGAGGCGGCTTATGCTTGGGATGAAGCGGAGGCGGCTGTAGGGCGCGAAGCGGAACGCCGCGAGCGGGAAGACGGCGCGGGGCTCATGTTTTTGCCGCGCACGCGTGATGCGCTGAAAGAGGCGTGGAACGCCGTTGATAGCGCGCTCCGCGAGTGGGAGCTCGAGCGGGTGCGCGCTGCCGGCGCCGCCGCAGCCGCGAGCGGAAGCGGGGCGGCTGGCCGCGGCGCGGCAGCTGCGGGCCGGGGCGGAGCCGGTCCGCTTTGGGCTGCAGCGGCAGGCGCGGGCGGAGCAGCGCTGGCGCTTGGGGTTGCTGCGCTTAGCGGCGCTGCCGCGGGCGAAGCGGCCGGCGGAGCCGGCATTGTAGTGTTGGCGCTGGCGGGAGCAGCGCTGGCGCTTGTTGTTGCCGCGCTGGCGCGGAGCCGCAGCGGCGGCAGTGCTGCACGGATGGCACGGATAGCTAGTCTCGCAGGAGACCGTTCCGCTAGACTAGCAAAAGGCGAGAACGGACGTGCATGGACTTCCGCGGCTGGCAGAAGAATGCGCGGCCCAGGAGGGACCGCTATAGAAAGCAGCAAGGAAAATACGGCGCTTGGCGAGGTGGAGCAGCGTCTACGTCATGCACTGGCAGCGCTCATACGCGAGCCCGAAGCAGCAGCATCGGCAATAATTGCTGCGCTGCAAACTGCACATCAGCATTACGCGCCTGACCATGCGCAAGCTGCCGAACAGGCGCGCACACAGCTGCGCGCCGCAGTAGAAGCCCGTCTCGAGGCGCTGCAAAACAGCGAGCGCCTCATCGACAACCGCAGCGAGCTCGCGCGCCGCCTGGATCGGCTCCGCGCACTCGCCCGCGAGCGCAGCGAAGCCACCGCCGCCGCCGCGCAAACGAAACAAGCCGCCGCCCGGCAATGGGCCGGCTGGCTTGCAGCACGCTCACTGCCGGCATCGATGTCGCCGTCAGCCGCGCTCGAAGCGTTCGAGCTCGCCGAGCAAGCTGTGCAGCGGCTGCACCAATATGACCGGCTTGCAGCTAAGAAAGCCGCCGCCGCCAAGCAGTTAGCCGCTTTCGCTTTGCAAGCGGCAGCATTGTGTGAGGGATTCGATGAAGCGTCCCGCCAGCTGACTGCTGACCCGGCACTCGCCTTGCGGCTGCTGCATGCCGAGATACGCCGTCACGCAGCTGCGAAGCAGGAAGCGCGCGGCATGGAAGCGCGCCGTGATGAGCTGCGGCTGTCCTTAAAAACCGTTGAAGCACAATTAGAAGAGCTGGAAGCAGCAGTTGCTGCTCAGATGGAAAGCGCTGACGTACAAAATGAAGCCCAGTATGAGACTGCGCTAGAGCATCGACGTATAGCGGCTGAACTGGACCTCGAGCTGTCCAAGCTCGAGCTGGAAATAACAGCTGGTATGTCGGAAGATCGGATTGCCGAGCTGGAGGAGCTGTATGTATCCAATGATGATGAGCAGCTTCAAACACTTCAAGCAGCCTCGCAAGCCGAGCTTGCACAGCTCGAGAAGCAGAAGCACGAGCAGCTGGAACAGCGGGGCAGATTGCTGCAATCGATCGATCATTTGCTGAAGGAAGAGGAGCGGCAGAAGCTGCTCGCGCAGAAGGAAATGACCGTAGCGCAGCTGGAGGCAGATGCGGAGCGTTATGCCGTACTTTCGATAAGCGCAGCATTAATAAGAAGAACGAAACGAATATACGAAGAAGAACGGCAGCCGGTTGTGCTTCGCAATGCCTCTGGCTATATCGCGGACCTTACTGATGGGAAGTATATCCGCATACTGACGACACCGGGGGAGGCTGGTATTCGATTAGAATCGTCGGATCAGCGTCTCATTGACAGCACGATGCTAAGCCGCGGAACGGCTGAGCAGGTATATTTGGCCATGCGCCTCGCATTAGCGGAGGAAGCTTCGCAGTCGATAAAACTGCCGCTTATGCTGGATGATGTGTTCGTCAACTTTGATCGCGTAAGGCTGCAAGCCGCAGCGAAGCTGGTAGCAGAGTTATCGGGCAGCAGACAAATGATCGTTATGACTTGTCATGAGCATGTGCGGGATGCCCTGCTGGAGCATTGCCACGGCGCAACGCTTGTCCTTATTTAGTCCGTGCCTGCTGCGCAATGGTATATAATTGTCCATTTAAGTGTGCGTGACACGCTTGCGGATAATTAAAATGAGCCAACCAAAGCTGATCAAGCCGAATAACGGGTAAAGCGTAGATAGCAGCGTACCAAAGCCAATTTGGCTGGCGACGTAACAAATCGCGAGAATAATGAGAACAATTAAGCTGCGCGCCCACTTCAACCGTTCGTGGAGCTGTAAAGTAAGTCCGTAGATATCTGCGATGAGTGTCGTAAAAATCTCAGCGAAAATAAGAAAAATATAAATGAATTGAATGCTATGCCCAAGCTGGTTGGCGATTCCGCCCATCGGAATGGCAAACTGCTGGATGCCCGGCATATAAACCGACAATGCGATATGACCCGAAAGCAGCATAAAACCGACGCCAATGCCGCCGAGCCATGAGCCGGCAATGATCGTTTTTTTGTCCTGTATTTCTGCACCGAGCGGCACGAGTACCGCTTGCGCCATGGACAAGTTAAACGCGGTATACAAAAACGGGGATGCCCACGCTGCCCAAGGGGAGAAGTCGCTGGCCAACGTCATAAATTTGTCGGCTCCGGGTGTCCGGAAGGTATTAATCATTATGAGTACGGTGAACAGCAGCATGACAGGGACGACGATCGCGTTAACCATCAAGATGGCACTCATCCCTTTGCGCAGTAAAAAGTAACAAGCAATCACTGTAATGAGCAGCCCGGACTGATAAGAAATATTCCAATGCTCATAAAAAATAGTGCCTGCGCCGGCGAGCATGACGGCCGTAACGCCGAGAAGGACGACCAGCATGAAGTGGCTGATGAGCCGGCCGTATTTTTCACCGAACAGCGCCTTATTTAAATCCTCGTAGGATTTAGCGCGTATTTCGTTGGATAGGAGCATCATTTTCGTGCCGAGCCAAATGAATAGAATGGTGGACAAAGCAATCGTTAATGTTCCCCAATACCCGAAGCGGGTAAAAAATTGCAATATTTCTTGTCCGGTGGCAAAGCCGGCGCCTACAATCGTTCCTATATAGGTCGCAGCAATTTGCAGCACCTTGCCTGTACGTTTCCACATCGTCAACCGTCCTCCGTTCCATACTCCTCTATATAAGAAGGTATGTCCAAGAGGGGACAGGCATGACTTTTTCACAAGGGATTCTGTGCTTTTAATCAATTGATCGCAGACTTAGCTTAATGTGAGAAGCTTAATGGATACGATTTCGTTTTGCTCAGGGTCTAAATCCAGCTTAAGAAGTGCGCCGCTCGCTTTGTAAGTAAGCAAATAAGTCGTTTGTTTATCTGGCTTGCCCAGCATTTGAAGCGCCTTATCCGGTTTGTCCCCAACCTGTAACCCGCTGAGGCCCGCTGAAATGTCATTACCGTAAACCTCGATATAATGAACGGCTTTGCTGTCGTTGATTCCGATCGCGAAGCCATCGTATTCAAGTACTTTGATGGTCTCCGTTTCTTCTTCAAGCGTATAGCTGTCGATTTCTTTGCCAAAAAGCTTCCTGACCTTCGAATCGCTGTCCCCGATTGCGACTCCGTGCAGCATAGGCGCGGTAGCGGTCCATGCCGCATCATCGCTTTCGGTTTTTACGGCAGCCTTATCATCTTCATGCGAGTGCAGCGTTGAAGTTTCTGCGTTCGTACCGTTAGTCATATCCACACTGTTCGCATGGGGCTCATCTGAAACAAGCTCATTGTTTGTTTGCTCTGAGTACGTTTTTTGAGGGCTGTCCGGCTCTTTCTCCGATTGGTCGTAGACAAGATTACTATTGCTTGTATAGGGATCAGATGGAGCCGTTGATGCGCTTTGACAGCCAGCAAGCAAAATGACAAGCGCAGATGCGGCTGCTAATACTCCAGCTTTTGATGTATCATTTTGGGTATATTTCATCATCCGAACTCCTCTCCGTTTTATGTTCAAAAATGAAATAGGCTCATAATAATATTATAATATATAAGACGTACAAAATAAGGAAAAAGTTGCTCCGTTTTTCGCAGATTTGAAAATTTTCCCTTCTATTACTTTCTTTTGTACCGATCAAACAGGAAGACGTTAATAAGGTTGCACTTTTTGCCTGACCTATGGTACGTTAACGAAAAGGATTTTGGTGGAGGTAATGAAAGATGGAAACTTTAAAACAACGCATTTTGGCAGAATCATCGGTACTATCGAGAGACGTGCTGCGGATGGATGCATTGATCAACCACCAGGTCGACCCTGCATTGACTATGGAAATGGGACAAGAATTCGCTAAACGCTTCGCCGAAGAGAACATTACAAAAGTAATTACGGTGGAATCCTCAGGAATTCCTGCAGCATTTGCAACTGCGCATGTGCTGGGCGTACCGCTCGTGTTCGCTCGGCGGAAAAAGACGCTTATTGCCGATCCGGACGCCTATACCGAACGAGTGCCTTCTTTTACAAAAGGAATGGTAACCGATATTATGGTATCGAAGCAGTTTCTAACGGAAGAGGACCGGGTATTGTTTATTGATGATATTATCGCGAACGGCGATGCCGCGCGCGGACTTATCAAAATTATACAACGTTCTGGCGCAGCGCTGGTAGGTCTAGGCGTTGTGGTAGAGAAATCATTCCAAGCCGGTGGCAGAACACTTAGGGAGCAAGGCATTCGGGTGGAACCTCTCGTTCGAATTTCGTCGCTTGATAACGGTGAAATTAAATTTGAGTAAGATGTTCCAGTACAAATGCTCTTTTCCCATCGGTTAATATCGCTTATAATGATACAGAAGTGACCGAGGGGAGGCACAGATTATGGGGAAAATGTCCGCAGAGTTTATGTATGCGAAGTTGACTGACGCAAAGATTCACTTTGAACGCGCTTTAGATTGCAAACATACGGAATTTGATGATTTATATCCTTATATGATTGAGCATCCGCAGTTTTTTTGGTACAAACGTTACGTAGCTTGGTCTGAGCTGCTCACGATTGTGAAGCTGTGCGACGAATTATCGATCGAATGGCGGGATCAATTCACGGACCGTCAGACCGATTATATTGGCAAACGCGTTATGTCTTCTCGCGTACTGGATGAATGGTATGAGACGATAGATACAAGTGTAGGATGATTAAAGCATAGACGGCTTTGCCGGAAAAAATGAAGAGAACCTCAATGAATTGCATTAGCAAACATTGAGGTTTTTCAATAGCAGATTGCACGAAAGCAGGAGGAAATAGCATTGGTTACTGAAGAGCAGCTGAATCAGTTCCGATTAAGCGGCGAGACCGTTAGAGTCGTGCGGGACGAAATGGAAATTAACGATGTACTCGGAATTGTTGTCGCGTGGGACGAGTCCTCGGTTGTCATTCGCCGTCCGAATCGCCGCGTTGTGAAGCTAAGCCGGATATACAAATACGCACTGGCGTCAGAAGAACGTGCAAAGCCTTTTGAAGATGCTACATAATTGAACATAGAAAACAGCACCCTATTATCTGTACATTTAAGGAGTGATTGGAATGAAATGTCCTGTATGTGAAGATGTGCGCATGCGCGAGGTAATAAAGGATGAAGTGCTTATCGATGTGTGTCCGGATTGCAAAGGCGTATGGCTCGATAGAGGAGAATTGGATAAGCTAATGCAAGGTGTGCGTGAAATGCAGCAGGATATGCAAAGCGGCGGCTACAGCAGCCAGCCGCCGCAGCCAAGCCAAGGCTTCGGGCAGCAGCAGGGCTACGCTCAACCTGGTCAACCTGGTCAACCGGGATATGGCAACCAACCAGCTGGCGGCTACGGAAGTCAGCCATCAGGCGGGCATGGAACGCCGCCAGGCTCGCCGGGCTATGGCCAAGCGCCGCCTTCCGGCTATGGATCTGGACAGGGCCAGCATGGCTACGGCAATCAAGGCTATGGACATGATAAATACGGTTATGATAAATACGGCCGTCCTTACAAGAAGAAAAAAACGGTGCTGGACGTATTCGGAGATTTGTTCGATTAATTGGTTCCTTTAATAGTGAAAGCCTCTGTCTGAATCGAGACGGAGGCTTTTGTCGCATAAATAAAAAAAGAACCGCTCGTTTTGAGCGATTCTGTTCATTAGTAGATTGGTGCGGTCGAGAGGACTCGAACCTCCACGGCTGTTACACCACTAGAACCTGAATCTAGCGCGTCTGCCAATTCCGCCACGACCGCAAATAATGTGTCAACAGGAAATAGTTTATCACGTAAAGTATGATATAGTCAAGTTAATTTCTTAATTTGGAGGGACATGCCGTGAAGAGATTAGAACAAAAAATCGTGCAGGAAGGAATCGTCTTGAACGAAAATGTATTAAAAGTGGACTCTTTTCTAAATCATCAGGTGGATCCGCAGCTTATGCTTGACATCGGAAGGACGTTTTCACAACTTTTTGAAGGCGAAGGGGTCACGAGGGTGCTTACGCTTGAATCGTCCGGCATAGCGCCTGCCGTAATGGCCGCGCTGCATATGAATGTCCCGCTGCTGTTCGCCCGCAAACGCAAGTCGCTTACGCTGAAGGATGACTTGTACACGGAAAACATATACTCCTTCACGAAGCAAGAGGAGAGTGAAGTAACGGTATCGCGCAAGTTTTTATCTTCTGACGACCGGGTGTTGATTATCGATGATTTTCTGGCAAACGGAGATGCTGCGCTAGGATTAGCGCGAATCGCCGAGCAAGCCGGGGCTAAGGTAGTCGGCATTGGAATCGTCATTGAAAAAGCATTCCAGCCAGGTAGAGAAAAGCTGATCGAATATGGATATCTTGTACATTCATTGGCAAGAATAGCGTCACTGACAGAGGGCAAAGTCATTTTTGCCAGCGAATATTAGAGATAGATGCGGGACATAATTTTATGGTACCAAGGCAAAGAGGGGAGGACAAAATGGATGTCCCGCAACAACAATAACAAAGCCAAGAAGTCGCAGGAAGGAAACCACCAAGATTCAGAAGTAGCCGGATCAAACGGCAAGACGAAGAATAAATAATTTTCTGAACATATAAGCTTCGATTAAAAAACGCGGAAATCGCGTTTTTTTGTTGTCCAGCTCTCGGCTGGATGTTCCTCACAACACAAAAAACCTCGGAACAATGTTCCGAGGTTCGAATGATAAGGTTGGTGCGGTCGAGAGGACTCGAACCTCCACGGCTGTTACACCACTAGAACCTGAATCTAGCGCGTCTGCCAATTCCGCCACGACCGCATATCCGGGTTAGCTTCCTTATGTTAGCATGGTGCTCCGTGCGAAGTCAATAACAGGCTGAAAGTTGAAATATTCAGCATATTTTACATCGCCTTCACAAACAATGATAGTAATAAAAGAGCGAGGTGTGAGCAGCGATGAGCAGACAGCATGATTGTTGCATCGAAGAGGAACAGCTAGCAGGGAATAAAAAACCGCGACTGCCAGCAGTTGCAGTTAGAGCGGCAATGTTATTTTTGACAGCTGCAATATGTATGAGCGGTATCATCGGCAGCGGAACCGTATCAGCACGCTCATCATTAAACCGTATAAGCTTAGCAGAAGAGAAGCCAGAGCCGCGAACGGTCGCTATTGTCATCGATGATTTCGGAAACGGGATGGCAGGTACCGAAGAGATGATGAAGCTGCCAGTAAAATTTACGGCTGCGATTATGCCGTTCATGCCGACCACGAGGCATGATGCGGAGGAAGCGCACCGGCTTGGACATGACGTTATTGTTCATATGCCGATGGAGCCGATAAAGGGCTTGAAGAGATGGCTTGGACCCGGTGCGCTGACCACTGATATGAGCGATGAGGAAATTCGCAAACGGGTGGAGCGTGCGATTGGGGACGTCCCGCATGCAATCGGAATGAATAATCATATGGGCTCTAAGGTAACCGCTGACGAACGTGTAATGCGAATTGTGCTTGGCGTGTGCAAGGAACGCGGAATGTTTTTTCTCGACAGCCGAACGACCTACAAAACAGTTGTTCCGAAAATTGCCGCGGAGCTTCATCTTCCTATCGTCTCTAATGATGTGTTTCTTGATGACATATATACCGTTCAACATATTACGAAGCAGATGAGCGTACTGCGCAAGCATCTGGAATCACACGTCAGCTGCATCACGATCGGACATGTCGGGCCTCCAGGCAAGAAGACGGCTTCCGTTCTAGAGCAATCCATACCGGTGATGCAGTCAAACGTGCAATTTGTGAAGCTGTCGGATCTCGTTCGTGCTTCAGCGGGCGATCCATTTATACTGCCTAATTCCTGAAGCGATCGCCGCCGCGATCTCTTCCTGACGGCGCGGGTCTGTCAACATTGCGCGGTCGGAACTGCTGCTAATAAAACCCATTTCTACGATAACGGCAGGCTGCTGCACTCGCTTGAGCAAATAAAACGGCTTCCCTTCCCGCGGTAGGAAGGCTGTTTTTTGCTGCCGGTTAAGCGCATCCTGTATACAGAAGGCTAGAAGGGCGCTTTCACCGCGGTTCTGATGAAGAACGAGCGGTCCGTGCTGCGAGCTTTTTTTGGACCAATTCACATGAAGACTAACGAGCAGCTCGCTTTCAATCTCTTCCGTAAGCTGTCGGCGATGCGAAAGATCTTTGCGGTGTCTTGAACGGCTTATATGCCAGCGATTGTCCTCGCTTAACGCATAATCGCCTGTGCGGTTCATAACTGCCGCGATACCTTGACTGCGCAGCATCACATAGAGCTTCCGGGCAACGGCAAGGTTGATATCCTTTTCCAGAGTGTCGCCCGATGATGCTCCCCCGTCAATGCCGCCATGTCCGACGTCGATGATGACGACCGTAGATGGAAGCGCCCAATCCTGATCGGTGGCAGTTGGCAGTAACGGCCATTCAGAAGCAGCTGCCGTACTGCTGGTTGCGGCGAAGCATAACGCGATAAAGCCTAGACCTATTTTATGCAGCATAACGATGGTTCCTCCAGATCAGATTGATATAGGGTTAGCGTGGCTCTTTAGAGGAAAACTCATGCATGTTTACATTCAAATCAGACAGGGCAACCTTATAACATCATAGTTAAAGGAGAAGGAGTGACGGGAATGGCTAAAATTAAACCCGAAGATTATGTGAAATACATGACGGAGCAGTTTATGGCTTATATGGAAACACCTAAGGAAGAGCGGAAGCAAACAAGAACATCAGCCAAAGCACGAAGAGAGCCTTGGCTGACGCATTGGTTTGGCTGGGGGCCGATGAGCGTTATGTTATGGTGGAAGGGACGCGAGCAGCGTCACCGGTAAAAGTGACCAAGCTCGATGAGCAACAGAAGTGGAATGAACCTGCGTTCGGATCCATCTTCACCTGCTTCAAGCGCGACGTAAAGATGCCCGCTGTCCCATTTGTTATAGCCGACGATGGACCAAACATACAGCATTTGTCCTTCAAACAGCTCTGCGGTATAACGGAGCTGTTCTTTGCTGTTTATTTTTGCAAAAAGTGATGAATAAGTGCTGATTCCTACTTGAAGAGGTTCCTTGGTCAGCCAAGGAAGCCTTGCATATCGATCGAATGAGGGTAAGGAGACATGCTTTAACAGCTTAGCGCTTGCAGGAACTTGCATCCGCTCCGCATGAATCAATAACGTGGAAGAGGCAGCCTGCCAGTCTTTCGATTCCACGGGAAGAAGCTCTCCGCTTGCGGCATCCGTAAAATAAGTTTCTTGATCTGCTGTTACCTTCCATGCGGCAAGCAGCGGGTGAACGTATAGCGCTTCGGTTTTGTCAGCCGGCTGCAGCAGCTCAAGTTGTTTAATTGATCGCGATAAGGTTTGCTCATCGAACAAAGGGTGACTGCTTGTGCCGTATTCTCCTAGCTGAAAGCCGCCATTCTCGACCGCGTTTACAACTAAATAACCGACGGTCTCCTTATTTTGTTTTACGAGGACGAGCCAGCTATGCGTACCTGGACCGATGGGGGAAATTTGCAAGGATGCGAGCTTCCATTTTTCAAAATGAGGCTGATTCGCCAGCTCGTCTACCCATAGCTGTGCTTGCTGCTCAAGCGGTTGATCTGTTGTCGCAGGAATACCTGTTGCAGCTGCAGGCTGCGTCTTTAATCCGCCAGAATATAACACGAGAGCGGTTAATACGCATGCCGCAGTCAGCCTTATAAATTTTTTTCGCATGTGTGATCACCTCGTTTCTATTGTAATGGACAAGCTTTAAGAAGGCTGTTGCATCATGTCATGTTGTGGCGGTCCGGGGACCGCCTTTTTTTGACGTTTAGCTGCGGATATCGTCTAATGCTCGTCAGTCGATGCCTTCAAGGTGAAAGATGCCGCAGTTAATGGCGGATGCAGTCACACGAGGCTCGTATTGCCATCGAATCTCAGCTTGCCTTTGGGTGAACTGCTCTTCGATTGCCGGCCTTGTTTCCACAGTCGCGTTTTTTATGAGCGGTTCATAGTAGCTGCCTATTCTCTCGAGCTCCTCCTCCAGCCTCGCGGAAGCGTCTGCCGCCCAGCTGTAATCATAACCGCGCAGCTTGCGTTCCAGTGCCTGCTCTACGATGCCGAGCGCCTTATTGAAGGAAAGACCGTTTTTCGTTATATGGATATTGGCTGGGAGCCTTGGCGTGAGCTTGTGCGACAGCAGCCGGTCGTGAAATTGTTCCACGCATAGTCCCGTCGCGAGCGAAACGCCAAAGCAATGAATTTCCTCGCGCTTCCGGTCACAAGCGAACTCGACGCGCATGTTAACGCCGAGCCAAGCGGTGTAGGGTGTGGAGCTGAAAGGATTGCTGCTGCGCTTCTCCGGCTCCTGGAACAAATAAACGTAGCTGCCCTTTGATTTGGCAGCGTCGAACAGCTGTTCCAGCTTACGGGCTCCAAAATATAAATCCTCCCGAGGTACGCGCGCAGGCGCGGCCAAGCTGCCGTGGATGAAACCGAGAGAGCGTCCGAGCGCTGCGTTAGCGGCTGCATCCTGCGAATTTGCCGATGCGTCAGGCTGATCAGAAGCTTTTGCTTTCGCTTTACTCTCTTCCTCGGCATCATATTTTTGCTTATCGGTAACAAGCAAGTAAGTCATTGTCTCCGGTTCTGCGCCTACCCGGTCAACGAAGCTCCAATAATAGGGACGGTTCGTTAGCTCACGGTCGGCGAAGGGGGAAAGCTTAACCGTAAAATGGGCGGGCGATTTCTCTAAAATGGAGCATTCTGTAGCTTCCAAATAGCGATTTACGAATTTGTGAACCTGCTTCTCATTCAAGGTCTCACCTCCACTGTTTGTCCAAGTGAATCCAGCTTAACAAGCAGTTCTGGACCAGCGGCGTACGGATTTTTCCCCGTTTGCACCTCGTCGCGAATACGGCTAAGGGAAGAGCCTAATTGACCAAGCTGCTGCTTCAAATCCGTATCATTGCCAGCTTCAAGAAGCACTTTCGCCAGTTTTTGCTCCAGCGAGCCGTCGCCTTTCTCAAACCGCTCTAAAATATGATCCAGCTCACCGATGACAAGCTCAAAAAGGTTAATCTTTTCATGCAGCAAATTGACAATATACTCCTCGATCGTTCCGAGTGTGCATAGGTTGTAAATTTTCACATCCTCTGTTTGACCGAGGCGGTGTACGCGTCCGATCCGCTGCTCGACCCGCATCGGGTTCCAAGGTAAATCGAAATTGATCATATGGTGGCAAAACTGCAGATTAATGCCTTCGCCGCCAGCTTCCGTCGCAATCAGAACCTGCGCCCGGCCGCGGAACAGATCCATCATCCAATCCTTCTTACCGCGGTTCATGCCGCCCCGGTACGGAACGGCGATCATATTTTGTGCGCGGAAAAACTGCAGCAAATATTCCTGCGTCGCCCGGTACTCGGTGAAAATAATGACCTTGTCATTCATTTCTTTGACAAGCTCCATCGCTTTCTCCGCTTTCGTATTCGCTTTGATATTACGTATTTTCTCTACCAGCTCCCAAATCTTCGGACGCATAGGCGAGTCCTCGGCCGTTTTCTTGAATAGGTTCACAAGCGTTAAAAAGACGGCGTCCCGGCTGCTGCAAACTTCGCGCTGAAGCGTAACGAGCGACAGCATGCTCGTTAAGTCGCCTCCGCTCTCTTCATAGCGCTCCTTAACGAAGCCGGTGACCGCATCGTAGAGCGCTTTCTCATCCTCGGATAACTCAAGTGGAATATTCTTGACAAAGCGTTTCGTGAAATGGATGCCGCCGTCACCGCGCCGATTGCGAATCATGACGCTAGAGAGTGCTTCCTGCAGCTGATCCTCATTTTTCGGAAGACGCTTATCGACGACAAAATTGGCAGCGAATTCGCTTTGTCCGCCAAGCTGACCCGGTTTGAGCAGCGTGATGAGGTTGAATAGCTCATCGAGGTCGTTCTGAATGGGCGTCGCTGTCAGCAGCAGACAATATTTTTTGCGCAGCACATTCGCGAATTGATAGTTCGTCGTTTTTTTGTTTTTCAGCTTATGCGCCTCGTCAATAATGATCAGGTCATAGTCGGTTCCGAGAACGATTTCGCGGTGAGGATCACGTTTAGCGGTATCTATTGAGGCTACGACTACGTCATACCCCCACGTATGCTCCTTCTTCTGGGCTACGGCGGGAATGCCGAACTTCTGGTTCAGTTCACGCACCCATTGAAGCACCAGAGAAGCCGGAACAAGAATTAAGACACGTTTAGCGAGCCCGCGGACAATATATTCTTTGAGCACGAGACCGGCTTCTATCGTTTTGCCGAGACCGACCTCATCCGCAAGAATGGCGCGGCCACCCATCTCGTGCACGACCTTGCGCGCCGTACTAATTTGATGCGGCATCGGCTCGAATGAAGGGAGAGAACGTAGGCACAGCAGCTGATCGAAACTTTCAATTCGTTTGGCTTGCTCAGCTTCCATGGCGAGCTGATATAATGTCCAATCATCCCATGGACCGCCCCGGGAAAGTCGATTTTGCAGCTCCTCAAACCAGGTCCGGTCGCATTGCAAATCAACGAGCGGATGCAGCTTTCGTGTAACGATGGCTGGGCCTGTTTCGGCTGAGGCAGCCTGCGGCGTTGTAGGGAATGTCATCTCTTGCAGCTCCTTCCGCATTAAAAGGGATAAGTAGTAATTAGTATTGCCTTTTCAACAAATAATAATAAGAAGCCTTCTAAAATAGAGAATGGACAAGCTAATGAGTGAGAGAGGGCATGAAAGCGGAGCAGGTTGTTAAATTCAGCCAAATACCAGAGTGTATATCAATATGTAGTATAGTATAATGGTTTAACAACACAATATATTGTGCCTTGAGCATATAATACTTACATCTGTGCCTGAGGTGCGAGTGGATAGAGGAGGAAGTACGATGGGGACAACACGCGGAAAACGGCTCGAGGGACTGAGCGAAAAAATCTTTTTGGACCGGTACGCTTGGAAAAATGCAGATACGAACGAAACGAAGGTCGGCGACGTCGTACTCGTTCTAACGAAGGATGATCCGAAATTCCCGGCCAAGGAAGTCGGGGAAGTGGTCGCACGCGAGGGCAGGACAGTGACGGTGCGTTTGCGTAATGGAGATCTTGTGGATTCAAGCGTTGACAAGCTGACCTTGACGATCGAGAAGACACCTGAGGAAATGTGGGACCGGTTAGCCGGGGCGATGGCGTCGGTGGAGAGCGGTGAGGAAAAGCAGAAGGAGTGGCAGGAGAAGTTTCGTTATATTCTCGATGATTGGAAGCTTGTGCCTGGCGGGAGGATCGCGGCAGGCGCCGGTGCGAGCGAGGAGCTGACGTTGTTCAACTGCTATGTCATTCCGTCTCCGAAGGACAGCCGCGGCGGCATTATGAAGACGCTCGCCGAAATGACGGAAATCATGGCGCGCGGCGGCGGCGTAGGGATGAACTTATCTTCGCTGCGGCCGCGGCGCTCCATTGTAGCTGGCGTTAACGGCTCGTCCAGCGGAGCGGTATCCTGGGGCGGGTTGTTTAGCTATACGACGGGTTTGATCGAGCAGGGCGGAAGTCGAAGGGGAGCCTTAATGATTATGATGAACGACTGGCATCCCGACGTGCTTGAGTTCATAACGGTCAAACAAACGATGGGACAAGTGACGAATGCGAACTTATCCGTATGTATAAGCAACGCATTCATGCGGGCTGTGAAGGATGATCTCGACTGGGAACTCGTATTCCCTGATACGAAGGAAACTGATTACAACGAGCTGTGGACGGGAGATATTGACGAGTGGCGGCGCCTAGGAAAAAGGGTGATTCATTACAAAACCGTCCGTGCCCGCGACGTCTGGCACACCATCATAGAATCGGCATGGAAATCTGCCGAGCCCGGTGTCGTGTTTATGGAGTACTATAATCAAATGTCGAATAGCTGGTACTTTAATCCGATTATTAGTACTAATCCGTGCGGAGAACAAGGATTACCCGGTTGGGGCGTATGTAATTTATCCGCTGTAAATCTATCGAAGTTTTATGATGAAGAGCAACATGATGTCGCTTGGGATGAATTAGCCAAGGTTACAAGATGGTCGGTTCGTTTTCTGGATAATGTCATCGAAAAGACGCCTTATCATTTTGAGGAGAACGAGCGTAATCAAAAGCTGGAGCGACGTATCGGGCTTGGTACAATGGGGCTTGCCGAGCTCATGATTAAGCTTGGCGTTCGCTATGGAAGTGCGGAATCATTGGATTTCCTTGATAAGCTTTACAGCTTTATTGCCCGGGAATCTTATTTGGCATCTTCAGAAATTGCTGCCGAGAAGGGCTCGTTTCAAGCATTTGATGAGGAGAAATTTGTACAAAGCGGCTTTATGCGCAACCTCATCGAAAAGTTTCCTGAGGTAGGGGCTTCCGTTGCAGAACATGGCATACGTAATGTGACGGTCCTTACTCAAGCGCCGACGGGTAGTACAGGAACGATGGTCGGAACATCTACCGGAATAGAACCTTATTTCGCATTCGAATATTTCCGCCAAAGCCGACTTGGCTACGATAAGCAATATGTCCCGATCGCCCAAGACTGGAAGGATGCGCATCCGGGAGAAGAGCTGCCTGATTATTTCGTAACGGCGATGAGCCTATCAGCGGAGGATCATATTCGGACGCAGGCGGCTATTCAGCGCTGGGTGGACAGCTCGATTTCGAAGACTGCGAATTGTCCTGCTGACTTTACGATTGAAGAAACGGAACGGCTGTATGAGTTAGCATTTGAGCTTGGCTGCAAAGGCGTAACGATCTACCGTGACGGCAGCCGTGATGTACAGGTGCTATCGACGGATAAGTCGACGGATAAGGAAGAGAAAATCGAAGAGACTGTTGTGACAGAGGCAGATCACGACAAGCAATATAAGCGCCGGCCGCAGGTATTGCGAGGCGCTACCTATAAGGTTAATACACCTTTCGGCATGGCCTACATTACCATTAACGACTTAAACGGCACGCCGTGCGAAATTTTTCTGAACGTCGGCAAGGCGGGCTCTGATGTATTTGCGATGGCAGAAGCATTAGGCCGTGTTTCCTCGCTGTTTTTGCGTTACGGTGATCACGGCAATAAAGTGAAGCTGCTGATCAAGCACTTGAAAGGAATAGGCGGGTCCGGTGCTATCGGTTTTGGGGAGAACCGTGTGGAATCTATTGCCGATGCGGTTGCGAAGGCGCTGGAGCTTCACACAAATACCGCTATCGAGCTTTCGGCAGCGGCAGAATCCTCAGCCATGCTTTTTAATCCCTCTAATGGGGGAGCAGCTAAACCGGAACAAGTAGTTGTTAAAACAGAAACCGCTATTACTTCACGGGATCTATGTCCTTCTTGTGGGTCTGCTACTTTGATTAATATTGAAGGCTGCAAGGAATGCAATAGTTGCGGCTACAGCAGGTGTAATTAAATCGGTCATCGGGTTGATAATGATGAGAGGTGTGTGACGTCAGAATTATTGAGAAGAAGACCAAACTTTGGTGAGAGAAAAAATTCATAATTGCTGAGAAAATTGGCTGTATGAATAATTATACGAAAACATGTATAATTAAGGGCTGACTATGGAGTATTGGTGTCTCAATGGCACCAATACCGTTGACCTGCAGGCGTATGCGGGTTTCGTCAAAGCACATTCGGATATATTCCAAGCACGGTTGAAGTTATAACCAGAGTATAATTAAAGCGACCGCAAACGTGAATACGCTATACCGCGATCACGTTTTCGTAAAAGGGTTTAAATTATATAATTGGAAACAGCGTTGCTTCAACACTAAAAAATACTATACTTTTGGAGATACTTAAGTAAAATGATGGTGGGCAAAAAACTTAAAGTTATGGCAGCTATTCTATGTTCGCAAGCATTAACATTGTTAATAATCAGGAAGATTACAAAGTATTTTTTGATGTGAATGGTAAAAAAACCGTTTGTCAGCAGGCTTTCGCTGTAGAAGGGTCACTTGTTTAATGTGATTGAATAGCTGGCCAGCTTTCAATATAAAAAAGTAAATATGAAGGGATATTTATTTTTGAAAAAGACAAAAAGGACTTTACGATAACTATTTATAGTAGCCTAACCGAGAATGAGTCGGCCAAAATTAACGAAAAAATTCAGGCGGCTGAGGAAGTTGCAAATCAACTTGCAAGTCCAAGTCAAACAACTATGATGAATAATTTATATTACGATATTGTAACTATGGAAGCTCCGAGTTGTCGCAAATGGGCAGCTTAGAGGACAGGAGTCTTGAGTAATAGACTCCCCCAGACCAGAAGAAGAAGATGTCGGGTGACAAGAACATAGTAACATTGAAAGCCGCATAATTTGCGGCTTTTTTTTGTTATGTTATCAAGTTCTTGTCAAAATGAGATGACAAGAACTTTGTAACATTCCCGACAAAGTGCACGCTACGCGGAAAAGCCTTTGAGTGCATGCCTCAGGAAACAGATCGTTGCAGACATATACCGAAGATTGGATCTAAATGACGGTAGTAGGCAACAGCGCGTGCAACGTGAGCTTTCAGAGCGATGACTATTTTTTTACCTGTCTACCGTAGGGGGAGTATCACTCGTTGCTGCCGTTTCCGCGTTCCGGGAGAGGCTGGAGGGGGACATGTTCGTCAACGGCCGAACAAGTCGACTACAATTGAAGGTCGCGACGAATGCGGTCGACTGGCTTTATGCAACAGTGGAAGGGATTATGGCAGCTACTGGCTAACTGGAGGCAAGTGCGCTGTGCAGACGTTCAGGCGTAGACAGTGCGACTGGTTGCGCTTGAAAGTATCAGGAGAAGATCGAGGTCGACAGGTGCGTGCCCTCTGACTGGTGTGCGTCCTATATGGTGTATTACACCTTATGCAATGTCGTGATTATGTAGGGGTTACCAGGGATACTTCACTTATAAAAGTTTTGAAGAATAGAACTCCATCGCTTGTGACACAATCCATCGAACACTAATGAAATGACAAGAACTTGATAACAATTCCCTGCAAAGTGTCTGATGCGAGGAAGAGCCTACCTCGCATCTTGTCATAGGAATCGACATGGCCAAAGAAACGCGCGTAGCACAGGTTACCAACTTCCGAGGCATCATCGTTTCCTAACGGCACCTCTCATTGTCGAATTCAATTGAAGGGTTTGAAAAACTGAGCCGATGGATGAGCGAATTACAGCAGAATGTCCTGGCAACGTTCACTACCGTACTGGATGATCCGAAACCAGCACAGAGCAGAATAATACGGGGAACGACATAATGAACATAATCTCTCTCAGGATCAATCACGCCGCCGAATACATAAGAGAATAGAAGCATAAGCTTGACAGGAAGCTCGATTACCATAATAAGCGCTTCTGTATTTCGCAGACAAAGGCTGATACTGCGTTTGGCCTCGAAATGATTTTCGAAGTTCCTGCGTTTCAATCGCGGATCTGTTCATGAGAAGCTCTTTTTGTATTTTGACTTCGCAAAAATACCGGCAAGTGACCGATGCAGAGGGCAGACGGGAGCATGGAGGTATCCTTTCAGCCCAAGGCTATTATCCTTTTGGATAATAGGCAATAAGCAGCTGATAGGCTACGCTTAGGGAGCGTAAACCAAAGCGTTTATCGATTGCACTCATGCTCCGTCGTCGCAGCGCTTTGACATGAAGTTCGCGCAGAAGGAGATTTGGCGGATATTATGTCCATTAATACGATGGGAATACAGCGAAAAGAAAGCTCGGCTGCTCCTTACCTAGATTCAATCGAGCACATTCAAGATGAGCTTAGGCGGCTCGACATGCTGCTGAGTTTCAGACTTCGGCAGAAGCATGTCCCATGGCCGGCCAATTCGCCAAATCCGCTCAACGGGGTTGATCTATCCGGAAAAGAAGCCAAGCGGCAAAGCGAGCTTAACCGGTCGAGTCTTGCCGATCAGGAAACGGAGGAAGAAAGCTTCCTTGGCGAACACAACGGGGAGCACGACCTGGAGGAGAAGATCGCCGGAAGAATAGCGGTAAGCCTGGAGGCGGGCATTCCTTTGGCCCTTCCTGCGCTATCGGGCATGTTTCAACTAACGGCGGCGGAGGAACTGGCACTCGTTATTTGCGCGGCCGGCGAAATAGATTCTAAATACGAGCGGCTATATGCCCTCTTGCAGGATGAACCTACGCGTAATCACGCAAGTATCGATCTTATTGCCAAGCTGCTCGGCGACAACTTGCGTGACTTTGCGGCCTCGAGGCGAATGTTTGATCCGAATAGCGCCTTAGTTAAGCATGGATTGGTCGCATTCGAGGAAGAGGATGGCGAAGCCGTCAACCGGTTGACCCGTCCGTTACGGGCAGACCCGAGAATCATTTCCTTTCTTCTCGGGTCGCGGCAGCCAGATGTCCGTTTGGAGCCGTATGTGTCGCTAGAGAGCCCGCCGCGGCACGGGGAGGAGGGAGCCGGAAGCATATCGTGGCGTGATATGGCCGAAAGAGTGAAAGAGTATGCTCGCCGCGCGGCGTCCTTCTTCGAGCCTTCGTCTTTTTATTTGCACGGACCATACGGCTCCGGCAAAAGGGCGCTAGCCGAAGCCGTATGCAGCGATCTGGGCATTCCGCTCCTCGTCGCGGACATGGCCGCGATGCGGGGGATGGAGTCTTTCCATTTGCAAGAGAAACTGCTGTTTCTGCTGTTCCGGGAAGCGGCGCTGCAGCAGGCTGCCGTTTGTCTTGAGCACGCGGACGTTCTGTTTGCCCCGGACGACCGGAACGAACGAGCGTTAGCCCGGCTGGCTGTACATATACGCCAATTTCCAAGGCTTGCTTTCCTGTTGGGCAGCCAGCCTTGGAGCACGCGGGAAAGCCTTCGCTTTCATCATGTGATCCGGCTCGAAATGCCGGCTTTAAGCCAACAGGAACGGGTGGTCGTCTGGAAGAGTGAATCGCGGCATTACGACGTAAAGGACGAATCACTGCTTGAAGCGATGGCGGACAAATACCGGTTCACCGCGGGACAAATCCGCGACGTTCTCGCCGAGGCTTCGAGACTGGCGAAGTGGCGTTCGCCCGCAAGCGGTCGAATTGGCATAGAGGAGCTGGAGGCGGCCGGCAGCGGTCAACTTCATCACCGTCTTCATTTACTGGCCGACCGCTTAATCCCTTCCGGCGGGTTGGATGACCTCGTTTTTACAGATGAACAAAGGATTAGGCTCAAGGAGGTCATCCATCAAGCGAAATACCGGAAACATGTTTATCGGGACTGGGGATTCGGCCGCAAGTTTTCCAGAGGAACAGGGTTGAACGTGCTGCTTCACGGTCCGCCGGGCACAGGCAAAACTTCCGCGGCCGAAGCGCTGGCTGGAGAGCTGCGCCTCGACCTTTATCGGATCGACCTGTCGCAAATCGTGAGCAAGTATATCGGCGAAACCGAAAAAAATTTGCAGCAGGTATTTCAAGAAGCGCGAAACAGCAACGCCGTTCTATTTTTCGACGAAGCGGACGCCTTATTCGGCAAAAGGACTGAAGTAAAGGATTCGAACGACCGACATGCCAATACGGAGATCGCGTATTTGCTCCAGCAGATGGAGGACTATGACGGCGTAACGATGCTGGCGACGAATTTGCTCGGCAATCTTGATGAAGCGTTTATCCGGCGGATGCGGTTCAGCATCGAGTTTCCGATGCCGGGCGAAAAGGAGAGACTTCTCATCTGGCAGAACATGATTCCGAAGGAAGCGCCGATAGGCGAGGATATCGATTTGCCGTTTTTGGCTTCGGCGCTAAAGCTGGCGGGGGGCAACATCAAAAACATCGTCTTATCGGCCGCCTTCATAGCTGCCGCACAAAACCTGCCGATCGGCATGGAGCATTTCGTGCGGGCCGCACGGCGCGAGCTGGAGAAAATCGGAAAGCTTTGGAGCAAGGAGGATTTCGGCGGCTACGGCCGGTTTTTAAATCTGTGAAGGGGGTGAAAAGAGTTGAGCGCGGATTCCGCCATTGCCGACGTCGGCGAAACGCTAATCAAGCTGCTGCGTGAGCATATGGGAGACATGGTAACGCCAAAGTCGATTGCACTGCAGTCGCCGGCGGACGTCACCGGTCATTCGGTTCGTCTTACGCTGTTTTTGTTCCGGTTGGCTGAAAACCCCTATCTAAAAAATCAAGCTGTTGACCCGGCTTATGGCTATACGCGGCTTCCGCCGTTATCGCTGGATTTGTATTACATGCTGTCGGCTTATTCGTATCTGCCGGATTTCACGGAAAGGTCGCTAGAAGAGCACCGGCTGCTAGGAAGAGCGATGCGCGTTTTCCATGATCACGCGGTGCTGGCAGGGGAGCTGCTGCAAGGCGGCTTGGCGGGCAGCGGCGCGCGGCTTAGCGTAACATATCAGCCGTCGTCCGTTCAGGAAGCGTCCGATATCTGGAACACGTTCCCGGACAGCCGATATAAACCGACCGTATGTTATGCCGTTTCGCCGGTCGAAATCGATACGACGACCGTCATCGCCCCGAGTCGGGTAACGGCGAAGGAAGTACGGTTCGTATCGCTTGAGAAAGAACAATGAGGCAATTACAACCCTTAAAGGAGGCATCTTTTATGCCGGAATACTTATCTCCCGGAGTTTATATCGAAGAAACAGAAATTGGCAGCAAGCCGGTGGAGGGCGTATCGACGAGCACGGCCGGTTTCTTGGGCGAAGCCGAGCGCGGTCCGACAATGCCGAAGCTGATTACAAGCTGGCTGGATTACCAGAGGGTATATGGCGGTTTGGCCGGCGAGGGCAGCTACCTTCCTTACGCGGTTGAAGGCTTTTTTAACAACGGCGGCCAGCGCTGCTATATCGGACGAATCGTTCAGGCCGGCGCTGCGGCGGCGGAGATCGCCCTGAAAGATGGATCGGCCGGCGCCTTGACCGTCGAAGCAGTCGGTGAAGGCGAATGGGGCAACCGCGTTGCCGTCAAGGTTGCCAAAGGGACGTTAAGCGGCTTCCGCCTTAGCGTCTTCTACTGGAAGGATGCGGCTCCGCTTTCCGATCCGGAGACGCCGTCGAAAGATGCGCCGCGTCCGGCCGTATCCGAACTGTTCGACAATTTATCGGTCGACGCGAAGTCGCCGGATTATTACGAGAAACGGATCAACGGCGTGTCCCAACTCATTAGAATCGCGAAAAAAGCGGGAGACTCCGGAGAACAGCCGGATAAAGCCAAAATCGCTTATTTGGCGGGAGGTCTGGATTCGTCCGAAAACGCCGGCCAAGTCGCGGCCGTTCCGGCAGCCAATCAAATCAAGCTGGGCGACGGCGCATCCGACGACAAAAACGAATATGCCGGCATGACGATTCATATTTTGGACGGTGACGCCAAAGGACAAAGCCGAACTATCACGGAATATGCCGCTACAAAGATCGCTACGCTTGACGCGGCTTGGGCGGAGGGCAAATCGCCGGCCGCAGGCGCAAAATACCGGATTACGCGTTCCGGGGTTACGATTGCCGATTTCAAAAGATCCGAATCGGCCGCCGGCAGCCGCAAAGGTTTGGCAGGCTTCGAGGAAATCGATGAAATCTCGATCGTTTACGCGCCGAACCCGGATGCCGTTAGCGGCTTGACGGCGGAACTGATCAAGCATTGCGAAAAGCTGAAGGACCGTTTCGCCATCGTGGACTCGCCGCAAAAATCGGAAGCCGGCACGCTGGACCCCCGAAACAACGACACGAAATACGCCGCATTCTATTATCCGTGGATTAAAGTGACGGAGCCCGCAAGCGGACTTCTTCGGACGGTGCCTCCCGGCGGTCACGTGGCAGGCATCTATGCTCGCACAGACGCCGAAAGAGGTGTTCATAAAGCACCTGCCAACGAAGTGGTGCGCGGCGCGATCGATCTCGAATTCCAAATAACGAAAGGCGAGCAGGACATCCTGAATCCGCGGGGCGTCAACGTCATTCGGGCGTTTCCTGGAAGAGGCATCCGCGTCTGGGGCGCGCGCACGCTGTCGAGCGATCCCTCTTGGAAATACATCAACGTCCGGCGGCTGTTCAACTTCCTCGAGGAGTCGATTGACGAAGGAACGCAATGGGTCGTATTCGAGCCGAACGACGAGAAGCTGTGGGGACGCGTCCGGCGCACCGTAACGGAATTTTTGACGCGGGTGTGGCGCGACGGCGCGCTAATGGGCACAAAGCCGGAAGAAGCGTTTTTCGTTAAATGCGACCGAACGACAATGACCCAAAACGATATCGACAACGGCCGCTTGATCGTGCTGGTTGGCGTCGCGCCGGTGAAACCGGCGGAGTTCGTCGTGTTCCGGATCGCGCAGACGTCCGGCGGCGCTAACGGTTAATCGGAGACGTTAAGGAAAATCGAGGAGGAGATAATCAATGGCGACTGCACAAAGAAAAGACCCGTTCCGCAACTTTCGGTTCCGGGTGGAAATCGACGGCATTCAACAGGCCGGCTTTTCTGACGTGTCCGGCTTCGATTCGTCGATCGACGTGATCGAATACAGAGAAGGGAACGAAGGAACGACCGTCCGCAAGCTTCCCGGCTTGACCAAATACGGCAATGTGAGCTTGAAATGGGGCATAACCGACTCCATGGACTTGTACAACTGGCACAAAGAAGCGGCTGCGGGGAACATCCAGCGCAAAAACATATCGATCATCGTCATCGACGAAGCTGGGAACGACAAAGCCAGATGGGATTTCGTCCAGGCATGGCCCAGCAAATACGACGCTCCCGACTTTAACGCCAAAGGCAACGATATCGCGATCGAATCGCTCGAGCTCGTGCACGAAGGTATGGCTCGCGTAAGCTAGACGGTTCGAAGCCGCAGCATCGCAATAGGAGAAACGGAAGGAGAACGAAAGCGCAATGGCATTTATGACGGAATTTGAATTTACGCTGCCAAAGGGCTATGTCGACAAGCACGGCACCCTTCACCGCGAAGGAACGATGAGGCTGGCGACCGCAGCCGACGAGATTCTTCCTTTGAAGGATCCGCGGGTGCAGCAAAATCCGGCCTACTTGACCGTAATTTTGCTGTCCCGCGTCATTACAAGGCTGGGTGACCTTCAATCGATTAACCCCGGGGTCGTCGAAGGGCTGTTTTCCTCGGACCTTGCTTATTTGCAGCAGCTGTACCGGAATATTAACGAAACAGGCTCGGCCGGCATACAGGCGGAATGTCCGCAATGCGACCATTCGTTTGTCGTCGAGGTGAACGCCCAGGGGGAAGCTTGAGCGGCTATCCAATCGAACGGATATACGAGGAGGTAGCCTTCATTTCCTATTATTTTCATTGGCCGCACGACGATGTCATGAACATGGAGCACCGGGAAAGGGCAAAGTGGTGCGAGGAAATATCGAAAATCAACCGGAAAATGAACCAGGAGCCGGACCGTTCTTTTAGACTGTAGCGGCTTCGGAAAGGAGAACATATGGCGGCCGGTGACAGAAACGACCCGCTGGCGGGTTATCGGTTTCTAGTCGAGCTTGACGGGCTTGTCGTCGGCGGATTCGCCGAAGCGTCGGGTCTTTCGGCTGAAACCGAAACGGAGGAATACCGCGAGGGCGGTCTAAACGGTTACTTGCACAAGCTTCCGGGCGCGCAGCGGTTTCCGAATTTGGTGCTGAAAAGAGGACTGACCCATTCCGACACGCTGTGGACTTGGTACCGTGACGCTTCCTCCGGCGACGTAAAAAGAAAAAACGGATCCGTTATTTTGCAGGACGGATCGGGGAACGAAGCGTGGCGATGGAATTTCGTTCAGGCTTACCCGGTCAAGTGGAACGGGCCGGATTTGAAGGCGGACGGCAGCGCGGTCGCGTTCGAATCGGTTGAGCTGGCGCATAACGGATTGGCTAAGGATTAACGTCGGCCGCAGAAGGAGGAGATGCGCTTTTGAACGATTCCCGACGGACGGCTGAAGGAACGCACAACCGATTCGCAGACCGGATTCGCATGAAGTACGGCGCCGCGGGGCGCGGCCTAGCCGTTATCCCGCTCCCTTCACTAATATGGCTCGCCGGTCGCGGCCGCGACGGGGACGGCGGCGGCGCGCAAAACGTCCCGGTCGTCGTGCATCAAGACGCCAGAACCTTTGTTTACCATGTTCGGCCGGCAGATGCGGCATTAGAAGGAAAGTCCCACAGTAAACAGAGGGAAAGCTCCGGCGCTATAAAAGGAAACCAGTCGAACGCTTCATATGCTCCGATCCGTTCTTTTTATGAACGGCTGTTAACGAGGGCCGGCTTGCCGTTAAGCAGCCGGAGGTTTGGCGCACGAGAGTCTTCCGCCGCTTCGGTCTGGACCGGTGCGGCTACGGGACTAACCAAGTCGTTAGCGGGGTTGACCGGACTTCGCCCTCTCGGACGATTGCGGGCGGAGCCGGTCTCCGCCGCCGATCGGCTGAGCGGGCGGCAAAGCCTTTTTCCCATATCCGCCGGCCCGCTTGCCAGCCTATCGTCTGCCGCTGATTTCGCCGCCCGCATGGCGAGAATCTCCGGCACGGTTGCCGGAAGCTCCCGGGTGGGGGCGGTAGTTCGCGTACAAGGTGCCGCCGGGATGAGGCAAGAAGCGGAACAGGTAACTTGGCTCCCAAGCGGAATCGGCAGACGGCTGATTGCTAAGGCCGCGATAGGAGCAGGTTTGCCAGTCCCGGAACGTTTAGCGGCGGAAGAAGCAGTCGCAGCGCCTAGCCGTAAAACGCCGCCTTTGTTACAAACACACAGGGAAGCGACCTTGACCGGCGCGGCGGCGCCCGAGCTGGTCGTCGCTCAGGCACCGTCAGCGGCTGCTGCGGCACGGAGCGAAACGTCCGAACCATCCATCGACCCCAAACCTGCCGCTATTACGCGCCGGGGGCCAACTTCTTCCCTGGAGGAGCAGAACGTTATGACACCGGTAACGCTGCCGCCGGCCGAAATCGAACGCCTATCGGATCGGGTATACCGGGAGCTCGAACGCAGGCTTAAAATCGAGAAACAGCGTTTGGGCTTGTAGCCGACGGCAATATAGAAGGAGCAATTAACGACGATATCGAAAGCTTCCCGCACCATGCGGAAGAAAGGAGGCCGTACCTTTTGGCGCTCGAAAAAGCGATGATCCAGCGGCTCGATTCGAAGGGGAATCCCGACGGTCCCGCGGTGAGCGTACTGTTTAACCCGTCGGAATATTCGATCGAGCAAAGCAATCAGTTTCAAACGACGGCGATACCCGGGCTATCCGTTCCGGCTACGCAATTCGTGAGCGGCAACGCCCGAACGCTTACGATGGATTTATTGTTCGATTCTTACGAGCAGAAGGAAGACGTCCGCGTCTACACCGGAAAAGTCACCTCTCTTCTCGACTTCGGCAGCGGGCGCAATGCTCCTCCGGTATGCAAATTTATATGGGGTAAGCTTGAGTTTAAAGCCGTATTGGAAAGGGCAACGCAGCGATTCACGATGTTTCTCGGCTCCGGTATTCCGGTTCGTGCCACCTTGAGCGTCACCTTCAAGGAATACAAAACGATTACGGAGCAGCTGCAGGAAAAAAAGCCGGATCTTGCGGACGAAGCGAAGGAGCTGACGGCTAAAGCTGGCGACGCTTTATGGGCGCTGGCAGAAGAAGCCTATGGTGACCCGGGCAAATGGCGGGATATCGCAACCGCCAACCGAATCGCCAACCCTTTAAAGCTTCGCGCAGGGGCGAAGCTCAAGGTGCCCCGCTTGGGAGGATAATATGGATTTCGCGCAGCTCGAAAAAAAATACGGCGGTTTTTACGCTCCGGCCTTCGAAATCCGCGTCGACGGTAAAGAGCTCAGCGGGTTGGGACTGGAAATCACCGGCGTCACCGTCGACCATGCTCTGCGGTCAGCCGACCATTTCAGCTTTACGGTGAACAATCTTTACGGCGATTCCGGCGACGAAGGCAACGGCTTTGGTCTTTTTCTTCCCGCCGGCAAAAAGGTAGAAATCCGGCTGGGCTATGCCGGCATGCTGGAGCCGGCATTGACCGGCGTCGTCACGTCGATCGCGACAGGCTTCGGCGGAGCCGGCAGCCCCCACTGCACCGTCAGCGGGTACGATCTTTCGTATCCGATGATGCGGGGCATGAAGCCGCGCTCTTGGGATAACGCGAGACATAGTGACATTGCCGCCATTGTCGCGGCGGAATACGGACTTCGATGTCAATTCGATCCGACGGGCGTCGTTTATCCGAAAGTGATAAAGGCGGCCGACAAAAGTGATTTTCATTTTTTGCAGCAGCTCGCAGACGACAACTACTTCGAATGCTTTGTATCCGGTGAAACGCTTTACTTCCGCAAGCCGCCTCGAGACGACGAACCCTTATTCGCACTGGAATGGAGGAGACAGCTCATCTCGTTCCAGCCGGAAATCAATTTCGCCGAGCAGGTAACGGAAGTCGAGGTACGAGGATGGGACCCGAAAACGAAAAAGGAAATCGTCGGCGTCGCGCGTACCGGCGACGAAGCGGGGCAACGTTCCGGCTCGGGCCGCAAAACCGGCGGCGAGCTCATACGCGGTTTGCTTCGGGAGCCGGTGAAACTGAACGTAAGGCACCCCGTGTTTTCGCAGCAGGAAGCGGAGCAAATGGCCCATTCGATTCTGAACAAGCATGCGGAAGGACTCGTGCGCGGCAGCGGCGAGACAATCGGGCTGCCCGAGATCCGGCCGGGCCGGACGATCCGGCTCGAAGGGCTCGGAGCCAAGTTTAGCAAGCCGTATTATGTCGAGAAAAGCGTGCACGCGATAAGCGCTTCCGGTTATCATACTACTTTTCACGTCAAGGAGAGCATGATATGAGTTTGTACGAATTGCTGCAGAACGGAGAAGAGGGCCACAGCGCCGTCCACGGCGTCGCGGTCGGGCTCGTCACTAACAACAAGGATCCGGAAAGGATGGGCCGGGTTAAAGTGACTTTCCCTTGGCGAAGCGCAGGCGATGAAAGCCATTGGGCCAGAGTCGCCGCGTTTATGGCGGGCAAAGAGCGGGGAGGATACTTCCTGCCGGAGGTCGGGGACGAGGTGCTTGTCGCTTTCGAGATGGGAAATCTCCAACACCCGTACATTATCGGCTCGCTTTGGAACGGAGAGGATAAGCCGCCCGAAACGAATGCGGAAGGCGGAAACCATATCCGCAAAATCAAAACGCGCGGCGGACATGAACTCGTTTTCGATGACGAAGAAGGCAAAGGTAAAATAACGCTGCAAACGAAAGCGGGCAACCGGCTCGTGCTGGACGACGAATCCGGCGGACGGATCGCGATCGAATCGGGTTCCCTAAAAATGACGTTGGATGCCGGAAGCAACGAAATGACGCTGGAAAGCCCTGTCCAGCTCACCTTGAAGTCAAAGGCGATCGTCATCGAGGCTGAATCGCAATTAACGCTAAAGGCGGGAGCCGCTCTAACGATAAAGGGAGCCGTCGTGCAAATTAATTAACGGCATTAGCATAGATCAGAAAAAGGGGGAAGAGATTATTGCCGCCAGCAGCGAGAGTCGGCGACCCGACCTCTCACGGCACGCCTCTTGGTCCAGGACCAGGCAGCTCTAACGTGCTGATTGGAGGCAAGCCGGCATGGAGAGCGGGCTCGGATATGCATGCCTGCTCGCTCACAACGCCTAACCCGCACGGCGGGGGCGTCGTGGCGATAGGCAGCGGAACGGTATTCATTAACGGATTTCCGGCAGTCCGGCAAAGCGATTTCGTAACGGAGGCTGGCCCTCCCAATACGATTGTAATGGGAGAGGCCACCGTCCTCATCGGTTAAGGAGGCAATTATGGCAAAGGTATATTCGGGAGCGGGCTGGCCGTTTCCGGTCGTCGTCGATAAAGCTAGCGGAACCTTGTCGATGACGTCTTACGAGCAAGACATCGCGGAGGCCATTCGCATTATTTTGTTTACAGCTAAAGGGGAACGCGTTATGAGGCCCGATTTCGGCTGCGGAATTCACGCTTTCGTCTTTGAGGAAACGAACACCTCAACCCTCGGTTTGATGGAGTCGGCCGTGCGCGACGCGCTCGTGAAATGGGAGCCTAGAATCGAAGTCGAAGCGGTTACGGCACAATCAGACAGGTCGGAGGCAGGCCGACTAACGATCACGCTCCGTTACCGTATCCGCTCAACGGGCCAACAGTTGACCGCTGCATATCCCGTTTCGTGAGAAGATAGACAATCATTACAAGGGGGAGGAGAAGATGAAAACGCCTTTAATCGATAAGCAGAGTCTGGAGGACGTGCTGCGGCAGCTTCAGGAACGAATTCCGTTTTATACGCCCGAGTGGCGGGCAGAAGAAGGAGACGCCGCCGGCGCGGTCATGCGCATATTCGCTCACATGTACACGGGGGTATTGCAAAGGCTGAACCGGTCGCCGGATAAACATTTTATCGCTTTTTTGAACATGCTTGGCGTCCGGTTAATTCCGGCGCGCCCGGCCGCCGTTCCGGTTACGTTTCATTTAAGCGCCGGCGCGCCCGATCCCGTACTAATTCCCGAAGCCACGCAGCTTGCTGCGCCTCAAGACGGCGGACCGCCGATCGGTTTCGAGACGGAGCGGAGCATGCTTGCCGTGCCTGCGCATATAACCGGCGTTGTCGCGGTCGACCCCCATGTAGATTCGATCTTTGAGGCACCCGGCGAAATAGCTGCGGGCGGCATGCCAAAGGGCACTTTTTTTGAGCTGTTCGGAGGCAGGGACAGCCAGTCCCATTCGATCTATATTGGAGACGCCATCCAGTTTGACGTAACCGGCGGAGTTGCGTTCGAGCTGAACATTTCCGGCAATTCAGCGTTTGAAGCGAACCGCGGCGCGCTGCTGTCGCGCATTAGCTGGGTGTACCTCGCGGAGACCGGAGAATGGATGCCGCTGGAAGCGGAAACGTCGGACGTCATCCGGCTTCGCAAAAAGGAGCGCGGCGGCTTGCTGGAGTTTCCGGTTAACGGCGTAACGGGACGCTGGATCCGCGGCTCGATTCCGCCAACAACCGTGAACGATTTTATAAACGTCAGTATACACGCCATTAATGTTCGCGTAGCGAATAATGAAACACTCCCCGATTATGCGTATGTAAATGATGTCCCGCTTGATCCGGGAGCAACCGGTGGCTATTATCCGTTTGGACGCATGCCGCGGCTTTATGACGCCTTTTACGTTGCCAGCAGACAGACGTTCTCGAAGAAAGGCGCCGAGGCGGTCATGACGTTTAAGCTCGCCCACTATAATCCGGACGCTTTGCCGTCCGAGGAGATTGATGCCGAGTTGTCTTGGGAGTATTGGAACGGAAGCGGTTGGCGGAAGTTGAACGGCCAATTCGATGACCTTCGGCTGCCGGAGCGTACGGTCGAACTGAGCTTTACCGTTCCTGACGATATAACGGAGACAACGACCGCAGGACAGAGGAGCTATTGGATTCGCGCCAGAATAATCGGAGGAGGTTACGGCCGTCAACAGTGGGATCCGGAAAAATCGCAGCTGATAAGCAAATACGCTTTGCCGTTGATTCGGGAGTTAACGCTGTCGTACGGCGAAGAAACCGACGCCGTCGTTCCCGGAAGCATTATGACCTTTAACAATAGGTTGTATCGGGATATAACGGCAGCGATCCGGGAGCGCAAACCCGCCGTTCCGTTCGAACCTTTGGCCGAAAAGCATCGAACCCTTTATTTGGGGTTCGACTCAGCCCCAAAAAAAGGACCGGTCAGTATATATTTCTCGCTTAGTGAACAGGATTACGCGGAGGATAACCTGCCTTACATGACTTGGGAATATTTCCGCTCAGCGAACGGCGGGGGAGGCGAAGGAGACTGGATCAAGCTCGATGTCCGGGATGATACCCGTCATTTGACGCAAAGCGGCTGCTTGTCGTTTATCGGCCCGGATGATTTGTCCACCGCCGAACGGTTCGGCAAACGATTGTTTTGGATTCGCGCCGTCAATGTCGACGACAAGTTTCAATCGGAGAGCTCTAGCGCCATCTACGGATCGGCCGAAAAAGCGTTTTCGTTCTTACCGGGGACGGGCGGCGACTGCGGCTGCGGTTGCGGCCGTGCGGCTTCCCCGTGCGGAAATCGGATCGATCTGTTCGAGACTGCCGCCGGCAATACGGACGGAATCGTAAGGGCGCCGAAGCTGAAGGCCGTGCATATGAATACGACGAATGCCGTTCAGTCGGAGAGAGTAAAGGAAGAAAAGCTTGGCTCCGGGCGGGGAACCGCTTCGGAAGGATTTACGCTGGCCAAATCGCCTGTATTCGACGAATCCGTTTTCGTGAACGAGCTTGGCGCTCTTTCCGAATACGAGCGCCAAGCGCTTAAAGCGAACGGCCTTTACGATATCCGGGAAGAGATTGAAGATACGGGCGCCATTAAGGCGTTTTGGGTCAGATGGAAGCCCGCGGACCAGCTGGCCGATTCGGGACCGGCAGACAGGCATTATGAGATCGACCGCACGGCCGGTACCGTCCGATTCGGGGACGGCTTGCGCGGCGCGATGCTTCCGGCCGGAACGGACAACGTTATAGCCTCCTACCGGACGGGAGGCGGAGCGAAAGGGAACGTCGGCGCTTCCGCCGTCTCCTTGCTTCGCACTTCCATCGCTTTCGTAGACCGGGTCGTCAATCCGGAGCCGGCTTCAGGCGGCTTTGACACCGAAAGCATCGAGCAGGCGACCTTGCGGGGGCCTTCGCTTATCCGGCATCGAAACCGGGCGGTTACGGCCGAAGATTACGAACAAATCGCGCTGGAGGCCGCCCAAGGCATTGCCCGCGTCAAATGCTTGCCGAACCGAAACGACGCGGGGCTGGCCGAAAGCGGCTGGGTTACGATCGTTATCGTACCGCAAAGCGGCGAGCCTCAGCCGCTGCCGTCGGCAGAGCTGAGGCGGCAGGTGGAGGCTTATTTGCGGGACCGCTCCTCCAATCTTTTATCCGCTCCTCGCCATATCAAAGCGATCGAGCCGGCATATGCGGAAACATCGGTCTCGGCTCTTATAACCGCAGCGAAGATCGAGCACGCTCCGGCCGTCGAGCAGGAAGCGGTAAGCCGGTTAAAAGCTTTTTTGCATCCTCTTACGGGCGGATCGGCCGGGAAAGGCTGGCCATTCGGCGCGCTGCCTTGCCTTTCGGACTTTTACCGGATCCTTGAAGGAGTTCCGGGCGTCGATCATGTCAGCAGCCTCGTTATGACTGTCCGGGACCCGCGCAGCGGCAAATCGGTTGACCTGACCCCTGACGAGGAGATCGGCGTTATCGCGCTGCCGTATATGCTGCCTTATAGCGGCGAGCATAATCTCGCCGTAACCGCGGCCATTATTAATTGACTTAATCGGAATAAGCAACATCGGAATCGGAGGAGCTTTCCATGCTACCAATGCCACAATTGGATGATAAAACGTTCGAGCAGCTGGTCGAGGACGCGAAAAAGTGGATTCCCCGCTACGCCCCCGGCTGGACGGACCATCATATTCACGACCCCGGCATTACGATCATCGAGCTGTTCGCCTGGCTGACCGAAATGCAGCACTATTTCCTCGATCAAGTCAGGGAAGATGGCGAACGGAAATTTTTAAAGCTGCTTGGCGTTAAGCCGCTCCCCGTGAAGCCGGCTTACGTCGACCTTACGTTTACCGTGCCTTCGGGTTCCGGAACAATTGAAGTCCCCGCCGGCACTCGGGTCGCAACGGGGGAGCTCGTATTCGAAACAACAGAGCCGCTTGCCGTCGTTGATACGATTCTTTCCAAGGTAATCAGTCAGAGCAAATACGGCTTTATCGACCAGTCCGACGCAAACGAAAGGGGAGGTATCCGGTTTTACCCATTCGGAAGCCGCGCCGAAACGGAAAGCCGCATGTACATCGGTTTTGACAAGCCGATAGGCGCGGGCGTCAAGCTTGCCGTTACCTTTCACCTGTTTGACGATTATCCGGTACCAAGAGGGAGCAGCGCGGATAAATCGGATGAACCGCTGCCGTCCGCGAAGCTTCTTTGGGAGTATTACGCCGGCGAGGAAGAAGGAGGCTGGAAGCCCCTAGCCCCTGAAAAGGACGGTACGGCGGAACTCGCGAAAAGCGGCAGAACGACATTCGTTTGGCCGGGAGACGCGAAGGCCCGGGCGCTATCGCCGGCCGTCGGCGTTCCGCATTATTGGATTCGGGCGACGGTCATGCAATCGGGCTACGAGCTGGCGCCGCGCGTCGACCGAATACTGATCAATACCGCCGCGGCCGAGCAAACCGAGACGGCAGGCGAACCGATCGGACGCTCGAATGGGCTGCCTAGCCAAACGTTCCCGCTATCCCGCTACCCCGTTATACCGGATAGCCTCGTACTTCAAGTGAAGGAACAAAGCGCATCCGGAGAGGTATGGGTGGATTGGATCCGCGTCGACGACTTCGACGCCTCGCGTCCTAACGACAAGCATTATGTGCTCGATGCCGAAACGGGAACGGTTCTTTTCGGCGACGGAAGATACGGGGCGATCCCGCAAACCGCGGATGAACGCAGGAAGGATAATGTACGGGCCTTCGTTTACAAATCGACCGCGGGAAACAAAGGAAACATTCCTCCTTCTTCCCGATGGACGGTTTTAAGCGAGCGCGCCGGTCAGGAAAAGCTTGTTGCCGCCAATCGGCTGGCGGCCGCTGGAGGCCGGAGCGCCGAAACGCTTGACGAAAGCAAGCTGCGGGCTAGGAGGGAACTGTACGCCGTAGACCGGGCCATAACCTCCGAGGATTACGAGCAGCTCGCCAAATCTACTCCTGGGCTGCGCGTGGCCAGGGCGAAGGCGGTACCGCTTGTCGGCAAGGACGGCACCTTGGAAGAAGGATCGGTTACCGTCGTCGTTGTCCCGTACGGCGAGCATCCGTACCCGATGCCTAGCAGCAGTTTTCTGCGGTCGGTCTGCCGACATCTGGACGGCCGACGCTTAATCGGAACGCGGCTTCGCGTCGAGCCGCCGGTTTACGTTAGCGTAACCGTCGACGCCGTTATTCAGGTTAAATCCGGTTACCACGTATCGGCGACCGTAACCAAAGTAGAACAAACGCTCCTTGCATTCCTTCACCCCCTTATCGGCGGGGCCGACGGAACAGGGTGGCCGTTCGGCAGGGCCGTCTACCGCTCGGAGCTGTTTGAAGCGATCGGCAAGGTCGACGGCGTGGGCTGCATCAGCTCGCTTCGGTTTACCGGTACGGGCCCGGGTTTACATGAGGACGGTGACGGGAATTTGCTTATTTCTCCGCTTAGCTTGGTTTGTTCGGAATCGCATCGGATCGAGGCGGCTGCCGAATCGGCGGTCTGCTCCGTCCAAGGAGGTTGACATGTCCATTTACGCAACGGAACAAAGGCCTTTCCTTACTATTAATCATCGGGAGCGCTGGGAAGAAGGCTTCTTGCACGACTTGGCGGCGGGAGAGCAAGGCATAACGCTCCAAAGCGCTTACCGGTACCGGCTTCAGCAAACGGTTCCGCTTGACAGGATTGCCCCCGGTTTCGAATTGGCGGATGCCGCAATAGGACCGTGCCGGCTCATTTATTTAACCGATTCGAAAGCGAAATCGGTTGTTGCTTACGATGCGGAATCGGGTCGCGCCGAGCGGTTGGAAAGCGTCTCGTCCTTATTAAAACAGCCCGGTAACGTCGCTTATTCGCCTCGCGGCATCACGGTTTTGGACCAGGCCGAAAGCACCGTCATCCGCTTCGCGGAAGTTAACGAGCAATGGATATGGCATATACGCCCCGATAGAGATGCGGCCGGACGATATCCGGAAGGGCTGCATCCTCTGAACATAACGGATATGGCAGCCGGTCCGGACGGCTCGTTATACGCACTGGACGCCGGGCAAAGCCGCATCGTCCGAGTCGACGCGGGAGGACGAATGATCAGCGTTATCACCGTTCTCGAACCGCTTGCGGACGGGCGCGCGGCGATCGCCATTTCGAGCGAAGGCTGCGTTTACGTGCTTGATACCCTCGAGCGGAAGGTTGCGGTTTATTCCGGACTTGCCAAAACGCAGGAGTTTCCCGTCGAAGGGCCGATATCGCCATCCTGCATCGGTATTGACAAGGAAGGACTCGTTTACGTCGGGGATAGCGAGAGCGAGGGCGAAGACGCTGCCGAAGACGAGAAGTTCATTCACATATTCCGTCCGGACGGCGGCAAAGCCGGGGTCGTGTCCGCTTTCCGGGGATCGTCCCGCAAAATTTTATTCGGCCATGACGATACGATGTACGTACTCAGTCAGGCGGCCCGCACGCTGTCGGTTCTTGTCCGGGAGCAAGCGCTGCGCAAACGAGACGGCGCTCCGCTTGCGTCGGGTGTCTATTATGCGAAAGCGCTGGATAGCGCGTCCTTTGCCACACCTTGGCAGGAGCTGTCGGTCGATGCGGACATTCCGGAAAGCACGCAGCTGGAAGTCGCATACCTGGCATCCGACCGCAAGACGTTTTACCTGCAAGATGCGGAGCGCGACCTGGATTCGTACCTAACGGATATTGCGGTTCCGACGGACGTTAAAGCGGAAGTTTTAGACGGACTGCCTTGGTCGAAGCCGCTGTTAAACCCGAAGGACGCGCTATTGCAGGGGATATCCGGCAAATATTTATGGCTTCGCGTAAGGCTGATCGGAAGCGACCGTCTTACACCGACGGTACGGGCGATTTCGGCCGTATTTCCGAAGAATTCTTATTTGCGTTATTTGCCCGGCGTTTATCAGGAGGACGATGCAAGCCGTTCTTTTCTCGAGCGTTATTTGTCCTTGTTCGAGCATTTTTTTGCGGAGTCGGAGCAGGCGATCGGACAGATGGCCAAATGGTTTGACACCGACGCCGTAACAGGCGAATATTTGCGGTGGCTGGCAGGCTGGCTTGCCGTCGCTTACGACGAGAATTGGCTGGAAGAGAAGCTGCGCCTTCTTCTGCGCCGTATCTCCGAACTGTACCGCAAGCGGGGTACGAGGGCGGGGATCGAATCGATGATAGAGCTGTTCACTGGCGATAAGCCCTACATCGTGGAACGGTTTCAATTGGATGCCGCCGAAGACGTTGAAGTCAAGCAGCTGCTTTACAAGCTGTTCGGAAGCGACCCGTACGGCTTTTGCGTGGTGCTGAAATCGCCGCCCGCGGATGATTCCGGCTATGCCGCCGTGAAGCGGATCGTAGAAGCCGAAAAACCGGCCCATACAACTGCCGGCCTGGTCGCGCTTCAGCCTTGGATCGTGTTGGATCATCATAGCTATCTGGAAATCAATTCCGTACTATCCAAACCGAACGCACGCCTAGGCGAAGCGGTAGTCGGACGCGATACGGTGTTGGACGACCGCGATGCCGCCGGTTATGTCCGGGGTAAATCGAGAGTTGACCTCGATACCGTCCTGGCTTAATCCGAGATTTAGCAAGTACATGCATTTAAGATGAGGAGATGACTTTATGCCGAAAGCGCCTTTGCTTTCTTTTGAGAAAAACAACTATTATTACGGAAAACTGCTTACCGTTCGCGACTTTCAATTGGAGCAGCAATACGGCGTCGCGAAGCAGCGGCTCATTAACCGGCTAGTAATCGGGTCCGGCGTCGTTAGCGGGCTTCAGGTCGACAAGGTCGGAGGACGGGGAATACGAATAACGCCGGGCGTCGCTATCGACGGCAACGGCGCCGAAATCGTCGTCAGCCGGGAGGTCGTGTATTCCGACATCAAGGAACTTGCCGGCTACCCTTTTGAAGGGGAAGGAAATAAGACGGTTTATTTGGCTTTAAGCTACGAGGAATGCACGCGCGAGCCGATCCCGGCCCTTGCGAATACGTCCAGCTGCCAGGAAATATGCGAAGCCAACCGAGTCGTCGAGACGTTTAAGATGGAGCTTACGCCGACGCCGCCCGCGGCAGAGCCCGGTTTATACGATCTTCTGGAGGAGGCGACCGTTCTTTACCAAGGAGCGAAGCTGAAGCTGGAGCGAATCGTTCCCCGCTACGTCAGCCCGGGGGATTCGTTCGAGGTTACCGTGAGACTAACTGCCCTGCAAGCAATCGGGCTTACCGATAAGTATGAGCTGCAGCTAACCGATGCGGTTACGGATCCGTTTTCGTTTCTAAACCGGGAAACGGTTCACTTCTCCCCGGGTCCGGCGGACGCGGGTACCGAGTGGGAGAGTACCTATACGCTTAGGGCCGGCGGACTGACGGGGAACGGGATCTTGGCGGGCCAGCTGAGCATTAACGAGAACGGAACGAATACGGTAATCGACGCCTCCGGCAGCTCCATCGAGATTATCGGCGACCAAGAGCTTCAGCGCAAAATCGCCGAACTTGCCTTCAGCCGGTTGGATGAAAGCAGTCCTGGCGGAGAGGAAAACAGGCGCGTCGTCATCGCCGCGTTAACGTTCGACGGCGAGGGACTTATTGCGAAAATCGACGAAAACGCCCGCGGCTATGTGTACAATAACAGGCTGCTCGGACGGTTGGCGGCTTTGGGCGGTTCCCGCTTCGGCAAGCTGCCGGAGCATGCGCTCTCCCATCAGTACGGAGGGTCGGATCCGATTAACGTAGACAATCTACCGGGAGAATTGGCGGACCCGCAGAAAGTGATGGTTTATACCGAAGGAGACAGCTACGTTAAGGTGAAAAAATTCAGTTTCTCCGGCAGCGGCGTAACCGTTAATCAATCGGGCGACGACCATGTGAACATCAACATCACCGCTTCGGGCGGTGGCGGTGGTGGTGCCCATGCCGGAACCCATCAGGCCGGCGGCTCCGACCCGATAAACGTGACTGGCTTGCCAGGCGTTTTACAGGATCCGCAGAAGATTTCCGTTTGGGGCAAAAAGGAGGACGGAAGCAATTTTGGCATACGGGCGAACGCGATCTTTATCGACGGCGCCGAGGTGAGAGACACGGAGGGCAGCGCGTATGTAAAAATTCCGAAACACGAAGTCATAACAGGCAGGGTGCTGTTTGAAAATTTGGCAACGAATGTCATCTATATGTCTCGCTACATCGATGTAGACGCGAGAGGAAAGGCGATACTCTTATATATCGAGACGGATAAAGGGGTGGAAACGGCTAATGAATTTTCAAGCTTCCAGGCTTGGGCAAATGTTACGCCCGACTACGGTTTTGTAATTTATTCGCGGCACGTAAGCGAGGGACAACGGTTGACTTGGCGAGTCCGCTACTATTTGATGCCGGCTACAACCGATTTAGGGGAGGTCGGAAGCGGAACGATTATGAGATAGATGCCAATTGAGAAATGTCGGGAGTTGAACGAGCATGGGGAAAACGACCAAAACGAAAACCGGCGCATCGGGAAGACGGTCGTCGGAAGAGCCAAAAACGAACCGCAGCCGGACCGGCACGCAGGCAAAGGCAGGCAGTCATCAGACGCTGCAGCAAAGCACAAAGCCGGGTATCGTTGAGATAAACGGCTTCGAAGGAGATTTTTACGGTCCTTATAAGCATGCTAAAGGATTATTGGGTGAAATCAACGCGGCGCATGCGCTCGCACGCAAATACGGAATCGAAAACGTCATTATTGCGCCAAAGGAGTGGGTGAACCAGGGCGGAGTCGATCTGATCGTGTACGATTCGGCCAACGATACGCTGCTGCTCATCGACAATAAAGCGACCAAAGCTACCCATATCCACGATGCGACGGCGTTAACGAAAAATTTGGATATGGATAAGGTTCGGCTTCAAATCGACCTGCTTCCCTATATCGACCCGGCATTAAAGGAAAAAGTGCTATCCGCTATAGACAGCAATCGGACCGCGCTGCGGGTGACGACCGAACTCGGAAACGGGGTGACTCTTGGTTCGGCGCTGATTGACAAGGGGGCGACGATCGAAAATTTAAAGCCCGACGCGCTCAAAAACGTTCCGGCTACTAAAGTGCCTTACGCGCACGTTCAACCCGAAGCGGTTCATTCGGGAACTATAACCGCCGATAGAACCGAAAAAATAACGGTAACGCGGCCCGAACCGGAAAGCCTGACCAAAAGGCCAATGTCCCGAACGCCATACTCTACTTCGGACCTTTACGACGGGGATTTCGGGAACGCGGGGACGGCTGTGAAGGGCGCCGTGCTGGACACTGTGCTTGGCGGCGCGCAAAATCTGTTCAACGATAAGTTCAAAGATTACATGAGAAATGAGCTTAACAATATGCCGATGCCGAAAGTCGACCGCCGGCTGGCGTCCCGCTATTTTATCGATCCGAATACGTCCAAGGCTTTCAACGTGCTGGACGTATTCAACAAAAATTTGCCGGGCTTTGGGCGTATATTAGTTGAACAGCATATAGCAATCGTTTCGGACGCTAATAAGGACACAGTTTCCGTTCTTGCTAACGAAAAAAACGATGAGAATCGGCTGTTTGACCTTGAAACGATACGGGAGCGCCTTTATAGTCACGAAGCGAGGCTGAGGACCGTCCTTTCGAACTTGGACGCTGCCCTTGAAATGGAGACGCAAGCGCTCGAGGCTGCAGAAGCGTCGGAGGAACTGGAAAGGTATATTCATGTGACTCAAGGCCAAATAGCCAACTACTACGAATATAAACCAAACGACATCACGCAAATGCAATCGAATTTACGGCTGTACGCCAGGCTGCTGCGGGAGGGTTATCAAAACGTTAGAGCGTTAAAAACGGTCGTCGAACCGCTGCTCGAGGAAGCGATTCTCGCTGGCGGCGTAGTTAACCGCGTTTATTGGGGAGAGGCTTTCGGTCAGGCAAACAAAAAAATGAAACGCAGCGAGCCATTGGAATAAAGAGAAGCCGCATGCCTGCGGCTCCTTTTCGTTAAATAAGCATCTTCCGAACCAGCTGGGTCCGGCTGCTGACATCCTGCTTCTCGAAGATCGATTTCAAATGCTTCTTCACCGTTACCTCGCTAAGATACAGGCGGGCGGCGATTTCCGCATTAGTGAGCCCCTCGAATACGAGATCGGCTACCTCCTTCTCACGGGCGGTCAAGCCGGAAAGTTCTCGGACAGGGGAAGCATCTGGAGCAGTGTCATCCGATTCTTCGAGCGGAAGCTCGATAGGAAGTCCCGAGCGCTTTACCAGCTTCCGAATATAAGCATGGAGCTGCTCGCCCTGTGTATCCCGTATGAAGACTGGCGTCGGTGTAATGCCGTCGTAGCTCGTATGCACGGCCTTATCGGCCGTATCGAAGCCGAGGCTCTCATGAGCCGCCAGGAAGAACGGGTGAGGAGCGGGGGTTCGCAGCAAGAACTCGCCGGTGAACAACAAACCGTGAAGAAAGTGGCCGATGGCCGTATGCTGGGCTGCATTCTCGTAATCGTCTTGATCGATCATATCGATAAACCAGCCCGCGCGGGTATTCTCCGGAACGGTGAACCGCTTAAGTTCTTCTTCCGTAAGACTGGAGAAATAGGCACGGGAGCACGGGTGCTCCATCAAATAAGGCATCGTCTTCCGGTTGATGGGAACCAACGCGATGAGTACTGCTATCTCTCCAACCTCGTTCCGCATGACGCGAAGCACGTCGTACTCGAGCGAGAATAACCGGTCCATATTGAACCATTTAAGTGAATAAAGGTTCTGTTCCTTAGTCAGTTCAAAGTCGAAACGGCGGTTCGTCGCGGCATCGAACAGCTTAATCGTCTGCGGCGCGGCCGTATCTTGCCGGTGCCGGACATAGCGCTCCAACTCGTCGCGGTGGCTCCGGCCAACGGACTCGAACGGCCGGGGCGTAGGATCGAACCAATGTAGAAAGGCGCGGATCAGAGCGTCCCCGGCATAATACGTAAGCTCAAGCGCTTCGTGATTGCCCAAATTGCGCGGCGAACGCTTAAATCTTTCGTATGCGTGGAGAATAGCCCGGGTTTGAAGCCGATCATATAGCTGAGGCGAGCGCAGACGCAATTCTTGAATCACCGCTTCACGCATTAAAGCGTGAACCGTCCAGCCGCTATCCGTTCTCCGTACGAAAGAGAAACGGATGATCTGATAAAATTCCGAGGAAGTTACTTCCTTCTCCATCATTATGGAGAGCGTTTCCTGATTGAAATATCGCAGCATTATTGCGGCTTCGACAAGCGGGCGCATATGCTCGCCCGGAATTTCCCGCAGCCATTGGCTTACGATGAAAGGCAGGCTGTCCGCCTCCTCCGAGCTTCGTTCTTCGCCGGCATGCGGTGCCTGGTGCTCCCAGAAGAACGCAAGCAGAGAAAGTGTTAAGGGATGTCCTTTGGACCTGCGCCAGATGTCCCGGACTAACGAAGGATCGGATATTTGGCAGTAGTGAGCGTATCGTTCGACCGCTTCATACGGAAGATGATCCAGATAAATTCTTGCGATATGCGATCGCCAGAAGGGCGAGAGAATCCACGCTTCGGAAAGAGCATGGCGCCCTGCCGTTACGATTAGTACATTTTCGTGAAGGCGCTTGAAAAAATATTCGCGCAGCCAATGATCGAGTGCTTCAAGCATTTCGTAATTGTCCAGGAACAGCACCAGCCGTTCGGACACCGCCGTCTCGTTCAGTTCACGGATACTTTTCTCCAACAAAGTAGACGCTTCCAGGCTCTCGTCTTCAGGCTCCAAGCTTCTTAAGGTCCGCAAGATATGTAAGCAAAAAGCATCTGGAGAACGCCAAAATCCTTCGCTGTCCATTGCAATCGAGGCGATTCCTCTTAATCTGGCCTGCCGCTGCAGCTCGTCGAGCAGACAGCTCTTGCCGACGCCGGCCGTTCCGAAGAGGTGAATCAGCCTCTTGTTTCGCCGCTCGTCCTCAAGCATGTTGATAAATACGTTAATTTCAGCGGAGCGTCCAACAAGCAGTCGGCTTTCCAGCTCCTCCATCCTGAAATTCATCATTCATTCACCTACTTTATTCCATACTACTTTATCAAAAAAGTCACCTCTTATTCTACACGTTCCTACGTCGTTTGGCACCTAATTTTTACAGAAGGGTATTCTTTTGGATGCATCCTTTTGGGTAATACCACTACTAAAAAGGCGATGGTAGGATGTGAACAGGCGAGATACTGCCGGAAAGGATGAAGGAAGCATGGCGAAGGTAAGCCGATTGGAACACATAACGCTGTACGCTCATGATGTGCGCAGGCTGGCGAACTTCTATAAAGCGGCGCTGGAGCTTAAGGGGGCGGAGGTGCCCGGAGAGGACGGGACAGCCGCGCTCGCTATCGACCCTTCCTCGGGTCGGCACGAGCTGATCATCATGAACAATCCGCATCATATGCACTTGGCTTTCTGCGCAGATACGTTGAACGACTTCAAGGCTGTATGGCGCAAATTGAAGGAACTTGGCGTTTTCACCCAGGGGCCGTATTGGCTGCAGAAAGGACCGACGTTTTCTTTTTTTGATCCGGAAGGGAATCATGTACAAGTCATTTGGCCAGTTCGGGAAGAGTGGCCGGCAGGAACAAAGGTTACGTTCGAACAATTGGAGGAATGGGCGGATCGAACCTGAACCTGAAACGAAACCAAAGCAGAGTCTGGTGCAGGGAAGACTTATGTATTGATGAAATACTGTCAAGATAATAATCACGCTCTCTATTTACAACAGCGTTCGATCGCATTTAAATCTCCTAAATCACTTAATTGATAATACTCTATCGATCAAAGGAACAACTTTAGAGTTATTTGAGCGACTCGCATATTTCCTGAAGTTAAAAATATTAAAAGATTAATTATTGACGATATTCAATCACTTACTAGTTTCTCTAGTATAGAGCTGTTTATTATTAACACTTAGCGAGAAGTCAAAATCCAGCAGTATAAGCATAAAATACAACTTAGTTTAAGAGCAAAATAGCCCCCGATCATATGACCGGGGGCTATTTTTTTGTTTGTATGAGAGATAATCTTTATACATTAGTGCATAAATATACAGGATACCCAAGTCGGATATTCTCATTAAATATGAAAACCTGACTCTAAAATGGTTTTCTAAGAAGAAGCTTTCTCAATATTTATGAAAGCAACCCATGATAAATAAAGCTTTTTCCTCAGTGTTTTCTCAACATTTATGGCGTCACACAAGGGATGTGTGTGGTGTCATAATTTTTGAGAAAATTTTCAAAATTAGACTGGATTTTCGTAATTGATGAGAAATGTATAATTATGCAGAACCATACATTATGAACAGCTTGTATTTGGGGTAAATATGGAAAAACAGTTCATGTGGTATGATCTTCGATAAATAATACTGCGGCAGTACTTCCTAACTAACTATCGACCGTCGAGCAGATTGAGAATAAGATGTCTACTTGAGTGAGACAAAAAACTAAGAATATCATTATAGTGTCAGGGGATGTTTCATGAATATTGAGACATCCTATTCTCATTAATGTATATATCATCATGAGTAGGATAAATGCGAGGTTTTTTCAGGCTATAACACAGCTTATCTGCATCAGGTAGATTCTACGATCGACCAAGTAATGCCGTATTTAGCTCGAATTTTATTGCCGAGGACCAGCGGCGATATCGAAGGACTCAAAAAAAGTATTGTATCGTTTAAAAAATCGATTGGGCAGCATACTCGTAATTTGCAGGAAGGGTTTGAGCAAACAGAAACCAAACGTCTTGAACTTGAAAATAAGTTAAATCAAATGGCAAATGTCATTGAAAATCAAAAAAATAGAGTGGACGAGGTCATTTCACAGGCTCAACAGCAGGTATCTGTATTCCAACAACAGTTTTCTGAAGCCCAGGAAAAAAAGGTTAGAAAACTACTCGAAGGAAGAGAAGGAAAGAACAACTACATTCGCAGAGCGAGAGACAGAACGAGATAATTTATATAAAGAGCAAATAACGGAGCTTAAAAATACATATAGCACTCAATTAACACAGTTCCAAGAGGAATATAGTCAAACGGTCAAAGATTTGAAATTGGACATTACTGCGATTAAAGCAGCAGCATCCGAGGATATCGGCGAATTGATGATTGGTTTTTCTGTTTATGCTTTTTTATTTACAACGGATAAAAGTTTTAGTTGGTCGGTATTTTCCGGTCGCGTATTTGTTGCAGCCACGTTTGGTGTTCTTGCGACATATGGCGGGAGACAAGCTGGCAAGCATCAAGTAGCTGAGAGGTTAAATCGAAAGATGGAGCTAGAACTTGCATCCATAGATCCGTATCTTGCAAGCATGCCTGAAGATTTCCGTACTTTATTGAAGGGCTCTTTATAGCACACCAGCAGCAAGCTTTTTTTCGCTATTATGGCTGGCTTGGCAGAGTTATGGGTAAAACACTGTGAGTGTATAGGAACACTCTTCCTTTCTTGTTCGTTACGTCTTTGCTTACAATAGGTGCATGTAAAAAAACAGATTGAATTTCCAAAGAGGGGCTAGCCCCTCTTATTTTTTTATGTATCACTTGTGCTTGAGTCAGGACTAAGAGCATTCGTATAGGATTTGGGCCGGTATTGTAACGGAGACATGCCGGTCCATCGTTTGAACTGCCGACTGAAATGGCTCTGTGATGCAAAACCGAGCTGCTCTGAGATCATCTGGATTTTTAAATCGGTACTCAGTAATAAATGTTTGGCTTGCTGCAGTTTTTTGTTCGTCATATATTGCCGTGGGGACACCTTGTATACCTTTGTAAAAAGCTTATGGCATTGTATCCGACTTAAACAAAACTGCTTAGCGATCAAGTTAATAGAAAGAGTAGGTGAGTAGAGGTTGTCCGAGATGTATTGTTCGATTCGGTGGGCGGTTTCCACCTCATATAACGAGTTTTCTTGTCGAGGTATCCGCTGTGGATCCGAATTCAGAAACTGTATATCAATGATTTCACTCAGTATCATGAGAATGACCGCCTGCAAGCGAAGTCTTTCTTTAATGAGAATAATATTTTCGATATCCGGAGGAAAACCAGTTGACGCCGTCGTGGCCAGGATGTTGTTCTTGATAAACTCGTCCAAATTTTCGAGTGGTAATCCCGAACGCGGAAATTGGCTGATGTTCCATTTTTGGATTGGCTGGGATTGAAACAATTGGCGAAAATCCAAATCATCAATGTCAAAATGAATGGAAAGGTAAATATAGTTGTCGGGACCGGAATTCATCACATAATGGCGCAGGCCGGGAGGAATGATGAACCAATCCCCTTTACTGAAATTGACGGAGTACCCATCGACATATTGAACCGCAGTGCCGTCGTAGCAATACAGCAGCTCAAAGATTTTATGATGATGGTCGGGATAGGCCCATCCAGGCTCCGCAACGCGAAAATGAAAGCCGATGAGCTGCAGCGTACTCATAATATCCGGGAAGCTGACTTTGTAAGCCAAAGGTGTTTCCTCCCTCAAAAGTGGAAAATTGGGTTGACTCTATTATATCAAGAAAGCTCCGAATATAAAAAAAGTATTACAAAAGGTCAAAAAATAGAATAAAACCATCATTTGCATCGCTGGAAAGAAACGGCATAATGAAAGTGGTTGTGTAAGGGTTTACAAAATTTCATAAAAGAAGGGATTGTGACATGAGAAAACAAAGATGTATGTATGCGATCGGGAGGGCAAGATCATGATGAACAAGGTTGGATTGATCGTACTGTCAACTCTTGTGGCCGCGGCCTCTTTATCGGGGATGGGCCTTCATTCCACGGTTTCAGCGGAGGCTCTACCAGTCCCGCCAGGTAACACGGCTTTCATTAATGATGATTTTAATGGAATTACGGATGCGGCCGTTACCAGCACTTCCACGGTGAAGTCGATAGCAGGCTACACCGCAAACGTAACCGGTCCAAACGGTTCGGTAAGCATTACTTCGTCAGGTAAGGACAGAATTCCATTTCCTTCCAACGCATTGCTTATTCGGGACGAGGATGGAGCGAATGGTTCGGGCACCGTCGGCTCCGGCTCTGGTTCCACAACCATTACGAAAGGGCTCGGAACCCGTGTATCGGATGGCATTCTGACTGTCGAGCAGGATATGTACTTCTACGGACCGAACAATGATATCAGCCGAGGCCGCAATGTAATAAAGCTGACCGGTGGCGTGAACAGCCAAACGAATACGTCCGATACGGTAATCCAAGTGGACCTGAAAGGCGGCAAGATTGCATGGGCGGATACGGGCGGCATCTATACGAACATAACACCGGCTAATCTAACCAATGCCGTATGGTACCACCTCAAAGCGGTGGTCAATTTGAACACACTGCGTGTGGATTACTACGTGACGAATGGGAGTGACGGTACGCTTGTCGGTGAACTGAGGGAGCAGACCTTCTACAACCGGACGCTCGGCAGTCAAGCCGGAGACTTTGCTGCGATCCAGTCTTTCAGCGCCTCCACCGGAGGTACTACCGCTGAGAACATTGTGCTTGACAATGTCCAGGTTTACAAGCTGAATGCGCCTCCGGATGCACCCGTTGGCTTGTACGGCATTGGCGGGGACCGTCAGGCTGCACTGTCTTGGTCAGCCGCGCCTAATGCAGTCACCTACGATGTGCTAAGGGGTGATTCCCAAGAAGGCCCCTTTACTATGGTTGGGCAGGGCTTTACAAAAGCCGCTTCCAGCTCGGAGCCGTTCCGGGATGCAGGCTTGACGAACGGAGTAACTTATTATTATGTCGTTCGGGCGGTGAATCCTTACGGGACAACCGATTCGGCTCCATATGCCGTAACGCCAAGCGGCGAGAGGCCGGCACCGGTACCGCCTCAGGGGATATCTATGACCGCTCGGGAATCGGCCGTCATGATCACTTGGAATGCCGTACCGGATGCGGCCACCTATACTTTAAAACGGAGTACAGCGAAGGAAGGGCCTTACACGGTAGTATTGGCGGTCATTCCGAACACGATAACGAGCTACTACGATACGGGCCTGAATGCTGATCAGACATACTATTATACGCTGTCCAGCACAAATATAGCGGGTACGGGAGAGGAGAGCCCGCCGCTAGAGGTTCATCCGAGCACACCGCTTGACGAGCCTGAATCGCTTAAAGCCACTGCCAAGAGCGGCCAGGTGGATATCGAATGGAAGGGCTCGGAAGGAGCAGCTGTCTATAAGATTAAGCGCAGCACTGTTTCCGGAGGTCCTTATACAACGATTGGAACAACGGTACTCACCCGCTACTCGGATTCCACCGTTGCGGACGGAACGACCTATTATTATGTAGTCAGTGCGGAAAGCGCTTCCGCTCGAAGCATGAACTCTTCTCAAGCAAGGGCAGTTCCGTATACAGCCCCCGATGGCTCCCCATCCGCTCCAACCGGCGGTGTAGTCGAAGCCACCTATGGTCAGGTTATGTTACGCTGGGATGTCGTTTCGGGAGCTACGGGCTATACCGTGAAAAGGGCAACGGCTTACAACGGACCATATACGCAGGTTGCAGAAACGAAACGGGCAGCTTTCACCGACAGCGATGTTAGTAACGGTACAGCCTATTATTATGTGATTATAGCGAACAACCCGTTTGGAGAAGGACCCGGTTCCGAGCCGTTGATCGCTACACCCTCTCGGGTAATCATTGTGGCTCAGGACGGAAGCGGGGATTATCGTACCGTTCAAGAGGCGATCAACGCGGTTCCTGCGAATCAAACGGAACGAACCGTCATTTATATTCGCAACGGGATTTACCGGGAGAAGGTCATTGCCCCGGCCAACAAGCCCAACCTTAGCTTTATCGGGGAAAGCCGCAAAGGTGTCGTCATTACGTATGACATGAATGTGACGTACCACCCGGGCCTACAAACAGCCACCTTCGAGCTAAGGGGAGCCGGCAGTACGATGGAAAACTTCACGGTGCAGAATTCCGCTTTTCCGAACAAAGATACCAACGGAGTGAAGGGAGTAGGGCAAGCCCTAGCCTTGTTTGTATCAGGGGATAAGATGGTGTTCCGTGACATAAATCTGTATGGTTTTCAAGATACACTATACGTGGAGAGAGGGCGGCAATACTTCCATAACCTGTATATTGAAGGGACCGTGGATTATATCTATGGTAACGGAATCGCTTATTTCGACCGATCCGAGATGAAGCATGTCGGCACGTTCGGCGGCTATACGACGGCAGCCTCACACGATCAGACGGCGGAAAACGGATATGTTTTTTATCAAGCGAAGAAAACAAGAGGAACCACCTCGCTCAAGCCGTACATCCAGAAATACGGGCAGGCCGGAACGTATACCGGTGTTTGGGATGACGTATGGGATCTAGAGCTGCAGGGGGTCTCCAAGACGAACAGTACGGTATACCTGGGAAGACCTTGGCGGCCGTACGGGAATGTGAAATTCGTAGACACGTGGATGGATGCGCATTTCTACCCTGTTGGCTGGCATAACTGGGGCAAGGTGGAGAATGAATCCACGGCGGTTTACGGAGAATTCGGAAGCACAGGGCCCGGGGCCAATGCCAAAGCCCGTGTACCTTGGAGCAAGCAGATGACCGTAGAGGAAGCAAACGCCTTAACGGTGCAGCGGGTATTGGGCGGCACGGACAGCTGGGACCCTACGTTGACTGGAGTCTTCGCAAAACCAATTTCTGTACCGGGTGAACATAATGACTTCTAACTAGAGTGCACTGATCATTTGTACCGATCAAACAGGAAGGAAGTGTAATCAGTGAGAAGATTCATGAATGCGGCACTTTCGTCTCTTCTTCTTACAGCTATTCTGACACCTGCTCAGAGCATTGCTGCAGAAACCTCTATTAACGGATTGGCAGAGGAGGGGACTCCCGTTCAAGTGGAAAGCCCTTATAAGTTTAACTTTACTAATCAGGCAAAAACCGGATACCGGACTGTCGTGTATGATGACTATAACGGTGCGCCCTTGTATGACTCCTCGGTGGGCTATGGTTTTGTGAATCAAACCAGTGCTTTACAGCCACGGGAAGTGCATCCGGCTTCCATTACTTCCGATGGCACAGGCTTTTACATCAAAGAGCCTGACTTCTATGCCGAACCGAAATACGAGAAAGATAATTATAATAACTACGGCATGGCTTTCCGCATTCAAGCTCCTCCCGGTGCCTATAGTATTTATGTGAAAACCACATCCGATGCTGCGGACACAACCGTATCCGTCTCGGGAATGCAGACCAGCCGCTTGTTGAAAGCCGGGTATTGGGATGCGGCTAAGCTGGTACCTATGAAGTATACTATATCGGCAAAAGGCAAAGAGTGGACCTATACGTATGCAAACGGCCGCAACTATCTGGACATTGAAATTGAGCCGAATAAAATCAATACCCCGGTCGGTATTGAGGAAATTGTTTTGCAGCCTATTGCCCCGCGGATACGAGCAGATGAAACGCTGCCGACTATGTATATACTCGGAGATTCAACCGTTAAATCCTACACCTTCGACGAAGCGCCAATGAGCGGCTGGGGCCAGATCATTGACTCTATGTTTCATCTGAACAAGGTGAATGTGATTAACTACTCCATGGGTGGACGCTCGTTTAAAAATGCGTATACGGAGGGCCGGCTAAACGATATTTTAATGACCGGAAGCATCGGTGATTATGTGTTGATTCAGTTCGGACATAATGACGAAAGAACCGATGAATTCAGGCGTTATGGCAGAGGGTCGACGGAAGCCATGTATGAGACCTATATAAAAGAGGTCTATCTGCCGGCCATTCAGGCTAGGGGCATGATACCGGTACTAGTAACGCCGATGTCTAGAGTGAAAGGGGATGCAAGTCCGGGTTATGTCTACACCAACTCTTTCAAAACCCGAAAGTTCCCTGATATTCTGAAACGGATTGCTGAGGAAAAAGGACTTACGCTTATCGATCTTAACTCCGAGAGTTTGAAATATTATAACGAAATCGGTGTGGAAGCGACGACAGCCATCTTCATGTCCATTGAAGCGGGGGAAACCCCTGGTAAGACGAACGACGGAAGCTACGCCAACGGACACCCATCGAAGAAGATTGACGGGACTCACTATAAAGAAGCGCTGGCCAAACAATTCGCACGAATCATTGTTACCGAGCTCTTGAAGAAGGAACTTGCCGGCGATCCTACTGCCGCGTCGATTGTGTCGTATCTGAAAGGGAATGTGAAGCAGGCAGCCTTAACAGGGGATTGGTCGAAGATTTTCCCTGAAATGGCTAATGACACCATAACCGATGATGGGGCTTATTACCGCAATCAGATTGAGAAATTGCTTCAGCTGGGTGTGTTGAACAAGGACCATCATGGAAACTTTCATCCCGATGCGGCGATGACCGTTGATGAATTTATTCGAAGCCTTTCTGAGCTCATGGATTTGAAGAAAACCATTTTCGATGGATACCCGGATGGGGAGCTCTCCCGAGAAATGATCGGCGCCATTCTGGATGATGCGTATCATGCGAAGTTCACCAGCAAGCCGAAATACATGACGGATTATAACGGCACATCGGTGGTACCTGGTGATCCGGGGTATGATCCGAATCTGGATTCGGGAGCCAGAGGGGCGATGTACTATCCTCTCGTTTCCTGGCAGCAGCTGACGGATACCGCGGATATCGCACCCCATTTGGTTTCTAAAATAAAGGATGCCTATGAACTGGGGCTCATCCGATCCGAGAAAGGCATTGCAAGAGGCAAAATGGTTAACGGAACAGAGTTGGAACCGAAAGTGTTAGTCACCCGAGAGAAAGCAGCCAAAGCATTATATTTTATGTGGGTTCTCGATCATCAGGTCAATGTAGAAAATGATGTGTCTTCTATGAAATAGGTTTACTTTCAAAGCGTGGTCGGGATCTTCGGATCCTGATCACGCTTTTTTTGCATGCGAAGCGCAAGGGCGGTGCGAACAGAATAAGCATCCAGTGCACACAGTATCTTCGATGCTTGCTTTCTGCTGGTCGAGGCCATGAGGCGAAGCGTCCGTCCGTCATTTGGCGGATTCCTTGATGTTTATGGATTTTTTTTGTTTTGGAAGCATAAGTTTGCCGCGATAAATTAGAAGCATAAGCTTGCCTATGCGGCAAACTTATGGGTTAAGTAACAAAGAACCGTGTTCCCCGTCGACGTATTGAAGATCGCCCACCACGGGAGCAAGACGTCTACCGTCCAAGAATGGCTGGATTATTGGAATCCCGATGTCGCCGTCGTATCCGTCGGACGGAATAACATGTACCGCCATCCGCATCCTTCCGTGACCGGAAGATTAGACGATTCTCGAATTCCATCGTTTCGGACCGACACGTACGGCGAAATTCAGTTTCGTGTCACGGACCATTCGCTCCAAGTGCGCACGAAGCTCCCTATCGGCAGGCCATTTTTTGGAAGACCAATAAATGGTATGACGATAAATCTGTGACGTAACCTATAAACTTGCAGGAAATGGAACCTTAAGATTGCCAAAATCCTATGGTGTTTTCGTCAGTCATGAGACCTTAACGAGCAGATTAGTTATTCGATGGTCTCTCCAAAAGCAAGAAATCCTTCTCTTCAAATCATCTTAAAGATGCGGATGTAATGCTGATCCAATCGTAACCAGTGTTGGAGAAGATTAAGATTTGGTGACATCGACCGCTTGAACTGGGCTGAAATGGCTCTGCGAAGTAAAGCTGAGCAGCTCTGAAATCATCTGGATCTTCAAATCGGAATGCAGTAACAAATATTTTGCATGCTGCAGTTTTTTGTTCGTCATATACTGCCGAGGGGAAATCTTGTACACCTTAGTAAACAGCTTGTGGCACTGTTCCCAAGCAAATCTGCTTAGTGATCATATTAATGGAAATATTGGGTAAATGAAAGTTCTCCGAGATATATCGCTCGATTCGATGAGCGGTTTCCACCTCGTATAACGAGTTTTCCTGTCGGTATAGTCGCTAGGACCAGAATTGACAATATGATGACGCATGCCGGGTGGAATGACTAACCAATCCTCGCGGCCGAAGGCAATGGAGCGACCCTGGTTATACTGGACCGCGCTGCCGTCGTAGCAATACAGGATTTCAAAAATTTTGTGATAATGGTCGCGATATGTCCATTCGGGTTCTGCTACTCGAAAACGAAAGCCAATGATCTGCAATGTGCTTGTAAAATCCGGGAAACAGACTTTGTATCCCAAGAAGCATGCCCCTATAAGTTTACCGTTATTATATCAAAGAAAGCTTCCTCTATTAACACTGTTTATTACAAAAGGTCAAAAAATAGAATGAAATCATCATGTTATTTGGATAAGAGAGATGCTATATTAAAAGTCACTTGAATGTATGCGCTTTCAAGTATTGAGGAATCGGAAGGAGGCCGAGTCGATTTTCATGCTTTGCTTTTTAAATGATTCGATCCAGGAAAGGAAGTGTAGTTTGTGAAAAAGTTCTGGAATATCGCTCTGTCGTCTCTACTTCTAGCCGCGGTCCTGATACCGTGCTTTAGCACAGAGACAGCAGCATCCATGACTGGTAATGCAGAGGGAAACACTCTTACATCAATGGACAGGTCCTACAAATTCAACTTCACAAACCAAGAAAAACCCGGGTATCAGTCTGTCACCTATGATGTGTTAACCGGTGCTCCGCTGTATGACTCTTCTGTCGGATATGGTTTTGTTAATGAGACCAGCGCTATGCCGCCCAGGGAAGTTCATACCGCTACCATTACTTCGGATGGAACGGGTTTTTACATTACGGAGCCTGTTTTTTTTGCAGAACCGAATCAAGAGAAAGTTAATTATAATAACTACGGCATGTCCTTCCGTATTCAAGCCCCTCCCGGTGCGTATAGCGTGTATGTGAAAACGACATCCGACGCTGCGGATACAACGGTATCGGTGTCGGGAATGCAGACCAGCCGTCTGCTGAGCCGCGGGTTCTGGGATTCAGCCAGGCTGGTGCCCAAAAAGTATACCGCAACAGCACGCGGCAAGGAGTGGACTTATACGTATGTAAACGGACGGGACTATCTGGATATTGAGATTGAGCCTAACAAAACGATGACCCCCGTTGGCATTGAAGAAATTGTTCTGCAGCCGATCCTGCCAGAGCAGCGAGAAGCCGGAACTCTTCCGACGATATTCACACTCGGAGATTCAACGGTCAAATCCTACATTTTCAACGAAGCGCCAATGAGCGGCTGGGGCCAAGTCATCGACCCCATGTTTAATCTGAACAAAGCGAATGTGATTAACTACTCAATGGGCGGGCGTTCGTTCAAGAGTGCTTACACGGAGGGTCGTGTGAATGATATTTTAATGAGCGGCAAAATCGGGGATTACCTGTTCATTCAGTTCGGACATAATGATGAGAGCACCGATGAGTCTAGACGATTTGGCAGAGGGGCGACAGAAGCGATGTATGAAACGTATATTAAAGAAATATACCTTCCTGCCATCCGCGCCAGGGGCATGATCCCGGTCCTGGTAACACCGACGTCCAGAGTCAGAGGCGATGCGCCTCCGGGATATATCTACACGAATTCTTTTAAGAACCGAAAGTTCCCCGATATAATGAAAATGTCGGCGGAAGAATCGGGAGTCACGCTTATCGATCTTAATTCGGAGAGCATAAAGTATTTTAACGAGATCGGTGTGGAAGCGACGACAGCCATCATCATGTCCATTGAAGCGGGAGAAACTCCCGGCATGACTAGCGCCGGAAGTTACGCCAACGGTCATCCATCAAACAGGATTGACGGGACTCACTTTAAAGAAGCGCTGGCTAAACAATTTGCCCGGATCATTGTTACCGAACTCGTGAAAATGGGAAAAGCCGGCGATACAACGTCAACTGCACTTGCTTCTTACCTTAAAGAGGAGGTTACATCTGCGGCATTAACAGGAGACTGGTCGGAGGTTTTCTCCGAAATGGCTGGCGATACAACGACCGGTGAAGGTGCTTATTACCGCAATCAGATTGAGAAGCTGATTCAGCTTAAAGTTATGAGCAAAGATCTTCAAGGAAACTTTAATCCGGATATGGCGATGACCGTTAACGAATTCATTTTATCTATCTCCAAGCTGATGAATTTGGAAAAAACGACATTCGCCGGTTACCCGAATGGGGAGCTTTCCCGGGAAGTAATGGGTGCTATTTTGGATGACGCGTATCATGCGAAGTTCACCAGTAAGCCGAAGTACATGACCGATTATAATGGAGCGTCTGAGGCACCAGGCGACCCGTGCTATGATCCGTATCTGGATCCGGCGGGCAGCTGCGTGATGTACTACCCTCTGGTTTCCTGGGAGCAGTTGGAGGATACCGCGCAAATCGCCCCTCACTTGGTTTCAAAAGTGAAGGATGCATATGAACTCGGTCTCATCCGCTCTGAGAAAGGAATTGCCAGGGGACAAATGGTTAACGGAACAGAGCTTGAACCGAAAGTGACGGTAACCCGGGAGAAAGCAGCTAAAACCCTGTACTTCATGTGGGTTCTCCAACAAGCTATAGATGTTGAAAACGATGTCTCATCTCTAAAATAGGTGCGTTTAAGCGTGATTGAGACATTAGGATCTTAATCACGTATTTTTTTGAAAATGAAAGCGGTAAAATATAAAATTTGGACAAGCGGAATAAATTTCTCTTCTACTATCTTATAAATGTCGGTAGTGCGGATTTCTTGTTTTCGACATGATGTTGATACTATTCATTAGGAGGAAGCGTATGAGAAAAAAAATGTCGGCTATTGTATGTATGCTATTATTGCTTTCATGGATTCAAATGGGAAGCCCCGTTGCTTCGACTGTAGCGTCCGCGGAATCGGATATCACGACTTTGTCCGGCGTTCCGACCAATCTTACGGCCAAGCCCAGAAATAGTCAGGCGGATCTGACCTGGAATCCGCCGGTTGAAGAGTATCCGGTCATCACATACAAACTTTACCGGAGCACCAATCCTGCAGGTCTCTACACGATAGTTGCCGATGTAACGGAGACCGAGTACCGCGATTTCGGACTGGACAACGGTATAACTTACTATTATAAGGTCACTTCTGTCGGTCTAAGCGGGGAAAGCGCGCCTTCTGCGGCGGCCGCTGTTGTGCCGATGGCGCCGTTAAACGCTCCAACAGGTCTGACGGCTATAAGCGGCGACGGTCAGGCGACGATCCGCTGGAGCCCGGTTGAAGGAGCAGCATCTTATGATGTGAAACGCAGTACGGAGAATGGCCGAAACTATGAGACGATTGCTTCGGGCGTAACGAATCTCCAATATACAGATTCAACAGTTAGCAACGGCACAAGGTATTACTATGTCGTGTCGGCCGCTAGTCCCGCGACTGCAAGCGCCAATTCCGCATCCGTTCAGGTAGTCCCTGCACCGGGCAATGGAGCTCCTGCGATTCCGCAAGGTATAGAAGCGATTGCCGGAGACGTCCAAGTGATCTTGACTTGGCAAGAGGCGAGCGGAGCAAAATATTATACCATCCAACGCGGAGCCTTCAACAGCGGTCAGTATGAGACCATCGCCTCCCATATCTTTGGCACAAGCTACCAGGATGCGGGTTTGGACAATGGCACGACGTATGATTATGTGATTACGGCGGTGAACGCTCAGGGAGAAAGCTATCCCTCCGAACCGATCGCGGTTACGCCGGCGGATGTCGTGGTTGTCGCGAAAGACGGAACGGGTGATTTTACAACGGTGCAGGCGGCTGTGGATGCGGCTCCGAACTATAGTACGAAACGCCATGTTATATATATTAAAACCGGCGTATACCGCGAGAAGCTCAATGTTCCGAGCAGTAAGACTAATCTGAGCTTTGTAGGCGAGAGCCAGGAAGGCACGGTATTGGTCTATAGCGACAACGCCAATACACTCGGTCCTGACGGAACTCCGATGGGTACGTCCAAAAGCTCGAGTCTCTTTATTTATCCTACCGATTTTATTGCGAAAAATTTAACTATCCAGAATGATTCCGGCCAGGGTACAGGTCAAGCCGTTGCCGCTTACGTCAGAGGCGACCGCGCTTACTTCGACCATGTCCGTTTCCTCGGTTACCAGGATACGTTGTTCACCAACGATGGCAGACATTATTATAAAAACTGTTTTATTGAGGGGGATGTTGATTTTATATTCGGTCTATCTACAGCAGTGTTCGACCATTGCCAAATCAAAAGTAAACGCAACGGAGGAATGTTGACGGCCGCAAGTACGCCGGAGGAAAAACCGTACGGGTACGTGTTCCTGAATTCGGAGATTACTTCTGACGCAGGGATACAGAACGTTTATTTCGGAAGGCCGTGGCGTCCGTATGCCGCCGTTGCATTCATCGATACGATGATCGACTCGTCGATCGCACCGTACGGCTGGAACAATTGGAATAATAAGGAAAATGAGAAGACCGCCAGGTATTCCGAATATAACAGCCGAGGTCCGGGGGCGAATCCTAAAGCGCGGGCTGGCTGGTCGAAGCAGCTTACGCCGGAGGAAGCAAGTCAGTACACGGTACAAAATGTATTAAAGGGCAATGATAACTGGAACCCGTTGCGGATCGGCATCATTCCTTTAAGCGATGTATCCGCCCCAGTCTTAACGCTCGATCCGTTGGATGCTTTCGTGAACAATCCCACATTCACCGTATCGGGACGAGTGGACAAGCAAGCAGCCGTGACGGTGAACGGCCAGCATATCGAGGCGGCTTTTGATCTTACCTTCCGCACAACGGTAGTACTGGAGCTGGGAGAAAACATCATTGCCGTTCAAGCGACAGATCCTGCAAGTAACATGACGGCTGCCGTTTCATTGCGGGTCGTCTATGACAATACCGCTCCTGTCATTATGCTGGATAACCCGGAAGGAGAGAAAGTGGACAATAGCTATAATACGTCTTCCAATCCTTATCCGGTTTCAGGCCGATTAAGTGAAGCGGGCACAGTGTGGGTTAATGGCGAGGAAATCAAAGTGTCCGGGGATTTGACTTTCGCAACGAAAGTCAGTTTGCAACAAGGGAAAAATCCAATCACGGTATTCGCTAAGGATTTGGCCGGGAATGCCGCCGAACCGCTTATGTATTATGTCATTCTGAAAGGCAACAGCGTACCGGAAGGGCCTGTGCAAATGATTGGAGCGACAGCAACGGACGCCCATACGATTGAAGTCACCTTTAACAGCAAACTCAGTCACTTTGACTCAACCGATTTTCAATTACTGACGGCGATGGGAAGCTGGGAGTCTCTCAGTCCCGGTCTTACTCCAAATCTGACCGTCAGCGAGGTCAGCACCCGGGTGAACAAAAGGGGACAGACGGTTGCCGTCTTCCGTATACAAGAAGCATTGAACCCGGATGCTACATTCCAGCGGGAGATCGCGGAGAATCCGTATCATGTTCCATATCTGACAGCGCCTTACTATTCCAGCGACGCGGCGAAAAACATCCAGCAAGCCGATTATCTTCTGAGCTGGCAGTTGGACAACGGCGCCTGGTTCAAAAATATGCGGGAAAAGTATAGCCGGGCCTGGGACGGCCAGGAAGCGAAGTCCGACTGGTATTCGAGTGAGCATGGCTATATCGGCACCATTGACAATGATGCTACGACTAATGAAATACTTTTTCTTACCGTTATGTACAAAGAGACAGGAGACGAACGGTACAAGGCTTCCGTACTCAGGGGACTTGAATATTTGCTGGAAGCGCAGTATCCGAGCGGAGGGTGGCCGCAAGCCTATCCGGCCAGAGGCAACTATTCCGATTATGTCACTTTTAACGACAACGCCATGATTCGGGTGATGAATGTGTTAACGATGGTATCCAAGAAGCAATATCCGTTTAATTCCGATTTGGCGTCGGACGAGCTTATTGTGCGGATTGCCGAAGCTTTGGGTGCAGGTTTGGATTATATTTTGAAATCCCAGATCAAGGTTGACGGCAATCTGACCGCCTGGTGCGCGCAGCATGATCCGGTCACTTATGCACCCATGGGAGCCCGTTCTTACGAACATCCGTCGATTTCGGGTTCCGAGTCTGTAGGTACCGTGAAATATTTGATGGCTTTGCCGAACCCGTCTCCGGAGGTGCAAGCGGCTATTGACGGCGCCTTGCAGTGGCTTGATCAGGTCAAGCTGGAAGGCATAAAATATGTAGCCGGCGATCCGCAAGGACAATACTTCTATGAAGATCCGTTAAGCACGACATGGTACCGGTTTTACCAAATCGGCACCAATCTTCCGATATTCTCGGGGCGCGATGGCGTAATCAAACATAACATTCTCGAAATTGAGCAAGAAAGAAGAGACGGTTACCGCTGGGCGGGCGAATGGCCGAAAAAACTGCTGGAGGTAGCCCGTACAACCGGTTACTATGAAAATCGCGTATACATTAAAGTAGTTGGCAACAAGACGAGCAACTCAGCCGGTGAAACATTGGTAATCGGCCAATTGATCAGGGTCGAAGCACAATAGGAGCGAGGTAGAAGCGCAATTGGTGTTCAACAAAAAGGAAGTAAAAATCCGTCGTTACGGTGGATTTTTACTTCCCAACTACCATATTTTAAATGGAGGGCTGACTATACTTCTTAGTAGTGTATAGTCTCTAAACTTTACTATTGTTAGCATAAAAAACCTTTCGCCCTCATGCGTCAAGCCGATAATGTCGACGACGACTTCATCATTTTTGCTTACTGGCACTTCATTTGCTCAGCACAATGACATCGAATAAGCTATCATCCAGACTCGCGTCCGTCGCGAAGCGCATCAGGTTACCGAAATGGTCGGCGTTCAGAATGAGAAGTATTTCTTCAAGGTATTCAAGAGGGAGCTTGGGCTTACGCCGAGCGAATATAAATTTGTGATTGGGAAGAACGCTGTATCAAAAAAAAGAAGCTTGATCGCTCAAGCTCCTTCATTTTAAAACGCATCGTCAGGAATAAGTAATGTGACTAGTAAAGCTCAACGTACCGATCTGCGGGTTCCAGGCGTTCGTCGACGAAGGCTTGAAGACGATCTTCAGGTACTGGGTGCCGGCGGGCAAGTCTCCTGCTCGACACTTGTGATTAACAAGTTGAGCAGACTTTTCTACTATGCAGTTATATTTCAGATATTCAAATCGGATTTCCCTATACGCAGTGAAGTGTTTCTCATCTCTTTTCATAAAACCTTAATTCTATACTACAGCACATTGGACCAAGTACAAGAATTGGCGCAAAAAAATTTTTTTGGCAGGTGCGAAATACCTGAAAGGTATAAAATAATTGAAAGTAGCAGCGTGAAGCTTACTACATTATTGAAGGGAGCAGAAAACCAGATGAAAAGTAAGAATAAGGGATTCAGAAGAGCCTTGGCCGTCATCATAAGTATTGCGATTGCATTTTCAATGGGCTCGGTACTACCTGGCAGTTCGATTTCAGCACTGTCTAATGAAAGCGGTTTCTCGGGGGCGTCCATCGTCGCGTTTCCCGGTGCAGAAGGTGGTGGCGCCTATACCAGTGGTGGTCGTGGCGGAGACGTATATATCGTAACCAACCTTGAGGATTATAACAAAAATGATGAACCTATCGAAGGATCCCTTCGTCATGGGATTGTAACTACCCCAGAAGAGGGCCGAACGATTGTTTTTAACGTATCAGGAACAATTGAACTGAAGGATGCCTTAAGATTTGCTAACATCAAAAACCTGACCATTGCCGGACAAACAGCACCAGGTAATGGCATTACCGTCGCAGGATGGGAAACCAATATCAGTAATTCAGAGAACATCATAATCCGGTATATGTCTTTCCGTCCAGGTGCATCGAATGTATATAGCGGCAGTGATTCCATGGATGCTCTTTGGGGAAGAGACAACAACTACTTCATCCTTGATCATTGTTCCTTTAGTTGGAACACGGATGAGACCCTTTCCACATACAGGGGCGAGAACGGTACAATTCAGTGGTCTATTATTTCAGAAAGCTTGACGCTCTCGGGACATTCGAAAGGTAGACATGGCTACGGTGGTATTGCAGGCGGAGATAAAACCACCTTCCATCACAATCTTTATTTGAACCATACCTCACGTAATCCAAGACTCGGCGGCGGATATGCCGGTGCTGCAGATGCAAACCATGTAGCCGTGCTTCAATTCTCCAACAACGTGATCTATAACTGGGGCTTTAATGGGGTTTATGGCGGCGGCTATAATTTTACTAATTTTATGAACAATATTGAGATTGCGGGACCGGGTACAAGAGACAGTGTTGTCAATCAGGTTATTGACGCAGGCGAATCTAAGAAACTTGGCGGTTTCTACATCTCTGGGAATATGATTAACGGTGAGAAGACAGGCTTGTTGGGTGGAACGTCAGAGTACGTCAAGAATTCCGGCGACACCAGCGGTGACAGTATAACAACCTTTGCAACAAAACCGTATCTTTCCGCGGACAGCACAGGAGTCAATAACGGGATTACCAATCCAACGTTTGACGATTATGTTCTAAACGGTGTTCAGGATGCTAGTGACCAATTGCTGAACACCATTTTACAGCAGGCAGGTGCAACCTATCCGCGTCGTGATGCCATTGATGCAAGAATTGTTGCAGAAGTGGAAAAGGGACTCGGAAGATATATCAATACCGAACATGAAGTTGGCGGATACATCACGGACTTTGGTGTCATTGAAGAACAGCGTGCCGCAGATTTTGATACTAATCAAAACGGTATTGCCGACGAATGGGAAAAGGAAATAGGGATCTGGGGCACCAAGGATGCATATAAAACTATCACAGACAGCGGCTATACCTGGCTTGAGCTTTATCTGAGCGATCTTGTAGATATGGGTCACGCAGCTGAAAACCCTGATGCAACAATGACGAAACCGGCGAACAATGCGCAGTTCCGATTAAGCAAATCGATACCCGTGGAAATTAAAGCATCTTCCAAATTCGGACATCGTATTGATAAGGTAGCGGTATACAATGGCTCTGATTACCTGGGTGACGCTGTGTTAGATGGTAACAAGTATGTGTATACCATCGAGGGACTTCAGGATGCTTCTTACTACATTTCTGCTAGAATTACGGACTCAGAAGGAAATGCGACTCAAACCACCGCAGCCAACATTCATATCAACACAGATGAGAGTACATTAGCTGACGGAGATTGGTCATCAGCCGACATCGGTACTCCAGACATCCCAGGTTCTGCAAGCATGACAGACAAAGTGATCACCGTAAAAGGGAACGGAAAGCTTGGCTTGAGCGAGGGCAGCACGGAACAATCTGAAGAATCGGATGCTTCCAAAGATGACTTCCACTTTGTTTATAAGAAAGTGACTGGAGATATGGAGATCACTGCTAAGCTAGAGGAAATTGGATCCGTTGACAACCATGCATTCACAGGCTTAATGGTTCGCGATGGCCTGAAAGATGACAGCGCAACCGCAGCCCTAGGACTTTCCTGGGTGAAGATCTCCAAAGCTTACTGCTGGTCAGTCTATTTGGCAGGAAGGGAAAAAAAAGGTGGAGACTTTAATGAATTAACCGAAACACTGGACAGCGCTTCTAAAGCCGAGAAGGCAGGCATTCAGCTTGTACCGGACATTCCATTCAAACTCAACGGTGTCGAACAGGGTTACTGGCTCAAGCTTGGCCGCAAGGGAGATACCTTCTATGCTTATGGCTCAATAGACGGTAAAGAATGGACACTAATCGGTGAGAAAACCGTAGTGATGAAGGATTCGGTGTATGTTGGTTTTGCCGTAGACAGCAATGATGTTGCAAATGATATCGAGCAGTTGAATTATGCGAAGTTCTCAAATGTTAGCTTTAAGGATAGCTTAAACCCATGAGCAATGAGATTGAACTTGTTATTCCAAACCCCTGACGGTATACATGCCTCCCTTGGGGTCCAGCCAACATTTAAACGAAAATATACTAAGGAATCTTTCAATTTAAAGAGTCGGGCCCATTATATGAGCCCGACTTTTTGGTATTAATTCGGGGACGATTTCGCTGAGTCGGAGGGTCTGAGCAGCGCCCGATGGCAGATGCTTGGCGCCGTAGGCGATCGCTGATAGCAGGACAGGGGCTGCCACTTGAACTCTATTCCTTCCTCTTGATTACATGACAAGCCTATTTTTTAATCCTCGAAACCAGGAATTATGACGAAATCGCTAACGTCATTTTCCTTTTTAATGTCGCGGGAGAGATAATTCTCCTCCGTTGTCCGGCTCGAGGAATGATCAAGCGTATAAATATTTGGTGAATATAAAAATGGGGAGACTTTAACATGATAGAATAGTACAGCGGTGTCCAGGTATGGAAGGGGATATGGCAAAGGTACAGGACTTCGAATCTATGTCGATAGGTGGGAGCGGGCGTGAGGATCGCTTAATGGAGGACGCATTGTGCTATCGTTATAGACCCGATGTTTAGGTGCGAGGCAAGACTCATAACACCACCTTGCCGGAAAAAACTGATATAACCGGCATAATCATTTCATCATATTTGTCTGGAAACCCCGCAATGGATACAGGATTACAAATCTGCGGATTATTTGCGTTTCCTCTTTTCTTGCGTACGATAGGGTGGTAAGTCAAGCATCCTATTGTCCAATGAAAACAGGAGGTCACTAACGAATGACGAAAACAAGTAACGACCGTAAAAGAAGCTGGCAGTGGGTCGCGCTCGTAGGTTCTCTTATATTGCTGGTTATAAGTGCGGCTTGTTCGGGCGGCGCCAAACCGGCGGACCCAGGCGGGGACGCAGATTCGAAGGCGGAGAGCGGACAATCTGCACCCGATAAGCCTTTCGAACTTAGTATCATGACCGTGCTTCACACGCCGGAGCTTCCGGAGGATAAAGTTCTACGGTTAATTGAGCAAAAAACGAATACAAAGTTGAAAATTAACTGGGTGCCGAATGCCGCATATGAAGAAAAGGTGCTTTCATCGATGGCTACCAATACTATGCCTCAAGCCATTTATGTAGGGAACGTGGCGATATACAACAATTTCAAAAAGTCGCTGCGCGAAGGACAATTTTGGGAAATCGGTCCTTACCTGGAGGAATACCCCTATTTACGCAATCTGGATCCGGCCGTATTGAAGAACAGTTCCGTTGACGGTAAGATTTACGGAATTTATCAGGCCACGCCTTTATCCAGGCAGGGGGTTATTTACCGGAAGGATTGGGCGGACAAATTGGGTCTGAAAAGGCCGGAATCAATCGATGATCTTTACAATATGATGAAAGCGTTCACAGAGCAAGATCCCGACGGCGACAAGCAGAAGGACACCATTGGTTTGGCGGACAGAAGCGACCTCGTGTACGGCGCATTTAAAACCGTCAGTTCGTACTTCGGTACACCGAATAACTGGGGGGAGCAAGATGGGGAGCTTCGACCGGAATTTATGTTTCCGGCTTACATGGAAACGATGAAATTTTTCAGAAAGCTGCAATCCGAAGGCTTAATTAATCACGATTTCCCGGTTACGAGCAAGCCGGATCACGAGGCTTTGTTCAAGTCCGGGAAAGCCGGCATGTTCATCGGCTGCATCTGCGCCGCCCCGGGGTATCAGCGGGACATGACCGCGTCGTTGCCGGAAACAGTCTTGGATGTTGTAAACAGGATCAAAGGTCCGGGAGGAGAAGTTGGCGTATGGTCCGTTCCGGGGTATGGGAACATGGTCTTATTCCCGAAATCGACAGTAAAGAGCGAAGAGGAGCTGAAGAAAGTATTGGCTTTCTTCGATCAACTGATGAAACCGGAAATTTATAATTTACTGAATTACGGGATAGAGGGAGAGCATTATGAGATCGTAGACGGACAAGCGAAGGTGTTTAAAGACCCGGAGAAAGCGGCGATCAACGATCGGGAGGTTCGCCCGCTACTAAGTTTGAGAATCGGCGGTCCGGATACAGTCGACGGGTTGGTCGGTTACGCGGATACGGAGCTGGCTCAATTGACTAACGATTCGATGGCCGACAATAACAACATTCTGATTAACGACCCTGCGGTGGCTTTCGACTCCCCGACGAGAGATCAGTCGGGTGTTCAACTCCAGCAGATTATAACGGATGCTACGTACAGATTTATGATGGGCAACCTGGACGAAGCGGGCTTTCAGGCTGCGATTGATAAATGGTTGAAAGACGGCGGCGGCAAAGTAATTGAAGAGATCAATGAGCAATATCGGACAACAAAATAGGTGGTAAGAGAAACGCGGAAGAGAGACTCTCTTCTTTCAGCTCGTCATATCCCAAGGGGAGCCCGCCTATCTCGCAGGCACACCATACGTGGCGGAGGAGGATCCGGGGAACGGCGGGGGCGAACAGCCGCCGGAACCGCCAGTAGACGTTATTTACGAAGCGGAGGATGCGACGTTATCCGCCTCGATGCAACGGAACGATATTAAGCACGGACGTAGCAGGCGGTTTTGTCGGCGCTTATATTGGTATGTATGCGACGAGCGCTGGACGCCCAAGCGAAAATGCCGCGGTCTTCAACTGGTTTGAGTATAAAGGGGAAGAGGCGTAACTGCAGGTGTCGCTCGTACGAGAGGAGGGCTGCCCGTAAGTCTATAGACTTACGGGCAGCCCTTTCGTATTATTCAAAAGGATTCCATCCGTCGTCGCCAGCCAACACTATTGCCGGAGCGTACATAGCTACTTCGCGGTCTCCTAATCTCTTCGACCATGAGACTCTTCCTCCGGTGCCCGCACCTGGTCCGGTGCTGCCGTACTCGCAATAGCTGGCGGTCGCCTCGGCCTCTGGCTTATTCCAATTATCCCAGCCGTCTTGGTGAATATGTTCGCCCATCCAGCAGCAGATAAAGGCAGTCTTTGCGTAATTGCGCCATGGGCGGCCAAGCAGCACCGTCCGCGGCGGGGCGTCGCTTGTCAGCTTGCAGTCGAGGAATACATAGCCGTAAGGGATGTTTTCGGGCGTCGATGCGGCGGTATACCACCCGTTTATTCCGCCTTGCTCTGCTGAAAGCCGGTTTTTCGAGAACAGCTCGCACCGAAGGAAGAGAGACGTCGCCGAACCGAAAATAAAATCAACGTCCCCTTCTATGTAACAATCCTCATAATATTGCCGTGTGTTGCGGGGGGATTGCCCGCCGCGCGGACCGGTGAATGACCCGGGTTTCATAGGCTCAGGCGGGAGCGGCCCCGTAAACAGCGTGTCTTGATATCCGAGGAACCGGCATCGCCGGAATATGGCTCGATCCCCGTCGACGTAGGCCGCCAGCGCTTGGCCGACGAGCCGTCCGGGCCCCGCGCTGTTCTCGAACGTGATGAGCTCCGCCGAGAAGTGATCGGCTCCAATAAAAATAGAATAAGAGCGGAACGTGCCGTAAGGTTCGCCGTCCGGCATCGTTTTGTTTGCGCAGTCGTCAAAAGTAAGCACAACCTCTTGCGCATTCTTACCTTCCCCTAATAAGGTTATGAACGGTTTAGCAACATGGAGCTTTTCTTTATAGACGCCTGGTTTAATCCGGATGGTCACAGGACTCGCGTTGTTATCCGGAACGTGATCAATCGCGTCTTGCACCTTTGTGAAATCTCCATTTCCGTCCGCTGACACTTCGATGATCATATGTACATACAATCCCCTTTCCGAATGTAACGCTTTTCTTGGAACTCCTCTATTGTATCAAGAACATGAATCTTTTGATCCGTCGTTTAACTGATTCCTAATCTCCTGATTATGTGCGTAATGGTCACCCGCGATAACGTAAACATATAACATGAACAAGCGTTGCCGGCGATGGATCAGTCGGGGCTTATTCGAGAAGGAGTTTGATCGCAGCGATGTGGAATCCGGATTCATTTGTAGAACAACTGCTTAACAAAGCACAGGCTCTTCGTGATCAAAAAATGTCCGATGGCGGTGATTGGAATACGCATCGTCTCCGCCTAAGGCAGCGATTGACTGAAACATTAGGCGACTTTTCGGACTATGCGAACGTCCCGCTCGACCCTCGTGAATTGGAAAGGGCGGAGCTTGATTCCTTCATTCGGGAGCGGGTGGAATATCGAACGGCCGATGGCTTGCTTGTGCCGGCATATGTGGTGTCAAGCAAGGAATCGACGGGTCAACGACGGCCTGCGATATTAGCGCTTCACGGGCATGGATGGGGCAGCCGCGAGATGGTTGGTTTGCTGCCGGACGGCTCGCCGAATACGAGTGTGCCGAGCGGACATGGGAGGACGGTGCTGGAATTAGCGGCAAGAGGATTTGTTGTGCTCATCCCGGAAATTGTCGGGTTCGGCGACCGCTTGCTTCTTCGTGACGAAGGGGGCGGCGACCCGAAAGCGAATTCTTGCTTTCCGCTTGCGGCCGCGCTTCTTCTCGCAGGGAAGTCGCTAGCCGGTTTAAGGGTATATGAAGCTTCGCGAGCGACTGATTACCTAGCTATGCGGACGGATGTGGACGCAGACCGGATTGGCGTCATCGGTTTTTCGGGTGGAGGTATGGTTGCCTCGCTTGCGGCTGCCCTTGATGAACGTTTGCGCACGGCGGCGATATACGGCTACACGAATACGTACCGGGGGAGCATACTAAACCACCGTCACTGTTTAGATAACTATTTGCCTGGCGTTCTTCAATACGCGGAAATGCCGGAGCTGCTCGGCCATCGCTCCCCGCCCGTTGTTTATCGAAAGCGGGAAGGAAGACCCTCTATTCCCTGCCCGGCATGTGATAGACGCGGTGAAAGTACTAAAGGACATCTACCGCAGCTATGGCTGCGAAGAAAGGGTGAGGCTTGACTTGTTTGAGGGGGCGCATGAAATCAAAGGGCGGGCCTCGTTCGATTGGCTCCAAGCGATGGTCTGAGCATACGAATAGCGTATAAAAAAACAGCCGTTTACCTGCTTCTTTTTACACGCTATTCTTGTTTTGATACCTTATGAATCAGGCTTGGCGTATTTCGCCCGGTATTGCCCGGGGGTCATATCCTCCTGCTTGCGGAATGAACGAATAAAGTTTTGCGGGTTATTATACGTTAGCCTCTCGGCGATGTTCTTCACCGACATATCCGTTTCGACAAGCCACTTTTTGGACATGTTCAGACGGTACTGCGATAAATATTCGCTGAAGGTCATGTCGGTCTCCTTCTTGAAGACGCTGCTTAAGTAGAAAACGTTATAATGCAAGCGGGCTGCGCATTCCTCGAGCGTAATGTCGCTTTCGAACTCGTTGCGGATGATATCGATGATTTGTTCTGAAATGTTCTGGTACTGAGACGATTGCCGATCCTGGAATACGCGGATCATCGGTACGATGATCCGGGTTTTGTACCAGCTTTCGATTTCCGAGTGCACATACAGCTCAAGCAGCTCTTCGTATAGTGAGCTTTCCTTGATGTCCAGCTGTTCCAATCGGATCCCGGCTTCCTGGATGACGATCATGAGCCCGTTCAACAGCCGGATAAGCGAAATCTGATATTCATGCGGCGTACGGTCCTTAAGGAATACTTGCTCGAGCCATTGCTTGAGCAGCGAGAAGACGTGTTCCTCATCGGCGAGTTTGATCGCATCGATGAGCTGATTCTCGATCTGCATCGGGTAGAAATACACCTGCGTATGCTTGCCGGAGTTCAAGCTGAAGTAAGGGACGATAACGCCCTTGCCCAGCTTCAACCGGTGCTTAAGCGATTCCAAGCCTTCTTGGTAGGCGCGCGCTGCGCTTTTCAAGCTTTTGAACGGCAGGCTGATACCGATGCTGACATCCAGATCAAGGTAGCTGCGCATATTTTGCTGAATGGATTCCGTGAGCTTATAGATATAATCATTAAAATGATCCGGGGACATGCTCTTCCCGCCGATCAGCGTCACCTGGGTTTGATCCACGATGACGGGAGGCAGATGATCCAAGGCAGGGATGATCTCTTCTATAATGTTGCCTGCAGCGAATAATAATAAATCTAAATCCTTCTGCTCGTAGCGGGTTTCCTCGAGAATATCGATTTGAAGCGTCAGAACGGCGAGGTGACTCCATTCCGACACCTGATCGGTATATCCGAACAGCGCAATCTTCTCCTCAATTTCGGAGGGGCTGCTCTGGCCCTGAAACAGCTTATGCAGGAAGAACGTCCGCACTTGCTGGCTGTTCTGATGCAGCTCGTGACGGAGCTTCGTATTGGAGGCGAACAGATCCTGGATATGCTCGTCGATGACTTGAAGCTCGTTCTTCTTGTTCGCTTGGGTTTCCGGCAGACGGTCGGCGATCTGTTGGAAGATGGCCCGAATGGGCGTATATACCTTGCGGCTTCCGAGCCATACGAGCAAGACGCATAAACAAATGATCAGTAAGCAGACGTACAGCGTGAACCAACCGATCGAGTGCGCTTCCTTCGTAAATTCGGACATTTCCGTGAAAGAAGCATAGGTCCAACCGTTAAACTCGGACCGGACATAGGTCACTGATATCGTCTCGTTCCCCATGCTTGTCTGGAATTGACCGGCACGTCCAGTAAAGCGGGATGCATCGGATTCATGGATTAAGTCCGTCTCTGCCAAGGTCCTGCCGAGCATCGATACGTCGGGATGCACCAGAATGTTTTGATTCTCATCAAGCACCATGACCCTGCTTCCGGGAAGCTGATTTTCCAACATTTCCGCTAAGCTGCAGCTCGGAATCGTCGCAAGGGCGATGCCCCGTTTCGATGAGGTGTGAAGAGGCATCTTCTTAACGAGCGTTAAGGTGATTGGGCAGGCGTAGCTCGATGTGTCGCTTGCTCCAAACGATCCGGTCTTCAGCATCACCCAATTTGTGCTGCCTTCAAGCTCGAGGAGACTCGGGAGCGCTGTGCCTTTAGAGAATTCCTTGAACGAGGACAAGCCTCGGTTATGAATTACCCAGTTCGAGGAGGCGTTGGCCAGAATAACGTCGGTCACCATCATCTCCGGCGATTGCAGGAGATTCAGCTCCTTCTTCATCTGGTTATAAAGCTGAAAGTCGTTATATGTCAGCGGGCGGTATAACGCATCCTGCACTTGATTCGTGTTAATAATGTAATTTAGCGTATAGTCGATTGTCCGCAGCACCTGCTCTATGTTCCCGTTCAGTTGATTCATCATCTGAATATTGCTCTGATTGACATGGGTTTGGATCGAATCCGATGATTTCATGTAAGAGAAAAACCCGAGCGTAATGATCGGGGCTATGCTGATGGCAAATCCGAATAGGACCAAATTGGTATACATGCTAAATTTTCTCAATTTAATAGATTCGCCGCCTTTCGATAGATAACCCCATTGTATAAGATTAATGTAAACGCTTCAATATAAAACCTTAAGTAATCCTTGGATTTGATCTTATCAGCTGGAAACAGGGTACTCATGAAAAAGACTGCAGATTATGCCATAATTGAAGATACAGCCAAACACGGGAGGAACGAGCCTATGAATCGGAAACCATCGAACTTGATTATGCTAACGATTTTAGTGTTAATGACAGTGCTTACATCATGCGGGAATCCGCTAGCGGGGGATGGGGACGCATCGCGTGAATCCGCTAACGTTGGAGATCGGGGCACTATCACGATGATGGCGAATCTCCACACGCCGGAAGTGCCGTCCAAGAAGATCGAACAATGGTTAGAAGAGAAGATTGGCTCTGAGCTCGACATTCAATGGATACCTGATGGCAGCTACGAGGAGAAATTTAATGCTTCCATGGCTACGGAATCGCTGCCCGAGGCGGTATATTTAAAGAATGCCGACATGCTGGACAGGCTGCGGGATCCGATCCGGAACGGGATGTTCTGGGAGATCGGGCCGATGCTCAAAGACTTTCCCAATTTGCAGAAGCTTAAGCTCGAGGTGCTGCAAAACACTTCAGTAGACGGCAAAATATACGCCCTATATCAAGAGCGTCCCTTATCTCGCCAAGGACTGATCTATCGGAAGGATTGGGCGGACCGTCTCGGCCTAGAAGCGCCGCAAACGACTGACGAGTTCTACCATATGCTGCACCAATTCACCTTTGGCGATCCCGACGGAAACGGTCTGCAGGATACCTTCGGATTAACGGATCGAAGCGATCTGGTCTACGGCAGCTTCAAAACCGTCTCGACTTACTTCGGAACACCGAATGGCTGGGGTGATGAAGCCGGTAAGCTTTTACCTGAATTCATGTTCCAGGAATATAGGGATACGATGAATTTCTACCGTAAGCTGCATCAGGAGGGGATGATGAATCAAGACTTTCCTGTTACGGCAAAAGCAGACCAATTGGATCTTTTCATTTCGGGAAAAGCCGGCGTATACATCGGGGCGATGGGTGACGTTTATAATCTCCAGATAAAAGCAACAGAAGTGAACCCTCTTGCTGTATTTGATGTACACAACCGAATCGCCGGACCTAAGGGAGAACGGGCATGGGCTTCTATTGGCTTTGGAACGGTTGTTTTGTTTCCGACCTCGTCCATACAGACCGAGGAGGAACTGCGGGAGGTCCTCTCGTTCTTCGACAAGCTCATGGAACCGGAATTCGCGAATTTGCTGAGGTGGGGTATAGAAGGAGAGCATTATAACCTCGATAACGGAGTGGTCGTTCCGACGGTAGATATCGAAATGACGAATAAGGACGTCAAGCCGTACCAAGCGATTGAAATCGGGGGGCCTCTAACGATCATGGGTTATTTAAAGTCCAACTTTGAAATGGGTGTCAAAGATAAGGCAGAGACTTTGACGCTCGATAATAATTCAATTCTGGTTCATGATCCGACATGGCCGTTCGAATCGAACACCTTCAATGAACGGGGAGCCAGACTTCAAGAATATATTCAGGATGCAACGTACCAGTATATTTTAGGATTGATTGACGAAGCCGGCTTTCAAGCGGAAGTGGATCGTTGGCTTAGCGAGGGCGGGCAGGACATCATCGATGAATATAATGTATCGTATCGGAGCGCTCCCTGATCGTACCTTCAGCGCATATACGCATAACAAAGGTATCTTCCACAAGCGCTATCTTATGAATGCAATATTTGGAACTTATAGACCGATGGAGCGATGTTATGCTCCATCGGTTTTTCAGCGTTTCAGGAGGAACTTCCGCTACAGGGATAATCATCAGATTAGATCGGGGATATAATCGCGGAAATAGCGCGCGGGAACAGGGTTTTTACTCCCCCGCAAATCCTCGGATTATATACGTAACGACCGTAACCGTCTTATATTGAGGGGGCAACGAAATCTCAACAACAATAATAATACGGAGGTCATAATCATGGCAAAGAAAAAAGCCAGCGCCCTTTTGGCGGTATTGACAGCGTTCGCAGTATTGACCGGATGTGCAGGTAATTCGGACGGGTCGAATAGCCCCGCAGCGGGGCCGAACAATAACACCCAGACGGCAACCGAGACACCGGCAGGAACAAAGAAAGAGCCTGTCAAGATTTCTATTATGGCTAATCTTCATACCCCAGAGGTGCCAGACGACACGATCGAGAAGATGCTGGAAGAAGCGACAAATACAGATCTTAAAATCCAGTGGGTACCGGATGGTAGCTACGACGAGAAGATGAACGCATCATTCGCGACGGGCACGCTGCCGCAAGCGACGTACATTAAAAACCAAACCTCGCTCGTTATGCTGCGAGACGCGATTCGGAACGACCAGTTCTGGGAAATCGGGCCGCTGCTCGATCAATATCCGAATTTAAAGAAATTGCAAAAGGAAGTATTGGCTAACACATCGGTAGACGGCAAAGTATACGCTCTTTACGCAGAGCGTCCGCTGTCCCGTCAGGGCTTTATCTACCGAAAGGATTGGGCCGACAAGCTCGGGCTTTCCGCGCCGACGACAACAGAAGAATTTTTTACGATGGTTGAGAAATTTACGACGGACGACCCGGACGGAAACGGCAAGGACGATACGATTGGGATGACGGATCGCAGCGATTTTGTTTACGGCGCATTCAAGACGGTAGCTTCCTGGTTCGGCACGCCGAACAATTGGGGAATGCAGGACGGCAAACTGATGCCGGAATTTATGTTCCCTCAATATATGGAGACTTTGCAGTTCTTTAAGCGCATTCATAGTGCAGGCTACATGAACCAAGACTTCCCGGTAACGAGCAAGACCGACCAGCAAAGCTTGTTGCTCACAGGCAAAGCCGGCGTATATGTCGGTTCCATGGGTGACGTGGCGGGCCTGGATCAGAAGATTACTGAAGTAAATCCGGATGCGCTGCTTGACGTCCATCACAAGGTGAGCGGTCCGAACAGCGAATACGGCACCTGGGCGATCCCGGGCTTCGGCTCCGTCGTATTGTTCCCGAAATCCGCCGTGAAATCGGAAGAAGAGTTGAAGGATGTCCTTTCTTTCTATGATCAATTGATGAGCGCTGAGCTGATGAATTTAATCACGTGGGGCATCGAAGGCAAGCATCATACGATTGAAGACGGCAAAGTCATTCCTTCCACAGACACAGCGCTGACAGACCGCGAAACGAAGCCATACTTGTCGCTTCAAATCGGAGGTATTTCCACGATTGACGGAATGCTGGAGGCAAAACACATTTTGCCATCCAAGGCGAAAGCGGAAGAGTTGATCGTCGACAACAACAACTACTTGATCCACGATCCTGCGGCAGCGCTTGATTCCCTTACTTACAATCAAGACGGCGCGCGTCTGCAAGAAATCATTAAAGATGCTTCTTACAAATTCATGTTGGGCAACATTGACGAAGCCGGATTCCAAGCAGCGGTAGATCAATGGCTGAAGCAAGGCGGTCAGAAGATCATCGACGAATATAATGCTTCTTACGCTGCAGCGAAATAATGTCGTTATGTAATGCCGGAGGCTGTAGGAAGCATGCGACAGCCTCCTCATTTTTCTATAGAGAAAGGGAGAAGAAATGATGCGTGATACAGCCGTTGGAAACGCGATGGTCACCAAACCGAAACAAAGTTCAGAACTAAAGAGGAGACTTATCAAAAATCGGGCGTTGTATCAAATGATCCTTCCGGGGTTCCTCTTCTTCGTTATCTTTAAGTATATTCCCATGGGCGGATTAGTCATTGCGCTGCAAGATTATCAACCCTATTTGGGCATTCTGAACAGTCCGTGGGTCGGCTTCGAGCATTTCGAGCGACTGTTCACCGAACCGATGTTTTTTACGATTTTACGAAATACGCTGCTGTTATTCTTTATGAACCTGCTGTTTTATTTCCCGATTCCGATCATTCTCGCCTTAATGTTAAACGAGGTCAGGCGGGAAGCGTTTAAGCGAATAGTCCAGACGATCGTTTATATTCCGCATTTCATGTCTTGGGTTATCATTGTGTCGATTTCATTCGTTATGCTTTCCATGGACCGCGGAATTATTAACGAGCTGCTGGTCTTGATGGGCTTGGAAAAAGTGAACTTCTTAATGAGCAATGAGTGGTTCCGGCCGATGTACGTGCTTCAGATCATTTGGAGAGAAGCGGGTTGGGGCACGATTATTTACTTGGCGGCAATGGCGGCAATCGATCCAGGACTGTATGAAGCGGCCCGTATAGACGGCGCTAACCGTTTTCGTCAAATATGGCACATTACGTTGCCGTCGATTCGCAGCGTCATCATGGTGCTGTTGATTCTGAAAATCGGGGACGTGCTGGAACTTGGCTTCGAACACATCTATCTCCTATTGAACTCCATGAATCGCGAGGTCGCGGAGATTTTCGATACGTATGTTTATACAGCAGGTTTACGTCAAGGGCAGTTCAGCTACAGTACAGCGGTTGGATTCTTTAAGTCTGTCGTCGGTCTTATCTTGGTCATGGGCGCGAACTGGTTATCGAAGAAGGTCGGCGAGGAAGGTATTTATTAATTATTTTAAAAAGGTGGAGTCACCATGGTGCAGGATAAAACGCTGGGAAGCCGCATATTCGATGCGGTTAACTACTCTTTGCTTGTCATTATCGCATTAGTTACTTTCCTTCCTTTCATTCATGTCATTGCCGGTTCGTTCACAACGGTGGGGGAGCTGGCGCAAAAGCAGTTCGTCATCATTCCGACGGTCTGGTCGCTCGACGCGTATAAGTATATCTTTTCAACCAACACGATTATGAAATCTATGGGCGTATCCATCGGCGTTACGATCTTTGGCACGTTGTTCAGTATGGTATTGACCGCGTTAATGGCATACGGCTTGTCGCGCAGAGATTTGGACGGGCGCAGAGGCATTATGTTTATGGTCGTGTTCACCATGTTGTTCAGCGGCGGTATGATTCCTTCGTTTTTAGTTGTGAAGGAGCTCGGGTTGATCGACTCTCTGGCTGCTCTCATCGTGCCAACGGCGATCAATGCTTTCAACTTGATTATTATGCGCAACTTCTTTCAGAATCTTCCGGATGGCTTGGAGGAGTCGGCAAAAATGGATGGGTGCAGCGACTGGGGGATTCTGCTCCGTATCGTGATTCCGCTTTCGATGCCGGCGATTGCAACCATTTCCTTGTTTTATGCGGTAACGTACTGGAATACGTATATGACAGCGATTCTGTACTTGAATGATGCAGCGAAGTGGCCGGTGCAGGTTATCCTCCGGCAAATCGTCATTCTGGCAAGCGGCTTGGCTGCCGATACCTCGGGCATGGATGACTTCGTGCGTCCGCCGGAGCAGACAGTGAAAATGGCTGTTATCGTGGTTGCTACCGTGCCTATCCTGCTTGTATATCCGTTCCTTCAGAAACACTTTGCGAAGGGCGCTCTGCTCGGATCGATTAAAGGGTAATTTCGAATTAGGAGAGGAGAAGGGCATTTTGGAAATAACTCCGTATGCTCCAATCGTTGGAGGCAATTACGCCGACCCGTCCATGCTGCGGGTCGGCGATCATTACTATATGACGCATTCTTCGTATAAGCTCACTCCAGGACTAATTATTTGGCAAAGCAGTGATCTCATGAGCTGGAGGCCGGCGGCAGCCGCTTTGCAGCAATATATCGGTGACGTATGGGCCCCGGATTTCACGGAATACAAAGGCACTTATTATATTTACTTCCCGGCGAACCGGTCAAACTGGGTTGTAACGGCATCTCATCCGACGGGTCCATGGAGCCAGCCGATCGATCTCGGCATCAAGGGCATCGATCCGGGACATACGGTCGGACAGGATGGCAAGCGGTATCTTCATATGTCGGGCGGATATATCGTCGAACTTGCCGAGGACGGTTTATCCGTCGCCGGTGAACCGCGTCATGTGTACGAGAGCTGGCGGTACCCCGACGATTGGGAGGTCGAAGCGTTCAGCTTGGAAGGACCGAAAGTGACGTTTCATAACGGCTATTATTATTTGACGGTCGCCATCGGCGGCACGGCAGGCCCGCCTACCAGCCATATGGCGGTATCGTCACGTTCGCGGACCCCTTTGGGACCGTGGGAGCATTCTCCCTATAATCCGATCATCCATACCGAATCCGCTGAGGAGCGTTGGTGGTCGAAGGGGCATGGGTCGCTCATCGATTCGCCTGACGGCCAGTGGTGGATCGTGTACCATGCGTACTTGAAAGGCTTTCATACCTTAGGCCGGCAGACGCTGCTTGAGCCGATCGAGTGGATGGAGGACGGATGGTTCAAGACGGCGCCAAGCAGGTTAGATGTACCGCCGCCGGTCATTGCTCGAGAGCGTTTCAACGGCGATGCCCTTCCTCTGAATTGGCAGTGTGAGGGCTTCTCTCCATCAGACCGGTTTCGCACCGGCCCGGCAGGACTTTCGGTTGAGGGGGCATCCGCCACCGCGCCGCTCCTGTATATGCCGGCGCATGAACGTTACGAAATCGAGGCGGAGGTGTCGGTCGAAGGGGACGCGGAAGCGAGGGTGCTTCTTTACTATAATGAAGAGGCTTATTTTGGCATAGGGTTGAACGCGGCAGGCGTGCGTCACTTCCGCTCGTTCAAGAACTACTCCACCATGCCCGGCGACACCCGGAAAGCATGGATTCGTATTCGGAACGATGCTCATATTGTCTCGTTATTCTATAGCTTTGATGGGATATTTTGGTCAAAATACGATAAGGTCATCGATGCTTCTGGATTTCATCATAATACGTTCGGCGGTTTTTTGAGTTTGAGAGTCGGTTTGGATACGGTCGGAGACGGGCGCGCGACGTTCCATTCGTTTACGTATGCACCGCTAACCAACTTAGGAGGGAACAGAACATGAATCGGCGATTGGCAGACCTATTAGCTTATGGCGACAGCTTATTTGACGGTTTTTTCCAATGGCTGGAGGAGCAATATGACGAGAGGTCGGGCGGATTTTTCTACGCAAGGAGCTCGAAGCAGTCCGGGCGGTTTACACCGGATATCGAATCGACGGCTCAGGCTTTTAACATCATTGAACGCTGCGGTCTGCTCGATCGTTTAAGCGATCCTGTGAGGGAGAGCGCGATTCAATTCTTCCAATCTAAGCAGGATGAGGCGACCGGATTTTTCTATGATATCAATCCTAATATGAGGTTAGACGACGTTATGGTCGGCCGCGCAGCGGGTTACAGCTTTGGCGCGCTGCGGAAGTTCGGCGCGGAGCCGTTGTATCCGTCGCGGCATCAGAGTAAGGCGACGCCCGCTTATATGGAGTCCTTGCAAACCTTCGGAGCTTGGCTGCGTTCGATCAGTTTAGCGAACAGCTGGCGCGGCTGCGACAAGCTGTCGCATTGCGGCGCACATCTGGCAGCGATGCCTGCCGATGCAAGAGAGCCATATCAGCGCGAGGTATTTGATTATTTGAACCGTATCCAGAACCCGGAAACAGGATTCTGGGGAGAAGGAACCCCATACACGCAGCTTTCGGGCACTTTCAAGACGCAGCTCTTCTACAATCGGTTCGGCGTACCGGTTCCGCGCAAGGAACAAATTTACAACTCTATCCTGCGCGTGCTGCGAACGGATACAGCTAATGATATGTGCTATATTCGAAATCCGATCAGCTTGCTATCCTCTATGAAGCTATCCATTCCGCCGGGCGAGCTGACGGAGATTGCGGACATTACGTTGACGAACTTGGCAAAGCTGAAGCGGGAAGACGGAGGATTCTCGCGGGAGCTGGAGCATTCTCCGCCGGCTCCGAACGTAGCGCAGGTGAAGCCGGGCGAGGAATATCCCGATATGCCGATCGCTGTTCCGCTCGGACTTGGTCTTGTTGAGAGCGACATGAATGCGGGAACCCAAGCGGTCTTGATCCGGTACACGCTGCGGGAATTGGCCGAGCTACCCTTGGAGCATCTTCCGGCGTCCGATAGCTGGTTCGCGGGAGAAGCGAGCGAGGCTGAATGATCAACACCGGCAAACAAACGGCTCGACTGTCGGGCGAGGCGAATATTACACTGTTTAACCACGGCATCTATCAGTTCGGCAATGCCTTGTCGCTCATCCTTGTGAACTTATACTTGTGGCGGTTAACGAACGACCTGTGGATTAACGGCGCCTTTAATTTTATAGCGCTGATTACCGCACCGATCGCTGCGATGTATATCGGCAAGATCGCAAAGTTAAAGGACCGTCTGTTCGCATACCGGACCGGGATTTTCCTAACGGCCGTATTTTATTTGCTGATCGTGATTAGCGGAGAGCGGATGGCCGATTATTACATCGGCTTCGCCGTGTTGAAGGGTGTATCGACCTCGTTCTATTGGTTGGGGCATTTTACGATGATTACGGACGTGACGAATGATGATAACCGCCATAAATATTTAGGCTGGAATCTGATGATTACGAATATCAGCATGCTGGCCGGACCGGCGGTCGCCGGAGGAATCCTCGATTGGTCCGGCGGGATACAAGGGTATACGTACGTCTATTTGCTCGCTTTCGTGATGTTTGCCTATGCCGCGATCAACAGTTTGAAGATGAAGCGTAAGCCGACGCATCACCGGACGTACTATTTGAAATATTCGATTTCGATGATGCGGAAGCACCGCGCATTCGGCAGATCGCTGTGGGGTTGGTTCTTCTTCGGCTTGCCGCAAGGGGTGCTTAGCTATATTCCCGCGATTTTACTGTATGAAGCGGTACCGAGGGAATCGTTCGTTAACTATATGAATGTGTTATTTCTAAGCGTAACGATCCTTTCCGGCTTCGCATTGGCCAGGTGGGGACGCACGGAACGCAATGCCGATTACTTGAGAGTGGCGGCGGCTGGATTTCTGATCGGCTCGGTTCCCCTATACTTCGGCATCACGCTTTGGACGGTTATTATGTTCATGCTGCTTTTTTCTTTCGTGAAGCCGCTGCAAAACAATGCGTATACCTCTTTCTACTATAAGCTCAGCAGCGAGCTGCCGCTGGGGGCTCACTTCCGCGTCGAGGCCGTCGTGCTTCGCGAGGTGTTCACGAATGCGGGCCGGGCCGCCGGCGTTATAGCGCTAATGATTACGACAAGTCTAGCGGAGACCGCGGCTTTTACATGGGTTTTGACGATCGTCGCTGCCCTGCAGCTGCTTATCGGCTGGCTGGCGTCGCCGCATTTTCCCAACTATCATCTATTTCTTGAAAGGAAGCTGACCCGTTATGAGTCCAAATGAAATTGCAAAGAAATCGCCGCTGTTCTATGCGCAAGCCGCATGCGATTCTCTTATGTCATTATATTTGCCCGAGGAGCTGCCTCCGGAAGGGCGTTGGCATTATCACCAAGGTATCTTTCTAGAAGGGATGCTGCAGGTATGGAAGCATACGGGCGACGAGAAGTATCTCGAGTACCCGAAGCGGTATGTTGATAAGCTTGTAGACGAGGACGGCAATTTCTTCTTCGCCCGCGACGAGCTGGATGCGATCATGCCGGGACTGCTCCTGCTCACCCTGGATGAGTCCTTCGAGGACCGCAGATACCGCTCGGCCGCAGAGAAGCTGCGCCATCTGTTCAACACGCTGAACAAGACGTCCGAGGGCGCATTCTGGCATAAGGATAAATATCCGTACCAGATGTGGTTGGACGGCTTATACATGGGAGGCGTGTTCGCGCTCCGCTATGCGAATGCATACGGGGATGCCTCCCTTGTGCCGATGGTCATTGCATGGGAGAAGCTGATGCGCAAGCACATGTCCGATGAAGCGACAGGCCTCTTATACCATGCTTGGGATGAAAGCCGGAAGTTCCCATGGTCTAATCCGGAGACCGGTAATTCACCGGAGTTCTGGGGGCGGTCCTTGGGCTGGTACGGCTTGGCATTATCCCAATTTCTCGATATTTTGGCGGAGGATCACCCGGCGCGCCGCGAGTTGCTGGCAGCTTTAGGCCGATTCGCAGAAGGCTTAATTCGATTCCAGGATGCGGAGACCGGTCTCTGGCATCAAGTGGTGGATAAAGGCGGCCAGCCGGACAACTGGCTCGAGACTTCATGCACTTCCTTGTTCGTATACGCCATCGTCGGAGCGGCGAAGCACGGGGCGGTCGGCGCCAATGCCTTGGACGCTGCTCGCAAAGGATACCGCGGCTTGATTGAACGGCTGCGTACGGATACGGAAGGGCGCCTGATTGTGCCGGATATATGTATCGGTACATCAGCCGGCGATTACCAAAACTATGTTACACGTCCGGTGAGCGAGAACGACCTGCATGGCGTGGGCGCCTTCATTCTGGCTTGCGTGGCGGTTGCCGAAGCGGAAATCGCGTTATGAGGGAACGTGACATTACCGCCTTCGGGGCGGACGGCGACGGCGTCTCGGACAATACGGCAGTAACGATCTCGGACTGTCAGTTTGACGTTGGAGACGATTGCTTATGCCTGAAGTCCGATATTAATCAAGATGGACGCCGCGTCGCCAGACCAACCGAGAACGTGGCGGTTACTAACTGTATTATGCGGCGCGGTCATGGGGGCATCGTGCTCGGAAGCGAGATGTCTGGCGATATTCGCCGTGTCGTCGTCTCCAATTGCCTATTTCTCGGCACAGACCGGGGCATTCGGGTTAAGACGAACCGGGCGCGCGGCGGGATTGTGGAAGATATCATGATCAGCCATATTTTTATGAAAGACGTCCTTTGCCCGATCGCGATTAATTCGTTCTACCGTTACGGCGTAAGCACGACGGATCCGCTGATGACGACGCCGGAAGCCGTTCCGGTCACGGAGTGTACACCGATCATAAGAGGGATGACGATTAGCGATATTACAGCGCGAAACGCGCTTGCGGCGGCTGCCTTCATCTATGGCCTGCCGGAGATGCCGATCGAGGACATCGTGCTCCGTAATGTTACGATTGAGATGACACAAGATCCCGCGGAGCAGGGCGGCGAGCCGGATATGGTGAAGGAAGAGCTAGTGATGGCAGGCGAAGGGATGTTCTGCAAGCACGTGCGAAACTTGGAGCTCCATCATGTGAGAGTGGAAACGCGGCAAAGGTCCGGCTATTCGCATGGAGTGGGTGGAAGGCGCAGCGCTGTACAACGTTGCGATGCGGAACAAGCATGCGGATACAGACGTGATCGCCGTAAAGGATATCGTGTTAGCTGAAAGGGGAAGAGCTTAATGCCGTGGATTTCTGATCAGGGTGACGGGACGTTCGAAAACCCTGTGCTGCATGCCGATTATTCCGATCCGGACGTGATTCGGGTCGGTGAAGATTTCTATATGACGGCTTCGAGCTTTGGCCATATTCCGGGACTGCCGATTCTTCATTCCAAGGATCTCGTCAATTGGAAGCTGATCAACCATGCTATTCGTAGGATGGATTTGCCGGGATACGAGCTGCCGCAGCATGGGAATGGGGTGTGGGCGCCGGCCATTCGTTATCATGCGGGCAAGTATTGGATTTTTTACGGGGATCCGGACGTCGGCATCTTCATGACGACGGCGGATGATCCGGCCGGTGAGTGGTCGCCGCTGCATCTCGTCCAGGAGGGCAAGGGGTTGATCGACACATGCCCGTTCTGGGACGACGACGGCCAGGCGTATCTGGTTCATGCGTATGCGAACAGCCGCGCAGGGATTAAGCATGTGCTGCGGATGCGGCGGATGTCGCCGGACGGTCTTATGCTGCTTGATGAAGGTCAACTCGTGTTCGACGGCTCTGTTAATCATCCGACGACGGAAGGGCCAAAGCTTTACAAGCGGAACGGTTATTATTATATCTTTGCGCCGGCCGGCGGCGTCGCTACCGGTTGGCAGCTCATCCTCCGGTCGAGATCGATATTCGGGCCATTTGAGGAGAAGGTTGTGCTCCATCAAGGCGATTCGCCGATTAATGGTCCGCATCAAGGCGGATGGGTGGAGCTGGCGAGCGGAGAATCGTGGTTTTTGCATTTTCAGGACAAGGATGCGTATGGCCGAATCGTGCATCTGCAGCCGGTCCGGTGGGTGGACGATTGGCCGTTGATGGGCGTCGACACGAACGGGGATGGCATCGGCGAGCCAGTCCTCCGGTATCCGAAGCCGGATGTCGGAAGGGAGTACCCCGCGGAAGCGCCGTTTACTTCCAATAGCTTCGATGCGCCCGACCTTGGCCTGCAATGGCAATGGCAAGCGAATCCGGAGCCGGCGTGGAGCTCGCTGTCGGACGCCCCGGGTCGTCTGCGGTTATATGCGCATCCGATGCCGTCTTCCGCGAAGTCTCTCTATCAAGCGCCGCAGCTGCTCCTGCAAAAATTACCGGCTGAGGCGTTTGAAGCAGCCGCAGCGATCGATGCAAGCGGGCTAGCTCCCGGTGATCAGGCGGGCTTGATCGTGTTCGGGTACAGCTATGCCTATATTGGAATTCGGAAGCAGGCGGACGGCGCGTTGCTGCTGCTGTACGCGGAGGGTGACGAGGAGACGGAGCTGACAATCTGGGAAGCGCCGCTTACTTCGAGCGAGGCCGTCTTGCGCGTAACTGTCAAAGAAGGCGCGATTTGCACCTTCAGCTGCCAAACGGACGGCGCGGCGTTCCTGAAGATGCCGGTCACGCCGTTCACCGCCCGGGAAGGCCGATGGGTCGGCGCGAAGGTCGGGCTGTTCGCACTTCGTCTGGACGAGGGCACGTCGAATGCGGGAGGTTATATGGACGCGGCTACGTTCCGCGTTGCGGCGGTGACGAATGACGAGTAAGCAGATGCCGGTCGTTGAGCAGCCAAGCTTCCCTGCGCACACGGTAAGCATCTCGGATTTCGGCGCAGTGGGCGACGGCTCGAGGCTGAATACCGAAGCTATGCAGCAAGCGATCGATGCATGCGCGGCAGCGGGCGGCGGTACGGTGGTCATTCCGGCCGGATTGTGGTTGACCGGCCCGCTCGAGCGGAGGAGCCGAATTCGCTTGCATGCTGAGAAGGGGGCGGTTATCGCCTTTAGCCGTGACAAGGCGCTGTACCCTTTGCTAACGGGCTATTGGGAACCCAGACGGCCGTCCGCTGTCAGCTGTCAGCCGCCGATTTCAGGCAGCGGCTTGATGGACATCGCCATCACAGGCGAAGCTTCAGGCGTCGAACGAACAGGATATAGAAGCCTACGAGCCTTACCGCACGTATTTGCGTCCAGTCTTGCTGAGCTTCTATGACTGCACTCGGGTGCTGATGGAAGGGCCGACGTTTCAGAACTCCCCGGCTTGGAACTTGGAACTTGCATCTGTTGGAATGCGAGCATGTGACGCTGCGGCGGGTTTCCGTGCGCAACCCTTGGTATGCGCAGAACGGAGACGGACTTGATCTGGAGTCGTGCCGCCACGCCCTGGTGGAGGATTGCACCTTCGACGTCGGCGATGACGCGATCTGTATGAAGTCCGGCAAGGACGAGGAAGGCTGGCGTCGCGGGAAGGCGACGGAGTATGTTGCTGTTCGCGGCTGCACGGTGTATCACGGACACGGCGGCATTGTCATCGGCAGCGAAATGTCCGGCGGCGTTCGGCATGTGCTCGTAGAGGATTGCGATTTTATCGGAACGGATGTCGGCTTACGCTTCAAGAGCACGCGAGGCGCGGCGGCGTTGTCGAAGACATAGTCATTCGCCGGGTTCGGATGAAGGATATTGCCGGAACGGCCATTAGCTTCAACCTCTACTACGGGGTATCTGAAGCTGATGCCGCGCACGCCTCGCCCGTCCCGGTATCGGAGGAAACGCCTGAATTTCGGCAGATCACCATCGAGGATACGTGCTGCTTAGGCGCGAAACGGGCGATTGAGCTCCTCGGCCTGCCGGAGCGCCCGCTGCGGCAAATCGAGTTCCACCGCGTTGCGATCAGCGCCGAGCTTGTGTCCGCTGCGAGCTGGCCGAGGATATCCGGTTCGAGGACACAGTGATTTCCGTTCCTGCGGAAGCCGGCGAAGCATGGACGCTCGAGCGGTGCGAGAGGATCGTACAAATAGAATCAAAGTAACAGTTGGATCAGGATAACCATAAAGGCAGAACCATAAAGGCAGAACCATAAAGGCAGAACCATAAAGGCAGAACCATAAAGGCAGAACCATAACTTCACAACCGTTACGCCTTGTTCAATGTATCGGCAGTATGTCGGCGGTTCATAATGCGGATCCCATAGGGATAGAGGCTGCAACCGTGGAGGGATAGCCCCGATGAAGCATCAGGTCCAAGGACTTGATGCTATTTTTTTGGCACAATACTAAAACCATTGTTTGGCAAAAACCATGAATGCGAGCCTATTTACGGACTACAAATCCGCTATTTCTGGATTTAACCAACTGTTTGGGCTAAAACGGATCCAGGTTCCACATCGGCTTCGAACCTACCGGCCAAGCACTGATTTTAAGGTTGATGCGTTTCTTTATGTTATTCGGAATTAACCGGTCTTCCCAAATGCATCACATTCGGTGAGTGAAGCTGCAAGGAATGGCTGCATCAAATAGGGAGTGAAGAGTCCTCGCAGTCCGCCGCTCAAAAATCACCTGTGCCGGATTACATAGACTCCCAAGAGCTGAGGTTTCAGGACATGCTAATACTCTTTCTTCTCCCGCATATTTCCGTCGGTAAGGATCGCTTGACCTTTGAGGTTTCATCAAACCATGTTAAGCTCGATAACTATACGCATCTTGAGTCACATCGTTTACCGCCGCATTGGCATGATATTATAAAAAACAAATCAAAATCTTCACAGTTTAAAAATAAACGGCAGACCTAAGTGATTGCACTCTTTTTACCCAAGTTCATCATTATCTATGCCAGTTAACTTGCAAATAGAGTTATCAATGAAGCTATAAAGATTAATAGTCCTATAATTAGTCCGGCGTGCCTATAATCACTATCGGTACCTATTCCAAGTAAACATGCGATCAATGAATCGATTATGGATACGATTAAAAGAATTTCTGACCCTGTTGTTAAACCAATGATATACATGTGTATCGCAATAATCCCCAAAAATAGGGATAAAATATCTTTTCGGCTTGCAATCGTTTTGTCCATCATCCCATCCCTCTAGAGTAATGAACTTTATCCACTAGTCCATTAAATATACTTGGTCACCAACATGAATCTGTCCCGTTTTTTTAACTGAAGCGTATACACCGAATATTAAACTCATTTCTTCGTTTACTTTCTTCAATAGTGAAGCATCACGTTCAAGTGTATTCGGGTAGATTGAAATTATTGAACAACGTTCGCAATAAGAATCGACTTGAAATTCTGTGTTGCCGACTAATCGCTTTCCTATCCAGTCCACTTCGTTGATCTTTTCTTCATCTAATGACACGACTATGTTTGCTCTAAAACGGTGTGAATCTAATCGATTTCCCCATATCGCTTCGAGTTTTTGCATGCTCTTGTCTGGAATAATCAGGACACTAGCCAAATCGACAGCCATAAGTTCAGGGTTTTCGGGGTTTGGCGACTTGTAACCCGCCATAGATATTTTTCTTGTGGAGTATTTTTGAATTTCCTCTAATAGGTGTTCATTCCAACCGAAGGTTCGCCCATCAGGGGATAGAACACTTATACCGCCATCGACGAGCATGGCCTTATAAGCAAGCATATTGGGAATATCTCGAGCGGTAAAAAAAGCTATCCCATCCTTCCTTTGTTTCATCATAAAAGGTGCAAAAACGGTCGCCGTATAATCCGTACGTATCAACTGTGCAAGTTCCTAAACTCTCTCCCGCAAACGATTTTACAGGAAATCGGTTTATTTCACATGCACTTACTTACTTTGAACCAATCATGACTGCGCCAACGATGATAATCGCGATCCGCTGTTGTGCCTCTTCTACAGAGCGGATATTATAAGGGTAGGCTGGAATCTGTACAATTTAACAGGAGAAATAGAGTCGTCTCCTGATGCATTAATCAATGATATATGCGAATATATAAGTAATGGAGGTTTCCAAATGAATGATTGTATAAAAAAAGTTGTAACAATTGAACATCATGGCAGGGAAATCTATGGGGTTTCTTATATGCCGAAACATGTGGAAAAATGCCCTGTTGTTATTTTCAGCCATGGTTATAACGGAAAAAATGCTGATTTTACAATGAATAGCGAGTATCTGGTGGCAAATGGTGTAGGCGCATATTGTTTTGATTTCTGCGGTGGATCTGTGAATTCAAAGAGTGACCTGAAGACGACAGAAATGTCTATATTTACTGAGAAAGAAGATCTGTGCGCTGTTATTGACAATGTAAAAAGGTGGGATAATATTGATGCCGACAATATTTTCCTGTTTGGTGGTAGTCAAGGCGGCTTGGTAACAGCACTGGTAGCCGATGAGCGTATAGACGATGTAAAAGGAATGCTGTTATTATTTCCGGCATTCGGTATCGCAGATGATTGGAATAAAAGATATCCTACACTTGAGAGTATTCCTGATACGCACGAGCTGTGGGGAATGACACTCGGAAGAACATTTTTTGAGAGCATTCATGGTTATGATGTATTCAAGCATATTGGCAGATTTGATAAAAATGTTCTGATATTTCATGGAGATCAAGATGCAATCGTGGCACTTGAATACGGTAAGAAAGCTTCAAAGCTATATTCGCATGCAAACATTGAGATATTCCCAGGAGAGGGGCATGGTTTTTCAGAAGCTGGACATAGGCGTGTAGCGGAGATGACTTGTGAATTTGTGAAAGCGAATATTTAAAAATGATAAGAAGGGTCATCTATTAGCAGCTTAATTCCGCAGCGGTTTGTTAAACTGTCCACAATTCGAGTCACCGTTCAGACGCCCATATCTGTGGGCGAAATTTTACGTGCCGAAGATCACGGCAAAAATGAAAGAACAATCATAACCTTAGCTTTTTGTCTATCCACACGAACAATCCTACTCTAACTCTTTGACTTCCGTCGGCCCTTCGCCGAACGTTTTCCAATGCGTTGTTCCGTAGATCGCTTCTCCGTTGATCCGCAGCATACGTGTGAAGTTTTTTCCAAAATAATCTGCTATATATGTTGAACCAATGTAGTTCAATCTATCTAGAAAAAAAGCTTACCATTGCATTTGGTGAGCTTTTTTTTGTACGGTTTTTAGGAATCAGAACTGGAATGTACAAATATACATTCCGTGAATAAATATACATTTTGCTTTTAGTGGATATTCTCATCAATTATGAAATTGAGGCGTCTCCCAACATATTAGATTAATGTCGTTCTCACTAATTATGAAAACGCCCCTTGCTAAATCAACGTTTTTTACTGCTTTATTTTCAATAATTATGACACCACAGAAGGGATGTGTGGTGTCATAATTTTTGAGAAAATTTTCAAAATTAGTGAGACTGGATTCAAAGGCCTTTAGGCGTTCATATCGTATTAGAAAATAGCGGAGAGAAGAGACTCCATACAAACGATGAAGGAGCTGATGCGGCAGCTCCTATTATATCTTCATAAAATAAGAAATTTTGTACATATGTACAGGCGTTAAGCTCCCATGAAAATTAAATCCGCGAAAATTAGATTCTTCGACCCATTTTCATCATCTGTGGTGGGGCGCTTGCGCCGCTGTGTGGCTAACGGGCTAATGCTCAATAACACCTTAAGACAATAAAATAAGACCACGTTTTCTGTGGTCTTCAATGTATAAACCGCCAATAGGATTGCCTTCGATCCTGTCGTTAACCTACGCAAGATTACAAAGCGGAAGCTCGACAATCAGTTATCCTAGTTAGTTGCTGTGCTAAACAGGCAGGATAATCTAAATAATAATTTAATTACTGTCCATTTTTTCTACGAACCGTTATTGTTTCTCCTGCAATCCCCCAATTATCCGTATTAACCTCATCGATTACCACAACCGTTGTACTCGGGTTTTTACCAAGCACATCCACTAGCAATTGTGTTGCTCCCTTAATAAGTAATGCTTTTTTTTCTGGAGTTACATTTTCATTTGTAATTTTGATATTTACATATGGCATAAGAATTACTCCTTTTCATTTTTATATTTTTTGTAAATTTGTCGGGGTGCTTTCGAATAGTGGGATTCTTCTCAAATTGAATTCCTGTTAAAACCAAGCACGCCCCAACGAATACTACACTTCCTGCTCCGATTAAAGCAGAATTATAATCATGAGTGTGTGATGATAAAATTCCAGCAATTGTTGGTCCTATCATTTGCCCAATAGCATAAATGGCTGTAAGATAGCCAATGATCCGACTACTGTTAGATGGACTCATTTGGCGTACTAATGTTGTAGCAAGTGTCGTTATCCCCATAAAAGTGGCTCCAAATAATAATGCACTGATGACTAGACCCGTGAGGGACATTAAAAAGACAGGTATCGCAATACCAAGGGATTGTAAAATCATGGCAAGCACTAAAGATTTAACGAATCCCCATTTTTTAGCTACAGATGACCAGATGATACATGATGGAGCAGCGGAAAGCCCCACGATCATCCAAACGAAGGTAGCATCCCCACTAAAACTTGGGGTCTTTTCAGCAATGGATACGATAAATGTACCTGTGACAATGTACCCTAATCCCTCCAATCCGTATGCTGCAATGAGCCAAGGAAGCCATTTGTCTGGAGGAACCTGTGTTAAGATTTTTGGTTTGATCTTCCGATCAGGAAGGAGGGGGGAATCTTTGAGCCACATCCATACGAAGTAAGTAAGAATTACACTTATGCCAGCCAATCCTACCCAAGCGCCTTCCCACTTGAATGAACGATTTAAAATCGGTATGGCCAGCCCCGTTAAAAAGATTCCAAGTCCTACTCCACCGTAGAAAAAGCCTGACCAATTTGTCTTGTCTTTTGCAGCCAGTTTATCTAATACAATGCTTGAAGCTAGGACAAACACGAAAGCACTGGTAAGTCCAGACAAAAACCGAAGGGCATACCAAAGTAAATAAGATTCAGCTAATCCCATACATGCAGTGGTTAAAATACTGCTAATCAGACTTAATCTCAAAGAAATCGTTCGGTGCTGCTTGAAAGGAATGACCCCTGTTAACATTGCTCCAAGCAAATATCCTGCGTAATTACTTGTAGCAAGGTAACCAGCAACCTCATTTGAATAAGAGAGATCATTTTGCATAAGGGGAAGAATGGGAGTATAAGCAAACCTTCCAATCCCCATAGCAATGATTAAAGAAAATATCCCTCCTATTAATAATTTAGTCAAACCCTCATCTCCCTTGAAAAATTACCTTATCTCTATTATATCCCTGTTTCGTTATATGATATAATACGAAAAATAGATTACTGCCATCTGATATGGAGATGGCAAAATCGATGTACACAAAGGGGAGAACCTTATGGATTTACACGCTTTAAAGGTTTTTCAGTTAGTTGCACAGATGGGGAGTATTTCGAGTGCGGCACGAGAGCTGAATTTTGCACAATCTAATATCACAACTAAAATTCAACAACTGGAAAATCAGCTTCAGACAACTCTTTTTTATAGAAATAATCGTGGCACTTCCTTAACACCTAAAGGAAAGATGTTATTGACATACACGGAAAAAATTTTTCAACTAATAGAAGAAACGAGTAAAATGATGAAAGATGATGAGACCCCAAAAGGACCCTTGATTATCGGCTCTATGGAGACCACTGCTGCCGTTCGCTTACCTTCACTACTTTCAAAATACCATCACGATTATCCCGACGTGGACCTCACTTTAATAACAGGACCAACGGAACAACATATCCAAGGTGTTCTTCAGTACGATCTAGATGGAGCATTTGTGGCAGGACCCGTTGATCATCCAGGACTGATTCAGAAGAAATTAATAGAAGAGGAATTGGTGCTTATTACAGATATGCTGCATCCGTCCATGTCATCTATAAAAGAGATTCAGACTCGAACTATGCTTGTTTTTCGTACGGGGTGCTCTTATAGAGCCAAACTGGAGCAATGGTTGCACCAAGAGGGGATTACTCCAAATAAAATTATGGAATTTGGTACACTCGAAGCAATTCTCGGCTGTGTATCAGCGGGGCTAGGCATAAGTATGCTCCCTCTTGCTGTCATAGAAAAATATGTTCAGGCTGGGTCCCTTAGATATCATTTAATTCCGAACCCATATGGAAAAGTCGAAACTGTATTCATCCACCGAAAAGATACGTTTTTGCCTACATCATTAAAAAAATTCATAGATATGTTTAGTTCGTAACTAAACGCAATAAAACACCGGCAGTCTAGGCTTTATTCCGTCTAATGATTATATACAATTAATCGTTAAGCTCTAGAGAAGAAACGTTTTTGCGCTAACGGATAAATTAGCTAAACGATTTTGAATAAAGGTAAATTTGATGAGGAAAGATAGCCGCATAGCGAAATTTGAGAGATACTGATTGATCTTATCCACGGTGAAATTCGCCCGAATCCAGCCTTGAGCGGCGATTTTCTGTCCGTGAAACAACAATGACAAAAAACATCCGCTGTTCGCATCGTTTGCGACAGGACCATTTTTTACGTTTTCTTAGATAGCTGTGGGTGACAAGAACATTTGTTTAGATTAGTTGAAACAAGAGTTACCGATAAACAAGCTACAAGTCTTTGATGAATAAGCCCATTGGAAGGAGCTGCCGCGGCAGCTCCTTTGTTTTGTGGTATCAAAACGTGTGGAAAAAAGGAACGGTCTTATGATTGTTAAGTAGATTGGTTGAAGAAAGTACTAGCGAAGGATTTCGTCACCTCAAAATTGCTTATCAGAACAGTAATATTGTAGGAGTTTGTGGATTGATTATGAATCCGGACAAACTTCTTAGCGCTGTCCGTCTGATCGAACGGCGATCTTAATTTTTATGAATAATTGTCACGGATACGCTCCTCCAGTTGTCTTCTTTGATGTAATAAACTAAAAAACAAATGGGAGGAACCATCAATGAGCAAACTGCTTGTCATTAATGCACATCCAGAAGTCGATTCCACTTCTTCATTTAGTCTAAATGTATTTAATTATTTCTTGAAAATTTATAAAGAGCAACATTCTAATGACGAAGTCATTGAACAAATTAACTTATACAATGACGGAGTACCAATGATAGACCAAACTGTTTTAAGCGGATGGGGAAAATTAAGAAATGGCCAAGAACTAACAAGTGAAGAGCAAGAAGTAACAGGGCGTATGAACGAGGTGCTGAAACAATTTAAAAGCGCAAATAAGTATGTAATTGTCTATCCGTTGCATAACTTTAATATTCCATCAAAGTTAAAGGATTATATGGATAATATTATGATTGCAAGGGAAACTTTTAAATATACCGAATCTGGATCAGTTGGTCTTCTAAAAGATGGAAGAAGTATGCTTGTGATACAAGGAAGTGGGGCAATTTATACCAATGATGACTGGTATACCGAAGTTGAATACTCACATAAATACTTGAAGTCGATGTTTAATTTTCTAGGTATTGAGGATTATGAAATACTTCGGGTTCAAGGCACTTCTTTATTAGATAAAGATGACGTATTACAGAAAGCATATAAAGAGGCTGAAGAAGCAGCTTCAATACTAGCAGTAAAATAAAAATTTACCAGCGGATGCGGTAAGCGCAAGGAGTCCACGCAGAGACTAGCGGAAGTATAATCGCACTCTTGGGAAGCATTGCATATTAAAGCTAATATTATCAGGGAGCAGGTTGCCTTAGGGTTATTGCTCCCTTTTTTACATGTTGTCTTAAAAATTTCTGAATACATAAGCCAAGGTTGAGACATACACTAAGTAGTCGAGGACTGTCGTTTCTATTTCGTCTATGTTTGGCGCTATCGGGTGAATAAAATATCTCTTGACTTGGAGTTAACTCCAAGTGAGATAATATCAGCTATCTACAGGAAACAATCATCGGAGAGAACTTACATTTGAATGAATAATATGACTTGGAAAGTGGGGAAATCTAATGGAATATGTGAAACTAGGAAATACCGACTTGGATGTTTCTAGGCTCTGTCTTGGCTGTATGAGCTTTGGTGTAGCAGAGCGGTGGACACATCCGTGGATACTTGATGAAGAGAATAGTCGTCCGATTATAAAAAGGGCGTTAGAACTTGGCATCAATTTTTTTGATACGGCGAATATTTATTCACTTGGATCAAGTGAGGAATTTGTTGGACGAGCCTTGAAGGAATATGCCAAACGAGATGAAATCGTCATCGAACGAAAGTTCATTTCCGAATGCATCAAGGACCCAATGGTGCAGGTCTTTCCCGAAAAGCAATCATGAGTGAAATTGATAAAAAGCCTTAAAAGATTAGGTACAGATTATGTCGATCTGTACCAGATTCACCGCTGGGATTACAGTACGCCCATTGAAGAAACGATGGAAGCCTTGCATGACGTGGTGAAGGCAGGGAAAGCAAGATATATCGGTGCATCTGCCATGTACGCATGGCAGTTTCTTAAGGCGTTACATGTAGCGGAGAAAAATGGATGGACCCGGTTTGTATCTATGCAGAATCATCTCAACCTCATCTACCGTGAAGAGGAGAGAGAGATGATGCCGCTTTGTAGGGAGGAAAAAATCGGTGTTATTCCATATAGCCCGCTCGCATCAGGTAGATTGGCGCGTAATTGGTTGGAAACAACCCATCGTTCCCAGACCGATCAAGCTCAGAAATGGAAATACGATGCAACTGCAAATATTGACAGCTTGATTGTAGATCGGGTGGCCACAATCGCAGAAAAACGCGGCGTTCCACGCGTGCAAATTGCCCTAGCTTGGTTGCTGCAGAAAGAACCTGTGACATCTCCAATAATCGGTGTTACGAAAATGGCCCATCTCGAAGAGGCGGTAGATGCTCTTTCGATTACGTTATCACAGGATGAAATTGCGTCGCTGGAAGAACTGTATACTCCTCATCCCGTAGTTGGCCCACAGTAATACTTTATGATTATCCGGCATAGTTCTCTTAGGATCATAGATTTTCATTTCTTCCTCCTTGCGCAATCATTGAATATGAAACGATTGCGCACGGTTTTTTTTTCTTATCAACGAGGCGTGCATTCAATATTTCGTTATAAAGATTCACCTGTAATGATTTGATGCTGCAAAAGCAGCACATTCAAATGTTTATTGTGGTTTCCATCGATTTCTTCAAGCAAGCGACTCACGGCTGTTATTCCTATTTCGCTTACAGGGTATCGTACGGAGCATAATCTGGGAGAAATATATTTCAACGTGTCGATATCATCGAAGCCCATAAGTCCGACCTGTTCAGGAACTCTGATTTTGTTTTTCTTAAAATGATTAAGCACTTCTAGTGCATAGATATCCGCAGGGCAGACAATTGCTTTTTTGGGCTGGGATTCCAGATCGATTTGGCTAATGGCCTTGATGTAATCCGAATCCATGATGACAAGCGGTTCCTTTTTTCCCATCTCCAATAAACCTTCGCGGCATCCGGCCAATCTTTCTTCAAGTGTGTAAAGATTGACCTCGCCTCTGCGGGCCAATGGAGGGCAAATATAGATAATTTCTTCGTAACCTTGGCTTACGACATGTTTCACAGCGTCTTTCATCGACTCACGCTCGTTAATGCCTACATAGGTCCACCCGCCGGAAATACGATTTCCGATTGTAACGACGGGAATCTTTAAATCGAGCAATTCTTTTTCAAATTCATGTCCGGACTGTACACTGAACATGATAATCCCGTCTACTTGCCGGGTTTTGAAATGCTCGAGTGCTTTCCGCTCATTTTGAGGATCGTGATGCGTAAAAATAGGGAAAACGACATAACCTAGTTCCCTGGCCTTGACTTCAATGGCATTCATTAACTGCGCAAAATATGGATTGCGGACATCAAATAAAATGACACCGAGCGTCATCGACCGGCCCTTGGCAAGACCCTGGGCTAAATGATTGGGCGTATAGTTTAACTCCTTCGCGACTTTAAGAACATATTCTTTCGTCTTCTTGCTAATGCCCGGCCTAGCATTTAACGCACGGTCGACGGTCCCTTCGGAAACCTTGCATATCCGGGCGATATCTTTAATGGTGACTGACATATCCGGCTCCTTTTTGCACGAATGTTCGTGTACGCACACGATGTAACTGCTGCTTATTTTATAATATGACATCCGTAAAGGCAAGGACTTAGAAGTATTTGATTATTTTTATTGACATAACAAGCTATTCGAGATATATTGCAAGTGTATTTAGAACCGTGTGCGCACACGGAAACTATCAGGTCATGGAGCGTGGAAGAATGTCTAGGTTGGAGATTAATCCAAGGAGAGAACTTGGCAGGAGAGACAAGAAAATTTTCGGTCACTTTCTGGAGCATTTTCATCGTCAAATCTATGGTGGAATCTTTGATCCGGAGTCCCCATTTTCCGGCAGCAGCGGCTATCGTCAGGACGTAATGGAAGCACTTAAACGAATTGAGGTCCCGATTGTACGCTGGCCGGGCGGCTGCTTTGTTTCTGCCTACCACTGGAAAGATGCAATAGGAAAGCAACGCACGCCTTACTTTGATAAGGCATGGCGGGTTGAGGAATCGAATAAGTTCGGCACGGACGAATTTATTGAATATTGCCGTTTGATTGGCGCTGAGCCTTATATTTGCACGAATGCCGGAACTGGGTCACCGGAAGAAATGAGCGATTGGGTTGAATACTGCAACCTCCCTTCCGAAGGAAAATGGGCGAAACTCCGTATTGAAAACGGTCATCCAGAGCCCTACAAAGTGAAATACTGGAGCATCGGCAATGAAAACTACGGCGATTGGGAAATGGGGGCCAAGAATCTTAGGGAATGGGGGCGTTTCGTAAAAGAATCGGCCAAAATGATGAAGCGGGTTGACCCGAACATCGAGCTGCTGGCAGCGAGTATTTCGGATTTGGATTGGAATCTGAATTTGCTGCGGGAAGCGGGGAATTCTCTGGATTGGATTTCGATTCACGACTATTGGGATCATCTGGGCCAAGTCAACGATTTATCGAATTATGAATCTTGTATGGCTTATACCATGGAAATTGAGAAGCCGATTCTAAAGACGAAAAATATTCTCGGCTCGCTCGGCTATCTGGGCAAAATTCGTATTGCCTATGACGAATGGAATCTTCGGGGCTGGCATCATCCGCATATTAACTCCGGCACCGAGGATTATATCACCCCGAGGGATAAAAACGACATCAATTCCAGCTACACCATGGCGGATGCCGTGTTTACAGCCTGTTTCTTAAATCAGTGTCACAAACATAGCGATGTCGTCGGTATGGCGAATTTTGCCCCGACCGTCAATACAAGAGGAGCCATCTTTACGCATCAAGACGGGCTCGTCCTGAGATCCAGTTACTTTGTGTTTGAGCTCTATATCCGCCATCTGGGAGATATCGTCGTTGACTCTTGGCTTTCGGATAATTCGGCTTTCGATGTGGAGACGGCAGGCAAGACAACAAGCGTCCCGCATGTAGATGCAGTGGCCACCAAACGGACGGGAAGCGAAGATTTGAGAATTGCTTTGGTCAATCGCCATCCGGATCAGGCGGAAACCGTTTCCCTGCATCTTGGCAGTTCAGTCCAATATTCGAACGCGGTCCTTTATAGTGTGGTCGGTGATTCGAAAGATGCTTACAACGATATCGGCAAAGAGCAGGTTCGTGTCATTGAGCAGCCTTTGCGTTGGAATACGCAATCTGATGTTACGGTCGAAATTCAGCCTCATTCCGTGAACGTTTTGGTCATCAAGTAACGTTATCGCCGTTCACGCCCGATTTCTCGAATATTTAGCACAAAGTGATCCGAGCTATGAAATTCTATACCGATTGATTCGCTCGCAGGTTTTTACTAGACGTGAAACAAATAAGGGGTTGTCCCAAAAGTCATTCTAGATGACTGGGCAGCCCGTTTTTCTTATTTTAGTAAACAAAAAGAAAATCTCTCTTTTGTAAAATGGAGGTCCACAAACCATTCCAAAGGAGAGATTTCTTTGTTTATTCAAGATACTATGGAGCAACTCTGTCTTCCATTTTTAATTAAGCTTTACGATCCACACATCGTGGCCCGCGAGCTCCGCTTTGCCACCCTGGAGCGCGCGCCCGCTGATCAGTTCGGTGCCGGACCTTTCGCCCAGATCGACCGTTGCCGCCTCCGAATTATGGTTAAGCACGAACAAATACTCTATTCCGTCTTTGACCCGAAGCGTCGTTTCCACGCCTTCCGGAGAAGAGGGGACGAGCGGGGTAATGCCGCGGGAAGCGCACAGCTGCGGCAGCCAATCCCTTAGGAATGCCGCTTCCGGGCTCGTCGCCAAGTACCACGCTTCGCCCGAGCCGAACTTGTTGACGGTGAGCGCCGGCATGCCGCGATAGAAATCGTCGCCATATACGGCCTTCACTTCGGCTCCTTCGGAATGGATCAGGTCGCATATCATCCCGCACTCGTATTCCGGCTTGAAACCGGGAGCGCCCCCTTGAACGACGATCCGGTTGCGCTGGCTCGGAAGCAGGGCGTCGATTTCTTCCGCCCAAATGCCGAGCAGCTTCCGAAGCTCGCCCGGATAACCGCCAAGCTTAACCAGGTCGTTCTCGTCGACGATGCCGCTGAAGAAGGTCGTGATGAGCGCTCCACCTGCTTCAACGTATTTTTCAAGCTTATCGGCTACGCCCTTCTTCACCATGTACATGACGGGCGCGATGACAAGATCGTATTGACGGAGATCGGCTTCCACGCTGACGACGTCCACCGCGATTCCCGAACAGTACAACGCATCGTAGAACTTATGTGCTTCGTCCACGTAACGGAGGGCGATGGTCGGACCGCTGGACATTTCGACCGCCCACCAGTTTTCCCAATCGAACAGAATGGCGACTTTAGCCTTGACCCGGGCGTCCAGAAGCGTATCGCCGAGCTTCCCGAGCTCCGCACCGAGCTGGGCGCATTCGCGGAATACGCGGGTATGCTCATGGCCGACATGCTCGATGACGGCTCCGTGATATTTTTCGCAGGCCCCAATCGACCGGCGAAGCTGGAAGAACAAGATCGTATCTGCGCCCCGGGCCACCGCTTGGTAGCTCCACAATCGCATGACGCCCGGACGCTTGAGCGAGTTGTAAGGCTGCCAATTCTGCTGGCTCGGGGTCTGCTCCATCAGCATGAATGGCTGACCGTCTTTCAGGCCGCGCATCAGATCATGCATCATGGCAGTGTAGCTGTGCGGCGTATCGAAGCGGGGATAGTTGTCCCACGACACGACGTCCATGTGCTTGGCCCATTTATGGTAATCGAGCTTTTTGAAGGCGCCCATCAGATTCGTGGTGACGGGGATGCCCGGCGTATGCTTCTTGACCGCTTCGTATTCAAGCTTGTAGCACTCGAGCAGGCTATCGGAATGGAAGCGTACGTAATCGAGCGAGATGCCTTGGAAGTTCGTCTCCGTCCGCCCGTTTTCACCGAACCATTCCTCGCTCAGGCCGCTCGGCAAGACGATGTCTTCCCAATCGTGGAAAGTATGGCCCCAGAACGCTGTGTTCCAAGCGCGGTTTACCTCGTCCAGCGTGCCGTAACGCGCTTTCGCCCATTCGCGGAAAGCCGCTTCACAATTGTCGCAGTAGCAATTCCCGGCGCCGCCGTATTCGTTGTTGATATGCCAAATGAGAAGAGCCGGATGGTCCTTATAACGCTCCGCAAGCTTCTCCGCCATACGCACCGAATACTTGCGAAAGGTCGGGCTGTTCGGGCAGGAGTTGTGGCGTCCGCCAAACTTGCGTTTGCGACCGTTGAAATCGACTTGAAGTACATCAGGGTATTTACGAGCCATCCATGCGGGATGCGCTCCCGTGCTTGTCGCGAGACAGACGCCGACTCCGTCCGCGTGAAGCTTGTCCATCATTTCGTCGAGCCAGGCGAAATCGTAGGTTTCCTCATCGGGCTGATTTTTCGCCCACGCGAATACGTTCAGTGTCGCCACGTCGATGCCGGCAATCTTGAACATGCGCAAATCTTCGTCCCAGATCGGCTTCTCCCATTGATCGGGATTGTAATCGCCGCCGTACCAAATTTTCGGTTTGCTTGCGTTAATCATCTTGTCGCACCTCGTTTTATATGATAAAACTGCATTAGACTACTTTATTTTATGACTAATGATCCCTAGATCCAATATAGAATAACCGAAATTGGCATATAAAAATATGGAGGTTTGCCATGAAGCGACGCGTAGTTCCCGCCTTCCCGGTGGAGCTGCTGCCCTTGCAGCTGGAAACGATCGGAATGAATCCCGACCAAGAGACGTTGGAGCGACCGAACGGCTATCCCTATTTCCATTGGCTTCAAACGCTGGAAGGAGAAGGCGAGCTGTCGACGAACGGCCAACTCTGGAAAATGACGGAGCGATCAGGTGTTTTTCTGACGCCGGGGACACCTCATCGATATGAAGCCAAAAGCGGCCGGTGGCGGACCGGTTATATCACCTTTCAAGGGAGCATGGCCGCAAGTTTCGTACAGTCGCTTGGTTGGAACATGGCCGAACGCTTTCAATGGGAAGTCGGCAACGACCTTATAACCGCCGGGCTGGAAAGCATGCTGGCGTTCTCTGAGTCAGGCGGCGATCCGTCGGGATGGCAGTCTTCGGCGGATTTGTACCGATTTCTGACGCTGCTTCGGACCAATGCCCGCACGGATAACCGACCGTCCATGTCGAAACGGCTGGAGCGGATTCAAGGTCTGCTGAACTGGCTCGAAAATGAATTCGCCAACCCGGGGATCGGATTGGCGGAAATGGCATTGCAGCTCGGCATCGGCGAACGGCAGCTTAACGAAAGATTCCGCGAGCTGTTCGGTCAGACGGCATACGCTTATTTGATTCAGCTGCGGCTCCGCAAGGCGAAGGAATGGCTTCCTTCTCGGCCGGATTGGACAGTACGCCGCATCGGAGAGGCGGTCGGATTCCGTGACGCGAGTCACTTCGTGGCCACGTTTCGCCAGAAGGAAGGCATGACGCCGGAAACGTACCGGAAGATGTACGGCACGGGAACTGCTTCGGATCGCCAGCCGGATTAACTGGCCTGCCTGTATTTTGGAAGGTGAGCACGAGGGGACGGGGGACAGCTCATCGCTCGATCCATCTCAACTTGCCGAGATACCCGATCTGCTTCGATTCCCACCAGATGTAAAAACTCTTCACCGGCGAATATTATTCTGTTTGCGCACGGGCCAAACAATCAAAACCTCTCAAAAAGGCAATGGTCTGGGCGATGGTGACGAACGGCGCTGTTTTTTATAGTCGAGACCTGAAATGGCTTGGCGTAATGCCCACGAAGCGTTTAAATTGACGCATAAAGTGGGTATCGTTCTCGTATCAGCACATCTTCGAAATAGCTGATATAGATAACGAGCTGTTCCCCAAAAGATATTTGGCATATTCGAGCCTGCTGTTGATCATGTCCGAAACTACTGAACACCCGAACAGTTCCTTATAGATATGCTGGAAATACGACTTGCTCAAATTGATACGCGAAGCAATTTTCTCTACTGTCAAATGGGTTTGGGGCGAACTGTACAGCTCGCTCCGCAACTCGGAAAACTGGCGGAAATATCGGCTCGTTTTATCGGGCAGGTCGGCTAACTCCATAAGATTGCTAAGCTTCATAAACAGCGCTCTGATATCAAAGTCAATAATCTGATCACGCAGCGGGCCGCCCAGTCTGTTGCTGCTTTGCAATTCCCGGATGCATCCGGCGATCAATAGCGGATCTGTAGCCTTCACAAGCGTGTCCAACGGAAGCTTCAACTGCGTGAGGAATTCCAGGATTTCATTGCCGTCGCAATGGAACCAGTCGTTGATGAACGGCTTCTCCAATTCCCGGTAAAGATGAGGGGTTGCGGGGCGAAACAGGATGTAGGAATTCTTTTCTGCTGCCAGCAGCTTTCCGTCCAGAATCAGCTCCGCTTTACTTTTGAAAAAAACAAAGGCATAATTCCCAGCACCTGCAGGACGATCAATCGTGATCCCGTCCTTATGAATAATATTATAACCGCAACTAATCATTGTAATCATTCAGAATCTCCATAAAAAGCACGATATGTCAGTTTTTCACCATTATAATGGATTGTTTCGGGATGAACAAGCGCTTAAAATCGAAACAAAAGGAGCAAGCAGACGAAAACGTGAAAATACGACCTGGGCACAACTGCTTCACCATCTCATGCCTGTTGTTGATATTGAGAGGAGTAATTCTAATGGAAGCTTATTTATTCGTACATTTTAAAGAAAAGAAAACCCCTGATGGCGAGCAGGTATATTTTGCACTCAGTACTGACGGTTTTAACTGGGAACAGGTAAACGGCGGACAACCCGTTATCTGGAGTGAAAAAGGTGATAAGGGAGTTCGTGACCATACCATCGTGCGAACGAATTACGGAAAATTTTATATCCTTGCGACCGACTTGAGCTTAGCCAACTGCTTTAATACCAAGTACAGGGGAAGCTGGGAGAACATCGTCAGAGAGGGAAGCAAAAGCCTTTCCTTGTGGGAATCGACCGACCTTGTGAACTGGTCGGAGCAGAGAATGATCGAATTAGGCGATGAGGATTTCGGCTGTCTTTGGGCGCCGGATGTGATTTACGATCCTATCAATCAAGACTACGTCATTCACTGGTCATCACCTCATGCTTCCAATAATTACGGGCATAAAGCCATCTATTACTCCCGAACAAAGGATTTTGAAAGCTATACTAAACCACAGCTGCTGTATCGCAAAGAAGACAGCGGGGTGATTGATTCTGCCATATATGAGGAAAACGGCATGTTCTACCGATTTGTAAAAAGTGAGGCAAACCCCTTAGGAATTATACTGCAAAAGGGAGAATCCCTTACCGGTGAATATACAACAAACGAGATTTTTAATGGGGAAATGGCAAAACTCGGCAACCCCGCCTATGAAGCGCCTACTGCGTATAAGCTGAGCAATGGTAAATGGTGCCTGATGCTGGACTTTTTCGGTGTCGAGGGAGAAGGGCAGGGTTATGTCCCTTTTGTAGCAGATGAGATTGAAAGTGGACTCTTTATTAGATCGGATGAAAGCTTCAGCTTCCCTTACCGTTTCAAGCACGGAACTGTGCTTTCAATAACAATGGAAGAGTACAACAGGATAAAAAACGCGTATTAACGGCTTCCTTATATTGGGCTTTTTCAGTAACAACGTTTGCATGATACACTGGATGTACGGTTCGAGTCCCCTCTCTAGTATAAGTATCTGAAATGAAGCCTTAGGGATAGTTTCCTTAAGGCTTTTGCTAAATTTAATATTGAATGCGGTTACACCGTTTCTCCATAGGTTAACACACCGATAGCCATGATTGTAAGCATTGGGGCAGTGTCCTGATTCCCGCGGTAATAGTATGGATATTGGTCACCGTACTTGACCAAGCATCGACAATTTGTTGCGCTTTCAACTTCGAATTGTTGGCTTCCGTCGCATTGCTTGAAACCTTCCATATGATTGCATGAAACGAGTGCCGCCTCCGAATCGTTAAACAGTTGGCTGTTCCCCGAATTCCACTCGGGATGGCCGCCCCACCTTGCCGACATTCCATGCAAACATCCATACCTCCTAATTTTTTAATAAAAGTTTTCCATTCTTGACGATGCATGAACGTTGGTACCACTGAAGGAGATGGCGACTGGCCTGCAAATCGCGCAGATATCCGCCGTAGTCGTGATGGCATTGCTAATCCTGCTCACCTGATTGCTGTGCTAATCGCGGCCGATCGCATTACAAGGCCTATGATACAGCTAAAAAGAGCGATGGAAAAGCTGCAGACCGGGATTTAACCGTACGAGCGCCCGTCACTCCGGGGAGCGACGAGATCCAGTGCTTAGTTTAAGCTTCAATCGTATGGCCGGACGGTTGAGTGAACTGGTAAATACGGTATACAAAATGGAGCTTAAAGAAGTCCAGACGCAGCTGCTTCAGAAAGAAGCGACGATTCACGCGCTGCAAAATCAAATTAACCCGCACCTCTTGTACAACACACTCGATATCATCAAAAGTATCGCCTATCTGGAGGGGTCCCCAAGATTGAAAAGATGGCGGAAAACTTGGCTTCGTTTTACAGGTTTACGGCAAAGCTGGAGCAGTCGGAGATTAGTCTTGCAGAGGAATTGGATCAGCGGAAGCGATACCTCGAGACTATCCACATTCGGTTTACCCGGCATTTCGAAAGCAAGGTTTATGTGGACGATAAATATAAGCACGCGAGCATCATCAAGCTTTCTATACAGCCGATCGTCGAGAATGCCGTGAAATATGCGGTTGAGCCCTGTAATGGGAAGGCCGCTGTGATGGTCAGCGCGTATCCCGAAGGAAATGACTTGATTATTGAGATTGCGGACAATGGAAAAGGGATCGATGCCATGATTTTGCAAAATCTGAAAGAGCGGCTGACGATGATTACCAAACAGCTAAATCATGGAGTGAAAGCGTCTGACTCACTCGGGCTTACGAACGTTCATAGTCGGTTGGTGCTGTATTACGGCAAAGACTACGGAATCGATATCATTCCTTCCGATTCAGGGGACGGGCGTCTCGGTGAGGATCCCGTTCATAAGAAAGGATAACATTTCGTGAGATTGTACAATTATAGAGGCATGAAGAAGCTATAAAATAAAGGTTGTTATCGTAAATAACCAAAAGGGGAGTACTTTATGAAGCTATTGAAAGTAGTTACCGTATTGTTCCTGCCTTTTTAAGATAAATGTTAATCCTGGAAGACGAGAAAATCTGTCAACTCGCCGAACATAGGATTGAAACCTCACAAGATAATACGAACTGGGTCCAAAAAGTATCCAAACATAATAGTGGGAACACGAACCAGGTTCAGGCTGATTACTTTAAAAGTACCGCCCGTTATGTCAAGATTACCGTCCTCGGCACATATAGTGCCGGAAGTCAATTCGGCTTGCCAAGCAATGCGACGGCCAGTTTCTACGAATTCAAGGTTTTCGGTACGGCTGATGGACCAACGTTCCATTCGGACTCTAACTACGGCGGGAATGCCGTAACGCTGGACGTGGGCAACTACACGCTTTCTCAATTGCAGGCGGCAGGAATCGCCGATAACAGCATCTCGTCAATCCAAGTTCCTGCCGATTATAAGGTCGTCGCATACAGTAATGACGGATTCAGCGGCACATCCTGGACGTATACATCGGACACTCCAAGTATGAGTGGCGACGACAATACGATTTCGTCTATCCAGGTGATGCCCGTCGGCATCGTAAGCGGAGCAACCTACAAAATCAAAAATAAGGATTCCGGGAAGTACCTCGATACCGATGCGAATGGCGGGGTCATCCTTGCTGCAGGTACGACTTATGACGATCAGAAGTGGATCGTTACCAAACAATCATCCGGCTATTGGGCCATCAAGAATATAGTAACAGGACGCGAATATCTGAATACCGATCTTGACAACATCGTGACCTGGAACACGGGTGGTGGCATCTATGACGATGCGTTATGGAGCATTGAACCGATCTCAGGCGAATTTTACAGTTTCCGTGTTAAAAATAAAGTGGCCGGCAGAGAATATTTGTACGCAACTACGTTGAATGAAGCAAGATGGAACACAGGATCTACGGATTCTAGCACGATCTGGGTATTTGAGAAACAGTAAGTATGCGAAATGAAACCAGCAAGGACCGGAATCTCCAGAGGGGCATTCCGGTCCTTGTTGGCGATTGTCGGTGATCACGTTCACCACCCCCGCCAATTATATCCCGACACCTCCTTCATCGCATATGAAAAATCGCCGCTCTGCTTCCGACTACGGAAGTGAACGGCGACATCAGAGCCAATGTTCTAAAGGAAGTGGCCAAGTTCAGAGATTGTTGTCGCAAGGGCTTTTTTTTGCGTAGACCTTAGCGGTTATGCAAAAGGGCTTACCTTGGTGGATAAACCGCATAGCTAAGTGGTCCGTCACAAGAAGCTGAACCAATATGGGGAATTGATTTTAGAAGTGGAAGAATCCATTAAATATTTTGTTTGCGATATCAGAATGTTTAAGTTCGTTAATGCGCTAAAGCGCAACGAGCAACATTCTGATTCGCGATAAAACCTGCCATAAAACGCAGATAGATACTGTGATAGAAGTTAGGCTATACTTTTAGAAATAATGCGGAATAATGCGGGAGGTTCATATGCTTAAAGTTTTGGTTGCAGAAGACGAGCCTTGGATCAGAGCGGCCATTGTAGAAATGGTAGAGGGTTTCGGCCATGATATTAAAGTCGTAGGCGACGCTACGAACGGCATAGAAGCATGGCACATGATTCAGCAATTGTGGCCGACAGTATTGATAACGGATATTATGATGCCGGTGATGGACGGTCTGGAGCTGGTGCGGAATATCTCAGAGAATAAGATCCCGATGGCGGTCATTATCATCAGCGGTTATGAAAATTTTCAATACGCGCAACAAGCAATCAGTTACGGGGTCAATAAATATCTGCTTAAGCCTGTAAAACGGGAAGAACTTCAAGACGCTATGTTCGAAGTGATGGGGAAATTGACGGAAATCGAGAAAATGAACCATTATTTGATTAATATCCAGACGTTTTTCGATACGATCAACGATATCGACCCTGCAGGGGGCATGAAACGACTGTATCAACTTGTTGACAATATCCGCACGATCAAACATGTAAACTACGGCGCTTATTTGAGCTTGCTCCGGATTGTGGAATCAAAGATCAGCTCCCTGTTGAACAGCATCGAAGCGGAGCATTCCTTGATGTCTCACTTTAGCGGGGTTCCGGATCAGGAAATTCGGCAGCATCTGGGCAAATTGGCGGAATCCTGGTTTCTTCACCCGGAACGCAATAAAAAGGAATTCAAACAAATCATTAAATCGGCATGCGATTTCATTCATGAGCATTACCAGGACGATCTTACACTGACACAAATGGCGGAGTATACGGGTTTAAGCATCTCCCATTTCAGCTCTCTCTTTAAGAGGTATACCGGTGAGTCGCTCATTGCTTATATTAACCAGGTGCGGGTTGAGAAGGCGAAGGAATTGCTGCGGAACTCAAACGATAAAATCTACCTGATCGCGGAAAAGGTCGGGTTTTCAAGCCAGCCGTATTTTATACGGGTGTTTAAAAATGTGACGGGGATGTCCCCGAATGAATATCGAAAGAGTATGGGGATATGAATATGAAGCAGCGGTTCCAACGTTTGTCCTTAAGGCAGAAAATAGTCGCCAGCTTTATCAGTATCGCATTGGTCGCCGTATTATCCATGAACTATATCTCTCACTTCTACTACAGCCGGGCGACCCAGCAGGATTTTTACAATATCGCCGATACCACGACGGTAAGTCTGAATCATCAGTTGGAAATATATATTCAACAGATTGCAAGATCCACATACGCTATGAACGCGGGTGTACTGCAATATTCAAGCATACTGCGGCAGGAGAATGCGAGCTTGATTCAGGATTGGCTCAGAGGCGATGCGACGATGAGTCAGGAGAATCGTTACATGATCAGAGAAGTTCTCAACAAGTACATTGCGTTTAATTATCCCGAGATCGAGAACATCTATCTCATGTCGCAGGATCGGAGAGTTCTACAGGCGTCGGGCTCTTTCACGGATACCGGGCTGGCAAGACTTCTGTGGTACCAACGGCCCCTTAATAAAAACATGGAAATATTCCCGACGTTCTACGAGGACCATCGAACCATTCCGCTCATTGCTGTTGCCATTCCAATCTTTGACGTGAAAGACACGACCTTATCGGGTCGGCTTGTATTGCATATGAAATTGACCGAAATCAAGAACATGATTGGAAATATGCGGATAGGCGATACCGGCTACATCCTTATGGTATCTCCGGACGGAAGAATCGTATACCACCCCGACGAGGACATGCTCGCTTCCCCAATCGAGGAAACCGAGCTTTCATGGCTTGCGTTGGACAAGCCAAACTCCCTTCAGACATGGCAGGGCAATCAGTATCTTGTTTCTTACAGCATTTCCGAACTGACCGGTTGGAAGACGATTGCGTTGGTGCCTCTGGGGGAGATGGCCACTGGTCTGCAAATCGCGCAGATATCCGCTGTCGTCGTGATGGTTTTTCTTATTCTGCTCATCATGATTTCGGTACCGTTCGCAGCAAATCGTATTACAAGGCCGATGATCGAACTGAAAAGAGCGATGGAAAAGCTGCAGACCGGCGATTTAACCGTACGAGCGCCCGTCACTCCGGGGAGCGACGAGATTCAATTGCTTAGTTTAAGCTTCAATCGTATGGCCGGGCGGCTGAGTGAGCTCGTAAATACGGTATACAAAATGGAGCTTAAAGAAGTCCAGACGCAGCTGCTTCAGAAGGAAGCGACGATTCATGCGCTGCAAAATCAAATCAACCCGCACCTCTTGTACAACACACTCGATATCATCAAGAGTATCGCTTATTTGGAGGGGGTCCCTAAGATTGAGAAGATGGCGGAGAATTTGGCTTCGTTTTACAGGTTTACGGCAAAGCTGGAGCAGTCGGAGATTAGTCTTGCAGAGGAATTGGATCAGCTGAAGCGATACCTGGAGATTATCCACATTCGGTTTACCCGGCATTTCGAAAGCAATGTTTATGTTGACGATAAATATAAGCATGCGCGCATCATTAAGCTCTCGATACAGCCAATCGTCGAGAATGCCGTGAAATATGCGGTTGAGCCCTGTAACGGGAAAGCCGCTGTCATGGTCAGCGCTTATCCCGAAGGCAATGATTTGATTATTGAGATTGCGGACAATGGAAAAGGGATCGATGCCATGATTTTGCAAAATCTGAAAGCGCGGCTGACGATGATTACCAAACAGCTAAATCATGGAGTGAAAGCGTCTGACTCACTCGGACTTACAAATGTGCACAGTCGGCTTGTGCTTTATTACGGCCAAAACTACGGAGTCGATATCCATTCCTTCCCGAATCAGGGAACGGTCGTCTCGGTAAGGATCCCGTTCATAAGAAAGGATAACATTTCGTGAGATTGTACAATTTTAGAGGTATGAGAAGGATCTATAATTAACAATGTAAACAAAACAAACCATAAGGGGAGTGTTACAATGAAGTTTTTGAAAGTGGTTACATTGTTGTTACTGTCTCTCAGCCTGGTTGTCGGTTGTTCGGCCGGCAACAGCGGCGGAAATGCAGCGAAGGAAAACACGTCGACAAACACGGGGGAAGCCCCAGCGTCGGAACCGGTAAAAAATGAAAAGAAGATTCCGATTACGATCGCTACACAGTATTGGAGCGGCGGGAAATGGACGGATGATCATGCGACCATCAAGTATTTGAACGAGAAATTCAATGTCGACATCAAGCTGCAGCTCATTAACGGACCAGAATATAATGAAAAGTTTAAGGTTATGGCAGCCTCCGGCGATCTTCCGGACATTTACAGATCCTCCGAAGCCGAATTTCTGAATTGGTCATCCGAAGGCGCATTCGCAGATTTGAGCGGAGTATGGGCGAAATACCCGAATCTGAATAAGGTATTCCCGCTCGATAGCGAAGCGATGAAGCTGCTGAATCCGGAAGGGAAGCTATACGGGATCCCGAGTATCTCCTGGATAGCGCGGGACACGGTACAAATTCGCAAGGATTGGTTGGATAACCTTGGCATACCGCTTCCCACTGAAGATGAGTTTACGGTCGACAATTTCTATGAAATCGCTAAGGCGTTTGCGACGCAGGACCCCGACCAAAACGGCGTTAACGGTGACACGATCGGCATGGTTCCGACCCCGCAGGTCCGGAATGCGTTCGGCATTGCAAGTGATTGGATGGAGAAAGACGGAAAGCTGATCCCGCGTCATACGCAAGTAGAGGAGTATAAGGCTTTTCTTGCCTTCATGAAGAAGGCTTACGACGAAAAAGTACTGGACCAAGACTTTGTGATTCGCAAAGGGAATGAAGTTGATGAAATGAAGAAAGGCAACAAGTTAGGGCTGTTCCACTATCATAACGCCTACCATATACTCCAAGAGGATATAAAGAAGGCCAACCCGGGCTTGAATCCGGAGCTTGTGCCAATGGCTCCGCCTGTCGGACCGACGGGTGTCCGAGGAAACACTGCCGAAAAGACGGGCACGCTAAAGGTGGTCATTAACGCGAAGGCGGATGATGAGAAGATCGATCGGATTTTGCAAATTTTCGATTGGTGGGTCACCGATGAAGGCAGTTCGATCATGAAGAATGGCATTGAAGGCATCGACTACACGAAGAATGCCGACGGCACCTATCAAGTTACTGAGCAGTGGGAAGACAACCATCCGCGGTATTTGAACAGCAACCTGTTTAAACGCCCTGGCACTGATTTCATTGTCTACCTCTGGTCGACTAAAGAAGATATCGACCGTCATAATGCCTATGAGGAAATCGCAAAGAAATATATCTGGGAGGATCCAGCGTTTGGATTCACATTCTACTCGGAAGCGTATAAGGATAAATGGGCTGCTTTGGACACCAAGTTCGAACAAGCGGTTACACAGATTATTGTTGGCGACAAGCCAGTCGAATATATCGAACAGGCTTCCAAGGACTGGCTTGCAGGCGGCGGTGATCAAATTATAAAAGAAATCAACGAAGCAGCCAAGAAATAACGTCTCTCACGAGGTTGGTTTTAACAGGCCGCATCCTTACTTGCGGCCTGTTCTAATCTTGGCGCTTGTGTTGCGACACAGTAGAAGGGAGCTTGGAGATCATGAATCAATCCGCTAGACTTGCGGAGTCTGTTGGATCCGAAAGGATACCTTTAGCGAATAAAAGAAAGGATTATCTGAAGCGCGCTTTCCCGTTTTATTTGATGATCTTCCCGGGGTTGTTGGTTTTCCTCGTTTTTAAATACGTGCCGATGTTCGGTGTGTTCATCGCATTTAAGAACTATTCGCCGTTCCGAGGCGTCTGGAAGAGCGAGTGGATCGGGCTCGAAAATTTCGTCCGCCTCTTTTCGGAACACGACTTCTTGCTTTTGTTAAAAAACACATTGTTCCTGAATATGCTGGATACGTTCATCGCATTCCCGTTTACAATCATGGTTGCGCTTTTTCTCAATGAAGTGAGCAGCAAACATTTTAAGAACTCGATTCAAACGATATTATATGCGCCGCATTTTTTATCCTGGGTCGTTATCGTCGGGATCACGATGTTGTTTCTCCGTACACAGGATGGCGGAGTGAACGAGATCCTCAATGCTTTAGGGTTTGAAAGTATTAATTTTTTCTCAAATGCGGGGAGTTTCCGCTCCATTTGGTTATTCCATAATATTTGGCAAGGGGCCGGTTGGGGCGCGATTATCTATTTGGCGGCGATTGCCTCGATCGATCCGGCATTGTATGAGGCCGCGAAGGTGGACGGCGCCAGCAGGCTGCGTCAGATGTGGCATATTACTTTGCCGTCGCTCAAAACAGTCATTGTGATTATGTTTATTTTGCGGCTCGGTAATTTTATCGATGTTGGCTTCGAGCATATATTCTTACTGCAAAATCCGTTGAACCTCCAAGTGTCGGACGTATTCGAAACGTTTGTGTACCGCATAGGTCTCGTGCAGGGTGACTTTAGCTACTCGACCGCGGTCGGATTATTTAAATCCGTCGTTGGACTCGTGATGATTGTCGCAGCCAATAAGATCGCCAAGCGGTTCGGAGAGGAGGGAGTCTACTAATAATGAAACTAATGTCGAAGGGCGACCAGGTTTATACGGTCTTAGTATACGCCTTCTTGATCGTCTTCACGCTGTTGATCCTGTTTCCATTGTTCTATGTCGTGTCAACTTCGTTTGCGCCGGAGGGGGACTATTACACGCGAGGCTTCTTCCTCCTCCCAAGCTCCTGGACGCTCGAAGCCTATCAATATTTGCTGTACAACCCCAGTTTCGTCAGCGCGTTCAAGAGCTCAGTCATCATTACCTTCTTCGGAACCATCATCAGTATGACGTTGACTTCTTTGCTGGCATATGGATTGTCGGAACGCTGGCTCAAAGGTCGATCGGTGATTAATTTTTTGATTCTGTTTACGATGCTATTCTCCGGCGGTCTCATCCCAACTTACCTGGTCGTATCCGAGCTTAAACTTGTCGATACGTATTGGGCGCTTTGGTTGCCGGGAGCCGTAAGTGCGTTTAGCGTAATCGTCATACGCGGCTTCTTCATATCGCTTCCTTATGAACTTAAGGAATCTGCAAGGATCGACGGATGCGGGGAGTGGAGATTGTTTGCAACCCTCATCCTCCCTTTGTCTAAGCCTGTGATTGCAACGTTTACCTTGTTTGGTATTGTGGGAAACTGGAATACCTATTTTTCGGCTGTGATCTATTTGAACGACAGTTCGAAGTGGCCGCTGCAAGTATTTTTAAGACAGATGTTAATTCTGGACGACCAAAAATTCGGTGAACTCATCGAACCGATATTTCCGTACACCCCGGCGGCGCGTATGGCGGCGATCCTGATTACGGCATTGCCATTGCTGGTCATTTATCCGTTCTTGCAGAAGTATTTCAACAAAGGCATGTTCATCGGATCGCTTAAGGGGTAAATTGAGCAGGGATGAGGATAAAATCATGATGAATAAAGCTTATATTTTCAACGGGGTACCGTGGTTTGATCAAAATGGGGAGACGGTCAATGCACACGGTGCTTGTGTGTTAAAGGAAGGAGATAAATACTATCTTTTTGGAGAATACAAAACGAACGATGTTAATAAGTTTGTTGGTTTTTCATGTTATTCCTCTTATAACCTGTCGGATTGGCATTTTGAAGGCTTGGCATTGCCGTCGCAGGAACAAGGGCTTCTTGGCCCTGATCGAATTGGAGAACGGGTAAAGGTATTAAAGAATCATAAAACCGGCACCTTTGTCATGTTGATGCACACGGATAATTTGAAATACACGGATCCGTGCATAGGGCTTGCGACTTGCGATTCGATTGACGGTACATTCAAGTTTCAAGGACCGCTGCTTTTCGAAGGGCAGCCCATTAGAATGTGGGACATGGGTACCTTCGTTGACGAGAATGGAACAGCTTATTTATTGCTTCACGAGGGCGACATTTATCGGTTAAGCGATGACTATCTGACCGCAGTGGAAAAGGTTGCGGAAAATATAGCGCCTGGCGGTGAATCACCGGCAATGTTCCGCCACGGGGACAACTATTTTATGATGTTCTCCAATAAAACGAGTTGGGAAAGAAATGACAACTATTATTTCGTTTCGAACAACTTACATGGACCTTGGAATGAAAAAGGATTATTTTGTCCGAAAGGCAGTTTAACCTATAACTCACAGTGTTCCTTTGTCTTTTCATTAGAAGCAGATGGGAAAACAGTACCGATCTATATGGGGGATCGTTGGTCATTTCCTCGTCAAGCTTCTAGTGCCACACAGGTTTGGTTGCCCATCACGGTAGTTAAAGAGGACACATGTTCCATTCTTGAATATTGGCCGGTATGGGCGAGTGAATCGATCTCCCAGATTTTTCTTGAAGGAATAGATAAACCTTTGCCATTTCGTTCAAATGGGCGAGGAGATTCAGTATGTTATGCCTTTGAAGGATCACAAATTATTGTTTACGGTACAAGTGATTGTCATGGCGGCTATGCGGAGTTTGCCATCTATGATGGCACAGACGAACTTATTCATCGCGCAATTATTGATTTTTATAGTTTGGTACCGGATTCCAATATGAAATACGTTTCCCCGAAACTTTCACATGGAAGCTATACGCTGAAAGTCGGAGTAATGGGCGAAAATGGGGTCTGGTATAAAAAAGACGGCACGCAATTCGGCAGTGATGATTTCTTCGTAACACTTGAAAGTGTTAAAGTCTGCACTTGAATGGTTGTGTCAATATATAAGATGTAGAACCAGAGTCAAAATGCAAAAAATCAGCAAAGGCTGTGATGGATATCATGTACAGAGTTGAGACAAAGATGATGGATGGCTGGGAGTTTACATTACAAAAGCCGGAAGACCCAAACTTCAAGCCCGTTAAGCTTCCTCACGATTGGGCCATTCATGCTCCAATCAATAGAGACATGAAGCAGGGAACAGATCAAGGATTTAGAGACCGATGGGGAATCGGGTGGTACAAACGAAATCTTGTACTCGAAGAGCTCAAAGCGGATACTGTTTACCAATTGCAATTTGACGGCGTTTATGAGAACAGTACGGTGTGGGTGAATGGTCAAGAAGTTGGTGGTCAAAAGTACGGGTATTCAAGATTTACCCTGGAAATTACTGATTGCATTCATGAAGGGGACAATCAGATCCTGGTCAAGGTAGACAACACTTCTTTTCCCGCAGACAGATGGTATTCCGGGGCAGGGATATACAGAACCGTCAAGTTGCTTGAATGTTATAAGAATCATTTCAATCCGGAAGAGATTCAAGTGAAGACCGCCATTCAGGGCGATACGGGCGTCATTACCATAATGACCGGAGTCTCCTCTTTGGTAAAAACATGTATTTCAGATGAAAATGTGCGTTATACAGGTGAATCTGAAGACGGAATGATCTGTATCGAAATACCAAATGTAAAGCTATGGAGTCCTGAACAGCCCCATTTATATCCATTGGAATTGTCCCTTTATGAAGGGGATGAAATCGTTGACACGGTTGAATTGAAAATTGGTGTCAGAGAAATCAAGATGGTTGCCGGTAAAGGGATGTTTATCAACGGCAGAATGATAAAGGTGAAGGGGCTGTGTATCCACCAAGACGCAGGCTGTCTGGGAATTGCCGTACCGCCGGAAATTTGGAGAGAGCGGCTTATCAAGTTTAAAGAAATTGGATGCAATGCCGTTCGACCGTCACACCATATCTTTGCATCGGAATTCCTGGATCTATGTGATGAATTAGGATTTCTTGTATATGAGGAACCGTTTGACAAATGGACAGGAGGTTCGTACAGGAGATATTTCGAGACGGAATGGAAACGTGATGTGGAATGCATGGTGAAGAGGGACCGGAATCATCCGTGTATATTCATGTGGGGCGTAGGCAACGAGGTTGAAAATCAAGCCCAGGCATCGATGCTGGAGATCTTGAAAATGCTGAAGGAACATCTGGTAACAATGGATGATACAAGACCGGTTTCCTACGCCATGAACCCCCATTTTAAATACGAGAGCAAAGTGGACATGTCGAAAGTGATCGATATTCAAAAGTTCGTAAATGAAGTGGATGATATGGAAATTTATGATATAGACGAAAGAGTGGAGCGGGTCCGGAGGATTGCAGAGCATGTTGATGTGATATCTTGCAACTACCAAGAACCGTGGTATGCTGCCATCCACAAGGCCATTCCGGATAAATTAATACTAGGATCGGAAACATTCCAATATTTTAAGGGACATCCTGATCAGATGAAGAATTTCAGCGAGGAAGTTCCTTGGATGGATGTCGAAAAATATGATTATGTCATCGGCGGTATGCTTTGGACGGGGATTGATTATTTGGGCGAATCGATGGGATATCCATCCAAAGGACGGACGAATTCACTGTTCTGGACAAATAATGAGCGCAAGCCGATGTCTTATCTGTATCAAAGCTATTGGTCAGAGGAACCGATGGTATATATGGCAGTAATGGACAATTCATTGCAGGATGAGGGAATGAAGGATCACTGGGGTGCCCCAAGATACGCAAGTCATTGGAACTTTCCCCAGTTTAACAAGGCGGTCATTCCATATATGATCGCAACGAATTGTGAAGAAGTAACCATTGAGCTGAACGATAACCCGATTTATGTCAAAAAACCATGCTCCTATCCGAATCGAATGATCACAGGCTATCTGCCGTATAAACCGGGAACAGTAACGGTAAGGGGCTTAATTAACGGCAAAGAGGTATGCCAGTATACGTTAAAAACAGCAGGAACTGCAGGCAGACTTGACTTTGATTATGAGGAAATCAATCTGGATGCAAATGAAGGTTATGAAAAATTATTCACCGTTCGGGCAAAGGACATGGAGGGAATCCCTGTATTCCACGAAAGTGCAAAGGTCGTCTTCAGCGTTACTGGACCGGCAGAAGTCGTTGCCGTTGATAATGGAGATCTCTCATCAAGTGAGCCATACGACAATAATGGGATGCATATGTATCGTGGATGTGTCAGTACGGTGATTCGGCTTACAGGTAAAAAAGGGCGAGTTGAATGTTTCGCGGTTTCAGAAGGCATGGATACAGCTCGACTAGTTATCAATGTGACTTAGTGCATTGCATTTTAGTATGTGTCAGTTGGGAGGAATTTAAATTGGCGCTTATCATTGACCGCAATACGACTTACCGCATTCCGAAGAATCCGGCTTCACCTATCCGCCATGCTTGGGAAATGGTGCAGCGGGACCATGAACAGGTTCTTGGCGCTGTACCAAGGCTCATCCCGGCGGAGGATGAGCCGGCCGACGTGGTCATCCGATATGCGGAGCCCGAAGACCGGTGCCCGAACAGGCCTGAGGCGTTTTGCTTCCGCTTCGTCAAGTACGGAGGCAAAACGGAGCTTCATATTGCTGCGGGCGACGATCTTGGTCTGGTCTACGGCATGCTAGAATACAGCGGAAAGCACCTCGGCGTCGATCCGTTCTGGTTCTGGGCGGACCTTCCTCCCGAGCGGCGAATCCGCGTCGAGCTTCCGGAGGGCGATTACGATTCGCCGGAACCGTTCGTCCGGTTCCGCGGCTGGTTCGTCAACGACGAGGTATGCCTGATCGGGTGGAAGGAGGAGTACCCGCCGACCCGCGAGGTATGGCAGCCTGTCTTTGAAGCGCTTCTGCGCTGCGGAGGGAATATGGTCATTCCCGGCACCGACCTGCCGAGGCATGGCGTGCATGCCGATGTGGCTGTGGAGATGGGATTATGGATTACCCACCACCATGCAGAGCCATTAGGCGCCGAGATGTTTCTCAGAGCGTATGAAGGAAAGAAAGCGAGCTATCAAGAGAACCCGGAGCTGTTCGAGGCATTATGGGAAGAAGCGATCGAGAAGCAGAAGGACCGCAACATTGTTTGGGTTCTATCCTTCCGAGGACAAGGAGACCAGCCCTTCTGGATAAACGATCCCGCATTCAACACGCCCGAGAAGCGCGGAGAAATGATCAGCCGAGTCATACGCAAACAATACGATATGGTTCGCAGCAAGGTAGCCGATCCGCAGTATTGCGTGGCATTGTATGGGGAGATCTCGGAATTATATAAAGCAGGTCATGTCCATGTACCAGACGACGTTATCAAGGTGTGGGCGGACAATGGATACGGCAAGATGGTGTCCCGGCGCCACGGCAACCTGAATCTGCGGGTACCGGCTTTGCCCGAGCCGCATGAAAAAGGGAAGCACGGCATTTACTACCATGTGACGTTTCATGATCTTCAAGCATCGAATCATTTGGCTTTGTTCCCGGCACCGGCTAGTCTGATCAGCGGAGAGGTGGAGCAGGCGTTTCGGGCCGGCGCAAAAGATTACGTGCTCGTCAACAGCGGCAACATTCGTCCGCACATCTATACACTGGACTTGATACGGGTGCTGTGGAAGCGGGGGGAGGCGGATACGGAGGAGCATCTTCGGTCGTTTGTCCGCCGGATGTTCCCCTCAGGTTCTCCGGAAATCGCCGAGATGTTCCGCGACTATGCACGGCGGACGATTCCGTATGGTCCGAACGAAGACGATCGGGCGGGGGATGAATTCTATCATCATCCGGCACGCATCATCGTCGGACACTGGCTTCAGGGGAAATCAGATCAACCTCATTCCGGCTTATATTGGGCGACTGGGGAAGTCGATTTTCCGGAGCAAGTCGAATGTTTTCGCCGATTGTGCGCCGATGCCATTACGGGCTGGCTTGAGCTGAAGGAACGAATCGAACGGTTGCTTCCTGAGCTTGCGGAACCGGACAGCCTTCGGCTGAAGGATCATTTGCTGCTGCACGTAGATCTGCATCTATCCGGTTGCGAAGGCTTCGACGCGCTAGGGAAATCGTACTCAGCTTTCCGTGAAGGAAACTATCCGCTGGCGTTCGTGTATGCTTCGCAAGCAATGTGGAACTATCAGAAGGGCCAGGTCGCACTGCAGGAAGCCGAGCATGGAAAGTGGGCTCATTTCTTCCGGGCGGACTGGCTGACGAATATTGAGAGCACGGTGCAAAATATGGATACGCTTCGCCGCTGGCTTCGCATGCACGGCGACAGTCCCGATTTCTTTGCGTGGTACAAGCAGTTTCTGATGCCGGAAACGGAAAAATATATTTATTTGGAGAACACTCACCGCAATCCTCTCTCGGATGACGAGCTGGCCATGAGGCTGGTGGATAAGTTCAGCGTCCCGGCTTGATGCGCGTTCGGAACAAAGTCTATTGTGATATTCGCCGCGGTCAAAGAGTGATCAGGTGGCATGTAGTCATACTTGTACTTTTATTAATAAACGGTGGTGGATCCTTTGGAAAAACAAACGATTTACTTGGCTGGCGATTCGACAATGGCGGATTATCAGCCTCATTCGTACCCCATGCAAGGTTGGGGGAATAAGCTCCATTTATTTATTCCCGATTCCGTTCGAGTTGTGAATAAGGCCGTGTGCGGGAGAAGCTCCAAAAGCTTTATCGAGGAAGGAAGACTCGAAGAAATTTTACAAATGATCAAGCCGGGCGACTACTTGTTCATTCAATTTGGTCACAATGACAGTAAGGAAGATGCCGAAAGACATACAAATCCTTGGAGCACGTTCCATCAGTATTTACGGCAATATATCAACGGAGCGAGAGCGAAGGGGGCTCATCCCGTACTCATCTCGCCTCTTTGCCGCAGACATTTTGACGTTGACGGTCTTTTGATCAACACGCACGGCGATTTTCCTCGATCGATGGAAGCGCTAGCCGTACAGGAAAAAGTCCCTTTCATCGATTTATGCGGCCGAAGTGCCGTTGCATTTAAGGAAATGGGAGACTTGAAATCGCGAGAGTGGCTGACTTGGCTGAGCCCGGGGGAGCATCCGAATTATCCGGAAGGGATCGAAGACAATACGCATTTGAATGAACAAGGTGCAGAAGCTGTCGCAAGAATGGTAGCCGATGCCATTCTGAAACTGAACCTTAATATCGGTTGATAAGCTATAAAGCCGGTATTCTCCTATCCGAGAAGAATACCGGCTTTAATTATTCATCCAAACAGAATGATTACAGGCTATCTTCCATATTTGCCGGGGACAATAACGGTCCGAGGTTTAATTAATGAACAAGAGGGATCCATGTTATTTAAAGATAGGCTGTCAGTCATACGTCATGGCGGGCTTCCCCGGACGAATAGGATATTCATGATAGGCTAGCTATTTCCAATATCTGTGAGGTGTAAAAAGACCATGTCCAATTCGATATTAAACCCAACTCATCCGATTGATATTCTAAGGGGCGATTATCCCGATCCTACCATAGTCCGGGTAGGTCAAGATTATTACATGACACACTCGTCTTTCATGTATGCTCCAGGGCTTCTCGTATGGCATTCCCGCAATCTGACCGACTGGGTCCCCCTTTGCCATGCTCTCCAGACTTATGTCGGAGATATTTGGGCACCGGATCTGGTCTATGTGAACGGACTCTTTTACATTTACTTTCCCGCTAACGGAACGAATTATGTTATCTATGCAGAGAAAGCGGAAGGTCCTTGGTCCGATCCAATTGATCTGAGAGTAGACGGGATTGACCCGGGGCACCTGCTAGCGCCGGATGGGCAGCGGTACCTGTACGTAAACTACGGAAGGGCTGTTTCCTTAGCCCCGGACGGCCTCTCCGCTACCGGCGATTTACAAATGGTTTATGAAGGGTGGCCAATCCCTGTGGAATGGGTTGTGGACGGGATGGCTCTCGAATCCCCAAAACTACTGGTCCGAGGCGATTATTATTATTTGATTTGCGCACAAGGCGGAACGGCTGGTCCTGCGACGAGCCATATGGCGGTTGCAGCCAGGAGCAAAAATCCCTTAGGGCCTTGGGAGAACTCTCCCTATAATCCTCTTGTGCATACTTGGTCGAAGGAAGAACGCTGGTGGTCCAAGGGGCACGGTACGTTAGTCGATACACCTGACGGAAAATGGTATTTCGTCTATCATGCCTATGAAAAGGATTATTACACGCTTGGAAGGCAAACCTTGCTGGACCCTATCGAGTGGACAGAAGACGGCTGGCCGATCGTATCGCAGGATACGGACGGAGAGATGAAGCCGGTGCAAGGGAATTCTCCGGAGCTTTCTGACGATTTCGAAGGTGATGCACTCGGTTGGCAGTGGCGATTTTACAAGGAATTGGATCCTGAACGTTATGAAGTAGGCGGGGGCGTCTTGAAGCTGAAGGCCAAAGGGGATTCACCAGCGGATTCAGGACCGCTCATCGTCATTCCACCCGACCGGGCTTATGAAGCTGAAGTTGAGATTAAGGTCGGGCCTGAAGCTGAAGCAGGACTTGTGCTCTTTTATAACGACCGCTGTTATGCGGGGATCAGCTTTACGGAGCATAAAATTCATCGACTGCGGCGAGGTATCAAAGGCTTTTCTATAAAAGGCCAGGGCTGCCGACTTCATTTGAAGCTTAGGAACGACCACCATACGGTGACGATGTTTTACAGTACCGATGGTATTGGGTGGAATCGGTTTCCTTCAGCGATGGAAGTCTCAGGTTATAACCATAATACGTTTGGCGAATTTATTGGCCTTCGCCTGGGCATTTATGCGGCAGGTAACGGAGAGGCTGAATTTTCGCGATTTCGATACCGTATGATTGAAGAGTGATTGGTAGGCTAGGTGCAAAGCTGAGTATGATGCCTAAGTGACGACTAGCTGCAAATTTTAAAGCCTTCTGCTTCAGTCAATATCAGAAATATAATATCATGGGAGCTGCAAGGAATAGAATATTCGTGCTTTTACAAGGGGAGTGCAAGGGAAGTGGCAATTCATTACGACGAACAGAATAAAATTTTCCATTTGGCGACTAAAGATACGAGTTATGTGCTGCAAATTGTGAGAGACGGATACTTATCGCATCGTTATTGGGGCAATAGAGTCAACAAGTTCCGAGATTCAAGGCCTGCCGTTTTTATGGGGCGACCGCTTTCTCCGAATCCGGACAAGGACTGGAACTTTTCCCCGGATATGCTGCCTCAGGAGTATCCGGGATTCGGTACGGGCGATTTCCGCACGCCAGCCTTTCAAATCATACAGGAGGATGGGTCAACGACCTGTGATTTGCGATATTATTCCTATCGTATTATACAAGGGAAGCCGAAGCTGGAAGGGTTGCCGGCAATCTATACGGAAAGCGATGATGAAGCGGTGACGCTGGAGATCGAGCTGAAGGACACCCTAATGGATCTAAGAGTGATTCTATCGTATTCTGTATTCGATCAGTGGAATGCGATTACGCGCTCCGTCAAATTCGTGAACTTGGACCGACAAAAGGTGAAGTTGCTTCAGGCGGCGAGCATGAGCTTGGACTTCGACGACGCGGATTACGAAATGCTCCATCTCTCCGGAGCGTGGGCGAACGAGCGGAATATATACCGCAGACCGCTGTTCAAAGGGAACCAGTCGATCGAAAGCAAACGGGGAGCCAGCAGCCCGCAGCATAACCCGTTTCTTGCGCTCTTGCGGAAGGATGTCGGTGAACAGTACGGGGAAGTATATGGAATTAATCTCGTTTATAGCGGAAACTTCTTTGCCAACGTGGAAGTTGATCAATACGATACGGCTCGCGTCACGATGGGGATTAACCCGTTTGACTTCTCCTGGCTGCTGGAGCCGGGCGAAGCTTTTCAAACGCCGGAAGCGGTAATGGTCTACTCCGGTGAGGGATTGGGCGGCATGTCCAGAATCTATCACAAGCTTTATCGTACCCGCTTGTGCAGAGGAGAACACCGCGATATGGAGCGGCCTGTGCTGGTCAATAACTGGGAAGGGACGTATTTTGATTTCACCGCGGATAAAATCGAACAGATTGCCGCCAAAGGGAGCGAGATTGGTGTCGAGCTGCTTGTTTTGGATGATGGATGGTTCGGCAAACGGAATGATGACAAAAGCTCGCTAGGCGACTGGTTCGTCAATCGGGAGAAGCTTCCGGACGGCCTAGATGATTTGGCCGGGCGGATCAATCAGCTTGGCTTGCATTTCGGATTGTGGTTCGAGCCGGAAATGGTATCCGAAGACAGCGAACTGTACCGGAACCATCCTGATTGGTGCATTCATGTGAAAGACCGCCGCCGTACGACAAGCCGCAGCCAGCTTGTGTTGGATTTCTCCCGTAAGGAAGTATGCGACGCCATTGTTGAACAGCTTTCGGACATTCTGGGAAGTACACCGATTGTTTACGTGAAATGGGATATGAACCGGCATATGACCGAGATCGGTTCGGCAGCGCTTCCGCCTGAACGCCAACGCGAGACTTCGCACCGGTATATCCTTGGCTTTTACAACGTGCTGGAGCGCTTGACCTCGGCATTTCCTCATGTCCTGTTCGAGAGCTGCTCCAGCGGCGGAGGGCGATTCGATCCCGGCATGTTGTACTATATGCCTCAAACATGGGCCAGCGATAACACCGATGCCATAAGCAGGCTGAAGATTCAATACGGAACGAGTATCGTCTATCCGGTCAACACGATAGGAGCTCACGTTACGGAATCGCCCAGTCATATGTTAAACCGGTCAGCATCGCTTGAGACGCGGGGAAATGTAGCTTACTGTGGTACTTTCGGCTATGAACTGGACTTGACCAAATTCACTGAAGAAGAAAAGGAGATAGCCAAAGAACAAGTCGCATTTTATAAGGAAAATCGCAGATTGATTCAGTTCGGCGACTTCTATCGCTTGCTGAGCCCATTCGAGGGCAACGAAGCTGCATGGATGATCGTATCGGAAGACCGTTCGGAAGCGATTGTATCTTATTTCCATGTGCTGGCTCAGCCTAATTGCGGCTTCCGTTCGGTCCGATTGCAGGGACTGAAAGCGAATGCGGACTATGAGCTGCACGAAAGCGGCCAAGTATTTGGCGGAGACGAGTTAATGTCGGTTGGATTACGTGTACCGGTCCAATTAACCCGCAGGGATTTCACGAGCAAAGTATGGCGCCTGCGGAAATTACCTCTAACAAAGTGAATTGTCTAGCAACACAGTATTCATATCGGAAATCGCTAATCCAATCAGGTCCTAAATTTTAGGTCATCTTCAATTGATTTTACCGAGCGCAGGGAAGAGGGAAGACGGACCGCCACCTCTAGGAGGTGGCGGTCTACGCCATTGTCTTGAGTTAAAAAGTAGTAGAAAAACTCTGGGATGAACTGAATAGTTCAATATTATTTGATTCAAGTGGGTGGACAAATTAGCCTTTTGACTGGGTAGTAGTAAAAAGGGACAGCGCCAATAGACGCCGTCCCGGTTTTTAATACTTATATATCCTCATTTTTCTTTAAGTTATCTGATATCGTTATTTATTTTTTGTAACATGCAGCTGGACGCTATAAGCATTATAGATAACATTCACTTTATACTTACTTGGTAAACCGATGGTTTCGATTGAAGAAAACACTCCATTTTTTGAGGGATACCGTCTGTTATGATCGTGGTAACACTCTTAGGAACATAATTGTCCGAAAAATTCAGTCGCAACTTTCCTCCGTACGTTGCCGCACCTTTAATCCGGAGCAGGTCATTTTGACTGCTAAGATTAAGCTCCAGCGTGCCTTTTTCAGATTGTTTGAAGTTCCCTCCGATCATCAACGTTCCGGAAACATTTTTCATAAGAGTGCCCCCGTTGTTCGTTACATCCCCGCTCCCGAAGGCCGTTGCCGACTTTCCTTCAAGTGTGCCTTGGTCGATCTGTGTACCGCCGGAATAAGTATTGTTGCCTTCCAGCATCAGGGTTCCTGTTCACTTGGATTTGTTAAGTTAAAGTAGCCGTTTTGTTATTTCAATGTTTAATATTTTTATAGCTTACGTTAACGGTCAACGGTGGGAGGAATGTCAATTTGAATGGGGGTAGAATGTTTGTTCAATCGTACTGACTTGAAACTTCTATAATCTGTGGGAATACCGGAGTCGCGACCTTGACATCTTTCATACCATCCGGATTTTCGCTGCTGCGCCCTTCGATCCACGTGCCATTGACAACCATTGCGTATTGGGCGAGAACGAAATTCTGGTCCTCTTCTTCCCAGCCCCATGTTTTGGCATCCGTTTGGATTGCCTTAGCCGCGAGCATATCCTGGTAAAACTTGAACACCTCGGCTGCTTCTGATGGATAAGGTTTATCATCGTGCTTGGAATTTTGTTGATGACAGAGAGCTGCAGTGTTATATTTGACAAATGAATATGCCAATTTTAGCCACTAAAATATATATCCCCCCGCTTCGGACTAAAGTGGTATTACGACCTCGTCTGATTGAGCGTCTGAACGAGGGGCTGCACCGCAAACTGACCCTCATCTCTGCCTCAGCAGGCTTTGGAAAAACCACACTGGTCAGCGAATGGATCGCCGGCTGCGAACGACCGGTCGCCTGGCTGTCGCTGGATGAAAGGGATAACGATCCTGCACGCCTTCTTACTTACCTCGTTGCTGCTTTAAAGACGATTGCGGCGAGTATAGGAGAAGGCGTGCTTGCCGTGCTCCAATCCCCTCAGCAGCCTCTGCCAACCGAATCGATTCTGACGATCCTGCTTAATGAAATTACCACCATCCCGGACAATTTCCTCCTTGTCCTTGACGACTTCCACGTTATTAATGCCAAACCGGTTAATCATGCAATTACCTTTCTACTCGAGCACATGCCGCCACAGATGCACGTTGTTATCAATTCTCGCGAAGAGCCGAATCTGCCCCTGGCGCGGTTACGCGTCCGGGGTCAATTGACCGAACTGCGCGGGACAGACTTGCGGTTTAACTCCTTCGAAGCCGCCGGATTTCTAAACCAGGTGATGGGCCTAAACCTTTCATCGGAAGACATCGCCGCCTTGGAAACCCGCACCGAAGGATGGATTGCCGGCCTGCAATTAGCCGCGATATCCATGCATGGACATAAAGAAGCCGCCAGCTTTATCCAATCTTTCACCGGCGGCCATCATTTTGTACTGGACTATCTGGTTGAAGAAGTTTTGCAAAATCTGTCCGAAAGCGTTCAGACTTTCTTGTTACGCACGTCTATCCTCGACCGCCTGTGCGGTCCGCTTTGTGATGCCGTTCTGCTGGACCCCTTATCTTCCGGGAAAGAAACCCTTAAATATCTCGAACGCACCAACCTGTTCATCGTCCCCTTGGATAACGAGCGGCGTTGGTATCGCTATCACCATCTCTTTGCTGATTTGCTGCGGCAGCGACTGCACCAGAGTACTGTCTCTTCTACAGATGGTGTGGAGAGAGGCGTGGCCGAATTACATCAACGTGCCAGCGTCTGGTATGAAAACAATGGCCTGGAGATTGAAGCTTTTCACCATGCTGTTGTTTCCAATGATGTTGAACGCGCCGCGCGACTGGCTGAAGGGGAGGGGATGCCCCTGCACCTTCGCGGCGCGGTTGCCCCTGTACTGAATTGGCTGGAGTCACTGCCGGCGGAGGTAATGGATGCTATACCCTCGTTGTGGGTGATGTATGCTTCGGTGTTAGTGATAGCCGGCAAACCAACCGGCATCGAACAGAAACTGCAGGCTGCTGAAGCTGCCATGCAAGGTGCCGGGCCAGACGATAAGACCAGAGACCTTGTTGGACTTATTGCCGCCACACGCGCAGCGTTGGCTGCGTTAATGATTGCCGGCCAACCGACAGCCATCGAACAGAAACTACAAGCTGCTGAGGCAGCTCTGCAAGGCACCGAGCCAGACGACAAGACCAAAGACCTTGTAGGATATATTGCCCCCATACGGGTTACGTTGGATGTCAACCAGCACCTGGTAGCAACCGTCATTGCGGAGTCGCGACGAGCCCTGGAATATCTGCACCAAGGCAACCTGCCTGTTCGCACTGCCGCTGCCTGGATGCTGGGGGTTGCCTGCCAGCGCCAGGGAGATCGAGCCGCTGCCAGCCAGGCTTATAATGAAGCTATATTTAACAGCCAGGCGATTGGGGATAACAACATCACCATAATGGCTACAATCGGCCTGGGTAACTTAGAGGAAGCAGAAAACCGGCTCTATATGGCGGATCAGTGCTACCGGCGCGTGCTGCAATTGGCAGGTGATCTGCCTCTGCCGGCTGCCTGCGAAGCGCAACTTGGCCTAGCCCGTTTATGCTACGAATGGAACGATCTGGATGACGCTCTACAGCATGTGCAGCATAGCGTCCAACTGGCGCGGCAGATAGAGAACACAGAAGGATTCATTGCCTGTGAGGTGTTTCTAGCCCGTCTGAAGCTTGTCCATGGAGATGTAACCGGCGCGGCCGCTATTTTGGCTAAGGCCGCTCAATCCGTGCGCAAGCATAACTTCTTGAATCGGATGACTGAGATTGATGCCGCACAAGTGCTTACTCTGCTTCACCAGGGAAATCTGACGGCAGCAGCGCATCTGGCTCAGACGCACGAACTCCCCATATGCCAGGCACGGGTCCACTTGGCCCAGGGAGATACGGCCTCAGCAATGGTGTTGTTGGAGCCATTGCGCCAACAGATGGACGCAAAGGGTTGGATGGATGAACGGCTCAAGGTGATGGTTCTACAGGCGGTTGCTTTACATTTGCATGGCGTCAAGGACAAGGCAGTGCAACTTATAGATGACGCCCTGACGCTGGCAGAGCCGGGCGGCTTTATCCGTATCTTCGTCGACGAAGGTTTGCCGATGATTAGGCTATTATCCGATGCAGCTGCTCTTGGGATTAAACCGGACTATATTGGTAAGCTGCTGGCTGTGTTTGGAGAGGAGCAGAAGAGTGACGACAAATTGCCTCCTGTCAAGCCCCTTATCGAGCCATTGAGCGAGCGAGAGTTACAAGTGCTGAAACTCATTGCCCAAGGCCTCTCGAATCATGAGATTAGCGAGCGGCTTTTCCTCGCCTTGAGTTCTGTTAAAGGGCACAATCGGAACATCTTTGGTAAACTTCAGGTCCAAAGGCGCACCGAGGCTGTAGCGCGTGCCCGCGAGTTGGGTCTTTTGTAGCACAACAATACTTTAGTATCTATACATTAATACCAAATTGTAGATATAATCCTTGTAAATTGAGCAGGTGGCATGGAAAGTTATAACCGGCCCCGCCCAAAACAAAGGAGAGAGAAAAAATGAATTCAAACAAAAAGACTGCAAGAATTGTAGGTGTATTATTTCTAGTTGCAACGGCTGCTTTCATGATAGGTGATGGGGTTTTACAATCGGTTCTAAACCATCCTGAATTTCTTGCCAATCTCTATCCGGACAGAACTAAAGTTATAGCAGGAATATTCTTTGAGCTAATTAACTCCGCAGCAGTTGTTGGCATTGCCTTGTTAATGTTTCCAATTTTAAAACAACATAATGAAGCTATAGCACTTGGGTACTTTGGTTCCAGGATAATTGAGTCTGCACTACTCATTGTGAGTACACTCAGCCCGCTAGTACTAATAACATTAAGTGAAGAATATATAACCGCAGGAGCTACGGGTGATTCCTATTTTCAAACTATAGGAAGTGCAGCTATTAAAGGACATTATATGGCCTTTGAAATGGCTATGTTGGTTCTTAGCTTGGGTAGTTTAATATTTTGTTATCTATTATATAAAACGAAACTAATTCCACGATTTATATCAGTCATTGGACTTATTGGATATGCAGCTTTGTTTGCAAGTGGCTGTTCAGCGATTTTCGGTTATGATATAGGAACGATCCTGTATATTCCAGGGGCATTATTTGAAATCATTTTTCCAATATGGTTGATCGTAAAAGGTTTTAATTCAACTGCAATTGTTTCTGGAGCTGAAAAAAACCAAGGTCGATGAAGTCTTAAAGAACTTGAGAAGTATTTAGCATCTTTACCAGCTAATAAGGAAATTGTGGCTTACTGCCGGGGCCCATATTGTCTTATGTCTGCTCAAGCGGTTGAAATCTTGAAAAGCAAAGGTATTAAAGCGTCTCGTTTAGAGGAGGGAGTACACGAGTGGCATTATGTTGAGCATTCTCACCAAACAAACACCTAGAAAGGTGGTTCTGAACGATGTCGCATGAACTCCATAGTATAAAAGAAAGTCGTTTTCGAGATTACGATTCCCCAAATATTCAAAGACGGCTGTATAAACGTACATTGATTATCGTAGTTATATCACAAATATTTGGTGGTGCAGGACTTGCTGCAGGAGTTACCGTTGGAGCACTCCTTGCCCAGGATATGATGGGATCGGAAAGTTTTGCAGGTATTCCTGCTGCGTTATTAACCCTTGGTTCTGCTGTGGCCGCACTGCTTGTTGGGCGTATATCTCAACGTTACGGACGTCGTGCGGGGCTCTCAACAGGATTCTTAACAGGAGGTATTGGTGCAATCGGAGTAGTGTTTGCGGCTGTAAGCCATAGTATTGTACTTCTTTTTGCTTCACTGCTTATCTATGGTGCAGGAACGGCTACAAACTTACAAGCACGTTATGCAGGTACAGATTTAGCAGGGCCTACACAGCGAGCAACAGCAGTTAGTATTGCAATGGTTTCAACTACATTCGGTGCCGTTGCCGGTCCAAACTTGGTAGATGTCATGGGACGATTCGCTATATCACTTGGTGTCCCAGCCCTAGCAGGCCCTTTTATATTAGCAGCCGCAGCCTTCATCCTTGCTGGTTTGGTATTTTTAGCTTTCCTCCGCCCGGACCCATTTGTTGTCGCGAAAGCTATAGCCGAAGCCAAGACAAATCAGAGCAGCCCCTCAGACCAGACTACGAAAACAATTACAATTAACAATCGTGGAATCATTGTCGGGACTACCGTTATGATCTTAACCCAGATTGTAATGATCGCAATCATGACAATGACGCCAATACACATGAAGCATCATGGACATGGTTTGGGTGAGATAGGCTTAGTTATAGGAATCCATATTGGCGCGATGTACCTCCCATCCCTCGTGACTGGTATTCTTGTTGACAAGTTCGGTCGTACAGCAATGTCGTATGCCTCGGGTGGTGTTCTGCTTGCTGCTGGTACTGTCGCAGCTGTTGCGCCCGCCGACTCTATGTTGGTACTCATCATCGCACTCGCGTTGCTGGGACTTGGTTGGAACTTTGGCTTAATTAGTGGGACAGCTCTTATCGTGGATGCGACTAATCCAGCGACCCGCGCCAAAACTCAAGGAACGATTGATGTCTTGATTGCTTTAGCTGGGGCATCGGGTGGAGCGCTGTCTGGTATGGTTGTAGCTCATTCCGGTTACGCAACCCTGTCTCTTGCCGGAGGTATCCTCTCGCTTTTACTGATACCAGTCGTTATATGGTCTCGAAACAGTCGAAAAGTGGGAGTAGCAGAAGATTACCCAACACAGTAAGAACCCGTTGAAACCTTTTTATCACTTACCCCTGCGTGTCATTTCAGCTAAAGCATCCCATTGCTCAGCGGTAACCACTGACAGACTATTGAATTGGCCAGCGCCCTGCAGCCATTCTCCTCCGTCAATGGTAACGACTTCGCCATTAATGTAGCCTGCATAGTCGGAGATTAGATAAGCTGCCAGATTAGCGAGTTCTTCTTTATCGCCGACTCGCCGCAGGGGAATGCGGCTTATCATTTGTTTTTCCAGTTCCGGCGTAGGCGAGAGGCGTGACCAAGCGCCTTCCGTAGGAAATGGTCCCGGTGCAATGGCAACCTGGCGGATGCCATATGGGGCCCACTCTACCGCCAGAGACCGGGTTAAGGCTAATACACCTGCTTTGGCAGCCGCTGACGGTACGACATATCCCGAGCCATTGGATGCATAAGTCGTAACGATATTGAGCATGGTTCCGCTTCTTCCTTGCTCGATCCATCTTTTCCCTACCTCCAAAGTGGTGTAGAAGGTGCCGTGCAGAACGATATTCAAGACCGCATCCACCGCTCGGGGCGAGAGGCGTTCGGTAGGACTTATGAAATTTCCAGCTGCATTGTTAACCAGCACATCGATGTGACCAAAATGGCTTTCCACCGCCTCCATTAGGTCATGTACCTGTACAGGGTCCCGAACGTCACAGCTTTTGTAGAACACTTGGCTTCCATCTTGGATTAGGCTCATTTCCTCACTGGCTTTTTTCAACACATCCTCACGGCGGCTGGCAATCGCCAGCTTAGCACCAAGCTCCAGAAATTTTTCCCCCATAGCCCGGCCGAGGCCGGTGGCTCCGCCTGTGATAAGAACGACTTTGTCTTTTAATAGGTCTTTCGCAAAAGGTCCCATTTGTCCATTCTCCTTTGGATCGAATGTTTCTGCCGAACGACTTTTTTATATTATTCATATCAAGCAGGGCAAAAGCTTATGTTTCTGAATTAGAAAGATCTGAGGCATCCTGGAAAGTATGTACTTCTGGGGAGATCATATAAAAGAATGTTCATTGGGGCCCATCTCTAAAGAAGATTGCCTTTTACGGTATTGGACCAGCAAACCTTTGAAAGCTTCAGCATACAATGTGATTATCATTCAATCCCGCAGGGAAGTGACCCCGATTATGCTCGTATTTATCCTGAATATGGATCATCACGAATTAGCACTGAGGCTTACGGAACATAGTGTCCGTAAAACGTTCGCGGATGCCCGGGTGATTTCCGTGCATGCCGATTATGCAGTTGTAATGAACAGGGAAATACGGGAAGACTCCGGCGCATTTTTCATAACCCTTTTTGCGGGTGAACGCATCGCCGATAATTTTCTTGAAGAAATGCAGGGTTGGTTCCGGCATCTTCCGAGCGATTCAGCAGGAATCGCCTTGATGCCAATGATTTCGGAATCAAAACAAACGACTTCTATTCCAAGAGGACCTGTCATTTGGCGAAAAGAAGCCATCCTGAAAGAAGAGAATCCAGGCTTCTTAACTGCACGGCACCTGCCGTTCGAGCACTATATACTGCTTGAAATGCAATTTCGGCTTTCCCCAGCCTGGCATTGGAACGAAATACGGACGGATTCTTGGAAATGCCGGCATAACCAAAGCGCCAAATGGAAGAACACCCGGGAGGAATGGGATTGCTTACACCCCGTTTTGGCCGCTAAGCCTTCAGCCAGCAGTTCCAGTGATCATCCGCTGTTCAGCGTAGTGATTTGCACATACAACAATGCCGGATATTTGGAATGGGCTATCCGCAGCGTACTCGTTCAAACTTTTCCAAAATGGGAGCTTCTGATCGTTGATGACGGGTCACAGGATGATACGGCGCGCATATTGGGGGATGTTGCCGATAATCCCCGTGTCTCCATCCTCCGTAATGAGAAGAACCGCGGGAAAAACTTTTGTTTAAATCAGGCGCTATCAAAGGCTAAGGGAAGTTGGCTGGTGGAACTCGATGCGGATGATTGGTTGACACCCGACTGCCTGGCTGTCTTTGCGGATAAAGTGAACGACATAACGGCGCAAGGAGCTTATTACGCCGATCATTACGAATGGTTTGAAAGATTCAATAAGCAGCTGGTTTTTCGCAAGAAAAAGACCGCCCTGTCCACGTTTTCGCCAGAAAAACTGCTCGATCAAGCATTTCCGCTTGCTCCGAGGTGTTATCATGTTCAATCGTTGAAGGAATTGGGCGGCTGGTGGGAGTCAGACCTCTTTGGAGGCCGATTATACGAAGATTTTCAAATGCTGATTCGAATATCCTTGAAACAACCTGTTCAGCATGTAGACAAAGCATTGTATCATCGGAGACTCCGAAAGGGCAGCATGACAAACTCTAATCACACCTGCTATGAATCATGGAAAACCTGGTTTCATTCCCTTATAGAACGTGGACAGGGTTTGAAAAAAAATGAATCCGAACGCACCGATTACAAAAGTTAGACCGGAAGAATGCGTACGAATTCCGTATTAGCTTCCAATACGGTGACTTGCCCACCAGCTGAATATGCATCTGGAGCTGTCTGTACCGTAAAAAAACCATCGCTAACCCCGGACAATGTACCTACAATAAATTGTGTGGTCTGAAAAACCTCGACGGAACGGCCGATAAATCGTGCCAACGCTTGAGTAAAATCCATGCCAACTTACACCTCGATTCATAAAATTAGACAAATGTATTAATATCAGTAAGCGGAACGAGTACGATCGCGCCGGTAGGTTCCAGAATTGCCACGTAGTCCGTTCCTACTTCAATTAAGGTACCTGAAATCGCACCGGCATCGGTCTCGACGAGTATAGAGGTATTTAAGCGACCTAGCAGAACATCTCGGATGCCCGGTGCTGCAGCTAGAGAACTGACCTGAGCCTGTAAAATGTTTACATCGTTGCGAATTTGATTGGTGAAGGCAGTGAGCCGCGAAATTGCTGCGGAAAGTCTGTTAATCCTACTCTGGAACACTCTTGTAATTCTTGCAATTTGCTGTCTCAGTCGCCTCAACTGTTTCAAAAAAGAATTCCTGGTCTTCTTTTTCTTTTTCCGACGGCGGCAGAGTTTTAGCTTTTTATGAGGAGGACAAGGGAATTTTTTTATTACTTTACATACACTCACTTCTTATTCTCAGCTCCCTTTGGTTTGAGTTCTTTGTAATTTATGCAGGACGAATAGGGGGGGAAGCTAGTCTATACGAAGATGATTAAATCACCCAGACAAGCAAAGAACGCTATTAACGTTAACCATAGCACCAAGATTGCCGTTACTTAGGAATTCTCGGAACCTATGCTAAGAAAAAACGCCGTGCCCTTCGGATCGCTGCTGTCATATTAGTAACAATCTAATTTATCTAATATCAGATCCAGACAAGGAGGGCCTATTTTTGCGAGTAAAAGCAGTCATTATGGCGGGAGGGAAGGGTACCCGGTTCTGGCCATATAGTCGGTCTCATTTTCCGAAACAATTTTTATCTATACACAATGAAGGAACCTTATTGCAAAATACCGTAAAGAGATTGAGGTTATTTCTATCGGTTGAAGATATTTATGTAACTTCCCTTCATAGCTATATTCCAAAAATAAGAAAACAGCTTCCCATGATTCCTGAACAAAATCTAATAGCAGAACCATTAGCGAAGGATACTGCCGCCTGTGTCGGGTTTTCGGCTCTCAGGCTGATGGAGAATGAAGATTCGGTATTAATTACGTTACCTTCTGATCATTATATATCCGATCCGGAAATTTACTGCCAGGCTCTACAAGCAGCAGTCCAAAGGGCGTGGCAAGAAGCCTGCGTAGTTACGATTGGCGTCAAACCGACCCGTCCCGAGACAGAGTATGGTTATATTAGAGTTTCACAGAAGACGGCCTGTGACGATAATGAAATGGTGCCGGTTCAACAATTTATTGAAAAACCACGAATTTCCGTAGCGAAAAACATATTTGCAGATGGGAATTATTATTGGAATACGGGTGCTTTTGTATGGAAAACGTCAACCATATTCCAATTAATGGAGTCTTATATGCCGAATTTGTATGAAAAACTATTGCAGATCAAGAAACTGATAGGACAAAAAATGGATTACAATCAATTTTACAATATTTATAATGAGATCGAAAAACAGTCGGTAGATTTCGGCATTATTGAAAAATGCCGCTCCATCTATATGGTACCGGTTCAATGCGGATGGGATGATCTGGGAATATGGGATGCGCTTGAACGAACGGCCGCAAAGGATCATCAACAAAATATCGTATACGGACTCCATGAAGGAATCGACACCAAAAACAATGTGATTTACGGGAAATCCGATCAATTGGTCGCTACCATCGGAATAGAGGATTTGTTAATTGTTTCGACAAAGGACGCACTGCTCGTTTGCCGTAAAGACCGTACGAAGGATATAAAAGAATTATATGAATTATTGGATCAAAAGGGTTACAAAAAATATCTTTAATAGTTTGGGGAGTAATGAGCAGGTTAGGTTATACGGAGTAAGGGAGAAAAGGTAAATAACGGGTACCCGTCTTCCTGTTATCATTCGTTATAATCTATATATCCTTGCTGCCGCAAATAAGCGATCACCTTTGCCGCACTTTCTTCCGAAGTTTCATTTTCCGTATCAATCATCAAGTCCGGAAGCTCCGGTTCCTCATAAGGATCGGAGATGCCGGTAAACTGTGTAATTTCTCCTTTAAGAGCTCGACGGTACAAACCTTTTACATCCCTGTGAATACATTCCTTTAGAGAACACTTGACGTATACTTCCAGAAAAGGATCTAGCTCATGGCGCAAATAGTCTCTCATGGCTGCGTAAGGGGTAATGAAGGAGGCCAATACAATGACATGATTGCGGGAAAGAAGCTTTGCGACAAATGCCGTACGTTCGATATTTTTAAACCGGTCTTCCTGGGAAAAGCCTAACTCAACGCAGAGATGTTTTCGAATTTCATCACCATCCAATATTTCGATTGAGCAACCGACCGCTGATAGCTTCTCTTTAACCAATTGACAGATAGTGCTTTTCCCTGCACCGGATAATCCGGTAAACCATACCGTAACTCCTTTATGCAAAAGGTTCACCCTCTCAGAATTTGAAATAGTAGTAATAATCGTAATAGTGAAACCTGCTCGTATTATATGAAACTATTAATGAATACGTTTGGACTTTTGACTTTATCAGCTTGGAATCGGATAAGTGCCTTTAATAACTCTTTTCGCAGGCCGTACATATGATGGAAAGCGATTCGTTTAGGAGGTATCAGAAGCCATGGATGACATAAACGTTGTTTACGTCCTAGAATCAACAGTACTATCAGGAGGAATCAAGAATGTTTTTGAACAAGTAGATCGTTTGGCTGATCTTGGATATCGTACTCATCTTTTCGCCCTCGGCGATCAACCTTCATGGTTTCCGTTAAATACGAAAGTGCGGAAGTTTCCCAATTATGCGATAATGTTGAAAGAATTGAAAAGTATGAATGCTATAAAAATAGCAACGTGGTGGAAGACCTTACCTATCGTTTTGAATAGCTGTGACCCCAGACAAGGCGGGCGAGGCATCCCGTTTTATCTTGTCCAGGATATAGAAGAAAGTTATTACCCTCATTGGCCTGCCATGCAGGAGAAAGTCCGTCAAACTTACCGAATGCCTGTTCATTTGTTAACGATTGCGGATTGGACGGCCAAGCAGCTGAAAGAACGTTTTGGGCGAGCAGCATCAAACATCTCCATCGCAATTGATTTGAATGTTTTCAAACCGAATAGGACCGATGAATATGATCCATACCGTATTCTCGCCTGCAGCCGGAAAAGCCAGCATTTGAAAGGATTTAACTTAACGTTAGAGGCGGTTAACGAGGTGTATCGAAGGTTTGGGACATGTTCATTCATTACGTTTGGCGTAGAAGATCCTGACGTTACCGAAATTCCGCACAACCATTATTATGGTCCGGATGATCGAACGGTTGCCGAACTCTATGCAAACTGTGGCGTTTTTGTTCAGACATCCTACCACGAAGGCTTCGGTCTTCCAATATTAGAAGCAATGGCATGCGGAGCACCGGTGGTCACGACCAAAGCAGAAGGCAATGAAGAGTTTTGCCGTCATGGTTGGAATTGCTTCTTGACGGATAAAGGCGATGTTGAACAGGTTGTTGAAGGCATTACACGGGTATTAACTGATAAAGCATTTGCCGACTATATCACCTTTAACGGTAGGGAAACCGCCCTAAGATACAACTGGCCGAACGTTATGATAAAATTGGATGCGGTTTTCAAGGATAAACTGCAATCGGGAACAAATCAATCATGAAAGCTACTCATGGATAATCGTATCTTTTCTACCAATTCAGATCATACTCATAACCTGTTTTGATTAATACATCTCCAAATTGATTCTTGAAAATTCGTTTGACATTTGGACTAAAATAATTTTTCCAGTCGTTAGCAATCCCTTTCCTGTTATGAGATAAAATATCCTCATTGCCTGGTTCGCGACCGGTTAGTTTTTGAAATCGATTCGCTTCAATCACTGCACGAAGCCGTTCAGGCGTGATAGGAAGTTTAAAATCATTTATGAAGAGGTCTGTCAATATTTTTGTGTCATTAACGATTAAATCTTCGTAACGGATCAGCCGTTCATCTCCGATCCATGAAAGTTGAAATTCCTTGAAGAATTGGAAAAGATTAAGAATAAGGTAAACTAAACCGTCATCAAGACTTAATCCGGTTAACCTGTTTCTTACTTCCTGAAATTCGGGGGATAATATTTCATGACTTATTTTATAGCTGAAGTACAGTGAAATCAAAGTATCCCTTAAATCCCGGATAATTACAAACCTCCGCCAATTTAGAGGCAATTGTACACTCTCGAATTGCTTCTTAGTAACATAAACCGTAGGATAAATTTTGTTTTGTCGTATAGGTTCATTTGAAAAATGAGCAGTCTCTTCTGTAGGTATGACAATATCATCCGGAAAACAGTCTCTCATAATATTATAAATCCATTGCGATCCGGCTTTATAATGCGTAACATGAAAGACTGTCGGCATCGATGCTTTTTTCGTGAAATTTTCCCCTGTCATATTCATCCCCTTTACATCTTGCGTCTTCAAACCTATTGCTTCCTTTTTTTTCAGTTCAGTACATCGTATGCTAATGTGACAAATCCGTAATCAACGAATTCATCAATTTCTCTAATTTAGCCGGATTCTCCCCTATTAAAGGCTAACGCCGTGACGATATGTGCTCAGAGGACATATTGATATTACAGTTAGCCTAATTGCCAGTATTTCAAGGAGGGAATTCGCAACATGAAAGCTTTAATCACCGGGATCACTGGCTTTGCCGGCAGCCATCTGGCCGAGTATTTATTGTCTCGCGGAGACGTTGAAGTTTACGGAACGTATCGGTTAAGAAGCCGAATGGAGCACATCCAGCATCTATTAAATAAAATAGAGCTTGTGGAATGTGAATTGAAGGATCCCCATTCCGTGAATCTAATGATCAACGAAATTCGTCCCGATTTGATTTTTCACCTTGCCGCTCAAAGCTTCGTCCCCACTTCATGGAATTCCCCTACGGATACACTAACCAATAATATTGTCAGCCAGGTCAACATCTTTGAGGCTATCCGAAAGTTCGATTTTGATTGTAAAATCCAAATCGCTTGCTCCAGCGAGGAATATGGGATGGTCTATCCGGAAGAAACGGCCATCAAGGAAACGAATCCGCTGCGGCCGCTCAGTCCATATGCAGTAAGCAAGGTGGCTCAGGATCTTCTCGGCTATCAATATTATCAAAGCTATGGGATGAAAATCGTCCGCACCCGTACCTTCAATCATACCGGCCCGAGACGGGGGGAACATTTTGTTACTTCTAATTTTGCCAAACAAATTTCTAAAATTGAATTAGGTTTGCAGCAGCCGAAATTGTTAGTTGGCAATCTCCAAGCAAAAAGGGATTTTACCGATGTAAGGGATGTTGTGAAGGCGTATTGGTTGTCTCTTGAGAAAGGCGAACCGGGTGAAGTGTATAATATCGCAGCCGGAACGGCAGTTACCATCGATGAAATGCTGCAAACTTTGCTTTCGTTTACGAATGCGGAAATTGAGATAGAAGTAGATCCAAGTCGTCTTCGTCCATCCGACGTGGAGATCTTATTGGGGGATTCCTCCGTGTTCTCAGAAAGAACCGGTTGGGTTCCGGAGATTCCGTTCGAGCAAACGATGGAGGATCTGCTGAATTATTGGAGACATATTCAGCGCGAAAGAAAATAATCGGAGGGAATAAGCTATGAACAACCAAGAATTCCCCCTAGTGAGCGTGATTACGCCATCCTATAATCAGGCTGACTTTATACAAGAAACGATCGACAGCGTATGGGCACAGGATTATCCCAACCTTGAACATATCGTAATAGACGGGGGATCCACGGACGGCACAGTTGAAATTTTGAAAAAATACACGCATCTCGGGGAACGGTTTCGTTTTATTTCGGAGCCTGACCACGGTCAATCCGATGCGATAAATAAAGGATTAAAATTGGCAAATGGTGAGTTTATCGGTTGGTTAAACTCGGATGACACCTATTTGCCAGGGGCGATCAGCAAGGCTGTAGATGCTTTAAGGGAACATTCCGATTGGGCCGTGGTTTACGGAAATGCTTATCATGTAAATCAACATAATCAAATTCTTAATCCTTATCCGATTAAACCCTTTAACCGGAAACATTTATTCGAATTTTGCATCATCTGTCAACCCGCTGCTTTCTTGCGAAAAGATATTTTTGAAGCGGTAGGGGGCGTCGACGAAACCCTTCATTTTTGTATGGATTATGATTTGTGGATCCGTATATCGAAGGACTACCCGATCGGATATATTAATGAAGACCTGGCGAATTCCCGTCTGCATCCATCCTGTAAATCTGCTCTCCGAATTGTGGATACGGGGCTGCCGGAAATCATTAAAACAAGCATGAAACACTTTGGGACGGTTGCCAACGACTGGCTCTTCCATTATTTAAAGCATCATTCAGAAATCGGGGGATTATGGTATTTGAACTTGTTTAAATCGAATAAGCTTTTCGGCAATACGCCTAAAATCTCCCGCCAGAATCGATACCCGGATAGGTGGGTTCCTCCCCGGTTTCATAATACAATCCAAATTCATCCGCAATTCCCGCTGCACATGTTATTGATCCCAGGAATCAATGATGTGTTTGATGATTTGCAATGTACCGTATTCGTCAACGGGCTGCATACGCGGAGTTATCCCGTTGCAAAGGGGCCATTTGTCCTTGAAATACCGATCGCCTCTAAAGAATCGGAATGCGTTGTCGACATCTATAGCAGTAAACAAATTGTTCCTTTCGATCAAGGCATAAATGAGGATACGAGAGCGATATGCTTTCGCGTTGATGACGTGATTCCATTATCCTCGGAAGAATATAAGTTTTATAAAGAATTCCAGAAAGGACCTCCTTATGTATTAAACTGGCTGTACCGAAACAGACGGCCTACTCCTTTATTATGAGATACAATATACCGTAAGGAAAAGGGAGTGAGAGCAAGTGGATTTGCGGGAAAAACGAATTGTGGTCACGGGCGGGGCAGGCTTTTTGGGCAAATACGTGGTAAGTCAATTATTGGAGCAGAATTACAAACATGTTTTTGTACCGAGAAGCCGTGAATTCGACTTGAGAAGAGAACAAGACATAACTCGGATGCTAGAAGCCTATAAACCGGAGGTCATCATTCATTTGGCGGCTGTAGTCGGAGGAATAGGCGCGAACCAGAAACATCCGGGAAAGTTTTTTTATGATAATTTGATCATGGGCGTTCAATTGATGGAACAATCAAGGTGCTTCGGCATCGAAAAATTTACGGCCATCGGAACCATTTGCTCGTATCCGAAGCATACTCCCGTTCCTTTCCTCGAGAGCGAGCTGTGGAACGGATACCCTGAGGAGACGAACGCTCCATACGGGTTGGCTAAAAAAATGCTGCTAGTTCAATCAGAAGCTTACCGGCAGGAATACGGATTCAATTCCATTTATTTACTGCCAGTTAATTTGTATGGTCCGGGCGACAACTTCGATTTGGAAACCTCTCATGTTATTCCTGCCATTATCAAGAAATTTATCGATGCGAAGAAGAAGGGCGAGAATCGAATCGTTCTCTGGGGAACCGGCAGCATCACGAGGGAGTTTATTTACGTTGAAGATGCCGCGCAGGCCATTATTAAGGCGACCCAAAATTATAATCGCTCCGAGCCGGTCAATATCGGATCCGGTCAGGAGATTTCCATAAGGGAGCTGGCGGAAACGATTAAACGGCTGACCGGTTTTCAGGGCGATATCGTTTGGGATGACAGTAAGCCGGATGGGCAGCCCCGCCGCAGATTGGATACACACAAGGCCAAAGCATATTTTGATTTCGAGGCAAATACGGATTTGCTGACTGGACTTAAGAAAACCATTCAATGGTACCGGGAAGCGGAGGATGCCGGATGAGGATTGGAATCCATTTACTAGACCTTGCTCCGGGAAAAATTGGCGGTATGGAACAATATGTGAAAAATTTAATCTCGTATTCGATAAAGCAATTTGATCAATACGAGATATTCCTTTTTTTAAATAAACATAACTTGGATGCATTCTCTGAGCGAAAGGAGAATGTATTTAAAATTGTGATTGATGAAAAGGAAGACAGAAGCCCCCGGCTTCACCGATGGATTCAGGATTTAAACTTATCCGTCTGGTTTTGTCCCTTATTGGTATTGGAGCCCCTCGATGTAAGCATTCCGAGCGCGGTCACCATTCCGGACATTCAACATGAGTTTTATCCTGAATTTTTTGATCCGACTATTCTGCAATGGAGACTGAAAAATTATTATAATTCAGTGGAAAATTGCAGCTCCGTCTTAACACTATCGGATTATTCAAAGAAAACGATCGTCGAGAAATATAAGGTTGCGGAAGAAAAAGTTCATGCCATCCATTTGGATTCATCCCAAGAATTTTACCTGAATCATGATGAAACGATGAACCGGGAGGTCGTACGAAAATATCATTTGCCGGATCAATACGGTTTTTATCCGGCTAACACGTGGCCTCATAAAAATCATAGGAATTTGCTAAAAGCGATGGATATTCTTAAGAAAAAGCACAACATTAAAATGAATATCGTTTTTACCGGTTCTGAACAGCAGGAATATGTGTCAATTACAACCTTTATCAAAGAACATGATTTGTCTGATCAAGTTTATTTTCTAGGATATATTCCACAGGCAGAGGTGCCCTACATTTATAAAAATTCAAGCTTTTTAGTGTTTCCTTCCCTATATGAAGGATTTGGGATTCCGCTTGTCGAAGCCATGCGTACGAAAACGCCGATCATTTGTTCGAATTCCGCAAGTATTCCTGAAGTTGTCGGTGACGGCGCGCTGCTGTTCGATCCCAATGACCCTGAGGAAATCGCTTTAAAAATGCTGGAAGTTCTGAATGATACTACCCGGACGGAATTAAGAAGCAAAGCTGTGAAACAAGTTGAGAAATTTTCTTGGGAGAAATGCGCAAGGTTGACGTTACAGGTTTTTTCCGAAATTGCGGTCCGCTGAAGGACTTTCCCCGGTATTCCACGGAGAGAGTCCTTTCGTTTTTTAAAACCGGTATTTCCTTAATTTTCTTGCAAGCTGCTCAATATGCTCTTCATGAAATACGGCCGCATCCTTGATTTCAGGCAATTGTCCCTGATTTTTGTGGAAATAACAAACCCCATCGACGACAACGGAGCGTGAATGAAGGTGGCTTCGAACGATTGTTTCACCGCAATAAAGGATCAAATCAAAATGTGATTGTGCAAACAGGTCGAGACGGTTTGTGATATAAAATGAGGGGCCGACCTTGCGAATGCCATTTATAAGTCTGCCGTTAAACTTATAAATATGTGCTATGACCAAATAGTCATCTTGAGCAGCTAATGTACTCGTAAGATACTGCCAGCGTTGTTTGATTACAGGCCAATCTCTTTCGCCTAATACGAGAATGCTCGTTTTATCTGCTGCATGGAAGACCTTTTGCGCTATTGCCTGAGGCTCGAACGAATCAAAAATTGTCGCTTGTGTTTTCAGATGCCACGTTTTTCCCCATTTTTGCTCAAAATAAGATTTATTTTTATTCCATAATGAACGGTACTCCTCGTCTTTCAACTGCTTAAAACTGACACTGCCTTGGTGATAAACAAAAGCATCTTCAATGATGGCCATTTCGTATCCGGCTTGCTTAACTCTTTCGCAGTAATCGTTATCCTCAAACATGCCGGTCCCATAATGGGGATCAAGGTCTCCAACCTTCTCATACACTTCCCGTTTAATGGCCACACAGAAAAAGGCTAAGAAATCGGTGCAGCGCCAACGTCCTTTATAAAAATGATAAAAATGGTCTAACCAATCGGGATCCGCACCCCGCACCGAATCGCCGATAAAATGGTCGAGTCTTTGGTCGTTTCCGGCATAATTCGTCATGGGGCCAACCATTCCAAGATCGGGATGATCCATAAGCGGCCCAATTAATCGGGAGATCCATCCCGGCGTAACGATCGTATCGTTATTCAATAGAATAAGGATGTCGCCTGTAGCGGCCTTGCATCCAATCGAGTTCCCGCGGGAAAAACCCGTATTTACCGGCGAAAAAATAACTTTGAGGTTCGAGCCGCTGATTTCGGACAGCCTTTGTTTCGTTTCATCTGAAGAGGCGTTATCAACAACAATAATTTCGACATGAGGATAATCATTATGGTTTAATAAGCTATCTAAGCATTGCTTCGAATATGTCCAACGATTATGCGTAATCATGATAATACTGACTTTCGGGAAAAAATCGGCACCTTCCAAAAAGATCCACCCCTTCGTTTTACATGGTATGAGTGAATACAAACAGAGGACACGGCAAACGAGATCAAACAAATCCTCTATTTTGGAGCACCGTTTGGAGAAAGCGGAGCTTAGGCACATTCCGGTTAACGAATTCTTATGAACAAAGCTTTTTTACATTAACTACATATCGTGCTGACACGGGGTTTACACTCTTCGAATATGCTTGTCCTCGAAGGCAATTAAATGTTGGGGAGTGGACACTTTGAATAAGAACATGGATCGTAAAACGTTTCTGTCTTTTCTTGGAACGGGAGCAGCCGCTTTAGCTGCAGCATCGGCTGGATTAGGCACTTTGGATGGAAAAGCTTCGGCAATGTCATCAACGGCCGACCACCTGTTTGGTTTCAAAACAAACAAAGTCAGCGGGTACTTCGACCCGATTCAACCATCTAAAGAAGATAAGCTGATTCTTCCTAAAAACTTCAAATATGATGTAGTCGCGGCTTTTGACGACGTTATTAACAAAGCGGGTGAAAAGTTCGGTCAAGGAGCCGACTATAACGCCTACTTTCCGATCAAAGGGTCAAATACGCGCGGACTGCTTGTAACCAATCACGAATATACTAACATCTTCTCTCTGGGGCCAATTGTTGACGAAAAAATGACAGCTGAGCAAATTCAAAAAGACCTCTATTATCAGGGAATGTCCGTCATTGAGGTATACCGTGACGAGGACGGGACTTGGAAAATGGATACATCTTCCAAATATGCCCGCCGGATTAATGGAATGACAAAATTTGATATTACAGGTCCGGCAAAAGGATCTGCCGCACTCGGCAACGCGACGACTGCTACAGGCACATTTGCAAATTGTTCCGGTGGCGTTACATTATGGAACACGGTTCTTTCATGCGAAGAGAACTACGCTGATACTGCTGCTAACGCAAAACTTCCTGAAACGCATTATGGCTGGGTAGTTGAAGTTGATCCTTTTGATCAATCTTACCTTAAAAAACATACTGCTCTTGGTCGATTTAATCATGAGAATACTGCAATGGGTATGGCAGCTGACGGCCGCGTAGTCGTATATATGGGCGATGACAAGAAAGACGCTTGCGTATATAAATTCGTAAGCAAAGGCAAATACGATACATTAAAAGGCCGTGCCAACGCTGCTTTGCTGGAAGAAGGAACATTGTATGTCGCGAACCTGAAATCGGGTAAATGGCTGCCGGTTACTATTGAAGCAGTGACAAAGGTGTTAAACAACGAGAAGTTCAAAAATCCGTATGGGGTTTCTGCTTCAAAAGAAGACCTTTTAAAGAAGTTCAAGTCGCAAGCTGACGTTGTAACTTACTGCCATGAAGCAGCCCTCCTTGTAGGAGGCACTCCGACTGACCGTCCGGAAGATATTGAAATCTCACCATTCGATAATACGGTCTTTATCTGTCACACCAATAACGATATTCACGGTAATATCCATGGTCATATCACACGAATTTTCGAATCTGGCAATGATTTAGGATCGCTTGAGTTCGATTTTGAGATCTTTGCTGCCGGTGGCAGACAATCCGGCTTCAGTTCACCAGATAACTTAGCATTCGACTCAAATGGAAATCTTTGGGTAGTAACTGATATTTCCACAAGCAGCCATAATAAGGGTGTTTATAAGTCTTTCATGAATAACGGACTGTTTGTTATTCCGACAAGCGGTGCTGGCAAAGGTACCGCGCTGCAATTTGCGTCCGGCCCGGTTGATGCCGAACTGACCGGCCCATTTTTCACGCCGGATGAACAGACACTTTTCCTTTCCGTACAGCACCCTGGTGAAATGACAACAGACCTAAGCAAACCAACTAGCACTTGGCCTCATCGTCCAGGCGATACGAAGGCTCGCTGCGGCGTCGTAGCGATTAGCGGATTTAAACTCGGCTAAGTAGAACTTATTCTTTATGATCAGCCACGGAATATCTCCGTGGCTGAATACTATCCTCTAGGAGATGACTGATATGCCATTCGGTAACATTGGAATTGGTGGTTTAGTATTGATTCTTATCATTGCCCTGATTATTTTCGGACCGTCTAAGCTGCCGGAACTCGGTAGAGCTTTTGGACGTACATTAAGTGAATTTAAAGGCGCTACACGCGGACTTGTAAATGGCGAGGACGAGGAGAAAAAGAAAGAAGCTGAGACGGGACAGGAAAGCGTCCTTCCAAATAAGTAACATGAAAAATCAAAACGAACAAAATTTACTTGGACATTTGGAGGAAATGAGGGCCCGTATCATACGTACCCTCATCGCTTTCTTAGTATCCATGGTAGCGGCATTCATCTACGTACGTGATATTTATCAGTGGCTGGTAAGAGATATGGATCAAAAGCTGGTCGTACTTGGTCCATCTGATGTAATGTGGGTGTATGTTATGATAGCAGGTGTGGTCGCTATCGCGGTTACACTGCCGGTTGCCGCATATCAAACATGGAAATTTGTTCAACCCGCAGTACCTGAACAAGCTCAACGAGCTACTTTGCTTTTCATACCAAGCATCACTTTTTTGTTTTTGATTGGCATATTTTTTGGTTATTTTGTTTTATTTCCGATGGTTCTTCATTTTATGAATGAGATGGCTGCGAATGATTTTGCCACCATGTATACAGCCGAAAAATATTTTACCTTCATGATCCATATGACAGTCCCGTTTGGCTTATTGTTTGAAATGCCGGCGGTTGTCATGTTCCTTACAAAACTCGGGATTTTGAACCCGCACCGGTTAGCAAAGGCCCGTAAACTGGCTTATTTTATTCTTGTTATTGTAGCGGTCACGATCACCCCGCCGGATATACTGTCAGATGTAATTGTAATTGTTCCGCTTTTCTTGCTTTATGAAATTAGCATTACGATTTCGAAAATCGTATACCGCAATCAACTTAAAATGCAGAATGAGCTTAATGCGAATGTTTAAAACAGAATGAATCTAAATGAGATGTAAGGGGGTCACGAAAGTGACCCTCTTTTCTGTTTTTATAGGGGGTTAATTTTTTTAGCTATTCATGAATGACCTTATAAATAAAAAAACAATAGCGTAACGAATCCTCATTGATTACGTCTAAATAGCATAAACACGAACAAATTAAGGAAAAGGAGTTAATACATGAAAAAAACTCTTGTATCTATGTTGTTTTTGAGTTTGTTTTTAATACTGGGCTGTCAGAAAGACAATGAAGTCACATACACAACATTACCTGAGGTAGCCGAGTATAACATAGAGAACACTCACGAAGATACTAACGTCGAGCAAATTCAAATAGACGAATTTACAATAAATTTTAATGGCAAACTTATTTCACTCCACGATTGGGATAACGAAGTTGATTTAGAACAAGTTTTTGGGAAACCTCTTTCTCAAGATATTGTAGAACTGGCAGATAGTTTTACAGGGTCACTATTAAAAAAAATCAAGTACGATGGACTTGAAATGGAGTTATTCTCCCCCCTGGGTAACGGTAAGAATTTTTGGATTATGACAATGAATATTTCTAAAACAGGCTATACAACCTCAAAGGGAATAGAGTTGGGTAGTACGGAACAAGAGGTTAAAGACGCTTATCCAGATATAAAAATTGCGAAAGATGGAAGAACAGATCCCAATAATTTTGCATACGAAATTAACGACGATCAATATAACTATTTACAATTTGAGATAAAAGATGGCGTAGTAAGGCAAATTAAGATTTTTCATTTAATTCCTTAGTTTAACTTGTGCGGATTTGTGCAAACAGATGGAGAACCCTCCATTTACAGAAAAAACTTTTGAAGCTGCTCATGAAATAAAAACCTTTGATAAGGCGATAAACAAGGCAAAGAAGATGAACGGTGAACTTGATTTTGGTGTGATGTTTCTAATGTATAAGACAGCGGAAAAGGCTACGAGATAACTCAGGGTCTTCATAATGGGTTAAGTACAATCATTTATACTTCGTAGTTGCTTTTACGTAAAGCAGAAGGATGTATTATAATGCAAATTGATAATTTCTACAAAAGAAGGCGGTCAGAAGGAAATGGTCACAACAATTGTTTCATCCTTTATAGCGTTCGTATCTACGAACGTCGACGATATTTTTATCTTAATGGCCTTATTCTCACAAATCCGAGCTGGCGTTCCAGGTGATGGTACAGCATCGGCTGAGGCCCTGGGAAAATCGAACATGCAAAGGTGGGATATTGTTGCTGGGCAATATCTTGGATTTGCCGCTCTCGTCGCTCTCAGTATCATCGGTGTTCTCAGTTCGTTCTTCATTCCTGTTCAGTGGATAGGTCTCCTTGGATTGGTGCTCTCCGAAAATCTGATTCGGAAGATGAAGAGGAAAGTGTTTCGGGGGCAGGAACAACTCTCAAAGTTGCCGCAATTACTTTTGCGAACGGTGGCGATAATATCGCGATTTACATTCCGATATTTGCGAGTCAAACGCTTAGTAGCCACCTAATTACATTGATTGTGTTCTTTACCTTAGTCGCCGTATGATGTTTTCTTGGTTATAAGCTTATGAAAGCTCCTGTGGTGGCGAGTGTGTTGGAGAAATACGGACATGTCGCTGTTCCCTTTGTATTAATCGCACTCGGGTTCTTCATTCTTTATCATAGCGGTAGTTATGGGTTGATACCTTATTAACAGAAGTTAGCTCATGGCAAAACGGTTTCATACTCATCTTAGGAATAAGAGAAGAGTAGAAAGGCGTGAATTTATGGTGGCAAAAAAAACTCAAATATTTTTATTGGGGCTATTTATCTTAATATTTATGGGATCGGCCTTGTATCTTAATTATCATAATAAGGTTGACTATAGAGCAAAAATGAGATTAGAAAGTATAGTTGGCACTTCGCTTTTTATGATCTGGAGCAATTATGACACTATAGATTCGAATGAAAACGCCCCATTGACGATTGAACTCATAATGGAGATTAAACCTAAGCTCTCTGTAATTGATGCTATTCGGATATCGTAGATCGAGCGACAGAAAATGATTTATTAAATCCAATAGCTAAAAATATGATAGCTATAAGTGATAGCATGAAAAGAAGTTATGAAAAAAATAAAACATTCACTGAAGACGATCAAGCAAAAAAATCGAAATTAATGAAAGAAGTAACTGTGCTAATGCCTTTAATATCTAAGGTTTATTATGTTCCCGAATCACATGAAGGAGCAGAAGTGACTTTAAAAATAAATAATAAAGAAGAGTTAATAGAATTTAAAGTTGAACTACCCCTTCTTAAAATCAATTGATTTTTGAAGAAGGGGATTCCTAAGAACTTCACCCTAAGGGGCAAATAGTGGATTAGGCTATCCCCGTAGTCCCTACGGTTAGAAGCCTGATGGCTTCGTTTCTCAGATTAATGCTTGCGTTCAGATCGCGATGGTGATGACTGCCGCAGATTGGGCATTCCCATTCACGCACAGCGAGATTCTTCACGTCTTTGTTTTTCTTTCCGCAACAGGAGCATATTTGGCTGCTGGCAAAGTTGCGCGCCACGGCAATCACCTGTTTGCCATACCAGCTTGCTTTGTACGCTAGCATCGTACGAAATTGCGACCATGATACTTCACTGATCGCCTTGGCAAGGTTTGCGTTTTTCAAAAGGCTTTTTACCGCTAAATCTTCGATCCCGATGATGTCGTGGTTTTTGACGATCCCGGTTGAGATTTTATGCAAGTAATCCTTTCGTGCATTCGCAATGCGCTCATGAATACGGGCAATCCGAATCCGCTGCTTATGCCAATTCGAAGAACCTGTTGTTCGTCTGGCAAGTATTCGCTGGGCGTTTGCTAACTTCTGTTCTAAGCGTTTAAACCACTTTGGATTCTGATGGACGGTTCCGTCACTGACAATAGCAAAATCCTTTAGCCCAACATCAATCCCGCAAGCGGAATGGGTTCTAGGCAACGCCTGCACTTCGGTTTCTGCCAACAATGATACAAAGTATTTACCGCTTGGATGAAGGCGAACCGTAGCATTTAGGATTCTTCCCTCAACTGCGCGACTTTTGGAAAAACGAACCAAACCGAGCTTCGGCAGCTTGATATGGTTGCCTGACACTATGATATTGCCATTTGTTTGTTTGGTCGTATACGATTGTACAGCATTCTTTTTGCTCTTGAAGCGTGGTTTGTCATTTTGCTTCTTATAGTAGCGGGTATACGAATCGTTTAGATTTTCAAGCGATTTTTTTAAGGCTATGCTATCCGCTTCTTTAAGAAAAGGATAATACTGTTTTAACTCCCGAACGCCTTTGATGGCTTCATATTTGTTGAAAAACTCGCCTTTCCATTCGTTCGAAGGCAATTGACCGCTTTGCTTCATTTCTTCGACAATGTGCCAATAGGCATCCTTTTCCAGTTGCTTAGCCAAGAAAAAATTAAACACAAAACGAGTGCAGCCTATCGTTTTGTTCATGAGTATTGCTTGTTCTTTGTTCGGATAGATACGAAATTTGTAGGCTTTATGGACAATTATTGGGATCACCCCCCCACTCAAATTATAGCACATATGTTCGCATCCATAAACCAAAAAAATCGATTCATCTCCCTCTTACTATGTTGAAGAGGGAGTCTTCTCGACAAAGATGATAAATTGGAGAATTATGTTTCGAGACAGAAGAAGTAAACACGCCCACTGATCGAGTTCATTACGTAAGCAAGGTAATGAACTCGATCAGTGGACATTAAAAGTATGAATTCATTCATTTCTTCAGAAAAATTTCTGAAGTATACGTAGATATTCTTGTATTAATTTCTGTCAGTAAGTATTCACGTGAGAATGTTAGATGCTCCTCATAACCGTGACAATTAATCTGATATGTAACGCAATTGTTTACGCTCTTGATCTGATTAACTACGATATTCTGATTGAGCATTATCCGTCGGGTTACCGTCAGATCAGCGTCTATTTTCGATATAATAAGGTCAGCGGTTCTAACGAAAACGCTTCGCAACGAACGGGCTTTTTTATCCAATCCACGCTGATTTTGTTTAACTACGTTGAGTACCAGTGGAAGGATGATATAGTCGTATATCAAACGCATCTCTTCGTACGATGGGGGAGCGGTCCGTTCAAATATTTCCGATAATTTCATAGCCATACGTTAGTCACCTCACGCTCATTATATGCGAACATTTGTTCCTGTGTCAATATAACCTCAAAATAGAAGACAGGCAACTTAATTCATGCTCCAATCGTCTGTAAGAACGGGGGGATTGTAATGAGAAAAATGGTGATTATTATTTTAGCAATCTGTTTCATTATTACAGGGTGCATGAACAAAGGGAAAACAATTACTTTAACACAAATAAAAGATTAATTTGAAAATCATGGGGTTTCGATGTCAGAAGAACCAGACTTGCATCCAGAAAGCGTATTTTCAAGAGCTTATAATGATGTCACTCCTAGACGCTTTGTAATTGATAAAAATCAGAAAATCAGCATTTATGTCTACACCTCCAGCAAAGAGGTGAGAAAGGGTATAAAGGACTTCGAGAATAAGACGGCAGCAGCGGATGTGGTACCACACACCATATATCAAATAGCGAATGTATTAATTTTTTATGTGGCAGATGAATCCTTTAAAGATGAGCGAGTTGATTTAGTTGTCGAGGAGCTGCTGTCTCTCACGAAATAATATTAAAGAAGTTGGGACGGACGCCATTCCGATGAGGGGTGATAAAAATGTGTAAAAAGCAAATCAATGATCTTACTGAGTTTTTTGTTCGTGTTCGGTTGTCCATGCTTGCTCTTGCCCCCAAGCATAGAAGAACAGAAGATTCGAAAAACGAAAGCGGCGCTCATGAAGCTTTTTTCGTCAAACTTGACTCTTTTGGGGATTATCTTTATGCATAAATACCTCCGTTATGCTGGCAACGGCGTATCAGTAGGGTCTGCGTAGTCTTCTTTATATGTCTCATCAATGAAACCTTTCCATTTGACCGTCCAAAAAGGTTGACATTACATTTGCGGAAGCTGTTTTCTCCTGCAAGTCGCCATGTGAATGCGACTGATGAGACTCTTCATTGTTAGTGCCGCAAGCGGAAAGAATCAATACTGTAACAATGAATAGGAATAAGCTTTTTATTCTCACGGTTTCACCTCGTTGGATTAGTTGTGATTAATATAACATATTAACTGAACAGTAATAGACGAATTAGGGAATGTTCAAAAAAACGTTGAAATGAACAATTCTTTTTAAAATATTGTGCAAATAAAAAAGGAACATTTACAGGCAAACTGCCATGTAAACGTTCCTTATTGTTTATGTATATATAGCTTCCAATGCTTTCGCTGCGCTGGCTTAATAATCAGTACTGAGTGAATACTTTGACAGCTTCAATCGCTTTTTGAAGCAGCTGTTTGCGGTTAATCGGCTTCGTCTCCTATATAAATTTTGCGTATTTTTAAAAACCTTCAGCATTAGCCAACACAACTTATGTTCGGATCGCATCTTCTAAATAAACAACTTGAACAAATACAGATTATAGCATATGCCAAAACCTTGACCTTAGGCAGTTCCAGTACCACCCGCAGTCCAAACATCGGTAAGAAATAGCGTCGATAGATTTGAACATCCGAGGAGGGGGCAAATGGAAATATTCAGGCTTCAACGGGCTGAAGAACTTCAAGCGGCGGAAAAAAAGTATCTGTCTTCACAGGATCGTATTCGGGGTGACCGCTCTTGATCGATATGGGGGTTTTTGGAAGAGAGCTTCAAAAGTTAGGGTTTACGTTCTATACCGGGGTTCCGTGCTCCATTTTAAAAGATCTGATTAATTATGCGATCAACGAATATGACTATGTTGCGGCGGCAAATGAGGGAGATGCGGTCGCCATTGCATCGGGAGCAGTACTAGGGGGGAGAAAACCGGTTGTTCTCATGCAAAACTCAGGATTGACTAACGCCGTTTCCCCCTTGGTATCGCTTAATTATCCGTTTCGGATTCCAGTTCTGGGGTTTGTTAGCCTGCGAGGGGAAGAAGGCGTGCCGGATGAACCGCAGCATGAACTGATGGGGCGAATTACTACGCAGCTCCTAGATTTGATGCAAGTAAAATGGATGTACCTATCTTATGATTTGGATGAAGCAACCCGTCAACTGTCTCAGGCCAATCAGTTTATTGAGAAAAACCGACCTTTTTTCTTCGTAGTTAAAAAAGGAACGTTTGGAATAGAAACCCTGAAAAAACAACAGCTCTCCTTACGCTTGAATAAGATTAAAATCATGAAAAGCAAAGCGGATCAGCTGCCTCTCCGAAATGAAGCATTGAAGGTCATTAATGAATTGAAGGACAGCAAAACCGTACAACTGGCTACGACAGGAAAAACAGGCCGAGAATTGTATGAAATCGAAGATGCCTGCAACCATTTTTACATGGTCGGCTCAATGGGATGCATAAGTTCTCTAGGGCTCGGTTTGGCGCTAAGTCAAAAAGATACGGAGACCATCGTCATCGACGGAGACGGTTCTGTCTTGATGCGGATGGGGAGCTTGGCTACCAACGGATACTATGGTCCACAGAACATGCTTCATATTCTTCTGGATAATCAAGCTCATGATTCAACCGGGGGACAGAGTACGGTTTCCCATAATGTAAATTTTGTTGAGATTGCTGCGGCTTGCGGTTACATGAAATCCATTTATATTCACAGCCTGGGGGAGCTTGCTGCCTGCATAAAAGAATGGAAGAAAACGAGGGGATTGACCTTTCTCTATCTCAGAATTTCCAGAAGTCCTGAGAAAACACAGCTTGCCCGTCCCCTAATAAAACCGTATGAAGTGAAAGAACGGCTTCAGAGATTTATAAGAAGCGGCTCGTGCGGGATTAAAGGAGATGAACCGGATTGCGAAGCGTAAAAAGAAATATTTTGCTTACCCCCGGTCCTGCGACAACTACGAACAGTGTTAAATTCGCTCAGGTGGTGCCGGATATTTGCCCCCGCGAAAAGGATTTTGTCAAGCTGATGCAAACCATTTCAGTGGAACTGACCCGGTTCGTTGCCGATACGGAATATTATACGACGGTTCTGTTTGGCGGTTCAGGCACCGCAGCGGTTGAGTCCGTTTTAAGTTCCGTTATCGGCGATGAGTCTGTCGTTATCATTAATAACGGCGCATATGGAAAACGCATGTGCGAGATCGCGGATGCCTATGGATTGAATTTCCTGGAGTTCAAAAGCTCACCTCATGAGGCCATCGATTTGACTGCTTTAGAATCGTTCGTTCATAATTGCAACCGAAAAATAGCTTATCTCGCAGTAGTACATCATGAGACGACAACCGGCCTTTTGAATGATATTAAGTCGATTGGAAAGCTGTGCAGGAAACGTCAAATCGATATGATTGTAGATGCGATGAGCTCCTATGCGACGATACCGATCCGGATGATGGAAATGAATATCAGCTATTTGGCCGCGAGCTCCAATAAAAACCTTCAAGGCATGGCAGGGGTTTCGTTTGTTATCGCCTATAGGAACAAAATGGAAGGATTGCATCTTAAAAAACCGAGGAATTATTATCTGAATTTGTTTGCTCAATACAAGTACTTTTCAGAAACCGGTCAAATGCGGTTCACCCCGCCCGTACAGACCCTTTATGCGCTAAAGCGTGCAATTATGGAATTAAAGCAGGAAGGGATTGAAGAAAGATATGCAAGATACGCCAAGTCCTGGGAAACTTTAATAGATGGTATTGCCACACTCGGATTGAAACATACCGTGGATACAAAACATCATTCCAAAATTGTCACCTCCATAATCGAACCCGATTGTGATGGATACGATTTCGATAAAATGCATGATTATTTATTCAGCAGAGGGTTCACGATTTATCCAGGCAAACTTGAAGAATTAAAAACGTTCCGAATCGCGAATATTGGGGATATTTCCTATAAGGACATTAAAGCGTTTTTAATATTGCTTGAAGATTATCTAAAGAGCATTGACTTTTTACGGAAGGCTGATGACCGATGAATACGCCCAATCGACGCAGCAAATGGGTAAAATACAGGGTGATGAAACGATTTGGAGTCTTGAAACATCACATTCCGATAACGCGAAGGCAGACGCCAAAAACGTTTTGGGCTTTTGTTGAAAAGTATAGCGATGTTATCCTTAAACCGGCCTATGGAAGCCGCGGGAAGGGAGTTATACGGGTAACCTCGAGAGGGAACTATCGTTACACTATACACATGGAGAACGAAAGGATAACGAAACAAGGAAAAGAATGGACATATGCTTATATAAGAAAGATCATCGGATCCTATAGTTATATTGTTCAACGTAGAATTCCCCTTAGTACTGTGAATAACCGACCTTTCGATATGCGGGTCATTGTACAGCGCAGAAGAAACACCCATGATTGGGAAATAACCGGAAGAGTTGCTAAAGTAGCAGGCGAAGGTTACATTGTAACTAACATTACCAGAAGCAAAGGAACGATCATGAAGCTGGAAAGCGCCCTTCAAAAATCTTCGCTTAAACATTATTCTCACCGAATCTTAATGTCCAATATCGATAGAATTGCAATAATTACAGCCAGGAAACTGAGCAGAAACAAATTATATTCAAACCAACACATTTTTGGGTTGGATATGGGACTTGATACGAATGGGCGAGTATGGGTCATTGAAGTGAATCTCAAACCCGTGCTGTCTCATTTCCGTAAACTGAAGGACCAGACCATGTATCAACGAATTATAGAATATAAGAAAAAAAATAATAGCATCTGATCGAACGGCTTTTGCCTCGAGACAAACCCCATCCCTCTCCTTTATTTGCAAGTCCCCGAGTGGGATTTTTGCTTTTCCATAGAAATATGAAGGGAAGCCTTCCGTGAACAATCCGAAAGGCTCGTCGTATCTTTTGGAAATCGCCTCGATGTATGAGGAGCAATGTCCTCCGCATCAGAAGACGGCGGATAATATGAAATAACCGATCGCACCTAATATACCTGCTCCGGGCAAAGTGAGTATCCAGGATAAAACAATATCCTTGACCACCGACCAGTTCACGGTTTTTAATCCTTTCGAAACGTTCGACCCGGAGGCAAACCCGGATCCGATGATGCTGGAAGTGGAAACGTGAGTGGTTGATACGGGGAGCCCCATTTTGCTTGCCAACAAAATCAGCGAAGCTGAAGTGACGGCCGCCGCCAAACCGGTGGCCGGATTCATGTTGGTTACCTTATAGGCCAACGTATGAGTTACCTTTGAACCTTTGATATAGCTCCCCAAAGCCATCGCAAGGGTAATCAGGATAAAAAACGGGACGGCTTGAGAGAGCGTCAGGCCATTTAAAGCCGCAAATCCGATTAAAACCGCCATTCCGACAATTTTCGGCGTGTCATTGACCGCTCTGACGAAACAGACCGCTCCGCTGAACAACCAAATCGAATGTTTTTCCAAAGGCTTAAAAAATGTCAACCTGTTGATGATCACGGCCAAAACCCAGCCAACGACGAATCCGACGACAGGGCTTACCAGCAAAGGGATTACAACCAAAGCCAGCAAGTTGGTCCATAACACCCCTTGAATCCCGAAAGAAAGGATGCCCACCAGGATCATGGAGCCCACCAGGGAATGCGTCGTGGATACGGGTAATGAAAATTTGGTCGCAACCGCAACCCACAACGATGCTCCGAATATAATGGAGAGCACCATGATTTCAGTCACATCAAAAGCCGTATTCAAGATCCCTTTAGTGAACAGTTTAAATAATTTTACGGAAAAGTATATCGAAAAAACGGATCCCAACGCCGTCATAACAGTTCCAAACAAAAGCCCTGTCCGGATGCTTATATTTTTGGAGGCCACCAAGGGAGCGATTCCCCTCGAGACATCGTTTCCGCCGTTTTCGAAAGCAAGCCAGGAGACCAGGGCCAATCCCATGAAGACAAGAACGGACTTTTCACCGGAAGGAAGAAACAGAAAAAACAGCAAAGCCAGCAGCGTGGAAATGATAACACCTATCCAAGAGGTTTGGTTTAATTTCAACTCGTCCGAACCCCTCTCCTATAATTTTTCTACCAAACTTGTTCCCGTCATATCCTTCGGAATTTCAATGTTCAGCAGCTCCAGAAGGGTTGGAGCCACATCGGCCAGTGACCCGTTTGCACGAAGCGATAATTGTCCGTGCGGATGAACCATAATGAACGGGACCGGATTCGTCGTATGTCCGACGTGCGGACGATTCGAAGAAACATCCCACATAAGTTCCGCGTTGCCGTGGTCCCCGCACACAACCGCCCAATAATTGCTGCTTTGAGCCGCTTCGATGATGATCCCCAGAGCTTGATCCACCGCTTCAACGGCTTTGATCACGGCTTCCATATCGCCGGTATGGCCCAAAATATCGGCATTCACGAGATTGATGATAATGAGTTTAAATTCGTTGCGGCGGATCGCGTCAACCACGGCAAGAGCGATTTCTTCGGCGCTCATGTTCGGGACTGACCGATAATCTTTGACATCGGGACCGGGAATGTGGATGTTTTTTTGATACCGGTAGCCATGCTCCTCTCTTCCATTAATGAAAAAGGTCACATGCGAAAATTTTTCGGTTTCGGATATGCGTAAATTCCAGACATGATGGTGTTCTAGCGTTTCCGCCAACCCGTTCGGAATGGAAACATGTTCCAGGATCGAGGGGACCGGGGGGTTCATATGGTAATCCGTCAGCGTCAAAACCTGCACATTAGGCAGCAATGGGCGGGGAAATTTTTCGAAGCGGCCTGGTGCAAAAGCTTTGACGATTTGCCGCATGCGGTCACCGCGGAAATTGACCGAAAGGATAAGATCGTGATCACGTACTGGCCCGATCGGAGTACCTGCAACGTCCACAAGGATGGAAGGTGGAACGAAGTCGTCCGCTAGCCCGGAATTGTACGCGAACGTGACGGCTTCGGTCGCGCTCCGGAAAGGACGTCCTGTACCGGCGGTTAACAGATCATATACCGCTTTTGTTTTTTCCCACCGGTGATTCCGGTCCATCCCATAATCACGGCCAACGACGGAGGCGATGGTGCCGATTCCTGACGCTTTCAGCATTGTTTCAAGTTCCGATAGGAAATGGAGCGCCATACCGCTGGGCGCATCTCTGCCGTCGGTAAACAAATGAAGATACACGTCTGATATTCCCGCTTTTTTGGCCGCTTCGGCCAACGGCACAAAATGATGATAGTGGGCATGGACGTTTCCGTCAGTCAGCAGCCCGATCAAATGGACGCAGCCGCCCTTTGTTTTCACTTGTTCCAAGTGCGGCACAAGGACGGGATGCTTCTGCATTTCACCCGACTTTATCGCATTTTGCACACGGGTGCTCTCATAATCCACGACGCGCCCTGCCCCCAGGGTTAGATGCCCCACCTCGGAATTACCGGGCGTGCCGCTTTCCAAACCTACATGTTCGCCTGATGCCTCAATCAAGGTCCACGGGTATCTGTCAAATAACCGGTCGAACACCGGAGTTCCGGCATTCGCAATGGCGTTATGCTGTTTATTTTCCGAATATCCCCATCCGTCGGCAATGATTAATAACCCTCGTCTTCCCATGGCCCTCAACTCAGACCATTAAAAATTTCCCAAAAAGTCGGGAATGATTTGGCTGTGCAAGAAGGATTATTAATCACGACACCCGGCGTTTTCAAGCCGGCAATCGCAAAGGCCATCGCGATTCTATGATCGTCGTAGGTGTCAATGACCGCCCCCGTCGGTTTCCCGCCGTAAACCGTTAATGTGTCCTCCGTCGACTCCGTGTCGATCCCCATTTTGCGAAGTTCGTTCTCGACCGCAGCGATTCGATCGCATTCCTTAATCCGGAGATTGCCGATATTGTAAATATGGGTACGGCCTTCGGCAAAAGCGGCCATGACCGCCAAAGTGGGAACAATATCCGGCATCCTGTTCATGTCGGCGTCGATTCCCCTCATTTGTTTTCCGCTTACGGCTATATAATCCGTTTCTTTCTCCACACAGCAGCCCATTTGCTCCAACACGTCGATAAATTTGACATCCCCTTGCAAAGAGGATATATTGATGCCCGGTATGCAGACCCGCCCTCTGGTAATGGCCGCAGCAGCAAGAAAATAGGACATGTTTGAGGCGTCCGGCTCCACCCGGTAGGTTCCGGCCCGATATCTCTGACCGGCACGCACTTTGAACCGGCGATACCCGTCTCTTTCCACCTCGACCCCGAAATCCTTCATGATGCCGACCGTCATATCCACATAAGGTTTGGACGTCAAATCGTCCGTAATTTCCAACTCCACATCCATTTCCGCATAGGGCGCCGAGATCAGGATGCTCGACGTATATTGACTGCTGACGCTGCCACGAATTTTCGCCTTACCCCCGCGCAGGCTCGGACCTTCCACTTGAATGGGAGGACAACCTGTGCCGCGGATGACATGCGCTTTTACACCAAGCTGCACCAAAGCATCGATCAAATCCTGGCAGGGCCGGTGCTGCATCCGTTCGTTCCCGGTCAGTTCGCATACCCCATTCGCCAGACTGGCCATTGTTATCGCAAAACGAATCGGAGTCCCCGCATTTCCGAAAAAGATCGGCTGCTTGGGCGCAACGGGCGCGGCCGGTTTGCGGTTGACGAGCATCCGTTCCTTTTCGGCGTCTATGTCGATATGGACGTTACCGAAGCTTTCCACGCCTTTGGCGATGAACTCGGTGTCTTCCGAAACCAGCGCATGCTCAATGACCGTTTGGCCTTCAGCCAAGGCCGCAATGGCAATTGCGCGGTTGGTGTAACTTTTGGATCCGGGAATCAGAACATCGCCGTTCACAAAGTCACGGGGTTGTATATCGATGCTGTTCGTTTTTGACAAATCCGTTCACCCTTTCCTTCGCAGAATATATTACTCTATGAAAGTCCTGATAGTTTTGCTTGAGTATTTGTCCACCAAGATGAAAATGGAGTTTGTGCAAATAAAAAAAGGAACATTTACAGGCAAAATACCATGTAAACGTTCCTTATTTTTTATGAATATATAGCTTCCAATGCTTTTCGTTGCGCCGGCTTAATATTCAATACTGAGCGAATACTTTGAGCTTGCTGCTCAGCATCTTCAATGGTATCGGCTAAGCCCAGCTCGAGGAGTGTTCCGTAAGCAACCGTTCCTGTACGCCCTTTGCCGCCGCCACAGTGAAACGCGACCTTCTTGCCTTCTTTATAAGCATCTACGACAGCTTCAATCGCATTTTGAAGCAGCTGTTCTTGAGGCTCATTGGCTTCGTCTCCCAGTGGTACCTTGATCCACTTCAAACCTTCACTAGCAGCAGCGCATTGCTCAGATTCTTCGCGCAAATCGACGACAACTTCAACACCTTCATTATCCACCATTGATTGTACGTCTTGGGCACCGCCCATAAATATTTGACCCGGTATTAGTGCGTGATAATTTTTGCTCATAAGATGATTCTCCTTCGGGTTATTTGATTACTTTGATCTTTTGAACGATGTAAACTCCACTTGAACAGGTGCGGAAGGAGGAGCACAGCACAATGAAAGATCGCGCCCTTCGCCAGCCGATTCAAACTCCGAATCTTCTTTGGTATAGAAAATCTCCCATGCGATGCCGTCCGGGTCATATACCCATACTTTATCTTGTACAGCATAGCAGCAAGTTGTATTCATTTCATCGATAAGCAGAAGATCCGCCTGTCTTAAACGTTCACCCATAGCCAGAACATCTTCCGTATTATCCACTTGGAAACCAAGATGATTAAGCACTCCGTTTTTTTCAAAGGGGCGTACATTTAATGAAAAGTGAAGTGCCGGATTATCTAATTCAAACTTAGCATAATTGTCCTTCACTTTCGTTGGTTCTGATCCGAAAAATTGACGATAAAAGGTCAGTGACTTTTCCAAGTCAGAACAGTTGACGGCAACATGCATTCTTTTGATGTTAGACATGTTATTGTCCTTCTTTCACAAACTTCTCGATTTGAGCCTTAATGGAATCGCGAACGTTTCGGAACTGACCCATAATTTCATCTTCGGTGCCTGTTGCTTTAGCCGGATCATCAAAACCCCAATGCCATCTCACAGCATTCGGATTGGAGATGGCAGGGCAGTGATCATCAGCATGACCGCAAAGCGTGATCACATAATGAGCGCGATTCAAAATCTCAGGATCAATGACATTTGAAGAGTTTTCACTAATGTCAACGCCTGCTTCCTGCATGACTTGAACTGCTCTTGGATTCAAACCGTGTGCTTCCAGCCCGGCGCTTTTCACTTCATATTGTTCACTGCCAAGAACGCTCAGAAAGCCATCCGCCATTTGACTCCGGCAAGAATTACCCGTACATAAGAAATAAACCAGTTTCTTTTCCATTTTGTTAGTCTCCTTTTAAATTCATTTAATGTATGATGCTTAACCACAAGTAAAGTCCAACTAATGTAATGAACAGAACTGGCAGCGTAAGTATAATGCCAACTTTAAAATAGTAGCCCCACGTAATTTTCACGCCTTTTTTGGACAGCACATGCAGCCAAAGCAAAGTGGCAAGTGATCCGATCGGCGTGATTTTAGGACCTAAATCGGAACCGATGACATTTGCGTAAATAAGCGCCTCCCGAAGTACACCTTCTGTGCTCGTGCCTTGAATGGCCAAGGCGTCAATCATAACGGTAGGCATATTATTCATAAGCGAAGAGAGGATGGCGGCAATGAATCCAGTACCGATCGTTGCTATAAATAATCCTTGATCCGCTGTCCATTGAAACACTGTGCCAAGCTGATCCGTAAGGCCAACGTTACGAAGACCGTACACGACGACATACATCCCGATGGAAAATACGACAACGGACCAAGGGGCACCTTTAACGACAGCACCTGTATGTATGGCTGCACTTCTGCGTGCCGCGAAAATAAAGACGATAGCAGCGACACCTGCAACAATCGATACTGGAATATTCACGAACTCGCTTAACAGATAAGCTATCAATAGTATAGCTAGAGCAACCCAAGACAGTTTGAACATGCGCATATCCTTGATAGCTTCACGCGGCTGCTTCAGCTGGTTAAGATCATATTGCTTCGGAATACTCCTTCTGAAAAACAGGAACAAAACAAGAAGGCTCGCGCCAACCGCGAAGAAATTCGGAATGATCATCCGGCTCGCATACTCGGCAAAACCGATACCAAAGAAATCGGATGAAACAATATTGACCAAATTGCTCACCACGAGCGGTAAGGAAGCCGTATCCGAGATGAACCCGCTTGCCATAATAAATGGCAGGATCATCCGTTCATCGAATTTTAACGCTCTGACCATGGCAAGGACAATCGGCGTAAGAATGAGTGCCGCACCATCATTAGCAAAGAAAGCGGCGACTGCTGCGCCAAGAAGCACGACATAGGAAAACATCAGGTAGCCGTTTCCTTTGGCAAAGCGTGCCATGTGTAAGGCAGACCATTCGAAGAATCCGATTTCGTCCAATATTAAAGAAATAAGAATAACAGCAACGAAAGCTAATGTAGCGTTCCAGACAATACCGGTAACATCCCAAACGTCATTCAAATCAACGACGCCAAAGATAAGGGCCAATATGGCTCCGCCGGCAGCCGAATAGCCAATATTCAAGCCTTTCGGCTGCCAGATAACGAATATCAAGGTGATAAGAAAAATAATCGATGCGATGACTAACATAATTCCTCCTAAAAGTTTTGCGAGCAAAACTATCTTCGTAAGCATGAGCTTAAGGTTTGCGGTAGCAAAACTATCTTCGTAAGCATGAGCTTTAATTACAGCATTCGAGATTTAATTTGTTTAACTGTTCCTTCATCGAAGGAAGTTGTTCGAGAATTCCGTTCAGATAAGGTTTATCCTCTAAATCTAAAGAATAATAAATCCATTGGGCTCGCCTATTTTCATTTACCAAGCCGCCAATTTTTAATTTTCTCAAATGCTGGCTCACATTAGGCTGTGTCATTTCGAGAACGGTTACGATGTCGCATACGCACATTTCTTGTTCCTTAAGAAGGGCAAGAATGGTTAGGCGGGTCTTGTCGGACAGAAGCTTCAATGTCTCGGCAAGGGCTTCTATCGGTTGGCTCATGCGATCACTCCTTTAAAACGTTTGGCTGCAACTAGGTTCACACCTTCCATTAATTATTATACACAGCTGATTATATAAGTGAAGTGTTATATGAGTATTAACTTATATAAAAAAATTATAATTTGCAAATTGCAAATATTATTGGTATAAATGAAACAGGGGGGATCGGGGATGAATAATCCACGTGAGTTGCTTCAGGTATTGGCAAGACAGTTTGGTTTGTTGAATAAAAACTGTTGTCAGATTGGAAGCCAGGATATATCGCTCGTGCATAGTCATATTCTATATGAAATTGATCGCGGGCAATCGCCTTCAATGCAAAAGGTCGCTGAAACATTGGGCGTAGATATCACAACATTCAGTCGGCAGGTACAATCTTTAATTAAACGTAAACTAGTTAAGAAAACCGCTTCTCCCGAGGATGGCAGAGTGTTTTTGTTATCACTCACAACGGAGGGCAAGTTCGTTGCCGGTTCTATTGAAAAGATGATGAATGATTATTTGGACGAAGTGTTTTCATTTATGAATGACTTTGAGAAGGAAACCGTCATCCGTTCGCTGCAGTTACTAAACACAAGCATGCAAAAATCAAAAATGTGCTGCACACCTATGGGGTAATGAGATTACTCCATATCTTTTGATCAAATACTTGCAAAATGCAAATATTATTGTTTTCGAAAGGAGACATTATGAGTGAAATATACGATGTTATCGTCATTGGGGCAGGGCAGGCAGGTCTTGCAGCCGGCTACCATTTAAAGAAAAAGGGACTCCATTATGTCATTTTAGAAGCAAACTCCGAACCGACAGGATCTTGGCCGCAATACTACGATAACTTGAGATTATTTTCACCAGCAAGCTATTCCACTTTACCAGGGATGCCATTTCCGTTGAAAGCAGATATATATCCGACTAGGGAGGAAGTCATCTCTTATTTAAAACAGTATGCCGAGCACAATCGCTTTCCGATACAATTTAATGTTCGGGTGGAGCGAGTGGAGAGAAACAAAATTTTCTACGTTCATACAGCTGGAGGGGAGATATACAGAACCAAGAACATCGTATGTGCTACTGGTTCATTTAATCAGCCTTTCATTCCAGAGCTGGAAGGGCGTAGTGATTTTAAAGGGAAAATCATACATTCTTCGGAGTACCGGAATCCTGATTCCTTCCTTAACCAGCGAGTTATCGTAGTGGGCAGGGGGAATTCAGCTGTACAGATAGGGGCTGAGATCAGTGAAGTGGCATCTTCTGCTTCACTTGCAGTTCTTCACCCAGTTCAATTGGTACCTCAACGCTTCCTAGGGAAAGACGTTCATTTTTGGTTGAAGATCATTGGGTATGATTCTTTTCCTTTTTGGCGCATTGGTTTAACAGTAGGTAGTCCGAGCGCAGCCATTGATATGGATGGTTATAAAAACAAGCTTGAGACAGGTCGATTAAAACAGAAAAACATGTTCAAAAAGATTTATTCTGAAGGGGTTATTTGGCCGGATGGATCTAAAGAGGCAGTTGACAGCATTATTTTTGCCACAGGCTATAAGCCAATTATTCCGTATCTTCATGGAGTAGAAGGAGCATTGGATGGTCGAGGATATGCTGTTCAAAAGGGAGGTGTGAGCAGCACGGTACCTGGACTATATTATCTGGGTTTATCCGGTCAACGCACCTTTGCATCGGCAACGATCCGCGGAGTAGGTTCTGACGCTAAATATGTTGTGAAGCATTTAATTCGGACAAATAAAAGAAGCGGTCATGGTTAGACCGCTCATAACTAATGCTTACTCGCAGCATGTGCTCTTTACTATAACAGGAGTACTCTTGATTTCAAAATCCGATATCTGTCCTAACCGGTCTGTATTGACATGACAGCAAGTAAGTAACAGTTCCTTGAGCTTTAATTTGCCTCTTTGAACCCTGGATTTTGCACCTGAGAGAGAAATGCCTAATTGCAAGCTTAACTGAGCTTGAGTATAGCCTTGCAGCTCGGATATTGTAAGAGCTTCTCGGTACTTGACCGGCAATTGATCGATCATCGGTTTCATGCAGGATGCCAGCTGGGTACTGATTTCGAGCTCTTCTTCTTCATTGGAAGGAAGGTCAAAGGGAAGTTCTTCGAAAGATCGTTCACGCCTGTAATAATCGATTATTGCATTTCGTGTTATTTGATAAACCCATGGTTTTATCTTTTCGTTGTCCTTAAGGGTTTTAATGTTTAAATGAATTTTGATAAACGCATCCTGCACGATGTCATCAGCAGCAATTGGATCTCCAGTACGATTGATCACAAATTGCTTCAACGGTTGATAAAAAAGCTGCCATAAACGATCTATTTCCATGCTGTGCACCTCTTTATGCTCTTTTTCAATGCAGACGGTATCTTTATGTGAAAGGACGCAGAGTATTACGAAAAACATGAATGCGTCTATTCGGTCAAATCGACCGTCACTAAGATTGTAAACTAAATCGAGGAGGAGTTAAAATGAAATATCATCTACCTATAGCTATTATTGGGGGAGGACCAGTGGCCTTGGCTGCCGCCGCACATTTAACGAAAAGAGAGATCCCGTTTGTGTTGTTGGAGCAAGGAACTTCAGTTGGGGCGTCTGTGCTTGAATGGGGACATATCCAAATGTTTTCGCCATGGGAGTTTAATATGGATTCTGCAGCATTGGAGCTTCTTGCTGAAAGTGGATGGATAGCGCCTCCTAAAGAGGGACTGCCCACGGGTAAACAACTATATGATCAATATTTGCATCCTTTAGCAGAGTTGGATCGTTTAAAACCGCACATTAAGACGGAATCACGTGTAATAGCAATTCACCGCAAGGGCTTTGATAAAATGAAAACCGCCGGCAGGGACCAGGCTCCTTTTGGAATTGTCTATGAGCAAAATAACGTGATCCATCGTTTAGAAGCTTCTGCCGTAATTGATGCTACAGGAACATGGAAAACACCAAATCCGATTGGAGCGAGTGGTGATTACGCGGCTCAAGAGTCCGATTACCACTCATCTATTCATTATGGCATTCCAGATCTTAGAGGAGCTCTTGCAAAGCGTTACGCTGGCAAAACAGTAGCTGTCGTCGGAAGTGGACACTCAGCTATCCATGCCATTTTATTGCTGCATGAGTTAAAGCTCCAAAATCCTGAAACAATGATTCATTGGGTTTTAAGAAAACAGACAGTTGAGGATGTTTTCGGAGGCGGCGAGCGCGATGGTCTGCCTGCCAGAGGAGAGCTGGGTACACGAGCTGCTGCTCTTGTGAAAGAAGGTGGAGTGAATATCCATACCCCATTTCACATCCATGGCCTCGAAAAAGAGGGTGAGCAGTTAAATCTGATTGGAGCAGGCTCAACGATCAAAGGTGTGGATGAGATAATAGCAACTGCGGGAGCAAGACCGAATTTCTCATTTATAAGAGAACTTCGATATGCGGCGGATTCATCTATTGAGTGCGTGCCGAAGCTGGCAGATCTCATTGATCCAAACATTCATAGCTGCGGGACAGTTCGGCCGCATGGAGAAGCTGAACTAAGACAGCCCGAGCACAACTTTTACATTGTTGGGTCCAAGAGTTACGGACGTGCGCCAACTTTTTTGTTAGCAACAGGCTATGAACAAGTCAGAAGTGTTGCAGCAGCTATTGCCGGCGACTGGGGCTCGGCCCAAGAAGTAAAGCTCCATCTGCCTGAAACCGGAGTCTGCAGCAGCAGCTCGCGGCCTAAAATGGCACTGAAAGCAGCTGGTACTTGCTGCGGACCATCAAATGCGAATTAAACAATTTAAACTTTCTGAGTCATGATAATTAGGGGTGTCGCTGGACAAACTACCGCCTGAAGGGAGTGTGGAAGATGGATCGTGCGAAAGAGACCGAAAGCGAACGCCCGCTATCGGATAAGTCAGAAATTGAGCAAGCAAACATTCGAATGGATCGCGAATTTTACGGGGATACAGACATCGAACATCCGGAAGAAACGACAGCTCCGTTCATTAACCGCAATCAGAGCTGAAACTAGCCCGAGAATAGGAATCAAGAAAAAAAGGAGTGTTAACGTTAGCCGTTGACACTCCTTTTTTATGAGTTAAAAGTTCGTTTATTGCTCTTCATCCTGATAGTACATGTAGATTTTCCAATTGTTGTCAGGCATTTTCTTCAAACAGTAAATGCCGTCGGTTGCAACTGTTTCCTCAGTTAGTTCGGTGCCTTTAGTAAAGGTTACTTTGTAGCTTCCTCCAGTCGATTCAATCACGGCGAATCGATCTGTTTTATCCAAGACCGTAAGCGTTTGTGCACTAATGCTCTCCATTCCAATCTCATACCCTTGGTTTACAAGTGCAGTTAGTTCTTCAGCACCTGAATTGCTAAGCGCTAAATAATAACCCGTATAAAATTGCGCATATATAGCATCAAATTGATCGTATGTTTTGTTTTTGAATACCTGATTTTCCTGCTCTTCCGATTGTAAAACGGCAGTTGTAAGTACAGAATCTTCAGGTAAAGCACTATTTTGCAAGTCTAACGCACGCTGCAGCATGACAACAGCTTCAGCTCGTTTTGCATTGGCGAAAGGCTTGAATTCCGTTTCACTGACTCCTCGTACAATACCAGCTTGACTTGCCATTAAAATGGAAGGTGTAGCGTAGTATTCAGGAACATCCGCGAATTGCTTCATCTCGCCTTCAAATTGTACGGATGAAGAAAAAGCTCTCACAACCAATGTGGCGATCTCGCCGCGTTTAATAAGCTGATTCGGACCGAAGGTTGTTTCACTAATCCCGTTAACGATACCTAGGGAGCTGGCAATGCGAATCGGATCGGCGTACCATTTTTCTTGCCCAACGTCAGTAAAAGCAGTTCCAGACGCATCGCTTGTCAAACCCAATGCCCGTACCAAAATCGAAACAAATTCCGCACGGCTAATGGAATGGTTTGGCTTTACCGTTACATTTCCTTCTTGATCCACATAGCCCCGTAATAAGTCTGCATTTAAGAAATTATCCAGTTCGTCAAAAGCCCAGTGTTCTTCTATGTCTGTCGGAAAGTACATTTCTAGAGGAGTGACCTCTTCCGCGTACACTAGTGCGGAATGAAAAGGCAAAGTTAGAACCATCGCTAGAAGTACACAGAAAGAACCTCGAATAAATGCTGTTTTCATTGAATGTAGTTCCTCTCGTTGCAGAATGATCTTCGAATACGAGAATAGCAAAAAAAGATTGCTTTTCCTATCACCAAATAATGGAGTGGTTAGCCTGAAATGGACTGAATACAATCCTTCACGGCCTTTATCACAATTTCGGGATCCGTGGAATTTCTTTACATACGCATTTCGATAGCTTTCGGTTTCTCCAGAACATATTCTCTGAGCGGTAGACGTAAAGATAAGAAAAGCAACAAAGACTCATAATGAAGGTGGAATGCGCCCTTGGAAACGCAGGCTTACCGACCGACATGTCATGTGCGTTTTGTTACGGCTGCTGCCTTATACGATGGTCATGATGCTTCCATTAATATTATAAGACGGATTCTCCAGTCATCCGGTGCGGAAGTCATTCACCTGGGTCATAACCGGTCTGTAGAAGAAGTGGTGAATGCGGCGATTCAAGAGGATGTACAGGGAATAGCCATTAGCACTTATCAGGGCGGCCATGTAGAGTATTTGAAATACATGTATGACTTGCTTCAAAAGGAGGGAGCGGGCCATATTCGTATCTTTGCCGGCGGGGGAGGTGTAATTGTCCCTGCCGAGATCAAGGAATTGAGCGCATACGGCATCGCCAAGATCTTTTCACCGGACGATGGACGTGAGCTGGGATTGCAGGGCATGATCAACTATATGCTTCAAAAATCCGATTTCCCGACACCTAAGCGGCTTGAGCAAGAGTTAGCGGGTTTACAGGTTAAAAATTGGGGCTCTATTGCAAAATTGATTACGCTTGCCGAGGAGGCTGCAAAGAAAGACGGAGCTAATGGATCCGTTAGTGCTGCCTTGAAGCAGTTGAAAGCGGACGCGCCGGCAATTCCCGTTTTGGGGGTAACAGGAACAGGCGGAGCGGGCAAAAGCTCGTTAACTGACGAGCTGGTGCGCCGTTTTCTCGATCAATTCCCGGACCTTTCTGTTGCTCTCATTTCAGTCGATCCTTCCAAGATAAAGACAAGAGGCGCATTGCTCGGTGATCGCATCCGGATGAATGCGATAAATAGTTCACGCGTTTATCTGCGAAGCATGGCGACCCGGAGCTCCAAATCCGAGCTAAGCGATGCCACCCATGAAGCTGTCGCTATTGTGAAAGCTGCCGGATTTGATTTTGTTATTGTTGAAACAAGCGGGATCGGACAGGGCGACTCCAGAATCGTCGAGCTGTGTGATGTAGCGATGTACGTCATGACAAGCGAATTCGGGGCAGCGACCCAGCTGGAAAAAATCGATATGATCGACTTTGCGGATGTCATCGTCATTAATAAGTTTGAACGCAGGGGATCCGAAGATGCACTGCGGGACGTACGCAAGCAATTCAAGCGCAGCCGCAAGTTGTTCGAGGTTCCGGACGATGAGCTGCCCGTATTCGGGACGATTGCCAGTCAATTCAATGATCCGGGAATCAACGTTTTGTTTGCCAGCCTTATGAAGATGGTGGAAAAGAAAACCGGCGGCATTTGGCCAACAACATTTAATGAAAAAATTCAAAAAGTGACGAAGAAAAACAACATTATTTCACAGGACAGAACCGGATACTTGGGAGAAATTATTCAAACTGTTAGTGAGTACAAGATATTTAAGGAAGAACAAGTTGCGGTTACTCGAAAGCTGTCCCAGTTAAGGGGAACCAAACAACTGGTGGAAGCCGACCATGGACGAGTCATGACGGAGGCTGAGGCTCAACATTTTACAGCAAAGCTGGATGAAATGCTGGTCAATTACGAATCCAAGCTCCATCCGGAATGCAAAAAAATGTTGGAGGAGTGGCCGAAGACCAGGGAAGCCTATAAGCAGGATGAACTTGTCACCAAGGTTCGCAGCAAGGAAATACGCACGGATTTATATACGGAATCGTTGTCCGGCAATAAGATTCCGAGAGTCAGCTTGCCAAAATGGGAGGATGACGGGGAAATACTGCGCTGGCTGCTTACAGAAAACCTGCCTGGTTATTTTCCATATACATCGGGTGTATTCCCGTTCAAACGGACGAATGAAGATCCGAAGCGTCAATTTGCCGGAGAGGGGACGCCGGAGCGCACGAACCGCCGTTTCCATTATTTATGTCAAAATGAAGAGGCCAAGCGATTATCGACTGCCTTTGACAGCGTCACCCTGTACGGGCAAGACCCTGATTACCGTCCTGACATTTACGGGAAAATCGGGAACAGCGGCGTGAATGTATGCACGTTGGATGATATGAAGAAATTGTTTGACGGTTTTGATTTATGCCATCCTTCCGCCAGCGTTTCGATGACCATTAATGGACCGGCACCGATTATTTTGGCGATGTATATGAACACCGCCATTCATCAGCAGGTTGAAAGGTTTGTGGAAAAGAACCAAAGGCAGCCTATTCAAGAGGAGTATGCAAGTATTAAATCTTTCACCCTGCAAACGGTGCGCGGTACCGTTCAAGCGGATATTTTAAAAGAAGACCAAGGGCAAAACACGTGCATCTTCTCTACCGAGTTTGCTTTGAAAATGATGGGCGATATCCAGAAGTACTTTATCGATCATAAAGTGCGCAATTACTATTCCGTGAGCATCAGCGGCTATCATATTGCCGAAGCGGGTGCCAATCCTATTTCCCAATTGGCGTTTACGCTGGCGAATGGATTTACTTATGTGGAATACTACTTAAGCCGGGGGATGCATATCGATGATTTTGCGCCAAATCTCTCCTATTTTTTCAGTAATGGTTTAGATGCCGAATATACAGTTATGGGCCGCGTGGCCCGCCGGATTTGGTCTGTTGTCATTAAACATAAATATAAAGGAAATGACCGCAGCCAAAAACTGAAGTACCATATCCAAACCTCCGGCCGCTCCCTGCATGCTCAAGAAATGGACTTCAATGATATCCGCACGACTTTGCAAGCGTTGATTGCGATTTATGATAACTGTAATTCGCTGCATACGAACGCCTACGATGAAGCGATTACTACGCCGACTGAGAACTCCGTACGGCGGGCGATGGCGATCCAAATGATTATCAATAGGGAGCTGGGCCTTGCGAAAAACGAAAATCCTCTGCAAGGCTCCTTTATTATAGATGAGCTAACCGAGCTCGTTGAAGAAGCGGTACTGGCTGAATTTCAGCGTATTCACGATCGCGGGGGAGTGCTCGGAGCGATGGAGACCCAATATCAGCGCGGAAAAATTCAAGAGGAATCCCTTCATTATGAACATATGAAGCATTCGGGACAATTGCCTATTATCGGCGTGAACACATTCATTAATCCGAATGCTGACGAAACTGCCTACGAAATTGAATTAGCCCGTTCAACGGAAGAAGAAAAACAAACCCAGATCGCGAATCTTGGGGCTTTCCGGCTGCGGAACCAAAGCGAGTGTCCTGCGGCTCTTGAACGGCTGAAACAGGTTGCCCTGGAAAACGGAAATATCTTCGAAGAGTTAATGGAAACGGTTAAGGTAGCATCCCTTGGACAGATCACAAACGCTTTGTTTGAGGTAGGGGGACAATACCGCAGAAATATGTAGTAATGGAAGGCTGCCGACAAACGGCAGCCTTTTTTATCGGAGTTAAGACGATTCTATCAGATTGATTTTTTGAAAGGGGGTCAGCTGCACATGGTTGTTGGTTTTACAGCAGCATTGAAGGCGGCGCGATTATCCCATAAAAACGAGATGACACTATTACGGTCCTCAAAAAACAATTCACTATCATCTACGTAGTCTTGACCAAGTCCGTGTACGCTGAAACGATTTTCGGGATAGTGCATTAAAGTCCATTGTCCCCCGCGCTTGCGGTCATCAAACACAAGATAAAATTTTTCGCCTGCAGCATCCCATTGCGCCAATGAGGCAAAGTTGTCCAAAATAAACTCAATATCAATTTTCTTTTTAATTAGCACGGTCCATCACCCTTTTTCTTTTAGATAGAAGTTGTTATATTTCAGCGGTTATTTGCATACGGACAAGAAAAGATTAAATGAAAATACCGAAAAAGTATGTCAAACGATAGGATGGGTTTATGGGATTGTTTGTCGAAAATTGCGGCTCTGGTTAAATAGGCAACAAAAGAAGCAGGCCGCTTCAGCGGCCTGCTCCTTTTGTTGCCTTCTCTATGCGATTTGATTAGGTGCCCGTTTTACTCCAATAAAAAAGGAGCGTACTTTTGTGCCATTTCACGATTCACACTGTAGAAGATGTACGTTCCATCCTTGCGTAGATTCAACAAGCCACAATCGGTCAATTGCTTTAGGTGATGAGAGAGCGTCGAGCCGGCGACGGATTCCAGCTTGCTTCCGATATCGGAGCAGCACAGATTTCGCTCCTCGGTAAGCAGCAGAGCGATTTTGAGCCGGGTCGGTTCCCCGAGTGCTTTGTACATTTTGACGGCTTGCCGTACTTCCGCGTTATCTTCTACCATCGGTACCTCACCTTTACCAGTTGTTATTATTTCTATATCTGTCGAAATAAAAGTACCACACCTTATCATGAAAGTAAACAGGCAAGAAAAAAATTTTAATATTTAGGTTGACGACGCAGAAGCCTGGTGTTTAATGTAAAAGGATATTATCAATTTAACGGGAAGGTGAGAGGGATGAAAAAGGTGCTTTTAATGGGCGATTCCATCAGAATGGGCTATGAACCTTTGGTACGCGAGGCGTTAAGAGGGAAGGCAGAAGTAGTCGCACCTGAGGAGAACGGCAGATTTGCGAAGCACACGCTTTGGGGCGTCAATTTGTGGATAAGAGATTTAGGTATGCCGGATCTCGTCCATTAGAATAACGGCCTTTGGGATTTGCATCACGAAGCGCCAATGTTGGAGGTTCTTACTTCTCTCGATGAATATGTGGAAACGCTTAAACGGATCATTAATGAGCTGCAAAGAACAGGTGCGAGGATCATATTCGCAACGACGACGCCGGTGCCGAAGGGTGCAAAGGGAAGAAGCAATGCCGAGATCAATCTGTACAATTCTGCCGCTGTAGAGCTGATGAATAGAAATGGGATCGAGGTCAATGATTTAAACCATCTCATCAAACAAGACTTGGCTGCTCATATTTGCGAAGATAAATTATATTTGTCTGAACAAGGTAACCAAAGATGCGCCGGACAAGTAATCGAATATATCAATAAATATTTATAATCAAACCAATAACACTTGTAAATAGGAATGGAGGAGCATCAGATGTCTGATATGCTAGTTAAGCTCTATCAGCTTCCGGAACTTGAACCCGTTATTAAACAGCTTGCCGATAATGGCATTGAAATCCGCCGGGCGATAGCGCCAGAAAAACATGTTGTCGTCGACTGGGTCAGACAGCATTTTAACGAAGGCTGGGCTAGCGAATGCGAGGTTGCATTTTCAAATCAGCCGGTTTCCTGTTACATAGCCGTCAAGCAAGGCGCATTGATTGGATTTGCCTGCTACGAGGCGACGTGCAAAAACTTTTTTGGACCGACAGGCGTGTCTGTGAACGAACGTAAGCTTGGTGCAGGGAAAGGGCTGCTGTTAGCTTGCTTGCATGCCATGAGAGCGCTCGGGTACGGCTATGCCGTTATCGGGAGCGCGGGACCAATGGAATATTACAGCAGAATCGTTGGAGCCACGGTTATCGAAGACTCTACGCCGGGTATATATAAAGGCATGCTTAAGCTTTAAACGTAAATGGCAGTTCTGAACCTGATAGAAAGGTTCTGAGAACACTTCCGCAGCTTTGGAAAAAACAGCGCGCTCCGTCGCGGACAAAATGTATTAATTAGCTGAGAAAAAGCAGCTCTTCCCAGGAAGAGGCTGCTTTTTTATTGAATGCTTTAGAACGACGTTTTACTGTCCGGCTTCGTCTTTTTTTTCTTCTACGAAACCATTAATGCTCGCTCTGCGCCGTTCATTTTTTGCTTCAAGAATTTGCTTTTCATCAGCGGAAATTTCATTTGCGTGTTCATCCAGGTAATCTTCAGTATCCTGCAGATTAGCTATGGTGTGGTCGATATGCTGCTGCAGGTGCACCTCATTATCTGCACGATTGTCGGGCTTAGCCAAAGTATTTCCTCCTTTCCCATTACATAAATACCTCGTTAAGATGACCCAAATTGAGCGATGCTATGCCAAAAAAACGCATGATACGGTTGTAAAAAACAGGCACGACTTTACTCATACAATGAATATGGTACACTACTTGTGAAATTGGAAAAGGGAGGTATAGCCGAGTGTCCAATTTGTTCAAGGGGGGTTTCAAAAAGCAAGCCCTCTTTGGTCCCAGCATCCAAATCGATCCCTCATTTCCCTATTATCAACAGCGGTCACCGGAAAGTATAGTCGAGGAAATCGAGCTTTCCGGTTACAAAAGCGTTCATTATTTTGTAGTAAATGAACATGTGGTTAATGAAAGGCTCATCGAGGCTTTCCATCATAGAGGAATTCCGGTATGGGCAATGGTTATCGGCAATGGCACTTTTTCTACCGATCGGTTTCCTGAAGAATGGCCTTCGTGGCAGATGAAACTGTTAAGGGAAACGAATGACGGCTTCTGGCGGTTATCGCCTTTTTGCGAAGGGTACGTACAGTGGAAAAGAACAGCAATGGCTAGGCTGGTCACGGAATATCCTTTCGATGGAATCGAAATCGCCGAGCCATATTTTCCGGAGTGGGGCGGTATTCAACGAGGCGTTTACGGTGATGTGGGGCCGCATGCGCAAGCTGCTTTCCGAGAACGATACGGAATTGAAATGCCTGAGTTTGTAAACGCTAAAGCACCAAATTATTATCTTCGAGATCGAGATACGTACCGGAAATGGATCGATTTTCGCGTGGAAGCAGTCAATGACTTTATAGATGAAATGATTAACGGAAAAGGGGGAGTTCGTGAGTTCAGGCCGAATATTGCTGTATCCACATGGTCTCTTGCCATCAACGCTGGTCCGGATAGCTTAGAACGTCTCAGGGAAGATCAAGGATTGGATGCGCCGTCAATGATCGCCAAAGTGCGGCCGGATATTCATTATTTACAAACGCATTGGCCCGACTGGACCCGGGGCGATCTCCCGGCGGATTACGTAAGGAGCTACCAGCCTTTTGTCGACCAAATCCGCAGCCGGTTTCCTGGGCTTCCGCTTGCCGTTCAGGCGGATATCGGATCGGCGCGGCATATGATCAAGGGCGCGCGTTGGCTGCAAGAATTCAGCCGCACGGCCTTCGCGCTAGGATTCGCATCATGGACAGCTTATGAGTATCATACCGGCGGATATATGTATGAGGAGAAGCCGATTCCGATACATACCGAGCGAAAAGGCAGAAGCTTAGTCGTTTTGTCCTTTAACAAACGGATTGACGAACATTCCGCCATGAACAGCGCTAACTATACGGTTTGGAGCAACGGGCGCGCTATCCCGGTTGTATGGGAATCCATCGTAGTAGACGGGAACCGGATCATCCTTCGTTCCGGGCAGCTTCCACCACATTCATTTGTGTTAGAGCTGAACCATATTTAGGATACGCCGGATCGGTGGCTGTTTCGGGAGATGGCAGCGAATACCATTCCTGCAGGGACGAAAATGGCCATTTTGGGAGTATGACCTTTTGGAAGGGGATATTGCCTGATAGGACTATCAAGCTAATAGAAAGTCCAAGGCAGGAGATCGTAGATGTTCTTTACTATCAAATAGTATATACTATGCTCAGGCAGCAGACATCCGGGTGAGATAAGGGGTCAGAGCATGGAGATCGTTGAAGCAACTATAACAGCTGTTCAAGCGGCATTGGATTCGGGGGATATTACGTCCAGGCAGCTTGTATTATTCTATCTCGACAGAATTGCGTCTCATGACAAAAATGGTCTGACCATCAATTCCGTGCTTGAAATTAATCCCGATGCTTTATTTATTGCTTCCGCTTTAGATCATGAGCGGGCTGCGCAAGGGTCTAGAGGACCTCTGCACGGCATTCCGATTTTGCTTAAGGACAACATTAATACTGGCGATAATATGCATACAAGCGCAGGCTCGCTTGCGCTTGCAAACTCCTACGCGGGAGAGGATGCCTTCCTTGTCAGGAAGCTTCGTGAAGCAGGGGCGATTATATTAGGCAAAGCGAATATGACCGAATTTGGTAATTTCATGACAAATGGCATGCCGTCCGGATACAGCTCGCGCGGCGGACAAGTTCTTAATCCGTATAATATTTCGACGCCAACGGGCGGCTCCAGCGCAGGTTCTGGTGTTGCTGTCGCGTGTAATTTTTGCACGGCTTCAATCGGCACGGAAACGTCCGGCTCCATTCTAAACCCGTGCAACTTAAGCTCGACCGTTGGCGTAAAGCCGACGGTCGGATTAGTAAGCCGTTCGGGCATTTTGCCGCTCTCAAACAGTCAAGATACGGCGGGTCCTATGGCTAGAACAGTAACGGATGCGGTGCTTGTGCTAAATGCCATCGTAGATAATGATCCAAGTGATGCGGCAATGGGATCAGGTTATTGGAGAAAGCATAAGGATTATACCGCATTTCTGGATCTGCACGGTCTGAACGGAGCTCGAATCGGCATTCCGAGAGATTATTTTTTTGAAGAATTAACGGACGAGCAGCTTACGATATTTAATGAAGCGGTTGAAAAAATGCGGCAGCACGGAGCCATCATCGTTGATCCCGCCGATATAAGAACGGCGCGTCAAATCGTTTATTCCTCGGTCGTGCTGAATGAGTTCAAATCATCGCTGAATGCATACTTATCCAAGCTTCCGCCGAGTGCCAAGATTCGCTCTTTGAAGGATATTATCGCATTTAACAACGAGCATCCCATCGAGACGCTGAAGTACGGACAATCGACCTTGCTTTCAGCGGAGACGACAACCTCGGGTACGTTAACGGAGACACCGTACCTTCGCGACCGCACAATTGATTTAAAATTATGCCAGACCGAAGGAATCGACGCGACGATGGCGGAGCATCAGCTTGACGCGCTGTTATTTCCGGCCGATTTTGGCGCCAGAATCACATCGCGTGCCGGATATCCGTCTATCGTCGTGCCCGCAGGATATACATCGAAGGGCGTTCCCTTCGGCGTCGCGTTCACAGCGAGAGCGTATGAGGAGCCGACATTAATCAAGCTGGCGTTCTCTTACGAGCAGCACAGCAAGGTCCGCAGGCCGCCTTCCTTAAAAAGCTTTATTTAATTAGGCGGCGTGCTTGTCTGGGGATTGAGCCTTAACCACTAAATTAAACAAAAAATCCTCCTCGTTCTTATAACGGGGAGGATTTCTATTTAACCTATGAAGCTACTTTTTAGCTTTAAAATGAACAACGGCGCTGTACAGCATTTTTTCTGCTTTCGGGTTGAATACCGCCTGGTGATTAACGGCGAACACGTCAAGCAGAAGTGCTTTATTGTTTTCAATCTGCTGGTCGATTTTAAGCTCTAACGTTTTCAAGTCGTATGCTTCAAAAAATTCTATTTTGTTTTCTATTAAATCTAATCGGAAATCCATTCATTTGTCTCCTAAGCATAGGTTTTAGTATAAACCTATTATACCTTGACTCTAGTGCTGTTACAAAGCATCAAGTTTAGGGACAGCGGAAGTTGCATTCTCTTCTTTAGACGACCATAAAGACTCAATTTCCTCGAGTGATTTACCCTTCGTCTCAGGTACAATGCGCCATGTGAAGAAGAAGGTAAGCACGGCCATGCTGCCATAAATCCAAAAAGTTGTCGCAGGACCTGCGGAGCTTAGCAGCGGCGGGAACGACTGAGAAACGACGTAATCGGCTGCCCAAAGCGTCATTGCTGCAATTGCAGTAGCTTTTCCGCGAATCCGGTTCGGGAATATTTCCGACATAATGACCCATACGACCGGCCCGAGCGAAATAGCAAAGGAAGCGACATAAATTAAAATAAAAATAAGAACGAGCGGTCCAGCTGTATGTCCGGTATGGAAAGCAACGCCTATGACAAGCAGACATATCGCCATTGACGCGGAGCCGACGAGAAGCAGCGCTTTTCGTCCTACTTTATCAATCAGCCACAGGGCTACAATTGTGAAGAGAAAATTGATAAAGCCAACGAGAATGGTCTGAACAAGTGAAGCGTTTGTACCAGCGCCCGTTGCCTTGAAAATTTCAGGGGCGTAATACATGACGGCATTGATGCCCGTAATTTGCTGGAGTACAGCTAGTCCGACACCGACGATTAATGCGATGCGCAGCCCGGGACTGAACAGCTGACGGATCGATCCGCTTTCCTGCTCGAACGATTGCTTGATATCGACGACTTCTTTTTTGGCAAGCTCTTCGCCGTGAATACGCAATAAAATCGGCAATGCTTCCGCGGGTCTTCCTTGCTTGATTAGCCATCTTGGGCTTTCAGGCACGAAGAAAAGCAAGGCAAGAAATAGTATGCCAGGAATGGCGCCGACACCGAACATATAGCGCCAAGCGGAAGCAATGCCCCAAGCTTCATCTCCAGATCCGGAAATCCACAAATTAACGAAATAAGTAAGGAAAATACCGGTAACGATTGCAAGCTGATTCAGCGCAACCAGACGGCCGCGGTATTTTGCCGGTGCAATTTCAGCGTTATAAAGGGGACACAGGGTAGAGGTAATACCGATACCGATTCCTCCGATAATCCGGGCAATAATAAATCCGGAAAATGTCTCAGGAATTGCTGAGCCGATCGAGCTGATGATAAATAGAATCGCAGCCGTGATCAGCACTCTTTTGCGTCCGAATCTATCGCTTAACAAACCGGACATGGCTGCGCCGATAATACAGCCGATAATTAAACTGGAAACGGCCCAGCCGACTTCGATTTTACTTAAATCAAAGCGCTGCTCCATAAAGCCGATTGCCCCCGACACGACAGCCGTATCGAAACCGAATAATAATCCGCCTAAAGCGGATACCATTGAAACAAGTGTTACAAATTTCATGCTCACTTGTTCATGTTTGTTGTTCATTGTCATTTCCAACTTTTTATCTCCTCTCTGACTTGCACCTTTCCTGCCTTTCAAACGATTTTCATTATATCACGCGATGCTTTGAATCTAGCGCGCAATCACCTTCACTTATCAGTGTTCTTCCCGCATTAATTTCGGACTATCCGCTTAATGACTCATGATTCAGGAATACTAGCACAATGTTGACCTCTTAACGACAAAAAAGTCCATGTCGTCATGACATGGACTTGGTATTTATTATTTATTTCGTTTGACTTCGGTACTCGGAAGGCGTGACGCCGGTCACTTTTTTGAACACCCGGCTAAAATAATTCGGGTCATTGTATCCGACCTCGAAGCATACTTCCTTCAGGCTCAGATGTCCTGAAGCCATTAGCGCTTTCGCTTTATCAATCCGCAAGCCGGTGACAAAATCAATAAACGTTGTTCCAACCTGCTGTTTAAATATTTTACTGAAGTAGTGAGGATTCAAGTGAACGGAGTCCGAAACTTCCTCGAGAGAGAGGTCCTCGGTGTATTTTCCCTCTATATAGCTCTTGGCTCTGTCCAGGACAGTCTGAGTTTGCTGCTCGCGTTGTTCCCGAATCCGCTGCATAGCTGAGATCACGTAGGATTGATGGACTGAATCCGCACTCAATGACTGCTTCTCCGGCTCGTAAAGGGCATGGCCGCTGCCTTGCTTTAGCTCGTCGAAGTGGCACACTTTACCGCATTGCTCAAAATAGGTGGAAGCAAATACTGCTTCAAAATAAGATTTGCGCAGCCCGTCTGCTCCGCTTCGGGTCATACCGATGCCGATCGAGACTTCAACCTCCAGCTGTCGCTCCGTTAAAGCGCACAGCTCTGCACCATAAGCGATAACTTCTTCTTTCCACAAATCATCCTTCGCCTCCGGCGCTTTTTGTAAAAAAACAGCCATATGGCGGTCGATCAAGGAGCTGACGATGCTTGTCGCCTCATAGGTTTTGGCAAAGCTTCGGATAATGTCATATATTTTTTGCTTATTTTGTGATTTAACATCCCCTGGAAAAGCGATCACGATTGCACAGCCTTGATCGAGAGGAAAGTTCAGCCATTCGGAGAGCTGCTCAATATCCGTATCCGTAATAGGATCAACCATAAACATCATCGCAAGCTCATTTTCGGCGAGCGGAAGCAGTTGGGACAGCTTGTGCCTAAGCTCCAGCTCATCCGAACGCTTACGCTTCTCCCGGTCGAGTTCCTGGATAAGCTGCTCTAATGTTTTGACCACCTGCTCACGCTTTGCGGGCTTGACGAGATACTCCTTCACGCCTAACGTAAGTGCCTCTTTGGCATATGCAAAATAATCATAGGCCGTCACCAGCACAAATCTTGTGTCCGGCAATCTGTCCTTAATTTCCCGAATGGCTGCCAGGCCTTGGATGCCGGGCATATTGACATCCATCATCACAATATGCGGGCGGTGCTCCTCAGCCCGTTCGATAGCGACTCGTCCATTTTCGGCATGGATAACCTGAAAGGTATCAGGCATCATTCGCTGAATGATCCATTCCAGTCCTTCACGCTCCAGCGCCTCGTCATCTGCGATTAACAGCCGATACATGAGTCTGTTCTCCTTCCTCTCTGGGGGGAATCTGTATTGTGACCGTCGTTCCTTTTCCCAGCTCGCTTTCTATGTCGACCAGATCGTCTTTTCCGTAAAATAGCTGCAGTCGCTTAAACACATTTTTTGTGCCGAGTCCCGTGGATTGTTTTTTTTCTGTCCCGGCTTCCAGCCGAAGCAATGCCAGACGCTCTTCTTCGCTCATGCCGCTTCCATTGTCTGACAGCGATATGCGTACACCCTCATGGACCCGCGCAATTTCCAGGCGAATGACAGCGCCTTTCTCCATACGTTCAATGCCATGCAGAAATGCATTTTCTACGATTGGCTGGAGCGTCAGCGAAGGTATCGTTTGCTGCAGCGCTGACTCATCGATATCCAGCTCCAGCTTGATCCGGTCGCGGAAACGGGCCTGTTGAATGCTGAAGTATTCCTTCACATGCTCCAGCTCATCCCGAAGCGTTACCGGCTGATCCAGATTACGTAAATTGTACCGTAACAGATTCGACATCGATACGATCAGGTCACTTGTTTTCTCCGCTCCTTCCAGAAGCGCCAGCTTCGACAGCACATTGAGCGTATTGAATAGAAAGTGTGGATTGATCTGGCTTTGCAGCGCCTGAAGCTCGAGCTCCTTGACTAATCGGTCCTTTTCCAAGCTTTCTTTATCCTTCTCGATCAAAATGAGCAGATCGCTCGACATTTGTTCGAAAGCACCTGACAATAACCCAAGCTCGTCCTTAGAACGAAGCGAAGGCGGGTCCATAAGCAAATTGCCCTTGGAAATTTGCTTGGCACGAACGACAAGCTGGCTGACCGGACCGGTAATACTGCGGGAAATCCACACGGCTAGCATAACGCTCATCAGCGTATTAACGATGAATAAGGCAGCTGCAAGACGGTTCATCCGCTCATTTTCTTTTTGCGTTTGCTTGTAGACGGGTTGATAAAGACTTAATTCCATATCGACGAGCTGCTGTCCTTCCTCGCGAATAAACCCGGCCGTTTTCTCCGCTTCTGCATAATGGCTCTGTGCACTCCGAGGGGCTTGATCGTTCACTGCTTGAATTGAGGCCTGCTCCTGCTCCGAAAACGTATCCAGCATATGGATGTAGCTCATCAGTGCCTGCGACTGCAGGGAGGAGCCCGGATATTCGTCAAGCAGCGCGCGCTGCTCCTGTAATGCTTTTTGTGCTTGTATTAATTGATTGTTGTTTACAATATCGGGGTTAATCAAGAAGCCGTAGAGCCTTTTTAAATTGTCATCCACCGCCTGAGCGGATTGCTTGTACACTAAAATACGGTCCATCATTACATTATAGCTCTGCTGCACCATTTTTCCGCTCTGAAACAGAAAGAACGTAACGGAATTGACGAGCAGAACAAGCAAAGGTATAAAAATGAGCAGCTTTGTTCGTATCGTCATCGGTTATTATCCTCGCTCCCGGTATTGATCTTACTGCGGTCCAGTACAGTTGCAGCGGTAAAATGCCGATTCGGCAGCGTCTTTCCATGTAAATAATCATTTAGCAGAGAAACGGCATCAAAACCTATTTCATAAGGCTGCTGGATGATGGTCGACACAATTTTGCCTTCACGTATACCTCCTATCGTTTCATCCAAATCGTCAAATGCAAAAATGTTCAATTCATGAGGACGGACCCGCTCAGCAGCTTCCAGCGCCCCGACACCATCCAAAGCGCTAAAACCGACCATAAAACGCACTTTGGGGGAATTAATCAGAACGTCTTCCGCAACACCTGCAGCTTGCAGACGAGAAATATTGGATGAACGCACGTCGACGATAGAAAGGTGCGGATGACGTTCGATTACCGAGCGAAAACCCGAGAGCCTGAGTTGTTGATTAGGCGCTTGCTCATTGCCTAGCAGAACGGCAATGCTGCCTCCGCTACCCGCTGCTTTCGCAACAAGCTCACCCATTAGCTTTCCGGCTTCTAAATTGTCTGTGCCAACGTAAGTCAGACGCCGTGTATCCGGCTCATCCGTATCTACGGTAATGACCGGTATACCTTGGCCGACGGCTTTGTCAATCAACGCCCGATACTGGGGGTCATTGATTCCCTGCAACAAAACGGCATCGGCTTTAGCGGCGATTGCTTTCTCCAGCAGCTTGATTTGCTCATTCGGATTAATGCGGAAAGGTCCGGCATATTCGAGCTGCATCCCGTACTTTCTTGAAGCCTCACGAGCCCCTTGCTCGATTGAACGCCAATAGGGATTATCCAGTTCCTGTGAAATCAGCACGACATGAAGGGAGGAATCCGGCGCCGCACTATCGGAAAGAATAGGCTGGAGCAGCCCGCGAATACGCATCGTTGAAGACAAAAAGCTTAGCAGCAAGCAGGCAAATATAATGAAAAGGACGGCAATCCCTATATTCCATTTTCGATTTGACATGTAACAGCTCCTTAATTCGTCTATATAGTGGCTAATTATACAAGAAGCTGGACGCAAGCAAAAGCAGAGGCAGCCAACATTTGCCGGCTGCCTCTTTCTAATGTACGAACTATTTATCCATCACCTTGAACATGCCAGTCATGCCGGGCGCATGATTGGCGAAGCCGAAACGCTCATAAAACGATTCATTGCCCTGTGATGCGAACAGGCCGACGAAAGTTGCTCCGACACAATGCTCTTCAATGTAGCCCATAAGCTTGCTGATGATTTTTTTGCCTAGTCCTTTGCCTTGATATTCCGGTAATACAGCAACGTCCTGTATATAATAATACATAGCTCCATCGCCAACGATTCGTCCCATCCCAATTACGGCTTCTTCACAAGTTACTACTACGCCATAAACGGAGTTAGCTAAGGAGGGGGCGGAAAGCTTTATATTGACATTACCCCAACCGACGGCTTCCCATAATGCTTGATGCTCGGAAACGGTTGGGACACGCTCTATTAATTCAAAGGTTTCTTTTGTCATTGTTAACCACCTATCTTAAAAAATGGGGTGGTTGCTTGATGAACAACCACCGTTTATACGTTGGTTAAGTTTGATTTAAGCTCCATTTCGATCAGCCTCCTGTCATATAAGCTAAAGTATAATCGGAATGTTACTAATTTGTTAACTGTTTCGGTCATAATAGTCGAATAATTTCGTGTAAAATAGACATAGATGATAAAGGGAGGCACTTATAATGAACGTTCCGGTTGGGGTATGGATTTTTGCAGCCATTATCGTTGTATTGCTTACTTGGCTGACTTTATGGATCACGAAGAAGGCGTATTCAAAAAAATGGGATGACTCGGACCAATAGTACATACAAAAAAGCATTCATTTCCAGCAAAAAACTCTATACACCAGGTATAGGAAGTCGTGTATACTGTTTGTATTGTTTTTTGAAGGGATGTGTGGGTTGAATTCGTATAGCTTGGATCCGTCGCTTATTCATAAGAAAGAGAATCGTTATTTTGTACTCGCTCTAGTTTTTAGTGTTTTTATGTACCTTAGCTTGTTTATTTCGATAATCGGGTTGTTTATTATTCCACTGCTGCTGCTCCTCCCATTGTTTGCGCAAGCTCTCATGATGGCCAACATTCGAACCAATGGCGTCCGGATTTCGCCTGGGCAATTTCCTGAGGTATTTGCAACTGTACAGGAGCAATGCGCTAAAATGGGCTTTTCCACCGTTCCGGACGTATACGTGATAGAGTCGAGCGGTATTTTGAACGCTTTCGCCTCGCGTTTCTTTGGCCGTAATATGGTTGTGCTGTATTCGGATTTGTTCGAATTGATTGAATCAGGCGGAAGCAGGGAGCTGACGTTCGTCATTACTCATGAGCTTGCACATATTAAACGCAATCATTTGACGAAGCAGCTGCTTATTTTTCCGGCACTATGGTTTCCGTTTATTGGCGAAGCTTATTCCCGGGCTTGTGAATATACCTGCGACCGGATGGCCGCTTATTTTACCAATGATGCGGAAGCGGCAATGAATGGGCTGACGATTCTGGCAATCGGCAAGACGTTGTACAAGCGTGTCGATCGTGAACAATATTTGATACAGAGCAGTCAGGAGAAGGGGCTATTCGTCTGGCTGGCTGAGAAGCTGTCGACACATCCGCCGCTGCCAAAACGTATTTATGCGATCCAACAATTTGTTGGGACGAATACCTCAGCCGTTTTCAAATCATCCAAAATCGGCCTTATTGTTCTTCTTTCCGCAGTCGTTATTTTTATAGGAGCTATTTCGATCGGTGTCATATTTTCCGACAGTATCGTCAAACTAACGGAAACGTTAGCTGTGACGGAATCCGGCGATGAATTGCTGACAGCCGCCTCAGAAGGTGATTTGAAAGGTGTTCAGTCGTTGCTTGAGTCCGGTTCAGATCCGAATGTAACAGATGGGGAAGGGTGGACTGCGCTTATGTGGGCCGCTCAGCTTAATGATACGGAGATCGCTTCAGCATTGATTGAAGCGGGAGCTAATCTGAATTTGCAGGACAGCTATGGATGGACGCCATTAATGAGTGCGGCAGCGAATGGTAACTATGAAGCAACGCAGCTATTGCTGGATGCAGGAGCAAATCCTGCTATAACAGATGATTCTGAAATGACTGCTGCGGATTATGCGCTAGAGAATGGTTATAATGATATTGCTGCGCTGCTTCAAGAGATAGGCGAGCAAATATAAATAAAAAAAGAAGCTTGATCACTCAAGCTTCTTTTCTTTATGTATAATAGCTTTAATTGCGTTCACGATGGTCGGGACGACACGATTTGAACATGCGACCCCCTGGTCCCAAACCAGGTGCTCTACCAAGCTGAGCTACGTCCCGTGAAAAAACTGGTGCCGTCGAGAGGACTTGAACCCCCAACCTACTGATTACAAGTCAGTTGCTCTACCAATTGAGCTACAACGGCAAGTGATTTTCGTGAGGCACAAGATGTATTATTACACAGATGCAAAAAGAAATGCAAGTGTTTTTTTATGAAAATAATTATAATTGGAAAATCCAAAGGGTACGATAGAAGAGGTAGCTTCGCATTGATTCGACAAAACGGCATAAAGGAGTCATTCACCTATGGATACTAAAAAATTGGAAGAGCAGCTCGTACAGAAGTTAACCGAGGGCGAGTTGCAACATGTAGATATTGATGAGGCAGCCCGCATTCAATTGCCTATGAAGACGGAGATCCGGATACCGGCGCACATCGACCCAGTGGTGGAGGAAACCAGACAATACCGAAAGATGGCTGAAGAGGTTGATGAGCGTTATGCTCGGTATGACCGATTGGTTGAGGGAGATGTGCCTGAAGGTAAGAAGGATTCATAATACCGTTATTTCTGATACAGAAACAAACCCTGCCTTTTGGTAAGGGTTTGTTATGCCTGTCTCAAAGTCCGGTTGGAAACCATGCTGCGCTAAGCAAGCTGATTCCTTCTTCGATCTCCGATTCCTCCAAGCCCCCGAAGCCAAGCATGATATAGCCTGATGGACACTGAAGGGGGTCATTCCAGTGTTTTTGGGGTGAGTATACGCGGCATTTGCTCTGCTCTGCGAGTTGGATTAATTCGCCGCTGTCCCTGCCCTTTACATAAAGCAGTAAATGAAGTCCCGACATATCTCCGATCACTTCCACACGCTCTCCCATCCGCTTTGCAATCGAGGAAGTAAGCGTTTTATGCTTAGACTGGTACATGCGCCTCATTCGTCTTATATGTTTTGTGAAATGTCCTCTGCTCATAAAAAGCATGACTGCCTGTTGGATTATTGGAGACACAGGTTGGTTATACTCCATCAGCTCGGGTTGAACCGAATCCATCAAAGCCTTTGGAAGAACGAGGTAACTAAGTCGGGCTGCGGGAAGAAATGATTTGGACAATGTACCCATGTAAATGACTCGTTCTGCGCTATCCAACGCTTTCAGCGATGGGATTGGCTGCCCGTAATAACGGAATTCACTGTCATAATCGTCTTCAAAAATGATCGCATCCCGATCAGAGGCCCACTGCAGCAGTCGGATTCGTTTTTGTACGGGAAGTACCATACCTAATGGAAATTGGTGAGAAGGCGTCACATAAACGGCTTTTGCAGCTGATTCCAGTAAATGATCAATGCTTAGACCGTCATGCTCGAGCGGAATTGGCGTAAAGGTGCAGCCATGATTGCGAAAGATCGTCTTGACTCCATCGTATCCCGGGTCCTCCATGCCGATTTGAATCTTATTCAGGGGCAGCAGCTGACAGAGTAAACTGACAGCTTGCTGCGTCCCGGCACATATAATCATTTGATCAGGCTCGCAAATGACGCCCCGCGATTCATATATATATTTGGCTATTTCGGAACGCAAGCGATGATTACCTAACGGATGACCGTAACCGAGTACTTCATTCGACTTTTCGGAAACGGCATCGACCAAGCATCCTTTCCATATTTCGTAAGGAAAACGCGTTAATTCCATATCTCCGTAGCGGAAATCGTATGGGACGGGCTGTCCGTTAATATTCGATACAAAATTGTTCGTTATAGATTCGGCTGCAGCAATAGAGGGGCGAACTAGTTCCTCAATCGGTAAAATGGTAAAGCCATTGCGCGCTTTGCTCTCCACATAGCCTTCTGCAAGAAGCTGCTGATAAGCAGCTTCTATTGTGTTTTTACTAAGGTCTAAATGGAGCGCAAGCTGCCGAATCGAAGGGAGGCATTCGCCTTGCTTCAAAGCTCCGGCTTCAATTTGATCACGGATATATTTGTAAAGCTGCATATAGAGCGGAGTGCTGCTGCGTTTCTCCAATAAAGGCATAATTGCTAGCATAGCGGACGCTGACCCCTTCCAAACGGGTAATTCTGTCACTTTTAATAGGGACAATTAACTCATATGATGACATTATCACAATTCAAGTCTTATAGAAAGGGGATTGATTACGATGTTTTCCATACGGTATCAAAAGCGGGAATGTACAGACACCAGTAGAATCGATGCATTTTTATCACGTGCAAATGTGGGCTTTCTCGGTCTTTCTGACGGTTCGCAGCCTTATGTGATCCCTTTAAATTTCATCTGGCTGGAGGGTGCGTTTTATTTTCACGGTGCCGCAGCTGGAAGAAAGGTGAATATCCTTGAGAAAAATAAGGAGGCATGCTTTACTGTTAGCGAGCAATACGGGACCATTACGGACCCGATCCCGGCACATACGGATACCGCATATATGAGCGTCATGGCATTCGGACATATTGAACTGCTAGACGATCTAGAACAAGCTACTTATGCCATGCAAAGCATGCTGGACAAATATGTCCCGGGTTATTATGACAAGCCCTTATCTAAAGCGCATCTAGAAAAGTATAGGTCTTCTTTAGGCAGCGCAACACTCGTCTTTAAGCTAATCTGCAGTTCCATGACGGCGAAGGAAAATGGGGAAGTTCCGGGAAGGATGTATGATAGTACTCATTATTCGAACAATCATGTAGGGGATTAATTGGGAAGCGAATAAGTGAAAAAAGAAGCAGCCCCCTGCATAAGCAATGGGCTGCTTCTTGTAAGTGTATCTTATTAAGCCGTCTCGCCTTCGAACTCGGCTTCGTTTTGCTGGATGAGCATTTCAACTTTGCGAATACGGTTTTTGCTCGTTTCTCGAATAATAAACTTGTATTGCTCATAAAAGTGCTCTTTGCCCGGCTTCGGATCAGGCACTTGGCTGTAGAGCCAGCCGCCGACCGTATCGACGTCCTCTTCCTCGAAGTTCATGCCGGTAAGGTCGCTCAGCTCGCTGAGTGATACTTTGCCGTCCAGCAAGTAGCAATTGTCTGCCAGCTGTTCGATTTCTTTCCGTTCGTCTGCGTCGAATTCATCCCGGATTTCGCCGACGATTTCTTCCAAAATATCTTCAATCGTAATGAGTCCGGACGTTCCTCCGTATTCATCAACGAGAATGGCAATGTGAACGCGTTCCTGCTGCATACGCTTCAGCAGCATTTTAACCGGTGTAACCTCGGATACGCTAAGTACCGGATGTACAAGCTTCTTGAAATCAAGGTCGCGGTCTGTTTCATATTCCAGGAACAACTGCTTCGTATTAATCATACCGACGATATTGTCCTTACTCTCAAGTGCAACCGGGAACCGTGTATATTGTTCTTTACGAATAATTTCCATGTTTTCTTTTAAAGATTTGTTCGTGTACAAGCATATCATATCGGTGCGGGGCACCATAATTTCTTTGGCCAGCAATTCGTCAAAAGCGAAAATGCGGCTAACATAGCCATATTCTGTATTGTTAATCTTCCCGCTTTGGTAGCTTTCGTTCAGAATGATTTGAATTTCTTCTTCAGAATGTGCTTCCTCATGCTCAGTAGCAGGCTTCAGTCCGAATAGCCGGACAAGCGCGTTAGCCGAGCCGTTAAGAACCCAAATGAACGGATACATAAGCTTATGGAAGAAAATGATCGGTTTTGCCGTAAAAAAGCTAATGAACTCGGCTTTTTGAATCGCCCAGGTTTTTGGTGCAAGCTCGCCGACAACGACGTGCAGAAAGGTTATCGAAATAAACGCAATTAAAAAGGATAAAATATGACTGAGGTCATCATTATTTAACTCTAAACGTTCAAACAAGGGTACAAGCATTTTTTCAACTGTAGGTTCTCCCAGCCAGCCAAGCCCGAGTGCTGTAATTGTTATACCTAATTGGCAGGCTGACAAGTAGGCATCCAGATTACTCGTAACCCGTTGAACGGCAAGCGCGTTCTTCCGGCCCTCAAGCACTAACTGATCAATCCGACTGGAGCGAAGTCTAATGATGGCAAACTCCGTTGCGACGAAAAAAGCAGTTAATAAAATAAGAAGAGCAATCATGAATAAATTGAATCCTATACCCATTTTCGTTTCTCACTACCCTTTTATATTTATATTTTTTGTATACTTATGATCTACTATAACGAATGATTACAGGTTATGACAAACGCCATATGCAACGGTAACAGCCTTTTAAACGCTTTATGAGCGATTTAATGAGATGGAAAAGCGTATTCTCATCGATTTTCGAGTCTTTACAAGTCTCTTTCGCAGGCATATGATGAGTTCATATGAACTCGAAAACACGGATCGCGAGGAGGAAGGGATATGGAATCCTTTACGCTTACTCGAAAAGAGATGGCTTGCCTGCTGCTTGCCTTGGACGGAAAGTTTGATCAAAAGCCGCTTCAGGTGCTGCAAACCGCATGGAGCAAAGCGCATCGATATGATTTGGAGAAGGGGGCGGGTCTGCCCGCTTTTCTCTCCACATTGCTGCCGCCGATTATTGAGAAGCTTATCAAAGGCAATGAGTTGAAAGGATTTTCGCTGCATGAGATTGCTGCGCTTGGCCAGCTCATCGAATATTCGAATCTGTCGATCACCTCTATGCAGAACTGGGTAAAGCGGGATTTTAAGCCTTATTTCAATTGTCCAAAGGCTGGAAAAAAATATTCGTTAAATCAAGCGGCCTTATTATTTATTATTGATGATTTAAAATCCAATCTTGATTTTGAATCAATCCGCAAGCTTTTTGAAATCGTATTCAAGAAGCCTGAGGATGACTCGGATGATCTTGTCGGCCCTATTGAATTATACGCATCGTACACCAGCATGTTTGAAGAGCTTGATGCGAATAACGACCAGCTGCTCGACATATCTGGTCATCTGAAGGAAAATCCGCATCAGGATTTATTAACGGAGCATGTCATACGTTCAACCGCTCATCAATTCGCAAGCAGACTTTCTAATCTAACGGATAAGCAGCGGGAAGCGGTACGTAACATTTTGCTCGTTGCAGTCATTTCGATCCAAACGTCCTATTTTCATTCGTTATCCAGACGATACTGCAATGCGACTTTATTTCTAAATCCGCAATAACAATACCGTCCGGCTCAACGCCGCACGGTTTTTTTTGTACAATTAACAACAGCATATTAATGTGATATGCTCGGTATTAATTTATGATTTCGCTTTCATCCTATTTTATTGGAGGATTCGTACATGAAACTGACTAAAGGGCAAAAGCTTATTTTTATCGGAGATTCGATTACGGATTGCGAACGGAACCGTCCTGCGGGAGAAGGGTTGTTCGGCGCGCTTGGCAAAGGGTATGTCGGTTATGTTGACGCTATGCTGCAGGCTGTTTATCCGGAGCTCGGCATACGTGTCATCAATATGGGAACAAGCGGCCATACCGTGCGCGACTTAAAGCAGCGCTGGCAGGAGGATGTCATTGAGCGCAAGCCCGATTGGCTAGTCGTTATGATCGGTACGAATGATGTATGGCGGCAATATGATACACCGTTCATACCCGAAGGACATGTGTACAAGGAAGAATATGAGCAGACGCTCCAGGCGCTCATTGCACAGACGAAGCCGCTCGCGCAGGGAATTGTTCTGATGACGCCGTTTTATATTGAAAGCAACGCCCAAGATGCGATGCGTGCAACGATGGACGAGTACGGGGATATCGTGAGACGGACTGCGGAGCAGCATGGTTGTTTATTCGTAGACACGCAGGCAGCCTTTAATAAGGTGCTGGAGCAGCTTTATGCGGCTACGCTTGCGTGGGATCGGGTGCACCCGACCGCTGCAGGTCATATGGTGCTGGCGAAAGCCATTTTGAAGGAAATCGGCTTCGAGTGGGATCGTGCATAAATTGAGAGGAAAGAGAAACCTGTAGTGAAGGAGCTGCCTTATGTTGTTCGTTCTTATCGCATTATGGGCTGTAGCGGCCATTATATGGCTCTCGGATCGGCATGCCTCCGTAAATCGATGGTTAGGCGCTGTCGCGTTTAGCGGAGGAGCGGGCGCTCTCGCCGCCGTTCTGGACTTGCAATGGCTGCCAGCCGCAGCGGAAGCCGGAATGAACGAAGTAGGGCAGCAGCTGTTTTATCGCCTGCAGGCGGTATCCTCGCTTTTTTCCTATTACGGGTTGCCATACGCCTTCGTTTTGTTCGCTATTGCCTATCGCCCCGTTCGTTTGCCGAAGCGATTGCAGCAGCTTGTGCCTTTTCTACTGCTCTTACCCATTATCGGCAGCATCGTATTGACCCCCTTTTACACGGAAATGTATCCGATCACGTTTAAGGTAGTCGTTTGGTGGGCTGTTCCGTATATATTGTACGGCACAGTACAGGTGCTGCTAAAGCGGCAGCCATACGTTGCTGTTTCCCGTACACACTGGATCGTTTGCTCGGCGGTACTGCCGCCGGTTATGTTCAGTGCGGTCATGAATTATGTGCTTCCAAGCTTTGGTATGCTGCGGATGTGGGTGTATAATACATGGATTGTCGGGTTAGGCGTAACCGTATTCGTAGTGGGGCTTTTTACTTATGGCTTTATGGGCGTACGTGTAATGGTCGATCGCCGCAGATTTGATTCCACCTTGCGCGCGGTCACTTCAGGGACGGCCATACTGAATCATGCGATAAAAAACGATGCAGGGAAAATGAGGCTGTTCTCTGAAAAGATGAAGTCGTATGCCATTGCCACCAACCAGCCAGAACTGCTGGCGGATGTTGAAACGGTGCTGAACGCGTCGCGTCATATGCAAGAAATGCTGCAGAGGGTTCATCGGCGTACGGAGGATTTAGTGCTGAAGTATGAAGCCGTTAATTTGGCGGAACTTATAGAGCAAACCATAAAGCAGTATGAACCTGTTTTAGGACATATTAAGCTTAGCACCACGCTCAGCGAAGGATGGAAATGTCGCATGGATCCCGCGCAAGTAAGCGAGTCTCTCGGAAATATTGTAGCGAATGCGCTGGAAGCGATGAAGGGCAAGGGAGAGCTCATTATCCATTTAAGCGAAACGAAGCGCGAGCTCATCATTGAAGTACGGGATACGGGCCCGGGGATGGAAAAGAGTGAGACTGCGAAGGTGCTTGAACCATTTTATACGACAAAGAGCGGCAGTGATACCAATTTCGGACTCGGCTTGCCATACGCGTATCATGTGATGCGTAAGCATAAAGGAATGCTGCATATTCGCAGCAAGACAGGCAAGGGGACCTCCGTCTATATGACGTTTCCAAAGCGTTACATTCGAGCGGAGAAAATAGCGGCAATACATTCTCAGGGGAGAGAAGCGCATGAGCAACATTAGAGTATGGATTGTCGAGGATGATCCGGATTGGCTTCGAGGTCTAGTAGCCTATTTAGACAAGGAACAAGATATCGATGTCGTATGGACATCCAATCAGGCAGAGGATGTCCGGCAGGTGCTGCTGGGTGAGCTGCAGACATTACCGCCTGTTGACGTTGTGTTGATGGATATCATGCTGGACGGCCGTCCCGAGGGCATTCTGCTAGCCGAGGAGACGGCAGCGTCTACAGGCGCCCGCGTCATTATGCTGACTTCCATGGAGGAGAAGGAGCTCATTTTCCGTTCCTTCCAAGCAGGAGCCATCGATTATCAGATAAAATCGGAATTTGAAAGCTTGCCTGATGCGGTCAGGTCCGCTTACAAAAGTCAGTCTCCCATTAATGCGGCAGTTGCGGAACGCATGCGCGAGGAATTCCGCCGGCTGAAGCAGCTTGAACGGGAATTCGAAGCGAAAAAGCTGAATGATCTCATTACCCCTTCGGAGCTGCAACTGCTGAATTTAATCGATCAAGGCTACACGCAGCCGCAAATTGCCGACAAGCTTGTCGTATCGATTCGAACCGTCAAAAATCATGTTAATCATATTTTGAAAAAGCTGAATTTAACCGGATCAAGAGAGGCGGCAAGCAAAGTGAAAGAAATGGGCTTGTTTAATAAGAAGCAAGAAGGAGATAGTACCAAATAAAGATGGTACTATTTTTTTATTGCTTTTTTTAACAATATGATTGTAAGCAGGATTATACAAAGAAAGGCGGGGCGATATTGGATGGCATTCGAAATGTTTTCAGCTGCTCACATTGCTGGCCTAGCTGTCGCATTAATAGTGTTTATCGGAATCATTATGTTTCGGAAACATCTGAGGCGGCCAGCGCTGAATCAAGCGGTGAGATACGGATTGGCGGTGCTGCTGTTATGCTGCGAAATTTCCCTTCAGCTATCCTATGTACTGGAGCATAGATGGCGTGTTGGTTCACTTCCGTTCCAGCTGTGCAGTCTGATGCTGTTGCTGTCTGCCATTTTACTAATAACCAATAATAAAAAACTTTATCATATTGTGTTTTTTTTAGGCAGCATGGGAGCATTGCAGGCGCTGCTGACCCCTAATTTAGACGAAACGTTTCCACACTTCAGATATTTTCACTTCTTTATCGCACACATTGGAATTATTGGTGCTGCCTTATTCATAACAGCGGTCGAACGGTATCGACCGACCTTCCGCTCGGTGTTCAGTACTTTATTTTGGCTGCATGTGCTGGCTATCCCGGCAGCTATTACCAATATCATTTCGGGAAAAACAAACTTTATGTTTTTAGCAAGGAAACCGGGAACGGCGTCATTACTCGATATTCTTGCTCCATGGCCGTGGTATTTGCTGCAGCTGGAGGTCATCGCTTTTGTCATTTGTCTATTGCTGTTTGCCGCTGTTAAGCTGCTCGACCGAATCTTTCGTTCGAAAATGCGCTATAATTAACGTTGTTTTATAAAAGGGTTGCCACAGGCTAAAATAGGGGGAGAAGGAATGATCAAGGCTGTGTTTTTTGATCTGGACGATACGTTATACGATCAGCTGCTGCCATTCCAATTGGCGGTTGAGCATGCAGATTTGAATCATGTAATGATGACGGATCGCTTGATGATGGAGGATTTATACAAAAGCATAAGACGCCACAGCGACCGCCTGTGGGAGCATCATGTCAAAGGCCGTATGACGCTGGACCAGCTGCGCATAGAACGGACGACAGCAGCGTTTGCCGATTTAGGTATAACGGTTTCCGCAATAGAGGCAAAGCGGCTTCAGCAGCAATACGAGCTGGAACAATCGCGCTTGGAGCTTCGTGCCGGCGTTGATCAGCTGCTCGAGCATCTGCTTTCATTAGGCATACTCATCGGTGTGATTACGAATGGGCCGGTCGAGCATCAAATGAACAAAATAAGAGCGCTTAAGCTTTTGACGTGGGTAAAGGATCCGTTTCTGTACATTTCGGATGGGATAGGCAAGGCAAAGCCTGATCCAAGCGTATTCCAGTATGTGCAGCAGCATACGATGCTGCAGCCGGATCAGCTGGTGTATATCGGAGATGCTTGGCACAACGATATTGCCCCATCTTTTCAAGCGGGGTGGACACCTATATGGTTAAATGCAAGGCAGCAGCAGCCGAATCCTGAGGACAGTCACGTAAAATATTTAGAATGTCAAACTATAATTGAACTTCTTCCGCTGTTAAAAAGACTGAAAGAAACCGGCGCTGGTTGTTTGCTCTAAAAACATGTACAATAAAAACCGATATATATTTTTGTATTTGCATAGTTACATAGCTGGGAGGAAATCATGAGCATCGACCCGCGAATTATAAAAACATTACTGCAGCTTCAGCTTGCGCCAAGTCTCGAATTTCAAGCGACGACCAGTCCGTTAAATGCGGCAACCGGCAACGGCTCAGCTTCCTTATTTGATACGCTATTATCTCAATATATGTCCGATAACTCCTCGGACAGCCAATCTTCAGTGCCTGTTCAGACGGCTGATGCACTGGAGCAGCTGTCATCACTAAGCGGAATGACGAACATATCCTTCAACAGCTCGAGTACGTCTGAGGGCCGTCCAAGCGAATATGCCTCCCTCATAGAGCAGGCCTCCGAAAAATATGGCGTAGATGCTTCATTGATTGAAGCGGTTATTCAAACGGAATCGGGTTTCCGTGCGGACGCGGAGTCTTCAGCAGGTGCTAAGGGATTAATGCAGCTGATGGATGGAACCGCGAGAGGGCTTGGCGTGACGAACTCATTTGACCCCGCCCAAAATATTGACGGCGGAACACGTTATTTATCGTTCCTGCTTAAGAAGTATGACGGTAATGAGCAGGTTGCTTTAGCAGCTTACAATGCAGGGCCGGGACGTGTTGATCGTACAGGCATTAAAACGAACGACCAGCTGATAGCAAATCTCGAGGCGCTTCCTGAAGAAACGCAGCGTTATGTTGCTAAGGTGCTTCAAGCGAGGTAGCATGGCGGCAATAAGATCACGGTTTGGTTTTCTGCTGTTTAAGCAGAAACAATCGTTGATCTTTTTCTTTTTAGAAAGGAGACAGCATGTAGATGAGTTATTTTGATCACTGCGCGTCCACACCTCCCTACGACGAGGTGGTGCAAACGATGATGGAGGTTATGAGGTCGCAGTATGCGAATCCTTCATCGCTGCATCGCAGCGGAACGGAAGCGGACAAATTAATTGAACGATCGCGAACCGTTATTGCCGATCAGTTCAAAACACGGCAGGGCAGATGGGTATTTACTTCAGGCGGGACGGAATCCAACAATTTGGCACTGAAGGGTGCCGCTAAGCAGTATCGTAACAGAGGCAATCATATCGTTACGACACAGATCGAACATCCATCGGTATACGAAACGTTAGGCCAGCTGGAGCAGGAGGGCTTTCGAATAACGTATCTTCCTGTTAATAAGACTGGCCATGTACGATTGGAGCAAATAAAAGAAGCATTGACGGACGAGACCATATTGTTCAGCGTTATGCATGTTAACAATGAAATCGGCACGGTCCAGCCAATTGAACAGATCGGACGCTTCCTGAAGGAGTATCCCAAAATCTTATTTCATGTTGATGCCGTGCAGAGCATCGGCAAGCTGCCGATCTCGCTTGAGGAATGGGGCATAGATTTGTTAAGCGGATCTTCGCATAAGCTGCGCGGACCAAAGGGCGTGGGCTATTTGTACGTACGGGAAGGCATTTCGCTATATCCGCTGTTCACGGGCGGCTCGCAGGAAGGCGGTTACCGCCCGGGCACACAAAATGTGCCAGGGATCGTTGCTTCTGCGAAAGCGCTGCGCATGTCGATTGAATCGATGACTGAGCGGCAGAAGCGGATGACTGCATTGAAGAAGCAGCTTATACAGATTATCGAAGAGATTCCTGAGCTGAAGCTGAACGGCAGTGAGCCGGCGGCATCGCATATCGTTCATTTTTCATACCCGGGCATGAAGCCTGAGGTCATCATTCATATGCTGGAGCAGCATGGTATAATGGCATCAACGAAATCGGCTTGCTCTTCAAAGGATGATAAGCCAAGCCGGGTATTGCTTGCGATAGGCGCAAGCAGAGAACAAGCGACCGGAGGCGTGCGCATTAGCTTCGGCGACGAACACGAGGAACGTGATATTACGAAGCTGGGTGCCGCTCTAAAGCATATCGTCAAACAGTTGAAGCCGCTTGAGAGGAGATTGACATAACATTGCTTTATGATCAGATTGTACTGCGTTACGGAGATTTAACGGTAAAGGGACGGAATCGCAACAGGTTTGAGAAGCGAATGCTTGAACAAGTGAAGCAGGCTTTAAGTCCATATATTGGTATTACTTACGTTAAATCGTTTGGCCGTCTATACGTCAAGCTGAACGGACTTCCTTATGAGCCGATTGCAGATCGGTTGAAGGATTTGTTCGGCATCGTTTCACTCAGCCCGGTTGTAAGCACGGAATCAGATCTAGAGAAAATACGGGCTGCTGCATTAGAGGTCATGCGATCACTTCCAGAAGAGCCGGAGACCTTCAAGGTTAGCGCAAAGCGTGCTTGGAAGAAGTTCCCTCACAATTCGCAGGAAATGAACCATTTAGTCGGCGGACATGTGCTTCGTGCCATGCCGAGTCTTAAAGTAAACGTAAAGAAGCCTGACGTTGAGCTTCGAGTCGATATTCAGGAGGAAGCGACCTACGTATTTTGTGAGGTTATTCAGGGTGCCGGCGGATTTCCATATGCTTCGAACGGCAAAGCAATGCTCCTGTTATCCGGAGGAATTGACAGCCCGGTGGCAGGCTGGATGGCGCTGCGTAAAGGACTTGAGCTGGAGGCCGTTCATTTTCACAGTTATCCTTTTACGAGCGATAAGGCAAAGGAAAAAGTGATTGAGCTTGCAAAAAGGTTGTCTTACTTCAGCGGCGAGCCGATCAAGCTCCATCTTGTTCCTTTCACGGAAATTCAAACAACACTTATGCAAGCGAATAGCGATAATCTCATTATAACGTTAATGCGTAGAGCGATGCTGCGCATAACGGAGCAGCTTGCGGAACTTAACGGGGCAAACGGCATCGTTACCGGTGAGAGTCTTGGTCAAGTGGCAAGCCAGACGCTTCCAAGCATGAACGTCATTGGGCGGGCAACCGAGCTGCCATTGTTAAAGCCTTTAATTATGATGGACAAGCATGAAATTATTCGGGTAGCCGAACGAATCGGAACGTTTGAAACGTCGATTTTACCTTACGAGGATTGCTGCACATTATTTTTGCCGAAGTCACCGAGCACGAATCCGAATCTTAGAATCGTAGAAAAAGTAGAAGCGCTCCTTCCGAATTTGGAAACGTTGATTTCGGCAGCGATTGAAGGAACGGAACAGATGCTGCTTTCTCACGGCAGTCAAACCTCTGCTCTGACGGCAGGGGAGGATAGCTGGTTTTAAATTTTATACGAAAAACAAAAAAGCAGAAATCCCACTAGTGGGATTGTCTGCTTTTTTGTTGTTCTGCTTGCTTCTTGCGAGTGTTAGTCACTACGCCGGCTACCACTGTAAGGATAATGACTAAAATCAAGAACGACCAATAGATGAGCTGATTATTCTCGAAAAACTCTTTGAACGATTTTTCATGAGTAATCATCTTAGCTGCCGTGTAAGCGAGAACGGCTGAGCCGACATACACGATCCATTCATAGCGGTTGATGAGCTTAATGAATAGTGTGCTTCCCCATACGACGACCGGTACGCTGATGATAAGCCCGAGTACAACAAGCAGCGTATCGCCGTGCGCAGCGCCTGCTACCGCGATGACGTTATCAATCCCCATTGCCGCATCGGCAATAATAATTGTTCGGATCGATTGCCACAGCGTGTTGCCGGCAGTGATCCCATCATGTGCATCTTCCTGCACGAGCAATTTGTACGCGATCCAGACAAGCAGCAAACCGCCCACGAGATTAAGCCAAGGCACATTGAGCAGCTGTACGACGAGCAGTGTTGCAACTACGCGAATACCGACTGCCCCGACTGTTCCCCAAATGACTGCTTTCTTCTGCTGCTCCTTAGGCAAATTGCGAGCTGCAAGCCCTATGACAATGGCGTTGTCCCCAGCCAATATGAGGTCGATGAAAACGATAGTCAACAGAGCGGAGAAAAACTCGACTGAGAATAGTTCCATTTTGTTTGTCCCCTCCTTCCTGTACAAGCACTTCTTGAAGTCTACAATAAATACGTAAGAACGGAAAGATGGATTCAAATTTTTTTTGAACATAATCTCCATAGCTTGTTCATATTGCTGATAAGAGGGGGAATGCAAAGTGGACAGCGTCTTTATTTTTATCGAAATCATCTTAATTAATGTATTGTTGAGCGGAGATAACGCGATTGTTATAGCAATGGCTAGTCAAAAGCTCCCGCCAAATCAACGAAAACGAGCAGTATGGTGGGGGGCTTTTGCTGCAGTCGGTTTGCGCTGCTTATTGACACTTATAGCCATTAAACTGCTTCAGATACCTTATTTACAAGCAATTGGAGCGCTATTATTGTTCTATATCGCTGTCAAACTGCTTGCAGACGCAGGCGGGCAGCATGATAGGCAACCGATGAAAAAAGCGAATACGATCGGGCAAGCGATATGGACCATTGTCGTTGCCGATTTTATCATGAGTCTCGACAATGTTCTTGCTATTGCGGCAGTTGCAAATGGCGATCCTATTCTTATCATGCTCGGGATTGCGCTCAGCATACCGATGATTATTTGGGGAAGCCAAATGCTGGGATCATTATTGCATAAGTTTCCTGCACTTTCCTATATTGGGGCAGCTTTACTTGCCTATGCCGCAGGGGAGATGCTGATGCATGACCCTGGGCTTGACAAGCTGTTATTTCACGGCTCCAAAACGCTGGCAGAGGCTATTCCGCTGCTTTGCGTACCTCTCGTTATCGCACTCGCGGTAATGAGAAAAAAGCCTGTATCCTAATGTTTAGGACCCTTTCCGTTCACGCAAAATATTGCGGAACGGTTTTTTTTTGTTCAGACGCACGCTTCGTACTGGTATTTTTGGTTCAGTTCCATTAAACTAGTATAGATAAAAACTGTCGTCTTTCGTCAACATATACGATTGGCGTTGTAAGGAGCGGAACGCGAATGCCTAATAACAAATATTCCGCTGGAATCATCTTGCTGTTAGCCGGGGCCGTTATTTTGTTGGGCAAGTTAGGTGTATTCAGCTTTTTAGGGGCGATTTTCTGGCCGCTGCTCGTATTAATACCCGGAATACTGCTTCATGTGCTGTATTTTGGCAGATTAGTTCCTGCGGTTGTGCTTGTCCCTGGCGGAATGCTCGTCGTATATGCCCTGCTTTTTGTTTTTTGCAACCTGCTTGGATGGGATAGCTTGAAATATTTGTGGCCGCTGTTTATTTTCGGCGTAGCGGCAGGCCTTTACGAATATTATTTGTTCGGTTCATCCAGACCGCCTGTTGTGCTCACGGCATCGATTGCGCTTGCTGCCGCATCGGCCTTGTTCATCATTCTTGTACTATTGTGGAGCTGGGGGATTTATGCGATTGCTGTAGCGTTTATAGCGGCAGGTATATGGATGATGCTAAGCAAACGCAGACGTTGGTAAGCAGATTTAACGATTTAAATAAAAAACAAATGGAGTGGATTACTAGTTATGCAAGCAAGAGAGAAATTACGGAATATCGCCATTATTGCCCACGTTGACCACGGCAAAACGACATTGGTCGACAAACTGCTGCAACAATCAGGAACGTTTCGCGAACATGAGGCAGTACAGGAACGCGCGATGGATTCTAACGATCTGGAGCGTGAACGCGGTATTACGATTTTGGCCAAGAATACAGCCATCAACTACAAAGATTATTTGATTAACATTGTGGATACACCTGGTCATGCTGACTTCGGCGGCGAGGTTGAGCGTATCATGAAAATGGTTGACGGTGTTCTTCTGGTCGTAGATGCTTTTGAAGGCTGCATGCCGCAAACAAAATTCGTTTTGCGCAAAGCGCTTGAATCGAACCAGACCCCAATCGTTGTCGTGAACAAGATTGACCGTCCGAACGCTAGACCTCAAGAGGTTGTTGATGAGGTTCTTGACCTATTTATCGAGCTAGGAGCAAATGACGACCAGCTTGAGTTCCCTGTTGTTTATGCATCTGCGTTAATGGGTACTTCCAGTCTTGATCCTGAGAAACAGGACCAAAACATGGAAGCTCTATATGAAACCATCGTCAGCAACATCCCGTCGCCGACCGAGGATGTTGAACAGCCATTGCAATTCCTCGTTACTTTGCTTGATTACAATGAGTACCTTGGCCGTATTGCGGTCGGCCGCGTTAACCGCGGTATCATTAAGCAAGGTCAATCCGTTGCGGTAATGACACGCGAAGGCGGCACTAAACAAGCAAGAATCGAGAAGCTGTTCGGTTTCGTAGGATTGAAGCGCGTTGAGATCGAGGAAGCAGGCGCGGGCGATATCATCGCAATTGCGGGTATTCGTGAAATTAACATCGGCGAGACAATTGCTGATCCACAGAAGCCGGAAGCTTTGCCGGTTCTAAAAATCGACGAGCCGACACTTCAAATGACATTCCTAGTTAACAACAGCCCGTTTGCAGGCCGTGAAGGGAAATGGGTTACATCCCGCAAGCTTCGTGAGCGTCTATACAAAGAGCTTGAGACCGACGTTGCGCTGCGCGTAGACGAAACAGATAGCCCGGATGCTTTTATCGTTTCCGGTCGTGGTGAGCTTCACCTGGGGATTCTAATCGAGAACATGCGTCGTGAAGGCTTTGAGCTTCAAGTATCCAAGCCTGAAGTTATCATCAAGGAAATTGATGGTTCGAAGAAAGAGCCTTACGAGCGTTTACTAATCGATACGCCTGAGGAAAGCATGGGCGCCGTTATGGAGAGCCTAGGAACGCGCAAAGCCGAAATGCTTAACATGATCAACCACGGTAACGGTCAGGTTCGTTTGGAATTCAGAATTCCTGCTCGCGGTTTGATTGGGTACCGTACACAGTTCTTGACTTTAACGCGCGGATACGGCATTATGAACAATGCATTTGACAGCTATGGTCCACTTGCCGGTGCAGGCGTAGGCGGACGTCATCAAGGCGTTCTAGTCGCTAGTGAGAACGGAACATCGACTTTCTACGGCATGATGGGCGTAGAGGATCGCGGTATTCAATTCTTGGAGCCAGGTACCGAGATTTATGAAGGTATGATCGTCGGCGAGCATACTCGTGAGAACGACATTATCGTCAACATCTGTAAAGTGAAGCAGCTGAACAACATTCGCTCGGCAGGTAAAGACGATACGGTTACTCTGAAAAGTCCGCGACTGTTCTCGCTTGAGCAAGCGCTTGAGTACTTGAACGATGATGAGTATTGTGAAATTACACCGAAATCAATCCGTCTTCGCAAAAAAATATTGAATAAGAGCGAGCGCGAGCGTGCTGAGAAGCACCGTAAAACAGCTCAAACCACTGTATAAGTCCATTTTTCAAATTAACGTAAGGTTTTGTTCATTCAAAACCTTACGTTTTGTTTAATGATAGGAGGTATGCAACAATGCAAGCATGGTTAAGCGATCATAAGCTTGTCTCTTATTTGCTCATCCTGGGCTTTACAATATACATCTTCAATAAAGTGTTTCGTGCCCAGCAGAGGCTTCCGTTGTTGAAAGAGATTCTAGTTTATGCTTTGATAGCATTCGGTTCATTTATATTAATGATTTTGCAAGTCGACAAACTGCCTATTATTCAATGTATGGGAATTGCGGTCCTTATGATGCTCATGCTTCGCGGGCGTCAATTGTATGATAAATGGAAGGGCGGCAAAAAAATCGAACCGTCGCCTCAGAAAGCGGAATCAGGCAAATGAAGCTCGAGGAAGCCTTGTTCAACTGGCTGCAAATCCGGGTTGTCGCGGAGGCCCGACCCGATGATCAAGCGGCGCTCGATACACTCGAGTTTTTCGCGCAAATATTGACGGAGGATCACGGACTTACGGGCTTTACGATTACTAAGACCGATGAGACGATGATTCATGTTAAATACGAAAAGGATGGCCGTTCTAAGCTGCAGCTATATCCACGGGAATCGGGCGAACAGCTGCTGACGGATATTGAGTCTAATCCAAAATACAATTGAGCTTGAAGGTGAATCCAATGAGTCAAGGTTCGACATCATTACCTCCAAGATCGGGTGCTCGTCAACCGGTTAAAGCGAAAAAGCAAAAGCCGCGCAAGAAACGTTCGATAGTAAAAACGTTTTTAGTGTTGTTGTTTGGGCTGCTGCTCATTGTAGCGGGAGCCCTTGCTTATGTCGTGTTTAAAGCTGGCGATGCAATCGACACTATTGGAACAAATAATAATCCGGTACCGGCTGGAGAATCGGTAAAGGAAAAACCTGTCGCGATCGCATTATTGGGACTTGATTCGCGGGCTCATGGCGGAGGTTTGAATACCGATGTCATGATGGTAGCCGTACTTAATCCGAAAACTAAATCGGCAACGGTTGTATCTATTCCCCGCGACTCCAAGATCGATGTAGACGGTTATAAAGAGAGAAAAGCGAATGAGTTCTACGCTGCTTTTTACAACAGTGCCAAAAAAGAAGGTATGGAGACGGAAGCGGCACAAGCGGATGCGAAGCAGCACGTCCGGACAGTATTAGGACAGCTTTTTGATATTGAAGTTAAGTATACAGCAGTTATAAATTTTCAAGGGTTTGCAGATGTGGTAGATGCGCTCGGCGGTGTTGAAGTTGATGTCGATATGCGAATGAAATATAAAGACTCACAGGATGGTACGGATATTGATCTCCGGGAAGGCGTTCAAGTTCTGGATGGCGACAAGGCGCTCGACTTCGTTCGCTACCGTAAATCCAATGATGGAAAAAATATGTCGAGCGACTTTGACCGGAACAAACGTCAAAGTGAAGTGATCGGCGCGCTTGTTGATAAGATGAAATCATTAAGCGGTGCGGCGAAGCTGGGCTCTGTTATTGATGCGGTTGGCAATAACATGAAGATGGATATGCCATCCAAAGAAATACAAAATTTATTGCACAAATATTTCGGCATCAGCCGCAGTGACATAACATTTATTCCGCTTGAGGGTAATTGGAGAAGTCCATATGTGTATTTGGACGAAACAAAGCTCGATGAGGCCCGTGCTGCATTGAAAGCAAAAATGGCTGAATAACCGTAGACTGGCGGTAATAATATGGATATAATAATGCTACGGATACCATTTTGTAATATTGCCAGAAGGAGGCCATGCGGATGACTGAACCCGTAACAGCATTATCCGTGCAAACGATTGAAGCACTGCATGAGCAGCCTTTCGTTCTAATGCATACAATTGATGCGGAGTCTGGCAGTCCGGCCTCGAGTATGATTTCGTGGAAGGTTCGAGACGCGATGGTTAACGGCGTGTGCTTGTCCAACACCCCGGAATATGAGAAAACAGATGACAAACGAGCAGCGGACAAAATGTTCGCTGCCATAAAAAAAGCCTAGTGATGCTTTCACTAGGCTTTTTGTGTCTTTTGGGGGCCTTTACCAAATCTTAAAGCATTAGTTTTCGAGCATAAAACCGATTTTTTTACAATTTCTTATTCATTTTTGGAGCTTCCTGTTTCTCTGGCTCCTGCGGTATGATATCACGCGGAAGCTGAGGAACAAGACGGCCCATAATATCGGCCATTTCTTCAGCAAAGCCAGCTATCGGTCTGCCGCGTCTGATGTCTGCGCCAATCTCGTTTAACCTTTGGGTTAGATCCATATCTGCCGTTACGAGGGCGTCTATACCGTAAGGGTCTTTGCGAAATGCTTCAGCGACAGAATATTTGAGCGTACCGACTCTGGAGCGCTCCATCTTGGCATCAACATCAATACCGACGATTGCCGTATTTCCGAACACGACGCAATGCGCGTTCGTTACGCCATCAATTCCTTTGGCCAACTGCTCCAAATGTGCCGCGACCTGCTCCGAATTTTTAATTTCCTTCTTCCTTGGTTCGGTTTGCTGGGCCTCAACACGGCCATTATTTTGTGGAGAGGGTGATGTCTCATTACGTGCGACGGTGCTGCAGCCTGTCGCTACAATCGCAACAATGATCGCTGAAGTAAGCCATTTGAACATGTTTACCACCTCTTTTTGATGTTAAAAACCGCATAACGTTACCTGTCCGCCTTAGTTTACCCGCTGCACGCAAGGCTATGTATGTTTTTTATCGAATTTCCAACGCCGGGAGGGTTCTCATGAAAAAAATATTCGTGCTCGACACTAATGTGCTGCTTCATGATCCGCAAGCGATTTTTGCTTTCGAGGATAATGAGGTCATAATTCCCGCGGTTGTGTTGGAGGAAATAGATTCAAAGAAGAGGCTGGCTGATGAATTAGGCCGTAATGCACGATCCATCTCACGTTTGCTCGATAAGATGCGGGAGAGAGGGCATTTGCATGAGGGCATTGAGCTTCCAAGCGGCGGCCTGCTCAAAGTGGAGCTGAATCACCGCAGCTTTATGCGCGTTCAAGAAATGTTTGGAGAAATGTCCAATGATAATCGGATTTTAGCGGTAGCGCTAAATTACCACCTAGAGCAAGAAAATGAGACTGAGAAGCAAAGCATCGTTTTGGTTAGCAAGGATGTGCTCGTTCGAATCAAAGCCGATGTGCTCGGATTGCAGGCACAGGACTATTTATCTGATCGGGTGGTCGTTTCATCCGATTTCTACTCGGGCTATATGACGCTTTATGTACACCCTGCCGTAATCGATGAGTTTTACACGTATCGGTTTCTAAATGTGAACAATATGAATCTTAATATACGGTTGAACCCTAATGAGTTCGTCATCCTTCGGGATGAGATGGGGACGTCAAAATCCGCGCTTCTGAAGGTGAGCCAAGACGGTGCGAAGCTTGAACCGCTTTTTCTAAGCAATGATCCGATCTGGGGCATCACGGCGCGCAACGCGCAGCAGCGCATGGCGCTTGAACTGCTTCTGAACGACGATATACCGCTTGTAACGCTAACAGGTAAAGCTGGTACGGGTAAGACGCTGCTCGCGCTTGCAGCGGGCCTCCTGAAGGTTGAGGATGAGCATAAATATAAGAAGCTGCTTATTGCTAGGCCTGTCGTGCCAATGGGGAAGGATATCGGCTATCTTCCTGGTGAGAAGGAAGAGAAGCTGCGCCCGTGGATGCAGCCGATTTATGATAATTTAGAATATTTATTCGATACGAAGAAGGCTGGGGATATCGATAAAATATTGATGGGAATGGGCAGTATTCAAGTAGAGGCGCTCACCTATATTCGCGGCAGATCGATCCCGGGACAGTTCATTATTATTGACGAAGCGCAAAATTTAACGAAGCATGAAGTAAAGACGATCGTTTCACGCGTCGGAGAAGGCAGTAAAATAGTGTTGATGGGCGATCCGGAGCAAATTGACCATCCTTACCTCGATTCCATCAGTAACGGCTTGACTCATATCGTTGAGCGGTTCAAAAACGAGGGCATCAGCGGTCATATGACTCTGGAGAAAGGCGAGCGCTCGAAGCTTGCGCAGCTTGCAGCTGATTTGCTCTAATCGTTGAATAAGTACTTTAAAAAACATTCCGCTTATATAATAGACGGTTCCCTGACAGCGGAGCCGTCTTTTTTCTTATGCGCATGTTCATTTGGACAAATTTTTGATTTATTGCTATCCTATTTTCAGAAGATACATGGATGAAAGGAAGAATGCTGTGTCCCCCAGAAAATATGTGCCGTTCATTATTGGCGCGTTACTGTTAGCAGCACTGATGCTTATTCAATTCTCAAGCCATACGAATCCTGCCGGCGTGGACAAGCCTGACGGAAAACCAACCGTTCAGTCCGCACCGGGAGAACATGTCATTGATCAAATGTCGGACATTCATGTAAGCGTTTCCTTGCCTGCAGAACAGTTTAGACAGCTGGTAGGGCTAAACCGCAATTTTATGATGAAATATCCTCATATTCAGGTACAACTTGCCAATGAAGAGGCAGAGGATAGGGCTTACGCTTTGTGGACTAAGCAGAGTCAGCAAGGGACGGCTTCTGACATCATGCTGCTGGATAACGGATTCGTTATACCATTTGCAGTGGAAGGATTTCTGAAGCCGGCAGATAGTATCATGACTGGCGATATGCTCTCTGATCAAATGACGGGCTTGCTGGACCCTTTACGATGGAATGGCTACTTATGGGGGGTACCAAAGGACATTAATCCGTATGTTGTCGTTTGGAACAGTGAACTGTATGCGCAAGCCGGATTAAAGGAGCCGCCGACAGATTGGGCCGCATACCAAACGGCCGCTGCAAAGGTTATGGAATGGAATGCGGAGACGAGTATCGTGAATTGGAGTGCGGGCGATTTGTACCAGCAGCTTGTATGGCTGGGAACGTTCCAAGCGGACCAGTCGGATCATATTAATTTGCGTAAAATAAATGAAAAGCAGGCGGGCCGGCTCAAATGGTTTCAAACCGTAGAGCGGAATGTTAGCCGCATAAGGGTGGAAGCGACGGGCGAATTAAACGAAGCTCTGCTCGGGAACAAGCTGCTTGCAGCTATTTTACCATGGGATGCATATGAGAAATTAAGTGAAAAAGTCCGCGGTAAGCTGGTAGTCGACCGCAATCATATTTTGTTTCCGTGGTTAAACGGCCGCAGCTATGTGATCTCTTCGAACAGCAAAGTCGAGGAAGAGGCTATGCTGTGGATCCGGGAAATGACGGACATCAACAATCAGCAGCAGACCTATGAGCAGTCAGGACAGCTTCCGGCTAGAGCATCCTTGTATGCTTTGAACAGCTCTATTCAATCCGACCAATTACGAATCCCTCCAGCTTGGTGGCTTAAAAGGTTGAATGCAAAGCAGCCCGATGATCAATTGGCGATTCCTGAGCCGCAGTGGCCGGTAAGATGGCAGCAGCGCGAGCGGCAGTGGCAATTATTTTCGCAGCAACCGCTTCAAATCGATGCTTACATCAATACGCTGACAGCTAGCGAATGAGTGAAAAAAAGAGACTTCTTCAGCAATTGGCGGAAGCAGTCTCTTTCTCTTACAGCTTTAGGCTTAGCTTGATCATGAGCTCGCCGTCTTTCATTTCAACGGATTCCGCTTTAAGAAAGGATACAATTAAATCAGGATAGAACCCGAGATCAAATTCTTCTTCCAATGCATTGCGGGTCGTATCCGGCAAAGCAAAGCCGTTGAAGAGCAGTTCATCGACATGAAACAGGATACCGTTTTTCGGCTCATTCTCGATCGTGTAATGACCGGCTATACGGATTTCCATATCGTCGCGTTTACCATGGGCTATTACTTTGTCATTTGTAAATTGAAACGAAAAATGATTAAAAATTTCATTTTGATCGCGTAAAAAAGTATTTAAATCATTCTCGGGAACCCGGATCGTATATTGAAAGCCTTTAATTTCAAGCAGCTGCTTTTTTTCTTGGACCCAGCTTGGAAGCTTCTGCATGGCCTTCGACAGCTCGCGGAAATATTGCTTGACTTCGTTCATGCCGGCAGACTCCCAATATGAGGTAAGCTCCTTTATTAATAAACGAAGCTTGTCAGCGTCCGAACGGCCGGCCAGCTGCTCTTCGAGCTCTTTTTCAAGTTCCAACACACGTTCCCGCTGGGTATGCAGCTGCTGTTCAATTGCCGTAAGCTCGTCTTGTCTTGTCTCGAGCTGCTTGTAGCCCTCCTTCACCTTCTTGTATTGCTCCGTATAGGTATCCAAGGTATGCTTATCGTGTGTAAATATAAATTCGGCATAATCAATCATCTGCAATAGATCGGACAATGAATCAAAGGATAGAAGCGCAGTAAACAAAAAATCCCGTTCTCCCATATAGTAAGCGCGCAGGATGCTTCCTGCTTCGTCTTGCTTGTCCGAAATTTGCTGCTCCTGCAGCTTTAATTGTTTTTCCGTATCTGCCTTTGCGAGCAGCAGCTGTGCTTTTTGCTCCTGGATACGGACGATTTCTTTATCGATCTCCACGACGGATAAACTTTTCTCAAGCAGCGTGTGCCTATCATCAACGGCAGGCTGAGGCTCGGCCATTACGGGAAGCCGAATCAGGAGCCATGCAAAAAGGAGCACAACAGTGGCAGCAAAGACGATACGTATGCGCTTAGCGGGTAATATCAACGGCATCCTCCCTCCTCAGCATTCATTTTATGCGGCAATCAAATCTATTATATCTTACATTCGGAAAAGGATGAACGAAACAATGACGGAAAACGCACTTGCCGTTTCAATTGCGAAGCAAATTACCGAGTCTTCCTGGGCGGGCTGGTATACGGATGCAGGAGGAGTAAAGCATACAGTCAAATGTATCCCGTTCCTTCAGTATATGAGCAGCTGTTTATACGATGCAGAGTATGGTTATTATCGTTCAGGGCCTGTCCGAATCGGAAAAAAGGGAGATTTTTATACAAGCTCGGGAATTGGACGCGTGTTAGCCGAAGTTATCGCCGGTTATTCCCTTCGATATGGAAGGGCAATCGGCAAGCCTCTTCATCTCATTGAATGGGGAGCAGGCACAGGGAGATTATCGGCGCAAATAACGGCAGCGGGCAAAACGCTAAGCGACCATTGGGAAGAGCAGTTTATTTCTATCCAAATCGAAGATCATCCATCACACGCGCTTGCGTCTCGCGAAGCATTTGCAGCCTTAACTGGAACGATGAACGCTCAGCCGCTGCTGGCGACATCAGATGAAGCGTGGGCAGCGGACTGGCTGCGGCAGCCTGCGTTAGTGCTGGCCAATGAGCTGTTGGACGCTTTTCCCGTGCATCGGGTGCAATGCGTGAATGGACAAATGGTTGAGCTTGGTGTTGCTGGAACTGCAGAGCATGGCTTTCATGATGTCTACATGCCGCTTACCGATCCGCGAATCAGCGGATGGCTTGTCCGTGACGGCATTGAACTAAAGGAAGGACAGCAGACGGAGGTGCATGCAGGGGCGGCTGACTTTCTGAAGCGGCTTGGAAGGACGATGACCGAAGGGCGGCTCCTACTTATTGATTACGGGCATGAATCTGCAGAATATGCAGCGGAGCACCGCATGTTAGGCACGTTAATGTGCTACTGGCAGCATCAAGCGAGCGACAGTCCTTTCGCACGTATAGGCAAGCAGGATATAACGTCGCACGTACCGTTTACGTTTATTCGTCATGCGGCAGAGGAAAGCGGCTGGCAGGTAAGCAGTTACTCGACTCAGAAGCAATTTTTGATCGATAATGGCGTTTTTGAGCTCCTTCAGAACCATAATAGTACGGATCCCTTAAGTGAGACGGCCCGCATGAATCGGGCGATCAGGCAGCTGCTGCTTAGCGATCAAATGAGCGAGACCTTTAAAGTTATGGTTTTGGACAAAAGATAACGGGACAAACAAAACGGTGTCAGCCCCCCATAGGAGCTGACACCGTTTCGCTTTTTTTTTGCATTTGTATAAATGCGCCTTAAAAAGGCAAGTCCAACTTGAAGACCGACCAATACGTGAAACCCACGAATGAAATGATCATATATCCCCAGAACATAACTATGTAAGTTCTCTCGGAGAAATTCAAGTAGCCTAGAAATACGAAAGCAACGGCTTGCGCGAAAAACAACAACGCGAATTCCGTCATATGGCCTGCGAAAGCCATTAGTCCGATTACCAGGGTCCAAAAGCCAAGTACCCGATACATGCGTGCCATGATAACATCCCCCTTTCGCTGCGACCCGATTTTCTAATGCTCATTATAACGTTTGGCGAAATAAGTGTAAACCTGCAACAGTGACGAAATCGCAAACTTTTTGTTCACAGCCGGCGGCCCTACATTCAGTTTGCTCAAATATAAGACCTGACATGTATGAGAGGGTGAAAATTTGGTTATACAAATTAGTATCCAATAGATTCTATGAACTCTACCAAGGGCATAGAGATAAAGTAAGCGCCTTTACGTTAGGAGGTTTTCGTTGCATGACAGCAGTTAGACAAGATGCGTGGAGTCCGGACGACGATTTAATTCTCGCCGAGGTTACGCTACGCCATATCCGCGAAGGCAGTACCCAGCTTGCAGCGTTTGAAGAAGTAGGGGAACGTATCGGACGCACATCCGCAGCATGCGGGTTCCGTTGGAACAGCTGCGTTCGCAAGCGCTACGAGGATGCGATACAAATCGCAAAGCAGCAGCGCCAGAAACGAAATTATTTGAAAAAACAAACGATTGTTGCAACGCCCCACGTTTCATCCTTATCTGTTTTTGAAGCGGATGAACGTGGATTTAAACATGATACGTCTTCGCTTGAGGAAGGATTATCGGTAGATGCCGTTATCCGTTTTCTCCGCGGGTGGAAGACGACCTATCAAGATTTAACGCGTCAAATCAAATTGTTTGAAAAGGAATTGAAAGACAAAGATGAAGAGCTTTACCGGCTGCGCGATCAGAATGAAAGACTGTCCAAAGAGGTAAACAATGTTCAAACGGATTATCGCGCCGTGAATGACGATTACAAAACGTTAATTCAAATTATGGATCGCGCAAGGCGTTTAACGGTTTTGACGAATGAAGAAGAAGCAAAGCCAAGATTTAAGATGGACGCAAACGGCAATTTGGAACGTATTGAATAAGTTATAATGATTAACAGAAGAGAGGCTCGCCTACGACAGGCGAGCCTCTCTTCTGTTGCATTATTTTAAACAGATTTGTTACGATGATTAATATACCGGTAATGGAACGATAAGGCAATCAGAGAATTGCTGATTGGATTCGAGTGTTTGTTGCGAGAAAGGGGTAGGACGTGCGGATTGATGTAATAGGCGGAGGCTCGATAGGACTGCTCTACGGCGCTAAGCTGGCAGATGCGGGAGCTGAAGTGACGATATGGACGCGAAGCAAGGAGCAGGCCGAGCTGCTCAGCGATCAGGGAATTCTGCTGCAAGAGCTGGATGGAACCAGTAAACGAATCGAACGGGTAAGTAGTAATTGGATTGAACGCTTTTCGGGAAGGTTTCTGGATAAGGCCGGTCAACCTCTTAACAGCTTTCGCTGGATTTTGCTAACCGTTAAGCAAACAGATATAAATGAACGGCTGTTAGATCAGCTTAACGCATTTACTTTAAGCTCAACGGATGGGGCTGCTGCTGTCGTATGTTTACAAAACGGTATCGGTCACTTGGACCGTATTAAGAAGAAGCTTCCGGATACGCCGTTGTTTGCGGCGGTGACGACGGAAGGGGCGAAGCGTATAGACGGTCGAACGGTTCAGCATACCGGAAAAGGACAGCTATGGCTTGGCGAGTGGAGCGGAAACAAGCGCAATCGCGATAAATCTCTCGAAATCTCGCAAAAAATGTTGATTTCCTTGCTTCAATCGGCAGGAATTACCTGTTTTCTGTCGAATGACATGGAGAATCGCATATTTGCAAAGCTATTGATCAACGCTGTTATCAATCCATTAACTGCAATGTTTGATGTAACCAACGGCGAATTGCCTATGCATCCGACACGCGAATCCTTAATGACAGCGTTATATGCGGAAACAGAGCTAATATTGAGGAAAGCTGGCATGACGATTGCGCACGACGGTTGGGAGCAGATAAAAGAGGTATGCAGGCAAACAAGCGGCAATGTCTCTTCGATGTTAAGCGACGTTCGGGCGGGCAGAACTACCGAAATAGATGCTATAAATGGCGGGATTGTAAGGCTGGCAGAGCAATTTGATATACCTGCTCCGATAAATCGAGCAGTGACTGCACTTATACAAGCACTACTTATGGAGCCGGATAAGAAGGAGTGATGGATGATGGCGGTGATTTGGGAAAGCATCAAACATTTATATGCTTATTTGGCGGTCGTTCCAATCATTCCTTTCGCTATCGTCTTGTTTGGTTACGGCGCATATATTCAAGATCGAAAGAAAGCGTTTCGATTAGCAATGGACATTACAACTGCATTTCTAATCGGCTGCGTAGCCGTTTTGTTCGATAATTTGTTTAGCAGCCAATTTGGCATTTACGGCATATTGTTATTTATGCTGTTGGGAGGCGGATTGCTCGGAAATGCGCAGTTTCGCAAACGCGGCAGCATCGACGCCAAAAAGATTTTCCGTACCGTTTGGCGGCTTAGCTTTTTTACGATGAGCATACTGTATGTCGTCTTTATGTGTATCGTCATTGGTAAATTGGTGCTGACTGCATAAACTCGAGTATTTCGATAACAACGTCTCTCTTAAGCGGGGACGTTTTTTTTTGACGGGCGGCTTCACCTTTGTGTACAATTACGATGTTAAGTCAGTTTATAAAAAAGCCGTTTCGGCGGCTGGCAAGCGGGAGGTTACAGGCTGCGCTATGAGAACAGAAACATATTCATTGCCGAGCGCCCAGCCTTTGACGGAGGCTTATATACATCGGACAGATAGCCGTATCGAAGCTCTATACGGCTATCATTCGGGAGCGGAGCAGGACTGGGATAGACGCATGAAGCGTCTGGAGAAAAGCAGTGGCGTTAGAGCGGATGCTGCAGCAATTGCGCACGTACTTCGCGCATACAATGAAAAGGCCGGCGCCGGATCTGAAGTATTTGCATCGATTTCATCGATTGCGGAAGGTGCACCCGTTGTCATTGGCGGCCAGCAAGCTGGTTTATGGACCGGACCGCTGCTCGTTATACATAAGGCAGTATCCATCATTGGAGCGGCTAAATCAGCAAGCGAGCAGCTTGGGCGTGAAGTGGTGCCGGTTTTTTGGATTGCCGGAGAGGACCATGATTGGGATGAAGCTAACCATGCTTACGTTCTTACGGCAGAACAGGAGCTGCGCAAGCTGGCTGCTGCGCGTCCGGAAGGAGCCCGGACATCCGTTAGCCGAACGGAAATTTCAGCTGAAACGTGGGAGCAATTGCTGAATGAGCTGGAGCAGGCGCTGCCGCATTCCGAATTTAAACCGGTATTGCTTGAGGAATTGCGTCAGATGACCCGGAAGGCGGACTCGTTATCGGACTTGTTTGCATTCATTTTGAGTCATTTGTTCGGTAAGGAAGGATTGGTGCTCCTCGATGCGGACGATCCCGACATTCGTCGTTTAGAAGCTCCAATGTTCAGAACAATGATTGAACGGAACGACGATTTGGAGCAAGCTTACAAGGCGTCTTCTGAATTGGTAACACAGCTCGGTTATACATTGCAAGCAGATGTAACGCCGGGCAGTGCCAACTTATTTGTTTTCCAACGGACTAACGGAGATGAACGAACGCTGCTGCATAAGCAGGGCGGATTGTTTCAGGACCGCAAAGGCCAAGTGACCTTTACAGAGGCGCAGCTGCTTCAGCTCGCTGATGAGCAGCCTCAGCAGCTTAGCAACAACGTGCTGACGAGGCCGCTTATGCAGGACTATCTGTTCCCGGTGCTTGCGACGGTATTAGGTCCTGGAGAGATCGCTTACTGGGCGTTAACCGGGGAAGCGTTCCGGACGCTAGGAATGGAAATGCCTATTATTGTTCCGCGTATGTCTTATACGTTGATCGAAGGAACGGTAGCTAAGCATATGACGAAGTATGAGCTCTCCTTCGAGGATGTTATGCTTCACTTCGAAGAGCGGAAGGGGCAGTGGCTGAAGGAGCAGGACGGGTTGTCCATCGAGCAGCAGTTCGCCGAAGCAAGGCAGACGTTCGAGCAGCTATACAAGCCGCTGCTTGATTTGGCAGCTTCCGTCCAGCCTGCGCTCTCCAAGCTGGGCGATACGAACTTGCAAAAAATTGTAGAGCAAATCAATTATATGGGAGCGAAGACGGTCGACGCCTTTAACAAGCAATTCGAGGCATCGACCCGCCAGCTCGACCGGATTCATCTTTCGATTAAGCCATCAGGCAAGCCGCAGGAACGCGTGCTCAATATGACTGCTTATTGGAACCGTTACAGCTTAACGTGGCTCGAGAAGCTGCTGGAGGCACCCTACAGCCGCACAGGCGGGCACCATATCATTTATCTGTAAAAAATTTAGGAGGTAGAGCATTAATGAGTACAGCAGAAAAAAGCATTATTGCCGATCTGTCATTAGCGCCGGAAGGCCATTTGAAAATCGATTGGGTACGCGCTCATATGCCGGTATTGAACACTATTCGCGAGCAATTTGAAAAGGATCAGCCTTTTAAAGGACTAAAGGTTACTATCGCGCTTCACCTGGAAGCCAAAACGGCTTATTTGGCTAAGGTCGTCAAAGCAGGCGGAGCGGAAGTTACCATAACGGGCAGCAACCCTTTATCGACCCAAGACGATGTATGCGCGGCTCTCGTAGAGGACGGCATAACCGTTTTTGCAAAATATAATCCGAGCGCGCGAGAGTTTAAAGAGCTTAACATCAAGGCGCTGGAGTGGAAGCCAGATCTTATTATTGATGATGGCGGAGACCTTGCGACTATATTGCATTCAGAGCGTCCTGAGCTTGGTGAAAACCTGCGCGGCGGTGCGGAAGAAACGACGACCGGCATCATCCGCTTGAAGGCGATGGAGAAGGACGGCTCATTGAAATTCCCGATGGTAGCCGTTAATGATGCCTATTGCAAGCATCTTTTCGATAACCGCTATGGTACGGGCCAGTCCGTGTGGGACGGAATCAACCGGACAACCAACCTGATGGTAGCCGGTAAAACGGTAGTCGTCGTAGGCTACGGCTGGTGCGGTAAAGGCGTGGCGATGCGTGCGAAGGGACTCGGCGCTAACGTTGTCGTAACGGAAATCGATGCTATTAAAGCGGTCGAAGCGTACATGGACGGCTTCGCGGTTATGCCGATGATCGAAGCGGCTAAGTTTGGGGAGTTTTTCGTTACCGTAACAGGCAATCGTGACGTTATTCGCGGCGAGCACTACGAGGTAATGAAAGACGGAGCTATTATCTCTAATGCAGGCCACTTTGACGTTGAAGCGAATAAGCCGGAGCTTGTGGAATTGTCAGCGAGCGTTCGTACGGTACGCCGGAACATCGAGGAGTATAAGCTGAAGGACGGACGCAGCATCTACCTGCTTGCGGAAGGGCGGCTTGTCAACTTGGCAGCGGGTGACGGTCACCCTGCGGAAATTATGGATATGACGTTCGCGCTGCAGGCGGTAGCTTTGAGATATGTGAACGAACAGTATAAAACGATCGGCAATCAAGTGGTGGATGTGCCTTACGAGCTGGATGAGCAGGTAGCGCGCCTGAAGCTGCAATCGCTGGGCATTGGAATCGATACGCTTACCGAGGAGCAAATTGCTTACCTGGACAGCTGGGTAGAAGCTTAAAAAACCATATGAATTTATAACAGGAAACCGAGACCGCGAGCAATCGCGGTTTTTTTGTTTAAGAAATTATGAATCATTAAAAAATGTGCACGTCGAATGATGAGGAAGAATCGTAGTTGATACGTCCCGATATGTTGTCACTTTGACGCTCGAGTCCATATTGCGTAGGAGCGCTCCGGAATCGGCGGGATCCATGCTTTAATAAAAGGAATTCCTCCAGTTAATTTGCCATCGAAAAGTTGAGACACCCTACTAACAGGAAAAGCTCCATCTAAATCGAAGGTTTACTTGATTATTGACAGAATCGGATTAATATAACGGGAGGTTTTCCATCTATAGGCTTACGTTATTGATCAAGTAATACAATTAGAGGGATGTTTTCCTGTTATGCATCCCTAGAAAAATAATAAACATCCAATGGATTGATTGGCGAGCATATTAATAACGAGGCGGCTGGTTATTTGCTGCGTTTCGCACGGGCATTATTGCCTTAAACAAGCCTTTCACAAAAGTAATCCCCTGCCAAATTTTCAGCAGGGGATTACTTTTGATTTTTTTACTTAATATTGCTGATCCCGACTTATACGGAAAATCATAGATCGTTTTTTATTGCTGTAACCTTTTATTGTAATGAAGCGTCTGAAGATAAAAATAGTAGGGGGGAATTTTCTTGTATAGACAAATGAAGAGTGTATGGTTTGGGGCTGCTATTATTACTGTATTGGCGATACTAGCCGGCTGTTCATCGGGTAACGGCGGCATGTCAAATTCCAATAGCGGCCCGGCGAATAAAAGTGCAGTTTCGGAAGCAATGAGTGAAAGTCCAGCGGCAAGCTCCGGCGAGTCATTGAAAGCAGATGCCAAATCAGATGCTGAAGGGGCTGACGGGACAGATCAGGCGGCAGGCGGCGGATTTGCATCGGAAACCGCGTCCGGAACGGAAGGGTTCAATCAAAAAATTATTTATACGGCAGCTTTAAGTATGCAGGTCGATGAATTAGCAGCTGCCGCAACCTCGCTTCGCAATGTCATTCAACAGAGCGGGGGTTACATTTTACAATTTCAAGATACACGGCATGACGGTGAGATCGGCGCGAGCTACACGATTAAGGTGCCGGCCGCGGGATTTATGTCGTTTATTGATCGCGTAGAGCAAATTGACCATAGAGAGTTTGAACGAAACATCGGAGGCAAAGACGTATCAGAGGAATACGTCGATCTCGAATCCAGGCTCAAAGCGAGGCTTCTTGTAGAGGAACGGCTGCTAAGTATGATGGATAAAGCCGTCAAAGCCGACGATTTGCTGAAGTTTTCGCAGCAGCTGTCAGAAGTGCAGGAAGACATTGAACGCATCAAAGGAAGAATTCGTTATTTAGACAACAATGTGTCCTTCTCCACTGTGGAGCTTCGCATGTATCAAACCGATCAATCCATAAAACAGGCTGCCATAAACAATCCGCATTTAGGGGGAAGGATGTCTGATGCATTGGCAGGAAGCACGGAAATTGTGCTGGATGGACTGAAGCTTTTGCTTGTTATACTGGCAGGCGCATTGCCCGTCGCTGTCCTGCTGGCCGTTATTGCTGTTCCGGCTCTCTGGTTCTTACGACGCAAGAGACGCGTTATTGAAGGGCAGCAAAAGCTGCCTGAAGAGGAGCAGCAGCCTCCAACGTTATAATCTTTAATAGAGTGAAATATTTTTGAAAAATCCTGCTCTTGGAGCAGGATTTTTATTTTAGGTGGCGAACTATTGTATCTAAGTGGGGAAAAGTGGGGCAAAGTGGTGGACAGAGGGGAAGAGGTGGGGCGGACTCATGTTTATGGGTGAATATCAACATAGCATTGATGAGAAGGGCCGCATCATTATACCTTCGAAATTCCGCGATTCACTCGGTGCCTCTTTTATAGCTACCCGCGGTTTAGACAATTGTTTATTCGTTTACCCGATGAGCGAGTGGAGCGTTCTGGAGCAAAAACTTAAATCGCTGCCGCTTATGAAATCAGACGCGCGCGCTTTTACACGCTTTTTCTTTTCCGGCGCTACCGAATGTGAGCTGGACAAACAGGGAAGGGTAAACATACCAAGCCATCTTCGCGAATATGCAATGCTGGATAAAGATTGTATGGTGCTTGGCGTATCCGGACGCGTAGAAATTTGGAGCAAGCAAACGTGGGACGGCTACTATGAGCAATCGGAGCAAACCTTTAACGAAATTGCCGAGAAGCTCGTCGATTTCGATTTTAACTTCTAGAACGGACAACAAGAATGGGAGGGCTGAAGCGTGTTTCAGCATACTACAGTGCTTTTGGAGGAAGCGGTTGACGGTTTGGCGATTTGGCCGGGCGGCATCTACGTCGATTGTACGCTTGGAGGAGCGGGTCATAGCGAGCTAATTGCGTCCCGTCTAGGCGAAGGAGGGCGTTTAATCGCATTCGATCAGGACGACTGGGCGCTGGATAATGCTCGCGTTAGGCTAGCTCCTTATATGGATAAGGTAACGCTGGTAAGAAGCAATTTCCGTGATTTGGAGCAGGAGCTAAGAGGCTGCAGCGTTCCTCTGCTGGACGGCGTGCCTCAGGTGGATGGTATTTTGTTCGATCTCGGCGTATCCAGCCCGCAGCTTGATGAAGCAGAGCGCGGGTTTAGCTACAATCAAGATGCCCCGCTTGATATGCGTATGGACCGCGAGGGCGATCTGACCGCACATGAAATCGTAAATACATGGGATGAACGAGATATTTCCCGCATATTGGACCGTTATGGAGAGGAGAAATTCGCCCGTTCCATTGCCCGGAATATTGTGAAGGCACGCGAGAAGGCGCCTATTGAGAAAACGGGAGAGCTGGCCGAGCTAATCAAAATATCTATACCGGCAGCTACAAGACGGACAGGCGGACATCCGGCCAAACGTTCCTTTCAAGCGCTTCGTATTGCAGTGAACGATGAACTCGGTGCGGAGGAGGAAGCGCTGGAGCAGGCAATTCGCTGCTTAAAGCCGGGCGGCCGAGCTTCGGTCATCACATTCCACTCCCTAGAGGATCGAATATGTAAGCAGATGTTTGCGAAGTTTGTCGAGAAATGCACTTGTCCAACCGACTTTCCGTTATGCGTATGCGGAAATGAAGGAACATTGAAACTAATAAACCGCAAGCCGATTGTACCGAGCGAGGAGGAGCTGGAGCTCAATCCTCGCGCAAGATCGGCAAAGTTACGAGTGGCAGAAAAATTGTAAGAGGGGGATTTGAAAATGGCGTACGTGAATGGCAATTTAGCGCTGCAGCCAAAGCGAAAGCAAAATCAGCAGCCAGTAACCCGGGAGACGAAAAAAGTTGTTGTAACTCGTAAATCCATACCGGTACAAGAAAAGCTGTTGTATTTGTTCACTGTATTGATGTGTGTTGTCGTAGCTGGTGTCATTATTTTTCGCTACGCGCAAATCTATGATATGAACTTGGAAATCAAGCAGCTGAACAATGAATATCAAACGATGAATGTGGAAATGGAAGAATTGAAGAAACAGGTTGAGATGCTCAGCGATCCGGAACGCATTCGCAAAATGGCGGAGACGCAAGGCATGGTTAGTTCTTTAGAAGGCGGCATAACGGTGAAAACCGGTGACGACCAGTTAAAATCAGCTATGCGTGAATAGGGTGAGCGATGATGAAAAAACGAATTAGATTGCGCACATTGTTATTTGGAGGGGTAATGACCCTCCTTTTTCTCATTTTAATAAGCAGAATCTATTATGTTCAGGTTGTACAGGGCGCAGAATGGTATGAAAGGGCGAAGACGCGCTGGTCGGCAAATGAAGTGCTTGTAGCAAAACGCGGTACGATAACGGATAGGAACGGAAATGTGCTTGCAATGGATACGAACGCTTATAACGTCGCGGTCAATCCGCAGGCTATTCATGACGCAGATCTCACGGAAGAGGTCATTGACGGTCTGCACGACATTCTAGGCAAGCCGAAGGATGAGCTTCGGAAGCTCGTAACGGCGAAGAAAGAGAATGGACAATATTATAGTCAAAGGGAGGTAAGGCAGGAAGGCTGGAAAATCGATAAAACACTGGCCGATCAAATTAGAACGTTTCGTGAAGAGTTGTCGAAAGAAAAGGAAGTGACTGATGTCGGCATCTATTTGGCAGAGGATTTGAAACGTTATTATCCTAGAAATACGCTGGCTTCGCAGTTAGTCGGTTATTTGGACAAAGAAGGCGCAGCAATGACGGGCATTGAAGCTTTCTTTAATGAACAGCTAAGCGGCGAGAATGGCCGAATTACATATGAAAAGGACGGGAAGCGCGTCCAGCTTGCAGAAGGCGAGGTTGATTATACGCCTGCCCGGGACGGACAAGATATCGCGCTGACCATCGATAGCGACATTCAGTATTATGTAGAGGAAGCGCTTCATGAAATTGTGACCAAGTACGCGCCTAAGAGCGCGACGGCAATAGCGGCGGACCCTAATACGATGGAAATTTTGGCGATGGCGAACGTCCCGGATTATAACCCTAACGAGTTTTGGAAAAGCTCCTACACGAACTCCTATAATCATGCCATTAAATCTTTGTACGAGCCGGGCTCCACGTTTAAAATCGTAACTCTCGCAGCAGCAGTGGAGGAAGGAATATTTAATCCAACTGAAATGTACAAATCGGGCAGAATCAAACTTCCCGGAATACCGAAGCCTATCAATGATATTAAGCGTGAAGGCTGGGGGACGATCTCCTTCTTGGACGGCTTGAAGTATTCGAGTAACGTAGCTTTCGTCAAGCTTGGTTACGAGAGGCTGGGAGAAGACAAGTTGCGCGATTTTATTACCAGATTCGGCTTTGGGCAGAAGACCGGTATTTCGCTTAGCAATGAGTTGGCCGGTTCGATTCGCTTCCAAAATGCGAGTGACGTGGCTAGAGCTACGTTTGGACAAGGCGTCATTTCGGTTACGCCCATTCAACAGGTGGCGGCTGTCGCTGCGGTTGCGAACGGCGGGAATCTGCTGCAGCCGCAAATCGTGAAGAAGATTACGGATCCTGTAACAAAAACGACAACGGAAATCGAACCAAAGGTAGTCCGCCGGGTCATTTCAGAGGAAACCTCACGTAAGGTAGGCGAATATTTAGAGCAGGTTGTATCGGATCAGGAGAAGGGTACAGGTAAAAATGCTTACATTGATGGCTACCGCGTGGCCGGGAAAACGGGTACTGCTCAAAAGGTAGTTGACGGTGAATATTCGGATAGCAAATTCGTCGTCTCCTTTATCGGTTATGCGCCTGTAGATAATCCGAAAATAGTCGTCTACATCGTCGTAGATGAGCCAAACGACTCCTTGGTCGGCGGTGGAACGGTTGCAGCTCCCGCTTTTAAACAAATCGTATTGAAAAGCTTGCGTAAAATGGGTGTGCAGCCTAACTACAAGACGAATTCAGATGCGGCAAAAAATGAAGTGACGGTAGAAGTGCCTGATTTAATTAAGCTGCAAGTCGCGCAAGCGAAAGCGGAATTGAATGTGAAGGCGATGACGTTTGAATTGGTTGGCAACGGCAAAACAGTACTGCAGCAAATTCCGGCTGCGGGAGCAGCCGTTCATCCGACACAGCGTATTTATTTAATTACGGAACAGCGGGAGAAGCTGACCATACCGGATCTGACAGGCAGCTCGCTTCGGGATGCGCTGGAAATCACATCATTAATCGGTATTCGTCTCATTCCTGAGGGACAGGGCTTCGTCGTTTCCCAGAAGGAAGAAACGTTAAACAATGTGAGGGTATTGAGAGTAGTGCTTGCGCCGCCGCAAGGGGCAGGAGCGGAATCGAAGCCGGCTGAGGCCAGCTCGGACGATTCCGCTGATGGAGAAGGGGCAGATGAGAGTGCAGGGCATGAGACGGATGTTCAAGACTCCGCTGGTGAAGCTGCCGGGTAGAAAAATCTTTTCCTGGTACGAATAAATGTAATTGTCATTGCGTAAGAGCTTGTTCTATCTCCCGCTTGTCCCGAATAGTCTGGAATGAGCGTCAGCGTACGCTCCTTTCGAACAGTCAGGCGGAGGGGGAACAAGTAATGAAGGTATCCAATGTGACAGTTAGACGCCGCTTATTCATCGTGCTTATATTAGCTGGAGTGTCATTCGTGGCATTATGTATCCGGCTTGGATATGTCCAGCTGTGGCTAGGTGAGGAACTGGCGAACAAAGCAGAGGACTCATGGAGACGCGACATTCCATATATGGCTAAGCGCGGAGAAATCGTGGACCGCAACGGCGTTCAGCTGGCTTATAATGTAAGTGCGCCTACCGTTTATGCTATTCCTGTGCAAATTAAGGATCATCAGGCTACAGCGGCTGCTCTAGCCCCGCTTTTGGACATGTCAGAAGAAACCATCCTAAAAAAAATAAAAACCAAAGAAATGATCGTCAAGATCGGACCAGGCGGACGTAAAGTGACGCTTGATAAAGCGGAGCAAATTCGTGAGCTGGGACTTCAAGGGATCGTTGTCGCAGAGGATAACAAACGTTTTTATCCTTACGGCAATCTTGCAGCGCATGTGCTTGGTTTCACGGGGATTGACAACCAGGGGTTAACAGGTATTGAAGCCAAATACGATAAAGAGCTAAGCGGCATTAAGGGAAGCGTCTCGTTTTTGGCGGATGCGGCGGGACGTAATATTCCTAATTCGACGGAGACGTATAACGGACCGAAGGACGGGCTGACGATGCAGCTTACGATCGACAAGCAAATTCAGACCGTTATGGAGCGCGAGCTCGATCAGGCGATGACGAAGCTGCAGCCGGACGGCATTATAGCCATTGCTATGGATCCGAATAACGGTGAAATTCTCGGAATGGCGAGCAGGCCTACTTATGAGCCGGATAAATACCGCGAAGTCCCTTCCGAGGTTTATAACCGCAATCTTCCGATATGGATGACTTATGAGCCCGGTTCAACCTTTAAAATTATTACGCTTGCGGCAGCCTTGGAGGAAAATAAGGTTGATTTGAAAAACGAGCGGTTTTTTGATCCGGGAGCGATTGAGGTGGGCGGTGCGCGGCTGCGCTGCTGGAAAAAGGGCGGGCACGGAAGCCAGACCTTTCTGGAGGTCGTGGAGAACTCATGCAACCCAGGCTTTGTGACACTTGGCAACCGATTAGGGAAAGTGAAGCTGTTTGAATATATTAAAAACTTTGGCTTCGGTACGAAAACCGGCATTGACATCGGGGGCGAGTCGAACGGCATTCTTTTTAAGCTAAATCAGGTAGGCCCGGTAGAGCTCGCTACAACGGCGTTCGGTCAAGGCGTATCGGTTACGCCGATTCAGCAAATAACGGCTGTGTCAGCAGCAATTAATGGAGGCACCTTATATAAGCCGCATGTGGCGAAAGCGTGGATTAATCCGGAAACGGGATCCACAGTGGAGACGACGGAGCCTGAAGCGGTACGCAAGGTCATTTCCGAGGAGACGTCGAAGGAAGTGCGGGAGGCGCTTGAAAGCGTCGTTGCTAAAGGAACCGGCCGAAATGCGTTTATCGACGGCTACCGGGTCGGAGGCAAGACAGGTACTGCGCAGAAGGTTATTAACGGACGTTATTCGCCGAATGAGCATATCGTTTCGTTTATCGGGTTCGCTCCGGCAGACGATCCGCAAATTATTATTTACGTAGCGGTAGATAATCCGCAGGGTATCCAGTTTGGTGGTGTCGTGGCTGCTCCGATCGTCCGTAACATGATGGAGGATTCACTGTCGATTTTGGGGATTCCGCAGCGTGAGAAGCAGATTGACCGCATTTACAAATATGGGGAAACACCGATTGTAACCGTGCCGAATTTGGTCGGTAAGACGGTATCGGACATTTATGAGGACATGAATATGAATTTCAATCTGACTTCAGCAGGCTCTGGCAAAACGGTCATTCGTCAAGCGCCAGCAGCGGGTGCCCGTGTTGAACGGGGATCGACGATCCGGATCTATTTGGGCGATGACGATAATATATCCCACTCACATTGACTATAATGATAGGTAACGAGAGTGCTGCGGGCGGCATATAGTAATTCCGCCGGCGTTTTAGGGAGGAGTTGAAGCAGATGCGATTAAAGGAAGTTGCAGAGCTGCTATTGACCGCGCGGCTCGTTGGCGATGGGGAAACGGAACTGACCGGCATTGAAACGGATTCACGCATCGTAACCAAAGGCCAGCTGTTTATCTGCTTGCGGGGCCATACGGTCGATGGCCATTTGTTTGCGCCTCAAGCCGCCGGGGCTGGTGCCGCGGCTTGCATTACCGAAAGTGAGCTTGCCATCGGCATCCCGCAATTGATTGTAAAGGACAGCCGGCTGGCTATGGCGGTCATTGCCAATCATTTTTATTCGCAGCCAAGCCAGACACTCAAGCTTATCGGTGTCACCGGAACGAATGGCAAGACGACAACAACCTATTTAATCGAGCAAATTTTAAACGATCAACTGAAACCGACAGGCGTCATCGGCACGATAGAGCTGCGGTATGCCGGTCAATCGTTCCCGATGTCGGGGACGACGCCGCAATCGCTTCAGCTGCAGCGTTATCTCAGCGAGATGCGCGATTCCGGCATCCTATATTGCGCGTTGGAAGTATCGTCGCACGCGCTTGAGCAGGGGCGGGTCAAGGGCTGCCGCTTTCGTACGGCAGTGTTTACGAATTTGACGCAGGATCATCTTGATTACCACGTCACAATGAGTCGTTATGCCGCAGTGAAAGGGTTGTTTTTTTCCCGATTGGGCAACGTTTATCCTGCAAAAGAGAGCGACCGTTCATATGCCGTTCTCAATGCCGATGACGGAATGTCCGCGCAATATGCGGAACTGACCGCTGCTGAGGTCGTGACATACGGCATAGACAACGACGCTGACGTTCGCGCTTCGAACATACGCATTACGGCGCAAGGCACATCCTTTCATGTAAGCACCTTCCGGGGCGATGCGGATGTAACGCTGCAAATGGCCGGCAAGTTTAACGTATACAATGCGCTTGCAGCAATTAGCGCAGTATTAATAGAAGGGGTGGAGCTGGACGCGATAACCGCGAGTCTCAGCGCCATTCCGGGTGTCCCTGGGCGCGTAGAGTCCGTCAATGCCGGACAGAGCTTCGCTGTTATCGTTGATTACGCCCATACGCCGGACGGACTAGAAAACGTGCTCCGAGCCGTACAGCAGTTTGCCGGGCAGCGCATCATCTGTGTATTTGGCTGCGGGGGAGACCGGGATCGAACAAAACGTCCCCTGATGGGGCAGATCGCTGCAAAGTATGCGGATTATGCCATAATTACGTCTGATAATCCGCGAACGGAGCCGCCGGAACTTATTTTAAAGGATATAGAAGAGGGACTAACGAATAGCAATATTGATACCGGAAAATACGAATTGATTGCCGATCGCAAGGCTGCAATTCAAAAAGCGGTTGAAATGGCAAGCCCAGGCGATGTAGTATTGATTGCGGGGAAAGGCCATGAAACCTATCAAGACATTAATGGAGTCAAGCACCCGTTCGATGACCGAATAGTTGCGAAAGAAGCGATAAGGGGAATCATACATTGATTAAACGTACGATTAAGCAAATTGCCGACATGTGCGGCGCAAAATGGAATGGAAATAATGCCGGGCTTCAAGTATCGGGCGTAACGACCGACTCGCGGCGGGCAGAAGCGGGTCAATTGTTCGTGCCGCTTGTCGGAGAGCAGTTCGACGGACACGATTATGCGGAGCAAGCTATTAATAATGGAGCTGTTGCCGCGCTCTGGCAGAAAGGACGCGAGGTGCCTGAGGCACTTGCCGATGTGCCGCTTCTCATTGTTGGAGATACACTCGTTGCGCTGCAGCGGCTTGCTGCTGCTTACCGCAGCGAGCTGGTCGTTCGCGTTGTCGGGATTACAGGCAGTAACGGCAAGACGACAACCAAGGATATGACCGCTGCCATACTCGGCACTGTCTACAGCGTCCATAAAACAGAAGGCAACCTGAACAATCATATTGGATTGCCGCTTACGGTGCTTCAGCTTGATGAAGAGACGGAAGTGGCCGTGCTGGAGATGGGAATGAGCGGCTACGGCGAAATCGAGCTGCTAACGAAAATTGCCCAGCCTGATGCGGCTATTATTACGAATATCGGCGATGCTCATCTGCTGCAGCTTGGCTCGAGAGCGGGAATTGCCAAAGCAAAGCTGGAAATCGCTTTAGGATTAAGTGAGGATGGACTGCTGCTGTATAACGGCGATGAGCCGCTGCTGGAAGCGGAGCTGCACCGCTGTGCGCTTCCAAGCGGCATTGTGCGCCGAACCTTCGGTCTCGCCGAGCGGAACGAATGGTCGGCTGCCGATATTGTCATTGAGCCTGAGGCCGCTTCATTTACGCCAATGTTCAATGGTACGCCGAGCGGTCTCGGAACCGTTCGCATCCCGGTACCTGGCCAGCATAATGTAAGCAATGCGCTTGCGGCTATTGCAGTTGGACGGTTTTTTGGTGTCCCGGCTGCTAAAATGCTCGAAGGCTTGAGCAGCATGAAGCTTACAGGCATGCGTATTCAACCGGTCCGCGCTTTTAACGGAGCCATGCTGTTGAATGATGCCTACAACGCTAATCCAACTGCAGTAAGGGCAGCAATCGACCTTGTTGCCCAGTTAGACGGCTACCGCCGCAAGTGGATCGTGCTTGGCGACATGCTCGAGCTTGGACCGGAAGAAAAGGAGCTTCATTTTGAAGTGGGCGCCTATATTACGCCAAGCAAGGCGGATGCCGTGCTGACCTTCGGGCCATTGTCGCAACATATTGCTGAGGGGGTAAAGTCGCGTTTCCCAAGTGAAGTGGCTGATGGAGCCATTCATCATTTTGACGATAAAGAAAAGCTTGCAAAGTGGCTCGGCAGTCAGCTGCAGCCTACAGACATCGTGCTCGTCAAGGGCTCACGCGGCATGCGGATGGAACAGATTGTCCAAGCTTTAGAAGTGGGGTGAGGATGTGGACATGATGGTCATATTATTTTCAATCGGCGCCTCCTTTCTGCTAGCGGTTTTGCTCGGACCATTGTTCATTCCGCTGCTTCGACGCTTGAAGTTCGGTCAGCAAATTCGGACGGAAGGGCCGCAAAGCCATTTGAAAAAGAGCGGTACCCCGACCATGGGCGGCATTATTATTATGTTCGCGCTCATGATTGCCTTCTTGAAATTTTCGGATAAAACAGCTGAGTTTTGGGTGCTGCTAACCGCATCACTCGGGTTTGGACTAGTAGGGTTCCTTGATGATTACATTAAAATTGTGTTTAAACGTTCCCTTGGACTTACAGCGCGTCAAAAGCTTTTAGGGCAGCTGCTATTTTCCATTATCGTGTGTGCGATGCTCTATAACATGAATCACAGCACCGAAATTACAATACCGGGGACGGCGTGGGGCTTTGATCTTGGCTGGTTTTATTATCCGATGGTCGTTATTATTATGTTCGCTGCAAGCAATTCGGTCAATTTCACGGATGGGCTAGACGGCTTGCTGGCAGGGACGAGCGCGATCGCATTCGGCGCGTTTACGGTTGTGGCGCTTCAAACCTCAGCGCATGAGTCGGCCGTTTTCTCTGCGGCCATGGTTGGAGCTGTACTCGGCTTTCTTGTTTTTAATGCCCATCCCGCTAAAGTGTTCATGGGAGACATGGGCTCGCTCGGCATCGGCGGAGGAATTGCGGCGGTGGCGATTTTAACAAAGACGGAGCTGCTGCTCATTATTATTGGCGGTGTTTTCGTACTGGAAATGCTGTCGGTCATTTTGCAGGTGGCCTCCTTTAAGCTTCGCGGCAAGCGGATTTTCAAAATGAGCCCGATCCACCATCATTTCGAGCTGATCGGCTGGTCCGAATGGAAGGTCGTTACCGTATTCTGGCTTGTTGGTCTCGTACTTGCGGCGATTGGACTTTTGTTCGTCATATAAACTACAAAATATAACAGAGGGCGGCTTCTGCAAGAGGGGGCCGCTTCATGTATCAATAGAAGGGACTGTCAGTCATGAATCATCCGGCATCTTATCTAAATCGCCGAGTAGTTGTGTTAGGCTTGGCTAGAAGCGGAGTAAGCGTAGCGAAGGTATTTCATCAATTGGGCGCGGAGGTTATAGTCAACGACAAGAAGGAACGTGAATTATGCCCCGAAGCGGACGAATTGACTGCTTTGGGCATTTCTGTGCTATGCGGATATCATCCGGATGATTTGGTAACAGCGGATACAGCTTTATTGATCAAAAATCCAGGTATCCCATACTCAGCTCCGCCTGTTCAGCAGGCGGAGCGGCTCGGCGTTGAGGTTATTACCGAGGTGGAAGCGGCTTATTGGCTATCACCGGCACCCATTATCGGCATTACCGGCTCGAACGGAAAAACAACGACGACTACATGGATCGGGGAGCTGCTAAGCGCGGCCGGATTAAAGCCAATTATAGCCGGCAATATCGGCCGTCCGCTTTGCGAAGCAGCGCTGGAAGCGACAGCCGATCAATGGATCGTAGCGGAGCTTAGCAGCTTTCAGCTGAAGGGAACGGGTGCGTTCCGTCCGCGCATTGCTTTATTGCTTAACATTGCAGAAACGCATCTCGATTATCATGGCGATATGGAGGACTATATCGGCTCCAAAGCGAAGCTTTTTGATAATCAATCGGCAGAGGATGTTGCTGTAATAAACTGGGATGATCCGGAATGCAGAGGCATTTCAGACCGGATTCATGCGAAGCTGCTGCCATTCTCTCTTTATGAGAGACTGGATACGGGGGTATTTGTCGAGCCGCCTTTTATAGCAGATCTTAATCAATCTGATGATGCTGCCGATACTAGGAGACAGATCATCTATCGCCAGGCTGATGGAATACAAACAACAATATTACCGGTTGATGAGCTGGGTATACCAGGCCGCCACAATGCCGCGAACGCGCTTGCCGCGATTGCGGCATCCCTTGCGGCAGGAGCAGCGCCGGAACAGCTGGTAACTCCGCTGAGAGAGTTTGATGCTGTAGAGCACCGGCTTGAGTTTGTACGCGAAATGAACGGCGTTAAATATTACAATGATTCGAAGGCGACAAACCCGGTTGCAACAATGACAGCTGTTCGCTCGTTTACCTCACCTATCGTACTAGTTGCAGGCGGACTTGATCGCGGATCGGATTATATGGAGCTGCTTCCGTTGTTCCGCGAGCGGCTGAAAGCACTAGTTGCGTTTGGCCAGACGAGGGAGAAGCTAGCCCATGTCGCTGAGCTTGCAGGTTTAGCAAAGGTGGAAATCGTCGAACCTGATGAAGACGCCGAATCGGTCCTTCAGCAGGCGGTGAGGCAAGCAGCGGCTTTGGCGGATCCTGGCGACATCGTTCTATTGTCGCCGGCATGCGCCAGCTGGGATATGTTTGCCTCGTATGAGCAAAGAGGGCGCATTTTTAAAGATTCGGCGCATACCTTGTAAGTAGGGGGCATGTCCCTACTTTCCCATGCTAAGAGGTGTGTTCGCTATGGCCAAAGCGCGTTCTGCCCCGGATATTTGGATGCTTGCAGCAATCGGGCTTATTCTCTCGATCGGGTTGATTATGGTGTACAGCGCAAGCGCCGTCCTCGCTTTTCACGAGCACGGCGACCGTTTCTATTTTGTAAAGCGTCAGGCTTTATTTGCCGGACTAGGCGTTGGTGCGTTAATATTTACTATGAACACGCATTATACGGTATGGAAAAAGTGGGCGCCTATGGCTTTGCTTGTCTGCTTCGGGCTGCTCGTGCTTGTTCTTATTCCAGGCGTAGGCGTCGTTCGCGGCGGAGCACGCAGCTGGCTGGGGATTAGCTCATTCGGCATTCAACCGTCGGAGTTTATGAAGCTTGCCATGATTTTGTTTTTGGCGAAGTGGCTTTCCGAGAAGCAGCAGATGATTACCCATTTTACGAAGGGGCTCATGCCGCCGCTTGGTTTAGTCGGACTGGCTTTTGGCCTTATTATGCTTCAGCCCGACCTCGGCACTGGGGCGGTCATGCTGGGCGCATCATTGATGCTGATCTTCACAGCGGGTGCCAGAATGACTCACTTGGGCGGATTAGCGCTTATTGGCGTTGCAGGCTTTATCGGTTTAATTATAGCGGCTCCCTATCGGTTGAAGCGGATAACATCATTTCTTGACCCTTGGGCGGATCCGCTTGACGGCGGCTATCAAATCATTCAATCTTTATTAGCTATTGGACCGGGCGGTTTAGTCGGTCTTGGGCTTGGGATGAGCCGGCAAAAATATAGTTATTTGCCCGAGCCGCAAACCGATTTTATATTTTCAATACTGGCAGAGGAGCTCGGCTTTATTGGCGGCGCAGCCCTCATCTTGTTGTTTCTTGTCGTCGTATGGCGCGGAGTACGTGCGGCAATTGCGGCTCCCGATACCTTCGGAAGCTTGCTTGCTGTCGGAATTACCGGCATTGTCGGTGTACAAGTGCTTATTAATATTGGAGTCGTTATCGGTATGATGCCGGTTACGGGAATTACACTGCCGCTCGTAAGCTATGGGGGCTCCTCTCTTACGCTGCTGCTTACGGCGCTAGGTATTTTACTTAACATATCCCGTTATTCGAGGTGAGACATCATGCGTATCGTGTTGACCGGAGGGGGAACCGGCGGCCATATTTATCCAGCCGTTGCCGTCGGCAAGCATATGAAACAGCAACATCCGGACACACAGCTGCTGTACATAGGGACTTCGCGGGGGCTCGAAAGCCGGATTGTCCCGGAGCAAGGGATTCCATTCGAGGCCGTTGAAATTACCGGCTTCCGGCGGAAGCTGTCGTTTGAAAATGTGAAAACGATCGTCCGGTTTCTGAAGGGCGTTCAGCGTTCTAAGCAGCTTCTGCGGCAATTCAAGCCTGACATCGTTGTTGGTACAGGCGGTTATGTATGCGGTCCTGTCGTGTATGCTGCCGCAAAACTTGGCATACCAACCTTTATTCATGAGCAAAATGCTATTCCCGGCTTAACCAATCAATTTCTGTCCAAATATGTGAGTGCGGTAGGAGTGAGCTTCAAGGAGTCACAAGCTCATTTTGCAAAAGCTAAAAGTTCTGTATTTACCGGCAATCCTTGCGCGACTAACGTATTGCGCGCACCAGCAGGCAGAGGCTACGAATCTCTCGGCTTGCCGGCGAAAAGCAAATTTGTGTTAATGGTTGGAGGCAGCCGAGGAGCTAAAGCGCTAAACGAGGCGATGATTGCGATGGCGCCTTTTCTTGATCAATTACCTGATGTTTATTTTGTATTCGCTACAGGCGAAAGCTATTATGAATCCACCTTAACTCGAATTGAACAGGCAGTTCCGGGCGGAACGAAGCAGCTCAAGGTGCTGCCTTATTTGCATAATATGGCCGAGGTGCTGGCGGATGCAACGATCGTTGTAAGCCGCTCTGGCGCCTCTTCCCTTGCGGAAATGACGGCACTCGGCTTGCCGTCTATTCTGATTCCTTCGCCGAATGTAACGAACAATCATCAAGAAGCGAACGCGCGCAGTCTTGTAGAAGCAGGCGCAGCGGAGATGGTGCTCGAGAAGGAGCTAACAGGCGAGAGTCTGCTGGCGCGAATCCAAGCCATTGTTTATGACGAAACGCGTATGAAGGAAATGGGTCAAGCTTCTAAGCAATTATCTGTACCTGATTCAGCCAGCCTTATTGCAGCGGAATTAAATAGGTTGGTTGCGCGCAAATAGGCGCAGTATAGGCAGCTGTCACACAAGAGCCGACAGGGGCATAAGATACACTATATTCGTGACCGTCGCCCCAAGGGCGGTTGTTGCAACAGAGGTTTCCGAGAGCAAAGCTGCAAAGCGAAACAATCGGAGATGGCGAATCATCTAAGACTCATCACTAACAGTTAAGCGCATGCTTACGAAGAAGGTTTTTCTTCGAAAAACCCAAAGCATAAGCTTACGAAGAAGGTTTTTCTTCGAAAAACCTTAAGGAGGTTCGACTAATGGAAGCATTTAAAGCGGAATTGGAACAAGCCGGCATCGGCGAAATTTTGTACAATGAACCGCTCTCCAACTACACAACATGGAAAATCGGCGGTCCTGCCGATATCTTAATCCTCCCTCGAGGCAAAGAAGAATTACTGTCCGCAGTCCGTTTGATGCAAAAGCATCAGGTGGCATGGACAAATTTGGGCCGGGGCTCGAACTTGTTGGTGAGTGATAAAGGGATTCGCGGAGTTGTGATTAAACCGCACAGAGGGTTAGATTACGTGCGTTTCGAAGGATCGCTTGTGATTGCCGGCGCTTCTTATTCGTTTATTAAGCTATCGGTTATGGCGGGGAAGGAAGGGCTTACCGGTTTGGAATTCGCGGGGGGGATTCCGGGTACGGTAGGCGGAGCCGTCTATATGAATGCTGGTGCGCATGGATCGGATGTGTCACGTATTTTTAAGTCAGCTGACATTGTACTGGAAACAGGAGAATTGGTTCGCTATGGACCGGAAGACATGCAATTTTCGTACCGGCACTCCGTTCTGCATGAACAAAAGGGAGTTGTAGTAGAAGCTACCTTCGAACTGGCAGAGGGTAATCGGGAGGAAATTGCTGCCACGTTGGCCTCTTACAAAGAAAGGCGATTGCGGACGCAGCCGCTGCCGCTTCCTTGCGCTGGCAGTGTATTCCGTAATCCGCCGAATGATTACGCCGCTCGGCTTATCCAAGAGGCGGGATTAAAGGGTGAACGTCTCGGAGGCGCGCAAGTGTCTGAACTGCATGCCAATTTTATTGTAAACACCGGGCAAGCGACAGCTGAAGATGTTCTCGCCCTCATGACTCATATACAGAGCACCGTTCAGGACCGTTTCGGCATCCTGTTGGTGCCGGAAGTATTGGTGGTGGGTGAGCGGTAATTCGGAGGTGATACATTGGACAAATTGGTGATTGAAGGCGGGAAACCTCTCTCAGGAACCATAGTTATCCAAGGAGCGAAAAATGCCGCTTTGCCGATATTGGCTGCCAGTCTGCTGGCCGATGGCACAACAACGATTGATCATGTGCCAGATTTGCTAGATATCGACGTCATGCTGAACATTTTGCGCGAATTAGGATGCCGCGCCGAGCATTCGGGAGGTACAGTTGTGCTGGATACAGAAACCGCACATATATCCCACGTGCCGGAATCGTTAATGAGACAGATGCGCTCTTCTATTTTTCTAATGGGGCCGTTGCTCGCTCGATTTGGTGAAACGCAGGTATACCAGCCAGGCGGTTGTGCAATTGGCGAACGAAAGATTGATCTTCATCTACAAGGTTTGCAAGCGCTTGGTGCAGAAATAGAAGAATTGGGTAACCGAATCATTTGCCGTGCAGAAAAGCTGAGAGGTGCCGATATCCATTTAAGCTTCCCAAGCGTTGGCGCTACGGAAAACATTATGATGGCAGCTGTACTTGCCGAAGGCAGAACAACGATCAGTAATGCCGCACGTGAGCCGGAAATTCAAGATTTGCAACGTTTTCTTAATGCGATGGGCGCGAAGATTATGGGTGCCGGAACTGACACGATAACAATTGACGGGGTACAGTCGCTAACGCCATGTCGTTATAAGGTTATTCCGGACCGCATTGTTGCAGGGACGATTATGGTAGCGGCCGCCGCGACGCGCGGACAGGTGACGCTCCAAAATACACAGCCCTCGCACTTATCCTCCTTGATTCATGTTCTGCGCCGCGCAGGTGTTCAAATTGTCGTCGACGGTGATATAATTAAAGTCGGCAGTGCAACCAGACCTAAGGCGGTTGAAAGAATCGTTACTTCGCCGTATCCGGCTTTTCCTACCGATTTGCAGTCTCAGGTTATGGTGCTGCTTACGCTTGCGGATGGTGTAAGCGTTATGAAAGAAACGATTTTTGAAGGCCGGTTGAAGCATGTCGATGAATTGTCTCGTATGGGTGCAGACATTCGTGTGGATATGAACGCTGCATTTATCCGCGGAGTGCCGCGGCTATACGGAGCCACGGTGGAAGCGACTGATTTGCGGGCTGGTGCTGCGCTTGTCATTGCGGGCTTAGTCGCGCAAGGGAAGACGGTCGTTGAGCAAATTCATCACATTGATCGGGGCTATGACAAAATCGAAACGATGTTGTCTAGGTTGGGTGCGCGAATATCGCGTTACGCCCCAGTGCCTAATAATTAATATTATGTGCATGAGCAGCAAGATAGAAACTGCCGGCTCCCGCCTTAAAGCGAATGCTTGCGAAGTGAGCTTTACTTCGTAAAGCTTTAAAGGGGCCGGATGTTTTTTTGGAAAGAAGGGACAAGTTATGAGCGCTCAGATGCCCGTACTAAAGGAACCTGGTCGAAAACGCAATGGCAGCCGAAAGCTACTCTCCATTGTCTTTCTATTATTTATATCTCTTCTTGCGGTACTATTTTTTAATTCCTCGATTAGCAAAATATCCGAAATACAAGTTGAAGGCACAAGGTTTGCAACGCGCGAGGAAATTGGACAGGCAGCTGCAGTTGCTGTAGGAGATGCTTTCTTTCGGACGTCATCAGCAACGATAGAAGATCGGGTTCGCACACTGCCGCAAATTAATGAGGTAACCGTTACGAAAGTATTTCCAGGCGTGGTGAAAATTGCGGTGGAAGAATACCCGGTTGTCGCATTTGAGTTGTCAGAACAAGGAGAAATGACAGCGCTTTTGTCGAACGGGACGAGCGTCGACGCGAGGAATGATGAATTGATGCTAGTGGACAAGCCGGTGCTGTCCGGCTGGTCTCCTACGGATCCTATCAAGGCCGAACTGACGAAGCAGCTTGGCAAAATTCCGTTGAAACAGCTATCAGATCTGTCGGAAATTATCCCGATCCCGTCAACTGCTTATCCTGACCGTATCTTGATGTATACGCGAACGAAATTCGAGGTGGTAACCGCAGTATCGGTACTGCCTGACAAAATTGAGGCATTAAACGCTGTCATTGAGACACAGGAGCCGGGTAAAATTACAATGCTTCTTGCCGACACATACGTACCCTTCAATACGGAAAATTTAGAAAATATAGACTCGGAGCAAAAAGAGACTACTCAATAGCTTGAAAGAATGGTAGAATTTTATTTATCGCATTTATATATGATGAAGCTGGATAACATTAGGATTTATAGGGCTTCGCAAGGATCAGAGCTCGACACATACCGAAAATAACTGTGAAAAATTTGTTGAAAAAAGAGGGAAAATATCAAAAGCGTTGAATATGTAGAAAGACCTTAAGCAAGTGTAATATTAAATTTTTTATTTGAAACGGAGGTGCCGCGAGTTGAGCAGCAACGACATCATCGTCAGTTTGGACATCGGTACATCCAAAGTTCGTGCTATTATTGGTGAAATGAGCAATGGAGCCATTAATATTATTGGAGTTGGATCTGCCGACTCGGAGGGTATTCGCAAAGGAGCAATTGTAGATATTGACCAAACTGTGCAATCGATCCGCAATGCTGTTGAGCATGCGGAGCGCATGGTAGGCATTCAAATATCAGACGTTTACGTAGGTATTCAGGGCAATCATATTGCACTGCAAACTAATCGTGGCGTCGTTGCAGTATCCAACGAGGATCGTGAGATTGGTGAAGAGGATATTGAACGTGTATTGCAAGCAGCTAAAGTAGTCGCACTTCCACCGGAGCGTGAAATAATTAATTTGGTACAAAAGCAGTATTTGGTCGACGGCTTGGAAGGCATTTCTGATCCGCGCGGCATGATTGGCGTCCGCCTCGAGGTAGAGGCGACAATCGTTACGGGAACGAAGACGGCGATACATAATCTGATGCGTTGTGTGGAGAAAGCGGGACTTCGTATTTCCGGTGTCATTTTGTTATCATTAGCTTCTGGCGTTATGTCGCTGACGAAGGATGAGAAGTCGATTGGCACCGTACTTACCGATATCGGCGCAGGCTCCTGCACGATTGCTATCTACGATCAAGGTGGACTGGCTGCAACTTCAACGCTTCCTATCGGCGGAGAATATGTGACGAATGATATTGCTTACGGTTTGCGGACGCAAAGCGATCAAGCGGAGAAAATTAAATTAAAATACGGTTGCGCCAATGTCCCGGATGCAGCAGAAGATGTGAAATTTAAAGTTACCCGTATGGGCAGCAATGTAGAAAAAGAATTTTCACAGCTTGATCTTGCAAGCATTATCGAGCCTCGCATGCAAGAAATTTTCCATCTGGTCCGCCAAGAGGTCCGCAGACTGGGCTATGGAGATAAGGTGAACGGTTACGTCCTTACCGGAGGCACGGTTTCAATGCCGGGTACGCTAGCATTGGCCCAGACAGAGCTGGAAGCTTCCGTGCGAATCGCGCTGCCGGATTATATCGGAGTAAGAGATCCGGCTTTCAGCAGCGGCGTAGGCATGATTCATTACGTGTCGAAATATATGGGAGTTCGTGGAGTCGGAACAGTGAAGAAAACGGCAAGCCGTAAAGCGAGTAGTCCCGCAGCTTCATCTAAACCCGGTATGATCGAGCGATTAAAAAATATGTTTAACGAATTTATTTGAAAAAATAAGATAATATAAGTTTCACCGTTACACGATACTTATATTTCACCGCGAAACGTTACTGCGCCGTTTGTGGCCGGCGTCAGAAGTTTACGCTTGACTGGGGGAAAATGAAGATGTTGGAATTCGATTTTGAACTTGAGCAGCTAGCTCAAATAAAAGTAATCGGTGTTGGCGGAGGCGGCAGCAATGCGGTCAACCGTATGATAGAGAATGGTGTTAAAGGCGTGGAGTTTATTACGGTGAATACCGACGCTCAAGCGCTCCACTTGGCTAAATCAGAGCATAAGCTGCAAATCGGCGATAAGCTGACACGCGGCTTAGGGGCCGGCGCTAATCCTGAGGTAGGCAGCAAGGCCGCTGAGGAATCTCGTGAAATTATTATGAATCAGCTTAAAGGCTCAGACATGGTTTTCGTTACCGCTGGTATGGGCGGGGGAACAGGTACGGGCGCAGCGCCGGTTATCGCTGAAATTGCACGCGAATGCGGCGCACTGACAGTAGGCGTTGTCACGCGTCCATTTACTTTTGAAGGACGCAAGCGTTCGGGGCAAGCTGAGCTTGGTATTGAAGCGCTTAAAGAAAAAGTAGATACGCTTATCGTCATTCCGAATGATCGTTTGCTTGAGATTGTTGATAAGAAGACGCCGATGCTTGAAGCCTTCCGCGAAGCGGATAACGTGCTTCGGCAAGCGGTACAAGGTATTTCTGACCTTATAGCCGTTCCGGGTCTTATCAACCTTGACTTTGCAGACGTGAAAACGATCATGACAGAACGTGGATCAGCCCTTATGGGTATCGGTATTGCAACGGGCGAGAATCGTGCTGCCGAAGCTGCAAGAAAAGCGATTATGAGTCCGTTGCTTGAAACGTCAATTGACGGCGCTCGCGGCGTTATAATGAACATCACAGGCGGCAGCAACTTGTCGCTCTATGAAGTGAATGAAGCGGCGGAAATCGTTATTTCAGCATCTGATCCGGATGTAAATATGATTTTCGGTGCGATTATCGACGAGGACCTGAAGGATGAAATCAAAGTTACTGTCATTGCGACAGGATTTGAGCACAAATCGTCTGCAGCAATTCGCCGTGCGCCTCAACAGCAGCCAGAATCGGCTGACACAAGACAATCCGGAAGCGCATCGGGAGTGAAGCCTTTCGGAGCTAGCAATACGTCTAGCGATCAGCTTGAAATTCCGGCATTCCTGCGCAACCGTCCTCGCAGCGACCGTTAATAAGCATGGTGATCCCGCCTCTCCGGCTTGTCCGTGAGGCGGTTTTTTGTGTTGTAAATAATAACCGCGCATATTGAGAACCAGCGGCGCAGCTGGCGATTAGAACACGATCAATAACCGCTGAACGTTCAAAACCATTTTAAGATATAAGTGCTCAAAGTGTTCATATATAAATTCGGTAGAATTCTAAACCATTCTATCGTACCAACGAGCTCCGTCTTTAAAGTCGGCAACTTTATACTCGGGATGCAAATAATCAAGCTGCTTCATTGCGGGATACCAGACTCTCTCCAAAAATAGCTTTTCCGCATGACCATGGCCATCCGCTAGTCTGCGTTTCTCCTCTCCTTTTCGTTCTTTGAGATGCTTCTCCAACCAATTTCCATAGGCTGCTTGAAACGACAAAATAATCACCCTTTCAGTAAAAATAAAAAAACCGCCTCCTCGGATTTGATGCATATCCGAGTAAGCGGTGTGCTTCACAGCTCAACTTATATGGCTCAATCATACTACGTAAAAGCTCTACGGACAAGCAGCTAGAATAAAGCGTCTATTGAGGGCTGGGCGGTTTTTATACTCATACTCGACAAAAAAAGATGTGTCATGCCGTCATGAATAGACAGACTTTGAAATAGGATTTTAATATACTAGTCTCAATCGTTCTCCCGGGTACCGGCTGCAAACCCGTTTACCGGAGCAGCAGGAAGGTGGCCGAAGTGGCTGTATATGTGGATATCATGTTTTTGCGAGAGCTGCTCGTTGATGGTGCTATTCTATTAACCTCCGCGTGGGCCCGTCATTTGAAGCCGCGTCCTTGGCGGGTGTTATCGGCTGCCGCTGTCGGAGCATGTTATGTCGTGCTGATGCTGTTTCCGCAATTGTCTTTTTTATTTACGTTGGGTGTAAAAATCGTTTTGTCGCTTTTGATGGTTTGGATTGCGTTCGGCTTTGCGTCGATTCAACATTTTTTGCGAAATGTAGCAGCGTTTTATGCAGTTAATTTTGTTGCGGCCGGTGCAGTGTTAGGGCTTTATTATTTGTTCATGCAAGGCTCAGGCGAGGTTTGGAGGACGATTACGTTCGTGAACGGCAGCATGCGCGTGGAGCTCAAAATGGGACTTTTTTATTTGATTGCTGCGTTTTGTATCGGACTGTATATATACCGTACCGTATTGACGCAAAAACGGGAAAGGGAGCTGGTGCACACTCATTTGGCAGATGTCAAAATTATTATCGGCGAACGCATACAAACCTGCATTGGTCTGATCGATACCGGTAACCAGCTGTATGATCCGCTAACCCGGACGCCGGTGATGGTCATGGAAGCTGCGCTATGGCAGGATGATTTGCCCGAATCGTGGTTGAACAGTATACGCGACGCACAAGTGGATCGTCTTGTGGCGGGAATGGATGAACAGACTTTCGTGTGGCAGGATCGGTTGCGTCTTGTACCTTACAGGGGCGTTAACCGTGGATCACAGTTTATGCTGGCGCTTAAACCGGATGCGGTTGAGATTACCCGGGAAGGACAGGTTTTTGAAACGCGGAAGGTGCTTATCGGGCTTGACGGCGGCAAGCTTACGTCTGATGGGGCATATCGAGCGATTATCCATCCGTCAATGGTACAACAGTAAAGAACGTATGCTTATACAATCGGGGAGGGATGGGCCTGATGCTCGTCAAGTATAAATTGATCCTGCAGTTATATTATTACCGTGTTTTGTTTTTATTCGGATTAAAAAGCGAAGAGATTTATTATATCGGCGGCAGTGAAGCGCTCCCGCCTCCTCTGACTCGTGAAGAAGAAGAATATTTACTGGAAAAGCTGCCTTCGGGCGATAGCGCAATCCGGGCGATGCTCATCGAACGAAATTTAAGGCTCGTCGTATATATTGCGCGTAAATTTGAAAATACCGGCATCCACATTGAAGATCTTGTATCGATTGGCGCTATCGGCCTTATAAAGGCAGTCAACACGTTTGATCCGGAAAAAAAGATCAAGCTTGCGACGTACGCCTCGCGCTGTATCGAAAATGAAATATTGATGTATTTGCGCCGTAACAGCAAGACGCGGACAGAGGTGTCTTTTGACGAACCGCTTAACATTGATTGGGACGGAAACGAGCTGCTGCTTTCCGATGTATTGGGTACGGAAAATGACACGATTTACCGTAATATTGAAGAGCAGGTGGACCGCAAGCTGTTGCATAAAGCGCTTGATAAGCTGTCCGAACGTGAACGGATCATTATGGAGCTTCGCTTCGGACTTGCGGATGGTGAGGAAAAAACGCAAAAGGATGTCGCGGATCTTCTCGGCATTTCTCAATCATACATTTCACGTCTGGAGAAGCGAATTATAAAACGTCTTCGTAAAGAATTTAACAAAATGGTTTAAAATCCACGTGCTGCCTGCAGTTGTCGAACGATGTCACTTTAGGAATAAAAAGAGGCCCCAAGGAGATAATGTACAGTAATGTTTCTCCTTGGGAGGTAATCACGTTGACCCGAAATAAAGTCGAGATCTGTGGAGTGGATACCGCGAAACTGCCTGTCCTTACCAATGCTGAGATGAGAGAATTGTTTACGGCATTGCAAACCCGCAACGAGTGGGCAGCAAGAGAGAAATTAGTAAACGGCAACCTGCGGCTTGTACTTAGCGTTATACAACGGTTTAACAATAGGGGAGAGTTTGTAGACGACTTGTTCCAGGTCGGCTGCATCGGACTTATGAAGGCGATAGATAATTTCGACCTTAGCCAGAATGTCAAATTTTCCACCTATGCCGTACCGATGATTATCGGAGAAATACGCCGTTACTTGCGAGATAACAACCCGATACGCGTATCAAGGAGCCTGAGGGATATCGCCTATAAGGCGCTTCAGGTAAGAGACAGCTTAACGAACAAAAACTCGCGCGAGCCGACGATTTTTGAAATATCGGAAGCTCTGAACGTGCCGAAGGAAGACGTTGTTTTTGCTCTCGACGCCATCCAGGATCCGGTTTCTTTGTTCGAACCGATCTATCATGACGGCGGTGATCCGATTTATGTGATGGATCAAATTAGCGACGACCGTAACAAGGATGTCTCCTGGATCGAAGAGATCGCGCTTCGCGAAGCGATGCATAAGCTGAATGACCGGGAAAAAATGATTTTGTCGATGCGTTTTTTTGAAGGCAAGACGCAAATGGAGGTTGCCGATGAGATCGGCATCTCTCAGGCTCAAGTATCAAGGCTGGAGAAATCCGCCATCCAGCAAATGCAAAAGCATGTCAAAACATAAAAAAAACGGTGCCGCGAGGCACCGTTTTTTATGTTTTGAGCTAACAAATATTAAGTAGATCGATATTTATGCCAATTCGATCGTTTTTTTTCTAAGCAGGACATTTTGGGCAAATTGCTCATATAGTTATAGGAGAAGCAAACGGACGATCATCCTACTTGAAAAGTGGTGAGGCAAATGAAAATATCCGATTTTCAAACGAAGGACGTTATTAATATTGTAGACGGTAAAAAGCTTGGTCAAATAACCGATTTGGAGCTCGATTTGCGGCAAGGACGCATTGATTCGATTGTCGTTCCTCAATTCACGAAGTACTTTGGCCTGTTCGGCGGAGGAGGTACAGAGGTTGTCATTCCATGGAGAAATATTGTGAAGATAGGCGCGGACGTTGTTCTTGTTCGAATGGATGATACAAAAGCGCTTCGTTCGGATGATGAGGATTTGCACGTCCGCTCTTAACACGTTAAACTGAGCCTATGCAAACCTTAGCCTATGCTTACGATGCAGGTTTGCTGCGTAAACCTAAGCCTATGCTTACGATGCAGGTTTGCTGTGCAAACCTTAAACAGAGGTGATTACCGAATGGAACCTTTTGACCACATGCAATCAGCGAAGGGACCTTCGCTTTTTTTGTTGTCTAAATGGAATGGACGTTATGCCGGGTTGACGGCTGGTTTTTCGGGCAGAGATGGCGGAATAAGTGAAGCTCCTTGGGCTTCTTTGAATATGGGCTTACACGTAGGAGATCAAGACGAGCATGTCCTCATGAATCGTCAAATATTGACCAAAGCTATTGGTTGGCCCTTCGACACGTGGACATGCGCCGAACAAGTGCACGGGAATCGGGTATTTCAAGTTACGGAGGCTGACCGCGGGAAAGGGAGAGCCTCTTTAGATGACGTCATCGCTGACTGCGACGCGATTATGACTGATGTGCCTAATGTGCTCCTGGCATCCTTTTATGCGGATTGCGTCCCGCTTTATTTCTATGATCCGGAGCATCAGGCGGCGGCGCTGGCTCATGCGGGCTGGAAAGGAACTGTGCAGAAAATTGCTGCTGAAACGATTCATGCGATGGCTCAGGCATACGGGTCGAATCCGCAGACGCTTGTCGCAGCGATAGGCCCATCTATTGGAAGCTGCTGTTATGAGGTTGACGGGATAGTTATCGCTAAGGTGGAACAGCTTATTGATGAGCTGAATCTTAACGGTGATGCAGCGGAAACAATGATGAAATTATCCGAAAACGGTAAAGCGAATTTAAACTTGAAAGAAATAAACCGACAGATTATGATAAAAGCAGGAATTTTGCCGATCCATATCGAAATTACACAGTGGTGCACTGGTTGCAGGCGGGATTTATTTTATTCCCATCGCAAAGAAGGCGGCTTAACCGGCCGAATGGCCAGCTGGATCGGCATTCGGGAGAGGTGAAGCATGTCGAGTATTTTAGAGAACAGAATGCTGCAGGTGGAAGAACGCATTAAGCGGGCATGCGAACGATCTGGACGCAGCAGAGAAGATGTTCAAATTATTGCAGTTACGAAATATGTATCGCTGGATACGACAATAGATGCGTTAGAGCATGGCTTGCGTCATCTGGGCGAAAACCGTTGGCAGGATGCGCAGGCCAAATGGGAAGCGATCAGCGGCAATGAGCAGCAGGCTGCTGAAGGGCAACCTGTCTGGCATTTTATCGGTTCATTGCAAACGAATAAGGTGAAGGACGTCATCGGGAAGTTTACATACATTCATTCGCTGGACAGGCTATCGTTAGCTCAAGCGATCGACAAGCGTGCGTCGCAGCTTGGCATTACTGTTCCTTGCTTTATTCAAGTTAACGTTTCAGGCGAGGATTCGAAGCACGGAATTGAACCGGAGCAGCTATTTTCTTTTGTTGAACAACTACAGCAGTTCAAGTCATTACAACCGGTCGGTTTAATGACTATGGCCCCATATGAAGCTGAACCAGAGCAAACACGATTTGTATTTAGAGCTCTGCGCGGGCTGCGTGATGAATTGCAGCAGCGTACGCCGGAGGTACAAAGCATTACCCATTTGTCTATGGGCATGTCGAATGATTTTGAGGTGGCGATAGAAGAGGGAGCGACATGGATTCGACTAGGTACAATACTAGTAGGGAAAGAGGAGGAATAATATGAGCGTCATGAACCGATTTATGAATTTCCTCGGCCTGCAAGAGGAAGAAGAGGTCGTTGAGCGTGAAAGAGTAACACAACCGGAAGAGCATGAAGCTGAAACTTCTCCGTTTGAGACACGTAAAAATACGAAGAGCAATAACGTCGTCAGCATCCACTCGCAAAAAAATGTTAGGGTCGTGCTTAGCGAGCCGCGTTCGTATGATGAAGCGCAGGAAATTGCAGACCACTTGCGTTCACGCCGTGCTGTTATTGTGAATTTACAGCGTGTCCGGACCGACCTGGCTGTTAGGATTGTTGATTTCCTTAGCGGTACAGTGTACGCTTTAAGCGGCAGCATCTCTAAGCTTGGTCCTAATATTTTTCTATGCACGCCGGATTCGGTAGAGATTCAAGGTTCCATAACGGAAATGCTGGCGGAGGAGAACGACTACAATAAAATGAGGTGACCTTGAGTTGTTGATGGATCAGATTTATAGCATTGTCATGCTGGTACAACGAATTTACACGTTTATGATTATTGGTTATGTGCTGCTTTCTTGGTTGCCGAATGCTCGCGAAAGCTTTATCGGGGTATTTCTCGGTAAGCTTGTTGAGCCATACTTAGGTATTTTCAGAAGGTTTATTCCGCCAATCGGAGGAATGCTGGACCTTTCGCCGATATTAGCCGTGTTCGCACTGCAATTTGTCGCATACGGGTTAATTGCGGTTTTCGAATTTTTTATTTAATAAAGGAATTGAAGAAGCATGAAACAAGGAATATACGATCATTTCCATCCCGATGAGAAGCCTTTCGTCGATCGGGCGATGGAGTGGATAGAGCGGTCCGCACAGCAGCATGAGCTGAAGCGGACCGATTTTTTAGACCCGAGACAAGCGCAAATCGTGACGATGCTTGCTAACAGGAATCCGGACGTCATTGTTCGGCTGGATGGCGGATATGAGCAAGCCGAACGGCAGCGCGCTATTATTGGGCCTGATTACCGAAGCCTGGATGATGAAGCTATCGGTATTTCCGTTCTTGCAGTTAACGGACCTGGACAAGCGCAGCTGGAGCTTGATCACGGCGATTTTTTGGGCGCATTGCTGGGACTCGGTATAAAACGTGATCGAATCGGCGACATTCATGTGCACGAACAGTTTTGCCATATCATCATTACGGATGAAATTGCCGATTACTTAAATATACACCTGAGGCAAGTGCATCGGATTAACGTACTTACGGATGTGATTCCGCTTGCTGAGCTGCAAACGGTTATACCAAGGTTAGAGGAAATGAATTTGTCTGTTGCTTCTATGAGGCTGGATGGCATTGCAAGCGACGTTTACCGGATCAGTCGATCCAAAATCGTTGATCCGATTAGGGCGGGAAGATGCAGAGTCAATTGGAAGTCAGAAGAGGATCCTTCAGAGCCGCTGCGGGCTGGAGATGTCGTTTCTTTTAAGGGGTTAGGCCGTTTTAAAGTGCTTGAAGTCGATGGTATGACAAAAAAAGGCAGGATTCGTGTCAAGATTGGCAAATTTATTTAAATGTTTGCAGGATTTCACTTTCGGTTGTCGAATGTTTTCTCAACATAATGGTGTAATCCGGTTGCCAGAGTCATAAATACCATGAGGAGGTGCGCCAATGCCGTTATCGCCATTGGACATACATAACAAAGAGTTTGGACGAAGATTACGCGGCTACGATGAGGATGAAGTGAACGAGTTCCTAGACCAGGTCATTAAAGACTATGAATCGCTCATTCGTGAAAATAAAGAGCTGCAAAATCAGATGCTTGCCTTGCAAGAAAGATTAAATCATTTTACCAACATCGAAGAAACACTCAGCAAGACGATTATTATTGCGCAGGAAGCTGCGGATGAAGTGAGAAACAACGCGAAGAAGGAAGCGCAGCTCATCATCAAAGAATCGGAAAAAAATGCTGATCGAATCATTAATGATTCTCTTGCTAAATCGCGAAAAGTTTCTCTTGAGGTGGAAGAGCTTAAGAAGCAAGCCTCGGTTTACCGTGCACGCTTCCGTACGCTCGTTGAAGCTCAGCTTGAGCTGCTCACGGTTGACGGCTGGGATACGCTTGAGCCGCAGCAGGCAAGACAATCGGAGCACGAGCTGCTGCGCGGCTAACAGATGAATATTTAGGCGATTTGACATTTGACATTTAGCCTGCAATTAAGCTATAACTAAAAGTAATTAATTGATAATCAAACTTCGTTGAAGAGAACGAGTACGTTTTAGGGTCACTCCTCAGAGAGCCGGCGGCAGCTGAAAGTTCGGTGTGTGAGCCATTGCGGAATATCCTCTCTGAGAAGCGGCGCCCAACCTGCGAAAGCGGCAGTAAGTGCTGACGGATGTCCCCCGTTACAGGGAACGCGAACCATATGTTCGCGACTAAGGTGCCGCATGATGAGTGACGTTCAAATGAACGGAATGCTGTCATAAGCTTGCTGTGATTACACAGCATGTGCGGAACAAGGGTGGTAACGCGACTAAGCCTCGTCCCTTCTCATAGGGATGAGGCTTTATTTTTGTTCAAATAGGGAGGCTGAAGCGATGCAACGCGTAGACGTAAAGGAACGCGCCCGCAGCCGTGAGCTGCGTGTGCTTGAACAATGGAAGACAGACGAGACATTTAAGAAATCAATCTCGAATCGTGAAGGCAAGCCCAACTTTGTATTCTATGAAGGGCCGCCGACGGCGAATGGTGCGCCGCATATCGGCCACGTGCTTGGCCGGGTTATTAAGGATTTTATTTGCCGCTACAAAACGATGGCAGGCTACCGCGTCGTCCGAAAAGCGGGCTGGGATACACATGGTCTTCCTGTTGAGCTTGGGGTAGAAAAGCAGCTTGGCATTTCAGGCAAACAGGAGATCGAGGAGTATGGCATCGAAAAATTTGTGAAAAAATGTAAAGACAGCGTATTTGAATATGAGAAGCAATGGCGTGAACTTACCGAAGCGATCGCTTATTGGACTGATTTGGACGATCCTTACATTACGCTTAAAAATGAATATATCGAAAGCGTCTGGCATATTTTGTCGACAATCCACAGCAAAGGGCTGCTTTATCGCGGACACCGCGTAAGTCCTTATTGCCCTTGCTGCCAAACGACACTCAGCTCGCATGAGGTTGCTCAAGGCTACGAGGACGTTAAAGACTTAAGCGCTACAGTCAAATTCAAGCTTGCGGATTCAGGTGAATTCGTACTCGCATGGACGACGACGCCTTGGACGCTGCCTGCCAATGCGGCTCTTGCTGTCAATCCGGAGCTGGATTATATTCGCGCTTCAAAAAACGGCGAAGTGTATATCGTAGCTCAAAACCTGGCTGAAAGCGTACTGAAGGAAGATTATGAAACGCTGTCCGTCGTTAAGGGTGTAGAGCTTGTGGGACTTAGCTATGAACCCCCTTTCCTTTACGTGCCGATCGAACGAGGACATGTGGTTATTGTAGGCGATTTCGTCAGCGATACGAGCGGTACAGGTATCGTTCATATCGCTCCTGCGCATGGTGAGGACGACTACAAGGTCGCCCGTCAAAATGGCGTAAGCATGCTTAGCGTTGTCAATAACGCCGGTCGTTATGTAGACGAGGTAGTCGATCTAGCCGGTCGTTTTGTTAAGGACTGCGACATCGACATCGTGAAAATGCTGAGTGAAAAAGGGCTGCTTTTCTCAAAGGAACGTTACGAGCACAGCTATCCTTTCTGTTGGCGCTGCAAATCGCCGCTGCTCTATTATGCGACGGAGAGCTGGTTCATTCAAACAACTGCGGTAAAAGACCAGCTGATCGCCAATAATAACGGCGTAGATTGGTATCCGGGACATATTCGCGAAGGCAGGTTCGGTAAGTTCCTTGAAGATTTGGTCGATTGGAACATAAGCCGCAACCGTTACTGGGGAACACCGTTAAACATATGGGTTTGCGAAGAGACCGGTAAAGAGTACGCGCCGAGCAGCATCGCTGACTTGCGCGAAAGAGCAGTAGGACACGTGCCGGCTGATATCGAACTTCACAAGCCGTACGTAGATGAAATTAAATTGAAATCGCCATTCGCAGAAGGCGCAGTAATGACACGCACACCAGAAGTTATCGATGTATGGTTCGACAGCGGCTCGATGCCATTCGCCCAGCACCATCATCCATTTGAAAATGAGGAAAAATTCGCCGAGCAGTATCCGGCTGACATCATTTGCGAAGGCATTGACCAGACGCGCGGCTGGTTTTTCAGCTTGCTGGCAGTATCGACGCTTTACAACGGCAAAGCGCCTTACAAAGCGGTAATCTCAACCGGTCATATTTTGGATGAGAACGGTCAAAAGATGTCCAAGTCGAAAGGAAACGTAATCGACCCTTGGGAAATCATTAATGAATATGGTACGGATGCTTTCCGTTGGGCACTGCTTGCGGACAGCGCGCCGTGGAACAGCAAACGTTTCTCACGCGGCATTGTAGGCGAAGCTAAATCGAAAGTGATCGATACGATCGTGAACACGCACGCTTTCTATGCGCTGTATGCTTCGATTGACGAATTCGATCAAACTGCACACGCGGACAGCAAGTCGGATAACAAACTTGACCGCTGGATCGTTTCTCGTTTGAACAGCTTAATTAAGACGGTGAACAAAGGGCTCGAGGTCAATGACTTCCTTAATCCGGCCAAGTCGATTGAAACGTTTGTTGACGAGCTGAGCAACTGGTACATCCGCCGCTCGCGCGATCGCTTCTGGGGCAGCGGGCTTACGGACGATAAATTAGCCGCCTATCAAACTTTGCGCAGTGTATTGCTAACGCTATCCCGTCTTATCGCGCCTTATGCGCCTTTGCTTGCTGAAGATGTATATCGTAATTTGGGCGGAGAAGGAAGCGTTCATCTTGCTGACTACCCGAAAGCGGATGAAGCTGCAATCGACGAGACGCTTGAGCGCGATATGGAGAGTGCGAAGCAGATCGTAGAGCTTGCGCGCAACGTCCGGAACGAAACAGGCATTAAAACGCGTCAACCGTTGTCCGAGCTCATTGTGTCGCTTGACCGCGATTTTGATGTGGCTGGTTACGAGGATATCGTGAAGGACGAGATTAATGTCAAAGCCATTACGGTACAAACATCCGACAGCGGATTTGTTGATTTTACATTAAAGCTGAATCTGAAGGTTGCCGGTAAAAAGTACGGTAAGCATGTCGGTCCGATCCAAGCGCAGCTGAAGAGCTTGACAGCCGATCAGACGCGTTCAGTAGTAAACGGAGGCAGCTTTGACTTTACAAGCGGCGAGGGCGAACACCTTACGGTATCAATCGATGAGCTGCTCGTTGAGAAGCAAGCGAAGTCAGGTTTTGCATCCGCATCCGGAAACGGCGTTACAGTAGCGCTTAATACAGATATTACTGCTGAACTTGAGCAAGAGGGCTGGGTGCGCGAAGTCATTCGTGCCGTTCAGGATACCCGTAAAAAGCTCGATCTTCCGATTGAGAAGCGGATCGATCTCGTACTTGATGTCGACGGAGAGCTCAAAGCAGCGCTTGAAGCGTTTGCAGCGGTGCTTCACGAAAACGTACTTGTTCAAAGCGTAGCTTACGAATCGGCTGCGAATATGGAGCGGGTAGCGCTTGGTGACAAAGAGATTGGAATTTCCATTCGTGGGTAAAGATATATAGTATAATAACAAGCGAAAAAACGAGGCCGCCGCCTATCGGCTGCTGCAGCAAGCGACATTCATTGCCCGCTTGCCCGCAATGACTGACAGGGCTGGCCTCGTTTTGTTGTTTGGCAAAGGGGAGCCTCGTATGAAAGCTAATAATCCGGAAAATCCGAAGGATTTGAACGAGCTGCAAACTTCGTTAAGCAAGCTTGATAAACGACTACAACATATCGCCTCTGAGATGGAAAGAACGCACATTGCCGAATACGTTGATTTATTAAACAGACCAAGATCTCTAATTTGGCGCAATCTGCTTGCAGGCACGGCTAGAGGCGTAGGCATTGCGATCGGCTTTACTTTTTTTGCTGCTACAATCCTTTATGTGCTGCGTATTTTAGGAGCATTAAATCTGCCGATAATTGGCGATTACATCGCGGATATCGTTCGAATTGTACAAATTCAACTCGAAGGAAAAACGTATTAACGATCTGTTTCTTCATCATTTTCCAGACCGTGATCACCTTCACCGCTGTTCATGTAGTTTTCGTATTCGCGATTGCGAATGACGGATACATGCCGGCCGGTGATGTCAGTGGCAAGGAAGCTTTCGATTGGCTCGACGAAGCCGTCGTTCTCATACGCTTCGATCCCGACATGCTCATAATCCGCTACATTCCGGTTTTCGGAATAAGCCGGTGAATCGGCATTGCCCCATTGCTCCACAATTTGCCAAGCATCTTCACCGTCAAAGCCGTGATGAAAGCTGTGCTCATCCATGCTCGTTCTGCCGAACGCCTGAGCATTAATATCTTCTTCAGCAGGACGGCGATGAGAAAGCTGTTGACGAGGCGCATGATCAATACAAAACAATGTATCGGGGACCGCATCGAGCCGCTCGAAGGGGATGGGCTCGCCGCACGTCTTACAAATGCCATACGTACCATTGTCCATCGCTTCCAACGCTGCTGAAATCCGAATTAAATGCAGATCTTCCTGCTCAAGAAGGGCGATGTCCTTCTCGCGATCATAAAGCTCTGTGGCCAGATCGCCGGGATGGTTGTCTATTGGTGAAAGCTCGCCTGTATCGTCCCGCAGTGAATTAGCAAGACCATAATGTTCACTTGATTCCAGCCGCTGTTCAATCTCATTCTGTTCATCGGTTAATCTGCTGCGGAGCAGCGATAGCTGAGCGCTTGATAAGGTTGACATATGGAACACCGTCCTTTGCAGAAAACATAATTGCTTCATTAGCTTTTGCCGCGGTGCGTTTTTTCAGTATGGACTTAGATGGAAGAACATACGCTTTGCACTGGCTCTTGCTTAGCTCATTATGCTACAATTATTTGGGTCACAGATACGTTTACGATGGAGTGATAAAGATGCGTTATTATTATTATTTGATTGCAGTTCTCGTTTTCGTTCTCGATTATGTGACGAAAAAAATAATTGCAACACAGCTAATTATTGGAGAGCAAATTAGCGTAATTGGTAATTTTTTTCTCATAACGTCGCATCGGAACCGCGGTGCCGCATTTGGTATACTGCAGGGTCAGAGATTGTTTTTTATTATTATTACGATTATTATCTTGACGGGCATTATTTGGTACATACAGGCGGTACGGAAAACGGCTAAACCTTGGCTGTTAGTTGGTTTAGGACTTGTATTTGGCGGAGCGGTCGGCAATTTTCTTGACCGGGCTCGTTTCGGAGAGGTTGTCGATTTCCTGCAATTTAATTTCGGCAGCTATCAATTCCCGATATTTAACGTAGCTGACTCCGCAATTGTGTGCGGTGTGGCACTAATACTAATTGACACCTTGCTATCCGCGAAGGATGAGAAGAAGCGGATGCAAAATGGAGAGGACAAGGATCATAACAACCATGAGCAGCAGCCCGTATAATGATGAACCGTTGGAATGGATTGTAGAGGAAGATCAATCCGGCGAACGGCTGGATAAGTTTGTTACCGACAGCATGGACGATGCTGCCGTATCGCGAACGCAAGTGCAGGAATGGATTAAAGCCGGGGCCGTCGAAGTGGACGGAAAAGCAGCAAAGGCGAACTACAAAGTGACCGAGAGCAATCGCGTTGTATTGCATATTCCGGAGCTGGAGGATGCGGCCATCGAATCTGAAGCGATTCCGCTTGAGGTCATTTATGAGGATTCCGATTTGATTGTCATTAACAAACCGCGGGGGATGGTCGTTCATCCAGCCCCGGGACACACTTCCGGAACGCTCGTCAATGCGCTCATGCACCATTGTAAAGATTTGTCCGGCATAAACGGCATGATACGGCCAGGTATTGTCCATCGTATCGATAAAGACACTACCGGCTTGCTGATGGCTGCCAAAAATGATTTAGCTCATCTCTCGCTTGCTGAGCAATTGAAGGAGCATACGGTAACGCGTAAATACATCGCTCTCGTTCACGGCAATCTGCCGCATGACCAAGGGACGATTGACGCGCCAATTGGACGCGATTTGAAGGATCGCAAGCTGTTTACGGTTACGGAGCGCAACAGCAGACATGCGGTAACGCATTTTGTTGTCTTGGAGCGTTTAGGGGACTATTCCATTGTAGAGCTGCAGCTTGAGACTGGCCGTACGCATCAAATCCGCGTTCATATGAAATATATCGGACATCCGCTTGCAGGCGATCCGGTGTATGGAAGAAATAAGACCGTTGCATTAAAGGGACAAGCTTTGCATGCAGCTGTACTTGGTTTTACACATCCGCGCAGCGGTGAAAGACTTCAGTTTGAGGTGCCTTTACCCGCAGATTTCGAGCATGTGCTGAACAGCTTGCGGTTAAGGTAGGATTAAGCGTGCAAAAGTGCAAACTTTTCACTACTTTATTCATTATTTCGAGCAGAAAAGTAAGCTATTCTAATCAGTAACAACTGAAATAAATCAATAATAAGGACAGGTGACACGAAATGACATCGATTAATCAAAATTACTTGGAGCTGCAAGGCAGCTACCTATTTTCAGAAATCGCGAAGCGCCGCACAAAATTCATTCAAGAAAATCCGAATGCCGAAATTATTAGTCTTGGTATCGGCGACGTTACGCGCGGCTTGCCAGAAGCAGTTCTCAAAGCGATGCACAGCGCAGTGGACGAGCTTGCAGCTCCAGGCTCATTCCGCGGCTACGGCCCGGAGCAAGGCTATGATTTCCTTATTCAAGCTATTATCGAAAACGATTATAAAGCGCGCGGTATCGAGATTGCATCGAACGAAGTGTTCGTAAGCGACGGCTCGAAATGCGATGTTGGTAATATTCAAGAAATTTTCAGCGAAAACAGCATCGTTGCGGTTCAGGATCCTGTTTACCCGGTTTATGTGGATACCAACGTTATGGCAGGACGCTCCGGCAAATACAATCAAGAAACAAAACGTTATGAAAATATTGCATATTTGGAGTGCACAGCGGAAAATGACTTCAAACCAAGCTTGCCAGGCCGCAAGGTGGACATCATTTACTTGTGCTACCCGAACAACCCGACAGGCATGACGCTGACGAAGGAAGAGCTCAAAGTGTGGGTTGATTACGCAAAAGCGAACAACTGCATCATTTTGTACGATTCAGCTTACGAAGCCTTCATCCAAGAAGAAGATGTGCCGCACAGCATATACGAAATCGAAGGCGCCCGCGAAGTGGCTATTGAATTCCGCAGCTTCTCCAAAACAGCTGGCTTCACAGGCGTTCGCTGCGCGTACACAGTAGTTCCCCGTGAGCTGAAAGGCCTTGATGCGACCGGCAACGAAGTGCTGATCAACGATCTGTGGAATCGCCGTCATACAACGAAATTCAATGGCGTATCGTACGTTACCCAACGCGGCGCCGCTGCTATTTATTCCCCTGAAGGCAAAGAGCAAATCAAATCTTTGGTTGATTACTACATGACAAACGCAGCGATCATCCGCGATGGACTTGCATCACTTGGCCTTGAAGTTTACGGCGGCGTTAATGCTCCTTACATTTGGCTGAAAACACCGAACGGAATGGATTCGTGGTCATTCTTCGACAAGCTGCTTTCTGAAGCGAACATCGTGGGTACTCCTGGCGTAGGCTTCGGACAAAGCGGTCAAGGCTATTTCCGTCTAACCGCATTTGGCAGCCGTGAAAACACAGAAAAAGCGGTTGAGCGTATCCGTAAGCTTAGCCTGTAATAACCAACGCTATCCTTGTATAGCTAACGGGAATAAAACCACATTAAGTATAAGCAAAAATGTTTGCTTCTACTTGACATCTTTTGTCGAACGTGGGATAATTCCTATGATATACAGCAGTACCTTTAACTCAGTCCCGTGAGGCTGGCAAGGTAGCGTGAAAACCAGGTCTATATATGAGAAGAATAGGACATCCTTAAACGCGGCTTTCTGTGACGAAAGCTGCCGTGGTGTGCAACCTATCTTTTCGTGACTGATCACAAGCTCCTTGCGAACAACGCAAGGAGCTTTTTTTGTCGCAACCTGGCGGATTGGATGATGGAAGGAGTCAGCGGCAATGACGGAAGAAGAGCATCTAGTCATCATGGATGAAACGGCGATTCGCCGGGCATTAACGCGAATTGCTCACGAAATTGTGGAGAAGAACAAAGGCATCGATAATTGCGTGATTGTCGGTATTCGGACCAGAGGTATTTATCTGGCTCAACGGGTTGCGGAACGCATTCAAGAAATTGAAGGCAAGCAAGTAGTAGTGAGCGAGCTCGATATCACGCAGTATCGCGACGATCGCAAAGCCGCCATCGCTGCGGATATTGAAGTAGCAGCCGCAATCGGCGATACGGACGGCGTCCCGTTCACGGTTCAGGACAAACGCGTTATTTTGTTCGACGACGTGTTGTATACGGGACGGACGATCCGTGCGGCTATGGACGCGCTCATGGACTGCGGACGGCCGCAAAGCATCCAGCTTGCAGTGCTGGTAGACAGAGGACATCGGGAACTGCCCATTCGACCAGATTTTGTCGGTAAAAACGTGCCAACTTCGAAACAGGAGCAAATTGAAGTGGCTCTAGCCGAAATCGACCAAATCGATCAGGTAACGATTATTAATCAGAGGGGGCAGGCCGGATGACAATGACGAAGCTGAAACAGCGAAGTTTGCTAGGATTAAAGGAGCTAAGCAAGGAAGAGATTGAATCGATTCTCGATCGCGCTGCTTACTGGGAAAACCATCCCGTTAAAGTACACACAGCCATGCAAGGTAAATTTGCAGCTAATATGTTTTTTGAAAACAGTACGCGTACAAGGTTTTCCTTCGAGGTTGCTGAGAAGCGTCTGGGCGCAGAGGTGCTGAACTTCTCGGCAGCGGTATCGAGCGTGCAAAAGGGAGAATCGATATATGACACGGTACGAACTTTGGAATCGATGGGGATCGACGTAGGCATCATCCGGTTGAAGCCAATCGGCGTGCTGGCGGAGCTTGCAACGCGGATTAAGGTTCCGCTAATAAATGCGGGAGACGGCAATAATGAGCATCCTACGCAGGCGCTGCTCGACATGTATACGATGCGCAAACACTTTGGACAACTAAAAGGGCTCACGGTTACCATTGTCGGAGATGTTTTGCACAGCCGCGTAGCACGATCAAATTTGTGGGCCTTGCAAAAATTCGGAGTGAACGTTAACTTCTGCTCTCCTCCTAATATGCAAGCGCCGGAGCTGAACGCATCTTATGTCTCCATGGATGATGCTCTGAAATCAGATGTCGTTATGATGCTTCGCGTACAGCTTGAGCGCCATGAGAGCGGCATGCTGAGCTCCGCGGAAAACTACCGGGAGCATTATGGACTTACAGCGGACCGGGCAAGCAAGCTTGCCAAACATGCAATCATCATGCATCCGGCACCAATCAACCGCAATGTTGAAATTGACGACGAGCTGGTTGAGCACCCGCAATCACGCATTTTTCCGCAAATGGAAAATGGTGTTCCAATCCGAATGGCCGTCATCGAACGTGCACTCAGCTAACATTTTCAATAAAGACCGCATAAATCCGGAGGGTGAACAAACAATGTCATTATGGATTATTAACGGAAACGTATGGAACGAAGCTTCTGGCAGCTTAGAAAGCAAGCACATTCGTCTCGAAAATGGCAAAATCGAAGCCATTGTAGACGGCGGGACAACGCCGGATACGGGCGGCGCACAAGTCATCGATGCACAAGGCAAGCTTGTATCGCCGGGCTTTATCGATATGCACGTTCACTTACGCGATCCGGGATTCGAATATAAAGAAGATATTGCGACAGGAACCCGTTCCGCAGCCAAAGGCGGCTTTACAACCATTGCTTGTATGCCGAACACGCGCCCGGTAACGGATACGCCGGAAACGGTCAAATATATTACGGATAAAGCAGAGCAGGTCGGTATCGTTAAGGTGCTTCCCTATGCAGCTATTACCAAAAATGAGCTTGGACGGGAACTGACGGATTTCGCCGCACTAAAGGAAGCTGGAGCGATCGGCTTTACGGATGACGGGGTCGGCGTACAGAATGCTCAAATGATGAAGAATGCTATGGCGCTTGCCAAATCGATGGATATGCCAATCATCGCACACTGCGAAGATGATTCACTGGTTGAAGGGGCATGGGCCTCTGAAGGCGAGTTCTCCCGCAAGCATGGCCTGAAGGGTATCCCGAATGAGTCCGAAGCGATTCACGTCGGCAGAGACGTATTGCTCGCTGAAGCGACAGGCGTTCATTACCATGTATGCCATGTTAGCACGGAACAATCGGTCCGGCTCATCCGCCTTGCGAAGCAAATCGGCGTTCGTGTTACTGCTGAAGTTTGCCCGCATCACTTGCTGCTGTCGGATGAGGATATTCCGGGTCTTGACGACGCCAACTGGAAAATGAATCCCCCGCTTCGCACGCCGCGGGACGTTCAAGCGGTCATTGAAGCGCTCGAGGATGGAACGATCGATATGGTCGTAACCGATCACGCGCCGCACAGCGCGGAAGAAAAGGCCCGCGGCGTACAGCTGGCACCTTTCGGAATCGTAGGCTTCGAGACAGCCTTCCCGCTCTTGTACACAAAGTTCGTGCAAACAGGACAATGGACTTTAGGATTCCTTTTGCAGCGTATGACTGCAGATCCTGCCCGCGTCTTCCGTCTTCCGACTGGCCGGTTAACGCAAGGAGCTCCAGCTGACCTAACAATTGTTGATCTAAACAGTAAGCGCACAGTAGACCCAAGCACCTTTGCATCAAAAAGCAACAATACGCCATTCGGCGGATGGAAGCTTAGCGGCTGGCCGGTAGCGACTATCGTAGACGGCGTTGTAGTCTGGTCTGAATAATAACTTTTTTAAAATCTTACTTAAACAAATAGATGGTTAGCAATCAACACCTGAGGAGTGATACGGATGCAAGCAAGATTATTGTTGGAAGACGGTACGTTGTTTACGGGCCTTTCGTTCGGCGCAGATGCGCAAATGATGGGCGAGGTTGTATTTAATACAGGAATTACTGGTTATCAAGAGGTACTTTCGGATCCGTCTTACTGCGGACAGATCGTGACTATGACATATCCGCTTATTGGAAACTATGGCATTACACGCGATGACTTCGAAGCAGTACGTCCCTACATTCACGGCTTTGTCGTTCGTCGCCATGAAGAGGTGCCGAGCAACTGGCGCGCACAATATTCGCTTGGCCAAATGCTTAAGGAATACGGCATTCCGGGCATCAGCGACATTGATACGCGGATGCTGACTCGGAAGCTGCGTCACTACGGTACGATGAAAGGTCTTATCACGACTGGCAACGAGCGCATCGAAGAGCTGGCTGAGCGTCTGAATATTTCGAAGCTAATGACCGATCAAGTGGCTCGCACGTCAACGCAGCATCTGTTCTCAAGCCCAGGAGAAGGCGAGCGTATCGTACTGGTTGATTTTGGCGCAAAAAGCGGCATTCTGCGCGAATTAACAAAACGCGGCTGCGATGTCGTTGTCGTTCCTCACAATACGACTGCAGAAGAAATTCGCCGCCTGGCTCCAGACGGCATACAATTGTCGAACGGCCCTGGGGATCCGAAGGATGTTCCTTACGCGGTAAAAATGATTTCCGAGCTGCTGGGCGAATATCCGATCTTCGGCATTTGCCTTGGTCACCAGCTGTTTGCCTTGGCTTGCGGCGCAGATACAACGAAGCTGAAGTTCGGTCACCGCGGCGGTAACCACCCTGTCAAAGAATTGTCGACTAACCGTTGCTACATCACATCGCAAAACCACGGTTATACGGTGCTTGAGGAGTCGGTACCCGATACGCAGCTGTCTGTAACCCATATCAACAACAATGACCGTACAATTGAAGGTTTGAAACACAATACATTCCCGGCGTTTTCGGTTCAATACCACCCCGAGGCGGCGCCAGGTCCATACGATTCAAGCTATTTGTTTGATGAGTTCCTGCAAATGATCCGTACGCACAAGAAAAATAACCCACAAAAACCTCGTCAAGCTGTGTTATCGGAGACGTTGAAAGGAGAGCTTCAGTATGCCCAAAAATAATGAACTCAAAAAAATTCTCGTGATCGGATCCGGTCCGATCGTCATCGGACAAGCGGCTGAATTCGACTATGCCGGCACTCAAGCTTGCCAAGCGCTCAAGGAAGAAGGCTACGAGGTTGTTCTTATAAACAGTAACCCGGCTACAATCATGACCGATACAAACATGGCAGACAAAGTATATATCGAACCGATTACGCTTGATTTCGTATCGCAAATCATTCGCCAGGAGCGTCCGGACGGATTGCTTCCGACGCTTGGCGGTCAAACGGGCCTAAACATGGCAGTTGAGCTTGCCCGTGCCGGCGTTCTAGAACGCGAGAACGTGAAGCTGCTCGGAACACAGCTGACAGCTATCGAGAAGGCGGAGGATCGCGACTTATTCCGTGATCTTATGCGTGAACTCGAGCAGCCGGTACCAGACAGCGATATCGTAACGACGGTAGAAGATGCAGTCAACTTCGCTAACAAAATCGGTTATCCGATCATCGTTCGTCCTGCTTACACACTTGGCGGAACGGGCGGCGGTATTTGCGCGAACGAAGAAGAGCTTCGTGAAATCGTGGCATCCGGTATCCGTTACAGTCCAATTAGCCAGTGCTTGATCGAGAAATCGATTGCAGGCATGAAGGAAGTTGAATACGAAGTCATGCGTGATGCGAACGACAACTGTATCGTCGTTTGCAACATGGAGAACTTCGACCCGGTTGGCGTTCATACTGGCGACAGTATCGTTGTTGCGCCTAGCCAAACGTTGTCCGACCGTGAGTATCAAATGCTTCGCTCGGCATCGCTCAAAATCATTCGCGCTCTAAATATTGAGGGCGGCTGCAATGTCCAATTTGCGCTAGACCCGCAAAGCTACCAATACTATGTAATCGAAGTGAATCCGCGTGTAAGCCGTTCGTCGGCACTTGCTTCGAAAGCAACAGGCTATCCAATTGCAAAAATGGCAGCTAAAATCGCTATCGGCTATACGCTTGATGAGCTTGTAAACCCGGTTACGGGGCAAACGTACGCTTGCTTCGAGCCGACGCTCGATTACATCGTTTCGAAAATTCCGCGTTGGCCGTTCGACAAATTCGTTAACGCGAACCGTAAGCTGGGTACTCAAATGAAAGCGACTGGCGAGGTTATGGCCATAGGCCGTACTTTTGAGGAATCCATTCATAAAGCGGTTCGATCACTCGAGATCGGCGCACACCGCATTCATTTGAAGGATGCCTCTTCCCTTGAGGACGCAGTGCTTCGCACCCGCCTTGAGAAACCGGACGATGAGCGACTGTTCCTTGTTGCGGAAGCGTTCCGACGCGGCTATAAGCTGCAAGAAATTCAAGATATCACGAATATCGACTGGTGGTTCCTTGATAAAATCCAATCGATCGTCGCTTTCGAGGATCGTCTGCGCAGCGAATCGACATTGTCGCAGCAATCGCTGTATGAAGCGAAGCGTAAAGGCTTCTCCGATCGCTCTATTGCTGAAATTCGCCGCGAAGGCTTCCCGAATGGCAGTCATACGACGGAAGCGGACGTGCGTGCCCTTCGTGTGCAGCTTAACCTGAAGCCCGTTTACAAAATGGTTGATACCTGCGCAGCGGAATTTGAAGCATCGACACCTTACTACTATTCGACATATGAAGTGGAAAATGAAGTTATCGAGACAGACAAACAAAAGGTTCTCGTGCTTGGCTCCGGTCCGATCCGTATCGGTCAAGGCATTGAATTTGACTATTCGACGGTTCATGCGGTTTGGGCCATCCAAAACGCCGGCTACGAAGCCGTTATCATCAACAACAATCCGGAGACCGTATCGACAGATTTCAGCACATCCGACCGTCTGTATTTTGAACCGTTGTTCTTCGAGGATGTAATGAACGTGATCGAACAAGAGAAGCCGCTTGGCGTTATCGTACAATTCGGCGGTCAAACCGCGATCAACCTTGCTGATCCGCTTGCAAAAGCCGGCGTCCGTATTCTTGGCTCCAGCCTTGAGAGCATCGATACAGCGGAAGACCGCAAAAAGTTCGAGGCTTTGCTTCGCAGCTTAAATATTGCGCAGCCGGAAGGCAGTACGGTTACCTCGGTTGACGATGCGGTTAAGACTGCTCAAGGGCTTGGTTATCCGGTACTCGTTCGTCCATCTTACGTACTTGGCGGCCGTGCAATGGAAATTGTATATTCGGACGAAGATTTGCTTAACTATATGGAAGTTGCCGTTAAGATCAACCCGGAGCATCCCGTATTGATCGACCGTTACATGCTTGGTAAAGAAGCAGAGGTTGATGCGATTTGCGATGGTGAAACGGTTCTTATTCCAGGTATTATGGAGCATGTAGAGCGCGCAGGGGTTCACTCCGGCGACTCCATCGCGGTATACCCGCCGCAATCATTGTCTGATGATATTAAGCAGCAAATTATCGATATTACGATTAAAATTTCCAAAGCGCTGCAAGTAATCGGCCTTGTAAATATCCAGTTCGTCATTCACCAAGAAAAAGTATATGTAATCGAAGTGAATCCGCGTTCGTCGCGTACGGTTCCTTTCTTGAGCAAAGTAACAAACCTGCCAATGGCAAACCTTGCAACGAAAGCGATTCTTGGGACGAAGCTTGCCGATCTGGGCTATTCAGACGGCTTGTGGCCGGAAGATGAATATGTATCGGTTAAGGTTCCTGTGTTCTCCTTCGCGAAGCTGCGTCGTGTTGACCCTACCCTAACGCCTGAGATGAAATCGACGGGTGAGGTTATGGGACGCGATGTGAAATACGCTAAGGCGCTATTCAAAGGTCTTATCGGAGCAGGAATGAAGATCCCTACTACCGGTGCAATTATTGCAACCGTAGCGGATAAAGATAAAGAAGAAGCGACAGAATTGCTTCGCGGCTTCTACAATCTCGGATACAAGATTATCGCAACGGGCGGAACAGCAGCTGTGCTTCAAGCTGCCGGCTTGCATGTCACTACAGTGAATAAGCTGAGCGAAGGCTCGCCGAACATTCTTGATCTCGTGCGCGAGGGTCAAGCGCATTTCGTAGTCAACACGCTTACGAAGGGCAAGACACCAGAGCGCGACGGCTTCCGTATTCGCCGTGAAGCGGTTGAGAATGGCGTTGTTTGTATGACGTCGCTTGATACAGTACGCGCCCTGCTTGTTATGCTTGAAACGATCAACTTCTCCTCGCGTTCGATGCCTGTGCTGCAGAAGAAGTAATCTAAATAAGCTCACCGCAGCTTAAAAGTACGGCCAGCGTCAGATGCTTCGCGTAGTTCCGTCTTGGATCCTAAAATCCAGGGAGCTGCCCGCGAAGCGGACGTATGGCCGTTTATTATGCAAATGAACAGAGAAAAGGGGAAATTTCGAATGAAGCTGACTACCGAGCAGGCGGCTGGACGAATTATGGTTGCACTGGATTATCCGGATGCAGCGGCGGCGGAACGTTTAATCGCCGAGCTGCAGGGGATTCCTTGTTATATGAAGGTTGGGATGCAATTATTTTATGCAGCAGGTCCTTCCTTCGTGGAAAGCTTGAAAAAGCGAGGCTACTACGTTTTTCTCGATGTGAAGATGCATGATATCCCGAATACAGTAAAAGGCGGAGCAAACAGCGTGACCAAGCTTGGCGTCGATATGTTTAATGTTCATGCCGCAGGCGGCAGCGCGATGCTTGAAGCAGCGCTTGAAGGTGTTGATGCGGCGCTTACCGGCAGCAGGTTGCATAGGCCAACCGTAATTGCCGTCACGCACCTAACAAGCACAAGCCAATCGATGCTCAATGAGCAAATTGGTATTAATGGTACGGTAGAAGCTGCAGTGCTTCGATATGCTGAGTTGACTAAAGCAGCCGGACTTGATGGCGTTGTAGCATCGCCTTCTGAGGTGGAAGCCATTAAAGCAGCGTGCGGAGCTTCTTTTAAAACAGTTACACCGGGCATCAGGCCGAAGGGTGCAGACGTAAATGATCAATCGCGTATCATGACGCCTAGCGAAGCGATTCGGCAGGGTACGGATTACATGGTTATCGGACGGCCCATTACAGCGGCGCCGCAGCCGCGCGCTGCGTTAGAATCTATCATTGAGGAGCTGATTTCCTTTGAGTAAATTGACATTATCGGAATTGCCGACAGAAATTGCCAAGAGCCTGCTTGAAATCGAAGCGGTTGCGCTTCGGACGAACGAGCCTTTCACATGGACGTCAGGAATTAAATCGCCTATCTATTGCGACAATCGTCTTACAATGACTTATCCAGCTATTCGTGATCTTGTAGCAGAAGGCTTCGCAACGATCATTCGCGAGCGTTACCCGGATGCAGAAGTCATTGCAGGCACCTCAACAGCTGGTATTCCCCATGCGGCATGGGTTGCCCAAAAGCTGAACTTGCCAATGGCTTATATTCGCGATAAAGCAAAGGGCCACGGCAAACAAAATCAGATTGAGGGCCGTGTGCTCCCAGGTCAAAAGGTAGTCGTAATCGAGGATTTGATCTCTACAGGCGGCAGTTCATTGAGGGCAGCGTTAGCTGTTCGTGAAGCTGGTGCAGAGGTTTGTGCGGTACTGGCTATTTTCACCTATGAATTCGATCAAGCGATACAAGCGTTTGCTGCGGAGAAAATGCCGCTTGAAACTTTGTCAAACTACAGCGCGCTTATTCAAACAGCGGTGGAGCTTGGCAAGGTGGCTGCCGGGGATGTTGCGGCGCTGCAGGCTTGGAGAAACGATCCGCAATCGTTTGGCAAATAAGCAATTAAGTGTAAAATTATGTAAGCATGTTCTCCTTGCGAAGGGGGACATGCTTTTTTTGATATCATGAGACATAATTCGACACAAAAATATTAAAAATTCGACTTAAACCTTTCAGAAGATTGAGTTTCATCCCGATAAATAACTATAGAGAAAATACACAATCTGAGGGGCGGTACTTCGCATCAAGCTGACCAAGGACAAGCAGCTCTTATACGCTTAATTGAGCAAATGCTCGAAGTTAAGTCCTTTATCAGCAAGCTGGCCGATACAATCGGTATGCTCGAACATCGCTCGCAGCAAATTGGCGCCATCGCCGAAAACATTACTTCCTTTTCGAATCAGACAAACATTCTCTCTCTTAATGCTTCGATTGAAGCGGCACGAGCGGGTGAGCACGGCAGAGGGTTTGCAGTTGTCTCGGGAGAAATCCGCAAGCTGGCGGCAAGCTCGCTTGAATCAGCAGACGGCATCCATCAGCTGGTTGATGTCACACGGAGTGAAATAGCAGGAGCTTCGGCTTGTATGACTCAAACACTGCAAGAGGTTGAACGAGGCGATGAAAGGGTAAGAGATGTGAGGCAAAATCTTGATATTATCGTATCTGCCATTATACAGATGATCGAGCAGCTCCAAGAAAACTCCGCGATTACGGAACAAATGTCTGCCAGCTCGCAACAGGTCAGCGCTTCTATGGAACAGACCGCTTCGACTGCGGCCGTTAACCTGGAAAAGACAGAAAGCGTTGCAGCGGCAACGGAGGAACAGCTGGCGTTGATGGAAAATATTTCGTCGTCGGCAGGACACTTAGATGCAATTGTACGTGGGCTTGATCTTGCGATTTCGCAATTTAAAGTTAAGTAGAGCAGGTAAAAAGCTGTTTTTAGCACCATGCGCATGCATAGGCTGAAAGCAGCTTTTTTTAATTGTAATAAAAGTTGTTAAAAATCGTCGTAACTTTTTGAGCTTGTCCTTCGTCTATCATGTAAGATGAGAATTATGAAAGTTGAAAGAGCGATAAATAATGGTTTTTTTATTAAAACATGGTTAAGGAGGGATCGGGAGCGCTCATGGCCATTCCGCAGGAAGCAGAACAACTTACAGAGCAGCAGCTTGAACCCGCTGACGAACAGCGTAATCTACTTACCGTCACGAATGTAGAGCGAATATTTCAGGTTGGGGGGTCTCCGCTGCACGTATTAAAAGGCATTCGCTTGGAGCTCAAGGAGCGCCAGCTTGTTATGCTGAGAGGCAGATCAGGCTCAGGCAAGACGACGCTGCTCAATTGCTTAGGCGGCCTGGACACACCAAGCAAGGGTGAAATTTGGTTTAACGGTTTATCTTTTCACAGCATGAGCGATGACGAACGAACGTTGGTCAGACGCAAGGATATGGGTTTTATTTTCCAGGCATTTGCGCTTATGCCTTTGCTGTCCGCCTGGGAAAATGTTGAGCTTTCGCTCCGTATGGCAGGTAAGCCGCGCTCCCAATGGAAGGAGAGAGTTACTCATTGTCTGGAGCTGGTCGGACTGGAGAAGCGGATGCATCACCGGCCATTCGAGCTCTCGGGCGGTGAACAGCAGCGTGTCGCCATCGCGAAGGCGATTGCGCATGAGCCGATGCTGCTGCTCGCGGATGAGCCGACGGCCGAGCTTGATTCGGGCATGTCGGCTCAAATAATGGCAGTCTTTCAAAATATCATTCGCACTGAACACGTTACTATCTGTATGACTACACATGATCCTACGATTTTGGAGGTTGCCGACCATGTTTATGAAATGGTGGACGGGAAATTTATTTAAACGTTCAATTGTTGCTGCTATGAGTGTTTCCTTACTATTTGCAAGCGGGTGCTCGCTGCTCCCAGCGGAAGAAGAAGAAGAGGTACTGCCGGAAATCGCGCCGCCGCAAATCTCGAAAAAGCCGGAATACGAGGTGACAACAGCGACTCTCGAAACGAAGGTTCAGGTTATCGGAAAGCTGATTTCATTAGAGGAAGAAACCTTGTTCTTTACATTAGACGGTAAACATCTGAAGGAGCTTTATGTTAAAGCGGGCGAAACGGTAAAGGCAGGCCAGGTCATTGGCGAGCTGGATGTAGACGATCTAATCAAAACGTTGCGTTTGGAGCGGCTTGCCTTCAAGAAAGAAGAAATCGCGATGAAGGAAACGCTTCGTCAGCGTGATGAGATGGACCCGATTGAGTTTGAAGAGAAGTCTATTGCCTTCGAGGAGCGGAAGCAGAAGCTCGTTGACATGGAGGAAGAAATTGCGAAGGCTAGCTTGAAAGCTCCATTCAGCGGAACGATTGTAACATTAAATGTGCAAAAGGGAGACTTGATCAAAGCCTACGCGCCTATTGCGATCGTAGCAGATACAAATCAAATGACGCCTGCTGCGAAGCTTTCTAAGACTGAGCTCGAGAAAGTTGCCGCAGGTATGGAGGTTGTCGTCAACATTAGCAACGCAGGCAATCTCAATGGCAAGGTAAAGCAGCTTCCGATTAAAGCCGAGGATCAAGATAACGGAGGCGGTATAGGCGGGCAGCCTGGAGAAACGAAGCCTGAGCGTCCCGAGGATTTTCTCATCGTAGACGTTAAAGATTTGCCGAAGGGATTAAACCGCGGAACTCCGTTATCCATAAGCATTATTACGAAGCGTACAGAAAATGCCATTGTTATTCCTCCTTCTACGCTCCGTTCAATCGGCTCCCGCACGTACGTGCAGGTTATTGATGCAGATGGCAAGCGCGAGGTGGATGTAGAGGTCGGTCAACAAACCGCGACGCAGATTGAAATCCTTAAGGGGCTTCAGCCGGGGCAGAAAGTTGTAGGTCGATAGCCGATGGGAATTCCGCTGTTTCGTTTTCTGTTCCGCAAAATGTGGAACACGCGCTGGCTCACCTTAAGCACGCTGGCGGGACTGACCTTAGCGGTAGCTTTTGCAACAAGCATACCGATGTACGCGGACGGCGCATTGAAAAGGGTCGTAGCCGAATCGTTACAGCAGAAGAGCGCCGGGCTCCCGGCCGGATCGCTGCTTATGCGGTATCAATCACCTGCAGGCGGGAAGACGGATTTACCGGCGTTAACCGAGCTTGAACGTTACATCACTGAGAATGTGCCGAAGGAGATTGGGTTTCGGTTTGACACGTTTGTTAACAGCTATGCCATCCGCAGCTCTGAAGTTGTGCCGGAGGATTCATCGAAGGTGGATGCAGGGCGCAACCGGCAGCTTACCCTTATGACAATGTCCGAACTGGAAACAAATACGGAGCTTACGCAGGGCAGATGGTTTGTAGACGCCGAGGGAGACGGGGAGCTGCTCGAAGCGGTTATGTTCGAGGAAGCGATGTACCGTAATGATGTACATATCGGGGATGTATTCGAATATCCGGTATACGGCGGACTTGACCTTACGCTTCGGGTCAAAATCGTCGGAGCGGTAAAGCCGCTTAACGATACGAGTTCATATTGGTATCAAGGCATGGAAGGCATGCTGAACACATTCCAAATTAGCGAAGAAGCTTTTACGAAGGTACTGCTCGAAAAGAACAGTATTCCGCTTCATAATGCGAGCTGGTATTATGCATTTGATTTATCCGAAATTCAAACGAGCCAATTGACGCCGCTTGGGCGGACGCTGGAGAGATTGAACATCGAACTTTATCAGCGCCTTAAAGACACCCGAGTGGAAATTTCCTTCGCTTCCACGCTGACCGAATTTAAGAAGCAAAGCTTGCAGCTGCAAACGCTGCTATTCACGCTAGCCGCGCCAATGCTCGCGATGGTGTTTTATTTCATCGCAATGAATGCCCGGCAATCGCTCGACAAACAGCGCAGCGATATAGCGGTGCTGCGAAGCCGGGGAGCGGGTACAAGGCAAATCATTTGGATTTATTTGCTGGAAGGGCTGCTGCTCGGCGGCACCGCTCTCGCTGTGGGCCCTTTTATCGGTTGGTTCATGGCGAAAAGCATCGGTTCCGCAAACGGTTTTCTCTCATTTGTCAACCGTAAGTCGATACCTGTCGGCTTCTCGACAGAAGCGATCATCGCCGGCGGGGCGGCTGTATTGCTCGCTATACTGGCAACCGTTATTCCAGCCGTAATCTATGCCAGATCTTCGATCGTGAGCTACAAGCAGCAGCTTGCCCGCTCCGACCGCAAGCCAGGCTGGCAGCGATGGTATCTTGATGTTCTGTTAATAGCAGCAGCCGGCTATGGCTGGTACATGTTCAACGAACGGCAAATGCTTACGTTTCAGACCGGAATGACGACGGATCAGCTAAACGTTCAACCGTTTCTCTTTTTCGTTCCGGCTCTATCTATTTTCGCGTTAGGCTTATTTTTCTTAAGATTGTTCCCATGGCTGTTGAAATTTTTTAACTGGCTCGGGCGCAAGTTTTTGCCAGTTCCGCTTTATTTGACGCTTACGCAGCTGTCGCGTTCGTCCAAAGGCTATTATCCGCTTATGATTTTATTGGTTTTGACGCTCGGACTAGGCGTATACAATGCTTCGGCAGCCAGAACGATCGATTTGAATTCGACGGAACGGACGCTTTATAAATACGGCTCGGATGTCACCATTCAAACGGTATGGGAAGGCTCGGCTGAAATTGTAACGACGCCCGGCAGCGGTGGCTCAGGCGGCGGAAACGGAGGAGGCTCCGGCAATGGGGGCGGCTCTGGAGGAGGCGGAGGCAACGGCGGCAATGGCGGCGGCAGCGGTGGTAACGGAGGTGGCAGCGGCGGCGGTCAAGCGGTGCCGACACGCATTTTGTACAGTGAACCGCCATTCGAAATATTCCGCTCCCTTGAAGGGGTAGAAGCGGCAGCGCGGGTGCTGCAGACAAAGGGCAACGTCGTTATATCAGGCAAATCAATCGGTCAAGGCACAATAATGGGCATTGATAATGTTGATTTTGCGAAAGTAGCTTGGTTTCGCGACGATTTGTATCCGGCGCATCCCTATCAATATTTAAAAAATTTAGGATTATCCGAGCATGCGGCTGTCATCCCTTCAGGAGTTGCTGAGAAATACCAGCTGAAGCCGGGAGATTTGATATCGGTCGGATTCCCAGAAGGTATGATTGAATTTACGGTAGTAGGCATATTGCCTTATTGGCCTAGTCAATATCCGGACAAATCACCATTTGTTATCACGAACTTGGATTATATTTATGATCAATTGCCGCTCATTCCTTATGAGGTTTGGTTAAAAATGAAGCCGGATGCGAAGGTAGCTCCAATCATTGAAAAGCTGCAGAAGGCAGGCGTTGAGCTGGCATCTGTGAAGGATGTAAGAAGCGAACTCATCTCGCAGTCAAAGCATCCAACGAGGGGCGGAGTATTCGGTATTTTGAGCCTTGGCTTTCTTGTATCGGTTATCATCACTCTTGCAGGATATGTACTGTATTGGTTCTTTAACCTTTCTGGCCGGGTCGTTCAATTTGGCGTGCTGCGCGCGATGGGATTATCGCGTAAGCAATTGACAGGTATGTTATTGCTGGAGCAGCTGTTTACAGCAGGATTGTCAATCGGTCTTGGCGTGCTGATTGGTAAAGCGGTTAGCTTGCTCTTCCTTCCTTTCCTGCAAACAACCGAAAACGTTGCAGAAACGGTGCCGCCATTCAGGGTCGTCTTTGACTCGAATGACACGAACCAGCTCTATTTCGTTGTCGGGTTTATGATGGTGACTGGCGCGTTGCTGCTCTTCCTGCACATTCGCAGGTTGCGGGTGCATCAAGCGGTCAAAATGGGAGAGGAGCGTTAACGGCTATGATCGATTGCGAAGGATTAGTAAAAATTTACAAGACAGACGAACTCGAGGTCGTTGCGCTTCAAGGCTTGAATTTGAAGGTGGAGGATGGCGAGCTAATGGCCATCATCGGAAACAGCGGCAGCGGCAAATCGACGCTTCTGAACATTTTGGGCGGTCTTGACCGTCCTTCTGCGGGGCAGGTACGGGTTGGTCCTTGGGATTTGCTCAAAATTACGGAAGAGGAGCTTGTTCAGTACAAGCGCGAAACGGTAGGCTTCATTTGGCAAAATAACGCCCGGAATCTGCTGCCGTATTTATCGGCGCTTGAGAACGTGGAAATGCCGATGATGCTTTCCGGCAAGGTGGACCGTGCATATGCTAAGCAGCTGCTGGAATGGGTAGGACTGAAGGAGCGGATGCACAACAAGCTGCACCAGCTGTCCGGAGGGGAGCAGCAGCGGGTCGCTATCGCGATTTCGCTCTCAAACCGTCCGAAGCTGCTGCTCGCGGATGAACCGACGGGCTCGGTAGATACAACTACTTCAGATTTGATTATGGGTATATTCCGTCAGCTTAACCGTGAAATCGGCATAACGGTCGTTATCGTTACACATGACTTGACGCTTGCAGGCAAGGTTGACCGTGTCGTCGCGATTCGGGATGGCCTGACGAGTACCGAATTTATTAAGCGAAATCCGAATATTACTCTAGATGGAGGTGAGGCAGAGCTTCCGCAGGCAAGCGGACTGCAGGCTGTGCATGAAGCCTATGTCGTAGTAGACCGCGTCGGACGCTTGCAAGTGCCCAAGGAATATTTATCAGCTCTTCAAATTAAAGACAAAGCGACAATGGAGTTTGACGGTGAGCGGATTATTATTACTCCGCCTAAATCATTGGGGGGTTAAATCGGATGAATAACAAATGGTTTTCAGGATTACGTTTTCGCAAATTTGCTATGCTTAGCTTAACGTTAGCCATGCTCATCAGTTTGCTCGCTGCTTGCAGCGGAGGCTCCAACGAATCAGCGGAGAAACGAGTGCTCCGAATCGGAGTACTGTACGGAGGTTCGGATAACGAGCCATATTTCCGTCAGCAATATACGGACATGTACGAAATGATGCATCCAAATATTGAATTTGAAATCGTTGGCGCTATCAACTATGATGATCAACGCTTTGAACAACCGGATCCCTCCAAACCGACGACACAACCGGATCCTTACGAGAAAATGAAAGAAATGTTAAACGGACAAAACCCGGTTGATGTCGTTGTGCTCGACTACAATATGCTGCGCCGTATGACGCAGGACAATTTGCTGCAGCAGCTTGATCCGAAAGTGACGCAGGACAAATTTGATTTGAGCGATTATGTGCCTACCGTTATTGAAGGCATTAAAGCCGCAGGTGACGGCAACCTGTACGCTTTAACGCCAACATTTAGTTCTTCTGCGCTCTATTATAATAAAAAGTTGTTTGCGGATGCAGGCGTAGCGCCTCCAACTGACAAAATGCCTTGGTCCGAAGTTCTAAACCTCGCCCGTCAAGTTGCGAAAGGAGAAGGGGAGGATCGCAAGTTCGGCTTCACCTTCAGCCGTTGGCAGTCTGACGGCTTCAACGATACGCAAGTATACAGCCAAGCGCTGCAATTGAAAATGTGGGACGATAAAGGCGAAAAAATGCTTGTGAACAGCGATCAATGGGAAGAGGTATGGAATACCGTTTCCTCGCTCTACAAAGAGGAGATTGTTCCTACGCAGGAATTTTTCAATAAGATGTACGAGAAGCAAAGTCAAAGTGAACCCGGAGTGAATGATCCATTCTACGGCGATTTGTTTATTAAAGGAAAAGTTGCCATGACAATCGGGGATTACGGATATATTAACGAGCTCAAAAGAGCGCAGGACAACGCTGCGAAAATGAAAGATTTCGAGCCGGTAGATTGGGATGTCGTCACGGTACCGACGCATCCGAATGATCCTGAGGTTGGCGGTAATATATACCTTAGTCAGCTGATGGGGATTAACGCTAAAGCGCAAAATGATAAAGACGCATGGGAATTTATTAAATTTACAAATGGCAAAGAATGGGCGAAGCTCAAATCGAGAAGCCTTTACGAAATGGTAGCGCGTAAGGAATTTTTGAAGCCGATCGGCGGATTGCAGTACAACATGGATGCATTTACTTCCCTTAAGCCGCTGCCGCCGACAAGTACAGATGCCGATAAACTTTTCCGTGAGAAGCCTGGTATTTGGGAAGCGCAGCAGCCTGGTTACGAATTGTTCCAGGAGGTGCTGAACGGTAAGAAAACGTCAAAAGAGGCGCTTACAGAGTGGGAAACCAAGGGTAACGCGGTTCTGGAACGTTTGAAAACAAATCCTAACGGAGGCGAAGGCGAAGGTGGCGGAAAGCCGATGCCGCTAGGCTAGCAGAATAATTCTCCGAAAGCCCGCATACGACTTCAAAAGTCGTTTGCGGGCTTTTTAACATTTGCCTTCGTAAGATCCTCTTTAACCCCGCAGCACAAACGATTGATAAGCAGTCCATGAGCCGTTTTCGGTCTGATAAAGTAAATGCAGCCGATCAATTTTTGAGGTGAGATCAAATGACTTCATCCGTAAATTGCCATATAAATCATGAAGCTCGTCTGCCGACATATTTTGCCCGATCGTGATATGCGGTGTGTAAACATACTTTGGTTCGTGATTCGTTAATGGACCGCTGCATACAGCCTCGTGGAGCTTCTGCATAGGTGTAGTATCCTGAAGCGCTAAATAGAGCACATGATTTACAGGGTAGAAGGTGGACACGCGATTGAATAAAACGGAAAACGGCGGCAATGAGGTCGTTACCTGCTCCAAATGAGCAATTGCAATCTGCAGCTGCTCTTCTGACCATTCTTCCTGCTCTCTGACTGTCATATGAGCAGGGATGAAGCAGAAGTGAGGATCATGGCGCAAGCGCCAGCTGCCTGCGATATCCTGCACGTGCTTCTCCGGGAAAACGGCGATACCGTATAACATAGTCTTCAGCTCCTTTGAAATGACCTAATTTGAGTATACCCGATTTGTTTGAAATATAAGAAACTATAAACCGTTTATGCTTGTATAATCCGATTTTGGGTATTCTAATGGGTACAAGCTTTGCTGATGCGGCAATAACAGCTGCTGTGCACATACATCAGGAGGGATTCGAATGAGATGGGTGTACTGGGTCCGACTTTACGAAACGAAATTTCAAGCCGGGTGCCTTGTAAGACGGATGGAAAACGATTGGTGGGTTTATGGTTATGATAGCCCGCGTGAAGTTGAGGTTTTCCGGTCGCGCAAAGGCCGTTATGGCGTGCGATTTGTTCCTTAACGATACGAAATATTTACTAATTTGAATATTTTGCTTGACTTAAAACATCCCCGTATAGTATATTAATTCATGTCGCCATTTCAAGAAGCTTTTGATCAAATGGACAAACGTCGCGGGGTGGAGCAGCCCGGTAGCTCGTCGGGCTCATAACCCGAAGGCCGCAGGTTCAAATCCTGCCCCCGCAACCAACCTTTCGATGATTACGTTGAAATATACGTTTTTCGAGGGCCCTTAGCTCAGTTGGTTAGAGCGGTCGGCTCATAACCGATTGGTCGGGGGTTCGAGTCCCTCAGGGCCCACCATTTGCAAAGCTCTTATAACATGCCGGGGTGGCGGAACTGGCAGACGCACAGGACTTAAAATCCTGCGGTGGGTGACCACCGTACGGGTTCGATTCCCGTCCTCGGCATACCTTGTATTATATGATTTCATAATCAATGAATCGTAATACATATGTACCAAAAAACTCCCATACAACACTTGCCGTAAACAAGTGATGTAGGGAGTTTTTTTATGTAAAGAATTTATCGAGATAAATGCGGTGAATAGGCGATAATAGTTAAAATTAAACTCCATTTCCTTAAACTCCATAAAGATATAGATTATTTTTTAGGTTATTATGATTTTGTTCATATTACTATCAATTGGGGGAACTGGAGTTGGAAAGAAGTTCAAAATCATTTGTAGCAGCATTGCTGCTATGTATCTTCTTCGGTGGCTTTGGGATTCACCGCTTTTACGCAGGTAAAATCGGTACAGGCATTTTGCAATTGCTTACGTTAGGCGGATTAGGGATCTGGGCATTGATAGACCTCATCTTAATCATTGTCAGCAAATTTACGGATAGTGAAGGCAGAAGAATTACACCATAAATGAATTTATAGAAATGTCAAAATATGATCCTAACTTTGCGCTATCTGTAGTTCAGTAGCGACGAAGGAGGGTCTTTTTTTATATTCGCAAATATGGAACAGTTTGTTATGCTTATAAAAACAGGGTTCGTTCCATTGAATAGACATTCATTATCTCTTAGAATGTTAGAGAAAGCGCTTCACTCTTTAAATATTAAAGAGTTCCCATCGATAAAAATAGCTCTCTTCCGGAGGAGTAATAAAGATGAAGAAAAATTGGTATCGCCGAATGCTGCTTTCGTATTTCCCCATCTTTTTGTTTACCGTGACGATGTTAATTTTTTTGTCGTTTATCGTCGTCAATGAAATTTCTCATAAGGAAACAGTGAAAGCGGATCGGATTGCAACCGGCTATATCATTGATACAGTATCCCGTTCGCTTAAAGGGATTGAGCTCAACGTGCTTGAGGAAATGGAAAAAAATGAACGGTACCGCGATTTTCTCAATATTGAGCTTACAAGGGAAAAACGCCAGGTCCTCTTCGATGTCGTCGATAGCATGCGTACGTTGATTGCAAACGATAGTCTGATCGATTCCATTTATGTTTACCGGAACGAGGACAAGCAGGTGCTGACGCGCAGCGGGCTCGTCGAATGGGACGACTTTGCTGACAGGGCATTCATCGAGCAGGCGATCGCTAATCCGGAATTTCAAGGCTGGTCGTCGATCCGAACCTATCATGAATTGAGTACGGAAAATGACCGGCGTGTCATTTCCATGTACAAGAGAGAGCCGATGCCATTCGGTACAGAAGGGTTCGTCGTTATTAATGTAAATATGTATGCCGTCGAGCGAATGATTCATTCGATGAATAATGATGATTTGTCGTTTCTAAACATTCGCGACGATGCAGGAAATTTACTGTTCTCGACACTTACACCCACTATTAACGATGAAGGACAGGCAGATGGAAAGGTGCTAAACCGGATTAGCTCGGATTTGCTTGGATGGACATTTGAGAGTGGAATAGCATCAGGTCAGCTGTTCGTCTGGGTATCGGTCATTTCTTATGTTTGGATTGTGATTGGCTTACTAACCGTAGTATTTGCCATTTTTTATATTATTTACATCACGAGAAAAAACTACAAGCCGATTCGGGTGATGATGAATCGGATCGAATCGATTCAGCTGCGTAACGACGGCTTCGGCATCAAGATGGATGAGCTGTCCATTATCGATCAAACGCTGGATAGCTTAATTCAACAAACAGCGGATTATGAAAAGCAGCAGCGTGAAAACTTGCTTGTGAGCAGGCGGCAGCTGTTTCTTGACATTGTTCAAGGAGAAAGATTGGATGATTTGGAAGAACGTCTGCTGAATTTGAGGCTGCTGCCGGATAACACTTCGTTTGATCAATTCGCCTTCATTGTGGTGGAAATTGGTCACTACGGCGATTTCCGGAGCGGGTATTCCGTACATGACCAAAATACGTTGAAATTCGCGTTAACGAATGTCTTGCAGGAGCTGGCACGGGACGATGGGATGCATGGATGGGCGGAATGGATCGGTGAGAGCAGGATGGGCATCATCGTTTGTATAAGAGGGGAGGATCAATCCGCGAAAGAACGGATTCGTCTGTTTGCGGACAAAGGCCGTATTTGGGTATCCGAGCATCTCCGTATGTCATTGCAATTTGGAGTTGGCCCAGTCAAGCAGGGCTGGAATCGGATAGAGCTTTCCTATAAGGCGGCAGTCGAGGCCATGCAGCATAAATTGTCGCTTGGCAAAGAAGCCGTCATCATGAGCGAGGATCTGCCTGGGGATGCGGGCCGGAGATGGTATAAGGATTTGCAGATGGCAGCTGAGCTGGTCAGGGAGTTCAGGCTGTCTACCGGCGAATGGCGCGTTCACTTGGAGAGAATGTTTGAAAGCCTGGAGTCGGATTGCTTGAAGGATGAAGATATTCGGATGCTGCTGCAAACGATGATGGATATGCTCGGCAGCGAGCTTGGTGAAATATCGGACGAGTTATTGGATCATTTTAGGGGAGAGAAAGCTGACCTTAGGAAGAAAGCAGTGGAAGAGACTGTCTCGCTGGAACAAATGAAAGCTCTTTTCTTTGAACATTTAACGGATATTTACCGGGCGTATGTCGCTTTTTGTGAAACCAAAAATCATCGGGCCATGATCAATGAAATGAAAACCTATATAGAAGAGCATTTTGTAGACCCGGATTTGTCATTGAAGCATTTAAGTGACCGTTTTCATATTTCAGGGAAGTATGCCAGCTATTTGTTTAAAGAAGAGTTCAACATGAAGTTCGTTGATTTTATCGTCCAGCTGCGGATGGAGCGGGCGGAAGAGCTGCTGGCGGAAACCGAGGAGCCTATACAAAACATCGCCCTACAGGTCGGATATGCAAATTCGATTACGTTCGGAAGAGTATTCAAAAGAGTGATCGGTGTAACGCCTGGTGATTACAGAAAGCTTAAGCTAAAGCCCGGAAAAGCCCGTCAATCCGCCAGTTTTTGAAAAAGGTTTATTGCACGACAACGGTTAACTTATACAAATATTGGATATTTAACTTCGGGTTTATTGGTTTGAAACTAGTTTATTGCGACTTGATCGAGTGACGTGCAATACTTTGGTCATTCCGGTTCGGGTTGCAATAACGGATATGAAAGCGCTATCTCAATAAGATCGTGCAACCTGTACAGAATAATATACGATACGAAGAAGGGGTTGGAACGATGTTTAGAAACATGAAAAGAAAACGGTACACGGGTTCAATGAGATCTTTGCTGTTGCTTGTCCTAATATGTTCATTGCTCTTCACTGCTTGTTCCTCGAAGAATGAGCCGAATGCTGCTGAAGGAGCAAACGGCGGTACATCAGAGAAGCCGGTCACCCTTAAAGTTGAAGTATTCGATCGGGGTAATTCCCCGGCGGGCTACACGATCACAGATAACTATTGGACGAAGTGGATTGGAGAAAATTTCGGAAAGCCGAATAACATTGACGTCAAATACGTTCCTGTACCTCGCTCAGAAGAAGTGGAAAAGTTAAATGTATTGATGGCAAGCGGTAGTGACGTGCCGGACATCGTGTTCACATATGACCCGAACACGTTTAATCGTTATGCGAAGCAAGGAGGTCTGACCGACCTCGGGCCGCTGCTCGACGAGCATGGCCCTAACCTAAAGCAGTTTTTGGGGGAAGATGTTCTTAGCTACGGTCAATTCGAAGGCACGCAATACGCCATTCCGGCGAAACGTTCAAATTTAGGCAAGTACGCGTCTTTCATTCGTAAGGATTGGCTGGATAAACTAAGTCTGCCGGTTCCTCAAACGACAGATGAGCTTTATGAAACGTTAAAAGCGTTTAAAGAAAAGGATCCGGGCGAAACGGGCGGCCAAGTGATTCCGCTAGGCATGACAATCGCTTCGGCTCAATATGAGCCGCTTATCTGGTCATTCATAAAGCCCGTTTCTGAAGAAGAGAGATACACTTTGACTCAACAGCTGGGCTCCAACGATTATCCAATACTGTTGCCAGGATTTAAAGATGCGCTTCAATTTATGAACAAGCTTTACAATGAAGGCTTGATCAGCAAAGATTTCGGGCTCGATAAAGACAAGAAAAAATTAGGTGAGGACATATCGAATGGTAAAGTCGGTTTCTTCAGCGAAGATGACATCAACATTTACTATGAAAACGGTAGTTATGACCTGCTGCAAAAAAATGTAAAGGGTGCAGAGATAGCTGCAGTAGATGTATATACGAACGATGAAGGCAAACATGCGAAGCCGAAGTACGCTCCGAACGGTCTTTACATTATGATTCCAAAATCAAGCGAACGTGCGGTTGAAGCCATTAAATACTTGGACTGGATGGCTTCGGGCGATAACCTGTTCACCATTCAGAACGGTATCGAGGGTGAAAATTACACGTTGGTAGACGACATTCCGGTTGCTGTGGAAAACCAAACGGAAGAAGCTTTAAACCGGATGTACAACGCAGGCGATATGGCGATTATTTCGAATGGAAAACAGCTAGGGAGCTTGGAAAAAAATCTGAAGGCTAGAGCGCTCCAAATGCCGAAGCAGTTCCATGAACAAGTCGCCGTTGCGCAGCAAATCGCAAATGCGGACACGATAGATCCAGTTCTTATGGACAGACCGATTGAAGCGCAAACGAAATACGCAACGACGCTGCTCGATAAATTTAATGAAATCATCGTCAAGATGACGATGGCGAAACCGGACCAATTCGAGAGCATTTATGAAACGATGATTAAAGATTATATGGCGAGCGGCGGACAGGCGATTCTCGACGAACGTACAGAAGTTTATAAAGAGATGCAATCGAAATAATTTGCATTCAGCCCGGCTAGTGCGCAGGGGCGGGGCTTGGCCTCGCCTCTGTGCCCGAACCGGTCGCATAAAGGAGGGACCGCTGTGAGCGCGATCGCATATTTACGCAGATATTGGCAGCTGTATGCGCTGCTTGTTTTACCTCTGACCTACTTCATTATTTTTAAATATGGTCCAATGTACGGCATTCAGATCGCTTTCAAAGATTTTAATTTTTTTCAGGGGATTCAAGGAAGTGAATGGATCGGTTTTGAGGCTTTTAAAGAAGTATTCAGGATGAGGGATTTTTACCTGACGCTCCGCAATACGCTGATGCTTAATTTTCTTGATCTGCTCGTTTCATTTCCAGCACCGCTAATTCTAGCTATTATGCTGTATGAGATGAAAGCGGTCTGGTTTAAGAAGCTGTCACAAACGATTTTGTATATCCCGCACTTTATTTCGTGGGTTATTATTGGCGGTATTGTCTATCAAGTGTTCGGTACCCAGTCTGGTATGGTCAATAATTTGTTGACGTCATTAGGGTTTGAAGCAGTTCCGTTTCTGACAGACAAAAGCGATTGGCTGATAACCTATCTTCTTGTCGGTGTTTGGCAAAGTGCAGGCTGGGGGACGATCATTTATTTGGCCGCTCTGACCGGTATTAACAAAGAATTGTTTGAAGCTGCAGGAATTGATGGAGCGGGAAGGCTTAAACGAATATGGCATATTACGCTTCCGGGCTTGAGGCCGACAATCGTCGTGCTGCTCATCATTAATTTGGGCCATATGATATCAATCGGTTTCGAACGACCGTATGTAATCGGCAATTTAGCGGTCAGGGAATATTCAGACGTGCTCAGCACGTTCGTTTATCGCATCGGAATCGAATCCGGCCAGTACACGCTTGCAACTGTGGTCGGCTTATTCCAAGCGGTTGTAGGGCTTATCTTTGTCCTCGGAGCCAACTATACATCCAAAAAGCTGACAGATGAAAGCATCTTGTAGAGGGCAGTAAAATTACGTCTTCATCTTGATCGCGAATATTTGAAAGGAGCGGACGACATGAGAGAACAAACCGCTAACCGGGTTTTCGATACCGTTAACTTTATCGTTTTATTAGTTTGCACGCTAGTTTGTCTGGCTCCATTTCTTCATATACTGGCCATTTCTTTAAGCTCGGTTCGGCCGATAGTGTCTGGGGAAGTGAGCTTGTTTCCAGTTGAATTGAATTTTGAAGCCTATTTTAAAGTGTTTTCCGATCCGGCGATGATTCGATCCCTCGGATTCACAGTGCTGCTAACCTGTTTGTTTACCGTGCTGTGTATGGTCATGTCGATTGCGATGGGTTATCCATTATCCAAAACGAAACTGAAGGGCCGCAAAGTTTTCATGTTTATTGTAGTCATCACGATGTTTTTCAGCGGCGGCATTATACCCGAATATATTCTGGTCCGGAATTTGAATTTGCTCGATTCGATTTGGGCGCTCGTATTGCCTGGATTAATTAACCCTTTTTATTTGATCATCTTAATTTCGTTTTTTAACAATATTCCGGAAAGCTTGGAAGAATCGGCTGAAATCGATGGAAGCAGTCATTTTCGGACCCTTATTAGCATCATGCTTCCATTATCGCTTCCGGTTATTACAACGCTTAGTCTGTTTTATGCGGTGGGTCGTTGGAACGGTTTCACTGATACGCTAATGTACATTAATAGTCCTGAATTATATCCCCTGCAGTTGAAGCTGTATCATCTCATTCAAAACAATATGATCAGTGAGCTTATGCAAATGGAAGGGGCGCAGATGGCGACAGTCGTGCCGGAAAGCTTGAAGGCAGCCAGCGTTATATTTGCTACCGTACCTATTTTGATCGTTTATCCGTGGCTGCAGCGTTATTTTGTAAGCGGCGTCATGCTTGGAGCGGTGAAAGGGTAAAGTTCCTTTCCAAGGGGGAGCAGTCAGAAGCCTATTTCGACCGTTTCCTTCGATTATTGCGGCGGCTCCGGTTAAGGTCTATGAGCTGAAAGCGGCCTGCAAGCCGGAGCAGATTGAGGCGAGCCATGATTTGTTGATCTCAAAGCTTGCATCAATCAAGGAGTAGCTGTTTATAGAAAGAGGGATGATGAAGATGAGAATGTACGAGAAGCTGGTCTCTGTTAATGATCATTTGGTGAAAGACGGCATCGATAATCAGGTGCTCGACAGCAGCAGCAAATTTTACGGGGGGGTTGCCGATCCCGTGAACGGCATCGCTTGGCCTAGCCATGGTGGAACGCCGATGGTGATGGCGCTATGGGCGGCAGCATTAGTTAATGAAGATTCACAGTTTTACCACGATGAAGAACTGCTGTCTCGATTGGAACTTGGGGCGCGGTTCTTGTTGCGATTCCAGCATGCCGACGGTACGATTTCACCCGCATGGACGAATATGCACTCGCCGCCGGATACCGCTTTCGTTGTGGGGGGACTGGCACAGGTGTACGAGCTGCTGGCCGCTCATGAATGGAAGGCTTTACGAAATGCGGTAGCGGATATCCGGCTGTTCCTGGAGAGAACGATCCCGGCACTGCTGACCGGCGGCTGTCACACTCCGAATCACCGCTGGGTTATCACTGCGGCGCTTGGATTTTTGTACAAGATGACCGGGCAACCCGAATTGAAAGAACGGGCGGATGAGTGGCTGGCGGAAGGAATAGACTGCACGGAAGATGGAGAGTGGACGGAGCGGAGCAACGGCATATATAACGGGGTGAGCGACATCGTCCTGTTTTATGCGGCGGAGCTGTTCGACCGTCCTGAATTGCTGGAGCCGATTCGCCGAAACTTACGGATGATGGCCTATTTGATTCATCCGGACGGCGAAGTGGTAACGGATTATTCCGGCCGCCAGGATTTTGGCAGCAAATATGATATGGGGAGCTATTTCCTCGTTACGAAGCTGATGGAGAACCGCGACCGGGATCCGCTGTTTGCCGCGTTAGCAGACCTCGCGGGCCAGGCGCTGACTCATCCCGGCTGGCTGCCCAATAATGCGTTGATCGGCTTTTTACGTTATCCGGAGCTTCGCGAACGTACGGTCGAACCTGGCGAGCTGCCGGACCGGTACCGGGTGTTAATAAACCGCGACTTTCCGAGAGAGCGCTTCTTGGATGGCATGGAGGCGGCAGGTCACGGCGGCCGGATTTATCACAGCCGGCTGCATCCCGATTTCGGCGCTCCGGTCGCCCGCCAGCGGGACGGGGCTACAAGCGTCACCGTCATGACCGAGACGAACTCTTTCTTCGCGCTGCGGCATGGCGCTGCGCGGCTGCTCGCCGTCCAAATCGGCACGTCGTTTGAGCCCGGCTTCGTCAAGCTAAAGCACATGGAACAGCTGGAGCAAGGATACCGGTTAACGGCAACTGAAAAGAAAGGTTATTACGGTCCAGTCCCGGGCACGCATTTGCCGGAAACGGCAGGCGGACCGGTTAGCCCTTGGTATTTGCTGCCGCATCATCTTCGGGAATTAACACACGAGCAGCACCATCTTGTCGAAGTTGAATTAACGGAATACGAACAAGGCTGGAGGATCCATATTCACTGCGAGCAGCCGGAAGTATTGATGACGCAAATCTCCTTTGTGTTCAGCAGCGAAGGAGAGTTATCCGGGAAAGGCCTTGAGCCGGCGGCGGCAGGAACCCTTTTCTGGAAAGAAGGTACAGCTCGTTTTACTTCTGGAAGTGATTGTATTGAACTGGACAGCGGAGCGCACGAGCATTGGGCGAAGACGCTCAACAATATAAGCTATCCGGCAAATTGTCAAACACTGGTCGTCAATTTGATGACGCCGTATGACAGAACGTTCGACATCCGGCTTTCTCGGCTTGACATAAACGAAGGCGAAACGGGATTGGTCTCATCAAATGGAAACGGGGAGATGATTCGATGACCGTCTATATGGAGCCCCGCGAAAGCGTACGCTATTGGTTCGGCGACGATGATCGCCGCATATTAGAGGTATTGTCCGGTCGTTATATCGGCGCGAACCCACCTGTTCCCTTTGCGCTCCGCGCTTTTGCCAAATCGGGCGTGCTGCAAAATAGGGAAGGGCTGTACGATATGAATATGTCGGGCAAGCTGCCGGATGCGAAGAATGGCGACTACGCATACGTGTTCGGTCTCGTTTGGAGCGACGACGAGCGCTCGATAGACGGCATCATGGAGCCGTTCGGGCCGGTACGGCTGTATGTCAATAAAGAGCAGGCTTACCGGTCGAATGCTGTGGATGAGATGAAGCCTGACGCGAGAGTTGTTATTCCTCTGCTGTTCCGCAAAGGCTGGAATGCTGTCCTAATCGAAGCTCGCAAGACGGAAGCCGGCTTCGGGTGCCGATTCGGTGCTGAGGAGGCGAAGGTCCGCATCCTGCAGGTGCTTGCTCCTTTTTCCGGCCGAGCGGGAAGTGCGGGTTGGGTTTATTCAGGGCCAGTGAAAGCATCGGTGTTTGGCAGCGAAGGAATGTTTCCCGACTACTCTCTGCCGGAAGAGATAAGCGGATTGATGTGGGAGCCCCGCACGAGTTGGACTGCGGAAGAAGCGAAGCTGCCTAACTTCGAACGGCTTTTCGGTCGTCCTGCGCAACCGGCTGCAGCATTAGGCTGGACCGGACTGTCCGTGCCGGCCGAAGAAAAAACAGTAGTTCTGGAAGGGCATGCTTTTGGGCCGACGACAATTTGGCTGAACGGCCAACCTGTTGTGGAGCTTGAGGATTCGGGCTCGTTCCGGTCAGCAGTTCCTGTCAGTCCCGGGATCCTCCAGCTGCTTGTCCGCAGCGTCTGCGGTGCGAGCGGCTGGGGCTTTGAACTGGGCGCTTTCGCGGGAGCGAAACCGCTTGCATTCGAATTGCCGGTTGCCGTACATGGAAGCGGAGGGGCATGGTTGTATGCGGGACCGCTGGATTCTGCTGATAAGCACGACCCTTCGTCTGTCTGTACGACAGCTGTCTTGTTTCCTGCCGTAGATCTCGATGGCCGCTCCGCCGGCAGCGCATATTGGTCGCTGGACGCACCGGAAACGCGGGTTCGGCCCTATTACGAGAATGCAATGCTGAGCAACAAATGGACGACCGGCACCGCCACGAACTACGGGCGATGGGATTATCCGCTCGGAGTTACGATGTACGGGCTGCTGCGAACCGCTCGCGAGCTGAACCGGCAAGACGTGTCCGATTATGCGATCGGCCACATCCGCAGCTGCACGGATATGTACGATTATTCCTTATGGGACCGGGATGAATACGGATTTCCGTCCGTTAACCACCAGCTTGTCTTAATCCGGATGCTGGATAACTGCGGCTCGTTCGGTTCGGCGATGCTTGAGGCTTATTTGCAAACAAATGAGACGAGTTACCTCCGTATTGCAGATGTAATTGCCGATTTCATGCTCCAAAAGCTGGAGCGCAGAGAAGACGGCGCATTCTATAGGTTGTGCGTAGGCGAGTATGCGGCCGATACGATGTGGGCGGACGATCTGTACATGAGTGCGCCTTTCCTGACGAGGTATGCCGCGGCGACAGGGAAACGCGAAGCGCTCGATGAAGCAGCGAGACAATTTCTGTTGTTCAAACGTTATTTGTTTATAGAGTCGGAAGGCGTTATGTCGCATGTATTCGACTTTAAATATGGCAAGGCGACGCGCGTGCCGTGGGGACGCGGCAACGGCTGGAGTCTGTTCTCGTTGTCGGAGCTCCTTGAGAAGCTGCCTGGCGATCATCAAGACCGGGAAGCGCTTCTGGCCATGTTCCGTGACATGTGCGCGGGAGTAGCCGCTTTGCAGGGCGAATCAGGATTATGGCGTCAAGTGCTTAATCAATCGGAGGCGTACGAGGAAGCATCCTGCACCGCCATGTTCGCTTACGCATTTGCAAGAGGGGTGCGTTTTGGTTGGTTGGACAGCAAGAACACATATACCGCTGCCGCGCTTAAAGCTTGGCGGGGACTGACCGGTGGGGCAATTGACCGACAAGGCAACGTGCATGGCGTATGCAGCGGGTCACGTTACTCGTTCTCGCCGGACTATTACATGTACGATCTACGGACCGTCGTTAACGACAACCACGGTATCGGCATAATGATGCTTGCCGGGGTGGAAATAAGCCTGTTGAAATCATTCATTGACAGGCCGGAACACGCCTCTGCACCAGAATTAGCACTGCAGAGGCAAGATGCATGATGGACGAAATTTAGGATAGTCGAGGGACGATCTCATTCGCAAAGACTATGATTGTGTTCTTTTTCTGCCTATGCTAAGATTATTATAGAAGCACAGAAAAATACCGAGTACATGGGCTTCCTTCGCCTTTATCTGATTGTTCAGGTAAAGGCGGGGGAGGTTTTTATTTAAATATAGATTTACGCTTGTATAAGGGTGTAGAGGAGAAAACTGCAGTGACGATAGCATTAAGCAATGATTGGTCGATTCAGTTAGAGAGTGAGATGGCAGCTCCTTATATGCGCGAGCTTCTGACTTTGCTTGAGCATAAATATAGTACGATGAATGTTTATCCGAGCAAGGGGGATATTTTAAAAGCGCTTCATTATACATCATACGAACAAACGAAGGTTGTTATTTTGGGACAAGATCCTTACCATGGTCCCCGCCAAGCGCAGGGTCTTAGCTTCTCGGTAATGCCTGGCGAGAAGGTACCGCCTTCGCTTCAAAACATTTATAAAGAGCTGGAGGCGGACCTGGGTTGTCCGATTCCTGATCATGGCAGTTTGGAAGCATGGGCGAAGCAGGGCGTATTGCTCTTAAATACGGTGCTTACCGTAGAGGAGGGTAACCCTAATTCGCATCAAGGGATGGGATGGGAACGGTTTACCGATTCAATTATTGAAGCTTTAAACAAAAGAGAGCGTCCTATCGTATTTATTCTTTGGGGCAAACATGCGCAAAAGAAAGCAGCGAACATTGATGGGGACAAGCATCATATCATCGTCTCGCCGCACCCAAGCCCGTTTGCAGCAAGAAAGGGTTTCTTTGGAAGCAAACCCTTCTCAAGGGCAAATTCTTTTCTGGAGAGCATAGGAGCTGCCGCCATTGATTGGCGTGTACCATTGCTGTCAGAGCTCGATGAAATATAAGTGTTGTTAGAAGAGAAAAAGGCTTCTCCGCTGTCTGATACGCTGATCAGACATGTGGAGAAGCCTTATTGATTTATTCAGCTGCCGCACCGCTGCTAGACACAGATTCATCAGCGCTAATCTTTGATGGCAGAACCGGTTTGAACACCGCGTCTACATAGGTGGAAACTTGAACGTCGGTAATGACCTGAGGATACATCTTGTCTGGATCAGGCAATACAGTTTCGACATAGATCACGGCTTTATCCCCTTCAAAGCCGATGGATGAGATGCGAATGCTGTAACCGGGATGCGGCACTTGTGTACTGACCGTTACTTTATTGATATCAGAGTTAATAGCAGTTACCGATAGTTTCAAGTCTAAGGAAGGCTGCTCTGGCAAATTAGGGATAGGCGTCGTCTCCTTCACAAATTTAATCGCGTCATGGAGCCATCCTGCAGCATCACTGCGCGTAATCGCTTGCTTTGGATAAAATTTGTTCGAGCTGTCTAGTGTAACAATTTTGCTAATGATCAGCTTTTGGATGCTATCCATGTAGGCGCTATTCACATCAGCCTCATCCTCAAGCGTCATGAAAATTTCGATAAAGGCATAGTCGCCCTTCGTTAGAATAGCCTTAAATAAGTGATGGGCGAATTGCTCGCGAGTCATGGTGTCGTTAGCCTTTATTGTTTTCGGAATTTCAAGCCCGTTCAGGTTGGCAATAATGAAGGCTTTGGAATACCAAGCATCATCCTTCAGGTTAGGAAAATAATCGCTCGCCTTCGGTTCTTTAATGAAACGAATGTGGTCAATATTGAGATCTAAGCCTTTTACGATCATGGAAATGCCGGCTGCATAAGTCAGTTTGCCTTTTGGATTGAAGTTATCATCTTTTTTACTGCCATTTAATACTCCTTGTTTTTTAAGCTCGATAATCTTTTGCTCATTCGGATCATTTTTAACGTCCTTAAACGCCCAGACGGTTTGTCCGAGTGTGAAGAGCATCATAGCAATTAGTGTCAATACAACAATCGATCGTTTCTTCATACTGTCACCTCATCTTTAATTTGCTGCAGCACTTACATGACGCAGTGAGAAGACAAATTGTTGCAACTATTAGGATATCCTTTTTTATATAAAAATCTTGTAAAAAAATGTTGACTTCAGTTTTAAATCCTGTTATATTTTTAATTGTCACTTACGTGATCTGGTAGCTCAGCTGGGAGAGCACTATCTTGACAGGGTAGGGGTCACAGGTTCGAACCCTGTTCAGATCACCATAATTTTAAAACGTCCAGAACCCTTGTCCAGCAAGGGTTCTTTTGTTTTTTGTACACAAAAACAAAGGTGCCATAATATCATTAGTTGATGATTTGGTGCCGAAATGGTGCCCTTTATTAAACTAAAGTGTATTGGTGCCATTAGCGGTTTTTTCTTCTTTACGAATACGTCGTAACTTAGAATTTGAAAGACCGAAAGCAATCGTTGGTCGAAATTAATATCTGAAAAACCACCCCTAGAATTTCTCCTTGTCTCAATCCAGTCGTTAAAGCCAAAAGAAAAGCGTGGAAACTATCTTCTTCAGCAATTTTTAAGAAAGCGTGCCGCCAGATCGCCGGAAATTGATCGAATTGGCCAGTCTTCCGGAAGTAATCAACCCGGGACCGGAGGCAGTGTTCTGTACGACCTACAAGCAGATCCAGGTTCTTGACCTCACCGCGACGGTAATTCTGCACAATATATACACTTTCTTTTGTGCTGTACGGCATTCCGTGATTAAAGTGGAAATCTGGATGATACTTATACGGCCCTATTTGTCATACTCAATAGGGGCTGCTGCCAGTTACCATTTCATAGCCCTTCCATGTATTTCTGTATTCAATTTTTTTTCATGGTACTAGATAAAGTTGGTACTCACTCCGAACGAGTAACTGTTGTATCATCAGAATGAAAAGGAGTGATTCAATATGCAGAAAATAATGAAAGTAATAATAATTTTATTTGGTATTTTGATCGCTTTGTGTTTTGCATATCTTATTGGATTATGGTTTATCATTCGTACTTTTCCTTTTGCACCTTAAATAACTTTTTGACACTACCTCTCGCATGATCCTCAATATCCATTGAAGTACTTCGAAACAATCATCTCGATATAGCGGCCCATCTATAAGCAGCCATCCCTTTTTTTTACAGAGATGCATCATACTTTTCGCCTAAAACGAATTCGTAATTGTTGTGCCATTGCGTATAGACCACTTTTACGATGTACACCACCTATTCAAAATTTCGCATCCTAACTCATGTTCGTTCTAAGAAGGAAATTTATTACTTATGTTGAAGTATTACATTAGAGGTGATAATCAATGTCCAAAATAGATGATGCTGAAAAATTTGAAGATCGTATTGAAGAGGAACAACTCCATGGCGATGAAGTTATAGAAGACGCCTTTCCTAATTCGGTAAACGATCAAGTTACAGATTAAAGTGCCTTAGGGTACTTTTTTTGTTTATTAATTCACTTCGCTGTTTAATCAAACTCATATACATAGGTGGCTCAAGTGGGGGATAAAAAACGCATGGGTTTAAACAAGCGGAGTAACTTATTCTTATTATTGCTGGATTGGCGTATATGATTGACGAAGGACTTATTCAATGGGAGGGCTAGGGCATCGATGATTACGATAAACGATGACGAGCTCGAGAAACGACTGGGACTGGGATTTGAATTAATTATTTTTATTTACAGGAATTCTTATCCTCTGTTAAGATGAATTTGTTCGTTATAACGATTAAAAGGGGATGAAGGGTTAATGAAAATTAGTAGGAAATTTTCAAGTTTAGTACTAATAGGTGCTTTACTCGCTTCTTTACCGATTACCACTTTTGCAAAAAGTCCAGAAAAAAAGGTAATTGATTATGTAGCACTAGGTGATTCTTTAGCAGCAGGAATGACCCCTACTGGTGGAATTGACTTCGGTTATGCTGATTATCTTGTTGACCGCTTTGAACAATCTCAATATACAGTGGACTTTAAAAATTACGGGGTACCTGGATATACTTCAGAGAAATTAAAGTTGGATATTCTTACTGAAACAGATGTACAAGCAAAAATTAAAGAGGCTGAACTTATTACAATTGATATTGGTTCGAATGATTTATTAAATGTACTTAATAACCCAACACGAATTCAAGGTGCAATTGGAACCGTAGCAGTGAATTTACAAATTATCTTAAGTGCCATTGATGGGCTAAATCCAAATGTTAAAGTTTATGTGATGGGTTATTATAATCCATTCCCATATTTACCACAAGAACAACAAGAAGCGTTATTACCGTTGTTGGATGCACTGAATCAAACAATTGAAGCTAGAGCAATTATGAATGGCGATACTTATGTGGCCACAGAAGAAATCATCGCAAAACATTATGAAATTTACCTTCCAAATCCATCAAACATTCATTTAAGCAAAGAAGGATATCAAGAAGTTGCAAAAGAATTTTGGAAAAATATTGATAAGAGTAAAAATTAAAGATAGTTCAATTTACCGCTTTTATCATGGGCGGTTTTTCTTTTGGTCAATCAAATCAGTATCATTAAAACAACCTTATTTACACCAAACAGTGGTGCCGAATTTGATGCCGCAAAACGGATAGGGGTTACAGGTTTGAACCCTGTTCAGATCACCATAACATAAACATCGAAAGCCTTGATAACCAAGGCTTTTTTTTGTTGCGATCAACCTCAGCAATATCAATATAGTCCCTTTCTTCCTTTTATCCGTTGCGTTTATTGTGGAAAAGAATTTAAAGGTATTTATAAAGCTTAAGCTCGTAATATTTCCGTCATGATAACGATCTTATATAATCACTTTAAAAATGAAATCGCTTACAAAGGAGATGGACTGTTCATGAATCATCTACGTACATGCGGTATTTGCGAAAACGAGATGAACGAAGTCAAAGTAGATGCGCAATTGTGTAATGAATGTATGGACGTATTGGAATTTGGATATCCTTCGTTCCCGGCTTATAGGCTGGCTGAATCAGATGGGTTACACGAATACATGGAAAAAAAGAAATTGGAGGTTTGACGTATGTTATCGATTCTTGGTTTTCTTATGATTGCTGTTTTTATGTTTTTGATTATGTCAAAGCGGCTGTCTGCTATGGTTGCACTCATCTTAATTCCCGTTATATTCGCTCTGATTGCCGGATTTGGCGCGGATGTCGGATCGATGATGATGGACGGTATTAAAACGATTGCCCCAACAGGAGTTATGCTCATCTTCGGTATTTTATATTTCGGAATTATGATCGATGCCGGACTTTTTGATCCACTGGTGAATCGAACATTAAAGGCGGTCAAAGGAGATCCCGTCAAAATCGTTATAGGGACTGCAGTGCTTGCACTGCTTGTATCGCTTGATGGTGACGGATCAACAACGTATATGATTGTAGTTGCAGCCATGCTGCCGCTGTATAAGAGGTTAAATATGAATCCGCTTATATTAACAGCTGTAACCATGCTTGCCGGCGGCGTTATGAATATTACACCTTGGGGAGGACCGACAGCGAGAGCCATGAGTGCGCTGCATTTGGATGCATCCCAGTTGTTTACTCCTATTATTCCAGGGATGATTGTTGCAGCTTGTTGGGTGCTTGCTGTGGCATACATATTGGGCAGAAGGGAACGCAAACGAGTCGGTTCAAGCTATTCCTTACTGAACGAAATTGAACCCGTTGTTAAAGCTGAGATTGCCGCTTCACTTGAGGTGACCGACTATAAACGGCCGCACCTCATTTGGGTAAACCTAGCCTTGACGGTTGCGCTAATGGTAGGACTCATTACTAATTTCCTCCCGCTTACAATTCTCTTTATGATTGCTTTCGCATTAGCTTTAATGATCAACTACCCAAGCCTGGAAGAGCAGAAAGAACGGATTTCTGCTCATGCGGGAAATGCGTTAAGCGTAGCGGCAATGGTATTTGCAGCAGGGATTTTTACAGGTATTTTAACAGGGACGAAGATGGTGGATGCTATGGCTCTTACTTTAGTGGATATGATCCCGGATGCATTTGGTCCGCATTTGCCAGTCATTGCGGCTATTAGCAGTATGCCCCTAACCTTCTTTATGTCCAATGATGCCTATTATTTCGGGATTTTACCTCTTATTACAGAAGCGGCAACTACGTACGGGATCGATCCTGTTGAAATGGGAAGAGCATCGCTGCTTGGTCAACCGGTTCACTTATTAAGCCCGTTGGTACCGTCAACTTATTTGCTTGTCGGATTGGCCGGAGTTAATTTTGGCGATCATCAGCGGTTTACGCTCAAATGGGCGATCGGCTCAACGCTAGTTATGCTGGTAACGGCACTGATCATAGGAGTTGTGAACATTTAGAGAACAATTAGAATGTCATTTATGAACAATATGAACAAAATAGTACAACATATAAATTATATATTGTGTATTAAATAACGATATGTTATACATTAATTAAGGAAAAATTATCTTTTACTTTGAAAGGAGAACACAATGACTGCAGGACTAGGAATTAGTGGTATGGGGAGAATTGGTAGATTGCTGGTAAGAAAGATGTTGTCTGACAGTACGAGTCAAATCGAATTGAAAGCGATTAATTCCGTCTATCCTGCGGAAACGGTAGCTCATTTGCTAAAGTATGATACGGTGCACGGAACATGGGATGCTGCTATCACTGTAAAGGATGGGATGCTCGTTATTAATGGTCATCCTGTGAAGGTCACTTATCAACGTGAACCTGAAAACATTGGATGGAGTCAGATGGAAGTAGACGTTGTGATTGATGCTACAGGCAAGTTTAATCATCGGCAAGGCGCACTGAAACATTTGAAAACCGGGGCATCCACCGTAATCGTCACAGCGCCTGGAACGCAAATGGATCTTACTGTGGTCATGGGGGTCAATGACCATCTGCTTGATTTGTCACAGCATTCGATTCTTTCAGCGGCTTCTTGTACAACAAACTGCGTTGCACCTTTGCTAAGTATTTTGGATGATTCTTTTCAAGTTAAGAATGGTTGGATGACAACCGTTCACTCCTTTACTTCGGATCAAAATCATTTGGATAATCCGCATAAAGATTTGCGGAGAGCCCGTGCTTGCACACAATCCATTATTCCCACTACAACAGGTGTAGGGAAGGCGCTTGCTGATGTCCTTCCTCATCTTGCTTCCAATATTGAAGGCATTTCTATCCGTGTCCCGGTCCAGGACGTTTCATTAGTTGATCTCACCGTTAAAGTTAAACGTGAGGTTTCTTTGGAAGAGGTTAAATCGGCATTTATGAAGGCGGCATACGGGTCATTATCCCATTATGTCGGGTATACAGAAGAGCCTTTAGTATCATCGGATTTTATAGGATGCGATAAATCAGCTGTTATTGATTCACTTTCTATCATGGTCATGGGAAATCAAATCAAAGTCCTTGCTTGGTATGATAACGAATGGGCATACGCTAGCAGAGTTATTGAGCTGGCTCAAACCGTAAGCGAAAGGATGGGGCAAAAATGGCAAACTTCGTTGGCTCTATAAATTTGGGTTCGATTTTGTGTAAACACTGTGGAAATCTCATCGATACCGTAGATACAGAAAAAGTCATTATCTATTACTCCGATTGCTTGCAATGTAATAAGGAAGGCTCGGAGAAGGAGGAGGAGAATCAGTATGAATTCTAGACAAGCATACAGATTGGAATTAGCGGAAATCATGCAGCAGGATAAGGTTCATTACAATCTAGCTGTCCCGAATTTGGTTGAAGCGGCTTTGATGCGTAAGGAAGGTACAATCACATCAACAGGAGCGTTTCAAGTGACTACGGGGAAATTTACAGGGCGTTCACCAAAAGATAAGTTTATTGTCAAAGAATCCCGTGTTGATCAGCATATTGCCTGGGGGAGTGTGAACCAACCCCTGTCTCCAGCTCAATTTGATAAAATTTATGATAAAGTGTTGAATTACTTGCAAGATCGTGAACTTTATGTGTTTGACGGATTTGCTGGAGCAGACGGAAATTACCGGCTTCCTATCCGAATCATAAACGAATATGCCTGGCATAACCTGTTCGTTCACCAGTTATTTATTCGCCCGACGCAAGAAGAACTTGTTTCTCATCTACCGGATTTTACCGTGATTACGGTACCGGGATTAAAGGCGGATCCGCTCGAAGACGGGACGAATTCTGAAACGTTTGTTGTTGTCTCATTCGAAAGAAAACTAATCTTGATCGGTGGCACGGAATACGCGGGAGAGATGAAAAAATCGATTTTTACTGTACTTAATTTTCTCTTGCCGTTTAAAAACGTTTTTCCGATGCACTGCTCAGCGAACGTTGGGGATAAAGGTGATGTGGCGCTCTTTTTTGGTCTATCCGGCACAGGAAAAACGACGCTCTCAGCCGATAATAACCGGCAATTGATCGGGGACGACGAGCATGGCTGGTCGGAGCAGGGAGTGTTTAATTTTGAAGGCGGCTGCTATGCAAAATGTATAGACCTATCCCTGGAAAAGGAACCGCAAATATGGAATGCTATTCAGTTCGGGGCTGTCTTGGAGAATGTTGTAATTGATCCTATAACCCATCTTGCCGATTATAGTAATAAGTCTCTGACTGAAAACACGCGCGCAGCGTACCCGGTCAACAGTATCCCAAATGCAGTCATTCCGGGAGTGGCCGGACATCCGCAAGTAGTGATTTTTTTAACAGCAGATGCTTTCGGTGTGCTGCCTCCTATTTCTAAATTGACAAAAGAACAGGCCATGTATCACTTCTTGTCGGGGTATACCTCGAAGCTGGCGGGCACAGAACGTGGGGTAACAAAACCTGAGGCCACCTTCTCAGCATGTTTCGGAGCGCCGTTTCTTCCGCTTCAACCAACGTTTTACGCCCGGATGTTAGGGGATAAGATTGAGGAACATGAAGTAAAGGTCTATTTAGTGAATACGGGCTGGACCGGCGGTCCATTCGGGGTAGGAAAACGAATGAATTTATCCTATACCCGGGCTATGGTTACAGCCGCCTTAAATGGAACGATAGAGCAGGCAAATTTTACGGCCGATCCGATTTTTGGTCTCCAAATCCCCGATTTTGTGAAGGATGTGCCAAGCGAAATACTGCACCCAAGAAATACATGGCAGGATAAAGCGGCGTATGAAAAAGCAGCAGGCGAACTTTCGGACCGTTTCATCCGGAATTTTGCACAATTTTCAGATGTAAACGAAGAGATCCTGAAAGCCGGGCCGCAAATCAAAGACAGATAATCAAAGTGAATTTGTGAATCACGGTATAAAATTGCTTTAAAACAGCAACAGGCTGCTAGGGCAGCCTGTTGCTGTTTTTTGTTTAACTATAAGAATTCTTTGCTATTGGAATTGTTACTGTTTTTTCATACGATATAGTTTTTGAGGGCGGCCAATCGTACCATATTGAAGAAATTCATCAATCTTATTTTCTCTTAAGAGGTATTTTAAATAATTACGAACAGTCGATAAGCTGACCCCGGCCATCCGAGTAATATCCTCGGTTGTAAGCAGGTCAGTAGCCTGTTGAATACAGGATTGAATGAGTTTAAGCGTTTTCTCATCGATCCCCTTATTGAACTGATGAGAAGATGATTCTTTTGGGGCGCGAAGCTTCATCAAATCGTTTAGCAGGTCTTGATTTAATTCGGCAGATGACGTTATACGTCTTTTGAATTGAGCATATTTCGTCAGTGTATTCTGCAAATGATCCAAATCAAACGGTTTGATCAAGTAATCGAATACACCAAGACGTAAACCTTCCTCTACGATATCGCTTTCCTTGGAGGCAGTAATTAAAATGGTGTCGGAGGGAACGCCCAGACTGCGAAGTGTCCTCAGTAATTCAATCCCTGAACGGTCGGGTAAATAAATGTCCAGCAGGAGCAGATCCGGGGCTTGTCCGTTGATTAGGTCAAACGCCTCTGCATAATTATGAGCAATTCCCGTCAATACAAAGTCCATATTCATTTCGATATATTTACCATGCATTCTGGCAATTCGAAAATCATCCTCTACAATAAGCACACGAAGGGGAGCGCTGTTCAATTTTTAATCATCTCCTTTGGCAATATGGCCCGTAATGTTGCACCTGCAGGTGAACTGTCCATCTGAAGTTGTCCTCCAACACTTGTAACCATCCGGGATACTAAGGCTAGACCGAAGCCTCGGCCTGCCCCTTTAGTGGAGACCCCGTCCTTAAAAATTTGGTCACGGATATCGGAATTCACACCCGATCCATTGTCTTGAACCGTAATGCATATCTGGTCAGGCTCGTCTCGAAACTGAATAACGATGACGCCGGTATGAGTCTCAGGAGGAGAAGCCATCAAAGCTTCTATTGCGTTGTCGATAGCGTTGCCAATCAGAGAAATGACGATATCACGATGCGGAACCGGGTCGGGTAGGAAGGATTCAGAATCTACTACGAATTGAATTCCCTTTTCCTTAGCCTGGTGAAGTTTTCCGATAAGTACGCCGACGACAGCTGGGTCGAGAATTTTTGCAAGAAAGAAGTCTATAAGGTTTTGCTGCTCTTCATTGACTTCCTCGATCAATTCTCCTACCATTTCATATTCCTTCAACTTAATTAAACCGGATATGAGATGAAGTTTATTCATAAATTCATGTCTCTGGCTGCGCATAGCGTCAATATAGTGCCCGATATCTGCTAGTTTTTGAGCAACTTGATCAAGCTGAAGCTTATCACGGAAGGTGGCAACCGCGCCAATGATATGTCCCTTTGCATAAACGGGGACACGGTTCGTAATGATTAAATTATTGCCCATAATCATCGGTTCGTCTCGTTGAACCGTTCCTTCTCTTATTACTTCCAATAAACGTGACTGTGGAAGTACGTCTTGAATGGTCTGTCCAGTCATATCTTTATTATCCATACCCAGTAATTTTTTGGCTTCTTTGTTGCAAGTAGTAATCGCTCCTTCACTGTTAACCGCAATGATTCCTTCCCGGGTTGAGTCCAGAATCGCAGCTTGTTGCTGTGCAAGGAACGCGATCTCGGCAGGTTCCATATTGTAGATCTGTCTTTTAATATGTCCGGATAATAGGTAAGCGCCTCCAAGACCAAGCATGAGGGCAACTACGCCTAGCAAGAACATTTGGATAAGAAGAGAAAGAGTTTCTTTCCAAATATCCTTTACCAAAAAACCAACCGAGACTAAACCAATTAGCTTGCCATTATCATCCCATACAGGTGTTTTCCCTCGAACTGACAAACCCAGACTGCCTGTAGATGTTGTTTGAATTTCCTGACCCTGCAATACGAGTTGGTCTAAATGAAGATCATCGGCTTTCAACGGTTTTCCAATTAACTCGGTTACAGGATGGCTGTATCGAATCAAATTTGTATCCGCTACGACAATAAATTCGGCACCCGATTGCTGCCTAAGCCGTTCTGCCAACGATTGAATGTATGTCCCCTGTCGCTTTTGCAGGCCTTCCTTGACTTGTGGCAATGCCGCCATGGTCCGGGAAATAAAAAGCGCATGATCACTGCTTTCCTTAAATCGTTTTTCAATGATGATATAAGAAAGTGCTGACAGCAGCAAAAGTAGGACTATAACCATATTTAAAACTACTAATAAATTGATTTTGGTTCGAAGCTGTAGAGGTTTCTGTCTGAGCAAGGAAAAGCTGGTCACTGCGTATTGTCCTCCGTTGTTTTTATTATTCCTCTAATTAAACTATTCTTAATTGTAGATGTTTCAATTAAAAATTCAAGCGGAGCAGAAAAGAATTTGGCTTGATCGTTATATTCATTTAAGAATATGTAAGAGCGCTTGAATGACCAAGCGCTCCACAAAATTAGTAGTAATAAGGTTTACATGTCCGGTGTTTCTTGTGATGCTTCTTCTTCTTGCCGACAACAAGAACTTTTTCACCTGGTTTAACAAAAATAACTTTAATCTCTTTCTTTTTTTCTTTCTCTTTGCGATCACAGTTGCAGTAACCCATTCAAATCATCTCCTCTTCTTCAAGATAATATAGTGTATTCATAGATTAATAGGTTCGATTGGACAAATGATAGATTGGATAAAATTAGGTTTTTGCTGCCATTTATTTCATTTTCTCGAAGGGGACATCAAACCAGATAATAAGGAACCCTATGTAAAACACCGATAAAATTAACGCGATAAGCGGCTTACGGTAATGAATACGCAGCATTGTGAACATCACAATATCAAAAAACAATGACCAAAGGAGATTCCAGCCGTTATGGTAGGTAATTGATCCGCATTTCACTGATATGTATTCGAGCAGAACAAATATGGCTGTAAACAGGAGGATGTATCCAGCTCGTGCGGGAAGCCCTCTCCCAGTTGGATACAATGACAGATAAACCCATGTTGAAATGGGCATTCCAATCATGATGAGAAGCAGCATCGGAATCATGGCGAGGGGAAGGCCGTTAGGTTCCATCTGCCAAAGTTGATGATTATAACAGATAAGTTCATATAATAAATTTCCAATTGCGGCAAAGAGCATTGTCGGATAATAGCGTTTCCAGTTACGATCAGCAAACTTGATGGCAACTAGAATCCAAAGGATGGAATAGATTATTGCAATCAAAAATTGCACTCCTCTCATTAATAACTGAAAGGTCCGGGGAATTTTCTGCCGAACCTTGAATTAGACCGAACAATAATTTTTAATTGTTCTGCAGAGCTCCTGGCGGATAGTAATAACACCTCACATTTTTTTAATGCTTAATCTTTGCAAATGGAATTTTAATTATTCTATTAGTACAGCATGGCGTTAATAATTAATACCATAAATAAAACCCCCGTGATACCTATAATCGCGGGGGTTCATTTTATTGGCTACGATTCATGAGAAATATCGCATTTGGTTCGGATAAAATGGATTTGGTTGCGGATCCGGTTTAATTGCTGCTGCTGCTCGTCGGAATGCTCGCCTTGTGCGGCAAGCTCAAGCTGGTTCAATTCCTGCAGTAAGTTAGGTAAATCGGTAGATGCGTTTGCACAGTTATAGTTACTTTCAACTTGATCAAGCATGGTTATTCCTCCTCATCATTGGTTAGGTTGTAAAGCCCTAGAATCGTGACCACCTTTTAATATGATCCGTTGACTGGCGGATATGCATGATGAAAATGAATACTAAATGACAAATTTTATGCATACCAATATAGAAAGCGCTCAGGAGGCGGTTTCTGTTGGCTGCACAGTTTGCCTATTTAATTATCTGGCTATTAGGGATGTTTGGAATCATTGGCATTGTGGTTGGAAGTGTAGCAAGGTTTGTTATAAAGGACTCCCTATCGTATGATGAGCGATTCGTATGGGGCAGGAAGCTCCCTGCAGATGCTGTGAAAAGAAAATAGCTCAGAAATCCGGCGTTCGCAGCCAGTGCGAGAGCGTCGGATTTTTTTATTTACAAAAAGGTATAAAAACAGCATGAACAGCGGATTATAAAGGTTGGCTTTACATTCAGCAATAATGGAAGGAGCTAACGAAGATGAGTGATTCAATCGGTGCGCAAGATGCTAGAGAACAAATTGTGGCGGTACAGAAAAACGGAGACGGTGATCTAACCGCATTCAAAACGTCAAGCGGTCGCGTACTTGATTATGCTGCAGCACTCCAAGAGGTGCAGGCTGGTCATATCGCAGGCGTTAACGCTTTCAAGGGCAGGGATGGAGAAACCTATATTCGCGGCGACGCGGACGGCGATCCTACGAACAATTTGGACGAGCTTCCAAACTTTTAATCAGAAAAGAATATGACGGGTCATTCCCATTAAATAAAGAAAAGCGCCGCATACAAATGCAGGCGCTTTTCTTTATGTCTGTTAAACTTCATAGCTCGTATACGGCTCAACGATACGCATATGACCCGTACGGCCTTCATATTGCTCTATTGCATCGCCATAATGCATGAGCCATGTTTTCCTTTGAATGTCCTCAGGAAGCGTTAACAGCTCCTCTAAGCTCGCGTGAACGACACCTGGCGCTTCAAGCTGGCAGTCATGGTAAATGGTGCTCACGCCTTGATCGACTAATTTCCGAAGCAGCCCCCCGTCAAACCGCATGTCGGCAGAATAAAAGAAGCGGCGGTTAAATAGGAAGGAGTAGCTCGGCTTATTCAAAATGTGTTTCGTTTGCACCAGCTCGACAATCAAACCGGGGTGGAGCTCTATTTCCTTATTTGCTTCGAGCGGACGCACGTCAAAAAAGTCATCGAGTTTATTTAAAGGCTCCTGCGTTAACCCGCCGCGAAGCGTATGCTCCCACAACGGTTCAATGAGCGTTTCCGCAATAAATAGGACGGGCTTGCGACTATATTTGAACATCATTTGAAAAGCAAACTCTTCTAATCCGCCTACATGATCCCCATGAATATGGCTTATAAGAACCGCGTCAATCTCTGAGAAGGAAAGCTCCATTTGATGTAACGCCTTTGGCAGTGTAATTCCGCAATCAACGAGCAGACGAAAGTTATCCGTTTCAATTAAGGCATTGTTATTATCGTATTTTTTCGCAAAAGCGCTGCCGGTTCCAACCATTCGAATATGCATGCAATACCTCCTTAATGTTCCATTTATTAAATGTATCAAAAGTTGAGTATATATGACAATTGCAGATGCACATTCGTTTGTCTAGGCATACAATGCTGTAGCGATACGCATAGTGGAGGGGAACGATGGATGAGCAAAGGAAAAGGTAAAACGGCAAAGAAAAAAAAGCCGGCGAGTGATCGAAAACAATATTCTTACAAACTTGTCCTTTCGGATACGTGCGCGGTGTGCAAAACGCCTTGTGCCAGAGGCATGAATTATTTAGCGCGTATGAGGCAGCCGGGCGCAGTAGGTAAAGGCGTTCCGTGTATATTAACGAGAACGTACGGGTAATATTTTTTTATTTCCCAGGCAAGCGCAGGTTTCAACATCATTTGACAGTGTCAGTCGAATAGCGAAGTGCTGCAAAAAAATTTTAGAGCGAGGCGCAACTTTACATGGATAGGTGAGTATAACCTTACATCCAGGCTATCGGATGGAGGTTTACTAACATGAAGTTCAGAAAAGTGGTCATTCTATTGCTGCTGTTGTCACTGTGGGGCGGAACGATGCTGTTCGCAGACTCTGCAACGCAGAAGGTACGAGTCATCATTAACGGGATTGAACAGGACGACGGCGGCTTAGTCGCTGACGGCAGAACGTATTTGCCGCTCCGTGAATTAGCAACTTCCATGCAAGCCATCGTCGAATGGGACAATCAAAACAAACGGGCAACCGTTTATAAGCCAAATGTGCATATGTTTCTGTTTCGAAATAATACCGTATTCGGAAACGTGACGAAAGGCTATCAAGGCAGTTTTAAAGTGTTTGCCCAGATCGACAATTTGAAGACTGATATTGTAGCTGTAAAGGTATCCATCTTCGATCCCGGCGGCAAAGAGAAAGTGATTCAAACGGGAAATGTTAATCCGACGAATGATAACTTCTGGTACGCAACGGAGGATATCGAATATAAATTCGAATCCAGCGGGAAATATCCAATTCGTTTCTTTATTAAGACGAAAGCCTCTGATGATTGGACTCCGATATCAGAGAAAATTATTTCCTCCTTGTAGCTGCGCACTCTAAACGAAACGCCCCTCCTTAAGGTGGGGCGTTTCGTTTGACCGCCCATAGAGTGTCGTGGTACGATACGTTTGTATGTACATATAACTGAAATGAGGTAATATCATGAGCGAGCATCAGCATGGAGACGATTGCGGCTGTGGACCTGACCACGAGCATGAAGAGCACGTCTTTATCGTAACAGACGACGAGGGCCAGGAACGCGAGATGGTCATGGTGTATACGTTTGAATCCGAAAACAATGTGTACGCGGTTTTGCTGGATCGTAACGATCCGGAAGCGGACGGCGTCATTTTCCGTATTGAAGAAGAGAACGACGAATCCTTCCTCGTAGGCATTGAAGATGATGCCGAGTGGGATCGCGTAACTGCTATTTATGAGGAAATTGCCCGTAAGGAAAGCGAAGACAAGTAGTTCCTCTTATCGTTTGAAATAAAAAAAGATCTGCGACATTGTGTCGCAGATCTTTTTTACTTATCATTTTCGCGGATTATAGTAAATGGTTCGGCCGTTAAACATCGTCAGCTCCGCTTGAAGCTGCTTGGCCATATATTTGCACAGTTCGTTTGCCTTTGCTTTATCGCCATGCGTAGCTCCGTCAGGCAGGACAACCTGCACGCACGGCACTGTCTTTCCGTCGACGCTTGTCGTTTCACCAGGACCAAAAATAATGTACTTGTATAAGGGATTAATGCCTTTCAAATAAAACCAGCGTTCATCCTGCTTCGATTCGAACGTGTAGGGGAATGCGGCCTCTGCGTAATCCCAGCCTAACTGCGATCCGGTCAGGGCGGTTTGCTCCCGGTAATGCATGAGCTTGCTCTGCACCTCTTCTAACGTCAGCGTTTCTACGGATGATCCTTGCACGAATTTTATGTAAGCGCTTTGACTCATCGCATTCACCTCTTTCAACATCATAGCACGCTCTAAAAAGGTTTACAATAAGTGGGCATTCTGTGAAGCAGGCAAAACAAAAATACCGACTACAACGGCCTGTATAAGGCTCCGTAGCCGGCATTTGCCAGTGGATTACGATATCGCTGTTTCTTCAACAATGACCTTGACGAACTCGATGCTGCGGTCTTCTGGTCCTTTGACCGGCAAACCGACTTCGACGTGATCGACGATGTAATCGATATTTTTTTGAGTGATAACTTCGCCTGGCAACAGGATTGGAATGCCTGGCGGATACACATAAATGAATTCCGCTATAATACGGCCGGCCGACTCTTTGAACGGAAGCACTTCCGTTTGACCATAGAAGGCATCGCGCGGTGTTAAGGAGAGCTGAGGAATATCCGGTATTTTGACGACTAATTCACGTGCTTCAGCGCCTTCATGGAACCGGTCTGACAGGCCGCGCAATGCAATCAACAATTTTGATACGGAATCGAAGGTATCTCCTGGCGTAACTAGGCAAAGAATGTTATACATGTCGCTCATTTCGATTTCCACATTATAATGATCCCGTAACCAATTTTCCGTTTCATAACCAGTAATGCCAAGGTGACGCACATGAATCGATACTTTGGTCGGGTCATAATCGTAAGTCGCTTCATCGCCAAGAATATCTTCTCCGAAGCAGTACAGACCTGGTATATCGTTAATTTGCTGACGTGCATATTGTCCGAGCTCAATGGCTTGTTCGGCGAGTACGTGTCCATTTAAAGCGAGATTACGTCTCGATGTATCAAGCGAAGCAAGCAAAATATAGGACGTTGACGTTGTCGTCAACATACTTATAACCGTTTGGATGCGATGCGGATTGACCCGGCCTTTGCGAACGTTAAGCACGGAGCTCTGCGTCATGGATCCGCCCAGCTTATGTACGCTGGTTGCAGCCATATCTGCGCCTGCTTGCATGGCGGACATTGGAAGCTTTTCGTGAAAGTGAGTAAGCACGCCGTGGGCCTCGTCTACGAGCACCGGGATGTCGTAGCTATGGACAAGATCGACGATCTCCTTCAAGTTAGCGCAAATGCCAAAATAAGTCGGATTGATAACGAGTACAGCTTTCGCATCAGGATGACGTTCTAATGCTTTGCGCACGGAACGAGTCGTGATGCCATGATCGATACCTAAATTTTTGTCTCGCGCAGGCGAGATGAATACAGGTCTTGCACCGGCGAAAATAATAGCAGACATAATTGATTTGTGGACATTACGAGGTACAATGATTTTGTCACCTGGCGCACATACCGTCAAAATCATCGTCATAATCGCGCCGCTCGTTCCTTGTACGGAGAAATACGTATAGTCGGCTCCGAAGGCATCAGCGGCTAGCTTTTGAGCTTCTTCGATAACTCCGATTGGCTGATGCAGGTCATCAAGCGGTGCAATATTGATTAAATCGATCGACAATGCGTTGTCGCCGATAAATTCGCGAAATTCCGAATCGCTGCCTAATCCTTTTTTGTGTCCGGGTATATGAAACTGAACGGGATCCTGCTCCGCATGTCGGCGAAGCGCGCTGAAGAGCGGGGTTTTGTTATGATCCATCGCTTTCATCCCTGCCTTTCATCTTAGGTTACAAACAAAGTTGAGTATAGCAAATACAGGGGGGAATGCAAGCTTCATTTTTATTATCCGAATTGGGCAGTCCGATTTGTTCTTCAATTGTTCATATATGCTCGTTAATTGGTTATGGTAACATAGGTTGGTGGAGGGGTTGCAGCATGAAAGATAAACGCATGATTATTGTAATGGCTATTTTAATGATTACATTTATAGGGTTTGGCATTATCATCCCGGTTATGCCGGAAATTATACAAGCCGCAGATCCTGTCAACGCGACCATACATACCGGACGGATGCTTGCTGTCTATTCCGCCGTATCATTTTTCCTGTCGCCGCTGTGGGGAAACTTGTCCGATCGCATCGGGAGAAGACCGATTATTTTAATTGGTGTTCTTGGATTCGCTGCGAGCTTTTTGTTGTTTGGTTTGTCGTCAGGCAGCTTGACGCTAATGTATTTGTCGCGCGTACTGGGCGGTTTGTTTTCGGGAGCGGTTGCGTCAGTTATTGTTGCTTATGTGGCAGATATAACGCCGCCGGAGCAGCGGACGAAGGGAATGGGGCTCGTCGGGATGTCTATCGGCCTCGGGTTTACGATTGGGCCGGGCTTCGGCGGACTGCTGAGCATCGTATCGCTTGAGACGCCGTTCTATGCGGCATCGGGATTAGCTCTAATTACGTTTATTCTGGCAGCAGTAAAGCTGAAGGAATCACTGTCTCCGGAAAAACGGCTATCGAGGATGGAGAAACGGGTATCACGATGGGCTGCATTTAAAGGTCCGCTTAAGTATTTATACGTTCTTGCCTTTTTCGTGACGTTTACGCTGGCAGGCATGGAAGCAACGCTGCAATTTTTTGGCATGCGGCGCTTTGATGTGACACCGCTTGAGGTCGGTTTATTGTTTTTTGTAGTCGGCCTTGTCGGAGCGCTTGTCCAAGGCGGCATCGTACGCCGCCTAATCAAGAAGGGCGAGGAGCCGAAATACATTGCGATCGGACTCGTATTTTCGGCAATTGGCTTCTTCCTTTTGTTAGCGGCTCATTCGTTGTGGTGGGCGACAATGTCTCTAGCCGTGTTCGGTATCGGTAATGCTTTGATTCGTCCGTGCGTCACATCGCTTATTACACAGAAGACGACGGTGGGACAAGGTGTAGCATCGGGACTAAGCTCCTCCATGGACAGCCTCGGACGTATTGCAGGTCCACTGCTCGGATCATTTTTCTTCACTATCGAGATGGGGCTTCCGTATTTGCTCGGCGGCATATTATGCTTAGCGGCGCTGCTCCTGCTTGTTCGTTTCCGCCAATTGGACAGGCACGTCATGCCCACGGCTTCAGCAGAAAATGCTTCCTAAAAAATAGACAAGCCGGTTGTTCATCGCAGGATGAGCAAACCGGCTTGTTTTTTTGTTTGAGCTTATGGCGCTAGCCCTTTCATTATAAAGGTGATTGTCGCTTCCCGTTCCTTCTCATCATCCCAATGGCTGCCTTCACGCCCACCGAGGAATGTTCGGCTTAGTACGTAACCCATTAAGGAGGATGCGGTTAAACGAATGACGGTGATTGGCGACCAATCGACGATCGCGCCCTGCTGTTGGAACTTTATGATGTTGACGCTGAATTTTTCCAGCACCTTAGACAATATGAGCTTTTGGAATTGCTCCTGGAGATCGGGATGAAACGGTATTTCTTGTATGAAAATTTTGAATACCTGCATATGCCGTTCCAGAAATTCGATCCGATTCTCAATGACGGCGCGAAGCAGCTGATCGAAGCTATCGAAGCTGCTATCCAGCACCTTGTAGAAATCACGCAGAACGAAGGGTGCTACCAGCTTTGCCATGACAGGCGCGACGATCGATAGCAGCAAATCCTTCTTCGTTTTGTAATGCCGGAATATCGTTCCTTCGGCGACGCCGGCCCGCTGCGCGATTTCACTCGTTGAAGAAGCGGCGTACCCTTTTTGCGCAAATACTTCCGAGGCTGCCTGGACGATTTTCAATTGCTTATCCGTCATCTTCTTTTCTTCGTCATCGAGTTTTAACAGCTCCTGCAGCCAATGCTCTATTGGTTCTTCCATCGTAAGACACTCCTTCATCCGTTTTCATTATATCAGAAGCACATGCCTTTCTACATGCTGCGGTGCTTCTTGAGTGCGAGCACGTTCAAGAGGGCGAATAGTAAGGAGAAGCTGATTAGCACATAGACATCGATTTGAAAATCACTCCAGCTCTCGCCGCGTATCATGATCCCTTGCATGGCGTCTGCCCCATAGTACAAAGGCATAATGCTGCTCAGCTTCTGCAGCCACGGATTCATCGCATCCAGATTAAATAATCCGGAGAAAAAGGCTTGCGGAACAATGACAAGAGGAATGAACTGTATAATCTGAAACTCGCTGCTCGCAAAGGATGAGAGCAATGTGCCGAGTGTTAGGGCCGTTAATGACAAGAGTAAGTTTATGAGGAGCATATAGCCGATGCTTCCAGCCATATATAGGCCAAGCACATCGACCGAAAACCAAGCGATCAATGAGGCTTGCAGCAAGGTGAAGATACCGAAGCCGGCCAAATAGCCTATGACGATTTCATACCGCTTGATTGGTGTTGCGAGAAGCCGCTCCAGCGTGCCGCTAGTCCGTTCGCGCAGGAAGGAGACGCCTGCCAGCAGGAAGACGAAGAAAAAGGAAAAAAATCCGATGAGCACCGGTCCAAATGAATCGAAAGCAGCCATCTCAGGTCCGCCGTGCAAATACGTGATCGCAGGAGCAACACTTTCGCTACCTGTTTGCATAGCCGTTTGCAAGAGAAGCAGGACCGCCCGGTTTATTGAAGGATCGCTTCCTTCAAGCGTAAGCTCCGGCTTGCCGCCGCTTAATTGAAGGATAGCGTCGAGCTCGCCTGCTTGAAGCGCTGCGTGAGCCGAATCCGGCGTTTCGTAAACCGTAATAGCCGCATTCAAATGTTCGAATTTTTCTGTTACGGCAGCAGGAATTTCAACCATCCCAATAGCGGGTGAGACCGATTGTCCGTCAAAAACGAGCTTCATTAAGCTTAATATAAGAAGCGGCGCCAGAAATAATAGGGCAAGCGTTCGTTTATCGCGAAGAAATTGTCTTATAATCCGTATGGAAAGCGCACGTATTCTCATTTCTCCCCGCCTCCGCCGCGACCAAGCGCAATGAATGCTTCTTCAATTGTGCTGCAGCCAGCCTTTTGTATGATCGCTTCAGGCGTGTCGACCGCTATCAGCGTACCTTCCCGAATAAGACCAAGCCGGTCGCATTTTGCCGCTTCATCCATCACATGCGTCGTTACGATTATGGTTATGCCCTGCTTGCTTAAAGCCGAGAGTTCCTTCCAAATCGATTGCCGCAAAACAGGATCGATCCCGACTGTAGGTTCGTCGAGCACAAGCAGCCGGGGTTCGTGCAAAAGCGCAATCGCGAGCGACAACCGGCGCTTCATGCCCCCGGAATAAGCAGCGGTCTGCTTGTTTAAGTGACCGGTTAAATCAACTAGTGAGGCTACAGTATGAATACGATCTTTGAGCAGTTGACCTGTTAATCCAAACAATGCGCCAAAAAACTCCAGGTTTTGCTTGCCCGTCAATTCGTTATAGAGGGCATCGGATTGTGCCATGTACCCGAACGCCTGCAGCATTTTTAACTGCGGCATGGGCTCTCCGAGCATGCTTACTGAGCCGGCATCAGGACGGTCAATGCCTGTCATGAGCTTAATAAGTGTCGTTTTACCCGAACCGGAAGGCCCTAGAAGTCCGAACAGCTCGCCTCGCGGGATAGCTAGCGATATGCCGTCAATGACGGTACGGCCGCCAAACCTGCGAACAATTCCTTGCAAATCAACGGCTGAAACTTCTGCAGAAGTATACGGATGCGTTTTTTCCACAGTTAATCACGCTCCTTCAAACGATAATGAGTGAATACTCCCTTTCACTATACGCGCTCTAAGAGGAATTGTGAAGTGAGTACTTACTCATTTTTGTCCATGCCCGTCTGAGGTCGTAGATGATTTCCGACTTAGGGCGAGATTGAAATACCGCCTCAGGGCGTTTTTACAAAAGATTTCCTCCCCTTATGATTAGAAAAGACAAAACACAAGAAAACCGTAAAGGGAAAAGGAGTCGGAAAAAAAGATGAGTAAATTGACGGAATGGTCGTTCCGAAACAAGGCGGCCATAATACTGATTGTCACCATGGCGCTGGTGATGGGGGTAATCAGCTACTTTAGGCTGCCGATGGAGTTTTTACCGGCAGCCGATAATCCTCAAGTGATGATAACGGCAATCGGACCGGGAAACGATGCGAAGTCGATGGAACAGCAAGTTACGAATCCATTGGAAGAGGCAGTAACCTTTATTAAAGGGAAGACGAATATGTTCTCTACTTCCGGAGATGGATATGCGCAGGTAAATTTGAATTTTGATTCAAAGACGGATATGAAAGAAGCGAAGGCGGAAATTGAGCGGGCCGTTGGACAGGTGCAGCTTCCCGAAAATGTCATGAAGCCGTTCATCGTCCAATTTAATACATCGATGATCCCGATTGCGTGGGTGACATTAACCTTTGATGACGGAATGAGCGAACAGGAAAAAGAAGCGAAGCTCAAAGAGGTAACAACGGAGCTGCAGAAGTCAGAGGGTGCGGGCGAGGTCAGCGTAAGCGGCAAGTCGTCGCCTATTGTCAACATCACGCCGCTTAGCGATAAGCTGGCAGAGGCGGGAATCCCGGCGCAAGCTCTTATGGGTGTGCTGCAAGGAAGAGGCGCATCCGCCTCGATTGGTGAGCGCACAGTAGACGGCGCTGCGGGCAATATTAATATTTATGATGTAGTGTCGGATTTGGAAACGCTGCGCAAGCTGCCAGTAGCCGCGGGCGTGAAGCTGGGCGATGTAGCGAAGGTCGAGCTTGCGAAGGACCAAGAGAGTATTAGCCGAATGAATGGCAAGGACGCCATTATGTTCACCATTTCCAAAGCTGCGGATGCCAATGCGGTTACGGTAGGTAAAGGTATCGAAAAAACGGTAGAACGGTTAAATGCAGACGTTAAGGGAATAGATGCTTCCATCATCTTAAGTACATCAGATTCTGTTGTATCTTCTGTTAATAGCATGCTGCGTGAAGTATTGCTGGGTGCTTTGTTCGCTACGATCGTCATTTTATTGTTTATGCGCAATATTAAGGCAACGATTGTGACGATCGTATCGATCCCGTTGTCACTGGGTATTACCTTGTACCTTTTGCAGCTGTCAGGCGTATCGCTCAACATCATAACGCTCGGAGGCGTTGCCGTTGCAGTCGGTCGTCTTGTTGACGACAGCATTGTAGTCATTGAGAACATCTACAGAAGGCTGCAAAAGGAGTCTTTCTCCATCAAGCTGATTACCGATGCGACGAAGGAAGTGGCTTCGGCCATTACATCGTCTACTCTTGTCACCGTCGCGGTTTTTTTACCAATGGGGCTACTGCGCGGATCTTTACAAGCCTTCTTATTGCCTTTCGCTCTAACGGTTGCGTATTCACTGCTGGCATCACTGTTAGTTGCATTGACTGTCGTACCGCTTCTGAGTGCAATTCTGCTGCGAGGAACGAAGGAAAAGAAGCACAAAGGATCGCCGAAATTCGCTTCTTTCATTCGTTGGAACCTGCAGCATAAAATAGTGCCGTTAATCATTGCCGTTGTGCTCTTTGCCGGCTCGATAAGCGCATATGTGCTTATGCCGAAGGGAGCGCTCGACTCCTCCAGCGCAGAGAACGTTAACGTTTCCCTGCAGTATCCGAGTGAAACGCCTGCGGATGACGTTCTGGAAGCGGGCAAGAAGCTCGAAGCCTATTTGACAGCGGACGGCGATGTGGAGTGGGTTATGATGTCGCTCGGCAATAGCGCCGATGCGGCCAAATACGGTGCGGTAGCTTCGCCTACACTGGTAACGTTTATGATCGATTTAAAAGAAGGCGTCGATGCAGAATCGTTTATGGGCAATGTGAAAACGCAAAAGGATAACTATAAAGACGCATCGCTTACGGTTAATGCATCGAATTTAATGATGGGCGGCGGTTCTTCGCAAATATTTATTGATGTAACCGGCGACGATCCGGAGCAGTTGAGTCAAACCGCGGAGCAGCTTATTGCTGCCATTAAGCCGATAGAAGGCGTGCTCAAGGTGGAAAGCAATCAAGAGGAGAAGAAACCGGTATACTCCTTCAAGGTTGATCCTGCCCTTGCCAAAGGGCAGGAAGTGGCAATGCAGCTGCAAAGCATGCTTAATCCTCTTCCGATCGGTACGATTCGATTAGAGGAAAGCGACACCCCGGTTATGCTTCAGCCTGTCGTAAATCCGGATTCGGAAGCCGAACTGAAGCAATTAACGATTATGACGGAAGCAGGTGCTGTTCCCGTTTCAAAGGTAGCTGAACTGGTTCGTACGGAAGAGCCTAGCCTGTACTACCATAAGGATGGCAAAACCTATATCCGGGTGACTGCTAATGCTGAGCCCAGCGAGCTTTCGGTCGTTGGAACCGAAATTACGAAAGCAACAAAAGCCCTTAAGCTTCCGGATGGTGTAAGCTTAGCCGTTGGCGGGGCATCAGCCGATCAATCAAGCGATTTTGCTGATTTAGGTTTAACTGCACTCATTTCCATCGGTATCGTGTATCTCATCATGGTGCTTACGTTCAAAACATTACGCGCACCGCTCGCCATCATGATTTCACTGCCGCTTGCAGCAATCGGAGCGGTGACAGGCTTGCTGGTGTCCGGCGTAACGCCAGATTTCACAGCCATGTTCGGAGCTCTGATGCTTATCGGAATCGTTGTAACGAATGCAATCGTATTAATTGACCGTGTGAAGCAAAATGAATTGACGATGCCGATTCGCGAGGCACTTATTGAAGCGGCTACGACGCGTATGCGTCCGATCGTGATGACAGCAGTAGCAACGATTTCCGCCATGCTGCCGCTCGTGTTCGGCTCCCACGAGTCGGGAAGGATTGTATCGCAAAGTCTTGCGATCGTCGTAATCGGCGGCTTGACGGCCGCAACGCTGCTCACGCTCATCATCGTGCCTTGCGTATATGAATTGTTCTTCTTCCGCACTTCACGCAAGCAGCGCCGTGCAAGCGCAGCGGCTCCATCTGCCGAAGCAGCAGCAGCACAGCAGGTATAAAATAAAGAGGCTGTCATAAAAGGTCTATAACCTTTAAGGACAGCCTCTCTTCATGCAGCTGCCAAGTCCCTTGGATAAATGGAGGTTAACTGAATGTAGGTCGGTCAATTTGCTCCATAAGGTTGAGGTTGTTGAGCGCAATGAGCGAGCTAAATTGGATAAATGCAGTAACTTTTGGCTTATGAGCCTCCGCGGGTACTCTATATTGGAAATTTTACAATGTAGAACGCCTATTGAACGCTTTTTACCTCAAAAAGTACCGATTCCCGCTGATTTTACTGTACGAAATCCAATGTAGCTCAGCACGCCAACAAAATTCTGCACTTATCCTGTACCAATTCCAATGTAGACCGCTTATACCCTTAATAGGTGAAAGTAAGATCGTAAAGAGGGCTGTCCCAAAAGGTCTATAACCTTTAAGGACAGCCTCTATTCAAAATATAAGAATTTATAAGTTTCACATTTATAAATAAGCTTATATTTCACCACGAAACGAGCTTTTGCCGCCAAAGGACGGCGTCAGCCGTTTACGCTTGTTAAGCGCTATATGATTGCCATACGATAAAGCGGCATAAGCGTTTCGTAAGTGGATGAGGCGAATTGCAGGAGCGCATCTCCGTCGCGAAGGAGCGCGTCATTAGCCTTTATGTGACGCCCGATCAGCAGCTCCGCCTTCTGAACGTCGCGGAAGCGGACCAGAGCGTTTGTCCAATCCTGCCGGGACATATCGCCGATTACAGTGCTTTCTTTCTTCATATGGTCCTGCGACAGCACATAGTCCTTAGGCACGGCTGCGATGACGTCATCGAGCTGGTTCAAGTAAGCTGTTGCAATATTGGATTTGTTCGGTACCTCGTAAATAAGCGCGAGCCATAAAAACAAATGGTCGTCAAACAGTCCAAGCTGAAAATGCGGATGCGCTTTGTAGCCGCGTTTGTTGCTGCAGATGGCCAGCCAAGTGTCCTTCGGCGGGTTTACTTTGCGGCGCGCATGTCTGGCTACATGCAAATACATTTCATTGCCTGCATGTACGGCTACGTCTACGCTCAGCTGTTCACCGATCGCGCGAAATTTAGGCTGTATTTGATTTTGGATGGCGGCCATTCGTTCTTCGAGTCCTTCCAGCCCAAAGACATCAAAATCCGCTTGCGTAAAGCCGGTCAATCCGGCAGAAGTCGTATGTGTGGTCATCGTTAAAATCTCTCCCCGTATAATGAATCATTGATGTAACAGCTTGCATCATTATAGCATAAGCATCTGGGGGTAGACGAGCTTAATTATAATTATTCTAAACAAGAAAGCGGCTGGTGCTGGCTTTGAGCGGCTAAAACTTGTTCAAATGTAAATGTTCTTGACTTGAACATCGTTGTATTGTAAATTTGTCAAAAGTTAACGACATTACAATAGCCCCGACCAAGGCTATGATATTCAGCAACCGTTTATCTCAGAGAGGAAGCCCGCAGGCTGCAAGGCTTCTATGAACGATTGAATATTTCCTACCTTGCGAGCTGCAGCGGTGAAGCTTTAAAGTAACCTCTGCCGGAATTTTCATTCCGTTATCCATTGAGAGCTGTCCTTTATTTTCGGCGGCTGTATGAGGGTGGTACCACGAACGCATTCGTCCCTTACGAATGCGTTCTTTTTGTATTTACAGGAAACATAACGATCGGGGGATGGGGAAATGAGACAAAGTCAACTATTAATGCCTACATTACGCGAGGTGCCGTCTGAAGCGGAAGCAGCCAGCCATCAACTAATGCTGCGGGCAGGACTGATTAGACAGCTTGCAGCAGGCATTTATACGTATTTGCCGCTCGGACGGCGGGTACTCCGAAAGCTTGAACAAATCGTAAGGGAAGAAATGGACCGGGCAGGAGCGCAGGAGATTTTGATGCCTGCCATGCAGCCTGCAGAGCTGTGGCAGCAATCCGGCCGGTATGGCGAGTACGGACCTGAGCTCATTCGTTTGCATGACCGTCATGAACGGGAGTTTGCGCTCGGCCCGACTCACGAAGAGGTTATTACCGCTCTGGTACGGGACGAGGTAAGCTCTTACCGGCAGTTGCCGGTCACGTTGTACCAAATACAGACGAAGTTCCGCGATGAGAAGCGTCCCCGTTACGGCTTGCTGCGCGGCAGGGAGTTTCTGATGAAGGACGCCTATTCGTTTGATGAAGATTGGGAAGGCCTTCATCGCAGCTATAGGAGTATGTATGAGGCCTACAATCGAATTTTTACGCGCTGCGGTCTTTATTACCGAGCAGTAGAAGCGGATGCCGGTTCCATTGGCGGCGAGGGCGGAACCCATGAATTTATGGCTCTTGCCGATATCGGCGAAGATACAATCGCTTCGTGTGACAGCTGCGAGTACGCGGCCAATCTCGAAAAAGCCGAGTACGGTACCGAGCTTGAGTCGCATCGTGAGCAGGGGCTGAAGCAAGATGGGCTGGAGCGGCTTCATACGCCAGCTATGAAGAAAATCGATCAGTTGGTACAATCACTGGGCGTTAGCGCGGATCTTTTGATGAAGACATTGATTTATGTGGCCGATGGAAGCCCGGTAGCCGTAATCGTTCGGGGAGACCATGAGGTGAATGAAATCAAGGTGAAAAATACGCTGTCCGCTGCTTCGCTGGAGCTAGCTGATCAAGAGACAACCGAGCGCGTAACGGGTGCGCCTGTCGGTTTTGCCGGCCCGGTAGGGCTTTCTATTCTTATCCTCGCAGACGTTGCGGTTATGGCGATGGAAGCGGGGATAGCGGGTGCTAACGAAAAAGACTATCATCTTGGAAATGTGAAGCCCAGCGTACATTTGACGAATGCTCAGGTAGGCGACTATCGAAATGCTGCTGCAGGTGACAAGTGCCCGCGCTGCGGGCAAGGCCGCTTAACGTTCCATCGAGGCATTGAAGTGGGGCATGTTTTTAAACTGGGAACGAAATATAGTGAAGCATTGAACGCCAGGTTTCTGAATGCAGCGGGGACTGAACAGCCGCTTATTATGGGCTGCTATGGCATTGGTGTGTCAAGGCTGCTCTCTGCCGTGCTGGAGCAGCATTCGGACAGCAACGGTATAATATGGCCGGAATCGATCGCGCCTTACCGCGTTCACGTCGTTCCCGTATCTTCTAAGGATCAAGTGCAGATGGACTTAGCTATGCATATTGCTGCGCGCTTAAGCGATGCCGGCATTGAAACGCTGCTTGACGACCGCGACGAACGCCCGGGCGTTAAATTCAAGGATTCCGACCTTATCGGCATTCCGCTCCGTATCGTCGTAGGCAAGCATGCTGCGGAAGGCATCGTGGAGCTGAAGCGCAGAAATGAAGCACAAGCTCAGACAATAGGTTTAGAGGAAGCTATATTGATTGCTAGCGGGAATTGACAATTGAAATTCCGCTGCTGTCTATGGAATATCGGACGAAAAAGGGAACAAGCTGTCTATAATATAAGGCAGCTGAGCCCTTTTTTCATTTTAGTGGTTTGAAAGCGTAAAATTAGTCAATAATCCAAGTTGCCATTACATAAGATGGAGTATAAGATAAAGATAAGAACAAATTATCAGAACATTTCGTCAACTAAACCGAAGTAAGGGAGGGATTGCCGTGAACAAGAGCTATGAAGTCGAATATTGCAATTTGGAGCTGCGATTTGACCGCCGGCAAATCCAAAATCTCATCCGTGATCTTATTCAGGAAGGGTACTCCTTGTATTGGAGCGAGACGGAAGGACAGTTTCTAGTTTCCATCCGAACTGGCCGAAAGCTCGTCAAACTTCAATTCCAGCGAATGAAGAACCGTTACAAAATTGTTGGAGATTACATTATTAAAGACGAGAAGTTATCGGAATTGATTGAAAAGCTGATTAATGACACACGTGGACATGCGGTAGTGAAGCGCATTAAAGATCGTCAAATCGTCATTGAGAGTATTATGTTCGGTGAGATTATACGACTCGTGGAGGTGTCCGGTATGGAACATCGGATTATTTATCAGAAGAAGCCTTTCGTTACGATAGAGGAAATGATCAAGGCGTTTCAGTCGAAGCGTGCAGAGGAACGTGCGGTTGTGCTGCGCTATGAGCTGGATTACGAGCTGTCGATGCTGTTTGATGCCTTACAGGATAACGATGAGGAAGCTGTTAACGCATCGAAGGAGAAGCTGACTGCACTTCGCTCGGAAATGTTGCAACTGGAACTCTGATGATGGATGTCTGTCCCTATATGCGAACGTAAAACGATCGAATGCTGTGCGTATGTATGCAGCCTTTGGTCGTTTTTATGTTGTTTTGATAGAACAAAGGCAGGTGGGGATCTGCCTGATAGTTTTGGATTTTATCCCTTTTATAAGGTAAACTTTCTAAAGCGGTCAATAATTCTAATGTTACATTGCGACATTTTTCCATGCAAATAGTTTTCTTCTTGTCTTAAAAAGAGTAAAATAAAACTATTGTGACCAAAATTAAATATGAAGGATGGAAGAACCAGATGTCAAAACAGCAAATTGGTGTAATCGGTTTAGCAGTAATGGGCAAAAATTTGGCCCTTAATATTGAGAGCAGAGGCTTTACGGTGTCCGTATTTAACCGTTCCCGCGAGAAGACGGATGATCTGATCCAAGAAGCGGCCGGCAAAAATCTTGTACCGACCTATTCGATTGAAGAGTTCGTACAGTCGCTGGAAGTACCGCGCAAAATTTTGATCATGGTTCAGGCAGGCGCAGGAACAGACGCTACGATCGATTCGCTTGTCCCGCACTTGTCTGAAGGCGACATCATCATCGACGGCGGTAACGCCTATTTCCCTGATACACAACGGCGCAGCAAAGACTTGGAAGCAAAAGGCTTCCGCTTCATCGGTACTGGCGTTTCCGGCGGCGAAGAAGGCGCTTTGAAAGGACCGTCCATTATGCCGGGCGGCCAAAAATCCGCATATGAGCTCGTTGAGCCAATCCTGACTGCTATTTCTGCAAAAGTAGGCGAAGATGCTTGCTGCACATATATTGGACCAGACGGCGCCGGCCATTATGTAAAAATGGTACATAACGGAATCGAGTATGGCGACATGCAATTGATTTGCGAAGCTTATGACCTGCTCAAAAACGTGCTCGGCGTAAGCACGGAAGAGCTTCATGAAATTTTCTCCGAATGGAACAAAGGCGAGCTGGACAGCTACTTGATCGAAATTACGAGAGACATTTTCTCGAAATACGATCCAGAGACAGGCAAGCCGATGGTAGATGTCATTCTTGACTCTGCTGGACAAAAGGGTACCGGCAAATGGACAAGCCAAAGCTCGCTTGATCTTGGCGTCCCTCTTTCAATCATTACGGAATCCGTATTTACCCGTTTCTTGTCCGCAATGAAAGAAGAACGAGTTGCAGCAAGCAAAGTGCTGAACGGACCTGCGAAAGTGCCTTTCCAAGGCGACAAAGCGGCATTCATTGAAGCCGTGCGCAAAGCCTTGTTCGCAAGTAAAATTTGCTCGTATGCGCAAGGCTTCGCTCAAATGCGAGCTGCATCCGAAGAATACAACTGGGATCTTCGTTATGGCGATATCGCGATGATTTTCCGCGGCGGCTGCATTATCCGTGCCCGCTTCCTGCAAAACATCAAAGACGCTTACGATCGTGATCCTAACCTGCGCAACCTGCTGCTTGATCCATACTTCCAAAACATCGTCGAGTCTTATCAAGGCGCATGGCGTGAAGTTATTTCTGTTGCCGTTACGAACGGCGTTCCGGTACCGGCTTTCGCAAGCGCAATCGCTTATTTCGACAGCTACCGTACAGAGCGTTTGCCGGCAAACCTGCTTCAAGCGCAGCGTGACTATTTCGGAGCTCATACATTCAAACGCTTGGACAAAGAAGGCAGCTTCCACTTTAACTGGATGCAATCTTAATCCAGCAGCCTTTCACCGATTCGGTTCGCCGGGATTGCCATCATTCAGCCCGAAAGCTGCTTGCCGAAGCCAGTCGCGCAACCGATCGGCCTCTTGATCGCAGTAATGTCTGCGATGGATGAGAGACATGGCCGCTTCGGCAAAGAAATGAAAGTTTTGCAATAAACGTGGCTGCGAAAGATCCATTAGTGCCGGATCTTCGTCAGCCACCTTTTTTTTAATATACTCAAGTATCCAGACGACGTCTTCCCGGGTAAGCGGATGATCCGGATCGAGTATTCTATTAAGTCGTTTCTGTGTTTGGTGGAGAGCGGACAAATGAAGATCACTGGTCATCGCTAACGTCACTCCTATCCTTGAATATGCATCATTATCATCCATACGGCATTAGTAACTTTTTTATACCCTTGTCTTATAAAAAAATGATATGATGTTGAAGAAAAAATGTCAGTGTCTTATATATCATCGCTTTTTATGGCTTATGGCTTACTGAAGCGTATAATTGATTATAAAAGGAGATCATACGAACTATGGACGTTATCGTAACACCAACGCCAAGACTTGAAGGCGAGCTTCAAGCGCTTTCTTCCAAAAATTACACGACCCGTTACCTGCTGGTTGCTGCACTTGCGGAAGGCACGAGCACCATTTACTATCCTGCCCACAGTGAGGATAGCGATGCAATGCGCCGCTGTATCCGCGATTTAGGAGCAATTGTGGAAGAGGATGATGAGAAAATCGTCATTACCGGCTTTGGCCGAAATCCTAAGCCAGTCGAGCAGCTCGATGTAGGCAATGCCGGGGCTGTATTGCGGTTTCTAATGGCAATTGCCGCGTTATGTCCGGATGTAACCTTCATTAACCGTTACCCTGATTCGCTCGGAAAACGTCCGCATAGCGATTTGATTGAATCGTTAATTTCAATGGGTGTGTCTATTGAGCATAATGACGGGAAGCTGCCTATTACGATCCGCGGCGGGGCGCCAAAAGGCGGCAAAATTCAAGTGTCCGGCAACATCAGCTCGCAATTTCTGAGTGCGCTGCTGTTCTTGACTCCATTGCTTGAGGAGGACAGCGAGATCGAAGTGCTGCACGACTTGAAATCTAAAGTCGTTGTCGGGCAAACATTAGAGGTTCTTGAGCAAGCAGGCATCATCATCCATGCAGATGAGGATTACATGCGTTTCCGCGTCCCCGGAAGTCAAAGCTATGCTGCCAAAACATACGCTGTTCAAGGAGATTATCCTGGCTCTGCCGCTATACTCGCAGCATCAGCTGTAACGGAATCGGATGTCATCGTTCACCGCTTGGAGGAGAAAAGTAAGCAGGGGGAACGTGCCGTCGTAGATGTATTGAAGATGATGGAGGTTCCGCTTACGCATGAGAACGGCATCGTTCATATTAAAGGGAACGGAAAACTGAAGGCTGTTGAGTTTGATGGCGATCATGCGACTGATGCGGTGCTGGCCATGGTGGCAGCTGCTGTTTTCGCTGAAGGCACCTCTCGGTTCTATAATGTAGAAAACTTACGCTACAAAGAATGCGACCGTATTACCGACTATTTGAACGAGCTGCGCAAAGCCGGCGCTAACGTTGAAGAGCGTCAAGCAGAAATTATTGTGCACGGTCGCCCTGAGGGTGTTGAAGGCGGCGTCGAAATTAACGCTCACTACGACCACCGTGTAATTATGGCATTAACCGTTGTCGGTTTGCGTGCGAAACAGCCAATCCGAATTCGTGATGCGCATCACGTAGCAAAGTCGTATCCGATTTATTTCGACCATTTGCAAGCTTTAGGCGCAAACGTCGAGTGGATTGAAGGCTAACAAGAAGTCGTTCGACGAGAAAGCTTTGTTTTTTGTTTTAAAATATCGAATCGAGGTGTTTTGATGGACTTTCAAAATCCTACGCGTGAGCAAATTAAGGACATTTTGCAAAACAGCACGACTGTTGCAGTTGTTGGTTTGTCTGATAATCCGGAGCGTGTTTCGTATATGGTCTCTGAAGCAATGCAAGCGAAAGGCTATACGATAATTCCTGTCAATCCTAATGCCGATACGATTTTGGGACAAAAGAGCTATGCTTCTCTCAAAGATATTCCTGAACAGGTGGACATCGTAAACGTTTTTCGAAGAAGCGAGCATACTCCTCCCGTTGCAGAGGAAGCCGTTGCCATTGGCGCCAAAACCTTATGGCTCCAGCTTGGCATTGCAAGCGAGGAGGCGGCTGAAATTGCTGTTCAAGGCGGTTTGCAAGTCATTATGGATCGCTGCATTAAGGTAGAGGATTCTATCCTGCTTCCTGGCGGAAAACCCAAAACATAACTGTTATAAAAAAAGGGTGTCTCCTACACAATAAGAAAGGCTTCAAGAGCGAGTGCCGAACTTGCATATCGAGAGAGGCAGTCATTTGAAGACTTTATGATTGTAATCCAAGGAGGACACGACGTGAATCAATGGTCGCAGCAACCGGGTACTAATTTCCAAGGTCAACAAGGCTTTCAAAATCAAGCGCCAGTAGGTTACGTGCAATCGAACTATCAAGGTCAGCTCAGTTATCCGACTTTTGGCAGACAATCGAGCTCCATTGTTTCGAATGCGCAAGGCGGATACCAAGGACAAGGTATGCAGCAATTTGGGGCAGCAAACTATTCTTCCCAACCATCAGCATACATTTCGCATCAACCTGTTCAAAGTTACGCTCAATCGCCTGCAACTGCTTTTGGAAGCTTTGGTCCGGTTATCTCGCAAGTTGGTTTTCAAGCTGGTCCAGACCGTCAACAAGGTTTTCAAGGTGGTCAACAAGCCGGTCAACGAGGCATGCAACAATCTTTTAATCAGCCTTCCGCAGCGAACTATGGAGCACAGAGTGCACAGTATGCACCATCCAATTACGGCGGCTTCGCGCAGTCAAACGTTCAAAGCGGTTATGGAATGACACCGGCTCAATCGTACACAACATCGCAAAGCCCAGTGCTTGAGGCGACTAATGCTTACCAACAAGCAGGTCCGGTTATTTCTCATTTAGGCGGCTGGCAAGCGACAAATGCTCAAAATGCTCCTTACTCCGGTGGCATGCGCTAACAACGTTATAAATTAGAAGGAAAGAATCATCAACATCGGCGGGCCTTTAAGGCTCGCCGTTTTACTTTGACAAAAACGAAGCAAACGCTTAACATCGTTATAGATCATTAATGGACAGGAGGTGCAGGATGATTTTCATGGGAAGCCTGCAGCAGCTCGGTAGGGCTTTCATGCTGCCGATGATTGTATTGCCGGGAGCAGCTATCTTTTTGAGCTTAAGCAAGCTGCCGTGGGCCTACATTGGACTGCCTGGTATGGAAGGCTATTTAGTAGCGGCAAGTCAAACGATTTTTACATTTTTACCCTATATATTTGCGCTTGGCATTTCGCTTGGCTTGACAGGAAATGCGCTCGCAGCAGGTATGGCGGCGCTTGTTGGCATGATCATATATAGCGGGATTATTGGCACAGCTGAAATACAGATTGAGCCGACCGTTCTTATCGGTACCTTAATTGGAATTTTAGCAGGTGTGAGTCATGAACGATTCAAAAACCTCCGGCTGCCTGAATATATACAATTTTTTGGCGGGCCAAGGTTTGTTCCTCTGTTCGTCAGCTTTGTCACTTTGTTATTTTCGGTCGGGATGATAAAGATCTCTCCTTATTTGCAGCATCTGCTTGTTGAATTAGGAGAAATAGTTGCTTCTGGCGGCGGCTTTGGCGTATTTTTATACGGGTTCGTTCACCGGATTTTGGTTGTGTTTGGTTTGCATCACTTAGTCAGTCATGTATTCTGGTTTCAAATTGGCGGCTTTGAGACAGCAACGGGTGAAATGGTTTACGGAGACCTGCCGCGCTTCTTCGCAGGCGATCCGACGGCAGGAGTCTTTATGGCCGGCCTATATCCGACGATGATGTTTGCTTTGCCGGCAATCGCGTTCGCCATTATTCATGAGGCACGCGAGGACTTAAAGCCGAAAATTCACAAAACGTTTCTTTATGCGGCGCTTGCGTCTTTCCTAACCGGTGTAACGGAGCCGGTGGAGTTTGCATTTTTGTTTGTGGCGCCCTATCTATATGTCGTGCATGCTATTTTGTCAGGCATTATTATGTGGGTTACATACGAGCTTGATATCAAACATGGGTTTTCATTTTCTGCAGGAGCGATCGACTTCATTATTAATGAGCATTTAGCGACTCGCGGGTGGCTCCTTCTTCCAATCGGTATTGTAGTCGGGCTAATTTACTACTTTTTGTTCCGCTTTGCCATTCGCCGGTTTCGGATTCCGACGCCAGGACGCGAGGAAGGCTCGCAGCTCGATGAATGGGCAGGCGATATTCCTTACCGCGCTCCGCTTATTTTGCAAGCCATCGGGGGCAAACAAAATATTGAACGAATGGAATCGTGTATTACTAGACTTCGGCTTAAGGTTTCGAATGAAAAGCTACTCGATATAAATGCGCTTCGCAATCTGGGTGCTGCGGGAGTTATCAAGCTGGGCGGCGGTCATGTTCAGGTTGTGTTCGGTACCTATTCAGAGTTAATACGTGAAGAAATGATCAAAACGATTCATAGGGATCAAGCTCAGGTGCTGTTTCATTCGCCGATGCAGGGACGCATGATTCCGCTTGATGAAGTGCCGGATCCGATTTTTTCCGGAAAGCTTGTTGGACAAGGTGTCGCATTCATTCCCGACAAAGGGGAGCTTGTCTCTCCGGTCAAAGGTAAAGTCATACATATTTACCCGACGATGCATGCGATCGGTATCCTCACACCTGAAGGGCTTGAAGTGCTGCTTCATATCGGCATCGATACCTCGCGTCTCGCAGGCAAGTCTTATTTTAAAGCAGTGGTCAAAGAGGGCGATGAGGTTACGCCAGGCATGCTGCTCATTCGGTTTGACTTGCAGCGGGTACGCAAAGAGAGCAAGTCGCTAGCTACGCCAATGGTCATCACAAATTCCGATCTCGTTCATTCTTGGCGGTTCGCCCCGTTCAAAGCAGTGAAAAAAGGACAGTCTTCGGTAATGTCGGTTGTACTTAAAGAGAGAAATGGTGGAGGGGAAAGACAATGATTCAAGGAATAGGAGCGTCAGCAGGCATAGCGATCGGGAGAGCGTTCGTCCTGCCGAATTGGGAGTGGGAGTTACCGGAGCAAAAAATTGATGTAGCCGATTTTGCCCGCGAGTTCGAACGTGTATACGAAGGAATTCGTACCTCTAAATCTGAAATCGAACAGATTAAAGATGAGCTGCGTGAGGTTGTAGGCTCGGAGGAAACACATATTTTCGACGCGCATCTCGCCATTTTGGACGATCCTGTCTTTATGAACGAAATACAAGGCATTATACAACGACAGTACAAAGCAGCAGAAGTAGCGGTTAAGGAAGCGATTGACCATTTCGTTACGATGTTCGACCTGCTCGATGACGAATACATGAAAGAACGGGCGCTTGATATTAAAGATGTTGGCAACCGTTTGTTGAAGCACTTGCTCGGTGCTCCTGAAATTACACTGCCCTCAGATACGCAACCGTTTATATTGATCGCCAAAGAGCTTTCTCCGTCCCAGCTTGCACATATAAATCCGAAGCATGTACTCGGAATTGTGACGCTTGCAGGCAGCACGACTTCGCATTCCGCAATAATGGCGCGTGCGCTGGGCGTTCCGCTTGTCGTCGGCGTCGAGTCTAATTTGGAGGAACCCATTCAAACGGGGCAGACGCTTATTATTGATGGAGGCGACGGCAGCGTTTACCTTAATCCAAATCAGCAAATTATCGATACTTATACCGAGCTGCACCGTCGTCAAGCGGAAGCTAAGAAGAAGCTGCATGGCATTGCCGGCTACCGCCCTGTCACGCCTGACGGAAAGACATTGGAGCTTGCGGCGAATATTAGCTCATTCAAGGAGCTTGAAATTGCATTGTCGAGCGGGGCGCATGGTGTAGGCTTGTTCCGTACCGAATTTTTATATATGGATCGAAACCGGTTTCCGAAGGAAGAGGAGCAATTCGAAGTATACCGCAGCGTAGCTGAGAAGCTTGAAGGCGAGCCGCTCGTCATTCGTACGCTGGATGTCGGCGGCGATAAGCAGCTTGATTATTTTGAGCTGCCGGAGGAAGATAATCCATTCCTCGGCTACAGAGCGATTCGCATTTCACTAGATCGTCAGGACTTGTTCAAGACGCAGCTTCGCGCCATATTGCGTGCGAGCTACTATGGACAGGTAAAGCTGATGTATCCGCTTATTTCGTCGGTTGACGAGGTGCGCGCGGCTAATGCCATATTGAATGAAGCGAAGCGCGAGCTTGAGCAAGAAGGCCACCCATTTGACAAAGGGATGAAAATAGGCATTATGATCGAAGTGCCAGCGGCTGTAATGATTGCCGATCTGCTTGCGCAGGAGGTTGATTTCTTTAGTATCGGTACTAATGATTTGGTACAGTTTACGTTAGCAGTAGACCGAATGAATGAAGAAATTTCCCATCTGTATGAGCCTTATCATCCGGCTTTGCTGCGAATGCTGCGAATGACGGTCGAAGCTGCAAAACGAAGCGGCATAACCGTTGGTGTGTGCGGGGAGCTAGCGGGTGATTTAAGGGCGTTGCCGATCTGGCTTAGTCTGGATGTGGATGAGCTCAGCATGTCTTCGCACGCGATATTGCAGGTAAAGGAACGATTATTATGTACATCGCAAGAAGAAAGCCGGATTGTCTTTCAACAATTGCATGAATGCCGCACGAGCAGCGAAATTTTGGAGAAGCTAAGCGGGTTTATGCAGAGCATTGACGAAAAAACAGCGAATGGTTAACCCATTCGCTGTTCAAGTGCGTCTACGAACGCTTTCGCATATGGAGGAAGATCCGGCGGACGGCGCGCGGATATAAGATTTCCATCTGCAACTACCGCTTCATCAAACCATGTTGCACCTGCATTTTCCATATCATCGCGGATACCCGGCGTCGAAGTTACTTTACGGCCTTCTAAAATTTTAGCTGATATGAGTACCCAACCTGCATGACAGATTTGCCCAATCGGCTTGTCAGCTGCATTAAGCTCTTGCACAAGCTGCAGTACTTTCGGGTAACGGCGCAGCTTATCTGGCGCCCAACCGCCCGGTACAAGCAAGCCGATGATGTCTTCGCTGTTCACTTCATCAAACGACAAATCGGCAACAGCGGGTACACCGTATTTACCGATATGCGTTTTACCTTTCACTGGACCTGCGTATAGGACGGTTGCTCCAGCCTCGCGTACCCGGTATACAGGATACCATAGCTCTAAATCTTCAAATTCGTCGTCAAGCAAGCAGATGACGGTTTTGTTTTGCAACGACATGCTATTCCCCTCCATCTATTAATTATCTCTATTATTGTAACGAAGGAGAAACGATGAAGCAAACGGAAACGACCTCAAATTCTTTTCGATATCGTAGACTACTCAGGTTTTTGCCGGCTGTCGCCTGGATGAGCGTTATTTTTGTGTTATCCTCAAGAACCGGCGATGAACTCAATACTTTGCTTCCCTGGTTTCAAAAGATGTTCCCTTTCATGGAGGACTTCAATTGGGGTCATTTTGTATCCTACTTTATTCTTGCACTTACTATTGATTATGGAATAGGTGCAAAGGCTGATCGCATCTATATGAAGGCAGTTATTGTTCTTCTATGCGGCTTGTATGGCATTACAGATGAATTTCATCAATCTTTTGTAGGAGGAAGGATGCTGGATCCGCTTGATTTGCGTAACGATCTTATCGGAGCAGCCTTGTGCACGGCAGTGATTGCGGTACCGCCAATTCGCAGATTATGGAGAAAAGCCGCACGATGAATGAACGTTTGATTTGAACGATAATTATGGATTGAGTAGTAAAAATTACATAGCTTGTTTAAGCAGGAGTTTTTGCAAAAAAGGTCGAATCATTTATCTTATGACTCTGCAATGGAATGTTTAGCGGCATTCATTGCTGTGAGAAGGAGTGAACCATTTTGCAAAAGCGGTGTCATTGCGGTGACATCATGAAGATGAAACTGCGCACAGTTATTTATTCCGGGAAGGTTGAGATCGATAACGTTCCCATATACTCCTGCTCAACCTGCAATAGGAGTGAAGTGTTTCCCGAGGTGAAGCCGGATTTAACCGGATTAATCGCTCAATTGGGAGCCCAGCCAAATAAACAAACATTCTTGTTTAATGAATGCAATGAATGGGCAGATTTGTTAGTAGAAGCGAAGGCCGACAAACAGCAGACGGATCATTCCGCTGTTGAAAGATTAATTGAAGACCGGATCAACAAGCTGCTTGACTTGTATTTGCTGGCTCAGACCCTTAACGACGAAGCTTGGATCACGGATTTGAATAAGCGGCTTGAGCAAATAAGCCGTCGCTCGCTTCATACATAGCTGATTGTAATTAGGATTTTACATGCACCGTGACAGAACCTAACAAGCGTGAACATTGCGAAAAGTAATATTTTGTCGTATGATTACGTTAATATGCGGCGTACGTAATGTTAAAATCTGAGCTAATGGAGAGAAGCACTGTGACGGTAACCATTTATGATGTAGCAAGAGAAGCAGGAGTATCGATGGCTACGGTTTCACGGGTTGTTAATAATAATCCGAATGTGAAGCCTGCAACACGCAAGAAAGTATATGAAGCAATAGAACGGCTCGGGTATCGTCCAAATGCTGTAGCACGCGGCTTGGCAAGTAAGAAAACGACTACGGTAGGCGTTGTCATTCCCGACATTTCAAACGCTATCTTTGCTGAGGTAGCCCGCGGAATTGAAGATATTGCGAATATGTATCATTATAATATTATCCTGTGTAATGCGGATAAGAAAAAAGATAAAGAAATCCGTGTTATTAATACCCTTCTTGAGAAGCAGGTGGACGGCTTGCTGTTCATGGGCGGTGCTGTAACGGAAGAGCATTTGCAAGCTTTCAAAACAGCAAATGTTCCAATCGTGCTCTGTGCGACATCCGATGAAAGCGGGCAAATCCCGTCTGTTGATATTAACCATGAGGATGCGGCTTTCGATGCCGTAAAGAGCTTGCTCGAGCAAGGACACACGCGTATTGCTATGATTAGCGGAACGCTGCAGGATCCTTCCAACGGCTACGCGAGATTCCAAGGATACAAGAGAGCGCTTGAAGCTTCTGGAATTGCTTATGACGAATCGCTCGTACGAATTGGCAACTACCGTTATGAGTCCGGCGCAGATGCGATGAAATATTTTATCGAGCTGGACAAGCGTCCTACCGCTGTATTTTCGGCAACGGACGAAATGGCGATTGGCGCTATTCATACCATTCAAGATTCCGGGTTGAAGGTTCCTGACGATATTTCGGTTATAAGCGTTGATAATAGCCGGATGGCATCGATGGTACGTCCGCAGCTCACTTCAGTAGCACAACCGATGTACGACATTGGCGCCGTTTCCATGCGTTTGTTGACGAAGTTGATGAAAAAAGAAAATGTTGATCAATCCAAAGTGGTGTTGCCGCATGAAATGGTCGTGCGTCAATCGGTTGGAGGAAGATAAAAGAAATGCCGTTTAACAAAATTGGGATTATAGGCGCTATGTCGGAAGAAATTGAATTGCTGCATAAGCATGTGGACGTAGCGTCACAATTGACAAAAGCAGGCATTACCTATTTTGAAGGTACTCTTCACGGCAAAGCCGTTATTTACTGCAAGTCAGGTGTCGGCAAAGTAAATGCTGCGGTATGCACTCAGCTATTGCTGGATTTAGGCGCAGATTGCGTGCTGTTTACCGGTGTGGCGGGAGCGGTTGATCCACAGCTGAATATTGGAGATATCGTTATTTCGACAAGCTGCATACAGCATGATATGGACTGCTCACCACTAGGTTTTGCCCGTGGAACGATACCTTTTCATGCAAGATCAGAGTTTCCTGCCGATGAACGTTTAGTTGAGCTTGCTGCAGCAGCAAGCGACCGGCTTTTCCCGGGACACAGCCTGAAAGGGAAGGTACTGTCAGGGGATCAATTTATCGCAAGCCGCGAGGTGGTAAAGCTTCTGCACGAAACGATGCAAGGGGCATGCGCTGAGATGGAGGGGGCTTCTGTTGCCCAAGTATGCGACATGAATGAGATCCCTTTCGTCATTATTCGCTCGATGTCAGATAAGGCAGATGGATCGGCTCATGTGAACTTTTCGGAGTTTACTGTAACAGCTTCCAACAACTCCTACCAAATTATTGACGATATCGTACAACATATTTGATCAGCTTGCTTGATTCAATAAGCGATGTATATAAAAAAAGCAACAGTTCTGGCAATGCCGGAATTGTTGCTTTTTTTTACCACACTAGAATTTATAAGTTTGCGAGTTGACGGAAGAACAAATTCTATTTGGCGATAAAACCTACCATGCTTCCGAAGCGAGTTTGCTCCGCAAACTTTCAGGTCGCTCATCCTTGAGAGGCCTCGATAGAGGTTTTCTCATAAATCTTGAATAACGATGGCTTGAACAGCCCTGTTTTTATCGGTAATTTCTGAACGCCGGGGTATCGGTTCGATGCCAGTCACATCGTCGAGCCACTGCTGCGGAAGCTTGAATGGACTTGATGATGCCCATTTCTGCAGCCAACGTTCAGGAAGACTTTGTTCTTGGCCGGCAGCAACTGCTTCAGCAATCGGATGTTCAATCATTGTAAGCCAGACGAGTGACCATGCCCTTGGTACAACGCGATAAATATCGTAGCCGCCGCCGCCAAGTGCAATCCAGCGTCCGTCTGTATACTCATGTGCCAGCTCATGAATAATGGCTGGTATTTCTGCGTAGATACGCATACTGCAATGGATATGTGATAGCGGATCGTAAGCATGAGCATCACAGCCATGCTGGCTGATAATGACGTCCGGCTTGTACATAGCGATGACTTTACGCAATGTGACATTAAAGCTTTCCAGCCAAGATTCATCCTCAGTGTAGGGCTCAAGCGGCACGTTAAAGCAGGCGCCAAAGCCTTTGTCTACACCCTTCTCATGTACGAAGCCGCTCCCAGGGAACAAAAACTTGCCCGTTTCATGAATGGAATAGGTGCATACATCGGGATCATCGTAGAACACCCACTGAACTCCGTCGCCATGATGGACGTCGGTATCGATATATAATACTTTTGCGCCGTACGTTTGACGAATGTGCTTAATTGCGACAGCCGCATCATTATATACACAGAAGCCTGAGGCGCGATCAGGAAAGGCGTGATGAAGTCCGCCCGCAAGGTGATAAGCATGTAAGACACGACCCGACATAACAGCATCTGCTGCAGCGACTGAGCCGCTGACGATGGCTGAAGCAGCTTTATGGATTCCGGGAAAAAACGGTGTATCCTCCGTGTCTAGTCCGTATTGCTGCGCGATACTGCTGCTTTCGTCATTACCACTGGAATTGCTTAATTGTTTGACAGCATTTATATAGTCTGTTCTATGAACGAGTGCAAGCAGATCGTCCACTGAATAAGCAGGAGGGGACTCTATTAGCTCATTCGGTAAAGCGCCGGCTGCTTTGAGCAAATCTATTGTTAACGTAAGTCGAAGCGGATCGAAAGGGTGATCCTCGCGAAATTTATATCCGTTTGAATCCGAATGATATATAAAAACAGCATTTGAAGCCATCCCTATCCTCCTAAAGGTTTGCTAATACATAAACCGTTGACGGAACCGCACGCGGTCGAAATGCTCGACAGAGCTGAGAGGCACCTCTTTGCCAATCCGCACCATAAGACAATTTGCCGGATGCGAGCAAATTTCAGGGTCATCGGTAGCAAACCATATCATTCCCGCAGATTTCATCAATTTCTCCATCATTTTGCGATAATCCCATACGTTCAGCTTCGTGCCTTCAAGATCCCAGTGCCAATAATATTCAGTCGTAAAAACGATCATATTCTCAAGCTGCTCTTCAGCGAAAGCGAGCCGTATCATTCGTTTGCCCAAGCCGTATCCGCGGTACACATCTGCCACTTCGATAGCTCCCAGCTCGATGAGGTCCAGCATTCCGCCTTCAGACCACCGTTCCAGCTCATCCGCATAATGAAACGTTACGTAGCCGACGATCTCGTCACCTTCACGGGCCACAATAATACGGCCTTCCGGGAGAGCGGCGATCTCAATTAATGCATCGTGCTGTTCCTGCGGTCTTCGAAATGCGTCCAACGTTCTATGCATAGACATGCTAATTAGCCTCTCTGGTGGAACAGGACCTTCAATGATAAGTTCACAGCTGCCCTGTATAGCGAGCTGCTCCCGCTGCAACCGCTTTCGATGTTCCAAGGCTGTACCCCCTTTGCTGTGTTAATGCAAGCTGATTTGTATCTTCTATTACTCTTTATAACAAACATTCGAGTAAATGAAAAGCGTAGTCGAACAGAAAAAGGATATGCTATAATAGGTGTGGCGGTTTAAAGCCAGTGGAAGCGCCGATGGCAGTCAGCTTGTTTGCCTCAAGTACTGATCAAGTTTTGAAAGCGTATTCCTACGGTGATGAGAGACAGAATTGATGGGAGAGTGATAGCATGATCAACTTACATCAAGAACGAATTCCAGCAACTGCAGCAAATCCGAATTTAAAAGATTACGAAGAAGCGGCAGCGTCATTTGACTGGAATCAAATCGAAAGCCAGTTTAGCTGGCACAGCACAGGAAAAGTCAATATAGCATACGAAGCAATCGATCGTCACGTCGAGCTCGGCAAAGGCGGCAAGGTTGCACTTTACTACAGCGACAATGAACGGGATGAATCCTATACATTCGAACAGCTGAGCAAGCAATCGAACCGATTTGCAAACGTCTTGCGCAAGTTAGGAATCACCAAAGGCGAGCGAGTGTTTATTTTTATGCCGAGAACGCCGGAGCTTTATTTTAGCGCGCTTGGCGCATGGAAAATTGGCGCGGTTGTTGGACCATTGTTCGAAGCGTTTATGGAAACAGCAGTCAAAGACAGACTTCAGGATAGTGAAGCGATTGCTATTGTAACGACTCCGGCTTTATACAAACGAATTAAACGTGATGAGCTTCCCAACCTTAAGCATATTATTATTTTTGGCAATGATGTACCGAATGAAGAGGGTATCATCGATTTCGCAGCAGAGATGTCAAACGCTTCGGAAGAGGCGGAGGTCGAATGGCTTGACCGCGAGGATGGTCTCATTTTGCATTATACATCAGGTTCAACCGGCAAACCGAAAGGCGTCTATCATGTTCAAAACGCGATGGTGCAGCATTTGTACACGGGACAAATCGTACTGGATTTGAAAGAAGACGATATATTTTGGTGTACCGCTGACCCAGGCTGGGTTACGGGAACATCATACGGTATCTTCGCTCCATGGTTAAACGGTGCTACAAACGTCATACGAGGCGGCCGATTCAGTCCAAGCGATTGGTATAGCGTTATCCAAAAATACGGCGTAACGGTTTGGTACAGCGCGCCAACGGCTTTCCGCATGCTCATGGGAGCGGGGGACGACGTATCACAGCAGTTCAACCTATCAAGCTTGCGTCATGTGCTTAGTGTCGGAGAACCGCTTAATCCAGAGGTTGTCCGTTGGGGCATGAAGGTATATGGCCAAAGGATACACGATACATGGTGGATGACGGAAACAGGCGGTCAGCTTATTTGCAACTATCCGAGTATGGATATTAAGCCAGGCTCTATGGGTAAGCCCCTTCCGGGCGTAAAGGCTGCCATCATTGATGACAATGGCATCGAGGTTCCGCCTTACCGTATGGGCAACTTGGCTGTTCAAACGCCTTGGCCTTCGATGATGAGGAAGGTTTGGAACAATCCTTCCAAGTACGAGGAATATTTCCGGCTCGAAGGCTGGTATGTATCTGGAGATTCTGCCTATATGGATGAGGATGGCTATTTCTGGTTCCAAGGGCGTATTGACGATGTCATTAACACAGCCGGAGAGCGGGTAGGTCCGTTTGAGGTGGAGAGCAAGCTGGTCGAGCATCCTGCGGTAGCAGAGGCGGGGGTAATCGGGAAACCTGATCCGATGCGCGGTGAAATCATTAAAGCTTTTATCGCTTTACGTGAAGGCTACACGCCATCCGATGAACTGAAGCAGGAGATTTCGCAATTCGTCAAAATTGGCTTGTCTGCACATGCTGCGCCAAGAGAAATTGAGTTTAAGGATAAGCTTCCCAAAACACGCAGCGGCAAAATTATGCGCCGAGTGTTAAAAGCATGGGAGCTAAACCTGCCGACTGGCGATTTGTCTACCATTGAGGATTAAAGTGGTTGCGATACAATAGTTTATCAGCAAATAAAGAGAGGGTGCTCCTGTTCAGGGGCACCCTCTCTACTATTTGTTTATTGTTCATTTGTTTACCGCTGAAACAGCTCGATCCATTCGCCATCTGGACCGCTTATAAAGAAATACCGGTAGCCATTTGGAAGCGTCGTAATTTCTTGGTCAATAAAAGATACGTTCAATTGCTTCAACCGGTCAAACTCGGCTTGTACATCCGGTACGTTAACAGCAAAATGATGGACCTTTCCTTCAATAGGAAGGCTATCATTATAGCCTTGAATTAATTCAACTTCCGTTTCATCAGAATTTCCGAAGCCGAGAAAAGCAAGTTGTATTACACCATTCGTATGTATAATACGTCCGTTTAGCTCAAATCCGATAATTTCAGTATAAAACTTTATCGATGCATCAATATCTTTGACCATAACGCCAACGTGATCGACTCGTTTCTTTGTCATAAGAATCGTTCCTCTCCTGGATACAGCGCCCTCTGAAGAGGGCGCTGCTCTTTCTTTGGATCAGTTAACCGTTATTGTTGAGGAAGGCGCTGACTCGCCATTTCCGTTTTCGGATGTCACATAAAATGATCCGGAAACGAAAGGGGAGACATATTCAAAGCTCGTTTCCGATGTTGATCCGATCTTCGAATATTTCCCGTCCCTTTTAGGGCTATAGTAAACATTATATTGCGTCACTTGCTCAGATATGGTGTTAGGCGCCCAGCTTAGCTTTACGCTAAGCTCTGACTTGTCAGCTTGGAGACCGGTTGGCGAGGCAGGCACCGCGTTACCATTCTCGTTGCCGTTTGGTCCACCGCTTCCGTCAGGCAGGATAGGTGTAGTGTAAACATTTCCATACTGTTGCAGCTGGCTTGGCGCAGATTCTTTGCCAACGACGTCTACGGATGTAACGTAATACGTTATGCTCTGAGAGTTCGAAGCGTAAAATTTCATTTTGTTATCGCCGCCTGCTATCAACGACTCCCCGAATTTCTCATAAGGACCTTGATTTACAGATTTATACACCCGGTAGCCGACAACATCCTTTGCCGAACTGTCATTAAACGTTAAGATGAGTACTCCGCCATCCGCTGATGTCAGCTTCACGTTTGCCGGCGGCGGCGGTGCTGCTCCGTCATCGACACGTGGATCAGGCTTCGACGGTGCGTCATTTTCCGCATCAGCAGGTAAATAGACTGCAAGCGACCGCCGGCTCTTAGCAGGTAATTTCGCTTGAGCTGCTTTTATTTCATCCATTAGCGCATCGAGTGGTTTTTTCCGCTTCACAACGATTTTCTCTTTAATCATATCGCTAGGAGTTGCTGGATTCGGAACGTAATTAACACCCTCGTACGTAATATAAGCCATCTTCACCAATGCATCATCAGTCTTCTTCGGAATATCCTTCTTATTAAACCAGTCAGTTACCAGCATGCCCGCTTCCTTGGTTAATTGGCTTGGGAGCATGCCGCTTGCGCTGGATACAGTCGCTTTGATGATACCGGAAGGACGCTCGAATTTATCCGTAACAAACATTTCCGGCTTCGTTTCTGTTAATTCATTCATAATTAACGCCCAGATCGAACGGGCTCTTGCTTTACCGTTCTCGGATAAGGAGTTAATTTGCTCTTCATAACCCGCCCATACACCAAGTGTTACGTCAGGCGAGAAGCCCATGAACCATACGTCGCCATAGCTTTGGGTAGATCCTGTTTTGCCGGCAATAGGGATTTCACCGTATTTATCGAATTGTGAGGTTAGCTTGTGACCGGATCCGCTTTTGCTGGATATAACGGTTGAGAGCATATCGGTCATCAAAAACGCGCTTTGCTCTGAGAATACCCGTTTTGGCTCCGACTTGTGCTCATATACGATTTTTCCGTTTGCATCGGTAATACGCTCGATCATGTACGCATCATTGAAAACACCTTTGTTCGGAATAGACCCGTATGCATTCGTCAGCTCCTCCACCGATACACCAATGCTAAGTCCGCCGATTACGCCGGTTTGCGCGTAAGAATCTTCCGGCTGAAGCGTCGTAATGCCTAGTTTTTTCACGAATTCCCAAGCATTTTCGATTTTGACTTCCTCGTTGAAAATTTTCAGTGCCGGCAAGTTTAACGAGCGGTTTAATGCTTCGCGGGCTGTCACGAGTCCGGCAAACTTTTTATTGACGTTCATCGGAATATGGAAACCCTTTTCTCCGTCTTTCATGACGATTGGAGCATCGTCTATAATGCTCGCCGGCTGAATGATGCCTTGCTCGATTGCAGGTAAGTATGCGGCAATCGTCTTCATGGTTGAGCCCGGCTGACGAGTCATTTGGGTAGCATAGTTGAGCTGCTCCTCATAGAAATCCCGGCCTTCCAGCATCCCGATTATTGCGCCTGTTTTGTGATCCAGCATAATAGCTGCTATTTGCTCTAAACCTTTTTCTTTGCTGAATGGCGTGAAATTTTTTTCATTAGATCCAATCTCGCGCATCAGCTTATAAATTTCTTTATCGATCGTCGTATAGACGTGATAGCCGCCGCGAAGCAGATGCTCGCGCGCCTCTTCGATCAGAGGTGCATTTTCCTTTTTCTGCAAATCGGCTTTCGTTAAATTAGAATCTTGCTGCATGAGCATTATTTCAGCCGCTTGCCGCTCAGCTTCAAGCATGAGGTAAGGATAAGTCGTATATGCTTTTTCACTTGGCGGCGCCAGCGTCTTGCGAATGTCGAAGCTGCTGGCTTCGTCGTATTGCTCCTGTGTTATCCGTCCCGTTTGAAGCATGCGCATCAATACGGTCTTCTGGCGTTGAAGGGCCAATTCAAAGCCTTCTTCGTTGAATTGACCTTTTCCGGTAAAGGCCGTATACGCCGACGGACGCTGCGGCAAGCCTGCAAGATAAGCAGACTGAGCAATATTTAGTTGATTTATATCCGTAATGTTAAATATTCCTTTGGCCGCAGCTTTGATGCCGAATACCTGGTACCCGCTCGATCCGTTACCGAAAGGCATTTTATTTAAGTATGCTGTTAATATTTCTTCTTTCGTTAAGTACCTTTCCATGCGAAGGGACAAAAAGATTTCCTTGATTTTCCGGCTGTCGGTTTTGTCCAGGCTAAGAAACACGCGGCGGGCCAGCTGCTGAGTGAGCGTGCTTCCACCCGTTTGCGTATCCTCGTTAAGCAGCTTTTGCTTCACAGCCCGTCCAATACCGTTAATATCGACACCATAATGCTCGAAGAAATTGTTGTCTTCAATAGCAAGCAGGGAATCGATAACTTGTTTAGGCAAATCATCATAAGTAATGATCATTCGGTCCTCATCCGTACGGAGCTGTCCGACTAAGGAATCATCATTAAAGTATACATAGCCTGTTAGTGCGTTTTCGCCGACTTTCTCTTCAATAATCGTGCGTGGTCTTACTTCTTCATTTTTCACGAGCGCTGCTACGTAGCCGGTTACGGCACCTCCGGCAAGCAACCCTATGAATATTCCGAAATAAACCATCCATTTGATTGTTATAAAAGTTACAATTCCGAATGTTCGCCATTTGCTTCTTTTAACTGGCGCTGTTTGACGTTCTTCTTGCATCTTTTGACTCCTCCTCCAAATAGCAGACCTATTATAACATAAAACACCAAAGTAAGCAGGCATTAACCGCATTGACTTCCTGCTAGTGCTATGGTATAAAATCAATCATTGCGTTGAAAGGCATGAGTAGACAGCGAACCGTAGTTGCAGAGAGCCGGTGGGTGGTGAGAACCGGTATGCGCCGCTTGTTGAATTACCGCCTGGAGCTAAGTGAAGGAACCGGTTTTTTTATACAGTGAGTCTCAATAGCCTTGCAGGCAGGGATCACGCTGAAGCCGCAGTAGTTCATTTCGGAGCCGAACTCCGTTATCAAGGAACGAAGTGAGAGTATCGCGACTGCTTTTTTTGCAGCAAGCGTGCTCTAACGAGGGTGGTACCGCGAGCTAATCCTTCTCGTCCCTTGGGGCTGGAAGGATTTTTTATGTCTATATAGACGCATACGAGGGAGGAAAAGTTTTATGGTGAAATGGGATCAAATAACGAAGGAGCAGCAAGCTGAGGTTGAACGTCAGCTGGCAGTTATCAGCCGTGGTGTAGTAGAGATCGTACCTGAAGATGAATTGAAGCAGAAGCTAGCGAATGCTGTTGCAACAGGTACTCCCCTGAAAGTGAAACTAGGACTGGATCCATCGGCGCCGGACATTCATATCGGACATACCGTTGTGCTGCATAAGCTGCGTCAGTTCCAGGAGCTTGGTCATCAGGTTCAACTTCTAATCGGCGACTTCACGGGGCGGATCGGCGATCCTACAGGTAAGTCAGAAACACGGAAACAGCTTACTGAAGAGGACGTTAAGCGGAATGCGGAGACGTACCAGAAGCAAATTTACAAAATATTAGATCCGGGGAAGACGAAGCTGTACTACAATTCGGAATGGCTTGCACCGCTTCATTTTGCTGATGTCGTTAATTTATCGGCAAAGGTAACGGTGGCGCGTATGCTTGAGCGGGACGATTTTACGAAACGTTACACTTCAGGATTGCCACTCAGCATTCATGAATTTTTCTACCCGCTTATGCAAGGCTATGATTCGGTTGCATTGGAGTCGGATGTCGAGCTCGGCGGTACAGACCAGAAGTTTAACTTACTGATGGGCCGAACGCTGCAGAAGGAATATGGTAATCCGGCACAGGTGGCCATAATGACACCGTTAATTGAAGGGCTTGACGGCGTTAACAAAATGAGCAAAAGCTTGGGCAACTACATCGGTATCGACGAGGAGCCTAATCAAATTTACGGGAAGTCGATGTCTATTCCTGACGAGCTTATGTTCAAATATTACGAGCTTGCTACTGAATTAAGCAACGAGGAGCTTACCGCATTAAAGTCGGGGCTCGAAAATTGCTCCGTTCATCCGCGTGATGCGAAGATGCAGTTGGCAGCAACGTTTGTACGGATGTATCACGGTGAAGAGGCAGCGAAAATTGCGGAAAACCATTTTATAACGGTATTCCAACAGCGGGCTTTGCCGGAGGATATTGAAGAGGTTTCCTTGTCAGCGGCTGAGCTTGAAAATGGCCAGATCCGCATCGTGAAGCTGCTTACCGTACTAGGCTTGCAGCCGACGAGCAGTGAAGCAAGACGCAGCGTGCATCAGGGTGCAGTCCGAATTAACGAAGAGAAGTATACCGACATAAATGCTGATATCACACCGCAGGACGGGGATGTTGTTCAGGTCGGAAAACGTAAATTTGCAAAAATAAAATTAGGCTGATTGCCTTAAAACAGCTTGCTGATAAGATAAGTTTCAGCATGCTCCATTTTTTCAGCAACAAATAACAAACTTTTACGTAATAAATAACGGAAGTAATAGCAGCTACTGGATACATAGAAAGGAGGAGGAAGTTGGAGACGCTATTTATGGCATGTCTCATTGGCGGAATACTGTACGCTATCGTTAGTGTTGTATTCGGGGATTGGCTGAGTCAAGCGCTTGACGGAATGCTCGATTTTTTATCGTTAGAAGGCCACCCTTGGCTGCAGCCTACTTCGATCGTGGGCGGGATTACCGTTTTTGGCGGAGCAGGTCTCCTGCTCGAACGTTATACCGCGTTTGGTGCAGCAGCTATCACATTCGTCGCATTGTTTATCGCTATTATAGCGGGGGCGGGAGTTTTCTTCCTGTATATTAGGCCGATGGAGGAAAGTGAAAACTCAATCGCGTTTTCACTTCAAGCATTGTCCGGTATGCTGGGTGAAGTGCTCGTTCCGATTCCGGCTTCCGGATACGGTGAAGTAATGGTTAAGGTCGGAGCAGGCTTTACGAATCAAATTGCTGCGAGCTTCGAGGGCGTAGATATTGCAGGTGGAAAGCGGGTCGTCGTCGTCGAGGTGAAGGACAGTACGCTTTATGTTTCAGAAGTGAATTTAGATTAAATGAAGCAGTTGAAAGGGGAAAGGTTATGCAGGATTATTTTATAATTCCTTTAATTGTTGTAGGTGTCATTGTTTTGCTTGGTCTGGCATTTTGGGCCCGTTATAAAACTGTCAGTCCGGATGAAGCGATGCTCGTAACCGGTTCATTTCTTGGAAGCCGACATGCAAGCACCGATGAATCGGGCCGTAAAGTAAAAATAATAAGAGGCGGGGGTGCGTTTATCCTGCCGATTTTTCAGAAAGCTGAGTTTCTTTCATTGCTGTCGCACAAGCTTGATGTATCTACTCCCGAGGTTTACACCGAACAAGGCGTTCCCGTCATGGCTGATGGGGTTGCGATAATAAAAATCGGCGGCGCGGTAGAAGACGTAGCAACGGCAGCAGAGCAATTTTTGGGAAAACCGACTGAGGCTTTAAAAGGTGAAGCACAAGAAGTGCTGGAAGGGCATTTGCGGGCGATTCTCGGCTCGATGACGGTCGAAGAGGTATATCGCAACCGCGATAAATTCGCTCAGGAGGTACAGGGCGTAGCAGCCAAGGACTTGAAGAAAATGGGCCTTCAAATCGTATCCTTCACCATTAAAGATTTGCGGGATAAGCATGGATATTTGGATGCACTCGGTAAGCCGCGAATTGCAGCGGTGAAGAGGGATGCGGAGATCGCCGAAGCCGAGGCGGTTCGGGATGCAAGAATCCAGAAGGCGCATGCGGCTGAAGCCGGACAAAAGGCAGAGCTATTGCGCGACACGAACATAGCTGAAGCCGAGAAGGATAAAGAAATGAAGGTTGCGTCGTTTAAACGCGATCAAGATACTGCGAAAGCTGAAGCGGATCAGGCTTATTCGATTCAAGAAGCCCGCGCGAAGCAAAGCGTCGTAGAGGAGCAAATGAAGGTTGAGCTTGTGCGTAAAGAGCGTGAAATCGATCTTGAGGCCAAAGAAATTTTGCGGCGTGAGAAGCAGTATGATGCGGAAGTGAAGAAAAAAGCCGATGCAGACCGTTACGCGGTGGAGCAAGCAGCAGAAGCAAACAAAGCGAAGCAGCTTCGAGAAGCGGATGCCTTGCAGTATCGTATAGAAGCGGAAGCGAAGGCGCATGCCGCGCAGAAACGTTTGGACGGCTTGGCCGTTGCCGAAGCGGAGAAAGCGAAAGGTACGGCGGAAGCGGAAGTTATTAGACTTCGCGGTTTAGCAGAAGCGGAAGCGAAAGAGAAGCTTGCTGAAGCATTCGAAAAATTCGGAGAGGCTGCTATACTCGATATTATCGTGAAAATGCTGCCAGAGCTTGCCGGTAAGGTAGCAGAGCCAATCAGCAATATTGATAAGCTGACTGTCGTAGATACTGGAAATGGCGAAGGAGCGGCACGTCTAAGCAATTATGTCACATCACTCATGGCTACAGCTCCGGAAATGCTCAAAAGCGTATCCGGTATTGATGTAAATGCACTTATCAAAGGGCTGACGTCCAAAACGATCGCGGCTCCGCCAGCTGTTAATAAACCGGTAGAAATTGCTGCACCTTCAACACCTTCAACACCCAAGCTGCCTGAGACATTATAAGCAAAAAAAACCTTGAACCATATGGTTCAAGGTTTTTTTCATTATTAACGGCTGTAGAACTCGACGATTTGTTTCTCATCGATATCTTGGGAAAGCTCTCCACGGTCAGGCAGACGAAGGAATTTCCCTTCCATTGCTTGCTCGTTGAACTCCAAGTAGTTCGGAAGGTGGTGACGGCCTTCCATAGCTTCTTTGATTGTTCTCAAGCTGCGGCTGCGCTCGCGCAAGCCGATTACATCGCCAAGAGAAACGCTGTACGAAGCAATGTCCACTTTCTTGCCGTTTACAGTTACGTGGCCATGGGATACCAACTGGCGTGCTCCTGCACGGGAGTTGGAAAGGCCAAGACGGTAAACGAGGTTGTCAAGACGGCTTTCAAGGAGGCCCATGAAGTTTTCACCGGCTTTACCTTTCATTTTTGCCGCTTTGTCAAACAAGTTGCGGAATTGTTTTTCGTTCAAGCCGTACATGTGACGAAGCTTTTGTTTTTCTTGTAATTGAACGCCGTAACCACTCATTTTTTTGCGTTGGTTAGGGCCGTGTTGACCTGGAGGGAACGGACGTTTCAATTCTTTGCCAGTACCGCTCAAAGAAATTCCAAGGCGGCGGCTTAATTTAAATTTAGGACCTGTATAACGTGACATGCGTAATGTTAACTCCTTCATCAAATAAATTTGTGAATGGGGTTGTGTTTCGCCGAATACGTTCAATGTCCGAGCATGCTCGTCCCTGTTAGGCTAGTCAGCCGCTGGCCTACAGCGAACGTATTTCAATGAGGGTGACACAAAACCGTACGCCCATCTATTCATCAATAAATATTATATGAAATAGATAGCGTTTGTCAAGGTTCGTGAGTGAAAATATAACATTGAAGAAGGTATCTAAAGACCTAGATTGTATTGGACATAGTAGTGCAATATTCATAAATATGGAGTATTATATTCGTATTATTACGAGTATAATAGAAGCTCATCTCCTTGGTTGACGGATGGAAGGGTTGGGTGCTGCATGGTTGATCGAATAAATAGCGATAATGGACATCGTAAAACATCAACAAATGCTGATAAGTCAGCAGGAACACAACCGATCTGGTTTACGATTGAAGATATCAGCGATGCGGACGAGCCAATGCTGCCGCCTTTGCTGGGTGACAGCTTTCGTCAGTGGGAAACAGAGGCTGCTGGAATAGAGCTGTTACTAAATGGAGAATTAGTGTTATTGAACAAAGCGTTGCTTGAAGTTGCAGCTGCAGGACATGTTAATGCGGAGCATCGCGAGGAACGCGATGCCGTACTTGCTGCCGCAGCCCGCAAAGTCCTAGATAGCGAGCGTACAAGTTCATTCGAAGCTCAACATTTATATGCATCGGCAGTGCCTATTCAGAGGCGCAAAGATGGAGCCGTCTTCGGCATTATAGCCTATGTGTCTGCAAACGGATCCGACGATTATTTATCTGAGCTCCGGATATGCGCCCTTCATTTCCGCAGCTGCTTTTACCGGAGGTTCGAGCAGCTTTACGTCCAAGATCTGCTCCTGCAGCAGCAGCGGGCGGAGAAGGAAGCGAACAGAAGAGATGCTTTGTTTGCTGCTGCCAAGCGGCTGTACGATCAAATAGATGTTTCATCGGTCTTGTCGGAATTGCTCCATAGTCTAGAACTGCTTTATCCCAGCTCGGAGGTCCATCTGTATTTGTCGCAGGATCATTTGAACGGCGATCCGCGAGTGAAGCCGCTTGTCTTCAAAAATGCAGAGCATGATCTCGTTGCCAAGGCGTTCTTGAATGGAAAAGCGGTTACGGAGCATGATCGTGACGGTACGATTCGTCTTGCGGTTCCGATGAACGGCAAGCAGGCTGCCTATGGCGTACTCTGTATGTCCAATACTCCAGGCAAATGGGACGAAGCGGATTTACCCGCCTTTTTGCAGCTCATTGACAGTTCAGGCTCAGCCTTCGAGAATGCTAAACTGTACGAGCAGTCCAATTTGCTTATCAATGAACTTAGACTCATCAACGAGCTAACGAAACGGTTGAATCAGTCGCTGCGGCTGAAAGAGATTTTCCAATTCGCCACAAGCGAACTGTTAACCATTTTTGATGCCGATTATTGCTGCGTGCTGCAGCAGAATAAAGAAAATAATCAATTTGTAGTCATGTCCAGCAACTATCCGGCTTTAACGAGCGAGCAGTTTTCGCCTGAATATGGCTTCTGCGGCATGGTTTACCGGACGAGGGAGCCGCTAATCATCTCGGATTATTGGCATGCGCGTGTCGTTACTTCCAAGCTAATGGACAATACGGGCTCAAGATCGTTAATTGCCTCACCAATTATGGTTGACGGAGAAGTTGTTGGCGTTATTTTAGTTACGCACAAAGCACCGAATTTCTTTTCCTACGAAAATTATAAGCTCTTGCAAGTCATGAGCACACATATTGGACTAGCGGTCACGAATGCTTCCCTTCATGCTGAAGTGCGCCGTATGGTCATAACTGACAACCTAACCGGGCTGCACGCCCGGCATTACTTGAATGAACAAATTCAAAACCGGCAACGCAAAGACCCGTTTGGCTCGCTTATACTCGTTGACATCGACCATTTCAAGCGAATAAACGACACGTTTGGGCATCAGGTCGGAGACCGGATATTGATTCAAGTCAGCAGCATTATTAATGCATCGATCCGGCAAGGCGATATCGCGGCCCGTTGGGGCGGCGAGGAGCTTGCCGTTTACTTGCCGGGAATTCGTGTTGAGCAAGCGTATCGTATCGCCGAGAGAATTCGGATGCACGTTGAAGAGGAGACGGATCCGGTAGTTACCGTGTCCTGCGGAGTGTCCGAATGGACCTTCGAGAATGAGAAAATAAGTGTTGAATCACTGTTTTACCGAGCGGATATGGCACTTTATGAAGCAAAAAACAACGGTAGAAACTGCATTTTCATCGGTCAAAATTAAGTGCCGCCCATTAATTTTCAGCATATTACGCCATTATGAGGACACCAAATAAGGTGTCCTTTTCATTTTGGCCGACAATTTGGAATAAGGAACCTGGAAGATAGGGGACGATACAATAGGAATAGCAAGCACGGGAGGAATCGATGTGAAACGAAAAAAAGCCATAGCAGCGTTTTGTCTTATTGCTGCCTCCATTGTATCCTTATACGGCTGCGGGAGCGTTGTAAATCGGCGTTCGCCGGAGGAATGGTTGTCCTTGTCTTATTCGGGACTCGCAGCGATGGATCAATATGCGTTCACCGGTTCGATGAGCATAAAAACAGCTGACGGGATGGAATTTAAGCCGCAGACATTTGAGGGCAAAGTTGTCGATCACCAGCAACTGACGCTGCAGACGAGCAGCGAGGACCCGCTTCACTGGAATCCGGTGCAGGTGCTTGAAGCATTAAACAATACGAATAAAGAGATTAGCTTAACGAACGATACGAATGATCCCGAAACGGTAACGCTGCACATCGTTGAGGATGAGGCTGTATCCAAGAAGAGATGGGAGCAGCGGCTGCGGCAGCAGCTCGATCAACTGGCGGCTAAAGCGCCTTTAGAGGATAGTCCTTACAAGGAGGAGTGGGTGAATGAGCTTGCGCGATCACGTAAGCAGTTAGATGCCATGCTGGCTTCATTAAAAGCGGTATCGGAGTATGAGCTGGTTATTGATCGAAACCGGCTGCTGCCGCTCAAAATGGACGAGAAGACGGTTTTTAGCTATACCCATACGGGAAAGCCCTATTCGGAGTCAAGGTATACGACGGTTCGCTTTCAATCGTTTGACGGCGCCTCAAGCGATACTGTTCAACAGTCACTCAGTCGTGTTACGATGGATTTGTTAACCAGTGATAGTAGGAGGAGATGATTTTACACATGCGTGATCCGCGATTGCAAAAGCTTGCGCAAAATTTAGTTGGATATTCCATCGATGTTCAGCCTGGAGAAAATGTGTTAATCGATATGATTGGCTCTGAACGCGAGCTGGCTAAATGTTTAATAGAAGAGGTTGCAAAGCGCGGCGGCAGGCCATTTGTAGAAACGAGCGACCGTTCCGTTCTGCGTACGCTTCTGCAGCATGCATCAAAGGAACAGTTGGAGCTTTGGTCGGCGCTCGATCTGGAACGGATGAAGAACATGCAGGGCTATATTGCGGTTCGTTCAGGTGAAAATGTAAATGAACTAGCTGACGTTCCTGATGCAAATATGCGCCTTTACGAGCAAATCTACAGAAATCCCGTACATATGGAGCAGCGCGTCAAAAAAACCAAGTGGGTCGTTTTAAGGTATCCAAATGCGTCTATGGCGCAGCTTGCTAATATGAGTACAGAGTCATTTGAAAATTTTTATTTTGACGTATGCAATTTGGATTATGCGAAGATGGACAAAGCGATGGATCCGCTTCAGGCGTTAATGGACAGAACGGACCGCGTTCGAATCGTATCTCCGGGCACGGATTTATCCTTCTCAATCAAAGGAATCGGTTCGAAAAAATGTTCCGGCCATCGAAACATTCCAGACGGAGAAGTCTTCACCGCACCGGTACGCGACTCGGTTCAAGGTACAATAACATACAATGCGCCTAGCGTATATTCCGGCGTAACGTTCCAAAATATTTCATTCACATTTGAGAACGGTAAAATCGTCCGTGCGGAGAGCAATGATACGACTCGCTTAAATGAAATTTTGGATATGGACGAAGGCTCGCGTTATATCGGTGAATTTGCGATTGGCTTCAATCCGCATATTTTACATCCGATGAATGATATTTTGTTTGATGAGAAAATTGCCGGAAGCTTGCATTTCACGCCGGGTCAAGCTTATGCAGGAGTGACGGATAACGGCAACCGCTCGTCTGTCCATTGGGATTTGGTGCTAATTCAACGTCAGGAATATGGCGGCGGCGAAATTTATTTCGATGACGTGCTTATTCGGAAAGATGGCCAATTTGTCCTTCCGGAGCTTGAAGGGTTAAATTCCGAAAATTTGAAATAAATGAAATTGAAGCGTTTTTCATTTTTCCTCTTGCTGGATGATGCGATTCGGGTTATCATGGTTTCAAAGGTACGCTTTACTAAATTAACTGGAGGGATCTCCCATGTCCAACAATGCAGCTATTGTAGAAATTTCCCAAACGGCTAGCCAATTCACTTCTTCGATCGTTCTGCAAGCCGAGAGCAAATATATCGATGTTAAAAGCATTCTCGGACTTTTCACTACTCTAGTGGGAGGACACGCGTACGAATTGCATGTACACGGCCCGGATGCGGAAGCGGCGAAAACAGCAATGGCTGATGTATTCGCCAAACATAACTTGAATGTTAACGTAATTACGGATTAGTAGTATTATAATTTAGAAGAAAAGCGCTTCTTCTTTTTAGAAGAAGCGCTTTTCTGTTTTGTCCTTGTGTAATCGCTCTTTTTCGTCTAATATATAGGATATAGAAGACGGCGGATACGCGCACAGGGGGGAAAACGATGTCTTCACCGGAAATTACGGTACAATTGCATGAAAAAGCGCTTCGTCTCCTTCAGGAAGATGCGAGTAAAATAGAAAAGCTAATCGAAGTGCAGATGGAAAATTTGACAACTCGTCAATGTCCATTGTACGAGGAAGTATTAGATACGCAGATGTATGGGTTCTCACGGGAGGTTGACTTTGCTGTTCGCGCCGGTTTAATCGCCGAGATGGCAGGCAAAGAGATCGTGAGCAGATTGGAGCGGAATTTGGCTCTGCTATACGAAGCATTGGATAAAAAAGAGTAGCCTTCAATTGGAGGCTACTCTTTTTTATGTCAGTATGGATTGGATGCCTCGAGACAACGGGCATGAATTAAGGTCACCGTCTTAAACGAGGTAGAATGCAATACCAAGTATAATATAGACCATAAGAAGCAGCACGCCCTCATACCAGTTAGTCTCACCGTCGCGCGACACGGATTTGGCGATAAATACGGAAACGCCTATTGCCGTTAATTCGATCGGTGTAAATACGATGTCCATCGTATTGCCGAACAGCGCACTGACGAGAATGAGCACTGGAGCGACAAACAATGCGATTTGCAAACTACTGCCGATCGCGATTTCGACGGCAGCGCCGATCTTATTCTTCATCGCCAATAACACAGCTGCGCTATGCTCTGCGGCGTTACCGACGATCGCGATTACGAATGCGCCTATAAACAGCTCAGACAGGCCGAATTTTGCGCTAAAGGCATCAAGGGTATGGACGAGCCATTCGCTGACGAAAGCGACCATAACGGTAGCCAGGAGGAGATAAAGGACCGACTTCCCTTTGGACCAAGCCGGCTCTTCTCCGTGATCGGGGTTCATGACTTCGTCAGAGAGCATATCTTTGTGGGTAATCATTGAGAATATAAGCCACAATATGTATGAAACGATGAGTATCCCCGCGACCGCGAGACTCAAAAACTGATCCTTCTCAAATGTGAAATTCTCGGATACAATAAACACGGCAGGGACAAAAAGTCCGATTACTGCCATAATCATCAGCGTTGAGTTATGCTCGGCAAGACGATTATTAAAGCGCTGCTGCTTGTATTTAAGACCTCCTAACAAAATGCTGAGTCCGAGCACTAGCAACAGGTTGCCAATGATAGCTCCGGTCAAGCTTGCTTTCACCATATCGAACTGTTGTTCTCTAATTAAGAAGATGGCGATAATGAGCTCTGCCGCATTACCGAAGGTCGCATTTAGAAAGCCGCCAAGTCGTTGACCCGCATAGTGAGCTACGCTCTCCGTCGCTTTCCCGAGAAAGCCCGCCACAAAAATAATGGCGATCGCCGAAATGACGAATTGCAACGTAGTGTCCCAATGGGCGTAATGACCGATCCCGCTGAGAGCAAACATGACAATTAATCCGGAAAAAAACATTTTTTGATTCAATCTAGCCACCTCTTCATCATGTGCTGAAAACTTGATAATACTATATCGAAAATAGATGATCATGTAAACTTTACCATTAAAAAACAGACAATTGCGACTTATTAAAATCGGTGTTCTTGCTTCAAGTCTAACCATCTATTACAATAAAGATATATGGCAAAATGAGGAGTGAGTCACATGACCGAAGAGCTTCAAACAGGTCTTATCCGAATTTCAGATGATGTAGTCGCAACGATAGCTGGACTCGCTGCACTTGAGACACCCGGCATAGCAGCGATGTCGGGCGGTATTTCCGAAGGGCTTGCCAAACGTCTGAGCGGTAAAAATGTGCAGAAGGGCGTATCGGTAGAGGTAGGGCAGTTGGAAGCCGCGATCGATCTTCGGATCATTGTTCACTACGGTATCCCCATTCAAGAGGTTTGCCGTCAGCTGCAGCTGAATGTGCGCGAATCCGTCGAGAATATGACAGGCCTTCACGTTGTAGAAGTAAACGTGAAGGTGGAGGGCGTTGCTTTTAAAGAGGAAGAAATAGAAGAGCAGAACCGATTGAAGTAATGAGACAAGCTAAACCATTTACAAAAAAGGTACCTCTCACAATGTGGAGGTACCTTTTTTATGAGAATGTTCAACGGTTAACGCTTTGGCTTCTCTAGTTTTTGCGATTCTCTAGAAATGCTCAGCAGCACACCCATACTCATAAGACAAACGAGTAAGGACGAGCCGCCATAGCTGATAAACGGGAGCGTGACGCCCGTAATAGGTATTGTACCGGTTACGCCGCCGATATTTACAAAAGCCTGAACAGCGATCAAGCCGACAATGCCGACTCCGACGACGGTCCCGTATTGGTCGGGACAACGGAGAGCGACGATAAGACCGCGCCACAGAAATAACAAATAAAATAGCAAAAAGATGGTGCTTCCGATAAAGCCGAATTCCTCGGCGATTACTGAAAAAATAAAATCGTTATAAGGATAACTCAAATAATGGAGCTTCTGCACGCTTTCTCCGAATCCGGCGCCGGTAAGACCGCCGTGCCCGAGCGCTTGGAGCGAAGATACCAGGTGAAAGCCAGTGTCTTGCTGATCGGCAAGCGGATCGGTATAAGAGGTCAGCCGGTCAATTCGGTATCCCCATTGCTTTGGGGCAGCTGCCATCCAAATGCCGAATATGACTGATACGAGTAAAATGACTGCGGTTCCTGCAACAAACACATGCTTTAAGTTAGCGCCTCCTGCCAAAATCATTATGGAAGCACAAGCGGCAAGCACCATACACGAGCCGAGATCGGGCTGTAGCATAATGAGAAAGCAAATGAAGCCGACAATGATTATAACCGGAAGCAGCCCTTTTTTGAACTCACGGAACTTCTCACCCTTCTTGGAGATAAGCGCTCCGAGATACAAAATTAGTGCGAGCTTAGCTGGTTCCGTGGGCTGAATGCCGAGATCGCCAATACCAAACCAGCTTCGAGCTCCGTTTATCGATTCGCTTACGAAAGGAACGAGCATAAGCATGATCATGACTGGTATAAAGAAAAGCATAAAAGCTTTCTTATAAACCTGATAGCGCAGGTTCATCATAATAAGCATAATGAATACACCGAGGCCAGCCCATGCGAGCTGGCGCTTCGTAAAGTAAAGTGCATCGTTTTGAAACTTTTGCGATACAACCGCGATGCTGGAGCTTGCGCTAAATACCATAACAAGCCCAAATCCAACGAGCAAAAGCGTTAAGATGAGGAGCAGAAAGTCCGGTCTTCCACGGCTAACGTTCTGCGTGGCTTTCATAATTCCCCCGTTACGCCAGCAGTTGTTTCAGTTGTTGAAGTCTTTGTGTTGCGATATTCATAATCTGTTGAGGCACCGGGGATTCATATTCGAGACCGTGCGGGAAAGTGGAGCGCCCGATGTAGACGGATTCGATAACGAGCACGGCATGAGGCGATTCAAGCTTGCCTTCAACTGCACGCGTAGCAATTCTCAGATAGTAGTCGGAACCGCTAGCCCGGTCCTCAAGCTTCAAATCGTATGTAGCGCGGTAGTATTCCCATTGCCAACGGACAAAACCAACCTTTTCGGCGGAATCGTCTAAATGTTCTAGTTCGCTTTTAACACCGTTCAAGCCGGTATTTTCAATTATCATGGTAGTTCCCTCCAAAGGTTTTGTGAAGCAAAACTGACAAAAGCAAGAGTTACTTCCAGTTCAAAAGACATAGTTATACATTCTTTTCTCATGATAGTATGTTTCCCCAGTCTGCGCAACCCTTACTCAGCCCCCTGGATGCAATCAAAAGTGACATTTTGACGAATTGTTCCCGTTTAACGATAACATATTGTATTAGCTTCCTTAATGCGGCTTCGATCTGGTAAACTAGATGAAATGATCAATTTTAACCGGAAGCACATTTTTTCGAAGTGAGTGTCAAGGAACTTAACATTTAGGAGGTTTGCGATATGCAAACAGAAGATATCGTAGATCAAGCGCTGCAGCATCTTTATCCGGCCATGATCCGCTGGCGCAGACATCTTCATCAGTATCCGGAGCTGTCCTTTCATGAAAGAGTAACGTCAAGCTGGATAGAGAGTCAATTAATAGATATGGGGTGTTCGGTTCGGTCGGGGGTTGGCGGACACGGCTTAATTGCAGTTATTAAAGGAGATAAGCCGGGACCAGTTGTTGCACTGAGAGCGGACATTGACGCTTTGCCTATCCAGGATGAGAAAACATGCGATTACGCCTCGAAGGTACCAAATGTCATGCATGCTTGCGGTCACGATGCCCATACTGCAACGCTTCTTGCGGTAGCAGCCTATTATTCAGCTAATCGTGCCGATATTTCCGGTGAACGCAGGCTGCTATTTCAGCCAGCCGAAGAGGTTACGCCGGGAGGCGCTTTGCCAATGATTAAGGACGGGGCGCTGGATGGTGTAGATGCTATTTACGGCGTGCATTTGTGGACCCCGTTGGCGCATGGCCTCGTATCGTCGAAGGCAGGACCGTTTATGGCTGCCGCGGACGAATTCGTGATAGATATTTTAGGGCGCGGCGGACATGGCGGCTTGCCGCATCAAGCGGTCGATGCGATTATGATCGGGTCATCACTAGTTCAGTCGGTTCAATCGATTGTTAGCCGTAATGTCAACCCGCTCCATCCCGCAGTCGTAACGATCGGCTCGTTTCAAGCTGGCTCTACGAACAATATCATAGCAGAGCGGTGCAAAATGAAGGGAACGGTAAGGACGTTTGACGAGAAGACGAGAATGATGATTCACGAACGTCTGGAGACATTAATTAAACATACCTGTAATATGCATGAAGCTCAATTCGATTATCAAATGCGGATTGGTTATCCCCCTGTCGTGAATGATAATCTTGAAGCTGAACGTTTCTTTAAGGTTGGCGCGTCGTTGTTTGGCGAAGAATCGGTTGTTCATTCGGAAGCGATAACGGTTGCTGAAGACTTTTCTTATTATTTGCAGCAGGTTCCCGGCTGCTTTATGTTTGTCGGAGCCGGCAACGAAGCATGCGGAGCAACGTATTCGCACCATCATCCGAAGTTTGATATTGATGAAAGAGCTATGCTGAGCGCTGCTAGATTGCTTATTGCGATGGCTGACGATTATGCGGCCGGCATTACTTCGCCAGAAATCGAAAAAGGATGAATGAGCAGTGCCGCAATCGGATATCCTAAACCTCGGATCCTAATTCGAGGAGGGCGCGGTTATGCGAACAGTAAATGAAATAATGACTACGGATTGTGTTACTGCAACGCTGCAGGATAACATTTATGAGATTGCTGTAAAAATGAAGCAACATGATATTGGATTCATTCCCGTTGTCGAAGGGAAGAAGCTGATTGGAGTTGTGACTGACCGGGATTTGGTCATTCGCGGGTATGCGGCAAAGCATTCCGGATCTACGGCAGTGGAAGAGGTCATAACTAAGGAAGTCGATACCATTACATCTGATACATCTACTGATGATGCGGCGAATTTAATGGCATCCAAGCAAATTCGCAGACTGCCTGTGGTCGATAACGGAGAGCTGGTCGGCGTACTGGCCATCGGTGATTTAGCTGTTCGAGAAATTTTTGTTAATGAAGCTGGCGAAGCGCTAAGCGCTATTTCTGAGCATGAGCATAGAGCAGTTCATTAAAAGAATATAAGCAAATAAGGCTGTCCAAAGCGTATGTAAACGCTCATGGACAGCCTTATTTGTTTGGCTAAAACCGATTGCCGTTACTCATCTTCCCAAACAGATACCAGCTCATTGTACGCATTATATAGCTCGGCAGGATCTGACTCCCTGTTATTCCAAATGTTCTGTTCGCCCCATTCCAGTACGGACGAGTCGGATGGAGGCTCATCAGCTGAGGAGATAACGATTTTTTGCTGCGGATTTAATACATATGGATCGAAAGGATACGTCTGATTGCCGCGTACGCTTACGAGCTTCCATCCATCCAAAGTGACCGGTTCATTGCTTGTGTTCTTTATCGTGACAAGCTCTGCACTTTTGTCCACTTCTATGAGGATACCGCTGCGGGCAGCTTTTTTGACAGGGAACTCCGTATTGCTGATGTCGGAAGCGTTGCTCCACAAGCCTTTCATTGCTTGCTTGGCCTGCTGCTCGAGCTGTTTGTATACGTTTTCCATTTTGACATTAGGTTCAACGATTAATACTTTTGCCAAGCCTTGCTCGAGCAGCAGCTCATTCAATATACGTCCGTCTTTCAGCTCAACGATCGCTAATGTGCGATTGTATTTGTCAGTGATCTCCTCATCAAACGTGAGTCGGACCTCCTTGGACTCGGATAATAGCTGTTCTGAATAAGCAGATGCTTCCGGACCGAACGGCTCAACCGGTGAATTGGGTTTCTTAGTCTCAGGCGTATCAACATAAAGAAGTCTTATTGTAGCCTCATCGTCGCCTGTTTTAATTTTGAAGGTATCTCCGTCCACGATGTCTGAGACCGAATACCATTGATTCGTTTGTATATCGTTTAAGGAAAGATCAGCGATGGCCGAACAGCCGGCTAAAGGCAGACATATGAGCATCAGGAGAATAATGATATTTCTTTTCATGGATGTAATCCCTCCAGCCCATTAAGCAGTCATTATAAGATGTTCTTATTACTATACCACATTTTTGTCTCAGAAATCTCACAATCTGTAGAGCAGTGTAAGCATAAAATTGTGTAAAACCATTCATACTGACATAAGGGATATTCTGTGTATTACCATTTAGGGGGAGAACGATGCACGATCATCATGATAGGCCGCTCATTGTACAGTCTGATTTAACCGTGCTGCTCGATGAGAGCAGATCTTCTGCCGGGCTGGCAAGAGAAAAGCTGGCGCTTTTCACGGATGCGGTAAAAAGAGCGGGTTCGATACATACCTATCGCATTTCGGCATTGTCTTTATGGAATGCAGCTGCAGCCGGAATAAGCGCGAATGATATCATTGAATGGCTAACCGTATATGGTCGGTACGAGCTGCCGTTTCAAACGGAAGCTGCGGTGAGAAAGCTGATCGGCAGATACGGCAGATTGCAGCTAACTGCCCAATCAGGGAAGCTGCTGCTTCAAGGCGATGCTTCATTAATGGAGGAGTTGGCAAGCCTATCGTCTATCTCGGGTTGGATCAAAGACCCTCTGCAGCCGAATGAATGGGAGCTGGAAGCGGACTGCAGAGGCTCATTTAAGCAAGAGCTAACCCGTTTAGGTTACCCGATTATTGATTTGGCTGGCTATCACACGGGTGAGGCTTTATCCGTTCATGTCAGGGAAATTACGGTGAGTAACCGAAAGTTTACATTGAGGGATTATCAACAGGATGCAGTTGAAAGGTTTTATAAAGAAGGAACGGTGCAGGGGGGAAGTGGCGTTGTCGTACTGCCCTGCGGAGCGGGGAAGACGATTGTCGGAATCGCCGCGTTAGCCCGGCTCAGCAGGGCGACTCTCATACTGACCTCGAATGCCACTTCGGTCAACCAGTGGAGAGAGGAGCTGCTTGATAAAACGTCGTTAAAAGATTCGGAGGTCGGGATGTACTGCGGTACATTGAAACAGGTTCGTCCTGTTACGATTGCTACGTATAATATTTTGACGCACCGGAAATCGAAGACGGCTCCTTTCTCGCATATGAAGCTGTTTTCTGAGCGGGACTGGGGTCTTATTATATATGATGAGGTTCATTTGCTTCCGGCACCGGTGTTTCGAATGACAGCGGATATACAGGCAACCAGAAGGCTGGGCTTAACCGCAACGCTCGTTCGCGAGGATGGCTGTGCTGAGGATGTTTATTCGTTAATCGGACCGAAGCAATACGATATGCAATGGAAGACAGCTGAAGCCGGTTCACATATTGCTGCTGTATCATGTACGGAAATTAGAGTTCCGCTTCATAAAGAGAAAGAGGGGCTGTACCGGGATGCGGGCGCACGCTCCAAGCTAAGATTAGCGGCGGAAAATCCCGGTAAAATTCCCATCGTACAGCAGCTCCTGCAAGAGCACAGGGGCAAGCCTACACTCATCATTGGACAATATTTGAATCAGCTGCATGAGGTTGCTGAAACGCTTAAGGTTCCTCTACTTACAGGCGAGGTTCCACAGCAGGAGCGCCAGCAGTTGTATGAGCGCTTTAAATCGGGTGCGATATCTGTATTGATTGTTTCCAAGGTCGCTAATTTTGCAGTTGATTTACCTGATGCTGCCGTTGCAATCCAGCTTTCGGGAAGCTTTGGTTCAAGGCAGGAGGAAGCACAGCGGATCGGCAGGCTGCTGCGTCCGAAGGAAGGAAACAATGAGGCTTGGTTTTACACAATAGTAACCGACCAAACGAAGGAAACGGAGTTTGCGCTGAAGCGGCAGCTTTTTATGCTTGAACAAGGATATCATTATGAGCGCGTGAATGTTCCCGTGATTGACTTTTCTGAAGAGGAGGCTCTAGCGCAATGAATGTTCAACAACTGGTCAATAAGTTGTCTGACAAACGAATGGAGCAAATGCTGAATGCCTCCGTATGGAGTTTTGCCAAGCTGCGCGGAATGACTTGGTCAGAGGCTGCTGTAGACCGCCGCGCCATTCATGAAGCAGCCGATATGCTATCGCCATATGCGTCTTGTTTCATGAAAGCAATGCTTCGGTTGGTTGCAGTTATGCCGGTTGATGGGGAACGGCTGCTTAGGGAAGTGCGGCTGCATACAACATTGTCGGGCGCAGAATGTCTAATGGGTCTAACTGAACTGGAGGAAGCCGGTATTTTGTTCTCGGTCCGTAAAGTCTGGGGGGAGAGCCTCTACTTTATTCCGACCGACAGCTTTGCCATTTGGCAACAAACATTATTTGCATGTACTGCAGAGCCGCTGCCGCCTGATGATAGGCAAGGCTTGCTGGACGGTAAATTGAGGACTGTATACAGGCCTCTCGGAAGGCAATTACTTTCCGCTTTTGCCATGTTGGCCAAAAACGGGATGGAGCTAACGGTCAAAGGAGCACTACACAAGAAGACAGTAGCTAAGCTGCTGCAAGCTGTCGATTTTGATGAGCAGTGGCTGAACCGGTTTGAATTGAATTGGACGCTCCGTGATCATTATCCATTGAAGGCTGCGTTTATTTTAGAAGCAGGCTTTGCATTCGGGCTTCTTTATGCGGAAGAAGGTACATTAAAATGGAATGAGGCCGTACTGGGCAATTGGCTTAACCTTGAGGAGGAGAAAAGAGAAAGACAATTGCTGGAATGGTGTTTAAAATTGCTTCTCCCTGCCAGTGCAGGCAGCGCGCATGTAGCCGCAGCTTTAATCGGTATGCAGGCTGGGCAATGGTATTCCGTACAGCATATGGAGCAGTGGCTGATAAACTCTCAAATAAGAGCTTCTATCGCGGCAGATTTGAATAGCGGAGCTAAAATGCCGGACTGGTATAGCTTATTTCACAGTTTCGGCTGGCTTGAGCTTGTGGATTACGAAATTTCAGGCGAGCCGGGCACGCTGTTTCGCTGGAAGCCATCCTCGCCCTTGGGAGCTTTAAGCCATAATACGATGCTAGAAGTGAGTCGCTTTATAATTGTACAACCTAATGGAGAAGTGATAGCTCAGCCGGATTGCCCGTTTTCCATACGCTGGGAGCTCGAGTTGATGGCAGAGCAAGTATCGGATGAGCAGGTATCCATTTATCGGATCGATGCTGCAACGCTTGCCCGTTCCTTGGAGTTTGGAAGAACGCGGGCAGCCATTCAGTCCTTCCTTGAGCAGGCAGCTGGAGGAGAACCTTTACCGGCTGCATTTGCAGCTCTACTAGAAGTGTGGACAAGCAGAGCTTGCCGGACAGAGTTCGCTGAGGTTGTATTGCTTCGTTGCGATAATGAACAAATGGCAGCATTCGTAAAAAATGATTTATCCATTGCACCATTGTTATTGCAGCAGCTTGGTCAAACCGACTTCATCGTGGCTAAGTCTCAAATTAATGAGATTAGAAGCTGCCTTCAAAAGGCCGGGTATCCGCCGCGCAAAGGAGTTCAAACGGATGATTCGGCGGCAGAGTGCCGTTTTCCATTTGTAGCTTGGGACGAAAGGAAAGACGATACATCTGCGGTTTTAGCAGAAGGGGCAAGCTGTCAACAAACAGCCCCGTTCATCTACGAGGCTTTCCCGCTGCATCATTTCGAATTGACTGACCGTGCTTCAAAAGACACGTATCAGGCATTGCCTCAGTGGGACCGCGTTCCTGCGATGTGGACGAAGCAGTTAAGAACGTACCATCCTTCAACAAGAAGAGAGCTAATTGAACAAGCATTGGAATGGCAGACGCCTGTACAGCTGCGAATAGAGAGCGAGCTTCGCTCCTTTGTGCCTGAGAAGCTGGAGCAGCAGGAGGGCGGCTGGGCTGTTGTCGGATTGCTGCGGGACGAGCAGGAACGTCAGCCTATCCGGCTTACTCCCGATATGTGGGAGGAAATGCGGCTTGTCATTCCAGGCCAGACGGATCCGATATAATCTCTATCTATTGGCTAAGCTAATATGATATGATAGTGTAGGAATTAGCGAATTGAAATGAGGTGGATGAATGCCCACTGCTGAAGAGTTGACGGCTGTTCAGTTGGACCAGACAAACGGCGGCGTTTCTTCGCTTGATATGGCGTCGCTGCTGCTTTGCGCTTATGAATTAGGAGATTGGATTAATCAATCGGCGGAAGTTGCCGAATATCTATATTGGAAGTCGGCCGTGAATGAGGACGAGAAAGTGAAGCAAATGACTAAACAGTTCGCGAAGGCGAAGGACTTGTTTGTCGAGTGCGAGCGCTTTGGCCGATTCCATCCCGATTACAACGCCGCGAAAGATAAAGTGAAGCAAATTGAACGAGAGCTGAGCGAGATTGAAAGCGTTCGCCACTTTAAATTTGCCGAGCAAGTCGTCGACGAGATGCTTTATGAGGTATCTCGTACGATAGCGGAGTCGGTTTCCGACAATATAAAAGTGCCCGGCAACGAAAAAGCCGGCGGAGGCTGCGGAAGCGGTGGCTCATGCGGTTGCGGAAGCGGCGGCTGCGGGTAAATCGAAGCAGGCTACGAAGCAGGTTTGCTGCGCAAACCTTAAGTATTGGCTTACGAAGTAGGTTTGCTGCGCAAACCTTTCAGGAGGGAAGAAATGTTACCGGATCGAACGGGGTATATCGTATGGGTAAGTGATTTGAAAGCGGCAAGGTCACTGGAAAGGTTCGGGACGGTTCATTATATGTCGCGCAAAATGCATTACGTCGTTCTATACATGAACGCGGAGCGGGCAGAAGAATCTGTGCGGCAAATGGGAAAGCTTCCTTATGTTCGCAAGATTGAGCGTTCCTATCGTAATGAGATTAAAACCGAGTACAGTAAAGACAGTGAGGATAAGACACGGTTTTATAGTTTATAAAAACCAAAGACGGCAAATGCCGCCTATTGAAGGATTAGCTTGCGTAAGCGGTGATATATAAATGTTCTTATCTTCTCAAATAAATACGCTTCTCGGCTGATGAATGACGCTGAGAAGCGTTTTTTTTATGCAATTATCCAAAAAGTTACATATATGGTCTGACTTTAATTTAATGTTGTAATCTCGGACAATCGTGGTAAAATGGAATTAAATTCATAGTATAAAAGCCCTGGTTCCTTGGGAGGAGTAGGTTGCGGAATGAAAGACAAAATGACGAGAAGATGGAATACTTATGAGTCGTTTTTTATCGATCTAGGTGATAAAAAAGTAGCCGACATCGTTATTACGAACCATGCCAAAAGTCGTTGGCTTGACCGGATCGAGAGTAAGAAAACAGGGTTTGAAGACATTGCCGAATTTTTGTGGGAATGCTTGAAGCAAAGGCGGATCGAGCCTTATTACCGCAACGAACAGGATGTTTATTTAATTGATGACGATCTCGTATTTGTCGCGGAATTTTCTGAGTCAGTTACTGAAACGGATATTGTTGGAAATCCTTTACATAAAATGATTATTGTAACCTTTCTGGGGCGGATGTCGGAAACGATTGAGCTAAGGGACCTAAAGTCCTATTATTCATGGCTTCGCCACTCGCGGCGGATGACGCTGGTGAAGAGCAGCAGGAAACGAAAATAAGGAAATACAATTGTATAAGTAATGCGATAAGCGTGAAATCTGAAAAGATTGAACGCTTTTTTTGTGTCCTTTGTACGACTCCGTATAAGGTTTGTTGTATAATAATAGCAGAAGAAAGGGTGGTTGGACGATGGCGCTTAATTTTCATCAGTTGCACATTTTTTATACGGTTGCGGAACGGGGCAGCTTTTCAGCTGCAGCGCAATCTTTGCATATGACCCAGCCTGCTGTTACGATGCAGGTGCAGTCGCTTGAAGATTATTTTGGTACAAAGCTGTTGCAGCGGTCTACTAAACGCATTGAGCTGACAGAAGCGGGACGGACACTGATGCCGTTTGCTCAGCGCAGCATCGATTTGATCCGCGATACGGATCAGGCAATGTCCACGTTTACAAAACAGCTTAAAGGGAGGCTGCAGCTAGGTTCGAGCTTGACAATAGGAGAATACATTTTGCCGCGCTTGCTCGGTCCATTCGGTCAAGAATATCCTCATATCACGATAAGTATGAAGGTAATGAACACATCTCAAATTATGGAAGATATTTTGAATCATCAGCTGAATTTCGGCTTGATTGAAGCTCCGGTCAATCATCCTGATATGCATATGGAGGCGGTCATGAGCGACGAGCTTAGACTCATCGTCTCAAAGGATCATCCGCTCGCCAATCGTTCGTCCGTAACGCTTGAGGAAGTATTAGAATACCCGTTTGTCCTGCGCGAGCAAGGCTCGGGCACGCGCCTAGTCATGGAAGAGCAGCTGAGGAAGAAAAAGATCGATCCCGCTTCGATGAAAATTGTGATGGAGCTTGGCAGCACGGGAGCTGTGAAATCGGCAGTTGAAGCAGGCCTCGGCATTTCCTTTGTATCGTCGTCCTCGGTGAAGCATGAGGTTGCGCTTGGATTAATACGAATGATTAAAATATCGGATGTAAAATTCCAACGTCAATTTTATTCGATTTATTTGAAGTCGGCGCTGCTTCCTATTTCGGCCGTTACCTTTTTAACCTTTTTGAGAGAGAGGGATTTACAACAATGGCTCTAATGCGCGGACTTGCTGATTTGCATACGCACACGACCGCTTCGGATGGCATGCAATCGCCGGCCGAGAACGTTCGGTTTGCAAAAGAAGCTGGTCTTGCGGCAGTTGCCATAACGGATCACGATACGGTAGCGGGCGTAGCGGAGGCATTGCTCGAAGGGAAACGAATCGGCATTACAGTCGTTCCCGGCGTTGAGGTAAGCACTGTGGCAAACGGCACAGACATTCATATCCTTGGCTATTATACGAATAACCAAGATGAAAAGTGGCTGGCGCGGCTGGCGGGCTTACGCGGTATACGTGACCGCCGGAACGAAATGATTGTGGATAAGCTTTGTGAGCTGGGTATCCCTTTGACTATGGATGAGGTTCTTGCAGCGGCTCACAGCGACAGCACGGCGGAATCGCTGCAGGCGGCTGCTGTCAGCATTGGTCGACCGCATATTGCGGAGGCTCTCATTCGCAAAGGGATCGTGTACAGCATGAAGGAAGCCTTTGATCGTTATTTGGCCGCCGGAGCGGCAGCCTATGTCAATCCACCGCGGCTGCATCCGTGTGAAGCTGTCGAATGGATAAGAGAAGCGGGAGGGACGAGCGTCATAGCCCATCCAGGCTTATATGGCAACGATCCTCTTGTTGAAGATATCATTCGTCACGGCGCGCAGGGGATAGAGGCGTATCATTCTGACCATGGAATCGAAGAAGAGCAACGGTATGCCCGGCTCGCTGCCAAATATAATTTGATTGTTACGGGCGGTTCGGATTTTCATGGATTCCGTCACGGCCATGTCTTTCACGGTGCGGTCGGTAACCGTACTGTAGACGTGAAGGTATTACAGCAGCTTGACCCGTCATGGGGTAAACCGGTATGACTCAACCATTCAAGGCCCGATTGAAAAAAATTACCGGCTTCTTATTAAATAGATAAGAAGCCGGTAATTTTTGTTGTTATACCGATTATTTAATTTCTGAGGCTAATGCTTTTATGCGCTTTTCATCCGGAGTGATGAAAAGCGTTTTTTGGTTATCATAAATGACGAAGCCCGGCTTAGCTCCGTTAGGCTTCCGGACATGCCTAATGGACGTATAGTCAACCGGTATGGAGCTGGAGTCGCGTGCTTGGCTATAATGCGCAGCAAGCATTGCCGCCTCCTCGAGCGTGACATTGCCGAAATCAGCGCCCCGGATAACCACATGGGAACCCGGTATATCTTTTGTGTGGAGCCATGTATCGGATGGCGCTGCCAGCCGGTTCGTTAAATATTCGTTCTGCGTATTGTTTTTGCCGACAAACATCGCTGCGCCTTCAGATGAGGTGTAGCAAAGAAGCGCAGGACGGAGCGCTTTTTTCTTCTTCGGTCCGCGGCGGCCCCGTTCTTTCATATAGCCTTGCTCCACAAGCTCGTCGCGAATCTCTCCAATATCGGCTAGCGCAGCGTTATCGAGCTGCTGCAGCAGCGCTTCAAAATAAACGATTTCCGTACGGGCGATTTCCATCTGCTCTTCTACGATAGACAGACTGTTTTTATGTTTCGTGTAACGCCGGAAATAGCGCTGTGCGTTGTCAGACGGAGTGAGCTGCGGGTCAAGCTCAATCTTTACCGTTGTTTGCTCCTCGTCATAAAAGTTGACGAGCTCGATTGATTTGTCGCCGCGTTTGATTTGGTGCATATAAGCGGTTAACAGCTCTCCGAGCACCCGGTATTTTTCCGCATCCTTTGCCTCTTCGAGCGTTTCTTCCAGCTTTTTAATTTTCGATACGTTTTTTGCTTTTTCATTTTGGACGAAACGGATCAGGTCTGCTGCCCGCTGCTTTACCGTGTCCCGTTCTGCTTTATTCCCGTAAAAGCCTTCCAGACATGCGCTTATGTCCGAAAAAACGGTCGTCTCGCCGTTAATATGGGTGAGCTCGGTGATCGAAAAAAACGACTTTCCGCTGTCTTGATCGATTTTGATGGTTGGCGTAAAGCGGTTATTTTTCACATTCTCCATAAAGCTGGAGAAGCTGTTCCATAATGCTGTAAATCTATTTGCTTCGGTATCTGTGTATAAATTCGGTTCTGCGCCAGCTTGCGAACGGAATACGAGCTCTCTGGCCAGCAGCGGGCTGAATCCGCTGAGCGTGTCGACGAGCCGCTTATGCAGCGGCGCTATTTCGTCAACAGCACGAAGCACTTCAATAAATTGCTGTTCGTTTTCAATTGCGAGCGGATCGGTTTTCCCTTGATCCGGCGGCGATGTGTAGCTGCTGCCTGGCAGAACGATACGGTAGCTGCTAATGGCTGGCGTAACGTGGTGAATGCCGTCATGAATGATACCCGTGGCAGGATCCATCAATATAATATTGCTGTGGCGGCCCATTATTTCGATAACGATCGTTTTGTTCGATAAATCACCCAGCTCGTCGCGATGCTTCACCTCGATATGTATGATGCGCTCGTGTCCGATTTGACGCACCGATTCGATAACGCCTCCTTCGCAATGCTTACGAAGAAGCATGCAAAACATCGGCGCTTCCATCGGATTTACATAACTTCCATTAGTCCAGTGTACACGAGGATACGTCGGATTTGCTGACAACAGCAGCTTGCCCTGCATGCCCGCTCCGCGTATGCCGAGCACGAGCTCATGATCGGTCGGTTGATGAATTTTATATATACGAGCGCCGACGCAGCGCTGCAGGTCATGCGTGATTGCATGGGTAACGATTCCGTCTAATGCCATGGTGCATCGATCCTCTCTTCCATTTATGTCTTTTTCTATCATGCCATAGTTCAGACAAAAACTTAAGTCCCTATTGGGATATTTTACGGGCTGTCCGAATACATTTACCCTAGGAAGGCTGTCCGAAGGTATTATGGGAGGGAGTTATACCATGGAACAAATGAAATGGCACCAGATGGGGACAAGCGAGTTGGTTAACGCCTTAGTCAGCTCCCCTGAACAAGGGCTGACGACGTCGGAGGCGGCGGAGAGGCTGGAGAAGCATGGACGGAACGAGCTGTCGGAAGGCAAGCGTGTATCGCCGGTCATGTTGTTTTTGAATCAATTTAAAGATTTTATGGTTCTCGTATTAATGGGTGCGACTTTAATTTCAGGCTTACTCGGCGAATATTTGGACGCTATTACAATTGTGGCCATTATTGTGCTGAATGCTGTACTTGGGTTTGTCCAGGAGTTCCGGGCGGAACGTTCTTTGCGTGCTTTAAAAGAATTGTCAGCTCCTTCGGCTAAGGTCATCCGCGGCGGTGAATTGATGACGATTCCGGCGAAGGAGCTTGTTGCGGGAGATATCGTATGTCTCGAGAGCGGAGACCGGATACCAGCCGATGTTCGGTTGCTCGAGGCAAACAGCTGCTACGTAGAGGAATCGGCGCTAACAGGAGAATCGGTGCCGGTAGGGAAGCATTCTGCAGCCATCTCTGAGGCGGAATTGCCATTGGGTGATCAAAAGAACATTGGTTTCATGGGCACGATGGTCACGAGGGGGACTGCAAGAGGGGTAGTCATCCGGACGGGTATGGATACGGAAATGGGTAAAATCGCCGGTCTTATCGAGCAGACGGAATCGATGGAAACGCCGCTTCAGCATCGGTTGGAGCAGCTCGGCAAAATCCTGATCGTCGTCGCGGTAGGTTTGACGATCATGGTTGTCATTGCCGGGATACTGCATGGCCAGCCTGCGTACGGAATGTTCCTCGCCGGTGTCAGCTTGGCGGTCGCGGCTATTCCAGAGGGACTGCCGGCTATCGTGACGATCGCGCTCGCTCTCGGCGTACAGCGGATGATTAAACGGAAGGCCATCGTACGAAAGCTGCCTTCCGTTGAAACGCTTGGCTGTGCTTCGGTTATATGCTCGGACAAAACCGGGACGCTCACGCAAAATAAGATGACGGTTACCCATGTTTGGATCGGGGGCAGGCAGCTGGAAGTGAGCGGTGAAGGCTATGAGCCGTCCGGGTCTATTTTCGAAGATGGCAAGGCGCTTGATGTGAAGCACGATTTATCCGTTAAGAGGCTGCTGCAAATTAGCGCTTTGTGCAACAACGCCCAGCTGATGAAGGTAGAGGTAGAGGAGCCTAAGAAGCGGAAGAGTAAGGAGTCTCATGAGGAATGGCAACTCAAAGGCGATCCGACAGAGGGTGCGCTTGCGGTGCTGTCAGCAAAGCTCGGCTCCTCGGCGAAATCGCTGGAACAGCTTTATAAGCGCGAAAAGGAGTTTCCATTCGATTCCGAACGGAAGCGAATGTCTGTAATTGTTGCGCATCAAGGCGGCCGTCTTATTTGCACGAAGGGTGCGCCGGATATGCTTATGGACCACTGCTCCTATGTGCTGTGGGATGGCAAGGTTGTGCCGTTCACCCCGACACTTAAGCGAAAGTGTGCGGAAGCCGGAGAGGTAATGGCACAGTCCGCGCTGCGCGTGCTTGGGCTTGCATATCGTGATTTGCGCGCTGGTGATGTCTGCGAAACGGAGAGAGACGCGGAGTGCCAGCTCGTATTTGTAGGCTTAACGGGTATGATTGATCCGCCGCGCCGCGAAGCGAAGGAAGCGATCGCGACGTGCCGGCGTGCTGGCATTAAGACGGTTATGATTACCGGCGATCATCAATTGACTGCGGAAGCCATTGCCGGTCAGCTTGGCATCATGCCGCGAGGCGGAATTGCATTGAGCGGCAAACAGCTGGAAGCTATGAGCGACGAGCAGCTTGACCGGCTTGTCGATAACATTTATGTCTACGCACGTGTCTCGCCGGAACATAAGCTGCGTATCGTCAAGGCGCTTCAGCGGCAAGGCCATGTCGTTGCAATGACAGGCGACGGCGTAAATGACGCGCCGGCCATTAAAGCGGCCGATATCGGTATCGCGATGGGCATTACCGGAACGGACGTATCGAAGGAAGCATCCGCTTTAGTGCTCAGCGACGACAACTTCTCGACGATTGTAGCTGCAATTGAAGAAGGACGCGGCATTTATGAAAATATTCGCAAGTTTATCCGCTATTTATTGGCGTCGAATGTCGGCGAAATATTAGTTATGTTTTTGGCGATGATGGCAGGACTGCCATTACCGCTGGTCCCGATTCAAATCTTGTGGGTAAATCTAGTGACTGACGGATTGCCTGCAATGGCGCTTGGCGTCGATCAGGCAGAGAAGGATCTGATGCAGCAGAAGCCGCGCTCGGCAAAAGAAAGTATTTTCTCGCGAAGGCTTGGTTGGAAAATTATAAGCCGAGGCATACTGATCGGGGTATGTACGCTGGGAGCGTTCTGGATCACTTTAAATGAAGCGCCAGGCAGCGCGTCGCAGCTATTGAAAGCACAGACCGTAGCCTTCGCCACACTCGTAATGGCGCAGCTGATTCATGTTTTCGACTGCCGCAGCTCACGCTCGATTTTCCACAGGAATCCGCTGCAAAACAAATATTTAGTATTGGCCGTCCTATCTTCTCTTCTACTAATGATCGGCGTGCTATATATTGAAGCTTTGCAGCCTATTTTCAAAACGGTGCCGATCGGCTTCCGCGAATGGTGTCTGGTGTTCGTCGCTTCGGGAATCCCAACCTTCGTCATGGGAATTGGCAGCGTAATGGGCACTACAAAGAAAAAGAAAACAAATACAAAACTTCCGTTCGGTCCGAAAACGGTGGCCAGATAACACAATAATGCAAATGATGATGCAAATTATGAATAGCGTTTCTCCTTGCTTTGCGGTATGCTAATAGGAATGATAATAGCATTATTATTTCTAGTGATACGGTAAGGAGAGGGCATTTTGATGAATTTTACGAAAATGAACGGTTTAGGAAATGACTTTGTCGTGATCGCAGGCGAGCAGCAGCTGCCTGATAACGCCGCTGAGCTGGCTATTGATCTTTGCAACCGGTTCTTCGGAATCGGCGCAGATGGACTCGTCTATATTTTGCCTTCGGAAATTGCTGATTTTCGTATGCGGATTATTAATTCTGACGGTTCCGAAGCCGAGCAGTGCGGAAATGCCATTCGCTGCGTAGCGAAATATGTATATGATAACGGATTAACCGATAAAGAAGAAATAACGATCGAAACGCTCGGCGCAGGCGCTCAGAAAGTCCAATTGACCGTTCAAGACGGCAAGGTTGCGACTGTGCGCGTCGATATGGGACAGCCGATTTTGAATGGCTTGCAAATACCGACAACCGTCGATGCCGAGCGTGTCATCGAGCACCCGATTGAGGTAGACGGGCGCGAATTCCGTTTTACCGCTGTTTCGATGGGCAATCCGCATTGTGTCATTTACGTTGACGATGCTGTCAACTTTGATCTCGGCACATGGGGTCCGAAGCTCGAAACCCATCCGCTGTTCCCGCGCAAAGTAAATGTTGAATTTGTAACGGTTAATACCCGCACACATACTGATATGCGGGTATGGGAACGCGGTGCGGGCCCTACGCTGGCTTGCGGGACAGGGGCATGCGCTACGGTCGTGGCTTCCGTCTTGACTGGAGCGACAGACCGCACAGCGACTGTATCACTCAAAGGCGGCGACCTGCTTATCGAATGGAACGAATCGGACAATCACGTATACATGACCGGCCCGGCTGCGGAATCGTTCCGCGGCACGCTGTAAGAGCAACGTTAGATGGGTGGAATGAATAAAATGAAACCGGATTTGCGGGAAGCGCTGCAGAAGCGTATCTTGACCGGGGACGGCGCGATGGGAACCTATCTGTATCAGATGGGGTTCCCTGTCGGCGTTTCTTATGAAGAATTTAATACACTACGTCCTGATGTTATCGAAAACGTCCACCGCCGTTACTACGAAGCGGGTGCGCGAGTTATTGAGACAAATACGTTTTCTGCTAATTTGGAGAAGCTTTCGAAATATGGCTTAGAGAATGATATGGATGCCATCAACCGTGCCGGGGTGCGAGTCGCCCGTGCTGCTGTTGGAGCTGACGCATATGTCGTTGGAGCAGTCGGCTCTATCCGTGACGGAAAGCTCAAAAATCTGCGCACAGCTAAAGTAAGCGAAGCCTACGAGCGGCAAATGCACGCGCTGCTCGATGAAGGGGCGGACGGTTTGCTGCTGGAGACTTTTTACGATCTGGATGAAATGCTGCTCGCGCTGCGGATTGCCCGTGCTGCTTCAAACTTGCCGGTCATTTGCCAATTCGCGGTTGAGGATGTTGGCCGCACACAGGACGGTATCGGCCTGAAGGAAGCGTTCGATCAGCTGCAGGCAGCTGGCGCTGACGTTGTCGGATTCAACTGCCGCAGCGGTCCTAACGGAATTATGCGGGCGATCGATTCGATTACAGGTCCTGTGGGCTTGCCGCTGTCTGTCTATCCAAATGCCGGTATCCCTGATTATGTAGATGGTAAGTATACGTATTCAGCGGGTCCGCAATATTTTGCCGAGACGGCCCTTCGATTTGCGGATCGCGGCGCACGTATCATCGGCGGATGCTGCGGAACTACGCCCGAGCATGTAGCTGCTATGGCTGCCGCGCTTGACGGCTATGTTCCGCAAAGCGGTCAAGCTGCGGTTGCTGTGAAGTCTGCGGAGACGATTGAAGTTCAGCCGACTTTGAAGCAAGCTGAGCGGGCCGTTGCGGTCGCTGATCTGCAGCCGCCAGCTAAGCGTGAGCCTTCGATTGTCGAGCTCGTTCAGAAGCGGCACACGGTTATCGTAGAGCTTGATCCGCCGCGTGATCTCGATATACGAAAGTTTATGGATGGCGCAGCAGCTTTGAAAGAAGCGAAGGCGGATGCGGTTACGATGGCTGACAACTCGCTTGCGGTTACACGAATGAGCAACTTGGCGCTTGCGGCTCTTGTACAGGAGAGAATCGGACTGCGTCCGCTCGTTCATATCGCATGCCGCGACCGTAACTTAATCGGTACACAGTCTCACATGATGGGACTAGATGCGCTTGATATCGATCATGTTCTGGCTGTGACAGGAGACCCTGCGCGTTTTGGCGACTTGCCGGATTCCAGCTCGGTATACGATTTAACCTCATTCGAAATGATCCGTATGATCAAGCAGTTGAATGAAGGCACGGCTTTCTCCGGCAAGCCTTTAAAGCAAAAGGCGAAATTTGTCGTAGGAGCTGCGTTTAATCCGAACGTCAAGCATTTGGACAAGGCGATTCAACGTCTTGAACGCAAAATAACTTCAGGCGCGGACTATATCATGACGCAGCCTGTCTATGATCCTAGCTTGATTGAACGGATTGCAGAATCGACCAAGCATTTGTCTGTACCCGTTTTTATCGGCATTATGCCGCTGGCAAGCGGGCGGAATGCCGAATACTTGCATAACGAAGTGCCCGGTATTCAGCTGTCGGATGAGGTGCGGCAGCGGATGGCTGGCCTTGAAGGCGAAGCGGGCCGCGCTGTAGGCGTACAAATTGCCAAGGAGCTGCTCGATGCGGCATTACCGCATTTTAAAGGGATCTATTTAATAACGCCCTTTATGTTCTATGATATGGGTGTTCAGCTTACGAAATACGTTTGGGAAAATACGAAGCGTAAATAGTTGTTTACTGCGCAAGAGCAGCGAAAAGCTTGCACTTTTTACCCGTTTTTGTATTTTCGCTTGTTGGATTGTAAAAAATCAATTAAAATAAGGCATGGGTACTGTTGCCATGCCGAATAAATAATCAGCAGGCAAGGACAGGCTGGCCAACAGTCGAACGCGGCTAATGCCGGAGCGCGTCTCATGACGTATGCTAAGGACTTTTTTCGTCAACAATAGTGCAGTAGTTCTGTCGGTATTTGACAGGAACGCTAACTTGTCGTATTCACATTATTAAATATAAGAATGTATAGGTTTTTACTTTTATACTAGGCTTATATTTCGTGTCGAAACGTAAGCTGCACCGCCTGAGAAAACGGCGATAGCCGTTTACACTTGCAGAAATTGAATATTCACAGGCAAATGCACAAGGAAACACCGTAGGCGGAGGAGGAACCTGGCTTGGCAATCAAACTTATTAATATCGGATTCGGTAATATTGTATCGGCAAACCGCATTATTTCTATTGTAAGCCCGGAATCAGCTCCGATTAAGCGAATCATCCAAGAAGCACGCGACCGACATATGCTCATTGATGCGACATATGGCCGGCGCACACGCGCTGTTATTATTACCGACAGCGATCATGTCATCTTATCGGCGGTTCAGCCGGAGACAGTTGCACACCGGTTGTCCACTAAGGATGACGATAACGACGAATAGTACGGGGAGTATTATGGATAAGGGATTGTTAATTGTGTTGTCCGGTCCTTCAGGGGTTGGCAAAGGAACGGTTTGCTCCGTTCTTCGGAATAAGATGCCGGAATTAATTTACTCCGTGTCGGCAACGACAAGACTGCCTCGGCAAGGTGAGGTAGAAGGCGTAAACTATTTTTTCAAAAGCAAAGAGCAGTTCCAGGATATGATCGCGCGAGACGCGCTCTTGGAGCATGCCGAATATGTCGGAAACTACTACGGTACTCCACGTGATTTTGTCGAGCGTACTTTAGCGAGCGGCAAGGACGTTATTTTGGAGATCGAAGTACAGGGAGCTCTAAAGGTGAAGCAAAAGTTTCCTGACGGCATATTTGTGTTTTTGCTGCCTCCTTCATTGGATGAGCTAAAGCAGCGAATAACGGGCCGAGGTACGGAATCATTGGACACGATCAATAATCGTATGTCCGTCGCTGTAGAGGAAATGAACCTGCTCCGACATTATGACTACGCGGTTTTGAATGATGAGATAGATGCTGCATGCGATCGTATTCGCAGCATCATCATTGCCGAGCATTGCCGCAGAGAAAGATTTCTGCCTTACGTAACGGGCATGAAGGCCGCAATTGAGAAAGCTTGAGTGAGGAGAATGAACGATGTTATATCCGTCCATTGACGAAATGGTGAAAAAAGTAGACAGCAAGTATACACTAGTCGTAGCTGCTTCCAGACGTGCCCGCATGCTTCGCAACGGTGACAAATCGGAGCTGCGCAACCCGCGCTCCCGTAAGTTTGTCGGTGTAGCTCTCGAAGAAATATATGGCGACATCATTCAAGTTGAAAACCTTGCTACAAAAGAAGACTAATTATTTTATAATAGTGAATAGAAGAAGGATTGCAAGCTGGCGACAGCTTTGCACTCCTTTTTTTGTTATAAATAAAGTGGTGACGCAGTTTTAGCATTAATTGCTCTCTATTTGCATACAGCTGTTGCACTTTATGCAGCAGAAACCTCTCATGAAGCCTGAAAGGAAGAATGGCATTGCAGAAATGCAACAGAATTACTTTTTATTGATACATAAAGACAGACATGAGGGGATTCTATTGTATAAACTACATTGGAAGCTAGAAGAAACTCGCTCAGCACTGAATCCATTGTACAAAATACAGTGGATTACAGTCTTGCCCAATCAATCACTGCTCTTGTGACAAGGTCAAAGAGGGTACAAAAGATTTGTTTAGTTTGGTAAACTATTGGAAACACAGTATCTTACGTATGCGAAGGAATTATCTATTCAACATATAAAGGAGGAACCACTCTCATGATCGTCATTATCATAATTTTTGTAGTTTTTATACTGCTTTTACCGGTCGTTATCCGAGGTGCCATCGACTCATCCAAATTGCCGAAGCAGTTAGATACCCTCACCGATGAGATTAGAATGCTTCGAAAAGAGATCGAAGAAAATAAACATATCATTGATAAGAAGGTTTAAATTTTTTTATATCATACATAGACTGATTTTATATTGAGATTTAAACGCTAAGAAAGCTATTAAATGAAGAGGATGTTTGATTGAATGAATATTAGCCTTAACCATTTTCCAACCTTATCAAAAGGGATCGTAATGGGATATGTAGAAAACTGTTTTTCGCTGGAATATGAAGTGGATGAATCATTAGTCAGCAATATTAGTATCATTCCTACGGTCGATGATCAATATGTCGTAATGAAACTGGATAACGGCAAATGGGAGCTTGCGGGCGGAACGCTCGAGCCAAACGAGCATTATATGCATGCCTTGGTACGAGAGGTAAAGGAAGAGCTCGGCGCGGAGCTCGTTTCTTACACTCTCTTCGGTTGTTTTAAATGCCATTCAGCTGCTGACGTGCCATATCGCCCTCATATCCCGCATCCCGAGTTCGTCAGACTTATCGGATACGGTGAGGTAGACATAGTAGGTAAACCGTTAAATCCTCCGGATGGCGAGAAGGTTATAGCAGTAGAGGTCGTCGATATTGATGAAGCGGTTAGAAGGTTTGAGGAAATCGGCAGGCCTGACATCGCGGAGTTATATAAAATGGCGCATGTTATAAAAAATCGGATGGCTAATTTGAGTTAACGTAAAGGGAGAGTTATTTGTATGGAACAGTATTCTGTGTCGATGTATTTGGAAGCAGCCGCCGGATATGAATATGAAGATAATGATGAAGAGGATTAAGAAAGCAACGTTTGTCACCTTTGGACTGATGATTGTAATGGTAGTAGGCTTGATGATCTGCAACATGCTTGCCGAACCTGCGATAACAAGAAATGATATTTCGGTTCAGGCGGTTATTAAAGCGAATGAAACGAACGGGGCGAGCGGGAAATACGAGTTTGACGTTCATATAACGAAGGAGAAAGCCGGCTACAGTCGTCTTTATATATATAATGGCGGGTATAGTCATACGAACATCTATGAATCTCAAAATAATGTAAGCATGAGGCCGCCGAAGCGTGATTCGGAGTCAGACAGGTTGGCAGGTGAGCTGCTCGGCAGTGCTGAACTGAGCTATTTTGGAGAACCGCAAATCGTTGTAATTCCAAAAGCGAGTGGAAAATATTGGTTCAAGCTCTTTTATCACGACTATATTGGCACTCGTCCCCATAATGATATTCGTGCTGTTCTCGTTCATAAACGACAGCTGCTTTGGAAAGATTTCAGCTGGGCGGAGGAGATTGAGGTAGCTGTTCGACTGTCTTTATAACCAGTATTCCTGACGCAACAGGAAAGCAGTGACGGCTGCTCGAAATGAATAAGGTCTTATTAGATTTTGAGGCTGCGTATGGTATGATAGGAGAAGGATTAAAGTCGTTTGGACAAGGAACAGGAGGGAACGGAATGGACAAATTGCGTTATCCGATTGGAAGATACTCGTTCGAAGGAATGACTGTTAAGCATCGCGAGCAGTGGATTAAAGATGTGGAAAAGCTGCCCGCGCAGCTGAAGGCCGCACTTGCAGATTTGGATGACACACAGCTGGATACGCCTTATCGCAGCGGAGGATGGACAGTCCGTCAGGTCGCGCATCATCTCGCAGACGCTTCCATGAATTGCTTCACTCGCTTTAAGCTTGCGCTCACGGAATCGAATCCAACGATTAAACCGTTTAATGAAGAACGCTGGGCAGATACGGCAGACAGCTTGCAAGCATCGCCGGATGTAAGCTTAGCTATAGTAGAAGGTATATACGCACGATGGGTATTGCTGCTTCGTTCGATGGAAGCATCTGATTTTGATAAAATGTTTTATCATCCGGAGAAGGGCAGTCAAATGGGATTGGCCTATTTTCTCGGATTCGTCGCCTGGCATGGAAAACATCATGTTGCGCATATAACGAGCTTAAGAGAACGGAAAGATTGGTAGCTTAATCAATACAGCAGCAAGGAACGGAAGCAGCATTATGGGACGGGAGATCACCATGTTAAAAGGGAAATCTATTATACTCGGTATTACGGGCGGAATTGCCGCCTACAAAGGAGCGGCGCTATGCAGCAAGCTCGTGCAGGCGGGCGCGAATGTCCGCGTGATTATGACGGAGTCGGCGACGAAGTTCATTACCCCGCTAACCTTGCAAACGTTATCGCGCAACCCGGTCTATATCGATACGTTTGATGAGAGGGATCCGGCGGTTGTGTCACATATTGATTTGGCAGATCATGCAGATTTGATCGTTATCGCGCCGGCTACCGCCAATGCGATAGCAAAGCTGGCTGGCGGTCATGCGGACGATATGCTGAGCACAACGCTGCTTGCGGCTACTTGTCCGATCTTGATCGCTCCGGCTATGAATGTACATATGTATGAGCACCCGGCAGTCGTAAGCAACTTGGAGCTGCTCGCATCGCGCGGCGCTATGTTCGTGGAGCCTGGTACAGGTCAGTTAGCCTGCGGTTACGTTGCGAAGGGGCGGTTGGCAGAGCCGGAGGATATTGCGGCTGCTATAGTATCCTGGTTTGCCAGGAGCGGCAAACTAGCAGGCAAGCGGGTGCTTGTAACCGCAGGCGGCACGATGGAGCGGCTCGATCCGGTACGCTATTTGACGAATGATTCTTCCGGCAAAATGGGTTTTGCTATCGCGGAGGCCGCCCGGCTGATGGGGGCCGACGTAACTGTAGTCGCCGGTCGTACGTCGGTGTCGCCGCCCGCGGGCGTTCGCGTCGTTCGGGTCGAGTCGGCGCAGCAAATGCTGGAGGCTGTAACGGGCGTGTATGAAGAAACAGACATTGTTGTGAAATCGGCTGCAGTAGCGGATTACCGGGCAGTGAACGTAAGCGATCGGAAGCTTAAGAAGAGCGGCGAGAAGCTTGTGCTCGAGCTCGAGCGGACGACGGATATTTTAGAAACATTAGGCGAGCGGAAAACACATCAGTTTCTTGTTGGCTTTGCCGCAGAAACGGAGCAGTTTGAGCATTATGCTATGGACAAGCTGCGCCGCAAGCATTGCGATCTCATTGTCGCAAACGATGTCAGCAAAGATGGTGCCGGCTTTAACGGGGATACGAACATCGTGCAGGTTTTTGGTACAGAGGGGCTCGTAGAGTCGTTGCCGCTGTTGTCAAAGCGTGAGGTTGCCATTCGTTTAATGGAGCTGATTGCAGGTCGGCTTACGCCCCGCGGAGGGGAAGGAGCATGATTGCTAAAGTAATTGTGGACGTGCCGAGCCGCCAGACGGATCGGCCGTTTGATTATGAGGTGCCTGCTTCCATAGAGGACTGGATAGAGGTCGGCAGCCGAGTCGGTGTTCCATTCGGAGGCCGTGTGCTGCAAGGCTTTGTTACGCAGCTTGCGGCAACAGCGGACATCGATCCAAAACGGCTGAAGCCCATTTCCGAGCTTCTCGATCCCGTTCCGCCGCTGCTGCCGGATCTGATTGATCTTGCGAAGTGGATGAGTGATAAATATTGCTGCTCTTGGACGACGGCCTTGCAGGCAATGATACCGGCTGCCTTGAAGGGCAAGGCAGAGCGTCTTGTCGGTATTCAGGATGTTGAGGCTGCTGCAGAGGACCTTCCGCTCGAAATGACGGAATGGATTGGCTCCAGCGGACAGTTGGTCAAGCTGGAAGCGCTGTTGGAACGATTCCCGGAGCATGCCAGAGCCGTAAAGGCTGGACTCCGCGAAGGCGTGCTTGTTGAGCAAACCTCAATCCGCGACCGGCTTGCGATCCGGAAGGTTTTGACCGTATTTGTGCCTCGTGATACAGAAGCCATTCGCAGCGCAATGGACGCTATCCCGGCAAGGGCGGCAAAGCAGCGGGAGGTGCTCGCGTATATGCTCGAGCATGGCGGCCCGCTGCCGCTGCAGATGCTGCTTGCGGAGGCGGGCGGGTCAGCGGCGACTGTTCGTTCGCTGGCGGAGAAGGGGTTGCTTGAACTGCGTGAAGTGGAGCAGCAGCGCGATCCTTACGCCGGCCGCGAGTTTGAGCGAACGACTCCGCTTCCGCTTACGGAGGGCCAAGAGGCCGTGTATGGCCGCATCGCGAGAGCTGTTGATGCCGGCGAACCGCAGACCATGCTGCTGCATGGCGTAACCGGCAGCGGTAAAACCGAGGTATACTTGCAGTCTATTCAATTTTGTCTGGAGCAGGAGAAGCAGGCAATCGTGCTTGTCCCGGAAATTTCGTTGACACCGCAAATGGTGGAACGCTTTAAAGGCCGCTTCGGAGATGCGGTTGCGGTGCTGCATAGCAGACTATCGAATGGTGAGCGTTACGATGAATGGCGCAAAATTCGCAGTCGTCAGGTGCAGGTGGCTATCGGGGCACGCTCGGCTATTTTCGCACCGTTTGAAAGAATTGGTCTAATCATTATTGATGAAGAGCATGAATCGTCGTACAAGCAAGAGGAAAGCCCCAAATACCATGCGCGCGATGTGGCGGTTCGAAGAGCGAAGCAGCATGGAGCGGCGGTCGTGCTCGGTTCCGCAACGCCATCATTGGAATCGTTCGCAGCGGCAAGCCGTCCTGTGCCAGCGCACGGCCAGGGTCGTGAACCGGCGCTGCTGCCGATGCCGGGCCGGGTCGGCGGCAGGCCGCTTCCGCCAGTTACCGTAATCGATATGCGCGAGGAGCTGAAGGAAGGCAATCGCTCGATGTTCAGCCGGCTGCTTCACAGCTCACTGGCCGAGAGGCTCGAGCGGGGTGAACAATCGGTGCTGCTGCTTAACAGGCGCGGCTATTCGACTTTCGTCATGTGCCGCTCCTGCGGTTACACGGCTGCTTGCCCGCATTGTGATATTTCACTCACTTATCATCAGAAATCCCGTGTGATGCGCTGTCATTATTGCGGCCATGCGGAGCAGGCGCCAGCGACATGTCCTTCCTGTCAAAGCGAGCATATCCGTTATTTCGGAACAGGCACGCAGCGCGTTGAGGAAGAGCTCTCGAAGCTGTTTCCGGGCATTCGGGTCATTCGGATGGATGTCGATACGACAACGGAGAAAAATTCGCACGAAAAGCTGCTCAAGCAATTCGGCGAACGGAAAGCGGATGTACTGCTTGGCACGCAGATGGTAGCGAAAGGACTTGATTTTCCATATGTTACATTAGTAGGGGTCATCGCAGCCGATACGTCGCTTAATTTGCCTGATTTTCGCGCGGCAGAGCGGACGTTTCAATTGCTGACGCAGGTTGCGGGACGCGCCGGACGGCATCATTTGCCGGGAGAGGTCGTCGTGCAGACTTATGCGCCCGAGCATTATGCGGTTGTAACTGCACAGCAGCATGATTATACCGCTTTCGTCAGCGAGGAGCTTCGTCATCGCGGTGCAATGGGTTACCCGCCTTATTGCAGGCTTATTCTCGTTACGATGTCGCATGAGCAGCTGCCTTTACTGGCATCGGTCAGCGAACAGTATGCTTCCGGACTTCGCGAGCTGGCCGAGCACGAAGGCGTGCTGTTGCCGCTGAACAGCGGTTTCGGCAGAGCTTTAGAGGTGCTTGGTCCAGTCGCATCGCCTATTTCAAGAATGAAAGATCGCTACCGTTTTCAATGTGTGATAAAATATCGTGGGAACATTGATGCATCCGCCCTTGTTCGCAAGGCGCTCGGCCCGTTCTTGGACGGTCCGCCGCAGCGGCAGGTGCAGTTCAGCATTGACGTCGATCCTCAAGTTATATTATAAATATCTATTACTATTTTAATGATCGTAAAGGAAGGGAATACAATGAGTATCCGTATAATTGTGAAGGACCCCGATCCCGTATTGCGGGAAGTGGCGAAGGAAGTAACGAAGTTTAATCCGAATTTGAAAAAGCTGCTGAAGGATATGGCAGAAACGATGTATGATGCGGAGGGCGTCGGCCTTGCTGCGCCGCAGATCGGTATTTCGAAGCGGGTCATCGTCGTTGACGTCGGCGATGAGAACGGCTTGGTTGAAATGGTTAACCCGGTCATCGTGGAGCAGGATGGCGAACAGGTGGGTCCTGAGGGATGTCTCAGTATTCCGAACTTGAACGGGGATGTCCGGCGTGCTGACCGCATCGTCGTTACGGGTCAAGACAGCAGCGGCCAGCCGTTTACACTGGAAGCAAAGGGTTACTTCGCGCGTGCTTTCCAGCATGAGATCGACCATTTGAACGGGATCCTATTTACCGATTTGGCGGAGAACGTGTACGATATTTCGGAACGAGCGAGAAAAGGCGGCGAATAGCTTCATGCGTATTGTATTTATGGGAACGCCGGAATTTGCCGTTCCCTCTTTAAGGCTTCTTTTGGATCAGAACTACAATGTTGTCGCCGTTGTAACACAGCCGGATCGGCCGAAGGGCCGCAAAAAAACGTTGACGCCGCCGCCTGTAAAGGAAGCGGCGTTGTCGTTCGGGCTGCCTGTGCTGCAGCCAGAGCGGATGCGGAGCGCAGAAGCGGTTGCTGCTGTTGCGGAGCTGCAGCCGGATTTGATCGTTACAGCTGCCTACGGTCAGATATTGCCGAAAGCGTTGCTGGAAATTCCGCGTCTGGGATGCATTAATGTGCATGGCTCATTGCTCCCGAAATACCGCGGCGGCGCGCCGATCCAACGGTCGATCATCAACGGAGAGCGGTCGACGGGCGTTACCATTATGTATATGGCGGAAGGGCTGGACACGGGCGATATGATCAGCGTCGTAGAGCTTCCGATTACCGACGAGGATACGTCAGGAACAATGTTCGAGAAGCTGAGCATAGCGGGGGCAGAGCTGCTAGGAAAGACGCTGCCGTCGATAATTGCAGGCGAAGCTAAGGCCGTGCCGCAGCAGGATAATCTGGCTACCTATGCCCCTAATTTGACTCGTGACGATGAGCGGATCGATTGGAGCAAGTCCGCCCGGGCGATTTTCAATCAGGTACGAGGTCTTTCGCCAATGGCTGGCGCGTTCACCTTCCTGAACGGTGAAGTGTTCAAGATATGGGCCTGCGCCGTTCCTTCAGAAACAGCTTCAAATAAGGCAAACGCTGCTTTCGGAACGGTTGTCTCTGCTGATAGCAGCGGAATTACGGTGCAGACTGGCGATGGCTTGCTCGTGCTGAAAGAAATCCAGCCTGCAGGCAAGCGCACAATGGCAGCAGCGGACTGGCTAAAGGGCGCGCGCCTTGAAGCGGGCACGTTGCTGGGCGATGGAGGTGCCGAATGACGGAGAGCGGAACCCGAAAGCCGAATCGATCAAACGCAGGCCCAGGTTCTAAGTCTAAGCAGCCGCCGAAGCGCTCGTCTAACGGGGGCAAAGCGGCTCAGGCCGGGCAGGCGCAGCAAGCGTCCCGCAAGGTGAAATCGCCGCGCGAGCTTGCGATGGATACATTAGTCAAGGTTGCACAGACCGGTGCATACAGCAACTTGCAGCTGAATCGTACGCTGCAGGATGCGCAATTGCAGCGAGCGGATGCCGGACTAGTCACGGAGCTTGTCTACGGTACGATTCAGCGTCAAGCGACGCTTGATTATTGGCTGAGCCGGTTTGTTTCTAAAGGATTACATAAGCTGGAGCCATGGGTTCATCAATTGCTGCGCATGAGCGCATACCAGCTGTTATATTTGGACCGCATACCTGCGCATGCTGCGGTTAACGAAGCCGTTACGATCGCTAAGAAACGCGGCCATTCCGGTATTTCCGGCATGGTGAACGGCGTGCTCCGCAGCATCGACCGGAGCCGCGCGGAGCTGCAGGCATCGGAAATAACGAATGCTGATCCGATCGTTCAAATTGCATTGCGCCATTCTTATCCGGAGTGGCTGGTGAGCAGATGGGTCGATGTCTACGGTGCGGAGACGGCAGAGGCTATATGCGCAGCAGGCAATGAACAACCAAACGCAAGCATTCGCGCCAATACTTTGCGCGGCAGCCGCGAAGCATTGATCGAACTGCTGAATAGTACAGGCTACGAAGCAGAACCATCTGATGTGGCGCCGGCAGGAATTACGGTAAGCCGTGGAGGAAACCTTGCTGATACTGACGGCTTCCGGGAAGGGTTATGGACGGTGCAGGACGAGAGCTCGATGCTCGTAGCGGAGGTCGTCGCCCCAAAGGCTGGCATGCAGGTGCTGGATTGCTGCGCAGCGCCCGGCGGCAAAAGTACGCATCTGGCAGAACTGATGGGCGGCAAAGGTAAAGTGTGGGCGAACGATTTGCACCCTCATAAACGTGACCTTATCGTTACGCAGACGGAGCGTTTGAAGCTGCGGAATGTCGAGGCAATTACAGAGGATGCTCTGAAGCTATCGGAACGGTTTAAGTCTCAATCCATGGATGCGGTGCTGCTTGATGCGCCATGTTCCGGATTTGGAGTCATTCGGCGGAAGCCGGAAATCAAATGGACAAAAACAGTCGGTGATGTATCGGAGATCGCCGGTTTACAGCATCGGCTCTTGAATGCCGTATGTGATTTGGTGCGGCCGGGCGGAACGCTTGTTTATAGCACCTGCACGATTGAGCAGGACGAGAATGAACAGCAGGTGGCTCGCTTTCTGCAAGAGCATCCTGAATTTGAGCTTGATGCCAACTGGCCGCAAGCCATTTTGGATCAGCTGAAGAAAGTAGGCGCAATCGGGGAGCACTTCAACGGTCAAGCGCAGCTGCTGCCTCAGCATTTTGACAGTGACGGCTTCTTTATTGCACGTATGGTGAAGCGTCCATAACGTATCCTTATGGTTGAACATGGGCGTTTGTGGTAAAATAAATCGATGGCGGCGCCTAAAAAGCATAAGCCGCCCTACTTTAAGGTACAGGTGTGATGAAATGAAACCATGTATATATGACTACACGCTCGAGCAGCTTCAAGAATGGATGAAAGAAAACGACGAGCCTGCTTTTCGCGGCGGACAGTTGTTTGACTGGCTATACGTGAAGCGGGTAAAGAGCTTTGAAGATATGTCCAACTTATCAAAATCGCTGCGTGAAAAGCTGGATGAGCATTTTTCAATTTTGACGCTAAACGAAATTACGAAATTCGAATCCAAGGACGGCACAGTAAAGTTTCTGTTCGGTCTGCATGATGCGCATGCGATCGAAACGGTTATTATGCGCCATAGTTACGGCAACAGCATTTGCGTAACGACGCAGGTCGGCTGCCGTATCGGCTGCACGTTTTGCGCTTCGACGCTTGGCGGTTTAAAGCGGAATCTGACTGCAGGCGAGATTGTTGCCCAAGTCGTAACCGCGCAGCAAATGCTTGATGCGACAGGCGAGCGCGTTTCCAGTATCGTTATTATGGGATCGGGTGAGCCATTCGAGAATTATGATGCGACAATGACTTTTCTCCGCATAATGATTCACGAGAAAGGTCTAAATATCGGACAACGGCATATTACAGTATCGACTAGCGGAATCGTGCCGAGCATGTATAAATTCGCAGACGAAAATACGCAAATCAATCTGGCGTTATCGATTCATGCGCCAAATGATGCGCTTCGCTCGAAGCTGATGCCGGTCAACCGCCGCTTTCCGTTTGATGATGTGATGGCTGCCTGCCATCATTACATCGCGAAGACTGGCCGCAGAATTACTTTTGAATATGCGTTGATAGGCGGAGTGAATGACCGTCCTGAGCATGCGCAGGAGCTGGCCGATGTGCTCAAGGGAATGCTGTGCCACGTCAATTTGATTCCGGTCAATCACGTTCCTGAGCGCAATTATGTCCGGACGCCGCGCGAGGATATTTTTGAATTCCAGCGCGTGCTGGAACGCAATAAAGTGAGTGTGACTATTCGCAGAGAGCAAGGACATGATATTGCGGCCGCATGCGGTCAATTAAGAGCGAAGCATATGGAGTCCACGACGAGGTGATGACGGATTGTTAACGGCAAACCGCAGTGATATCGGACGGGTTCGTCAAGTGAATGAAGACCAATCATGGGTAGGTCAGTTGAATAATGGGGTAACGGTTGCTATCGTCGCCGACGGGATGGGCGGTCATCAAGCAGGCGACGTTGCAAGCCAGAAGGCTGTAGACGCGTTCCGGAGCATGCTGGAGCAAAGCGCAGCCAAAGCCGACTTGTCCTTGCAAGAAGGAAAAATGCTTATTCGCCAAGCGATTTCGCAAGCGAATGAAGCCGTTTTTGAAATGGCTTCGCGTAACGAACGCTATTTTAACATGGGCACTACAATCGTGGCTGCGCTAGTAAAGCAGGATAATGCCATAATTGGGCATGTTGGAGACAGCAGAGCATACAAAATTACAGAGGGCGTCATTACGCAATTAACGAATGATCATACGCTCGTGAACGAATTGGTCAAATCAGGCCAGCTTAGTGTGGACGAGGCTGCTCACCATCCGCGCCGTAACGTACTGACTCGTGCAGTCGGTACCGAATCCCATGTCGACATCGACATCCAGGCGGTGGAGTTGTCGCCGCAGGATGTGCTGCTGCTTTGTAGCGACGGGCTGTCGAACATGGTAAGCGAGGAGCAAATGCTGCAAACGGTCACGGCTGAGCAGCTGGGGCTGGAAGCTAGAGCTGATCATCTCATTCAGCTGGCGCTGCATGCTGGCGGGGACGACAATATAACGGTCGTTTTGCTGCAAGAAGCGGATGGCACTACTGGAGAGGGGTGACGGGATGATTGGACACGATTTAGGCGGACGTTATGAAATTTTGACTCGAATCGGCGGCGGCGGGATGGCGCTTGTATATAAAGCGCATGACGTGCTGTTGAACCGGAAAGTAGCGGTCAAGGTGCTGCGGCAGCAATTCGTGCACGACGAGGAGTTTATTCGCCGTTTTCGCCGTGAGGCCCAGTCGGCAGCCGCACTTTCTCATCCGAATGTCGTCAGCATCTACGATGTGGGACAAGAAGATGAAACGCACTATATTGTTATGGAGTATGTGGAAGGCAATAATCTGAATGAAATTATACAAGAGCGTGCGCCGCTGCAGGCTGATGAAGCGGTGCGTATTGCTGTGCAAATAGCCGATGCGCTTGATCATGCTCATCAAAATCATATTATACACCGCGACATTAAACCTCATAATATTTTGATCGGCAAAAATGGACGGGTAAAGGTAACCGACTTCGGTATAGCGCGTGCGGTTACTTCATCAACAATTACGCAAACCGGTTCGGTAATCGGTTCGGTTCATTATTTTTCCCCCGAGCATGCGAAAGGAATCAATACGGGAGAAAAATCGGATTTATACTCACTGGGCATTGTGCTGTATCAAATGTTGACGGCGAAGCTTCCATTTCTCGGAGAAAGTCCGATCAGCGTAGCCTTGAAGCATTTGCAGGAAACGTTCGAGGAACCGCGTATCGCTAATCCCCATATTCCGCAAAGCGTGGAAAACGTAATCCTTAAAGCGATGCGCAAAAACCAGAGTGAACGCTACAGCTCAGCGCATGAGATGCTGATCGATCTGGACAGCTGTTTGCGTCCTGAGCGGCTGAACGAGCCGAAAATAACGTTTACGAACGTCAACGATATGGAAGAGACTCGCGTTATGCCTGCTATTCGCGGTGACATTCGGCCTGCTGCAACGAAGGAGCGGGGGGAGCAAGCCGTTACCTCTAATACCGATGCGGAATGGAACGAGGACGGTCTTCAAAAGAAAGGAAAGGGTTGGAAAAAGCCGCTAACCGTTGTGGGTGTTACACTTGCTGTATTAGCGCTTATAATCTGGGGCTTTATAAGTCTGCTGGCCTTCCTGGACGTACCGGAGGTGGGCGTGCCGTATGTCGTTGACAAGCCGTTAACGGAAGCGCGTCAATTGATTGAGGCAGCCGGGCTTGAGGTTGAAGACCCTGTCATTCGGGAGCATAACAAAGAGATACCTAAGGATCATGTTATTAGTCAGAGTAAGATGAATATGAAGGTCAAGGAAGGCTCATTCATACAAATCACTGTCAGTGACGGACCGGAGCTGGAAGAGCTGAATAACTACGTCGGCAAGCCGCTGCAAACAGCGATAGACGAGCTTGGCGCATTAGGTATTACGCCCGAGCAAATCATTATTGATCCGGTTTTCAGCGAGGAAGCGCCTGACACGATTCTTCAGCAAACTCCTGAAGCAGGCGAACAATTTAACCCTGAGTCCGCAGAATTCACTTTTATGGTCAGCAAAGGCCGCCAAACGGTTGAAATGCCGAATTTGATCGGCAAACGGATCGATGAAGCAAAAGATTTAATTAAAGCAAAAGAGCTCGTTTTGGCAGACGAGGACATTTTGTATGAACCAAGCTATCTTCATCAGAAGGATTTTGTCATTAGCCAGGATCCGTACAAACCGAAGGACATGGTGACCAAAGGTGCTAAAGTTTCGATTCGAGTAAGCTCAGGACCGCCAGCCGATGCAAAGGAGCATCAGTTCAACATCGTTATATCCCCGGAAGAAGCGGGGAAAACGAGTGAAATAAAAATCGTGTATTCGGATGCCCGCGGCGAGAATATCGAATGGGACAAACGGCAAATTACAAGTACGCAAACATTCCCGGTAACCGTCATCGTGGCGCCGGATACGGAAGCAAGAGTGACCGTTTACCGCAATAACCAGTTCATCGATACGAAATCCATTACGTACGAGGAGCTTGTGCAGGGCAGCAATTCATCCACCTTGACCATACCTGGTGAAGAAGCGCCTCCTTCAGAAGAGCCGGCGCAAGCGGAGGTTAATGAAAGTAATGGCGAATCAAACGAAGAACAACAGCAATAAAAACAGCAGCGGCGATAGCAGCAATAATTTGCTCAAAGGAACAATAGTAAAGGCTCTCAGCGGCTATTATTATGTTCGGGCAAAGGACGCGTTGCCGAACTCGGAAACCGTGCAGTGCCGTGCGCGGGGCGTATTTAAGTTAAAAGGTCTTTCTCCGCTGGTAGGGGATAACGTCCTCTACAGCTTGACCGAGAATGGGGAAGGCACCGTTGAAGAGTTGCTTCCCCGTTCGTCTGAGCTTATACGTCCGCCTGTGGCTAATATTGATTTGGCGATTCTCGTATTCTCCGTAACGGAGCCGGCGCTGAACTTGCAGCTGTTGGATAAATTTCTCGTTCATATTGAGCACGCAGGCATACCTGCGGTGCTCTGTCTAAGTAAACGGGATTTAGAAAATGACGGTTTGGAGACGGAGGAGGCGCAAGCTGCGGCCGCCTCCGTTAATCGCATCTATCGACCGTTAGGCTATGAAGTGTATGGGACCAGCTCCCGGCTCGGCGAAGGAATCGAACCTTTGCAAGAACGGCTGAAAGGTCATCTGGCTGTATTCGCCGGACAATCCGGGGTAGGCAAATCATCGCTGCTTAATGCGATAGTACCAGGACTGCAGCTTGAAACAAATGAAATCAGCAACAGACTAGGTCGGGGAAAGCATACGACCAGACATGTCGAGCTTATAGAAATTGGCGGCGGCTTAGTGGCCGATACGCCGGGGTTTAGCCAGCTTGATTTTACAGAGCTTGGTATTGAGGATCTAGGCTATTGCTTTGTCGAGATGCGGGAGCTTTCACCTAATTGTAAATTTCGGGGCTGTACCCACGTACACGAGCCAGGCTGCGCAGTACTTGAAGCGATTGCCAAAGGTGAAATCGAGCAAAGCAGGCATGATCACTATGTTCTGTTTTTGGCTGAAATGAAAGATAAAAAACGGAGGTACTAACAACTATGACTATTATTGCGCCTTCTATATTATCGGCTAATTTCGCACGGCTTGGCGAGGAGATTGGAGCAGCCGAAGCAGCGGGAGCGGATTGGATCCACGTCGATGTCATGGACGGACATTTTGTGCCGAATCTGACGTTTGGTCCACCGGTCATTGCTGCGGTGCGGCCGGCAACCTCGCTGCCCTTCGATGTTCATTTGATGATTGAGCGTCCGGAGCTGTCGATTGACGATTATATAGCAGCGGGAGCAGACCGTATTACGATTCATGCAGAAGCGTGTGTGCATTTGCATAGAACCGTACATTATATTAAAGAAAAAGGGCTTCCGGCCGGTGTAGCGATTAATCCGGCAACACCTGTAGCTGTACTTGAGCCTATTTTGCATGACTTGGATCTGGTCCTCATTATGACGGTTAATCCAGGCTTTGGCGGACAAGCATTCATTCCCTATTCGCTCGTCAAATTGCGCCAGCTGACTGCAATGCTGGATGAACGCGGACTGCACTCGGTTCATATCCAGGTGGATGGCGGCGTCAATCAGGAAACAGCGCCTCTCATCCGTGAAGCCGGAGCAAACGTGCTTGTAGCGGGCAATGCGGTATTTGGCGAGAAAGACCGTGCCGCGGCAATCGCGCGGCTGCGATAGGGGCACATAGCGATGAACGAACGGTTAAAAACGACGTTTTGGTTGCTTGGCTACGCATTTCTAGCCGGCTTGATGCTTGCTATTTTCTCGATGATTACGGGGCTAACCAGGTATTTATTTTCGTTGCTGGCGCTATACATAGGCATACGGTTTTTTCGGAGATTTGAGACGCTTGGGCTGAGGATCACGTTCATCGTGCTGGCGATCGTGTTTTATTTATTGTTGGCCATTATTATTGCCGCCGTTAATTATATACGGGATAATCCTCAGGCAATAATGGGCGCTTAATTGGGCTCTCGCCTCGGTCGCACGCTGGAATAGGACGGACTGACGATGCATAGGATGGTTACATGAGCGTAGGTTCTTGTCACGGATCAATTCGATGAGCGTGTCTGAGGAGGGATGAGGCATGAAATTTTATACAATTAAACTGCCGAAATTTTTGGGCGGGTTCGTAAAAGCAATATTGAATACATTCCAAAAAAATTAGGTCCGATACTGCCGCCACCCTACGGCCGTGTTCGCGAAAAAAAAAGCACCTGAGCGCTCAGGTGCTTTTGTCTATGGCCATAGCCATCATTATACGCGGGTAACTTTACCGGACTTCAGTGCGCGAGTGCTGACATAAACACGTTTCGGTTTACCGTCAACCAGGATGCGAACCTTCTGCACGTTTACGCCCCAAGAACGACGTGTTTTGTTGTTAGCGTGGGAAACGTTGTTACCTTTACCAGGTGCTTTACCTGTTAGAAAACATTTGCGGGACATGACTACACCTCCTTCAAGTTTTGCGCATGCAAAACTATCTTCGTAAACATTGATTTAGTTATGCGTATGCAAAACTAACTTCTTGAGCATGCGCTTAGTTTTGCGTATGCAAAACTTCATTCGTAAGCGAAATTACATTTAAACACACTTGAATATCGTAACATAAACCTTTGTACTGTTCAACCTAAATATACATGATTACCTGATTCTGACTGCAAGTGAAGTACGCAAACATGCATAACTACTGGATTTAATGAACGGACTTCTATAAAGGAGCCGTTTATAGTACAATGGTACTTAGTCCATAATATATACAGTAAGGGAGTGTATTTCCATGCCTCTGCAGCTAAGCACAGAACTCGGTTCCATACATATCACGGACAATTGCATAGCCGTCATTGCGGGCTCTGCAGCCATGGATTGTTATGGACTTGTCGGAATGGCTTCACGCAAACAGCTTAAGGACGGAATTGCCGAGTTGCTCGGACGAGATAATTTGACCCGCGGCGTAGAAGTGCGGCGGGAAAGTGAGAAGCTGCATATTGACCTTCACATCATTGTAAGCTATGGGACGAAAATTTCCGAGGTAGCGCATAACATTCAATCCAAGGTGAAATATGTGCTGAATGACGTAATCGGTCTACAAGTGGAGCAAGTCCATATATTTGTTCAAGACGTAAGGGTATCCAAGTAGCAGGAAGGGGAATTTTCGTTGAGTAAGCGCTCTATAAACGGATCTGATTTTGCCGCAATGGCACTGCTCGGGGCGGATTATTTGCAGCGTAACGCAGAGCACGTTAACGCATTAAATGTGTTTCCAGTGCCGGATGGCGATACGGGGACAAATATGAATTTAACGATGACCTCCGGCGTTCGTGAGCTGCGCAGCAAACCGTCCGCAAGCATTGGCAAAGCGACAGAAGCCCTGTCGAAAGGGCTGCTGATGGGGGCGCGGGGCAACTCAGGCGTCATTTTGTCGCAGCTGTTCCGCGGCTTCTCCAGGTCGCTGGCCGGCTTAGAGGAAGCGGGGACAGCACAGCTGGCAGCTGCGCTTCAGCATGGCGTCGATATGGCCTATAAAGCAGTCGTGAAGCCTGTGGAAGGAACGATTTTGACTGTAGCCAAAGAGGCAGCCAAGCACGCAGTGCAATATGCCCGCCGAACGAGCGACGTGTCTGAGCTTATGCGGGAGGTGCATAAGAAGGCATACGAAGCGCTGCAGCGGACGCCGGATTTACTCCCGGTTCTGAAGCAGGTTGGCGTAGTCGATTCGGGCGGACAAGGTCTCGTTTTCATCTATGAAGGCTTTGTACGCAGCTTGTCAGAAACGGATGGGAACGGATATCAAGATCAATATTCGATGCCGTCTGAAGCTGCTCCGCCTGAAGAGGTGGCTGTACCTGCCGCAAAACCGGTTATCCGCAAGCAGGAGCCGTTATCGGCGCAAGCGCGCTTATCGACAGAAGCGATCGAGTTTTTGTATGATATGGAATTTTTTATCAATCGCAAGCTAAGCGGACATACGGGAGCGTTTTTTGATGAATCCGCTTACAAACGTGCGTTGGGAAAAGACGGAGACTCGATTCTGGTTATAACGGAAGACGATATTATTAAGGTCCATGTTCACTCGCGCAAGCCTGGTGATGTGCTTAATCTATCGCTTCCTTACGGCGAGTTGACCGATATTCATATTTTGAACATGCGGGAGCAGCATCGTGATTTGCTGGAGAATGAGCAAGTTGATGTTAGCACTGTTGACTTCGCAGCGGCTGAGCTGCTTGCCGGGCAAGCTGTTCAAGGCGTTCCGCCCGGTCAAGTGTTTGAACGGGCTCCATTCGGCATTATAGCGGTCGCCATTGGAGAAGGAATTGCGGACATTTTTCTTGAAAATGAGGTGGATACCGTCCTGTCTGGCGGACAGACGATGAATCCCAGCACGGAAGATTTCGTAAAGGCAATCGAGGCGTTGTCTGCGGAGCACATTTTCATTCTACCTAATAACGGAAATATTATTTTGGCGGCCGAGCAGGCTGCTGAGCTTAGCGAGCGCAATGTATCGGTTATTCCGACTCGAACAATTCCTCAAGGCTTAGCTGCCGTTCTTGCTTTCAAAGAAGAGGAAACGGCTGACCGCAACGCTGCTTGGATGAAAAATGCGGCCGAGCAGGTGCTCTCAGGCCAAGTAACGAAAGCGGTCCGGGATACTAGCATTGAAGGCGTGGACATTCGTGAGGGCGAGTATATCGGCATCAAAGAGAAGACGATCGTCGTTTCAAATGCGAGTTTACAGGAAGCCTGCCAATCGCTAATCGTCAGCATGCTGGAATCCGGCGGAGACCTGCTTACGATACTGACCGGCGAGGGTGCTGAAGCAGCAGGTACGGCATCTCTGTGCGAATGGATTGCCGAGCAATACCCTGAGCTGGAGCTCGAAGTGCAAAATGGCGGACAACCGCTGTATCCTTATGTGTTTGCAGTGGAATAAATTGCAATCGTTTTAAAGTTTGGGAGGGATTGATTGTGGGGAAGGTCCGAATAGTAACGGATAGTACGGCTGATATTCCGGCTGAGGTCAGAGAGCGTCTAGGCATTGAGATGGTACCGCTTAAGGTGATCTTTGGACAAGAGACGTACTTGGATGCTGTAACGATTAATTCCGAGCAGTTCTATGAGAAGCTTGCACAGTCAACTGCGCTCCCGACGACATCGCAGCCATCGCCGCTGGAGTTCGCGGAGGTATACCAGCGATTGCTCGCTGAGGATGCTGAAGCGCCAATTATATCGATACATTTGTCCGCGGCGCTAAGCGGTACGTATCAGTCGGCGGTTATTGCGGAGTCTATGCTTGAGGAACAATCGGATATTACGATTATTGACTCGAAATCGGCATCCTTCGGCTTTGGTATGCGTGTTTTAAAAGCGGCTGAAATGGCGCAGGCAGGCGAATCAAAGGAACGGATTCTTGATGAGATCAAGCGTCTTGATGGAGAGCTGAAGCTGTATTTTCTCGTCGATACGCTCGAATATTTGCAAAAGGGCGGCCGGATCGGCAAAGCTTCAGCGCTGATCGGTTCGATCTTGAACATTAAGCCGATTTTGTCGCTGGATCCAGACGGCGTCGTGCTTGCCGTTGATAAAGTACGGGGTTCGAAAAAAGCGATGGCGCGCATCGTTGAGCTGTTGAAGCAATCATTCGGCGATGAGCCGGTAGCCATTACGATTGCTTGGACACATGGCAATGATACGGCCATGGAGCTTTGTGAGCTCGTCAAAAATAATTTTAACGTGCAGGAAATCGGCTACACGACGATCGGAGCCGTTATCGGAACGCATACGGGCCCCGGCACCTCGGCTGTGTTCATGTACAGGCTGTGAGGGATGATAGTATGATGACGTTGGATCAATTTTCAGTACGGCAAATCAAAGGCGTGAGCGCTCCTAAGGAACAAGAGCTTCACGCCTTTGGCGTGCAAACGGTCGCAGATTTACTTGATTATTTTCCGTTTCGTTACGAGGACTACCGGATCCGGGAGCTCACGGACGTGAAGGATGGCGAGAAGGTGACGGTGCTGGGACATGTCCGGGGAGTACCTGTCTTGCAGCGTTACGGCAAGAGCAAGTCGAGATTGACATGCAAGGTTGAAGTCGGGCATTGGCTAGTGACCGCGGTATGGTTCAACCGTCATTTTCTGCAGGACCAGCTGGTGCCAGGCCGTGAAATTATGCTGACCGGCAAATGGGAACAGCAGCGGCTGCAGATTACCGTGTCGGACTCGGAGTTCCCGGGCAGCGGCAATGCGGCTAAGTCCGGAACGCTCCAGCCGGTTTATTCGGTTGGCGGAAGCATTACGCAGCCGTGGATGCGGAAGACGGTGCGCCAAGCATTAACGCAATATGGGGCGATGATTGAAGAGGTGCTGCCGCATGAGCTTGTCCAGCAGCATGACCTGATGGCTAGACGCGATGCAGTGCATCGCATTCATTTGCCGGATGATACGAAAGAGGGACAAGCGGCACGCAAACGGCTGGTGTACGAAGAGCTCTTTTTGTTTCAGCTTAAGCTTCAGGCTTATCGCGCACTTAACCGTAAACGCAACGACGGGATCGCGCATCGTATCGAAAGCGAAACGATTCGCCAATTCGCCGCAAAGCTGCCATTCGAGCTGACGGACGCGCAGAAGAAGGTCGTCAATGAAATTTTGACCGATATGCGCAGGCCCTCCTGCATGAACCGGCTGCTGCAGGGTGACGTTGGTTCCGGCAAAACGGTTGTTGCGGCCATTGCGTTGTATGCGGCAGTCAAATCCGGCCATCAAGGAGCGCTCATGGTTCCGACCGAAATACTGGCCGATCAGCATATGCGGTCGCTGCAAAAGCTGTATGCTGACATGGGCATCGAGGTTGGTTTGTTGACCGGGAGCTTGACTGAGCGCAAGCGGCGCGATGTGCTTGCCGGTCTTCAAATGGGGATGATCGATATCGTGGTTGGTACGCATGCGCTCATTCAGGACGATGTTTTTTTCCGCAGCCTTGGGCTTGTCGTCGTCGATGAACAGCATCGTTTCGGCGTCAATCAACGAAGCGTGCTCCGCCGCAAGGGGATGAATCCCGATGTCCTTACGATGACTGCCACACCAATTCCAAGGACGATGGCGATTACCGCTTTCGGCGATATGGACGTATCGACAATCCGGGAGCGGCCGCATGGGCGTAAGCCAATTAAGACGTATTGGGTAAAGCATAGCATGATGGAGCGCGTACTTGCGTTTATTCGTAAAGAGGTTAGTAAGGGCCGTCAAGCATACATTATTTGTCCGTTGATCGAGGAGTCCGAGAAGCTCGATGTGCAAAATGCGATTGATCTCTACGTGCAAACGCAGCAATCCTTTCCTGATCTTCGGATCGGCTTGCTGCATGGCCGGCTGTCCGCCTCCGAGAAGGAAAGCGTAATGGGTGCCTTCGGGGCAAATGATACTCAGGTGCTTGTCGCCACTACCGTCGTAGAGGTTGGCGTGGACGTTCCGAATGCGACGCTCATGATTATTATGGATGCGGAACGGTTCGGCTTGTCGCAGCTGCATCAGCTGCGCGGCCGGGTCGGTCGGGGCGAGCATCAATCGCATTGTATTCTGGTAGCCGATCCGAAGTCGGAAACCGGGCGCGAACGGATGAAGGTCATGACGGATACGGACGATGGCTTCGAGGTTGCGCGGCGCGATCTGGAGCTTCGCGGACCGGGTGATTTTTTTGGCACAAAGCAAAGCGGTCTGCCTGAGTTTCGGCTTGCGGACATGGTCGCCGACTATGAAGTACTGGAGCTTGCCCGCGACGATGCCGCTGCATTAACGGAGCGGGACGATTTTTGGTCGAATGAGTCCTATGTAAGAGTGCGGGATGTACTGCAGAAGGATCAAATTTTTCAAGGAGAGCAGCTGGACTAGGCAATTATTACCTCCGGGCGGCATATAGTTTAAAGATGGGATTGCCGGATGGAGGTGTCTGGACCGTGAGTTACCAAAAGTACGGCATTCGGCCGCAGCTGGTCGAACGAGTCAAATTTAAATTGAAAAACCCTGTCATGAAGGACCGGATGCGGGAGCTGCTCGGTAATGTGACAAAGTATGATTTGCAGGACCGCCCTAAGGTAAGGAAGCTTGTTAAAGCGGCAGCCGTGATTTTGCAGGAGCAGCTTACGGATACGCAGGAGGAACAGATCGTGGCCTTCGTTATGGGGCAAAAAATTGATCCCAACAACACGTTTCACTTGCTGAAGCTGTGGGGAATGTTTCGCTGACCGTTTTAGGTCGGCGATTTTTTTTGCCCACGTGCTTACCATAGCCCTAATTGCTCATCTGCTGTAAACGGCTCAATCAACGAGGAGTCGTCGTTGCGTACATTGCCTACTGCTGCGGAAACCGGATAAGCTTCAAGCTCATCCGGGTTATATGGGCGAAGGAGTGGAACGAGCGCGTCTGGTTCGCTGATCATGCGATTCAGCCAGAGCGGCTCGTCTTCAGGCCGTAAAATGACCGGCATGCGGTCATGAATCTGCGCGACCAGATCATTCGGTGTCGTTGTCAGTATGGTACAGCTGTTTATTTTGGTTCCATCCGGGGAAACCCATGTTTCGTACAGACCAGCCATACTAAATAAAGCGCGGCTCTTAAGCACAATCCGCATCGGCTGCTTGCCGAGCGCCGTCGTTTTCCATTCATAAAAGCCGTCTGCAGGGATAAGGCAGCGCTTACGGCGAAGCGGCTTTTGAAAAGCGGGCTTGGACGCTGCTGTCTCTGCGCGCGCGTTGAGCATCATGAATCCGATCTTCGGATCCTCGGCCCATGGCGGAATAAGTCCCCACTTCAGTTCCCCAAGCCGGTTGCTTTGCCCGTCATTAATAATTGCGAACACCTGCTGGCTCGGTGCTACGTTATATTTTGGACGGTGAAACGGCACCATTGTCTCTCCGATCATATATCTGACCATCAGCTCCTCCAGCGTTACGGTGAGCGTGTATCTTCCGCACATTGCATCTGCCTCCAATGCTTGTTTTGCTCTATTATACAACGCGGATGCATGTATCGCATACGCTGCATGTCCGGTATGACAGGCCTCATTGTGGAGGATACTGGTTCATATAGGTTGAGTATGGCATTTATCTTGCGCAAGGGGCACGATGTTCGAACAAGGAGCGCTGACGATGGAGGAAAAGAATGGATTACGCATACAGCGCCGTTCACTTGGCTATTGGCTGCGACAGCTGATCGCGCTGCCTGGCGCAGCGCTAGCTTATGCGTTAGGAAAGTGGGGAGCCATGAGCGCATCACATGCGATGATTGCGGAGGCGATGCCGCTGCAGCTGTCGTCCTCCGCTGTAGCAAAGCTTATGTCAGCATGGTCGAAGCCGTCCGCTTCTTCTGATGCAGGCGGCGCCGGAGGCTGGAGCGGGGTGGAGCTGACGATCATCGAGCGGATTCGCACGGAGACAACTGCAGGCAACCGCAACAATGTGACACGTACGGAAGCATATCGGTCTGTCTATTTCCGCACGCCGGAGCTGCATTGGGCACTTCTGGCGCATATGGTATCGCGTAATGGCGGATGGAATATGACGGATTTGCAGGGGGAGTGGCTTCCTTGGCTGCTTCGGAAGGAGCAGCGGGAAGGGGTTTTCCGATTTTTGGAGCAGGCGAATGCGCTTATTTTTCAAGATGCTTACCCTCAGCTGCTGCTTTACGAATGGAGTCGCCGCGAGGGAAGAAGCTTGTTCCATCTGCTGCCGGCGTTTGGCGTTTCGTCGTTTATGACGCCGGTCTGGAAGCTGTTTTGGCGCGATCGTGATCCGGTACCGCTGACGGTTGCGTTAATTGTGAACGAGCAGCATTACATTGAGAAACGCGTCGTGCAGCATCCGTATTACCGTGAGAAAGTGCTCGATACGCTGTTTTTTGGGCTGCAGTCGCTGCTGCAGCTGAACGGCGTTATTTTTCCATATGGGAGAGGGCAGGGAAAAGGCGAAGGTTTAGAGACGCTGAGGCTTTCTGGACTTATTATGGAGCGGTTCGAGCAATTGAAGGAACGAATTGAATTCGGGAAGCGGCTTTACGCGATGCTGTTCGGCATTCCGCGCGTTTTTGAAGGAGCCAGAAGCTTTGCCGGCGCCGTTAAGCATACGGGCTCGCGGGCGGATTACGCTCCTCATTTGTTCGCACGCGTACGCCGGCAGCCGCCGCAGACCGTCTATGTGGAACGGCTGCTCGGCGGACGTTTGAAGCCCGGGGCGGAGCCGGTCTACAGCCCGGAGCTTAGCGCAGCTTGGAGTGACCAGTCCTTGGAGCCGCCGGAGCCCGGCGATTGGTTTCGTTCGGCAGCCGATGTGGCGCCATACTTTCAAAAGCTGCCGCTGCCGCATACTTTTGAAATTACGAATGAATACGGGCTTATGCTGAACAAGATTGAACTGGCGGTGCTTGCTGTTCAGCGGAATAAATAAACTTTTTTTGAATGCGTTTCTCGACGACAAAAAGAGGCCCGCTGGACATTAATCTCCCTCGTAAAGAACAGCGTGATAATTTATAATCTGGATTGCTTCGGGTTAAAATGCTCTTGACTTTATAAATGGTGTTCAGTATGATATCCAATAACTTGCATATTTAGAAAAGCTGTGAAGAGAAAGAGTACCACGATAATGTCTTTTACAGAGAGCTCCGTTTGCTGAAAAGGAGTAAAGAATAACCGTGGGAATATGGTCTCAGAGCTGCGCATCGAAACCTCATGTGGTTGTAGGCTGCGCCGGAACCTGCATCCGTTACAGTGCTAGGGTATAAACGCATGCAGCGTCGTACCCGAAGAGGTCAATGCCGCAAGGCATTAATAAAATTGGGTGGTAACACGTGAGCACAACTCTCGTCCCTTTGGGATGAGGGTTTTTTGTTGTCTAAAAAAGGAGGGAAAAAGTATGGCAAACATTTTTATTGGGGGTGCTTGGCCGTATGCTAACGGTTCATTGCATCTTGGCCGGTTGGCAAGCTTGTTGCCTGGGGATGTGCTGGCACGTTATTTCAGAGCAAAAGGAGACAACGTATTGTATGTTTCCGGCAGTGATTGTCATGGAACTCCAGTAGCGGTCCAAGCTGCTCAAGAAGGGATATCACCTGGAGATTTTGCCAATCGCTATCATCAAGAGTTTGTTGATTGCTTTGAACAACTGGGATTTACTTACGATCTGTATACCCGCACGGACCAGTCCTTTCATCATGATGTCGTGCAGGAGCTGTTTTTAAAGCTTTTAGAAAATGGGCATTTGTATAAAAAAACAATACAGCAAACGTATTGTGAGATCGATCGGAGATTTTTGCCAGACCGATATGTGGAAGGAACTTGTCCAAATTGTAAAAAGCGCGCAAGGGGTGACCAATGCGATTTTTGCTCCACCTTACTGGACCCATCAGATTTGTTGGACAGAACTTGCAAGTTATGCGGGACAACACCGGTTGAACGTCCAACGGAACATTACTACCTTGCTCTGTCGAAATTTCAAGATGATTTAGAGCTGTTCGCATCCAAAGCACAAGGATGGAGAGAGAATGCCGTTCATTTAACTAGCCGATACTTAAAAGAAGGACTTCAGGACCGGGCGGCTACGAGAGATTTAACTTGGGGTATTGATGTGCCCGTTAATGGATTCGAGGACAAAAAGATCTATGTATGGATTGAAGCTGTCAGTGGGTATTTATCTGCAAGCAAGCAGTGGGCGGCAGAGACAGGAGGCAACTGGGAGTCATTCTGGTCAGAAGGAAACGCAGATATTGTCGCGTATTATGTTCATGGTAAAGACAACGTACCTTTCCACACATTGATTTGGCCGGCAATACTCTTAGGAGTAGGTGAGTTTCACTTGCCCGATAAAGTAATATCCTGTGAATATATGACACTTGAGGGGCAGAAGTTCTCTACTAGTCGAAACTGGGCTGTTTGGGTCCCTGATATCGCCAGTCGGTACGATCCAGATTCCATTCGTTATTTTCTGATTGCTAACGGACCTGAGAAACGGGACACTGACTTTTCTTGGAGAGAGTTCATTCATAACCACAATGGTGAGCTGCTTGGTGCATTTGGGAATTTCGTTAACCGTACTCTGGCGTTTATAGTGAAGTCATTTGATGCGAAAGTTCCAAATGGAGAACTGTCGGAAGGATGGAAGGAGACCATTCCTGATTTGTATGTTAAAGCAGGAAATCTTATTGAGGCTGGGAAATTAAAAGAAGCCATTGAGTTAATCTTCTTTTACGTACGGCAAGCAAACAAATACTTTGATGACCAAACACCATGGATCCAGGTAAAAGAAGATAGAAACGCTTGTGGCCACACGTTGTATACATGCGTCCAGATCATTGCTAATCTAGGAAATTTGTTAAATCCATTCATTCCTTTCTCATGTGAGAAATTACGAAAGTTCTTAACGCTTGAAAAACCGCAATGGCATCCGACGCGCGTTCTTGCTGAACAACGAGTCAATAATCTTCAGTTATTATTCGAACGAATACATCCTATCCGGATTGAGGAAGAAGCAGCTTCACTGGAGAAAAAAATGAAAGAAGCTTAGTCAACTATCAGAGATCAATAACGGAACAATTATATTAACGGAATCCGATATCTTTGTTAGGATAACGGATAATTATAGTTCAATACAAGAAGGCTAAATGGCAGTCCTTCGCTCAACTAAACGGGCTGTATAGTTCAATTTAAAAGATTTCTACCCTTCCATTTTGTAATAACCTATTGGATAATTTATAAAGAAATGTTAGAACTCAATAGATTTATTTGAAGGTGGGACTATCTAAGTGATGGATAATTATACGAATGTAATCAAAAACAATTGGAACCAGTGGTCTGAAACATGGTATCAAAGATATAGAACTGATGAAGCTATTTCAAAAATAATTAAAACTCCTGAATCAGCATTTCATCATACTGCGTATTCAATGCTTAAAAAGGCATTTCCAAATTTGCATGGCAAACGAGTTTGTGTTCCTTCAAGTGGTGACAACCATGCTGTATTCGCCTTTCATTTAATGGGGGCCAAAGTTACATCATGCGACATTTCGGAAAAACAGTTGGAAAACAGTTCTGATATAGCCTATAAACATGGTTGGGATATTGAATTCATTTGCGATGATACAATGAAGTTAAGCAAAGTTAAGAGCGGTGAATATGATTTTGTATATACCTCAAATGGTGTCCATGTATGGATTAATGATTTAAATTCCATGTATAAAAATATCCATAGAATCCTTAAAAACAGCGGATCATATATAATGTTTGACATTCACCCTTTTTTGCGGCCGTTCGGAATAAATGTTGCAGATAAAATAAATGTAATTAAGCCATATGACTCAACAGGACCTTTTGGAGAAGTGCCAACTTTTAAATGGCGTATACAGGATATAATGAATGCTATTATTTCTTCAGGTCTGTACGTTTCACATATGGAAGAAATGTACGCGGAGGATGGTTCTTTTTGGGTAGATGAATCAAAAGAAGAAGGAGAACCACTGTCAAAACAAGAGCTTGAGAATTTGTGTAATTGGCAATCAAACCCCTTGGCAGCTCTTCCTCAATGGTTATCGATACATGCAATTAAATGATTACGGTTCAAATCCCTCGGGAACGATAGCTATTAAATGGCAACGGGGCAGCCCACCGCGGCACGCCCCATTTTTCTTGAGTTTATAGGGCAGTAGGCAATCAATGAGCACCCCACCACCGGCGGTTGCTTTCGTTTTAAATGCTCCTCCGAGCCCCGGAATGGAGCGATGGGCGCGAAAGCTGGCGTTACACATGGTACAATTCGCCAAGCTCGCCATTTTCGATCATACTCTTGATGATGTTGATATCGGCAACTTCCTTCTTAATGTCGCAAAAATATTTGATTTCGGCGGTATCGTTTTTTAGGTATGCGGGAATATGCGCGCTTTTGTTGATCGTCCCGCATCCAATGATGATGCTTCACGGTGTGCAGCTTTACGATGTTTCACTCATCCATGACCGCCCCTTCAATGTCCTTAATCGAGAACCATTCGCCGTCCACCATGAAGCGGCCTTTCATCTGGTCGACCCGATCCACGATCCCGATGACGGTCAGCTCCTCGACCGGATGGAACAGCCGGAGCGTGATTTGATGGCGCTGCTGCAGCGACTCTGCGACGGACCGCGCTACATGTTCCCACTCCTGCTCATCAAGCTCCACGCGCTGCCGCTGCCGCAAAGCGTTCTCGTGTTCATTAATAGCGGCCTTGTGCTCGGGCAGCATCATGCGGCTCGATTCCCAAAGCCCGTTTCCTTCAAGCTTCTTTCTCATTTGTAATGTCCTCCGATCTTCTCGGAGCGGTCCCGGGCCTGCCCGGCGGGAGTTGCCGAAACCGCTCTTAAAATAATGGCATCTCCGTACTTCTGCTTGATGGCATCTGTCGCCCGTTCAAGCGCCATCGTTTTCTCCCGATTCGGGTCAAACAAAGAAAGCTGATATTCATCATCAGCCGAAAATTGCGAAAGGCTGACGCCAACCTTTCGAACAGGATGGCCGTCCCAGTGCCGCTTCAAAAGCTCGACGGCAGCGCGGTAAACCTGATTGGTGACATTGGTCGGATCGTCCATTTTCATTTGGCGGCTAAAGCCGGTAGGGCGGTCATAGTCGGCTCCCATACAGCCCACCGAAACGACATGCCCCATATAGCCTTTGCCGCGGCAGCGCTGGCAAACAAGCTCCGTCAGCTCGAGCAGAACAACCTTGATCTCATCGAGCTTTCCATAATCACGCGGCAGCGTCATCATATGTCCTACAGCCTTGGGGGCGACCTGATGCGTACCCGGCGTGACCGGGCTATCATCGATTCCGTTAGCAATACGCCAGTACAGCTCGGCATTGATATCGGAATTTTTGCCGAATTTGCGGCGCATTATCAGCTTAAGCTTCTCCAGCGGCATCTCGGCGAGCTTGCCGATCGTCTCCATCCCCATCGCATTAAAATGACGCGTCATGCGGCTGCCGACCATAAACATTTTGCCGATCGGCAATGTCCAGAGCGTCTCGTGAAGCTTATCCTTGGACAGGATGTAAATGCCTGAACCGTTTTTCTTCGCGTAGTTGTCGCAGGCCGTCTTCGCCAAAATTTTATTTTCGGCAATGCCAAAGCGGGTGTACACCCCGAGCTCTTCCTGGATGCGCGTCTGAATCATTCTTGCAAGCTCCTCCGGCGAACCATATAAATGCAGCGAACCGGTCACATCGAGAAATTGCTCGTCGATCGAATAGGGCTCAACCAAATCGGTATACGATTGATAAATGCGGGTAATCATCATAGAGATGTCGATATACAGCTGCATCCGCGGTTTAATGATCACTAAATTCGGACATTTCGCAAGCGAATCGCCAATTCTCTCCGCTGTCGTTACACCGAAGGATTTGGCGATCGGGCAGGCGGCAAGAATAATGCCGGACCTGCGTTCGGGGTCGCCCGCAACAACAACCGGCAGATCCCGATACTCGGGATGCTCCGCCTTTTCCACGGACGCATAAAACGATTGGCAATCGGCGAGCATAATGACTTTGTTAAGAGACATTGCTTCTCACCAGCTCTGCTGCCAGCATATTTTCAATCAGGAAGACGCGCTGTGCGCCCGAGTTTATACAGAACGCTCTTACGTAACCGTTTCTAACGGAGATGACCCGAATTCTTCGTTTCGTGAACTTGCCTTTCTTACTCATATAAATCACATCAACGACACAACCGATTGACTTGAACCATTTTTCCAATGTCATGATGCTTCCCTCCAAAATAAGAACTTTTGTTCTTATTATATACAGAAATAAGAACTGTTGTTCTTATTATATACAGAACGCGCGTTCTTATTCTATAGGTTTTTTGTGGTTATTATTTACATGGGCTGGTAGGAATGCTCCGGATGGGATAACAGTAAAAAAGGGCGCTAGTGGTGGTATGATGGGCCGAGTGTGTGAGATAACGGTAAAATATGGTCTTATCATATGGCTGAGCGGGTCTTCTGGGTTCGAAACAGCTAAATAAAGCCAATAATTATCGCTATTATTCGCGAACGAGATGATTTGAACGGAATAACGCCACTTT